>NZ_MAST01000054.1 GCF_001758225.1 Humibacillus sp. DSM 29435 | reverse complement strand
GCATCCGAGCGAGCCGGCCCTGCGGCATCCGATGCAGCCGGCCCTGCGGCATCCGGGATGGGGGTCGACCAGAACCCGGCGCCTGCGATTCCTCCAGTTCGACGCTGGCTCGACTCGAGGTCCGACAGCTGCTGCCGGAGCCTCTCGAGAAGCGAACCAGTCGTGTTCATGACTCAAACCCTAGAGGCCACCACTGACACTGCCCCCGGCCACGAAACCCACTGACGATGAACGAAACTGGCCACTCGACTGGGTGAGTCTCGCTCGGCGCTGCGCGGTCGGCACCTGCCCAGTGCCAGAGGTGCCAACCGCACGATGGGCTGTGCGTCTGGCACCTCTGAGCCCTCGAAGGTGCCAACCGCGCGGCACGAAACTGGCCCCTCGGGTCGGTACGAAAGTGGCCACTCGACTTGGGGGTGGGGGCTAGGGGCCGACGACGACGTCGAGGTAGCGCTGCTTCATGGTGGCCACGACGTCGTCGGGGTCGGCGGCCCACACGTCGGCGTTGAAGATCTCGACCTCGATGTCACCGTCGTAACCCGCGGCCGTGACCAGTTCGAGGTGGTGACGGAAGTCGATGTGACCGTCTCCCATCATTCCCCGAGAGAGCAGGGTGTCGGCGGGCAGCGGGGTGATCCAGTCGCACACCTGAAAGCTCGCGATGCGGCCGGCCGCGCGCGCGACCTGAGCCTCGAGCTGGGGGTCCCACCACACGTGGAAGGAGTCGACGACGACCCCGACCTGCTCGGCGGGGTAGGGCTCGGCGAGGTCGAGAGCCTCGCCGAGGGTGGCGAGCACGCCCCGGTCGGCGGTGAAGATCGGGTGCATCGGCTCGAGGGCCAACCGCACGCCGTGCTCGGCAGCCACGGGTACGAGACGGCCGATGCCCTCGGCCACCCGCGCTCGCGCAGTGGGGAGGTCGCGCGAACCCGGCGGAAGGCCGCCGACGACCATGACGAGACAGTCGGCGCCGAGGGTGGCGGCCTCTTCGATCGCTCTGCCGTTCTCATCGAGAGAGGACTCGAACGAGAAGTCGTCGAGTGCCGTGAGGAACCCGCCGCGGCACAGCGACGAGACCCGCAACCCGGCATCGTCGATGAGCGCCTTCGCACGGTCAAGGCCGATGTCGGCCAGAGGCTCTCGCCACACCCCGATCGAACCGAGCCCGGCCCGAACGCAACCGTCGATCGCCTCGGGCAGGGTCCACCGGTTCGTGGTCTTCTGGTTGAGAGACAGCCGGCTCAGGCCTGCGGCGGGAGTCGTAGCGATCGTGCCCGTCATCGGCTCAGCCCCGCGGTGTCGAGCAGCGACTGCATGCGTCGCGCGGCGAGGTCGGGGTCGGGGATGAGCCCAGCGGCATCCGCGAGACGCAGCGTGTGGGCGAGGTCGACCACGCTGCGGGCACTCTGCAACCCGCCGACCATGGTGAACCCGGGCTGGTGACCGCAGAGCCAGGCCAGAAACGCGATGCCCGTCTTGTAGTAGAAGGTGGGCGCCTTGAACACGTGGCGGGCCAGCGGCAGCGTGGGCTCGAAGGCGGCGTCGTAGGCGGCCATGTCGCCCTCGTCAAGAGCCCGCAGGGCAGCACCGGCGGCGGGGGCGATGGCCGCGAAGATGCCGAGCAACGCGTCGGAGTGGTGCTCGCCGTCGCCCTGGATCAGCTCGGGGTAGTTGAAGTCGTCGCCGGTGTAGAGACGCACGCCCTCTGGGAGCGCGGCCCTCAGGCCCTTCTCGTGGTCGGCGTCGAGCAGCGACACCTTGACCCCGTCGACCCGGTCGGCGTGGTCGCGCACCAGGCTGAGGAAGTGCTCGGTGGCTGCGGTGACGTCGCTCGAGCCCCAGTACCCCTCGAGGGCCGGGTCGAACGCGGGCCCGAGCCAGTGCAGGATCACCGGCTGGTCGACCTGGCGCAGGATCGTGTCGTAGACCGTGCGGTAGTCGTCAGGCCCGGTAGCCACGCGGGCCAGCTGACGGCTCGCCATGATGATCGCCTGCGAGCCCGCCCCCTCGACGACCTCGAGCTGCTCGAGGTAACCGGCCGTGACGGCATCCAGGGTGGCGACGTCGGCGGGCAGGTGGTCGGTACCCGCGCCCGAGGCGATGCGGGCGCCGAGCTCGAGCGCCTGGGCCGACGAGCGGCGGATCAGCTCTTGGGTGGTGGCCCAGTCGAGACCCATGCCGCGCTGGGCGGTGTCCATCGCCTCGGCGACCCCCAGACCGTGGGTGAACAAGTGCCGGCGGAAGGCCAGGGTGGAGTCCCAGTCGACCTGCGCCGGGGAGCCGGGAACGTTCTCACCCCACGGGTCGGCCACGACGTGAGCCGCTCCGAAGGCCACCCGCGAGGAGGCGGGCCCGTCGAGGGTCGGCCAGACGCGGGGCTCGTTGAGCGTCAGAGTCTCCCAGCCACCACCGGGCAGCGGGAGGTCGATGGCCGTCATGCGTGGATCTCCTCGAGCTCGATGCGGCGCCCCTCGGCCGACGACTGCAGGCCGGCCTCGGCGAGACGGACGCCGCGGGCGCCGGCCATGAAGTCATACGGGTGCTCGCCCTCACCGACGACGTAGCGCAGGAACTGCTCCCACTGCGCCTTGAAGCCGTTGTCGAACTCGCCGTTGTCGGGAACCGGGTGCCACTGGTCGCGGAACGGGGTGGCCTCGGCGAGGTCGGGGTTCCAGACCGGCTTGGGGGTCTCGGAGCGGTGCTGGGCGACGCAGTGGTGCAGGCCGGCGACGGCGCTGCCCTCGGTGCCGTCGACGTGGAACTCGACCAGCTCGTCACGGTGCACGCGGGTGGCCCACGAGGAGTTGATGACGGCGATGATGTCGCCGTCGAGCTCGAAGATGCCGTAGGCCGCGTCGTCGGCCGTCGCCTCGTACTTCTCACCCTTCTCGTCCCACCGCTCCGGGATGTGGGTGACGGTCTTGGCGGTGACAGCCTGGACGTCGCCGAAGAGGTTCTCGAGCACGTAGTTCCAGTGGCAGAACATGTCGGTCGCCATGCCGCCACCGTCTTGCTTGCGGTAGTTCCAGCTCGGCCGCTGGGCAGCCTGCCAGTCACCCTCGAAGACCCAGTAGCCGAACTCGCCACGCACCGAGAGGATGCGGCCGAAGAAGCCGCCGTCGATGAGGCGCTTGAGCTTGAGCAGGCCTGGCAGGTAGAGCTTGTCGTGAACGACACCGTTCTTCACCCCCGCCTCCCGAGCGGCACGGGCCATGCGCAGCGAGCCTTCCAGCGACTCGGAGATCGGCTTCTCGGTGTAGATGTCCTTGCCGGCAGCGATCGCCTTGAGGATCGACTCCTCGCGAACGGTGGTGAGCTGGGCGTCGAAGTAGATCTGGTCGTCGGGGTTGGCCAGGGCCGCGTCGAGATCGGTCGTGTAGCGGTCGACACCGTGCCGCTCGGCGATCTCCTTGACTCGCTCGAGGTTGCGTCCGACCAGGATCGGGTCGACCTGCAGCCGCGAACCGTCGGCGAGCTCGACGCCGCCCTGGTCGCGGATGGCGAGGATCGACCGCAGCAGGTGCTGTCGGTAGCCCATCCGCCCGGTGATGCCGTTCATGATGATGCCGATCTGACGGGTCATGTCTGCTCCTCGACGACTTGGGAAAGCGCTTACCCAAAGTCTACGGGCAGGTATGCCCCGCGAGCAAGCCGCGCCGGTTCGCTCGGAATGCGCTTTCCCGGGAGCTCAGTGCAATCAGAACCCGTGGGTCTGCTGGCCGCCCACCCTCAACGGGCCGCTCGTCACACAGACAGCGAAGGTGACTCCGCTTCTGCTGACTCGTCGCTGACGGCCCGTGGCACGACAATCAGGGGAACGGGCAGGGCTCGGAGGAGCTTGTTGGCCGTGTTGCCCATGAAGATCTTGCGGTGTTCGGCCAGGCGGCTCGAGCCGATCACCACGACCTCGCCCACCTTCCACCGGAGACTCTCGACCGCGGTCTCGATCGTGGAGCCCTCGGCTACCTCTGCGGTGACCTCGGTGCTCGTGCCCGCCGTCGCCACTGCCTCGTCGAGCACGATGCGCGCATGCGCGCGCGCTGCCTTGAGCGCAAACTCATGGTCGGTCGCCTCGTCGAAGTCGAGCGCGATCAGGGACAGGAGGCGCAGTGGCACCTGGCGACGAGCGGCCGCCTGCACGGCCACCTCCAAGAGCGCCTCGGCGCCCTGCCGGGAGCCGATGGCAGCCGTCATCCGGGTGATGTTCGCTGGTCTCTCGTACCCCGCGGGAACAAGGGCGACCGGGAACGGCGACGCGTGCAGCAACGCGTTCGCGACCGAGCCGATCGTGAACCGCTTCAGCGGGCCGTTGCGCGCGGCGCTGACGACGATCAGTGCGGCATCGCCATCACGAGCCGCGTCGATCAGCCCCTCGGCGACGGAGTCTGCGTAGACCACATCGGTACTGGCCCTCACCCCGTCACCGACGCGCAGCAGTGCTTCCGCCAGCCGTTCGCCGGCCCACGCGGCCCGGGTCTCCTGCACCGCGCGCTGCTCGACGAACGCCGCATCGGCCGGGGCCGGCTTGTCGAGAACGTGAACGATCCGCAGCTCGGCATCCTGCGTCGACGCCAAAGCCGACGCGAGGGCAACAGCTTCCTCGCCATGCTTGTTCGGTGCGTATCCAATGATGTAACGCATGGGGCGTTCTCCTTTGAAAGACATCGTGGCCGCTCACATCCGGTGGGCGTTGCCGAGTGGGTTGGCTGTCTGAGCCAGGGCGCCGCCGAGGCGGTGTGGCCGACAACCTGGCTTACAAGATGGCCGACCTCACGGGCGACCTCGTCCGTATCGGTCAGTCGGCCGGAGGCCAGTTCAAGAAGGTCTTGGGGCGCGGAGGCGCGTAGGTACGCACCTTCGAGGTGGTCAGCCCCAGCCGTACGAGCGACTCGGCGATGGTCACCGCCGCCGCGACGCCGTCGACGACCGGCACCCCGGTTCTCGCCGCAACGCGCTCGTTGAGCTCGGCCATGCCGCCGCAGCCCAGGCAGATGACCTCGGCGTGGTCTTCCTGAACCGCCCGCACGGCTTCGGCGACGATGGCCTCCACCGCGGCGTCGGGGTCGGCTTCGAGGTCGAGCACGCCGAGACCGCTGGCCCGCACCGAGGCGCACCGGGCGTCGAGCCCGGCAAGCTTGAGCCGGTCCTCGATCAGCGGCACGGCACGGTCGAGGGTGGTCACGACCGAGTACTTGTGACCCAGGAACTGAGCCGTGCTCGCCGCTGCCTCGGTGATGTCGACGACCGGCACGTCGAGCAGCTCCTGAAGGCCCTCGCGCCCGTGTTCGCCGTAGCCGGCCTGGATGACCGCGTCGTACGGCTGGTCGTATCGGCGGACGGTCTCCATCACGGCGATCGCGGCCAGGTAGCTCTCGTAGTTTCCCTCGACCGAGTCGGCCCCGAAGATGGGCGTGAGGGGAATGATCTCGGTTCCGGGAGCAGCCACCGACCGGGCCGTTCGCCCGATGCCGTCGGTCATGGACTGGGTCGTGTTCACGTTGACCACCAGGATGCGCATCTGTGCTTCCTCCTACTGCTGTTCGGTGAATCGTTTGATGATCGAAGGGGCTGCGGCGTCAGTGCACGCTGGGCACGGCGATGGGTTCGCCAGAGACGTCGCGGATCGGCATGGTGCGCCCTCGCACGAGCAGCAGGTAGAAGATGGCTCCCAGTGCGGCGCCGAAGAACCAGGCGAAGGGGCTGACCTCGTGGAAGGTCGGCACCAGCGCCAGCACGATCGCGATGGCGGCCGCGGGCACCAGAGCCTGGATGGCCTGGTGGTGGAAGCCGTTGCGGTAGTGGTAGTCGGCCGTCGCCTCTTCCTTGTACAGGTCGGGCACGTTGATCTGGGCTTTTCGGATCAGCCAGTAGTCGGCCATGATCACCCCGAACAGGGGCCCGAGAATGGCGCCCAGCCCGCCGAGGAAGTACTCGATCACCACGGGTGAGTTGTAGAGGTTCCACGGCAGGAGCACCAGGCCGATGAGCGCGCTGACCCACCCGGCACGGCGGAAGTTCAGGTGGCGGGGGAACAGGTTGGCGAGCATGTAGATCGGGGCCACGAAGTTGGCCATCAGGTTGACCGCGATCGTCAGGATGATCAGCGCGAGGCTGGCCAGCACGAGGAGCGTGGTGTTGGGCACGGACTGGACGATGTCGGCCGGGCTCTCGATGATCTTTCCGTTGATCTTGTACTGCCCGCCGGCCAGCACGACCACGATGGCGGCGAAGAACAACATGTTGATCGGGATGCCGGCCAGGTTGCCTCGGGTGATGGCGCTCCGGCTCGTGGCGGCCCGGGTGAAGTCGCAGAAGTTGAGCACGAAGGTGGCGTAGATGGCGACCCACAGCGCTCCGGCCGCGAAGATCTGGCGCCACATCGCACCACCGCTCAGGCTGTTGGAGGTCGACAGGGCGATCGACCAGCCTGCCTGGGAGAAGATCCAGACGGCCAAGGCCAGCATCGTGACCAGGATGACCGGGCCGGAGAAGGCCTCGTACTTACGAATCAGGTCCATGCCGTAGCTGACGATGACGACCTGGATGACCCAGAGCACGAGGAAGGCGAACCAGCCGAGGGTCGACAGGCCCAGGATGCTGTTGGTGTCGAGCGACTTCAGCGAGGGCCAGAGCGCGATCACCATCACGCGCGCCACGACTGACGCGAGATAGGTCTGGATGCCGAACCAGACGATGGCCACGCCACCTCGGATGATGGACGAGATCTGAGCGCCGTGGATGCCGAAGGCGATTCGGCTCATGACCGGGAACGGGACACCGGTCTTCTCGCCCATGAAGCCCGACAGGCTGAGCAGGGCGAAGAGCAGGAGCGCGCCGACCAGGAAGGCGAGCAGGATCTGCCACACACCCAGCCCGATGGCGAACAGCCCGATGGCGAAGGCGTAGTTGCCGAGGCTGTGCACGTCGTTGGCCCACAGCGCGAAGATGTTGTAGGAGCCCCAACGTCGCCCAGCCCGCTTGGTGGGAGCCAGGTCGGAGTTGTAGAGCCGGGGGCTGAGACCGGCCAACAGAGCCGGGTCGACGTCGACGTCGATCAGCGTGGCCGACTGATGCAGCTGCTCACCGTCGAAGTGCTCGTCGCGGGTGTGGCCCCCACGCGGGGGGTGCTCACCCGGGGAACCGCCTGCCGAGGACTCTGCCCCAGTCCGACTCTCATCCATTCGTCTCACCAATCTCTCTGCGCGCAGGGGACACCAAGGAGCGATCACGCACGGTCGTCGACGCGTTCTCACCAGGCCGAGCCGACCTTCGACGTTGCCTCCGAGACCGAGGTGCCGAACCCATTCATCGTGGGATCGGGTGTCGCGGCCGCGACGGGACGACGACTCATTAATTCCACATGGTGGAAACTAGGTACCATATTACGGAACACGTCCGCGACGGTCAATGGTCTACGTCTCTTTGGAATGAGTCCAAACTGGCTGACCGAGGCCGTCGTCGATGACATCATCTGCGGCGACGGCGAGCAAGGGACGACCGTTGCGTCGCGCAGCAGGCAGCACCACCGGATGGCCCAGGGTGTGTACGACCTCGATCTGGCCGACACCGCGACGCCACTCTCCGCGCGCGAAGGTTGAGTGGGCGGATGTGCGGTCAGGGCCGCTAGTCGGCGGACGCTCCCACCCCGGCACCTTCTGAGCTGAGCACCACGACCGTGGCGATGGCTGCCGGCTGCTCGACCTCGTTGACCCGAACGGCGGTGGTGATCTGCCACTGCCCGGCCGCAGGTACGACGACTTCGGCCCGATAGCCACCGGGCGCACCACTCGGCCGCACGTCGGCCACTAGTGGACCCAGGCTCAGGTTGGGCTCGGCCACACTGACCTGCGGCACGTCGAGGGGAACGATGGGGCGGCCCCCCGCGTCGGTCAGGTCGAAGGTGATGACATTGACCCCCACCCGGCCGGGGGTGAAACGCCCGGTCAGGTGGCCGGTGTCGAGGACGGCGACAACCGGGGTCCCCGTCGGCGTCGCCTCGGGCGTGGCACCGGCCCGGGGGTTCTGCAGGGTGAGGACCGAGGTGAGACAGACGACCAGCACCAGCCCGACGACCTCGAGCCGGAGGGCTAACGCCAGTCGGTGCCAGGCCCGGGAAGGGAGACCTTCACGCCCGAGCTGTGGCACGAGACGGAACCGGTTCCACGCCGCCATCGCACCGACCAGGGCAACGACGCCGAGCTTGGCCAGCAACAGTCGGCCGTAGAGGCCACCCACCAGGGCGGGGACCGAGCCGACGATGACCACGCCCAGGGCCGTCCCGGTGAGGCCGAGAAGAACGACGAGACCGCCCGCCAGGGTTGAGAACCGGCCGACCACGGCAGCGGCCCCGGCCGGGACATCCTGCCCTCGTCGGGCGCGGGCGAGATGGAGCACGAGGGCGATGAGACCGCCCACCCAGACCGCCGCCGTCGATGCGTGAACGAGGTCGGCTCCCATGACCAGCCAACCAGGCGCGAAGGTTCGGGTGTGGCCCACAGGGAGCACCGACGTCACGGCCGCCACCGCCCCCACCGCCCCGGCAACGGGGCCAACACGTGCGGGCAACCGCGTCCGTAGCAGCATGAGCACAACCCCGCTGCTGGCGAGCGCCCAGGTCGCGGCGGCCGCGCCCGCCCAGTCAGGGGAGGCGGCCCCAGGGGTCACGAGAGCGCCGAGGCTGACCCCCTCCTCCCGCACGGCGGTGAGGGGCACCAATGCCGCGTAGCAGATCACGGCCACCAGGCCTGCGATTCGCGGGAGTCGGCGACCAGGAGCAGTGGTGCGCGAGACGATCAGGTCGAACACCGTCAGACCCACGAGGCTGAACAGCCCGAGGTAGCCGAGGGCGTTCAGCCCCTCGTGGAGCAGATCGACCGGTCGGGAGTCAACCGGCGTCACGGTGGGTGCGAGGGCGGAAGCCTCGCCGACGGTGAAGGCCAGCACCCCTGACTCGGGGTGGGAGTCGTCGGAGACCACCCGCCAGCCGACCACGTAGCTGCCGTGGGCCAGGTGAGCCGGCAGCACGGCCCGCACGGTCGCCCCCGCCAACGACGTGGGGAGCGTGCGCTGAACACCGCTGCTGTCGTAGAGCTGCAAGCCGTCGGGGACGAGGAAGACCGGCTCGTCGAAGGTGAGCTCCACCGAGCTCGGCGAGCTCGAGAGCACCGCGCCGGCGCTCGGCACGGTCGACACGAGCTCCGCGTGTGCCGAGGCCGACTTCGCAGGGAGACCCAGCCCCAGGGCGAGCGCCATGAGCAGCACTCCGAGGAGCCGGGCGGCCCAGGCCCTGCTGAGTGCTGAGTCTCGGTTCGTGGCCCCGGAGGGTGTCGAGCTGGTCATGGTGGTCTCCTCGGGTTGCCTGACGCTGCTTGACTGGTGAAACCCACAACGCCGCCCGGGTACGCGTCGGGGGGAACGCGGCCGGGCGGCGGTGCGGGTCAGATGGCTGTCAGTTCTTGCCGGTGGTGAACGTCCAGGAGGTGGCCGTGAGGGGAGCCCCGTTCGCGCTCTGGATCCCCCCGGTCAGAGTGACCTGGAAGACGGTGCTGGCCCGCAGTCTCGCTGACGGCTTCAAGGTGGCTACGTGGGTCGTGGCGTCGTAGGTCACCACCGCGTTCACCGGCGCGAGCCCGGGGCGCCGCAGCGTGAAGGTGCTGCGGGACACCCCAGTCACCGCTTGGTCGAAGGTCACCGACACCGCCGACCCACGAAGGACCCCCGTGGAGCCGGCCGACGGGGTCTGTGCCGTCACCACCGGCCCCGCCCCCCCGGTCACCGTGGTGAAGGTTCCCGTCTGGGCGGTCAGTGCGACTCCAGCCGTGTTCTTGATGGCCGACGTGAGTGACCAGGTGTAGGTCGCCCCTGCCACCAGTGACGCGTTCGGCGTGAGCGTCGCGATGGTGCCGCCACCGCTCAGCTTCACCACTGACGGCACGGTGTTCGCGCCCTGTTTCAACGTGAACGCCCCGTTCGGCACGGTCACCTTGCTGTTGAACACGACCACGACTGGCGTTCGACCCACCACGACGCCGGTGGCGCCGTCCTGCGGGTTGGTCGAGGTGACCGCCGGGCCGAGCAACCCGAGCGTCGTGAAGCTCCAGCTCTGACCGGCGATGGCGCTACCCGTGGCACTGGTGATGCCCGTGGTCAGCGTGGCCGTGTAGACCTTTCCTTGGCTCAGCGCCGCCGTCGGGGTCAAGGTGGCTACCTGACCGGTCGGGTCGAGGGTGACGGTGGCGGTCACCGTCGTTGTGCCCTGGGCGAGGGTGAAGGTCGATCCGCTGACTCCCGTTACCGGCTCGCTGAACGTGGCCGTCACCTTGGTGCTGGTGGCGACGCCCGTGGCGCCCGAGATCGGGGTGACGGCGGTGATCTGCGGCGCGGTGGTCACCGGGGCCGAGACCGCGGCAGTCGTGGACGCGTTGTAGGCGGTCACCTGGTAGGCGAACTGGCCACTGGTGGCGGTCAGGTCGGTCCAGTTCGTGACGTTGGCCAGAGCCGTGCCGACCTGGGCGTAGGTGCCCACCACCCCGTTGACGATGGGAGCCCGGCTGATGCGGTATCCGATCTCGTTCTTGGGGTTGCCCCACGTCGTCAGGTCGGAGAATGACACCGGTGTTCCGTCGGTCCATGTCACGGCCACCCCGGTCGATGATCGGGCGAGCTGAACCACCGGCTTGTCCGGTGTCGTCCGCGGCACCTGGAGGGTGATCGGACGCATCATGTCCATCTCCTCGTGACTGAGGATGTGGCAGTGCCAGACGTACTCCCAACCGAAGTTGGTCATCGCGTTGGTGATGGGGGCGAGGGGGTCACCGTTGACGTCGGTGTTGTTGAACCCCGCCTCCGACCCGTTGGCTCCGGTGGCTGAGCCCTTGGCGCCGAGCGGCATCATCGGGTTGAGCGGTCGGTTGCTGTCGGGGATGCCGAACGGAATCCTCGGCACGATCGGACGCACCGCGATGATGGTGTCCTCGAGCGGACTCACGCGCACGGTGTCCTTCCAGCCCAGCTCGGTGGCTTCCGGCGGGATGATGATGTTGTCCCACGTCACCCGGTTGAGCACCTGCACGTCGTTGAGGTGGAAGTGCAGCGGGTGGGTGTCGACCCCGTTGTGGGTGATCTTCCAGATCTGGGTTCCGTCGGGTGCCGCCGGCGAGACCGGTGTCACCTTGAGGGGATCGGTGGACTTCATACCGTCGAGAATCTCGGTGGCCGGGTTCACGTAGGGGTAGAGGATGACGTTCTGCAGCAGTGGTGTCGCGCCTGGGGCCTCGACCCCGAGGTTGCTGCTCATCCGCCCCCACTCGTCGAAGTTCGCCGAGTTCATCTCGTCGTGGACCGACTTGGGCTCGATTTTCACCCCCATCTTGGCTCCGGAGAGGGTGTCGAACTTGAAGGTGTCCCCACCCTGCTCGGCGATCCGAGCAAAGCCGTCACACTTGGTCGTTGCGGGGGCACCGGTGGCGTTGCAGGCACCAGAGGCCGCGAAGGTCGTGCCGAGGGCCCTGTTGTAAGAGGCCTGGCCGACGACGATCGGGTTCTGGCTGGACTCGAACACCCCGGCGGGCTTGCCCGCGGCGTCGAGGTGGTGGTCGAAGGCAGCCATCAGCTTGCCCATCTGGTCGGCCGTCGTGTTGGGCCGGTCGAAGGCCAGTGCCGGGGCGGCGGTGGACACCTTGACCTGCATCACCGTCCGGGTGTCCGGACCGTAGCCCGGCAGGGTGGTCGCCGCGGCGGCCGGCCGCAGGTCGGGCCCTCCGGCGTAGTAGTCGTAGGTCGAGATCCGGCCCGGGAATGCGGCCGGGGCGTCGTTGTAGAGGATGAGCGTCTTGCCCCGGTAGGCCGAGAAGTCGACCACCACGTCGGCCCGTTCGGCCGGCGCGAGGAGCAGGGAGTGCTGGTCGACGTTGCCCACGTCGAACCGGGTGGGGTCGGTGATCCAGGTGGTCTCGTGGGCCGGCACGACAGCCGGGGTCGGCAGGAAGCCGCCCTCGTTGCCGATCTGGATCCAGTCGGGGCCCTTCGGGCTCTTGGTGGTGTCCGGGGTCGGGGAGACGTTCGGGTCGGTCTGGGCCGCCTGGACCTCGCTGGCCTTGAGGGCCACCTCGGTGCCGGTGGCGGGGTCAGCGACATACCAGGACAGGTTCCAGACCCGGTCGTCCGACCCGTTGAGGATGCGGAAGCGGTAGGTCTTCGGGTCCATCGTCGTGGTCGGGTAGGCCGTGCCGTTGACGACCGGGGTGTCTTGGAAGGCCTCCATGCCCACCGAGTTGTTGGGCGTCGAGGGAACCAGGGCAGGCTCGCAGAAGTCGGCGACGTCCGGGTCACAGGTGGGGTCGAAGTACGGGTTCGCCATCGGCGGGTACTTGGCGTCCTTGGCCGGCGGCCAGAACCACGGGCCGTAGAACCAGCGACCGAATGAGCTCATGCCGCTGGGGTCCCCGGGGTTCTGGGCTGGCATGTAGACGTGCGGCTGCCAGAGGTTGCCCTCACCGCCCCACTTCTTGGCGTCCCACGTGGGGTCGAGCTGAGCCATCCGCTGCGTGCTGGGCACGAAGGTCTTGTCCTGGATGGTCAGCGGGATGCCGGTGCCGATGCCGTCGAGCGCACCGCCGGGAGCCATGAGCGCCTTCTCGGCGTCGTCGGTGATCATGTAAGCGGCTTCTTCACCGGCATACACGTTGAGCCGGGTGATGCCCCACGCGTGGTCGTGGTAGAACATCATCCGCGCGCTCTGCTGGTTGGTGTAGAAGAACGTCTCGGCGCCAGGGCCCGGGTCTGGCATGTCGGGCACGTTGCTGACGCTGACGCCCTTCGGGTAGGCGGTGTTCTCCCCGACCGGGGTGGTCCACTGGTGCGGAGTGCCGTCGCTGATCCAGGGCGTGATGCCGCCGTGCAGGTGCAGGGTGGCGCGGTTCTCGGAGTAGCAGGTCGTGGGCTTGGGCGTCTGGCCGCACATCGGGTTGCGGACGCCGTCCGTCGAACTCTTCTCGTCGGTGGCCATGTCCTTGGGCACGCCGTTCGCGTCGAGCTGCATCATGTTCGGACCCGCCCCCGAGCCCATCACCGTGGTGTCGACGGGAAGGAACAGGTCACCGGCGACACCGGTCGGCAGCAGGTTGCGGAAGAGCACCCGCACCGGGCGGTTCTTGGTGGCGTTGATCGTCGGGCCGAGGTAGTGCGGCTTGTCCACCGCGGTGTAGCCCCCGGCGACGGGAGTGTCGGCGGAGGCCGGGTTGAGGTTCGCGTTCCCGAGAGGGAGGTGCTTGCCGGGGACGACGCTCGTCGAGAGCTGCACGTAGCCGCGCAGCAGCGTGGCGGGCAGGTCGCGGTGCATCTTCTCCCGGTACTGCACGACCGCGATCTCGTAGTAGTCGGTGCCGGGATAGGTGGTGGTGTCAGGCTTGGCGACCGGGATGTACTGGCCGAGGTCGTTGGCGTTGGCCTCGCCCTGACCGGGGAGGGTGTCGACGAACTTCTTGATGCCGGGGGTGAGGTAGCCCGCGCCGGGAGCGGTCACGGTGATGCCGGTGACCGACCCCTTGACGGCAACCTGCGCCGTGGCGCTGGCGCCCTTGTCGGCCGTGCCGACGGTGTCAGTGATGGTGACGGTGGGGGCGGAGTCGTAGCCCTGGCCGCCGTCGGTGACATCGATCTTCGTGACGCCGATCGTCGCCGTGACCGCGGCAAACGTGGTGGGGTCGTTCTTGCTGGCGTCGGTGACGGTGACGGTGGGGGCAGTGGTGTAGCCACTACCCGGGTTGGCGACCGTGACGCCGGTGACGACACCGCTGGCGTTCATCGTCGCACTGGCGGTGGCCTGGGTCCCGCCGGGGAGGTCGGGCTTGGTCAAGGTCACCAGCGGCTGGGCCTGGTAGCCCGAGCCACCGTCGGTGAGCTTGAGGTCGTCGACCACACCACTCGCGAGGGCCTTGGCCTCGAAGCCCGCCGTCGGGTTACCACCGGTGAGCGTCACCTTGGGTGCGGTGAAACCGTATCCGGTCTCGTTGACGTCGATCGCGTTGATCACGCCGGTGGCGATGGTGGCGGTGGCCTTGGCCACCGCGGTCGGGGTGACCCCGGCAGTGGTGATCGTCACGGTCGGCGGGATCGCGTAGCCGGCCCCCGGGCTGGTCACGTCGACGCCCGTGATTGCCCCGGTCTTCGGGTCGACGGAGGCGGTCGCCTCGGCGCCCGTGCCGGGGTCGGTGACCGTCGGGGTGACGTCGGCGGCGAAGGAGTACGTCCGGTCGTGGGAGTAGTCGGGGTAGCCGGGGTCACCGAGCGTGAACGCGCTGCCCTGCGTCGGCGGAACGTTCGTGGCCATGCTCGGGTCGCCACTGGCCGGGTAGCTCATGGTGTCCGCGTTGGCCCCGCCCGTGACGACGGGCACGCCCTGACCGTAGAAGCCGATGACGTCGCCCTTCTGGACGGCCACGGGGGTCGGAACCGGATAGGTCTCGACCTCGCCGGTGACCACCGTCGGCACCGGCACGGTGAGCTTGTCACTCGCGTAGACGACGCTGTAACCCCCCGCCGTGCCCGAGGGCCGCAGGACGAGGGCGTGGAACGTGCCGCCGGCCGAGGTGCGGGGGCTGGAGCCCGCCGTGCCCTGGTTCCAGCTCTGGAAGTCCTTCAGGGTGCCCGCCGGCAGCGGGGAGCGGTTGAGCACGACCAGGACGGGGCCCAGGTCAGGTGGCGTCGTGGCGTAGTCGGTGGCGAAGTCTCGCTCGACCAGAGGGTTACCGAAAGAGACCGGCGTCGGGGTGCCGAGACTCATCTTCACCATCGCGTCCGCCAGCGTCTGGGGGCTGTTGGCCCAGTTCGGATACGGACCGAAGTAGTGCGGCACCACCGCTTCGTCGGTGGCGTTGGTGGGCGTCCTGGCCTCGGCCGAACTGGGCCGGAACACACTCCCCAGCCCGGAGACCGGGGCGATGCCGGTGCCCATCAGCACGAGCATTGAGGTCACGACGACGGCGACCGGCCGAGGCGACAATCGCCTCGAACCCTTGCGCAGGTGGCTAAAACGGTCCATAGTATCCCCTAGCGAGCGATGCCGACTCGCCCGTGCGAGCGGTCACCTGAGGAGGAGACTGGGCGCACTTTCTTAACGGTTGATTAAATTCCCGTCGGGATCAAAGTTCTCAGCCGCGGCCCAGTCGATAGCCCAGGCCGCGCACGGTCTCGATGGCGCGCGCCCCCAGCTTTCGGCGCAGGTGATGGACGTACACGCCCACCAGACCGTCGTCCACCGCCTCCGGGAAAGCCCTGTCCATCAGCTCCGTCTGACTGAACACCTGGTGCGGCCGGCGGGCAAGCGTCTCGAGCAGATCGCATTCCCGAGTGGTCAGTGTCACCGTGCCGCCGTCGGGCCGCACCACCTGATGACCCGCGACCTCCAGCCGCCCGAACGGGAGCGTGAGGTCACAAGAGGTCTCGGCGTGCCGCCGTCTCAGTGCTCGCAACCGCGCCAGCAGCTCACCGGTGTCGAACGGTTTCGTCAGGTAGTCCTCCGCCCCGGCGTCGAGTCCCTGCACGCGATCCCGGGCGGAGGACAGGGCAGAGAGCACCAGGACCGGCGCGGTGACACCACTCGACCGGATCCTCGCCAGCAGGTCGAGACCTTCGATGGCCGGCAAGGTCCGGTCCAGCACCATCAACGTGTACGGCCGGCTGAGTGCCAGGTGGAGCCCGCGTTGGCCGTCGAAGGCCGTGTCGACCGCGTAGCCCGCACCGCTCAGCAGCCGAACCAGCACCGCGGCCAAAGGCCGGTCGTCCTCGACGAGCAACACCGATCCGGCCTGACCCGCCAGTCTGGCCTCCAGCTCCTCCACGTCCATGACCACTCCCCGTTCACCCCACGCCAGGTGGCGCAGTCCGAGGCTAGACGCCGGCCGGTGCGTTGGGGGCCGATCCGACTGCCTTCTCCAAAACCCAACGGCACCAGGCCATCACAGATACCGTCGACGCAGGTTGGCACTGCTGTCGGCGTCAGCCGCGACGCGGGAAGGTGCCATGACGACCCAGGATGCCGTGCGCAAGACGGTCGGGAAACACGACCAGATGGCGCTCGACCGGTGGGCCCGAGACCGGTGGTCGCCGGGGACGACGGCGGGCCCGAGCGCTCGTGTGCGTCGCACCCTGGTGGGCGCCTGGCTCGTCTTCGCCGTGATCAACCTCGTGCTGATGGTGCTCTTTGTCGGCAGTGAGACAATTCCCTACCACCTCATCTGGGCCAGCTTCGCCCTGCTGTACGGTTTGCTGCCGTTGTCACGACGCGCCACAACGGCCACCTTCGTCGCCGTGACCGGATCGACGGGTCTGCCTCTCATCCTGCACGCCCAGATGGGGGCCATCGGCTGGGCCGAATGTTCGGAGATCGTCCTCATGGGCGTGATAGTCGGGCTGCTGATCTGGCACGTGAACCGGCACCGGGCGGCGCAGTGCTCGATCGCTGACCTGCTGGAGGACGAGCGGGTCCAGGCCGGGCAGCGGGAGCTGACCGCCCGGTTCGGCTCGCACGAGGTCCGCACTCGGCTGACCGTGGCCAGAGCACTGGTGGAGATGATGCGGCAGGACAGCACCGACCCCGCCGTCCACGCCGACACCGCCCTGGTTCTGGGTGAGATCGACAAGGCCACGGCCACGGTGACGACGTTGCTGCACCTCGTTCGGGCCGATGCCCCCGGTGAGGCCCAAACGGTCGATCTCGACGAGGTGGTGCACGCGGCGGTGGCGCGATGGTCGGCGGGGGTGGACCGCAACTGGAGCTCGTCGAGCTCGGTCGGCGCGGTGCTGGCCGACCCCGAGCGTCTGGAAGCAGCCCTGGACTGCTTGATCGAGAACGCCGTGCGCTTCACCGACCGCACCGACACCATCGGAGTCGACGCACGGGTGGAGGGACCTGATCTCGTGATCTCGGTGGCCGACACCGGAGCGGGCATTCCGGAGTCGGACCGCGAGCGGGTGTTCGCGGTCTTCGAGACCGGCAGCACCGCAGGAGAGCTCAGCGGTACCGGTCTGGGTCTCGCCCTCGTGAGCGCCTTGGTCGAGGCACGGGGCGGCACACTCGGGGTGACGAGCGAGGTCGGCCGGGGCAGCTGCTTCACGATGCACGTCCCGCTCCTCCGACTGTCGACAGACGACACGCACGAGCGACGCCCCTCATCGCCGGTGGCGCTCGTTCGCACCTGATCCGCCGCGATGAGGCCGGCGTCGGGCCAACGGAGCCTCGTTCAGCTCAGTCGTCGGGGCGGAGGGACTGGTCGAAGGTGCCGTCGATGACCTCGGTTACGATGGCGAGCAAGGGACGGCCGTTGCGTCGCGCATGGGTTCGCATGACGACGAAGGCCGCCTCGGGGGTCAGCTGATGCCGTTCGGCGAGCACCCCTTTGGCCTGCTCGATGCGCGTCCGGCTGGTGAGCGCCCCCTGCAGCTGCTCCGCCAGGATCTGTTGCTCGCGCACCGCCCGTTCCTGCAGCAGCCCGATCGTGGCGACGTCGGCCAGCGCTTGGGCGAGCGACAGCTCATCGGGGGTCAAGGTGCTGCGATCGGCCAGGAAGAGGTTCATGGCGCCGATGACCTCATCACGCAGGCGCAACGGCACGGCGTGAACCGAGGCGAAGCGTGCCTCCCGCACGGCGGCCGCGAACGCGGGCCAGCGCTCTTCGGCCTGCACGGGATCGAGGTTGGCGACCGTGCGTCCCTCCCGGTAGCAGTCCAGGCACGGGCCCTCTTCGTGCTGCAGCTCGAACAGCTCGAGGAGGCGGGCCTGGTGGGTGGAGGATGCGACCACCTCGAGGTGGCCACGTCGGTCGCTGAGCATCAGCCCGGCAGCATCCACGCCCAGCAGCTCGACGCTGGTCTCGACCAAGGTGTGCATGAAGTCGATGACGTCGAACTCCGCGACAAGAGTGTCGGCCAGCTCGACGAGCCTGATGAGCACCCGCTGCTGAGAGATCATGGCTGGCTACCTTTCCGGCGAACAGTGTTCCCCTGGGTGAGCGCTGGTTCTCGATCTCATCCTCATCCTCCTCCTGTGGGGGTTGGAAGCGAAGGATGCCGTTTGCATCAGCGGCCCGACCCGTGGCGGAGCGGACCGCAGAACCGGCGAGTCCCTCCTCACAGACCATTGACATCGCAGAGGGGCCGGTGGCAGCCTGACGAGTGAGCAGCCAATGAAGGCAGCGTTGCCCCAGACCCGGCAACCGTTCTGGTCGAGAAGACCTGCGGTGGGGAGGGGTGTTTCTCATGGTGGGTGACCGAGTCACCGGGAACGATCCGTCGCACGTGTTGCTGCCCATCGCGGCGCCCACATCGACGATCCCCAGGCCTCCGGCGCCTCGCCGCGCCCCTGTGCCGCCCGCTCCATGTCAGCCCGAACCACGTTCGGCCGCCGGCACGTCAAAGCCACCTCGCGCCGGGGGGCGGGAAGCGGGATGAGGCACGCCCCAGTTATCCCAGCGACCTCAAGGAGAGGCCATGTCCATCACCCCTCAGGACGTCCACCACCTGATCGACCACAATCGCGACAACCGCGGGCTCCCACAGCATGACGTCAGCCGCATCGTGCGGGTGCTCAACGCCCACCGCCATCCGACCGCCGAAGCGACCGCTCCTGGCGCCGACGCCCTACACAACGCGCTGGCCAACACGGGTTCACCTGCGTCAGCGGAACGCCCTGGTTCTAGCTGACGGCATCCGCCTTGCGGAGCCTGGTCGACAGGGCAACCACGAGCGCAAGGGGCAGGACGAGCAGCAGTGGTGAGAGCCACGGAATGTGGGTGACGACGAACGCGCCCGCACAGGCCCCGGTCACCAGCGCCAGGAGCACCTGGACGCTCGGCAACAGTGTGCTGAGTGAATGCCGAGCGCTGATGCCGCTGATCACGCGGGTGAGTGTTCCGGTGAGGAAGGTCGACGAGAGCCCGGATACGCCGAACCGCTCGATCGCACTGCTCTGGATTCCCATGGCCGCGGCGGTGATCAAGAGTAGCGAGAGCTGCTGCCCTGTTGTGCGATCACCCAGAGTGAGCTCCCAGAAGACTCCGAAGGCCGCCATCACCGACAGCTCGATCATCAGGGTGCGGGTGACGGCCGCCGGCCACACCGGGTCGCCTTCCAGCTTCGTGCCGGCCGAGTGGGAACCCACGAGCACTCCCAGGGCGTAGCTCGCTATCGCGCTCCCGGAGGTGATGGCCAAGGCCGCGTCCGCGGTGCCGGCCGACAGCCCCAACAACACCATGTTCCCGGTCATCACCGATGAGAAGGCATTACCCAGAGCAATGAATCCCGTTGCGTCAGCGCAGCCCGTGACCAAGGTCAGGATCATGACCAGGGTGTGACGGCGACGACGCAGCTGCTCCGTTTGCTCAGTACCCGGGCGAACAGAGCCACTTCTTCTTACCCAAGGGATGTTCACGATTGTCTTTCGTATACAGTCGAAGCGGCGCGGCATGGTTCGTAGCCATCTGGGGAAAGGCAGTGCACGTGGCAGTTCAAAGCGCCGGCACGATAGGGGGCCGTCATGTTCCGTTACGAGACCAAGTTCTCGTGGCATTGCGCAAAGGCATCGTCAACGGTGACTACCTCCCCGGAGAACGGCTGACCGAAGACCGGTTGGCCGAGGACTTCGGGGTATCGCGCAACCCTGTACGTGAGGCCTTGCGCGTGGTCGAAGCCGAGGGCTTTGTCACCATCGTGCCTCGACGCGGCGTCTTTGTTGCGGTGCCGGACGCCTCGATGATCTCTGACATGTTCGCGGCCAGAGAACGACTCGAGACGCTGGCGGCCAGGCTCGCGGCCGAGCGCGCGACCCCGACGGACATCGCCGCCCTGCGTGGGCTGCTGGATGCCGCTCGTGATGCCACCGACCGCGCCGCGTTCTCGGAGGTCGCTGAGCTCAACAGCGAGCTGCATCTGTTGGTGGTCTCGATTGGCGGCAACAAGTGGCTGTCCTCTATCGCGACCGGCCTCTATCTGCAGGTGCACTGGATCTTCCGTCTCGGCGCCGTAGATCGTGCGCCCCATTCGTGGGTGGAACACATCCGGCTCGTCGACGCGATCGAGGCGGGCGACGGGGACCAGGCCGAAGAGGCGGCGAAGGCGCACGTGCACGCTGCCTCGGTCGCCGCCTTGACCACCGTGCAGATCACCTGAGCTGCGGCGGTATCGGCACCCCCTATCGGCCACAGGCGTAACCCTGCATGCCCCGCGGGTTGGCACCCGCAGCAACCACTCCCGTCTCGGGGTCGCGTGTCACCGCACACATGCGCCCCAGGGTCCATGCTCCAGAGATGCGCACGTCGTGGCCCATCCCCGACAGAGCAGACAGAACATCTGCTCCGATTCGATCCTCCAGGGTCAGCACTGCAGGTTCGATCTCACGGGGGTAGAACGAACCGGGCACGCTGGTGGTGTGCCAGCTGGGCGCGTCGATAGCCTCCTGCAGAGTCTCTCCGCCGATCAGGTGCCGGAGCAGAAAGATCAGCTGGGTCTGTTCTTGCGAGTCGCCGCCGGGCGTGCCGCAGGCCAGGATCGGGAGGCCGTCTCGGTGCACCATGGTGGGTGTCAGGGTGCTGCGGGGACGGCGTCCGGGCCGCAGTGACGTGGCCAGGCCCTCTTCCAGCCAGAACATCTGCAGTCGGCTGCCCAAGGGGAAACCGAGCTCTGGGATGGTCGGTGAGCTCTGCAGCCATCCGCCGCTCGGGGTCGCCGAGATCATGTTGCCCCACCGGTCCACCACGTCGACATGGCACGTGTCGCCGCGAGTGACCCCATCCGGACGTACGGTCGGCTCGCCCGTCGTGGCATCCACGGGCGTCTTCCGCTGGGCGTCCTGGTCCATCAGGTAGGCCGCGATGCGTGGCTCACGCCCGTCAGGGCTGCCCGGCCGGACGGTCCCCGATGCCCGATCGGCGATCAGGGTGGCGCGTTGCGCGGCATACTCCTCGGACAACAGCGTGCTCAGCGGCACGTCCTCGCCGTCGCCGTACCAGGCCTCCCGGTCAGCGAAGGCCAGTTTCAGTGCCTCGGCGATCAGGTGGATTCCCCTGGCGGTGGAGGGATCGAACGCCTCCGGGTCATCCAGGGCATCGACGATGGCGAGAGCCTGGAGCAAAGTTGGGCCCTGCGCCCAGGGCTGGGTCTTGGCGATGGAGTATCCGTGCCACTTGCTGACGGCGGGCGTCTCCCAGGTAGCGGCGTAGGCGGCCATGTCGCTGCCGGTGACCAGGCCCGAGTGTGCTTCGCCACTGGAGTCTCGGAACGCCTTTCGTGAGAGGGCATCGACGGCTTCTGCGACGAAGCCCTGGCTCCAGGCCCGACGAGCGGCATCGATCTGCGCCTCTCGGCTGCTCCCGGCGGCTTCACCTTCATCGACCAGGCGCTGCAGCGTGCGGGCGTAGGTGGGGTTGGCGAAGAGCTCTCCGGCCTTGGGCGGCTGACCCCCTTGCAGCCATAGAGCCGCGGAGGTGGGCCAGTCGTTCTCGAACAGGTCCCGCACGCTGTCCACGGTGGCGCCCACTCGGGCGACGAGTGGGTGGCCGGCGCCGGCGTAGCCGATCGCCGGCTCCAACACCTGCGCCAAGGTCTGGGTGCCGTGGTCGCGAAGGAGCAGCAGCCAGGCATCGACCGCGCCCGGAACGGCGGCCGCCAATGGGCCTGATCCGGGGATGAGCTGCATTCCCAAGCCGGTGAAGTGCTCGATCGTGGCTCCTGAGGGCGCCGGGCCCTGACCCGCCAGAACCCGAGGGGTCGGATCCTGGCTGGTCGCGATGATGGCTGGGACCTCTCCTCCCGGTCCGTTCAGGTGCGGTTCCACCACGTGCAGAACGAAGCCGGCGGCTACAGCGGCGTCGAACGCGTTGCCGCCTCGCTCGAGGGCGCGCATGGCGCACTGCGAAGCGATCCAGTGTGTCGTGGAAACCATCCCGAAGGTCCCCTCGAGGGTGGGCCGGGTCGTGAAGGTCATGCGGGGCTCCTAGCATTCTGGGTGAGTCGCACGTCGGGCCCGGTCCCGTCGGCATGGACCAGGTGGCACGATGCCGTGCCGTCCCCGATCGCCAGCAAGGCGGGCACCTCAGTGGCGCAGCGGTCGAAGGCAAGCGGGCAGCGGGTGTGGAAGCGGCACCCTGACGGGGGGTCAAGGGCCGACGGCAGGTCGTCACCGAGCAGTACCCGGCTGCGAGCCCGTTGCACAGGCGGGTCCGCGATGGGGGCAGCGGCCAGCAAGGACTGGGTGTAGGGATGCGCCGGGTGCGCGAATACTCTTTCCCGCGAACCGGTCTCGGATAGCTGCCCCAGATACATGACGGCAACATCATCGGCTAGATACTCCACCGCCGACAGGTCGTGGGTGATGAAGAGGCAGGCGAAGCCGATGTCGTGCTGCAGGTCTGCCAGCAGGTTGAGCACGGATGCCTGAACCGACACGTCGAGCGCACTGGTGGGCTCGTCTGCGACGAGTAGCGTCGGTGAGGAGATCAGCGCCCTCGCGATGCTGACTCGTTGGCGTTGTCCACCCGAGAGCTCGTGCGGATAACGCCTGGCCACCTCGGGCCGCAACCCCACTCGTCCGAGCTCTTCACTCACTCGCGCCGCGCGGTCTCGGCGGGACATCCGCCTACCTTCCTGCAACCGCAGTGGCTCTCCCACCACGTCACCGACGAGCATGCGTGGGTCCAGCGATCCGCCCGGATCCTGGAACACGATGGAGACGTTCTTGCTGTACTGACGCATCTGTCGGCGCGAGAGATGCGTGACGTCTGCGCCCGCGATACGGACGACTCCCGACGTGGGCTCCAGCAGGCGCACGATGCAGCGGCCCACCGTCGACTTTCCCGACCCGCTCTCGCCGACCAGCGCCAACACCTGGCCCTGCCGAATGGTCAGCGAGACTCCGTCGACGGCACGCACAGCCCCGAAGTGCATGACCAGGTCTTCGAGCTGCAGCGCAATGTCGGGCTCGCTCATGGCTTCAGCTCCTTGGCTGAGGTGGGCGGTTTCCCACAGGGATGCCAACAGGCGAACGCGTGGCCGGGAAGCAGACCGAGGGCGTTCTGGTCGGACGTGAGCGGCGGGGCCGACCCGAGGCACTGTGCGTCAGCGGCGGGGCACCGCGGCGCGAACGTGCAGGCATCCGGCTGGACCGCGAGCACCGGCACGAGGCCGGGAATCTCCTGGAGCCGATCGGTGCCCGCGTGACGCCCCGGTGCAGGCGACGCGGCGAGCAGCCCTGCCGTGTAGTGGTGTTGCGGCCGCGCAAACAGCTCGTCGACCGGGGCCGACTCGACGACGCGCCCGGCGTACATGACGACGACCCGGTCGGCGATGTCTGCGATCACGCCGAGATCGTGGGTAATGATCAAGATGGCCGTGCCGAGACGATCGCGCAGCTCCCGAAGGATGTCGAGGATGCCCGCTTGAACCGTGACGTCGAGTGCCGTGGTCGGCTCATCGGCCACCAACACCTTAGGATCGCAGGCCACCGCCATGGCGATCATGACGCGCTGGCGCATACCGCCGGAGAGCTGGTGAGGGTAGTTGTCGATCCGCTGCAGCGGGGAGGGGATACCGACCAGAGTCAGCAGCTCGATCACCCGGTCACGAGTGAGCTTCCTCGAGAGCCTCTCGTGAACCTGCAGAACCTCGCTGATCTGGCGGCCAACGGTCAGAACGGGATTCAGCGAGCTCATCGGCTCCTGGAAGATGTAGGCGATGTCTCGACCCCGCACCGCCCGCAGCACCGGCTCTTTCGCGCCGATCAGCTCAGTGCCGTGCAAACGCACCGAGCCAGCGGTTCGGGCACTGCGGGGCAGCAGTCCGCTCAGGCTCATGGCGGTGACGCTCTTGCCACAGCCGGACTCCCCGACGATGCCGACGATCTCACCTTCGCGGAGGTCAAGGCTGATGTGGTCGACAGCGGAGACGGTGCCGCTCTCGGTCGTGAAGGTGACCGTGAGGTCGCGAACCTCCAGGATCGAGCCGGAGCCTGACCCACTCCTGTGATCGACCTCGAGCGGCGTGATGGTCATGACCTGCTCCCCTTGGGGTCGAGTGCGTCACGAAGGCTGTCGCCGAAGATGTTGAAGGCCAGCACAAGCACCATGATCGTGACGCCCGGCAGAATTGCCGTCCACGGGGCACGAGCCGCAAACTGCTGCGCCGTCGCGAGCATGGTGCCCAGGCTCGGGTCGGGCGGCTGGATGCCGAGGCCGAGAAAAGACAGGACGGCCTCGCCCAGAATCGCTGCCGGGATCGCGACGGTTGCCTGCACGAGAATGACCGAGGTCGCGTTGGGCAACACGTGCTTGCCCAACACCCACAGGTCACCGGCGCCGTCGACGATGGAAGCCGTGACGAAGTCCAACGACTTCAACCGAAGAGTCTCGGACCGCACCAGACGAATGAACCCGGGGATCTGGGCGATCCCGATCGCCACGGCAGCATTGCCGAGACTGGCGCCGCGGATGGCCGCCAGGCCGACAGCCAGAATCAGGAACGGGAAGGCCAACAGCAGGTCGGTGAAGCGCGAGATCACCGCATCGAGAGAGCGGAAGTAGCCAGAGGCCAGGCCCAGAGGAACCCCCACTACCAGTGCCGTCGCCACCGCCAGCAGACCGACCTCCAGCGAGGCGCGTGAGCCGAGGATCAGGCGGGAGAGCACGTCCCGACCCAGGTCATCGGTACCGAGCAGATGGCCGGAGGTACCGGGCGGGGCGAAGGTGCGCGCAAAGTCGGTCTGCTCCGGCGAGTACGGTGCGATCCAGGGTGCAAAGACGGCGACGACCACCGCCACGAGCAACACGGCGAAACTGATGACGGCCAAGGGATTGCCGATCAACCTCCGCACGATCCGCCTTCGGCGACCTACCTCGCGGGGGGCATCGGCATCTCCATCGGCGACGGAAGGACCGGGGGTGAGGGGAGCCTCGGTCGTGCTCATGCTGCCTCGCCTCCGACTCTGATGCGCGGATCGATCAGGGAGTAGAGCAGGTCGACGAGGAAGTTGATGGCGATGTACGCCGTGGCCGTCACCAGCACGACCGCCTGGATGACGGGGTAGTCGCGTTGGAACACCGCGTCAAGGGTCATCTTGCCGAATCCGGGGAGTCCGAAGATCTGCTCTGTCACGACGGCCCCCGAGATCAGCTCGCCCAGCTGCAGGCCGGCGATGGTGACGACCACGATCAGGCTGTTGCGCAGTGCGTGTCGCCCGATCACGGCGCTTGGCCTGAGCCCTTTGGCTTTGGCCGTGCGTACGTAGTCCGCCGACAACGCGTCGAGCGTCGCCGAACGCGTCTGCCGCATGATGACGGCGGAGAGGCCCGTGCCCAGGATGACGACCGGCAGAAGGATGTGATGCAGGTTCTCTACCGGGTTCTCAGTGAACGGTACGAAGCCCGAAGCCGGGAACAGGCCGGTGGCCACGGCCAGGTAGAGGATCGCGACGAGTCCGAGCCAGAAGTGCGGCACGGACAACCCGATCAGGGCCAGGCCGTTGGCGACCCACTCCGCCGGCCGGCCTCGTTTGGCCGCCGCGACGACGCCTGCTCCGACCCCGACGATCGTGGCAAGCACGATCGCGAACACGGCCAGCTGGAGGGTGACCGGCAAGGCGGTTCGCATCATCGAGGACACCGGCGTGCCGGTGCGGATGGAGGTGCCGAGGTCTCCGTGCAGGATGTTGTTGACGAAGTGCCCGAACTGTACGGGGATCGACTGGTCGAGCCCGTACTGGAGCCGAATCGCCGCGAGGGTCTCGGGTGACCGGTCCTCGCCGGCGAGGGCCAGTGCAGGGTCTCCGGGCAAAGCGCGTACTCCGAGGAACACCACGACCGTGGCCAGGATCAGCGTGAGCAGGGACTGCCAGGCGCGGTTCAGTAGGTAGGTGCGCACTGCGGGCTACTTGCTGAAACCGCCGAACGCCACCCGGACCACCCCGTCCGGGAACACCTGAATGCCCTTGACGGTGTTGGCTACTCCCGTGAGGTTGAACTGACGGTAGATGTAGATGATCGGGTTGTCGGCCTGTACCTTCTCGACCGCTTGGGCGTAGAGGCCACGACGCTCGGCCACGTCCTGGCCCTGCCGTGCCTTGGTCAGGATGGCGTCCAGATCGGCGTTGTTGTAGCCCGAGACGTTCTGGCTACCGCCGGTGCCGACGAAGTTGGTGATGTTGGCGTCGGGGTCGATCCGGCCCGACCAGCCCAGCTGGAGTAGCTCGAAGTCGCCGCGGTCCTGCTGGTCGAGCAGGGTGGCGTACTCCACCGGCTGGATCTTGAGGTCGAAGCCACCCTCCTTGACCATGGACTGCAGCGCTTGGGCCAGACGCAGGCTGTCGGGGTTGTTGGAGGTGATCATGGTGACCTCGTAGGGCATCTTGACCCCGGCCTCGGTCAGCAGCTGCTTGGCTTTCGCCGGATCGTGCGGCGAGCACCTCTGTGCCGCCTCGGAGCTGAACTCGCTCTTGGGCGAGATGGGTGAGCACGCCACGCTCGCCAGGTCGTTGAAGATCACCTTGACCAGGCCGGCGCGGTCGATGGCGTACTTGAACGCCTCGCGGATCTTCGGCTCGTTGGCGCTCGCACGGTTGACCTTCTTGGCCGGGGTGCCGACACCGTCGACGTTTCCGACGTTGAAGGACACACCCTGGTAGCCGAGTGACTGCGACTGCAGCACCGTGAGCGACTTCTCGTTGCGCAGGTTGGGAACCTCTTGGGCGGAGAGGGAGTCCGCCACCTGCACGTCACCCGAACGCAGGTTGGCGGCGCGGATGTTGGCGTCGGTGATGATGCGGTAGGAGATCGAGTCGAAGTGAACCTTGTCAGCGTCGTAGTAGTTGGGGTCCTTGGCCAGCTCGATCGAGTTCTGCGGCACCCGCTTGACCAGCTTGAAGGGGCCGACGCACGACGGGTCGGTGGAGAAGCGGTTGCCGAGCGCCTTCGTCGTCTTCGGGTTGAGCACCATGCCGGCCCGGTCGGCCAAGGCGGCGGTCAGTGGGGCGAACGGCTCCTTGTAGTGCACTACCACCGTTGAGGCGTTGGGTGCCTCGACACTCGTGATGGGCCCGAGCTCGCTCTTGCGTCCGGAGCCGGCCAGGGTGAGGTTGCGCTCGAAGGTGGCCTTCACCGCTGCGGCATCCATGATGGATCCGTCGGAGAACTTGGCGCCCTCGCGCACCGGGATGGTCACGGTCTTGCCGCCGTCGGTGACCGTGGGCAGCGCGGTCGCCAGCTGGGGAACGATGCGGGCATCGGCGTCGACGTCGTAGAGCTTCTCGCACATCGCGTGGAAGACGTAGCGGGAGTAGAGGCTGCGCGACAGGGTCGGGTCGAGCTGGTCGGGCTCGGCCGACAACGCCATCACCAGCTTGCCGCCCTGCTTGACCTCGTCGGCCTTGGCCGGTGAGCCGAAAGCCTCACCGGCGGCCGCGCCGTTGGCACCGGGCTGGGCGCCGCTGGATCCGGGCGAGGCTCCACCGTCTGTCGACACGGCGGAGCAGGCCGCGGCCATCGAGACCGTCAGCGCCGAGGCGAGCGCGATCAATGCGGTGCGACGCCGATGAGATCCGGTGGTCCCGGGAGCACGGTTGGTCATGGTGTCTCCTCGTTCGTGGGGCAGGCTGTTGCGAACAATATGTTGTATACGAAGATCTGACAAGGGTGCCCCACCACCCTTTTCCGGTGGCCGGGTGCGCGGTGATGACCCCCGGGTGACCGCGATGGGATCGCGAAGGGACGGCGACCGGAACGCGTGGGCAGGGCCCACACAACCACAGCCTGCGATGGGCCTGACTCAGTGGTCGGCGGCCACGCGGAAGCCGACGTTGCCGCTGCTCGAGCCCGGGTCGTTGCTCGTGCGGGCCGCGACCCGGTAGCGGTTGCAGTACGACTCGTGGCAGAGGTAGGAGCCACCGCGCATCACTCTGCTGCTGCCGGATGCCGGTCCGGCCGGGTCTCGGAGCGAGGCGGGGTCGCTCGGGTGTTCGGTCGACCACCAGTCGGCACACCACTCCCAGACGTTGCCCGACGTGCCGAAGAGACCGAGAGCGTTGGGCGCGAACGCCTCTACCGGGCAGGTGCCCGCGAAGCCGTCCTCCATGGTGTTGCGGGTCGGGAACCGGCCCTGCCAGATGTTGCAGCGATGCTCGCCGTCAGGGGTCAGCTGCTCGCCCCACGGGTAGCGCGCCTGGTCGAGGCCACCGCGCGCGGCGTACTCCCATTCGGCCTCGGTGGGCAGCCGCAGCCCGGCCCAGCTGCAGTAGGCGCGGGCGTCGTCGTGGTCGACGTGCACGACGGGGTGGGTCGCTCGGTCCTGCACGTCGCTCGCCGGGCCTTCCGGCGAGGCCCAGGTTGCGCCGTCGACGCGACACCACCACGGGGCGGCATCCGGTCGCTGGGCGCCTCTGCGCAGGGCGGCCGGAAGGAAGCCGGCGAAGACGAACGACCAGCCGAACCGCTCAGCGCCCGTGCGGTATCCGGTCGCGGCGACGAAGGCGCTGAACTCGGCGTTGGTGACCTGACCGGTACCGATCCGGAACGGTGAGACGAGAACCTCACGAACGGGACCCTCACCGTCGCCACGGTTGGCGTCGCGGTCGGCCCCGCCCATTCGGAACCAGCCGCCGGGCAGCGAGACGAGACCCGGCTCCGAGACCATCGGGGATGCCGGACGCAGCGCTGTCGGCAACACGGCCGGGCTCAGTACCCCCTCGCCGGCGACCCTCGCCACCCCGGGGCCGGCGGGCTCACGGGGCCCGGGCGGGGCGCAGCACGATCCCACGTCAGCCCCGCTCGAACAGCTGGTCGTCACTGGTCGACGGTTCGCAGTGGCTGGCGAAAACCGTTGTACGCCAGTTGGCGTGGGCCGACTCAAGCTCGGCCAGCACGTCTGGGCGTTCGGTCGCGAGGTTGCGGGCCTCCCCGGGGTCGGCAACGAGGTCGTGAAGGCGCACCGCAGGGCCCGGGTCGGCGTGCTCGACCTGTCGCAAGCCCCGCACCCCGTCGCTGTCCTGGTCCACACTCACCATCTTCCACCGTCCGGCGCGCACGGCCCACTGGAACCCGTTGTCCCAGTGCAGCTCTTCGTGACCGGCGGTCGACTCACCCTCGAGTGCGCCACGCAGGCTGACTCCGTCGCAGTGGTCGTAGGCCGACTCAGGGGCACCGGCCAGGTCGAGCAGCGTCGGGTAGAGGTCGGTCGACGAGGCGACGGCAGAGCACTGCGCGCCACCGTTGACCGGTGCACCGGGCCAGCGCACGAGCAACGGCACCCGGATGCCGCCCTCCCACAGCGTGTACTTCGTGCCGCGCAGCGGCGCGTTCGACGCGAAGTTGCACGTGGATCCGCCGTTGTCGGTGAGGTAGACCACGACGGTGTCGTCGGCGATGCCGGAGGAGTCGAGCTGGCCCAGCAGTCGACCGATCTCGGCGTCCATCAGCTCGAGCTGAGCTACGTAGTAGTCGCGGCCGTGATCGAGCTCGGGGGCGATCTGGCCGTCGTACCAGTCGAGGTACTCGGGCTCGTCCCCCTGGTAGTCGTCTCGCGACGGCAGCCCACGGCGGCGCAGCTCGTCGGGGGGAAGCTGCCAGCAGAAGTTGTGCACCGCGTTGAAGGCGAGCATGAGAAAGAACGGCTCGTCGCGGTCAGCACAGCCCTCCACGAACTCGCGCGAGCGGCGACCGAGCTCGGTGGTGAGAAACTCCTCGCAGTCGACGGGCTCGTCGCCCTCGAGCATCGGCTGCACGGCGCTGGCCGAGGCGCCGAACTCGCCGTACTCCGCGACCGCCGCGTCACTGTGGCGCAGGTAGTTCAGGCGACCCATCTGCTGCCCGGCCAGCCCGTAGAAGGTGTGCTCGAAGCCGTGGTGCGGAGGGGTGGCGCGGTCGCCGACCTGCTCGGGGCCGTAGTGCACCTTGCCGAGGTAGGCCGTGCGGTAGCCCAGCTCACCGAACCGCTCGGCCAGCGAAGGCAGGTGGTCAGGAAAGCGGCTGTCGGCGAACCACTGAGCGCCCCACCGACCCTGGTGCTGACCGCTGATCAGGGCCGACCGTGACGGGCTGCACACCGGCGCGGTGACGTAGGCCTGGCCGAACGACATGCCCTCTGCCGCGAGCCGGTCGAGCCCTGGGGTCTGAACGTCGTCGACGACCCCCAGCGAACTGCGGTCGGCGTAGCCGTGGTCGTCCGAGACGATGAGCACGATGTTCGGGCGTGACACGGGGCACCTCCGGTGCGGTGGTGAACGGGTGGGCAGGTGGGGCAGGTGGCAGTGGGGCAGGTGGCGGTGGGGCTGGTCAGTACGGCACGGCGAAGATCTCCCGGTGCACCTCGGGCGGGGTGTCGACCGGTAGCACGAGCCGCTTGAGAAACCGCGTGTCGCCGGTTCGACGACACCAGTTCAGCAGACGCCCGCGCAGCTGCGCCAGCACGGGGTCGAACGCCGACTCCGCGGCGAGGTTTCGCATCTCGCCCGGGTCGGTCTCGAGGTCGAAGAGCTGCTCACGGTGGGCGCCCCAACCGAAGACGACGTACTTGTACCGCTCGGTGACCAGGGCCCGCCCAGCCCGGCCGGGGGTGGCACCGAAGGCGGTCTCCACCACGACCTCGTCGTGACCGTGACCGCCGTCGAGCAACCTCAGGAGGTCGAGCCCAGCAGCCGGGGGTTCGAGGCGCTCCTCCGCGCCCTGGCCCGGCGGAATACCTCGACCCACGGCCTGACGGGTCTGGCTCGTGGCGACGGAGAGCGCGGTCGGCAGCAGATCGAGCCCGACGCTGACGAGCGCCGGGCTCGTGGCCGCCTGTTCCGGTCGCCGGGGGTCACGCACGATGAGGGGCACACGGCAGGTCTCCTCGAACAGCGCCGTCTTCTGGTTCCACCCGTGTGACGCGTCGCCGTCACCGTGGTCGCTGGTGTAGACGACCACCGTCTCGTCGGCGAGACCGGCATCCTCAAGGGCGGCCAGCACGATGCCGACTCCGGCGTCGGCCCGTTCGACCAGGCGCGCGTAGGCGTGGCGGTACCGGCGCCAGTCGTCGGGGCCGTACGCCGCGGTGCCGTACATCGCTGCCGCCTCGCGCTGTTCGTGGCGCAGCGCCTCGGGCTCGTAGGCCGCGACACCGTGGTTCGCGGGGAGCGGCGGTAGGTCGCGAGTCGGGGGCGGCGGCGGAACGTCGCCGTAGGGCATCGGCTGGTGGCGGGCGTACTCACAGATCGTGTGGGGGTCGTCGAACGACACGACCAGGGCGAACGGTCGTTCTGCGCTCGACCGCGACTGCAGCCAGGTCGAGGCGGCTTCGGCAAGCCCATGGTCACCGAAGGGCGCCACGACCTCGAAGCCGTCCTCCGGCACGGCCGAGGCCTGTAGCGCGTGCCACTTGCCGGCGTAGGCCGTGTCGTAGCCCAGCTCGCGCAACCGGTGGCCCAGCGAGCCCGGGTCGCGGGCCGGCTCGAGGGGGCCGTCACCGGCATCCGTCACGGTGTTACCGCTCAGGCCGAGCTCGTGCGGATGCCGCCCCGTGACCATGCTGGCCCGGGCGGGCACGCAGAGCGGGAAGGTCGTGTAGGCGCGAGTGAACCGGGTGCCACCGGCGGCGAGCGCGTCGAGCGCCGGGGTGGCGACGTGGGTGGCGCCGGCACACGAGAGCAGGTGCGCCGCGTGCTGGTCGGCCATGAGCAGCAGCAGGTTGGGTTGCCGCGCTGGTCCTGAGGCGCGGGCCGTCACGCCGCGCCGCGCATCTGTGGCAGACCGGGAAAGGGGTCGCCGACCTTCTTGAGCGCGGTGGCCAGCTCGTCGAGCAGCTGCGCGGTGAGATCGGGATGCCGGGCGCTCACGTCGACGAGCTCGTACGGGTCGTCGACGAGGTCGACCAGGCGCACCCTCAGCCCCGACTCGAGTCGGTGCTCGACGACGAGCTTGTGGGTGCCGGTGCGCAGGCCGCGCACGTCGGGGTCGCCGTTCCCCCGGGCGGGCCCGAGGTAGAGGGCGAAGTCGGGGCGTCGCGCATCGTCGACACCCAGCAGGGCACCCGAGCAGTCGATGCCCTGAACCTCATCGGGGATCTGCTCGCTCAGACCGAGCAGGCCCAGCAACGTCGGGGCCACGTCGACCGAGCCGAGCAGCATCCCGTCGTGACCCGGCGTGATGTGACCCGGCCAGCGCACCACGAAGGGAACACGGGCCGACTCCTCGAAGGGGACGTTCTTGTAGAGCAGGTCGTGACTCCCGAGCTGCATGCCGTGGTCAGAGGTGAAGACCACGACCGTGTCGTCGGCGAGCCCGAGCAGGTCGAGCTCGTGCAGCATCCGGCCGACCTGCTCGTCGACGCCGGTGACGGCGGCGTAGTAATGGCGGGCGATCTCGCCTGCCTGCCGACCGGTCTCGCTGTCGAGGTCGACGTTGGGGCGCGTCAGCAGCTCGGCGGGCGACAGGTCGGCGTACGGAGGAAGATACCGATCCGGCACCTCGTCGAAGGGCTGGTGCGGGGGGTTGAGCGAGACCATGAGCGCGAACGGTTGGGGGGCTTCGTCGAGCGACCACGCGGCCACCCGGAGAAAGTCGATCGCGACGTCGGTCTCGTGCTCGGCCGACCACTGTTCGATCTGGATGGGCGAGTCGTGGGGCGTCTCGGTGCGCCAGTAGTGCGGTTCGAGGTGCCGGTCGCAGCAGCCGTGCGAGTACCAGAACGAGAAGCCGTGGCGCTGTGCCGGTGGCGTCCAGGCGTCCCAGACCTTTCCGTCGTCTCGCCGGCCCTCGCCGAACTGCTCGTCGGCGGGGGTGGGCGGGGTCAGGTGCCACTTGCCGACGTAGCCGAGCCGGTAGCCGTCGTCGGCGAGCACGTCACTCCAGCAGCGAGCGTCGGGCCGCAGCCCGACCCCCCAGGGTGCGGTCTCGGAGTTGACGTTGAACGGCACACCGTTGGCCCAGGGGTACTGCCCGGTCATCAGCATCGCGCGAGCCGGGCTGCACACCGGGTAGGTGCTGACCGCGTGGGTCAGCACCCGACCCTCGAGGGCGAGCCGGTCGAGGGCCGGGGTGCGGGTGGGGTCCTGCCCGAGGGCGCCGATGGCCGACGCCCTGAACTGGTCAGCGAGCACGACCAGCAGGTTGGGCCGGTTCATTTGCCCATGCCCAGGGTCAGCCCCTCCGACAGCTTGCGGCCGAGCCACAGGTAGACGGCGAGCAGGGGCAGGATGACGATGCAGAGGCCGGCGAACAGGCCGCCCCAGTCGGCGCCGCTGTAGGTCTGCTGCTGCACGAACGAGATGAGCGCGACCGGCAGGGTGTACTTGTCGGTCGACTGAAGCAGCGTGAGGGCGAGCAGCGTCTCGTTCCAGTGCGAGATCAACTGTAGCACAAAGGCGGTGAGGATGCCGCCCTTCGCCACGGGCAGCATGACCCGCAGGAAGGTGCCGATGGGGGAGGCTCCGTCGAGAGCGGCCGCCTCTTCGAGCTCGGCCGGCAGCGATCGGAAGAACCCGGTCAGCAGGAACACCGTGAAGGGCATCGAGATGCCGATGTAGACGAGGTTGAGCCCGATCAGGCTGTTGGTGAGGCTCACCTGGTTGAGCATCACGAACAGCGGGATGAGGATGACCTGCACCGGCACCCCCAGCCCGAGGATGAAGAACAGGGTGAGGTTGCGGTTGAGGCGCGACTCGTGCCGGCTGAGGTAGTACGCGGCCGGGGCGGCCAACGCCACGGTCACCACCGACGAGATCACCGCCACCGAGACACTGTTGAAGGTCGCGGTCGCGAAGTCGCTCACCTTCCAGGCCGTGGAGAAGTTCTCGAACGACCACGAGTCGGGGAGGCCGAACGGCGAGCTGAGGATCGACCGGGTGTCACGGAAGGACTGGAAGACCACCCAGACCAGACCCGCGACGTTGAGGGCGACAAAGAGCCAGAGCAGCACGATGCCGACGGCGCGGAGCGGGCCGCCGCCACTGAGCGAGGGGCGACTCGGTCGCCGGCGCAGGGACGGAGCGCGAAGAGAGAGAGACATCGGCAGACTCCTAGAACTCGATGACGTCGCGTCGCATGACGCGTCGGATGAGCACGACCAGCACGGTGACGAGGGCCAGCGAGATGATGGCGCTCGCGGTGGCTGCGCCGTAGGCGGGCAGGGACTCACCGGAGAAGGCGGTGGCGTAGGTGTAGACCGCCGCCGTCCAGGTCTGGGTGGGCGGAATGCCGGAGCCGCTGCTGCCGCCGAAGATCCAGACGATCTCGAAGATCTTGACCGAGCTGATGGTCCAGAGCACCGCGCAGACGCCGAACACGTCCCAGGTCAGGGGCAGGATGACGTAGCGCAGCCGCTGCCACGCGTTGGCCCCGGCCATCGCACAGTCCTCGTAGTAGTAGGGCGGGATACGGTCGACGCCGGCCATCAGGATGGTCGTGTAGTAGCCGGTCGTCATGAACGTGAGGGTGAGCATGATCAGCGGGAAGAGGTTGTCCTGCGCCAGCCACTGCGGCGGTTCGGTCACCCCGAACGGCTTCAGCAGCGTGTTGACCAGACCGCCCGGGTTGAACAGGAACCCGGCGAGCACCCCGTAGACCAGCGCGTTGATCAGGTGCGGGAAGAAGATGATCGAGCGGGCGATCTTGCGACCGGCCATGTCGCGCAGCACCAGCGTCATCGCGAAGCTCAGCACGAACATCACCACTCCCACCACCACGAGCAGCAGCAGGGTGTTCCAGAGCGACTTCTTGAACAGCTCGTCCTGGAAGAGCGCGGTGTAGTTGCTGAGCCCGGTCCACGTCATCGGGCCCGACCCGGCCCAGTTGTGCAGGCTGATCCAGACGGCAGCGCCGGTGGGGATGATGAAGAGCACGACGTAGAAGGTGAGCGCCGGCCCGACGAACGGGATCAGCAGCTTGCGGCGCTGCTGCGACAGGGTGCCATTGGTCTCTCGACCCCGCTTGCGGGGCTTCGAGCGCGGGGCGTTGACGGCGTCGGACGGCCGTTCCCGCGCCTCGACGCTCACTTGCCCTGCGCCTTCCAGTAGGCGGCCTGGTCGGTGGCCATGGCGTCGACGAACTGCTGTGCGCTCATCTTGCCGAGGAAGAGCTTGTCGCTGGCGGGCCAGAACACCTTCTCGTTGTAGCCGGGGAAGGCCACTCCGTCGTTCTGCTGGTGGTAGGAGGTGGCCGACTTGATGGCCGCCTGCACGCCGGCCAGCTGAGGCGACGCCGCCGCGTCGTCACGAACGGGGATGCCCTTCGCCTCCGTGCCGTACATGTCCTGGTACTTCTTGCCGAGGAAGAAGGCGGCGAACTTCTGCGCAGCCTCCGCGTTCGAGGCCTTCTTGGGCACCATGAACCCGGAGAAGTCGACGCGCATGCTGTCGTGGGTGCCCGTGGTGGGGAACGGGAACGACTGGTAGTCAAAGCCCTTGGCTGAGTAGGTGCTCGACTCGGTTGGCAGCCAGGAGCCGTTGAACATGAACGCGGCCTTGTTGACGGCCCACTGCTGCTGCTGCAGCGGGAACTTGCTCGCGGAGTAGCCGTTGATGAAGTAGCCGCCCTTGACCAGCTGCTCCACCTTCTTGGCCGCGTCGAGCGCCTCCGGCGCCTTCCAGGCCTGACCGGTCTTGTCCTCGGCGATCTTCATCAGGCTGCCGGGGCCACCGTTTCGCACCACCAGGGTCGAGATCCACGCCGCGTTGTAGCCGGCGACGTCGCCGTCGGCAGCGATCGGGGCCTCGGCACCCTTGGCCTTGACCTTGTCGAGGTCGGTGACGAACTCGTCCCACGTCTTCGGCGGGTTGGCCTTGAGCTCCGGGTGCTCGGCGCCGTTGAACCAGATGGCGTCCGACTGGATCTGGTACGGCAGCATCCAGGGCTGTCCGTCGGGCAGCTTGATGTTGATCGTCTTGAGGTACTTCTCGGGCACGAAGGAGGAGGCCGGCTTGCCGTCGACGTCAGTCGCGTAGGCCGCCTTGAGCCCGAGAGCCTGGTTCGTGGCCACGAGCGCCGGGTAGGCCTTGATGTACGGCCCGTCGACGAGGTCGGGCACCGCGTTGGTGTTGAGGGCCGGCACCAGCTTCTGCAGGTTGGAGCGTCCCTGCCACTGGGCGTTGACCTTGATGCCGGTCTGCTTCTCGAAGTCGGTGATGGCGGCGGCGATCACCTTCTGCTGCGGCTCACCGACCTTCCACATCGACCAGTAGGTGAGCGACTTTCCGTCGCCCTGCCCACCGTCGGCCGAGCTCGAGCAGGCAGCGACGCCCATCGAGAGCGCCAGAGCGGCAACCGCGGCGATCGTGGTGCGTGACCGTGCTGAACGTGAAGACATGGGTTCCACCTCGGGGTGCGTGCTGGGCGGCAGTGCCGCGGGATGTGAACACTGTGGAGGACCAGAGAGAGAGCATTCAAGACGTAATACAGACCCATTTTGTTCCCGCCTCTGTCGCGCACCGCGTAGCTGGCCCCGATTCCGCCGATCTCGAGCCCGGTTTTCAGCGTGGAAGGAAATGTTGGAGCCAATAGTTCTTTATTCCTCTCTTTATTCTTGCCACAATGGCTGACCAGTGGCCGCGTCGGCCACCCATCTGCCCTCCGTCACCGTTCGCGGGCCGGCGGCTCGAGGAGGAAACATGGCACGCAGCGCTTCCGGTCATCACGTCAGTGCACGTGATGCGGCCGCCCGCGACCTGAAGTTCCAGTCGCTCGCCGGCGATCTGCGACGCGGCATCCTCGCCGGTGACTGGGCGCCCGGCAGCAAGCTGCCCACCGAGAGCCAGCTCGCCAAAGACACCGGTCTGTCGCTGACCACCGTGCGCCGGGCCTTCGACGAGCTGGTGCAGCAGGGTCTGGTCGACCGGCGCCAGGGGGCGGGCAGCTTCGTGCAGTCACTGGAGTCGCGCACCCAGAGCCTGCGTCGACGGGTCGGGGTTCTCGTGCCGAGCGCCCAGCAGTACTACCCTCGCGTGCTGGCCGGCATCGAGGAGGCCCTCTCGTCGGCCGGTGCCGGCATGCAGCTCTCGACCTACCACTACGACGAGGACGAGGAACACCGCGACCTGCAGTTCCTGCTCGACAGCGAGGTCGACGGCCTGCTCATCGTGCCCACCCTCGTCGGGCTGGCCGACCCCCAGGCCCGGGTCGACGAGCTCATGTCGTTGCCCGTGCCGACCGTTCTGGTCGAGCGTCACGTCATCGGCGGTGGCGCCGCCGACCGCTCCGAGTTCGTGTGCTCCGACCACGCCGGTGGCGCCTACGACGCCGTGCGGCACCTGCACCGACTCGGACACACCCGAATCGCGCTCGTGGCCCGCAGCGCCAACCCGACCGTGGGGTCGGTGACGACGGGGTTCGAGGCGGCTGTGTCTGACCTGGGCCTCGAGCGCCAGGAGCATCTCACCGCGCCCAAGGCGGAATGGAACGACGATCTGGCCATCGACATGGTCGAACGCCTGGTCACCGCGAAAGTGAGCGCCGCCCTGGTGTTCGGCGACCGGGAGGCGACGCTCATTGCCCGCGCCGTAGGGCAGCAGGGCCTGCGGGTGCCGAACGACCTCGCCCTCATCTCCTACGACGACGAGACGGCCGACCTGGCCGAGGTGCCCCTGACCGCGGTCGCGCCCCCCAAGTTCCGGGTCGGGCGCATGGCCGCAGAGGTGCTGCTGCGACGCCTCACCGAGGGTGACGCCTGCCCCATCCACCAGGTCAAGCTGCGACCTCGCATCGTGGTGAGGGCCTCGTGTGGCGCCCGCACCGCTGCCCCCCGACGCTGACCCCAAGGAAAGAGAACCTCATGCGCATCGGAATCATCGGAGCGGGCGCCGTAGCCCCCCTGCACGCACGAGCCGCCGGTCTGTTGCCCGACGTGCAGCTGACAGCGGTCTGCGACCTGCAGCTCGAGGCGGCCACGGCCGTGGCGAAGCCGATCGGGGCAGCAGTCTTCACCGACTACCGAGACCTGCTCGCCAGCGGCAGCACCGACGCGGTCATCGTCAACACGCCGCACTCCCTGCACCGCGAGATGGCCGTGGCCGCCGCCGAGGCCGGTCAACATGTGCTCGTCGAGAAGCCGATGGCGATCACCCTCGCCGACTGCGACGCCATGACGGATGCCGCGGAGCGGGCGGGCGTGGTGATGCGGGTCGGTCACATCCAGCACTACCTCCCCGAGAAGACCGCTCTGGCGCAGGCGATCTCGCGAGGGGCCATCGGCGCCGTGCGCCTGGTGCACGACTACCGCACCACCGACTACCGCCCGGGCAGCCGGTCGCCCTGGTTCCTGCGCCGCGACCTGGCCGGCGGCGGCGCCATGATGAACATCGGCGCGCACTGTCTCGACCGCGTGGTCTGGCTCGGCGGCTCCCCCGCGACGACTGTCTCGGCCACGACCCTCAACCGCTTCGGCGTTCCGGTCGAAACCGACGCCTCCGTCACACTCCGCCTGACAGACGGGGTGCAGGCCACGGTGACGGTCGTGTCCGACACCCCGCGACCCACCGACGAGGTGACCGTCGTGGGTGACGAGGGCATCCTCGTGTCCAACCCCCGCGTGGGTGCGCTGCTGCGTCGCGACGGCGTGACGGAGATGCTGCACGAGCCGTCGAGCGACGACATCCCGGAAGCGTTCCGGCTGCAGCTGGCCGACTTCGCATCGGCCGTTCGGGGCGGCGCCTTCGCGGTCACCCTGGCGCACAGTCGTCACGTCGTCGAACTCGTGCTCGCCACCTACGACTCCGCCGCAGACGACGGGCGGCCTGTGGCGGTCGCATCGACCCGGTCGACTGCCGCAGCCGCTGTCTGAACGACGTGCTGGCCCTGCCCGAACCCGACCGCCTCCGGTCGCCTCGATCCGGCTAGACCCGGTTGCACTGGGAGGCCTGCGCCGACCACCTCATCGCCGGCGCGGCTGCGCACGCCTCACCGGCCGGGGCGCGGGTTCGCTTCCCCGGCCACAGCCCCGCCGATTCGACCGACGAGCTCGAGGGCTTCGCGCGCGCCTTTCTGCTCGGGGCCCTGCGGCTCGCCGGAAGCCAGGGCGATCGCCCCTCCGGCCTGGCCGAGCGATACGCGCAGGCGCTGGATGCCGGAACCCGACCCGGGCACCCTGAGGCCTGGCCCCGCATCGGCCACCACGACCAGGTGCTCGTCGAGGCGACCGCTGTCGCGCTCGGGCTGCACTGGTCACGGCCATGGCTGTGGAACCACCTCCCCGACCGCACCCGGGCGCAGCTGGTCGCCTGGCTGTCAGGGGCTCGCGGGTCGTGGTGCGCCGACAACAACCACGTGCTCTTCGGCGCCACCGTGCAGGCCTTTCTCGCGTCAGTCGGCGCCGACCACGACAGCGTCGCCATCGACGGCGCCCTGAACCGTATCGACGAGTGGTACGCCGGCGACGGCTGGTACAGCGACGGAACCGGTCGACGGTTCGACCACTACAACGGCTGGACCTTTCACCTCTACCCCTTCTTCATCGAGCAGCTGCTCGGTGGCCTGCCGGGCGGCGGCGCCGTCGGCACGAACCCCTCGTTCGAGGTGTACCGCACCCGGTTGCGCACCTTCCTCGACGACTACCAGCATCTCTTCGACGCCGCGGGTAATGCTGTGCTCCAAGGCCGCTCGCTGATCTACCGGTGGGGCATGGCCGCCCCCTTCTGGATGGGTGAGCTGCAGGGCGTCTCGCCGCTGGCCCCCGGTCGCACCCGCCGCCTCGCGAGCGGGATGCTCCGAGGCTTCGTCGACGCCGGTGAGCTCGACGACGGGGTGCTCGGTCTGGGCTGGAAGCGACCGGCTCCCGACCTGCTGCAGAGCTACAACGCCGCCGGCTCCCCGCTGTGGGCGAGCAAGGGGTTCCTCGGGCTGCTAGTCAGTGAGCGGCATCCGGCCTGGGTCGACGTCGAGGAGCCAATGCCCGTCGAGCAGCACGACGTGCTGCGACCGATGGGCGGGCCACGCTGGCTCGCGGTCGGGCGCCGCGACGACGGCATCGCACGCCTGCTCAACCACGGGTCCGACGGCCACCCGCAGCGACCCGACCCGCTCTACCGCCGCCTCGCCTACAGCAGCGCCACCGTTGCGGTGAGCCTCGACGGGCTCGACGACAACACCGTCACCGTCGGGAGGCGCGGGTCTACGGCCCGACACCGGGGGTTGCTCGCCGGCGCCGTGCACCGCGAGAGCGCGGTCAGCCGATGGCGACTCGACGCCCAGGGGCGTGACGTGATGGTCGACCTCGCCACCGTCGTCGTGGGCGCCGCCGAGGTGCGAGTAGCCCGTTTACGAGGGGTGCTCGACCAGACGGTGCGGTGCACGGGGTGGGCCCTCTCGGCGGATGCGCCCCTCACCACCGACAGCGGCCCCGGCTGGGCGAGCGCCACCCGACCCGACGGTCTCGTGTCGGGGCTCGCCGCGATCACGACAGCGGATGCCGCACCCGCCGTGGCCACAGAAGCGGGGTTCGAGGTGGGTGTCAACGCGGGGTTCGAGGTGGGTGTCAACGCGGGGTTCGAGGTGGGCGTCGAGGCGCAGCCGCACTCTCATGCGCTCGGCGAACACGTGGGGCTGCCCTGGCTGGAGGCGGAGGCCGGCACCGAGGGCGCCGCACACCTCGCCTGGCTCGTCCATCTCGGGTGCGACTTCGACCCGACCCTGGCAGAGCGGGTCACCGTGCAGTGGACCCCGGACGGTGCGGTGGTCACCGTCGAGGGTCGAAGCCACCACTGCGGCTGGTTGAGCCGAGATCTGTGGCCCGCCGACGCGGGGAACCAGGGGATCTTCCGGGTCGGGCGCCAACCTCTGCGCGAATGAGGCGAGTCGGGCCGGGCACCGGTCGTGCCCCGGTCGTGCCCCGGTCTCGGCGTCGCCGCCGCGAGGCCGGTTCAGAGCATCAGCAGGCCCTGGGCCAGGCTCTGGCGGACCTGCCACTGGTGTTCGCCTGACGCCGGCCCCGGGAACCCGCCGTGGCGAAAGACCCAGTTCAGGTAGGCGACGAAGGGCATGGCGACCTCACCGATGAAGAGCCCTTCAGCAGTGGCGTCGGGGAGGCGGAACCCGTACGGGCCACCGCCGCTGACGTTGGCCTTGTGGAGGCGGTCGGGAGCCACCGGAAGCACGAACCCGCCCGCGTCGGGGTCATCGGCGATCCAGTCCTTCCACGCGTCGAGCTCCCCTTCGTAGTAGGTGCGAACCGAGGCTTCCGGGTAGCGAGCACCCTCCAGCTCGACCACCAGCGGGTCGGCCGCGGCCGACTGGGGCCAGAGCGGGTGGGTTCCGACCAGCCACACGTCACCGACCAGACGCAACCATGACGACACGACCATCGGAATCTCCCCCACGGTCGTTTCCAGCCACTCCACCAGCGCGATCGCCTCGGTTCCGGGGGGAAACAGGGGCTCCACCGGTTCCTGCGCGTCGTCGTTGGTGTGAAAGCGATACCCCTGGTCGCGCAGCCGCGTGACGAGCACGTCGATGTTGTGCCGCGCACGGCGCGCCATCTCGTCGCAGACAGACTGAGCCTCGGCATCGACGCCTGGTTCACGCACCCCCTGCCCGTACTGCCGCAGCTCGTGCCACACCTGCTCGCGTTCCCCGTCGCGATACCGCTCCAGCCATCGTGGCGTTTCCATGTGCTCATCCTGCCCAGTTCGCAGCGGCGCCGTAGCGTCTGACGCAGACTGCTACGTTGCTGCCGTGCTGGGAGAGTTGGCCATCATCGTGCCACTGGCGGTGGCCGGTGCCATCAGCCCGGTCATGCTGACTGAGCAGACTCTGCTCCTCGCCCGTCGCGACGGCCGTCGAACCGGGTCGCTCTACGCGGTGGGCGCGGTCGTCACTCTGCTGGTGCTCGTCGTGGCGATGGTCGTCCTCGGGCGTGCCGTCAAGCTCCCGAGCCAGCCGCGCCTCAGCGAGTCGCTCGACCTGGCCGTCGGGGCGGTACTGCTCGGGCTCGCAGCCCTCATCGTCGCCCTCGGGCGACACCGGCACGTGCCATCGACCACCAGACGGACCCATCCCAGGGTCGCCCGAGCCGCCCTGCCGTTCGGCGTGTTCTCGATGGCGACGAACGTCACGACCCTCGCGCTGATGGTGCCGGCCGCCAAGGTGATCTCGAGCGCGAACGTCGGTCTGGCCGGTCGAGCCCTGCTCGTCGGGGTGCTGGTCAGCATCGCCTCGGTTCCGGCCTGGGCCCCCGTGGCGCTCACGATGGCCGCACCCGACGTCGGCGAGCGGTCCCTGGCGGCCGTGCGCCACCTCATCATCCGCTGGGGGCGGATGGTGCTGGTCGTGGCCTGCGTCGCAGCCGGGTTCTTCTTCGTCATTCGCGGCGCGGCTCGGCTGCTGGGCTGACCGGCCTTCGTCGTCGGGTTCGGGCCCGCTCACCATTTCTGGCACCCGTTCGGTTCTGGGCGGTAGGAATCGTGGTGAGGATGGCGCGTGTGCGGCAAGCGCTTACCATGGGGGTCACCAACGACTCGGAACGGAAGTGCATCGATGCTGCTCGCCCTGTCCACCCTGGGCTGCCCAGAGCTCTCGCTCGCTGAAGCGGCCACCCTGTCTGGTGGTCAGGGGTACTCAGGGCTCGAGCTGCGTTCTGGGCCAGACGCGACCGTCAGCACCGCGGCCCCGGAGGCTGCCCGCCGCCGTTGGCGTCGGGCACTCGACGACGCCGGGGTGCAGGCCCTCTCGATCGCCTCCTACGTGAAGCTGTGCGACGTCAACCTCGACGATGACGCGGTGGTCGAGGCCGGGCGGGCCGAGGTGCGTCTGGCGCATGACCTCGCTGCTCCCTGGGTGCGCGTCTTCCCCGGCGGCACCAGAGGGGTGCCGGTCTCCACTGCCGTCGAGGAGCGCGCCGCCAGACGGCTGGCCGCGATCGTCGCATCAAGCGAGGGCCTCGGTGTGCAGGTGGCTCTGGAGACCCACGACAGCCACCCCACCGCCGTCGACGTGCTGCGGTTGTTGGGTGCCGAGGGGTGCGAGTCGGTCGCGGTCATCTGGGATGCGCTGCACACGTGGCTCGGAGGCGAAAGCCCCGAAGACACCGCTCGGTTGCTCGAGGGCCGGCTCGCCTATCTCCAGGTCAAGGACGTCGTCTCGGCCGACGACCTGGCGCCCCTCCCCCTCGGCGAGGGCGTGCTGCCGCTGCACGAGTGCCTGGCGCTCGTGCGCGACCGAGCCCTGACCGAATGGGTCTCGTGGGAGTACGAACGGGCCTGGCACCCCGAGGCGCCGTCGCTGGGCGTGCTGGGCGGGGCCGGCTGCCGCTGGGTCACCAACGCCCTCGCCCCACCGGCGTAGCAAGACCCCCCCACGCCTCCCGGGTTCGAGGTGTCCGCCCGTGCTCAGGCGCGGCGGTTTACCTCGAACCGGGGCAGGTCAGAGCGTGACCCAGTAGCGGCGGTTGTCGTGTGCCACGCCGTCGAGCACGCCACCCTGACCCTCGATGACGCGGGCCGAGCCCACGTTGTCGTGGTCACAGGTGATGAGCACGCGGTCGAGGCCGATCTCGCGGGCTCGGTCGAGCGCCAGGCCGAGAGCACGGGCGGCGTGACCGCGCCGACGGCGAGAGGGCCGGATCGAGTACCCGATGTGACCGGCCAGCGTGCGCAGAAACTCAGTCTCGATCGAGTGCCGCACCGCCATGAAGCCCACCATGTCGGGGCCGTTTCGACCCTCTTCGCCGCCTGCGCTGTCTGCACTGGATGCGCTGTCTGCGCTTTCGACGATCCAGTAGAAGTCGCAGTGCACGTGACCCTCGGGCAACACCGCCGCAGGGTTCGACTCGGTACGGTACAGCTCGAGGAGGGCCTCGAAGGTGGCGCGGTCTGGGCCGAAGTGCTGGATCTGCCAGTCGCCTGACCCGTCGCGACGCCCGTCTCCGAACTCGCGAACGCAGTCGGCCCACGTCTCGAACAGGTCGGATGCCGGCAGGGCAAGCTCAGTCATCCCCCGATCCAACCAGTGTCTGCGCCCCGGCCGACGGCTGACCCACCACTGCGCCTCGGCCAGTGCGGGCCGGCATCCGCGAGGCCGACTGGAGAAGGCAGAAGCCCTTCGGGGTGAGACGCGAGCGGGCAGCGCGTGCCGGCGGTTGACGTGGCCCCTGAGGGTGCGTTGGCTACGTCACTGATTCACCTGGCGGGTCAGTGTCGTAGAGCCCGCCGGTGTTGGGGGCGGCCCGGCTACCCTGACCGAGGTGGATGGTCGCCGAGGTTCAGGATGGCGTCGGCGGCCGCAGCCGTGGCGTCATCGACGAGAAGCGGGATCGGCCCGCCGAGGTAGGGCCTGACGAGTCCGTAGGGAGCCACGACCGTCGCCATCCGAACGCAGTGGTGGTGGCGTTTGGTGACTCGGCCGTATCGCCGCCTCGTCACGCCGGCCAGGAGTGCGGTCACCGTGTCGTTCATCGTGGCGACGACGTCGCGAAGCTCGTCGGGGCCTTCGCCCAGCAGCCGGTCTTGGCGGAACAACGTGAGACAAGTTGCCTCGTCGGGATGGGTACGGCAGAACTGCGGGATGTGTCGCGCCATGGCGAGCAGCGCCTCGTGCGCGTCGGGAAGGGCGGCCAGCGGGGCGAGGCCCGCCTGAAAGCGCTCCACACTGCGCAGCCAGAGGCGCACCATCAGGGCGTCGCGGGAGGGGAAGCGGTGGTAGATCGACCCGACCGGCCCCTGTAGCTCGTCAGCGATGTCGGCGACGTTGACCCGTGGCCCGTGCCTGACGACCCCCGCGAGGGCGGCGTCGAGGATGTCGTCATGGGTGAAGCGGGCGGGGCGAGGCACCCTCTCATTCTAGTGATCCCGATCTAGAATATTGGTTCTATTATGCGCTACGGTTCGGTCATGCTGACGACGCAGCCCGAGGCAACGCGCCGATCTCGTGTCTCCGGCTCTAGACTCCGCGGCCGGCCGCAGCCACAGCAGTCTGGCGGCCTGGGCAGTGACGCCCCGGGCCAACGAGTGCTGATCGGCCCGGCCCCGCGCTTCGGCCTGCCGCAGTACCTGCACACGCCGTTCGACCTGACGGTGGAGCCGGTGATCATGGTCACAGGTCAGGCCGATCGGGCGACGGCGCTGACTCGACAAGACCTTGACGCCCTCCCAGCGACCACGAAGGCGCTCGACCTGCACTGCGTGATGACGTGGAGCGTTCAGAACACCCGGTGGAGCGGGTGGAGTTTTACCGACCTCTGGTCTCAGCTTCTGGCGCCCCACGCCGACACGACCACCGCCGGCGTCGTCTTCACCGGGCTCGACGGCGCGATGGCCAGCATCCCGCTGGCCCTGCTGCTGCGTGACGACGTCATGCTCGCGCACACCCGTGATGGCGAGCCACTCGGCCGCGCCCACGGGGCGCCGTACCGCCTCGTCGTGCCGCACCTCTACGGGTACAAGAACATCAAGCACGTGTGCCGGATCGATCTGGTCGACCACCACGTGCGCAGCCCGCTCGAGCCGTGGATCATGCACCGTCTCGGGCGAGTTGCTCACGAGGAACGCCACGGGCTCGGGCTGAACCGGCTGGTGCGGCTCGTCTACAGCCTGGCCCTACGCCCAACCCTGCGCAGCTACGGCGTGAGCGACCCTCGCTTCCGATAGGTCACTGCCTCCGACCTCACCAGGAACGCACCTCATCGCGACGCCTAACCGCCTGAGACGGCATCCCATAGCGGGCCCTGGAAGGCGTCGGGCTCCCCGGCTCGAGCGGCCTGGCCGGTACCGATGACCGGCAGCTGCTGGCCGTCTCGCTCGGGAACGACGTGCCGCGCGAACCAGCTCGTCAGGTCGTCGGCGAGCCTTAGACGCACCTCTTGCGCGGCTGGGTCATCGACGAGGTTGACCCGCTCCCCCGGATCGGCCGCCAGGTGGTAGAGCTCGTGCGGGCCGTCGGGCCAACGGTGCACGAGCTTCCAGTCGCGGCTGCGGATCATGCGGGCAGGCCCGTACTCGTCGAACACGACCACCCGCTCGTCATCTTCTAGCGCGGGCGCTGCCGCGTCGGCATCGGCATCCGTCGGGGTGAGCAGCAACGGCGCGAACGAGCGGCCGGGCCCGGTCTGCATCGGCGACGGGTCGAGGCCCGCCAGCTCGAGCAGCGTGGCCGCCAGGTCGTAGGCCGAGAGCAGCTCGGTGCGCACGACCCCGGCCGCCACCCGACCCGGCTGGCTGACGATGGCCGGCACCTTGACCGAGCTGTCGTAGAGGTTGAGGGGCCACGTGCCGTTGCCCTTGCCCCAGATGCCGTGGTGCCCGGCGTTGAAGCCGTTGTCGCTGCTGAAGACGATGACCGTGCTCTCGCGCAGGCCCAGCCGTTCGAGCTCGGCCACGACCCGACCGAGGGCTGAGTCCATGGCCGTCACTGCCGCGAAGTAGCCGACCAGTGCGGCTCGCGTGTCGGGCTCGCCGCCGAGGGGTGAGCCGTTCGCCATCGTGGCCCACGGATGCCGCTCGCCCTGGGGACACGACGCGAACGCGCAGTCGTCGTAGAGGGCCTCGACCTCCGGCGGGTGCTGACCGGCCCACGGGCTGTGCGGCGCGGTGAAGTTCAGGCTGAGAAAGAACGGCTCGGGCTGGTCGGGCTGCGCCGCCTCGCGCACAAAGCCGGCCGCGTCTTCGGCAAGAGCGTCGGTCAGGTAGCCGGGCGTCGACTCCCGGATGCCGTCGCGGTACATCGGCGCGTCGTGGTAGGCGCTGCCCCCCGCCTCGTGGGCGTACCAGTGCACGAACCCCTTGCGGGGGCGGTCGTTGGCGCCGAGGTGCCACTTGCCTGAGAGGCCCAGCCGGTAGCCGTGGTCGGCGAGCACGTCGGTGACGAGCGTCTGACCCGCGAGGTAGTCGGTCGCGGCGGCGCCGACGTGGGTGCCCGTCAGATAGTCGTGCACCCCGTGCGCCGAGGGGACCTGCCCGGTCAGCAGACTGGCCCGGGCGGGTGAGCACACGGGTGAGACGCAAAAGAAGTTCTCCAGCCGGGTGCCCTCGGCGGCCAGACGGTCGAGCACCGGGGTCTGGATCTCGTCGTTTCCCGCGCACCCCATGGCCCAGGGGCCCTGGTCGTCGGTGAGCACGAAGAGGATGTTGGGGCGGGTGGGGTCGTCGCTGGCCACGGGAAGCTCCTTGCTGACGGCGACCGTACTTCCGACGGACGACACTGAGGGAAAGCGCTTACCCAGTTAGGGTAGCGGACCCGGTTGCCGTGGTGAAGGGCCCTGCGAGCGAACAGGCCCATACGAGCTGCACCCCCTAGACTTCCCGGAAGGCGCATTCCCGAACAGTGAGGAGACACCGTGGCGCAGGCCGGTGCAGCAGTGACGTTGAGCGACGTGGCCCGTGAGGCTGGCGTCTCCGTCGCCACAGCCTCGCGAGCGCTCAACGGTAGTGAGCGCACGGTGCGGCCCGACCTCGCCGAGCGCGTGGCCGCGGCGGCAAAGCTGCTCGACTACTCCGCGAACGCGCAGGCCCAGGCCATGGCCAAGGGGGCGACCACCGTCGTCGGGCTCATCGTGCACGACATCGCCGACCCCTACTTCTCGGCGATCGCGTCGGGGGTCTCGCGCGCGGCCGACGACGCCGGACTGCTCGTGATGCTGAGCGCCACCCTGGGCCGGCCTGAGCAGGAGGTGCGCTACCTCCGGGCACTGCGAGCGCAGCGGGGCCGGGCCGCCATCATCGTCGGCAGCCGACGCACCGAACGCGACCGTGCCCTCGACGCCGAGATCGCGGCGTTCGAACAGGCCGGTGGCCGGGTCGTGGCCATCAGCCAGGCCCGCCTGCCGGTCGACACGCTCGTCATCGAGAACCGGGCCGGTGCCACTGCTCTCGCCCGCGAGCTCACCGCCCTCGGCTACTCCCGGTTCGGCGTGCTGGCCGGGCCGGCCGACCTGATCACCGCGCAAGACCGGCATCGTGGCTTCACCCAGGGTGTCGTCGCCGCGGGGCACCCCGCACCCACGGCGGTGCACGGCGACTTCACCCGTGACGGCGGCTACCGGGCCATGACCGAACTGCTCGACAGCGCAGGTGAACTCGACTGCGTCTTCGCCGTGAACGACGTGATGGCGATGGGGGCGATTGCGGCCTGCCGAGACCGCGGTATCCGCCTGCCCGACGACCTTGCCCTGGCCGGCTTCGACGACATCGCCACCCTGCGCGACATCAGCCCGTCACTGACGACGGTGCGTCTGCCGCTCACCGAGCTCGGCGAGCAGGCCATGAGCCTGGTCGCCGAGGCACCCGCCGGCTCCCCCAGGCGTCGTCGGGTCAAGGGCAGCGTCGTGGTGCGCGACTCGACCCCGCCTCGCCACTCCCAGCGCTGACCAGGCGCAGCACCGCCTTGCCGCTTGAGCTGGCAGCCACGACCCCGGTGCTGAGGCGACCGCGAATGCCTCTTGAAGGTTGCTGAACAAGCGTTTAGTATATTGAACATGAGTTCGGTAGTCGACGATGGGGACCTCACCGCGCGGGCCGGCATCCGCAACGCCGCCCTGCGCCTCTTCGCCGAGCGGGGCCACGACGCGGTGACCGTGCGCGAGATCGCCACCGCGGCCGGCGTCTCCCCCGCGCTCGTGGTGCACCACTTCGGCAGCAAAGACGGTTTGCGCGGCGCGGTCGACACGCACGCGATCGACGCGTTCGACCGGGTCTTCGCCGAGCTCGATGACCACGACGTCGCCGAGATGCTGACCGGCGGCGAGGCCACGACGTCGGTGGCCGAGGCGTTCTCGCGGATGCTGCCGCCCGGCTCTCCGCTGCCGGCCTACCTGCGCCGGCTGCTGCTGACCAACGACCCCGCCGGGGCCGCCATCTTCGGCCGTTGGTTCGGCGCCACCCGCCGGTTGCTCGACGCCATGGTCACCCTCGGCGCCGCCCGGCCGAGCGATGACCCCGACGTGCGCGCGGCGTTCCTGCTGGTCAACGACCTCGCGGTGATTCTGTTGCGCAACCAGATCGCCACGGCCATCGGCGACGACCCGTTGACACCCGCCGGCCTCGACCGGTGGGCCAGGCAGGCCTCCGCGATCTATCTGGAGGGCGCCTTCGCGGCCCCTCCGGCGGAGCCGCCCGGTTCGGCCCCGAACACATCGAACATACCGAACGAACCGCCCGAGGAGGCACCGTCATGACCGCCACCGTTCCCGTCATCCGCATCGAGGCGCTCACCAAGGTCTTCGGCAGCGTGCGGGCCCTCGACGGGCTCGACCTGCTCGTTCAGCCCGGTGAGGTGCACGGGTTTCTCGGGCCCAACGGGGCCGGCAAGTCGACGACGATCCGGGTGCTGCTCGGCCTGATGAGGGCCACCTCCGGCCGGGTGGAGCTGTTCGGGGGCGACCCGTGGCACGACGCCCCGCACCTGCACGCACGGCTGGCCTACGTCGCCGGTGACGTCGCCCTCTGGCCGGGGCTGACCGGCGGTCAGTGTCTCGACGTGCTGGGCGCCACCCACGCGCGGGTCGACGAGCAGCGGCGCGCCGACCTGATCGACCGGTTTGACCTCGACCCGACCAAGCGGGTGCGCGACTACTCCAAGGGCAACCGCCAGAAGGTGGCGCTGATCGCCGCCCTCGCCGCCGATGCCGAGCTGCTGGTGCTTGACGAACCCACCTCGGGCCTCGACCCGCTCATGGAGGCGGCCTTCCAGCAGTGCGTGCGCGAGCGGCGGGACGACGGCGTCACCGTGCTGCTCTCGAGCCACATCATGGGCGAGGTGGAGGCACTGGCCGACCGGGTGAGCATCATCCGGCGGGGCCGCACGGTCATCACCGGAACCCTCGCCGACCTACGGCGGCACACGCGCACGACGGTGCACGCCGTCACCGTCGGCGATCCCGTCGGGCTCGCCGACAGCGCCGGTCTCGCCGACCACCAGAGCGAGCGGCGCGGCGAGCTGTTCGACTCCCGGTTCACCATCGACGCTGACGACCTGGATGCCGTCATCGGCACCCTGCACGAGAGCGGCATCCACACACTCACGGTCACGCCGCCGAGCCTCGACGCCCTGTTTCTGCAGAACTTCGGGGACGAGAGCGACGACGACACCGTTGCAGAGGCTCGTGGCGAGCGACTGGCGGCCTCGCGATGAGCACGGATGCCGGCACCCGCCCGCAGCAGGCGACCCACCCGAGCGCCCGGCCCCACGGTGCGAGCGGCCAGCCGGGCGGCCTGGCCACCATGCTGCGCATCATCGGGCGGGTACAGCGGCGCAGCGCCCTCGTGTGGGTCGTGGTGCTGGCCGCGAGCATGGTCGGCACGGCCGCCGGCATCGCCGGGCTCTACGACACGCCAGCCAAGATCCACAGCTACGCCGCGGCGGTCACGGCGGGCAACGCGCTGGCCGCGATCAACGGCAAGGTCGAGGGCATCGACTCCCTCGGCGGTGTGATCCAAGACGAGTTCGGTTTTATGGCAGCGTTTCTCATGCCGTTGCTCGGCATCAGCCTGGTCGCCCGTGCCACCCGCCGCGAGGAGGAGTCGGGTCGTCTCGAGCTGCTGCTCGGGGGGCGCATCGCCCGGCACGAACCGGCGCTGGCGGCCCTGATCTGGGCGAGCGCGACCATCCTCGTCACCGCAGTGCTCTTCGCGCTCGGGCTAGCCGTCTACGGGGTGCCGGTCGCCGGCGCCGTGCTCTACGCCCTCTCGCTCGGCGCCCTGGCCTTCGTCTTCGCCGCGCTAGCGGCCCTGATGGCGCAGCTGACCAGGCATGCCCGCGGCGTCTACACCGGCGCGCTGGTCGTGCTGGCTGCCTCGTACGTGCTGCGCGGGGTCGGTGACGTGACCTCCTCCTGGGTCACCTGGCTCTCTCCACTGGGTTGGGCCGAGAAGACGGCCCCTTTCGGTGACCAGCGCTGGTGGGCCCTCGGCATACCCCTCGTGGTCGGTGCCCTGCTCGCTGGCGTCGCGTTGCGGCTGGCCTCCCGCCGAGACCTGGGCAGCGCTCTGGTGATGGGCGGGGCTGGGCCGGCGCGAGCCTCGGGGTGGCTGCGGCATCCGGTCGGGCTGGCGATGCGGATCCACCGGCCGGGCACGCTGGGCTGGCTCGCCGGGGGCGCGTTGTTCATGGCCATGATGGGCGCGCTCGCCCGCCAGCTCGTCGACGCGATGGCCGGCAACCCCGCCCTCGCGACGGCTCTGGGCGTCGGCGCGACCCGGCCGTTGGACGGCTTCGTCGCGACCTCGCAGCTGTTCCTGGCCATCATCGCGACCGGGTATGCCGTGCAGGCCGTCGGCACGCTGCGGGCGGAGGAGGCGCAGGGCCGGCTCGAGACGCGGCTCGGCGGCACCCTGTCGCGGAGGCACTGGTTGGGCGCGCACACCGTGGTGGTAATCGGGGGGCTGCTGCTGATCGTGGTCAGCTCGTCACTGGTGCTGGGCCTCACCGCGGCCCTTTCGTTGGGCGACGGCGCCGAGATCGGTCGCTCGATGGATGCCGGGCTGGCCTACCTGCCCGCCGAGGCCCTACTGGCCGGGCTGGCGTTGGCCCTCTACGGGCTGCGGCCTCGCTGGTTCGGGCTCGCCTGGGCCGGCTACGCGGTCGTCGCGTTCATCGCCTTTCTCGGCCCGGGGCTGAACCTCCGCCCGTGGGTGCTCGACCTGGCGCCGACCACGCACGTGGGCAACCCGCCCGTGGGCGCCATCCCGGTCATGGCTCTCGCCGTGATGACCGCGGTCACGGTCGTGCTCGTCGTGGTCGGCTTCGTCGCCTTCCACCGGCGCGGAATCCCGCAGGGGTAGTGCGGCTCCCGGCCCTGCGGAACGCACCGACTAGCATCGGTGGCCAACGAAAGAGGTGCCGATGATGCCAGCCGCTGTGGCTCTCGTTCTGGCGGTCGACGGGATCGGTTTCGGCAACTGGTTCTGGGCCGCCGTCACCTTCGTCATCGCTCTCCTGCTTGCAGCGTTGGCGCGCTGGTTCGTACGCCGCGTCGACCACCGCCACCACACGGTCACCTCGTCGGTGCAGATCATGGCCCGGGTGGTGTTCTCGGTCATCGCTGCAACCGGCCTCTACATCGCGTTGCGCATCATCGGCCTCGACCTGGGGCCGGTGCTGGGCGGGGCCGGCATCCTCGGGATCGCCGTGGCGTTCGCCCTGCGTGACATCGCCGAGAACTACATCTCGGGGGTGCTGATGGGCTTTCGCAACCCGTTCAGCCCCGGCGACCAGATCGTCAGCGGCGACTTCGAGGGCACCGTCGTCGAGCTGAACCTGCGACACACGGCCATCGACACCCACGACGGGCTGCGGGTGCTGCTGCCCAACGGCGGCGTGCTGAAGAACCCCCTGACCAACCTCACGGTGAACGGCGCCAGGCGCACCGACTTCGAGCTGGGCGTCGCCTACGGCACCGATTTGCAACAGGCGTGCACGGTCGTGATCGAGGCGTTGGGTGCCGTGCCCGAGGTTCACGCCCAACCGGCGCCGGAGGCCTGGGTCGAGGTGCTCGCACCGTCGTGGGTCACCGTGCGGGTGCGCTACTGGCACGAGCCGCGCAGCGGTGACGTGTGGCGGGCGCGTCACGCGGCCATCGTCGCGGTGGTCGCAGCGTGCGAGGGGGCTGGCATCGAACTGCCCCTCGAGCAGCGTGCCATCGAAGTCTCAGGGAGGCTCAGCGACCCCGGTTCGAGGTGATCAGCGACCGTATGCGGTCGCGTCCTACCTCGAACGGGTCTGGATGCCGGTGAGCCGGGCCGTCAGGCGGGCCGGTGCCAGACGCACTCGCCACCCACCCACGTCGAGTCGACCTGCACCTGGGCCAGCTCGTGAGGGTCTACCTGAGTCGGGTCCTGTTGCAGCACGGCGAAGTCGGCGTACTGGCCTTGCGTCAGCTGGCCTTTCACATCGGCTTCCCCGGTGGCGTGGGCCGATCCGCGGGTGTAGACGCCGAGGGCCTCGAGCACGCTCACCCGTTGCCCCAGTCCTACGGAGCGGCCGTCGATGGTGCGGCGCGTGACCATGCTCTGCACCGCCAGCATCGGGTTCGCCGAGATGATCGGGTAGTCCGACGAGCCCGCCACTTCGATGCCGGCGTCGAGCAAGGCGCGGTGGGCGCAGACCCGCTCCATCCGATCATCTCCGTAGAAGCGGCGCAGGGCGTCGCCGAACAGCATCGGGAACGCACCGAACGGCACCGCCACCAGGTGGTTGGCGCGCAGCCGCTCGATCACCTCGGGGCTGACAATGCTGCAGTGCTCCACCCGATGCTGCGGGCCCGGATCAGCAGGGTGGTCAGCGCTGTTGCCGGTGCGACGAACCTCTTCCACCACGTCGAGCACCTTGCTCACGGCCAGGTCCCCGTTCGCGTGCACGGCCACCCGGACGCCCGCCTCGTGCAGCAGGCGGAACCGCTCGTGAAAGTCAGCGTCGCCCAGAATCTGGAGGCCGTTGTCGGTGCCCGTGGCGCTGGCGTACGGCTGTTGGCAGAGGCATGTGCCGCCGGAGAGGGCCCCGTCGAGCATCATCTTCACGCCCACCATGCGCAGGTCGTGGCGGTCGTCGGCGTTCCAGGTGGCCGCGTCGAAATACGTGTGCCACAGCAGCATCCCGACGCGTGGGGTCAGTGCGCCCCTGGCCAGCGCCTCCGCGTAGAGGGCCTGTTCGAGCGGCGTCACGATGGCGTCGCAGTACGAGGTGATGCCCACGGCGTGCAGCTCGGCGTTGACCGAGGCCAAGGCCTGCACCTGGTCATCGATACCTCCGGCCGGCGCGATGGTGGCGGTCTCACGGCCCGGAAGCCAGGGGTCGAGCCAGGCGCGTTCGAGCAGCCATCCGTTCAGCCTGCCGTCGGGGTCGGCGAGCAGCTGCCCGCCGGGCGGTGCGTCCGACGGGCGCTCGTAGCCGAGCAGGGCCAGCCCGCGCGTGTTCGTCACCGCGCGGTGGAACGTGTACTGGATGACGACGACCGGGTGGGTCGAGCTGACCGTGTCCAACACGGCACGGTCGACCGCGCCATCGGTGACGAGATGCTCGTCGAGCCCCTGACCGACCATCCACGTGCCGGCGGGTGTCTCAGCAGCCCGAGCGCGCAGGGCGAGCACCACCTCGTCCACCTGCGTGGCGCGGCTGAGGTCGACCCGTACCCGGGCCAGCGCGGCCTGCGAGGGGTGGCAGTGCGCGTCGTTGAGGCCAGGGATCACGACGCCACCGAGGTCGACCGCGGCGCTACCCGGGAACCGGTCGCGCAGCTCGGTTCGGGCGCCGGTGGCGACGATGAGCCCGTTCTGCACAGCGAGGCACTCCGGCTCGGTGCCGTCGAGGGCCAGGATGCGGCGACCGGTGAACAGTGTCACCGGTTGATCGCGTTGCGCTTCGATGTGACCCATGGGACACCACTCTGCAGGATTCGTCGACGAGCGCGCGAGGGCGGATACCGCTCAGGCGAGGTGCACTGTGACGCCGGCGCTGAAGCTGTCGTGGCGCCACAGCAATTCAGGGCAGTGATATCATCGAGTCGATATCAGAGGAGGTCGTCATGGAACAGATCCTCATTCGCAACCTTCCCGCGGGGACCAAGGCCGCGCTTCGCGCGCGGGCTAAGCAACGTAACCGGTCGGTCGAGGCAGAGGCGCGCGACATGCTCTCTCGGGCGCTGGAAGGTGAGCGCCTCACCATCGTTGACCTCCTGGGCACTGACGAAGGTGCCGACATCGAGTTCGAGCCCGAGCGCCTCGGCCTGACAGCTCGGTCAGCGCACTTGTGAAGTACCTGTTGGACACCAACGTGGTGTCCGCGCTGCGGGTCCGAGGGCGCAACCCGCCCGTCGAGGGGTGGGCGGCGTCGGTTCCCGTTGGTGACCAGTTCGTCTCAGCATTCACGGTCGCAGAGCTCGAGCGCGGGGTGATAGCCAAAGAGCGATCCGACGCTGAACAGGGAGCGGTGCTGCGACGCTGGTTCGAGGAGAACGTCTTGCCCACTTTCGCCGACCGGGTGCTGCCGTTCGACCTGTCGGCAGCCAGGATTCTGGCGACCTACCGTGTTCCCGAGCACGCCCCGTTCGACGACGCCCTCATCGCCGCTGTCGCGGAGTCCGCAGGGATGGCCGTCGTGACGCGGAACATCAAGCACTTCCAACCCCTCGGCGTCCCATGCCTCAATCCATGGGATACCACCGCGCCCAGGGCCTGACCCGAACTCACGAGGGCTGGGCGTACCGACCGGCCGGAACCCAAGGCGCGCGATTGAGGCTCTGGAATTGCCGACGTCATCCCGGATGCCGCTGAAGGTCGGCCCGCCCCCGGGCGCTGGTGTGCCTCCCCCGACGGCATCGTTACGAACGGGCCAGGTCAGGAAACCGCGATTCCCAGAGGTCACGGCAACGCTGAGGCAGGCGCAGACCGGGCCATACCCGTCGCAGCAGCTCTGCGTCGAGAAGTTCTTCTTGCTGCTGCGTGGTTCCTTCGCGCACCAGGCTCTCGTAAGCCTTCTCCACGCCATCGGGGGTGGACAAGTCGGCAGTCGGTTCTGGGCCCCAGTGAACGGTGATCGGCAGCACGAGCACACCCCCACAGGGCCCGGCGAGGGCCTCGATGCTGGAGGGGGTGTCGTAAGGAATGACGTCCTGATACAGCACTCGTGAAGTCACCGTCACCGCTCCTCTACTCATCCGATCATCAGCCGTTGAAGCGAATCTTCTTGATGGTGGTCAGGCGAGGTGCACCGTGACGCCGGCGGCTCGCAGCCGGTCGAGCTCACCGGCATCCGCCGCATGGGTGGTGACGAGGTCGGTGACCTTCTTGGCAGCGCAGATCGAGGTGAGCGCCCGGGCGCCGATCTTCGCCCCGGCCGCGACGCAGATGGAGGTGCGGGCGCGTTCCATCATGGTGCGCACGATCAGCGCCTCGTCGTCGTGGGTGCACATGGCGCCCTCAGCCGCGGTGAGCCCGTCGACGCCGAAGACGGCGACGTCGAACCAGAGCTGCTCCATCGTGGTCATCGCGATGGCGCCGCTGACCTCGTACGACTCGGGGCGGGCGAGGCCGCCGAGGGAGATGCACCGCACGTGCGGGCGCAGCACGACCTCGGTGGCGATGTTGAGGGCGTTCGTGACGATCGTGAGCGGCTCGCTCTTGGGGTCGCGTTCGGTGGCGGTGATCGCGCGGGCCGTGGCGGTGGTGGTGGTGCCGCCGTTGAGGGCGATGACCTGGGCTTGTTCGACGAGGGATGCCGCGAGCGCTCCGATGCGCGTGTGGTCGTCGTCGGCCGCGGCGCTGCGGTAGCGGTAGGGCAGCTCGTAGGCGACCGACGTCGCGACGATGCCGCCGTGGTTGCGGGTTGCGAGCTGGCGGTGGGCGAGCTCATGGAAGTCGCGGCGCACCGTGGCCTCACTGACGCCGAGCAGCTCGGCGCCCTCCGCCACGGAGAGACGACCCCGGGTGGCCAGCTGGTCGAGCATCACCGACCAGCGCGCCGAGCGGGTGCGTGGCGAGGGGGCGGGATCGGCTTGATGCGGGGTCACGGCCCCGAGTCTAGAGTGCACATCGCGCAGTGGACATTCACATCTCTGCTCATTTAGACTGTCAATCAATCAGTATCAATCGCCACGCTGACGGAGGACCATGAGCACCGACCCCACCACCGACCAGACATCCACGCCGAGCAGCCACCTCGAGCGTGAGCTGTTCAGCCAGCCCGACGCCTGGGCCCAGGCCGTCGGGCGCCTGGCCGAGGTGAGCGGCATCCTGCCTCAGGCCGGCGAGCGCGTCGCGGTCATCGGCTGCGGAACGTCGTTCTTCATGGCGCAGGCCTACGCCGAGCGCCGGGAGTCGCTGGGGCAGGGCGTCACCGACGCGTTCGCCGCCTCGGAGCACCACCTCGAGCGCGGCTACGACCGGGCCGTCGTGATCTGCCGCTCGGGCACCACGTCGGAGATCATCGCGGTGATCCACCGGCTCAAGCAGCTGGAGATCAACCACACCAGCATTGTGGCGACGGCCGGCACCCCGGTGGCCGACGAGAGCGACCACACGATTCTGCTGTCGGAGGCCGACGAGGAGTCGGTCGTGCAGACGCGCTTCGCGACCACGAACCTCGCCCTGCTGCTCGCCTCCCTCGGCGACGACCTCGCCCCGGCGATCGCCGACGCCCGCTCCGTGCTCGCCGAGAGCGTCGACGACGCTGTGGGCGCGCTGCGCGCCGTCGAGCAGGTGACCTTTCTCGGCACCGGCTGGACCGTCGGCCTGGCCAACGAGGCCGCGCTCAAGCTACGCGAGACAGCCCAGTTCTGGGCGGAGAGCTACCCCGCCACGGAGTACCGTCACGGGCCGATCAGCATCGCGACGACCGGCCGCGCCGTGTGGGCCTTCGGCGAGGTTCCGGGGGGTCTGGCCGATCAGGTCGCCGCGACCGGTGCCCACTTCGAGCACCGCGACCTCCACCCGCTCGCCGAACTGGTGCGGGTGCACCGCCTCTGCCTGCTGCGCGCCGAGCTGGCGGGCCTTGAGCCCGACTCCCCGCGCCACCTGACCAGGAGCATCGTGCTGGCCTGACCTTCTTTCGGAGGGGTGCCGCGGGCCGGGCGGTCAAGCCGGCGGCACCGTCAGGGTCATGACGCAGTTCTTCAGGCCCTTGGATCGGTCGAAGGTGAAGCCGGCCTCGTGGTACATCTTTCTCGTGCCGTTGTAGAGGAACGACGCCGACATCTTCTTGCCGTCCGGCTGCTTCGCCATGTCGTGCGGGTAGCCCTCAACCACCCCGCCTCCCGCCTGGGCGATCAGGTCGAGCGCTCCTTTGAGGGCGAGGGCGGCCAGGCCGTGCCGGCGGTAGCGCCGGTCGACGAAGATGCAGGTGACGCGGTAGTCGGGCGAGCTTGCCTGTGTCGCTTCGTATTCCTTGCGGTGGTGGATGTTGGGCAGCTCGTCGGGCGGCCCGAACTCCGCCCACGCCACAGCCTCGTCGCCGTCGAACACGAGCGCGGCGTGTGCGCAGCCCTTCTCGACGAGGTTGCACTTGAGGTCGCGGTTGCTCTCGTAGGTGCGGTCTTTGTCGCGCGACAGTGAGTGGAAATAGGTACACCAGCAGCCGCCGAAGATACCGTTGTGCCGCTCGACCAGCTCGGCGAAGGCAGGCCAGGTGTCGGCGGCCAGCGGGCGGACGGTCAGGTCGTCGGTCGAGATCACGGCTGGCATACCGACAGGCTAGAACCCAATGCGGACGATCGGGGCCCGGGATTCGTCGGCGGCATCCGGATGCCGCTGCCGCGGCGGCCCGCGCGCGGCACGCGCGCGGCACGCGCGCGGCACGCGCGCGAGTGTGACGTCACGGTGTTCGTCGAGGTGATGGCCCGGTACACGGCAGACCGTCACCAGCGAGCAGTTCGACACTCTACTGGGCCAGCTCGGAGAGCCGGCCCAGCACGGAGGTCAACCTCTGCGCGCGCTTGAACGTCCCGATGGGCATCGAGTCGCAGGGCCTTTCGCCCTCGTGCCACCTCGACGCGTCCCAGCCGAGCACCTGGCCGGGTCATGCAACGGCTGGAACGAGGCCCGCGCGGTCGCCCTCGACAGCCACGCGATCACCTGGTCCGCCAGCAGACGGGTCGCGACGCTAACCGCGAGGGCTATCACCCCGATCACGTGGGCCGGGACAGACAACCCGGACGCCCACGTCGTACGCTTCATCTGCGAGGCGCAGTCATATCAAGTTTACTGAACCGTCGACAAGTCCAGTATCTCCTTGCGTGACAGGCACTTTCGCGCGTCCGGGTCGGTCGTTAGATGACGACACATGAACGATCCGGGCTAGGGAGAGTAAAGTTGCGGGGGCCGTCCCTTGCACCGTACGACTTCCCGGACCTCGCTCTCCCAGGAGTTGGTGAGTTGAAGCCAAGGCTCTGATTCCAGGAAGTCACGTCGATGCTGCGCCGTATCGCAATTGAACAGCGGCGGATACCCCGTCAAAATTCCGTTCTCGAGGGCGCCCTCCATCCGTACCCCCTCTTCGACGAAGAGGACGATGGGCAGGCCCATCGAGAAGGCGATGGAGGCCTCGATGTGCAGGTATGGGGTGGTCAACCACACATCGCGTATGGGTCCGGGAGAAGCGAATCGGTTTTCCTTATTTACCGTATTTTTTGGCCGGTCATGACCGCGGATGATCTGCGTGCGGCGAAACGCCAAGGCAAATAATCCGTTGCAATCCGCCAAGACGCCCCGAATGTCGTTCATCGGATGCCGCCCATAATCGGTGTAACCGATGGTCCTTGGCGCCAGCCCCCGGCGTTCGAGATGCCGTGATACTTGGTCTAGCAATCGTTGCTGACCCTGCTCATGTGGCGTTGGGCGGCTGAGGAAGATGCTGATCGCCATCTCAGTTCTCCGGTAGTGACCAGAACGCAGCGCCCATGATGACGGCAAACGTCAAGCCGCTGTCGAAGCAGCGGACTTTTGATACGTAACCTGATTTGGTAGTGTTGAGGAACTGCGCCTCGCCGACGCTCATTTTCGAAGTAGTGACCTCGGTCCCCACCTCATCCGCGAAGGGGCCGCGGTAACGTCTCACCAACCCTAGGTAGTACGCGTCGAGGCTCGCGAGTGAAATCACGTGGACAGCCAGACCCATGGCCAAGGCCGCAGGCCAAGTCTCGACGTTGGCGGATTCTGCCGCCAACCGGTTCGTGACATCTTGGACCGTCATGAGGTGCTCAATAATCGCCTGATAGGGCAACTTCATACTCCCGGTCTCGACGGCGTCGTTGCGAATCGCTAGATTCGATCACACTAGTCTTGTCTTGCTGCTTTGGGGAGCCCCGTGCCACGTCGACCGTTGTGCTTCGTAGTGATGCCCTTCCGGGTGCGAGCCAACGAACAGATGGACGTTGATTACGACGAAGTCTACGCACGTGTCATCGCGCCAGCGGTCGACGACGCAGGCCTTCGCGCCCACCGAGCAGATGAGGAGACTCTGGGCGGGGTCTTCCACAAGACCATGTTTGAACGGCTCGCGCTGTGCGAGTACGCCGTGGCGGACTTGTCCTCCGCTAATCCGAATGTCTTCTACGAGCTAGGCGTACGACATGCGCTGCGGCCTTGGTCGACAGTGCTGATGTTCCGAGACGGGGTGCCCCTTCCGCTTGATGTGGCTGAGGCCACGGCAATACCGTACACAGCCCGCATCATGGACGACGCCGCTGAAATTGCATTGTTACGAAGCAACCTAACTCGACGCCTCGTGGACGCGCGCTTGCGCAGGACCGACAGCCCGGTTCATCAACTTGTCGCAGGCTTGCCAGTCCCAGACGTCGACCACCGAAGAGTGGATCTTATGCTCGATGCGATCGAGCGGGAGAGCGAGGTCGCTCAGACAATTGCCAGTGCGGCCAAGAGTGGAATCGAGACTTTGCGTCAGGTGCGGAGTGAGCTCGGCGCCATGTCAGAGGTCGAATCAGAAAGTGTGGTCGGCCTTCTGCTGGCGTTCCGGTCGGTCAACGGATGGCAGGAAATGATCGAGATCGTGGACTCAATGGCTCCTGAGTTGGCGGAGGTGTGGCTCGTTCAAGAACAGCAGGCACTCGCGCTGGCGCGCTTGAGTCGATTCGACGAATCAGTTGAAATCTTGAATGCCCTAATTCGTCGACGACCAAACGCTGAGTCATTCGGCTTGCTGGGTGGTACCTTCAAGCGGCATTGGAGGGCCGTGCGAGGTGTGAGTCCGCTTCGATCCGTCGGCCTTCTCAATCGTGCTGCCGATGCATACAAGCGGGGCTTCGAGATTGATCTACGAGACCCTTATCCAGGCGTGAACGCCGTCACCCTGCTTCGTCGAGCAGGGCGAACCGATGAGGCAGACGAACTCGCCCCAGTCGTTCGCTTCTGCGTCCGTCGGAGGCTGGCGTTGCCAGACCCAGAGTACTGGGACTACGCCTGCGCCATCGAGCTGGCTCTCCTGACTCGCGAGTCAGGCGTCGTGGAGCGATACTTGGCGGACCTCGTCACGGATATGTCAGAGTTGTTCCGGGCCGACACCATGCTGGAAGGCTTGGAGGACATGGAAGCGCTCATGCTCGATCCCGAGGCAAGGCGCGACCTGTCTACCGTTCGCGCCGAGGTTGAAGCACGCCGGGCAGAACTGATGGACGAGAGGTAAGGCGGGTGAGCGGCTGTGGTGCCTCGCAATCCCAGCGGTCTAATGCGATGGTGGAGTATCCATACGCCATGACCTCTCTTGCCCTCAGCCACTTTCAGACGGACCATCCTGACGCTGGCCGCAACGTCTTCGTAGCGATGCGCCTCGACCCCAGCCCTTTACGCACCCGCATCCACGATCTGATCCGCTCGTCGATCGAGAACCGCGGTCTCCACGCCATTCGCGCTGACGACCGCGACTACTCTGGTGAGCTTTGGACCAACGTCAAGCTCTGTCTGGATCACTGTTCGCTGGCCATCGCGGTGTTCGATGACGACGAACGACACGTTGACAATCTGGCTGTCGAGCTGGGCTACCTGTTCGCCCGTGACGTTCCGTGTCTCATCTTTCGAGAGTCGAGGCTCGGCCCTCCGGTAGCCATGTTGGCTCATCGATTGCACACATCCTTCGACGCCCTCGACCTCGACGGATCACTCGTGCCTGCGGTCGCTCGCTGGCTCGACACCCAGCAAAATCGTACCGTCGCATGACTGAGTCTGATGTCACGCACTTCTCGTTGAGCGTTTGGGCCCCCACTTCAGCGGGTGCCGGTGGTGTAGACGCTGGCGGGGACATGTAGGCGGTCGAGTACCTGTTGTCGCAATGGCGTGAGTTCGGGATGGTTCAGTGCAGAATGCGGCACATCGTGGATGCCGAGCAGACGTAGCGGTCCTCGCCCGAGCAGGACCGCCCAGACCTGCTCGGGTGCCTTGTCGGCGAACCGGTCGCTCTGATGGCGCCCAGATGGACATGCTCGTTCCAACCCCCCACCAGAGTCTGTGGGTCCTTGAAATGCTGAGGGCATTCGGCGTGGATGTCGCGAGCACCAGCCGAAACGCCAATCGGAGATCTCCCGGCGGTGTCGGCTTTCCCGGTATTGTCACCTACAACCACCTACTTGTGGTGAACGTCAACGCGAGGAGCCCTGAATGGCCCACAGAACCTTCTTCAGTTTTCACTACGAGCGAGATGTACAGCGAGCGTCGGTCGTGCGCAATAGTTCCAAGCTAAAGTCATCGATTTCCCCGGAGTGGATCGAGGCGTCCATCTGGGAGTCGGCGAAGACGCGCGGCGACGCTGCCGTGCGGAAGTTGATCGACGACGCACTCATCGGCACCTCCGTGACCGCCGTCCTTATAGGCTCGCAGACGGCATCTCGTCGCTGGGTGAAGTACGAGATCGACAAAAGCATTGAGCGCGGAAACGGGTTACTCGGCATCTACATTCACGGCATCAAGGACTTTGCTGGGAACACCGACTACAAGGGGACCAACCCATTGCCCGCTGGCTACCCGACCTACGACTGGGTGAACAACGACGGCTACAACAACCTGGGTACCTGGGTCGACAGTGCCTACGACGCCGCCCACTGAACTCGACTGCCCGTTCTGCAAGATCGCTGCTCGGGGGGAGGAGGACACGCGCGAGGTCTTCCGCACTGAATCGGTTGTGGCGTTCTTCCCTCCGGAGCCCGCGACGCTGGGGCACACACTGCTGATCCCGCGCACCCACGCCCGCGACATCTGGGACGTCAGTCCGGACCTGGCATCCGAACTGGGGCGCGCGACCGTGACGCTGGCTGGGGCCGTGAGGCGGGCTATGAGGCCGGACGGTCTCAACGTGATTCAGAGCAATGGGGCGGCCGCGACTCAGACGGTCATGCACCTGCATGTCCACGTCGTACCTCGGTGGAAAGGCGATGCGGTAGGTCGCATCTGGCCCCCCGAGACTCACTACTCAGAAGACGACAAGGACGACGCGTGGGAAGCTCTACGTCGAGAGTTCCGATCCTGAGATCAGCACGCGATGGCCCATACAAGCGCGGCAGCACCTACCAGTATGAGGGGGGCGTAGAAGCCAACCACCGACCAGGAGCGGAGCACGTCCCACCGGCTGCACCCTTCAGAGTAGGCATTCTTGTCCATCGAGTAGACCTCGACTCGGCCTCTCCTCGCGTCTTCGAACAGCATCCTGAATAGTCGTTCGTCGCGGAGGTAGTGGGAGTCGAGGAGTCCGAACAAGATGACGACCACGAGGCCGAGTCCCGCCAGCTCGGGGGTCGCCTTCGTCGTTGAGAAACCGAATAAGGCGATGGCCACCGTCAGGCCCCATCCCTTAGCGGCTGCAGAGGACGAGGCGATCCGGGAGATGACGGCCTGGATGAAGTCGAGGTGTTTTCGTTGGTCCTTGGTCAGCGGCCTTGGGGCAGGTGCACCGTTCGGCTCCTCTGCTTCATTCACAGCGCGATGTTCTCAGGCCACCGTCACCGTAATCAGTCGGAGAGCGGCCGAATGCTTGAAGAGTTTCGGACGAGTTAGTCCGGCTCACCCGTCACGGCCGTCAAGGTCGTCAAGAACGGCCCACCACAAGGCCGGATAGGCCCCACTCTCACGCAGGCGACTCTGCAGGTGCTCCGGCGAGTGAGTGACAAGGTCGCGAGCCTCACCACCGGGTCGGCCCGCGGCATAGGTCGGCCGATCAGGGAAGATGCTCGAGAACAGGTCGAGTTCCGCCGGGATTCCTTCCATCCCCCCGATGAAGACTGCGGCTGCGGGCTCGGTTTCTCGCAGCATCTGTTCCCTCATGCGCCGAAGGCTCCCATCCCACTCCCCTGGTTCCGGTGACTCTCCGTCAGCAGCCTCGGTCCAGATCACATTCCCGATGCCGTCGGCCTCGAATCGTCGAGTGGCGGCCGGTAGTACATCCTCGAAGAGCATCGACTGATATACGCGCACGCGCCCGCCACGATCCGCCGGAGGGAACTCCGCGGCGACGTAGAGAAGAAGGGGCGCAATTGTGGGGTGAGCGGCGGTCACGACTCCATAGCCGCGGGTAAGACACGCGCGGGCAAGAGCGACCACCGCGTTCGTGATCTCCAGCGCATCAAAAGACCCGGACCATCGCGAGGGGTCGGGAATGCTCGCTGAGATGAAGAGCATCCGGCTACCGGGGGAGGGCTGCTCCATCGGAGAGAAGTTGACTGGCACGCCTACCACCACCCGCCGATCGCGTTCTCCGGCATCAATGTGATCTCACGGCCACCCGCGACCCAGCCGAGATGCTCCCGCAGGGCCGGCCGTAGCACCCTTGCACTGTGGACGAGCAACCTTGCTGGGTTTCCCGCCTCTGCGTTTGCCGCCTCATCGAGCATCTGAAGGTCTAGCGCCGCCGGAAGCCTCGGCGTGGATCCGACGATGGTCGTCCTACCCAACTGTTGTACATGGAGCCTCCACCCGCAGAGTGGGGTGCAACTCTGTGCACCCGCCGAAAGCGCCGCCTCCTCGATGCTGCGGATGATCAGGCGACGTCGACGAGTGAGACCCAAAGCATGGGAGGCCTCGACCTGCGCGACGACTCGGTTCAACCCCGCCTCGGTCAACGAGTCGTAGCCATGTTCGTCTGGCACGATCTCGCTCGCATTAAGGTCGAGTCGCGGGAGTCCGCGGCTTCCTGGTACGGGCTCAGGCTCTCCTGGCCACTGCAGGATGAGAACGCCCATGGCGTGGCTCAACGCGTAGTCGACCTCATCGAACACCCAGTCTGAGGTGTGGGCCAAAGGTGACTCCAGCAGCAGCAGGAAGGCATGGTCTTCGAGCGCGTCGGCGATCTTCGCTTGAACGTCTCGACCGGCTCGAACGACGAACCGGTCGATGAACGGTCGAAACCCATGATGCGAGAGTGCGTCGTGAAGTTGTTCCGCAGCACCGAGGCCATCCTCACGCTTGTGACTGATGAACACCCTTCGTTGCTTCTCTTCGATGCCGAGTTCCTCAAGAAGCAGACGCACCACCCGTTGCAGGTGTTCCGGCGTCGACCACTCAACGCCGTTCGCAAAACCCAGGTACTCCGGCACCTGAGTGTGAAACTGCTTCAGATCATTAACAACGGGGATGACGACTACCCCGGACTCGAGGTACGCCACTACTGGGCCCCGGAGCGAGGTATCCGCGGCTGCGCCAGGCCCACCAAGGAACAAACCCACGGCGGGGCTCCCGTTCGGTGGCGCCGTCTCGGTAATCGCGACGGTCAGGGACCGGTGCAAGCCGAGCGCCTCCAGCTCAGCAGCTACGGCCTGACGGACTAGGTCGACGTCGTCGTCGCGGCCCGACTGGAAGACCCGAACCCCATACGTGGTGGTCATCAGCAGGTAGCGTTTGCGAGGCGAAGGGACCGACTGTTGTCGACCTTGTCTGCCTTCCCCGTGCGAGCCAAGAAGGCCTCGTCGATCGCCAAACGGAGGCAGCTGGCACTCGACGGGTAGGCTTTATAGGCGGCGTACGACTCCTTCGGATCGGCCTTGAACCAGTTGTCCCGAATCCGATCGGAGAGCCTCGCTGTGTTGTTCATCGAAGTCAGCGGCATGACCAGAAGCCCACTGCGCTTGTTCAACGAGTCGTGGCGAAGGGACGACGAAATCTCCCAGTCCACGAACTTCCGCGACCACGTGCATCTACCGACGAGGACGACTGTCACGGTCGAGTCCGTGAGGTACCTCTCACGGATCCGGCGCTTGATGTACTCGGTGTCAGCACTGTCAACGAAGTCGTCCTCCTCCGTTACCCCTACTGACCTGGGGATGAACTCGGTCCCGAAGTCGTCAAGGAACTTAGTCACCTCGTCGACGTCGGCGACGTGGTATGAGACGAAGCACTTGTGACGCGTCGAATCTGACCGCCGAAGCGACGCAGCCTCCGCAACTCGCTGAACCCGCAGCATCAGATCCCTGTTCGACATTCCGTTCAGCCTTTCCCCGGTCGGCTCCGCCGCTTGAACTGCCTTCATAATCATACGCAGGGGGTGTGACAGCTTCGGATAACTGTCCACACGGGTGTACGCGCCCGCCCTCGCTGAACAGCCGGGACTGCCCGGCGACAGCCAGCATGCCTGAAGGACGTGCCGGTAGCCGGCCGTGGTGAATGCGGGAGGACGCTGTGGCTGAGGCGCGCCCACTGACCGGCCTCCATGCATCTGTCTCTCGGACGGACCCAGCATGCGGACATACGACGAGGGCTCCGTTCGTCACCGGCGCCGCTGCACCGACTTGCCGTGAATGAGACCAGTGACGGTCAGCGGGTCAGGGTGACGAGCAGCTGCGGCCTTGAGGGCCCTGCTAGGTCGTCGAACTCTTCGGCGATGCGGTCGACGAGGGGCTGGAGAAAGAGGCGCCCGAGCTGTCGCACCATGATCGTGACGACCTGCTCGCCGACGGTCTGCCTCGTCGAGGCCAGGCCCGCGGTGCGCAGGTCGCGCACCTGCTGGGCGGTCAGCTCGGTGAGGCGGCTCACCAGGTCTTTGCGGTCACCGCCGCCGTGCAGAATCGCGCGCCGGAGGTAGTCGACGACCGCCGGGTTGTCGGCGAGCATCTCGGCGACGGCGACGTCTCGCGCGGCAACCAGGTCGGCCGCCGGGCGGTCATCGACGGGTACCGACGCGATCGCCTCGGCGAACAGGTCGACGACCTCGAGCTCGACCGCGTCACACAGCGCCTCTTTCGTGCCGTAGTGATGCACGATCAGGCCGACGGTGACGCCGGCCGAGGCGGCGATGGTGCGCAGCGACGTGGCGCCGACGCCGTGCTCGGCGAAGAGGTGGAGGGCCTCACGGCGGATGCGCGCCTTCGCGGTGAGGTCGTCGGGGCGGGCCCGGGGCCCAGCCACCCGATCTGTCATGTCGACCTCACCTTCGTCGCCTGCGACCACTTTCAGCCAAAGTATTGCACGCACGTATAAAAGACTGTACAACTGTATAGGAAGTGTTCGCAGACGAGGAGGCTCAATGACGACGCGGTCAAACGACCCGCTTGCCGGTATCACGGTGGTCTCCCTCGCGGTCAACCTGCCCGGACCCGTCGCGGCTGCGCGCCTCGCGTCGATGGGAGCAACGGTCGTCAAGGTGGAGCCACCGACGGGCGACCCCCTGCGCAGCGTGGTGCCGAGCTGGTATGACGAGCTCGCCAGCGGTCAGGAGGTCATCAGCCTCGACCTCAAAGACGCGGCCGATCGGGCGCAGTTCGAGAGCCGGCTGGCCAGCGCCGACGTGCTGCTGACCTCGATGCGCCCGTCGGCCTCCGCGAGGCTGCGACTGGCCGAGAGTGCCCTGCGGCACGGGCTCGTGCTCGTCGAGATCGTCGGCTACGTCGGCGACCGCGCCGAAGAGTCCGGCCACGACCTCACCTACCAGGCGGTGCACGGCACCGTGCTGCCGCCGACGATGCCGCTCGTTCCCCTCGTCGACCTGCTCGGCGCCGAACGCGCCGTGAGCGCCGTGCTCGCCGGCCTGCGCCAACGCGACCACAGCGAGCCGGGCAAAAGCGGCCAGCAAAGCGACCCCGCGCCGCACCTGAAGGTCGTGCTCGACGACGTGGCCCAGCACGCGGCATCCGCCGTGCGGCACGGACTCACCGGCCCGAACGACGTGCTCGGCGGGGCCTCCCCCGTCTACGGGCTTTACGCGACGACCGATGGCCACGTCGCGGTCGGCGCTGTCGAGCCGCACTTCGCCGCCCGCCTCGGCCACGTCGTGGGCACGACCCGCGACGAGCTGACCGCCCGCTTCGCGACCGACACCAGCGACCACTGGGAGGCGCTCGGCCGCAAGCACGACATCCCCATCGTGGCCGTGCGCGACCCCCGCACACTGCGGGCGAGCAGCCCCGCCGCCCCCTCGAAGCCCCAGCCCGCAGCCAGCCCGACCCACTCCTGACGCAACCCAAGAAGAGGCGCCATGCCCAGTCTCGCCGAGGTTCTCGCCCGCTCTGCCCGACGCACCCCCGACCGGGTCGCCGTGCAGTTCGGCCCCGAGACGCTGACGTACGCGGCGCTCGACCAGCGCGTCAACCGGCTCGCGCTTGAGCTCGAGGCCCGCGGTCTCGGCAAGGGCGATCGGATGCTGCTCGTCGCGGGCAACAGCGACGCCTTCGTCGTGGCCCTCTACGCCGGTCTGCGGCTCGGCGCCATCGTCGTGCCGGTCAACCCGCGGTCGGCCGCCCCCGAGATCGACTACTTCGTCACCGACTCGGGGGCGAAGCTGCTGCTCTTCGGCCCCGAACTCACCCAGAACATCCAGGCCTGGCGCGACCTGCCCGACCGTACCGGCGACCTGCCCGCCCTGGCGCTCGGCGCCGCACCAGGCTTCGACGACGTGCTCGCGAGCTCGCTGCACCAGTTGGCCGACCCGGTCGACGTGGAGGTCAGGGAGGACGACGACGCGCTCATCATCTATACCTCGGGTACGACGGGGAAACCCAAGGGCGCGCTGTTCGACCAGCACCGCGTGCTCTGGGTGGGCATCAACACCGCCTTCGGCCTCGGCCTGCGCGAGGGGGAGCGGATGCTGCACGTCGCCCCGCTCTACCACTCCGCCGCCCTCAACATGCTGCTCATCGGCGGCATGAGCTACGGCGCCACGCACGTCATCCTGCCCGCGTTCGACCCCGAGAAGGTGCTCGAGACGCTCGAGCGCGAACGCATCACCATGTTCTTCGGCGTGCCGACGATGTACACCTTTCTGCTGCGCAGCCCCTCCATCGGCACCCGCGACCTGTCGAGCCTGCGGGTCTGCATGTACGGCGCCGCCCCGATGCCGGCCACAACCGCCCAGGCCATCGTCGCCGCGCTGCCGGGCGCCACCGTCATCCAGGCCTGCGGGCTGACGGAAGGCGGCCCGGGCGGCATCCTGCTGCAGCACGACGAGGTGCTGGCCCAGCCCAGCGCGAGCGGCCGCACCGCGATCCCCAACACGGAGGTGCGCATCGTCGATCTCGACGACCACGACGTGCCGCCGGGCGGGGTCGGCGAGATGCTCCTGCGCGGCGAGACAGTGATGAAGGGCTACTGGGGCAAGCCCGAGGCGACCGAAGAGGCCACGCGCGATGGCTGGCTGCACACTGGCGACCTCGCCCTCATCGACGCCGACGGCTACATCACGATCGTCGACCGCATGAAGGACATGATCATCACCGGCGGCCGCAACGTGTACTCGGCCGAGGTCGAGAGCGCCCTGGCCGGGCACCCGGCGGTCGGCGACATCACCATCATCGGGCGCCCGTCGGACGACTACGGCGAGACGGTCGTCGCGGTCGTGACGCCACGCGACGGGGCCACCATCACGCTGGAGGAGCTGCGCGAGTTCGGCAAGCCGCTGCTCAGCCCCCACAAGCTGCCCCGTGACCTCGTGCTCGCCGAGATTCCCCGCAACCCGTCGGGCAAGATTCTCAAGCACCGCGTGCGGGCGGCCGTCGGTGGCTGAGCAAGACACCAACGACACCAACGACACTGCTGCCAGCGAAAACGACTCAGCCCCGCCGGCCGCGCCCCCCAGCACCCTGCGGGTCACCCAGGCAGACGGCATCCTCACCCTCGAGCTGGCTCGACCTGAGCGCCGCAACGCCCTCAACCCCCGCCTGCGCCAAGAGGTGTGCGCCGCCCTCGCGGCCGCCGCGACCGACGAGACGACCAGGGTCGTCGTGCTCACCGGCGCCGGTGGCCACTTCTGCGCGGGCGCCGACCTGCTCGACCTCGACGTCGACGGGCTCGGCGTCGAGATGGCGGCCCTCAGCGGCATGATCCTCGCCCTGCGAGCCCTGCCCCAGCCGGTCATCGCCAAGGTGAGCGGCCACGCGGCCGGGGCCGGCGCCAACCTCGCTCTGGCCTGCGACCTCGTCATCGCCGACGAGAGCGCCCGCTTCACCCAGATCTTCGCCCGCGTCGGGCTCTCGCCCGATCTGGGCGGCAGCTGGTTCCTCCCCCGCCTCGTCGGCGCTCAGAAGGCCCGCGAACTCGCCCTGCTCGGCGACGAGGTCGACGGGCGCACGGCCGCGCAGATCGGCCTGGTCATGCGGTGCGTGCCGGCCGACGAGCTCGACGCCGCCGTAAGCGTGCTGGCCGGGCGCCTGGCCGGCTACTCCCCCCAGGCGCAGGCCCGCACCAAGCGCCTGCTCGACGACGCGTGGACCACCACCCTCGCCGAGGCCCTCGAGCACGAGACCACCGCCCAGGTGGCCAACGCCGCGACCCCCGAGTTTCACCAAGCCCTCACCCGATTTCGCACCCGTCACCAAGGAGACCGAGCATGACCCGTGAAGCAGTCATCGTCGACGCCGTTCGCACCCCCGTCGGGCGGCGCGGCGGCCAGCTGCGCGACTGGCACCCCGTCGACCTGCTCGCCCACACCCTCGCCCACCTCGTGCAGCGCTCGGGGGTCGACGCCGAGCGCCTCGACGACGTGATCGTCGGGTGCGCCATCCAGCGCGGCGAGCAGTCGGGCAACGTCGCCCGCAACGCCCTGCTCGGCGCCGGCCTGCCGATCGGCCTGCCGGGCACAACTCTCGACCGACAGTGCGGGTCGGGCCAGCAGGCCGTGCACTTCGCCGCCCAGGCCATCAAGTCGGGCGAGTACGACTTCGCCATCGGGGCCGGCGTCGAGTCGATGAGCCGGGTCGACCTCGGCCCGCTCTTCACCCCCGGCGCTCAGCAGGGCGAGTGGTACGGCGAGCGCGTGCTGGCCCGGTTCGACGGCAACCTGCCCGCGCAGGGCCCGTCGGTCGAGCTCGTCGCGAAGAAGTGGGGCTTCACCCGGGAGCAGCTCGACGCGTTCAGCCTGCGCAGCCACCGGCTGGCCGCTGCGGCGACCGATGCCGGCCACTTCGCCTCTGCCCTCGTGCCCCTCGACGGCACCACCAAGTCGGGCGAGACCGTGGCGATGACCCGCGACGAGGGCATCCGCCCCGACGTCGACCCAGCGCGCGTGGCCGCCCTGAAGCCGGTGTTCGCTGCCGACGGCGTGATCACCGCCGCCAACGCGTCACAGGTGAGCGACGGCGCCGCGGCCCTGCTCGTGGCCGAACGCGCTGCAGCGGATGCCGCTGGCCTGCGGCCGCGTGCCCGCATCGTCTCGATGGCGGTCGCCGCCGACGACCCGGTGCTCCAGTTCACCGCGGTGCTGCCGGCCACCCAGAAGGCGCTGACGCAGGCGGGCCTCACCATCGGTGACATCGACCTCGTCGAGGTCAACGAGGCCTTCGCGCCGGTGCCGCTGATGTGGCGCGAGGAGCTCGGCTACCCCGAAGACCAGCTCAACGTGAACGGCGGCTCCATCGCCATCGGGCACCCGCTCGGCTCGACCGGCGCCCGCCTGCTCACCCAGCTGCTTAACGAGCTCGAGCGGCGCGAGGCCCGCTACGGGCTGCTGACCATCTGCGAGGGCGGCGGCATGGCCAACGCCACCATCATCGAACGAATCGTCTGAGGGGCCACCCCATGCAGATCAGCAACCGCACCTTTCTCGTGACCGGAGGCGCCTCCGGCCTCGGGGGCGCGACCGCCGTGGCCCTGCTCGAACGCGGCGCTCACGTCGTCGTCGCCGACCGCGCTGGCAGCGCGCCCGAAGGCGCCGTGTTCGTGACGACCGATGTCACCGATGCCGACGCTGTGGCCCACGCCGTCGAGGTGGCCGGCCAGCAGCCGGGCCCGCTCTCGGGAGTTATCAACTGCGCGGGTATCGCCGTCGCGCAGAAGGTGCTCGGCAAGACCGGGCCGCACGACCTCGGCGCCTTTCTCAAGGTGCTCGAGGTGAACCTGGCCGGCACCTTCAACGTCATCCGGCTCGCGTCTGACGCCCTGAAGGACGCCGAAGCCGGGGCCGACGGCGAACGCGGGGTCATCATCAACACCGCCTCGGCCGCGGCCTTCGACGGCCAGATCGGGCAGGCCGCCTACGCCGCCTCCAAAGGCGGCATCGTCGCGATGACGCTCCCGATCGCGCGCGAGCTCGCACGCTACGGCATCCGGGTCGCGACGATCGCCCCGGGCCTGTTCCTCACCCCGATGATGGGCGAGCTGCCCGAGGCGGCCCGTGAGTCGTTGGGCCAGCAGGTGCCGTTCCCCCCACGCCTCGGTGACCCGAGCGAGTACGCCGCCCTGGCGGTTCACATCATCGAGAACCAGATGATCAACGGCGAGGTCATCCGCCTCGACGGTGCCCTGCGCATGGCCGCACGCTGAAAGGGACTGATATGACTACGAACTCGACCAAGGCGCCGATCGTCACCGGCTACCCCTCGACCATGGGTGACGACGTGCAGCTCAACACGACCACCCTCATTCGGCACGCAGCTCGCACCTATCCCGAGCGCGAGATCGTCTACCGGCTGCCCGACGGTGGCTGGGACCGCTACACCTACGGCGCCGCCTACGAGCGAATCATCCGCGGCGCCAACGCCCTTCGCGGCATCGGGGTCGAGCCGGGGGCCCGGGTCGGCATCCTCGACTGGAACAGCCGCCGCCACTTCGAGCTCTACTGGGCCATTCCCGGGCTCGCCGCCGTCATGGTGCAACTCAACCTGCGGCTGGGGTCCGACGACCTGTGTTTCGTCATCGACGACAGCGGCACCTCGGTCATCTGCGTCGATGAGAGCTTGCTGCCCCTCGCGGAGGCCGTCGCGCCCCGGCTGCCGGGCGTGCAGGCGTGGGTCATCATGAGCGACAAGCCGCTCTCAGAGATCACGACCACCCTGCCGAACGTGCACCACTACGAAGACCTCGTCACCGCGGCCAGCGCCCACATCACCTGGCCCGAGGTCGACGAACGCTCGGCCTACTCCGCCTGTTACACGACGGGCACGACCGGCCGGCCCAAGGGCGTCTACTACAGCCACCGCGCCATCGTGCTGCACTCGTACGCCATCGCGACGAACGTCGGCATGGTGCTCGACGACTGCACGATGCTCATCACCCCGATGTTCCACGGCCAGGCCTGGGGGCTGCCGCAGGCGGCGACCCTGATGGCCAACAAGATCGTGCTGCCCGGCCGCTACGTCGTGGAAGACACGAAGCCGCTCACCGACGCGATCATCGCCGAGGGCGTCACCGTCACCAACGGCGCCCCGGTGATCTTCCTGCCGATGCTGCACTACATCGAGACGCTCGAGAACAAGCCCGACCTGAGCCGGCTGCGCATGATGTCGGGCGCGACCGAGCCCCCACTGACGATGATGCGCGGGTTCCACGACCTGACCGGCGCCGAGGTCGTGCACGCCTACGGGGCCACCGAGACCACCCCGCTGGTGACGATGAACCGCTTCAAGCCCAGCGTGCGCGAACGGCTGAGCGATGACGAGCTCTTCGAACTCAAACGCAAGCAGGGCCTGCCGGTCTCGGGCGTCGACATCCGGCTCATCGACGGCCTGGGCAACGACGTGGCGCACGACGGGGTGACCCAGGGTGAGATCTGCGTGCGCGGCCCGTGGGTGACGACCAGCTACCACCACATGCCTGAGGACGACCTCGCCGGCCGGTTCCACGACGGCTACTGGCGCAGCGGCGACGTCGGAACCATCGACGCCGACGGCTACCTCAAGGTCACCGACCGGCTCAAGGACGTCATCAAGAGCGGCGGCGAGTGGATCTCGTCGATCGACATGGAGAACCTGCTGCTGAGCCACCCCGACATCGCGGAGGGCGCCGTCGTGGGCCTGGCCCACCCGAAGTGGCAGGAGCGGCCCTTCGTGCTGGTCGTGCCGAAGCCGGGCCGGGAGGTCACGCTGGAGGCCGTGCGCACCCACCTGTCGAGCGCCTTCGCCGTGTGGCAGCTGCCCGACGCCATCGAGATCGTCACCGAGATCCCCCGCACCAGCGTCGGCAAGTTCGACAAGCGCCGCATCCGCGCCGCGCACGCCGACATCTACGGCGGGGAGTCGAGCAGTGAGTGAAGCCCTCGTCACCGTCGAGCGCCACGGCGCCGCAGCAGTGCTCACCCTCGACCGGCCGGCCGCCCTCAACGCGCTCAGCCGCGACCTCGTCACGCAGCTCGCCGACCGGCTCGAGGAGGCAGCCGCCGACGCCTCCGTGCGTGTGGTCGTGCTGACCGGGTCGGCCAAGGCGTTCTGTGCCGGGGCCGACATCGCCGAGATAGAGCGCATGGTCGGCGCCTCGCCGCTCGACCGGATGCCGTTCGACCGGCTCTTCGACACCGTGGCCACCCTGCCGGTGCCGACCATCGCCGCCGTGCGCGGCCTGGCCTTCGGCGGCGGCTGCGAGCTCGTGCTCGCCTGCGACACCGCCGTGGCCGGCCGATCAGCCCGCTTCGCCGTGCCCGAGGTGAAGCTCGGGGTGATTCCCGGCGCCGGCGGCACCCAGCGGCTCGTGCACGCCATCGGCAAGGCCAAGGCGATGCGGATGCTGCTCACCGGGGCGCCCGTCGACGCGCAGTGGGCCTACGAGGCGGGCCTGGTCGCCGACCTCGTCGACGACGACGCCGTGCTGCCCCGGGCCCTGGAGATCGCCGCCCAGATCACACCCAACGCCCCCCGCGCCGTGGCGTACGCCGCTGACGCCGCCCGGCACGCACCCGAGACGACGCTGGCCCAGGGCCTGGCCCACGAGCGCCGCAACTTTCTCTTGGCGCTCGCCACCGACGATGCCCGCGAGGGCGTCGCCGCCTTCACCGACCGCCGCGAACCGACCTTCACCGGCAGATAGGACCACCACCATGATCTTGGACGACTACCGCTCACCGTGGATGACCGAAGACCTCGACGACCTGAGGCACCTCGCGAAGACCTTCATCGACAAGGAGGTCGTGCCGAACCAGGGCCGGTGGGCGCAGCAGCACATGGTCGACCGCGACTTCTGGCGCGCTGCCGGGGGGGTCGGGCTGCTGTGCCTGAGCATCCCTGAGGAGTACGGCGGTGGCGGTGGCACCTTCGCCCACGAGTCAGTCGTCGCCATCGAGCAGGGCCTGGCCGCCGACGACGCCTGGGCCAACACCGTGCACAGCACGATCGTGGCGCACTACGTCAACGCCTTCGGCACGCACGAGCAGAAGCAGCGCTGGCTGCCCGGCATGGCGAGCGGCGACCTCGTCGGCGCCATCGCGATGACCGAGCCGTCGACCGGTTCAGACCTCCAGAAGATCCGCACCCGCGCCGTCAAGGATGGCGACCACTACGTCATCAACGGCTCGAAGACCTTCATCTCCAACGGAACCCACTGCGACCTGCTCATCATCGTGGCCCGCACCAGCGACGAGCCGGGGTCGAAGGGGCTGTCGCTCATCGTCGCTGAGACCAAGGACCTCGTGGGCTTCGAGCGAGGACGGGTGCTCGAGAAGATCGGCATGCACGGGCAGGACACCCGCGAGCTGGCCTTCGTCGACATGCGGGTGCCGGCCTCCAACCTGCTCGGCGCCGAGGGTGGCGGCTTCGTGCAGCTCATGCAGCAGCTGCCCCAGGAGCGGCTCATCATCGCGGTGGGCGCCGCCGCGGTGGCCGAGGCCGCGGTGCGGCACGCCATCGCCTACGCCAAGGAGCGCGAGGCCTTCGGCCAAGACCTGCTCTCGTTCCAGAACACCCGCTTCGTGCTCGCCGAGTGCGCGGCCGACGCGTTCGCCGCCCGCACCCTCGTCGACAGCCTCATCACCCGGCACATCGCCGGTGAGCTCGACGCGGCCGGAGCCTCGCTCGCGAAGTTCTGGTGCACCGACATCCAGACCAAGGTCGTCGACCGGTGCCTGCAGATCTTCGGCGGCTACGGCTACATGATGGAGTACCCCATCGCCCGGATGTACGCGGCGGCTCGGGTGCAGAAGATCTACGGCGGCACGAACGAGATCATGAAAGAGCTGGTGGCGAGATCACTGTGAGCGCCGCGAGTGCAGACCCTGGCACGGGCACTGGCATGGCGGCATCCGTGCGACTACCGGCTGAGGAGATGCCGCTCGGGGTCGAGATCGACTGCGGGGCGCACGAGCTCACCGAGGCGGAGATCATCGAGTTCGGCTCGCTCTGGGACCCGCAGTACTTCCACATCGACCCCGACGCAGCCGCCCACAGCACCTTCGGCGGCGTGATCGCCAGCGGCGTGCACACGACGGCGATCTTCCAACGGCTCGCCACCCTGGCCGTCTACAACCGCTACGACGTCATCGCGGGTCGCGAAATCCGTTCGCTGCGCTTTCTCACACCGGTGCGCGCCGGCGACGTGCTGACCGGCAGCGTCGTGCTCCGTTCGATCGCGCCTGCTCGGCGGGGACGGTGTCTCGTCACCATCGCCGGCACCCTGACCAACCAGGAGGGTGTGCTGGTGCTCACCCTCGAGGTCGACTCCCTCGTGAGATCGCGACTCCCCTCCGGTGAATAGCGATCATGGGTCGGGGATGGCCGCTTCGGCCTCGAACCGGACGTCAGCAAGGTTGGTGAAGACCTCGAGCGCATCGGCACCGTAGGCATCGAGTGTCACCTGTACGGCCGTGTCGGCATCGACCCCGAGCACGGCCGCGATAGCGATGATGTCTGTGCGGTCACGTTCTCGTCCGGCGGCCAGCTTCATCGCCAGTAGGTGGTGCAACGACGCGAGCTCGACCTTGAGGCCGGCTGTCTCTGGCGGGTCGAGGGCTCCGGCCGGCAGCGACGGGACGAACGGACGAGCAGCCCCGTTCAGCCAGTTGTCGGGCAGGCCCAGTTCGTGCGCCATCTCGGCCACAACCTGCGCCACCCGGTCGTCGCTCGAGATGGCATCGATGTCCTGCGTTCGCCGACCCGAATGAGGAAGGCGCAGTGAGATCGCGGCTCCCCCGACCACGTAGAGCGCGGCGGCCACGCCAGCGTCGGCCAGGCGGCGGCCCAGCTCATCGAGCAGCTCCCGGATCATGCCAGCATCGAGATCGAAGCTCACGCGGTGACCAGCTCGCGAGTGTTGATCCTGATGCCGAACCGGGCGAGGCCCTCGTGCACCGGACGGTCGTCGCGCACGGGAAGCGGCTCCCAGGAGTCGTGCAGGGGGGTGGGGTCTGCAAGCCACCGTGGAACCGGCCGACCCTGGTGCATGTGGGTGCTGTCACGCAGCGTCACGTAGGTGAGCACCTTCCACGGCCCGGTGAGTCGACGAGCGGCAGAGCCTGTGGCCCAGATCGCCTGGCGCGCGGTGCTGCTCAGAGCCAAGGACTGGTCTCGACCCTGTAGGAGCAGCGTCAACGCAGCGATCGGGTCGGTGTCGGCGTGCTCCGCCACGGCCTCCACTACGTCAGCGGCGCGCATCCACGTTCGTCGTGCCGCCTGTTCCGCGGCATCCTCAAGGTCGAGCAACACCGTGGCGCTCGGGACGATACGGCCAGCGAGGTAGTCGCCGAGCCGCGAGGGAGTCTTGCCGATCGCGTAGGCCGCCTGGCTGCGGTTGAAGCCGGCATCGTCGATCAGCGCCTCGAGACGATTGCGGAGGCGGTCTGGGTTGCTCACGCCGATATTCTATCCGAACATGGGTATCTTAACGCTTATCTGAACCGACGTCCTCACGACTCGGAGCAGTACATCGCCGAGGTGGAGCACACGCACGAGCGAGTCACCATCACCCGCCACGGTCGCCCGAGAGTCTTGCTGATCTCCGCCGATGACCTCACCTCGATCGAGGAGACGCTCGAGTTCCTCGGCACCCCGGGCGCGCGAGATGCCATCGCCGAAGGTCGCGCAGACGCTGAGGCGGGTCGGTTCGTCGACAACGACGAGATCAAGGCTCGGTACGGCCGCAGGTGAGCGAGCCCTACGCGGTCGCCGTCACCGACGACGCTCATCGCGTCGAGATCGAACACATCGACCGGCGCAGCGACATCTATCGGTGAGGCACGGGCCGGCCTGCGACAAGAGCCGAGCCTCACCAGTCACGAACCCCGTCAGCGCAGCGAGAGCAACGTCATCAGCCGGGCGGCCTCGGCGGTCACCGCGTCGCGCGCTGCGCCGAGGTACTTGCGGGTGTCGACGGTGTGCGCCTGCGCGAGCCGAGCGGTCATCGCGTCGGTGAAGACCTGGTTGAGGTGCGTGGCGATGTTCACCTTGACCATGCCGGCGCGCACGGCAGCCACGAGACCGGCATCCGCGACGCCCGACGAGCCGTGCAGCACCAAGGGAACCGGCACCGCGTCACGCAGTGCGGTGATGAGGTCGGTGTCGAGCACCGCTGTGCGCTCGGTCATCGCGTGCGAGCTGCCGACGGCCACCGCGAGCGCGTCGACCCCGGTCTGCTCGACGAAGCGGGATGCCGCTGACGGCTCGGTTCGTGCCCCGGGCGCGTGGACGCCGTCTTTGCCACCGACCTCGCCGAGCTCGGCCTCGACGCTGACGCCCGCGGCGTGGCACCGCGTGACGACCGCGGCGGTCTCGAGCCGGTTCTGGGCGTCGGGCAGCTTCGAGCCGTCGAACATGACCGAGGTCAGGCCGAGCCGAATCGCCTCGTCGACGAGGTCGGTGCTCTCGGCATGGTCGAGATGCACCACGACGAGCTGCGAGCAGGCGTCGGCGATGGCGAGCGTCGCCGCCGCGAGCGGCGCGAGAGAGCCGTGGTAGCGCACGCAGTTCTCGGAGATCTGCATGACGACCGGCAGGCCGACCTGCTCGGCGGCGGCCGCGTAGGCCTCGGCGTGCTCGAGCTGGATGACGTTGAAGGCGGCGACGGCATGGCCGCGCTGACGAGCCTCGGCCAGCACGGGCTCGAGCGGTGAACGGCTCACGAAAGGGTCTCCTCGATCTCTACGGTGGTCAGCAGCCGGGCGACGTCGCCCGGGTCGATGGTTCCGGCGACCGGTTGCAGCACGGCGGCCGCCGACCAGGCGACCCCGCGCCGCAGCACCTCTGCCCAGGCGTCACGGTCGTCGGGCAGGCGGGCTGGAGGCATTCGGTCGTCGGGCAGGTCATCGAGGCTCGCGGCGAGCGCGGCGGTGAGGGCGTCACCGGCTCCGGTCGGGTTGCCCTGCAGCGCCTGCGGCAGCCACGCGCGCAACGTCACCGAACCGGAGGCGAGCGCCAGACCGGCAGCCCCGTCGGAGACCACGGCCGCCCCGGCCCCGGCCTCGACCAGCAAGCGTGCCAGCTCGACGGCGCTTGTCTCCGTTTGGGACTCAGCGCCAGACCCGGCTCGGGCGTCGGCACACGAGGCGCCTGGCTTCAGCGCCGTCAGAGTCGCCGCCGCCTCGCCGCGGTTGGGCTTGACCAGCTCGGGGGCGAACGCGAGCGCGTTCGACAGGGCCGGCCCGCTGACGTCGAGCACCACCCGCAACCCGGCCTCGTGAGCGGCTTGGGTGATTAGGGCCACGAGGTCGGTGGGGGCCGCGGCGGGCAGGCTGCCCGAGACGGTAAGTACGCCGCCTGGCCCGCCGAGGCGCTCGACCTGTCGGATGACCTCGTGCCACACGGCATCCGGCATCGGTGCCCCGGCCTCGTTGAACAGGGTGGCCTCGTGCGCGTCGTCGACGAGCGCAACCGACCGGCGGGTGGGGTGCGGGGCTCGCACGAGATGATGCCGGATGCCGCGACCGTCGAGGTCGTCGGCGAAGAAGGGCTGGGTTGCTTCGCCCACCGGAGCGAGGGCCAGGCAGTCGAGGCCCATCGACGTCAGCACCGCGGCGGTGTTGATGCCCTTGCCGCCTGCGCGCTCGGTGACGTGCTCGACGCGGTGGCTCTCGCCGAGGGTGACAGCGGCGACGCGGTAGGTGATGTCGACCGCGGGGTTGGGCGTCAGGGTCAGAATCATGAGCCGGCCACGCCCAGGGCGAGCACGCCGGCGCCGAGCGAACCGGCCCGGTCACCGAGGGCCGCGGCCCGCACGTCGACGGTCAGCCCGGCGCCGAGGCGGTCGGCCACGGCCCGCCGCAAGGGGAGGAGCAGCGTCTCGCCCGAGCGCACCAGCCCTCCTCCGATGAGCACGGTCTCGGTGCCGAGGGCCACCACGATGGGGGCGAGCACGCAGGCCAGCGCCTCGACCGCCTCGTGCCAGACCTCGAGGGCGGCTCGCTCGCTCGGCCTGGCCGCAGGCCCAGTGGCTGCGGAGACTGCCGAGGCTGCGGAGTCGTGCCCCCGGGTGGCGGCCTCGACCAGGCGAGCGACGTCGGCCGCGCTCGGTTCGCCCGAGGCGGATGGCGCGGCGGTGTCGCTGCCGGTGTGGCTGCCGGTTTTGCTGCCGGTGTCGCTGAGAACGGCCAGCCGCTGGGCGAAGAGGCGGCCGATGGCCCGGGCGCTGGCGATGGTCTCGAGGCAGCCACGGGCGCCGCACCCGCAGGGCGGCCCGTCGGGGCGAACCATGACGTGGCCGATCTCACCGGAGCGGGGGTCGGCCAGCAGCCGGCCGCCGGAGAGCACGGCGCTCGCGATGCCGGTGCCGAGCGGAACGAAGACGACGTTGTCGGCCCCGACCGCGGCCCCGAACCGGTGCTCGGCCAGCAGGCCGGCGCGCACGTCGTGACCGACGGCCAGGGGCAGGTCGAGCTCGCTCTCGATGTGGCCGCGCAGGTCGAGATCGCGCCAGCCGAGGTTCGAGGAGTAGCGACCGATGCCGAGCACGTCGTCGACGACGCCGGGCACGACCACCCCCACTGCGGCAACCCCGTCGAACGCAGACTCGCGGGCAGCCAGCCGCTCGAGGTGCGCGCGAACCAGGCCCCCGACGACGCTGCCGATCGAGTCACCGATGCGTTCGGGGGTCGGCGAGACGAGCTCGTCGAGCACCGCTCCGGTCGGCGTGATCACGGCAGACTTGATGCGGGTGCCCCCCACGTCGATCCCGATCACGGCTGAAGGCGTCACAGCGACCATGCTATGCGCATCCGTGCTCGATGTACAGGCATAACGAGCACAAGCACGCATCAAGCTGCGGGTGGGCCGTGATGCACACCACCTGCTGCCACGGCACAATCACTGGAGTGACCGTACCCAGCATCGTTCTTCGTGCGCCCGCCCTGCTCGGCGACATCATCGAGCCCGACGTGCTCGTCGAGATCACCGGCGACCGCATCAGCGGGGTGCGTCTGCTCACGGAGGCGGATGACGGGTGGCCCGTCGCAGACCTCCCCTCGAGCGCGGTGGCTGTCGACGGCATCCTCGTGCCCGGGTTCGTCGACGTGCACACCCACGGCGGGGGCGGGGTGGCCTTCACCGACCTCGACCCCGACGCGGCGGCCGCCGCCGCGCGCCACCAGCACTCGCGCGGTACGACCAGCCTGCTCGCCAGCCTCGTCACCCTCTCGCCGACCGACCTGCTGCGGGGGGTGCAGGTGCTCGCCGACCTCGCCGACGACGGGTTGGTCGACGGCATCCATCTCGAGGGGCCCTGGCTGGCGCAGGCGCGCTGCGGCGCCCACGACCCGACGCTGCTGCGCGACCCCGACCTGGGCGAGGTCGAGCGACTGCTCGACGCGGGCCGGGGCCACATCCGGCAGGTGACCTTGGCGCCCGAGCGCGACCACGGCCTCGACCTGGTCGGCTGGCTGACGGCGGCGGGCGTGCACGCGGCCATCGGTCACACCACGGCATCCTTCGCCGTCGCGACCCAGGCCGTCGAGGCCGGCGCCGACCTCGCCACCCACCTCTTCAACGGCATGGACCCGTGGCACCACCGCGAACCCGGCGCCGTTCCAGCCCTGTTGCGCGCGGCCGCGCAAGGCGCCGTGACGCTCGAGCTCATCGCCGACGGCACCCACCTCAGCGACGACACGGCACGCACCGTGATCGACCTTGTCGGCCGCGACCACGTCGTCTTCGTCTCTGACGCCATGGCCGCTGCCGGGGTGGGTGACGGGCGCTACGTGCTCGGTGGCCTGGCGGTTGTCGTCGCCGACGGGGTGGCCCGCCTCGACCCCGGGCCCGACGCCGCCGGCCCGGGCTCGATCGCCGGGGGCACCTCGCACGTCGCCGAGATCGTGGCGCGGGCGGTGGCCTCCGGTCGGTCGCTGCCGGATGCCGTGAGCTGCGGCACGCGCACGCCGGCGCGGTGGCTGGGGCTGGCCGACCGGGGCGAGATCGCGGTGGGGGCGCGGGCCGACCTGGCCGTGCTGGGGGATGACGCGGGCCTCCGCAGGGTCATGCGGTCCGGTCACTGGCTGGGCGCCTGACTGCGGAGCGCTCTTCGCCGTTCTACGCGCGCTTCGACACCTTTGCCACCCTTTGGCGGTCGCGGGCGTTGGTGGCCCACAGATCTCTCAGCCCCGCCTCAGCGACGGCGTCGCACTCTCGATGGGCCGGCGCCCCTTGCGGCCGGTGACCGTGACGGAGAGGAACCTCCTATGACCACCACATCCCTGCGAGACAGCACCTGGGTCGGGCGGGCCGCCTGTGTCGGCGTCTCCCCCGAGACCTTCTCCTCCGAAGATCTCCCCACCTCGGGAAGCCCGCGACGATCCACGACAACGGCGGCGGCCAAGGCCGTGTGCGCAGCGTGCCCCGTCTCGAGCGACTGCCTGCGCTATGCGATCGACCACCGGGTGGAGTTCGGCGTCTGGGGTGGGTTCACCGGGGCCGAGCGCCAGCTGCTCGCCCGCGCGCGGCCACGTCCCGACCGAAGCCCCGACCGAACCGGAGGCCAGACTGAAGATGCCCACCGCGGACCACGCCGTGCGTCCCGACCTCGGTAAGGTCGCCGAACAGGTCACCACCGTGGCGGCGGTGAGCGACAGTCGGACGGAGGTGATGACGATGCGGGTGCTCGTCGTCGAAGACGAACGCAACCTGGCCGAGACGCTGCGCCGGGGCCTCACCGACGAGGGTTTCGTGGTCGAGGTCGTGCACGACGGCGTCGAGGCCCTCTGGATGGCCACCGAGAACCCGTTCGACGCCATCGTGCTCGACATCATGTTGCCCAAGCTCAACGGCTACAAGGTGCTCGAGAAGCTGCGCGAGCGGCAGGTGTGGTCGCCTGTGCTCATGCTGACCGCCAAAGACGGCGAGTACGACCAGACCGACGCCTTCGACCTCGGCGCCGACGACTACCTCACCAAGCCGTTCAGCTTCATCGTGCTCGTGGCCCGCATCCGGGCCCTCATCCGGCGAGGGGCGCCGGAGCGGCCGATGGTGCTCTCGGCCGGCGACCTGCAGCTCGATCCCGGCCGGCGCCGGGTCAGCCGCGCCGGCGAGGAGATCTCGCTGACCGCTCGCGAGTACGGCCTGCTCGCCTTTCTGATGCACCACCGCGGCTTCGTCACGAGCAAGGCCGACATCATCGACGGAGTGTGGGACCCCGCGTTCGAGGGTGACGACAACATCGTCGAGGTCTACATTCGCTACCTGCGCCAGAAGATCGACGTGCCGTTCGGTCGGCACGCGATCGAGACCGTCAGAGGGCTGGGCTACCGCCTGGCGGCCGACGGCGGGTAGCCGGCGCTCACCGTTGCTCGGCAGTCACGTTGCTGGGCAGCGCCCGGCAGTGATCAGCAGTGATCAGCAGTGATCAGCAGTGATCACTGCGTGGGCAGCCGCACCTCGAAGCGGGCGCCGCCGAGGTCGGACTCCCCGACCACGACCGACCCCTCGTGGCCGCGCACGACCTCCTCGACAATGGCCAGCCCGAGGCCCGACCCACCCTGACCACGCTCCCGGCTCTCATCGAGGCGCACGAACCTCTCGAAGACCCTGGTGCGGTCGGCGGCGTCGATACCCGGCCCGTCGTCCTCCACCCGGATGACGGCCACGCCGTGCTCGAGGCCAGGCTGACGGTCCGGGTCATGCTGACGGTCGGTTTCAGGCTGACGGTCGGCGACGTCGTCATGGTCGTAGGAGAGGCGAAGGCGCACCCGACCGGATGCCGCACGGGCGGCGTTGTCGGTGAGGTTGCGCAGAGCCTGGGTGAGCTTGACCGTGTCACCCTGCACCCGAACCGGCACGATATCGGCCTCCACGACGAGCGCGGTCGACATCCGCAGGCGTCTGACCTCGGCGTCGACGAGGTCATCGAGGTCGACATCCCCACGCTCGAGGCCCAGCCCCGTGTCGTCGGCCTTGGCCAGCAGCAGCAGGTCGGCCACCAACCGCCGCATGCGGGCTGCCTCGGTCTGCATCATGGCGCGCAGCTCGTGCCACGACTCACCGGCGGGGTCGGGCCCGGCCACGTCGAGCCCGAGCGTCAACGTGGCCAGCGGCGAGCGCAGCTCATGGCTGGCGTCGGCCACGAAACGGCGCTGGCTGTCTTGCGATGCCTGCAGCCGGTCGAGCATCTCGTTCATCGTCACGGCCAAGCGGGCGATCTCGTCGCTGCTGTCGGGTACCGGCACCCGTTCGTTGAACCGGGCCGCGTTGATGCTCTGGACGCGGCTGCGAATGCGCTCGACCGGACGCAGGGCCCACCCGACCAGCATCCAGGTGGCCACCCCGACGAGCAGCAGCAACGGCAGCAGCCCGGCGAGGAGGTACTTCTGCACGGTGTCGACCGCCGCGTCCTCCGTGCGCAGCGACGCCGCGACGACGACGACCTGCTTCTGCCCGGTCGGCGTGGTGACACCTCGAGCGACCACGATGTACGGGTCCTCCTTGGCCACCGTGACGAGGCTGTCTACCTGCTCGCGCGCGACCTGACCGCTTGCGGGGCGCAGGGTGGTCACTGCCCGAGCTCTCGCGACGTCGGACGAGCCCGCGACGACCGTGCCCCCGGCAGCCAGCACCTGCACCAGCTGCGCGCCCCGGTTGGTCTCGGCAAGGTACTCCCGAAGGTCGGACCCACCGTCAGACCGCACCTGGTCAGAGACCTCGCTCAGCCGGGTCGTCGCGTCGTCTTCGACGGCCGAGATGAGGTTCTGCCGCAGCAGCACGAGCAGCAGGGCCGCCCCGGCCGCGAGCGCCAGCGCCACGACCAGCAGGGCCGCCGCCGTCGAGCGGGCGCGGATGCCGAGGAGGGGCCGGCCCAGGGCCCGCCACCCTGCCGACCGAGACGACCGAGCCGACCGTGACATCGTCAGCCGCCCCTTCACTCGTCGGGCGCCCTGGTCAGCTGGAGAACCAGCCGGTTAACCGCCTGCCCCGATCGTACGGATCCACTAGGCCCGGATCCACTAGGCCCGGAGGCGCGCTGAGCGTGGGCCGGTCGTGGCCCGCCGGGTCAACGCCCGCACCCCGTGGTGGGCGACGATGGCGATCAGCACCCCGCCAACGACGTCACCGGGGCGGTGCCAGCCCACGAGTACGGTCGCCACGCCCACCACGAAGGGCAGCAGAACGACGGGTGCGCGCAGCATCGCGCGCCAGGTCAACCCTGACGGTGACGCCGAGGATGTCGGCAGCACCGCGAGCAGCGCCAGGCAGAGGGCGGTGACCGCAGCGACGTGACCGCTGGGGAAGGAGCTGCCGATGACCAGGTGTGCACCCGCCCGGTCAGACACCGCGGGCAGCAGCGCCTTCAGCGTCTCGGCCAGGCCCGGGGCCAGCGCGACGGCCAGGCCGGTCTCGACGCTCGCCCGCAGACCTGAGCGACGCCACGCGATGATGCACAGAACCAGGGCGGCCGTCACCACGCTGACCGGGGTGAGCAGGCTCAGCAGATCGGCCGACCACTGCGCAGCCACGCTGCCTGCGTCGTGGCCGCCACGAACCCTCTCGTCGAGCTGTGCCCCGAGCGGAACGAGGCGTGCGACGACGTAGACGACCGCGAACGCCAGCGCGGCGGCCCGCGTGCGCGCCGCGTGGTCGGATGCCGGCCAGGGGCCTGCACCACGACCCTCGCTGGCGCCGGCCGCACGGTTGCGGTGGGTCATCTGTTCGGTGGTCATCGAACTGGTCATCTCGCCTTTCGCTCCGGAGCGACCAGTGGCGGTCGCGCTCTGCCGTGCTCGGCCCTCAGGGTGCCCCGTTCGGCTGAGATCTGGCTGAGCAGCAGATGGCGGCTCAGGCTCCTCTCAGCCACGCCCTCGCAGGATGGAGGCACGACGGTCGAAGCGACCTCGGTGCTGCCGACGGCCTTCGTGCAGTCGGTGTGCTTCGGGGTGTGAGAGAGAGGTGAACATGTGCGGGATCGCTGGCTACTTCGGTCTGGAGCCCGATCGTGTCGACGATGGGCTTCTGGGCAGGATGGCGCGCGCGCAACGACACCGCGGGCCAGACGAATCAGGCACGTTCGTCGACGGGCCGATGGGGATGGCCCATCAGCGGCTCTCGATCATCGACCGCGAGGGTGGCCACCAGCCGATGACCACCGCCGACGGACGGTTCACGCTGTCCTACAACGGCGAGGTGTACAACTACCGCGACCTCCGCGCCGAGCTCGAAGCGCTGACTCGGACGTTCGTGACCGAGAGCGACACCGAGGTGGTGCTGCAGGCGTTCGCCGAGTGGGGGCCTGCGGCCTTCGACCGCTTCAACGGCATGTTCGCGATCGCAGTGTGGGACCGTGACGAGGCGAGACTGACCCTGGCCCGCGACCACTTCGGCATCAAGCCGCTGCACCTGTGCCGCATCGCCGCCACCACTGCGGATACCGCTGACGGCTGGCTCTTCTCGAGCGAGATCAAGCCCATCCTCGCCAGTGGGCTCTACGAGCGAGCCCCCGACGAGACGACGATCTACCGCTACCTGCGCTACCGCGTGCACGACGACGGGCCCGCCACCTTCTTCGCCGGCATCGAGAGACTCCTGCCGGGTGAGACGCTCACCCTGTCGTCGGCCGGCCTCGAGCGGGGCCGGTTCAGCAGCCTCCCAGACGATCTGGCCGCTGCGACCGCCCCGGCACAGGGGCACAGGCCGGCCGTCACCGCCGCCTTCCGCGAGCGACTGACGACGTCGATCGCGCTACGCCTCCGATCAGACGTTCCCATCGGAACGTCGCTCTCCGGCGGTCTCGACAGCTCGGCCATCACGGTGCTGATCGACCGCCTCCTCGGCGAGAACGACCCGTCGACCGCCGCGGTCGGGCCTCAGCAGAGCACGTTCTCGGCGGTGTTCACCGGCTATCGCAACGACGAGGAGCGCTACGTCGACGACGCCACCGGCGCCTGCACCCGGGCCGTGAACGTGACCAAGGTGCGCCCGTCGTCGTCGGAGCTGATCGACGACCTCACCGACTTCGTGCGCACCCAGGAGGAGCCGGTGATCTCCACCGGTCCGTACGCGCAGTACCGCGTGATGCAGGAGGCGAGCAAGCACGTGACCGTGATGCTCGACGGTCAGGGCGCCGACGAGATGCTCGCGGGCTACGTGCCACAGCTGGTCGTTCACCTGCGGCACCTGATGAAGAGCGACCGTCGGGCCGCTCTCACCGAGCTGTTCGCCTCGAGGGACGTGCTGGCCCACCTCGCCGCAGAGAAGGTGCGCTCCCTGCGGCCGCGCCATGGCGCCGGGGCAGCGACACTGCTCCGCTCGGACTTTCTGACCGCTCACACCGGTCAGACGTATGCCGTGCAGGGCACCGATCTGCGCCGACGGCTCGTGCACGACCTCTTCGTGGGGTCACTCCCCGCCCTGCTGCGCTACGAGGACCGCAACTCCATGCGCTTCTCGGTCGAGGGCCGCGTGCCCTTCCTCGACCCCAACCTCGTGCGTTCCGTGTTCGCCCTGCCAGACGACTCGATCATCCACGGAGGCTGGAACAAGCTCGTGCTGCGCGAGGCAACAGCCGGCCTGTTGCCGCCGTCGATCAACCAGCGCCGCAACAAGATCGGGTTCACCGTGCCTCAGCACGAATGGTTCCACGAGCAACGTGAGCTCATCGACCAGATCTTCCGGTCGGAGTCGTTCGCGAACCGGCCCTACTTCGACCACTCCGCCGTACTGACCGCCTTCGAACGGTGGTTGAGCGGCTCCGGCCAGCTCGACTCGATGGTGTTCTGGCGGATGCTCAACGTCGAGCTCTGGCTGCGCGAGTTCTTCGACGACGCGCCTTCCACCGGCGGTGACGCGCAGGGCGCGACTGAGGAGCACCGACCTGAGGCACCGGGGCACCGGGTCGCCAGCACCCGGGTTCGAACATGACCGGCTCGGAGACCCCGACGGCCAGGAGGCCCTCATGAAGAACCCTTCCGCAGACACCCAAGCAGGCCGGATGCCGCTGCCACCAGACACCGCGGTGCCTCTGCCCCCCGGGCCCCCACGTCTCTCGCGGATCCCGCGGGTGCCCCTGATCGTGACCGGGGCGCTGCTGCTCGTCGCGGGCCTCGTCGTCGGCTTCACGGTGAACACCATCGGTGCCCAGAGCACCGGAGAGCTCGGCCTCGACGTCACTCTCGCCGGGCACCGTGACGGAGTGCTCAGTGCCCTCGCCCGGTCCATCAATGTCGGGATCGGTCCGGTCATCGCGCCCATCCTGCTGCTGGTCGGGTGTGCCATCGCCTGGCGACGCAGCCGGTTCGTCGCGGTGAGCGTCGCCGGGCTGACGATCGCGGGCTGGTTGTCAGTCGAGATGGGCAAGCTGCTCGTGCACCGGGCCCGGCCCCCCATGGCAACCGTGCACGCCCTCGTCACCGAGACGAAGGCCGACAGCTACCCCAGCGGACACACCGCCTTCGCCGCCGCGTTCGTGTTCGCCCTGGCGGCCACCCTGATGCTGGTCGGACGCCGAACCCGCACGGTGTGGCTGGTCGGCGTGCCGTTCATCGTCATCGTCGGCGCCTCGCGGCTCTACCTCGGCGCGCACTACCTGACCGACGTCGTCGCCTCGGTCGTCTTCGCCGGCGCAACCGTGCTCCTCGTGATCGCGGTTCTCGGCCCGTGGCTGCTGCGTCTGCGAGACCGCGAAGAGTTCGGTGTGACCGAGTGAGCCCAGAGAAGAAGGCAGAGCCAGGTGCGACGCCGGGCCGCAAGAACGACCGGGGCGACAGGCGGATGCGTGGACGCCGATCGTTCATGGGAGCCGCCCTCATCACGCTGGGCCTGCTCGGCGCCTGCTCGACCGAGACCTTGACGCCCGTGCCGACCCCGACCACGCACTCCTCGAGCGCCAACCGGTCGAGTGCCACGGCAGCGATCAATGCGGTCAGCACCGCTGAGACCCCCTTTGCCCACGCCGGCGCACTTGACCTCGGCATTGAGGCGCGGCGCGCCAAACCCCTTGTCTACGTTGCGAACCAGCAGGCGGGCACGGTTCAGGTGATCGATCCCTCGACCTATCGGGTCGTGGCGACCTACCCGGTCGGCCGCTCGCCCGAGCAGGTGGTGCCCTCGCCCGACCTGCGCACCCTCTGGGTCACCAGCGACGCCGGAAACTCGATGACCCCCATCGACCCGCGCACCGGCGAACCCGGGAAGGCCATCGTGGTGAGCGACCCCGGCAACCTCTATTTCACGCCCGATGGTCGCTACGCACTCGTCATGGCCGCGGGGCTGCGACGTATCGACATCCGCGACGCCCACACGATGAAGCTCGTTCGCTCGCTGCCGATCCCGTGCGCCGGCATCAACCACGCCGACTACACCGCCGACCTCTCGACCCTGGTGGTGAGCTGCGAGCTCAGCGGCAAGCTCGTGGTCGTTGATTCCGACGCCGCCCGGGTCGTGAAGATGATCGGCCTTGACCGCCTTCACACGCCGGGCACCACAGTGGGCAAAAAGGCTCGGCCGGTGGGCGGCCCGACCAGCACCCCAACGCAGGCAGCAACCGCCAGGCCGCAGGACGTACAGCTCTCCCCTGACGGCCGCTGGCTCCTCGTCGCCGACGGGTTGCGCAACGGCGTGTGGGTGATCGACGCCCACACGCTGAAGTACTCCCGGTTCGTTCCCACCGGTAAGGGTGCCGACGGCATCTGTCTCTCGCGCGACACCCACCGGATCTACGTCAGCAACCGCGACGCGGGCACCATCACCGTGCTGGATGCCGACACGCTCGCCCCGGTGGCCACGTGGACGGTCCCGGGTGGCGGGTCTCCCGACCTGGGCGGGGTCACCGCTGACGGGAAGCAGCTCTGGTTGTCGGGCCGCAACAGCTCGGTCGTCTACGTCATCGACACCTCGAGCGGAAGGGTGACCCACCTCATCCCGGTGCTAGCGGGCCCGCACGGACTGCTCGTCTGGCCCCAACCCGGACGGTCGTCCCTCGGCAACACCGGCACCCTGCGCTGAGGGTCGGGTCGGCGAGCCTGTCCTGCAAGCGCCCTCAGGCGCCGGGGTCAGGCTGCCGGCACCGTGCTGACCTCAGAAGCGGGCCCGCACGGAGTCGAGCAGGGTGCGACCGGCCGAGACCGGATGGAAAGCGCGAGCGGCATCCGTCAGCGCAGACTGCTCCTCGTCGGTGAGGCTCAGGTCGGCGGCAGCGGCGTTGAACTCCAGCTGCTCGACGCTCGACGCCCCGGGGATCACGACCACCTGGGGCAGCCCGAGCAACCAGGCCAGCGCGATCTGGGCGGGCTTGGCGTCGTGCGCCGCCGCCACCTCGCGCAGCACGTCGAGCAGCGGGACGATGCGGCGCAGGTTCTCGGTGCCGAAGAGCGGGTTGGCCGCCCGCACTCCGCCGGGGCGGTGGTCGGCGTCGTACTTGCCGCCGAGCAGCCCCTGGGCGAGGGGGCTGTAGGCGATGACGATGCGGTTCTCCTTCTCGGCGAAGGGAACCAGGTCATCGAGCGGAGCCGGGACGGCGAGAGAGAACTGCACCTGGTTGCTGATCACGGGTTCGCCGAGGGCGGCGTCGGCCTTGCGCCACCGGTCGAGCGAGTAGTTCGAGACGCCGACGGCGCCGATGCGACCGTCGTCGAGCAGGGTGCGCATCCCCCTCATGATGACCGAGTCGGGCACCAGCGGGTTCGGCTGGTGCACCTGGTAGAGCGGCATCCGGGCGAGCTTGAGGCGCCGAGCGCTGCCGTGCGCCCGGTTCACCACGACCCGGGGGAAGGGGGCGATCGGCATCACCTTGGAGGCGACGACCACCTCGTTGCGGTCTGAGCCGAGGGCCTCGGTGAGGATGCGCTCGCTCTTGCCGAAGCCGTAGACCTCGGCGGTGTCGAACAGCGTCACCCCCAGCTCTCGGGCCCGCGCCACAATGTCGATGGCCCCACCCGACGCGTACTCGTCGCCGTAGCCCCACTCACGCGACCCGAACTGCCACGTACCGAGACCGACACGACTGACCTGCCCGAGCCCGGGCACCTCCAGATACTTCATGCCCCCAGCATGCCTCGCGTGCGGCCGCGCCGTGCGCGCGGGAGCCTCCCGACGGCCTCACGAACGCTTCGTTCTGGAGAATGTCGAGCCTGGCGGTTGTCAGCTCAGCCGTTCGGAGAGGGATTCGGCGACCCCTCAATGAGCGCCGTGAACCATCGCTGTGGAACATCAGGCCGAGGGCCTGCAATGCTCGCTGGAACCGGTTCGGGTCAGCAAGAAGGTCTAGCTCGTGCCGTGAGGGACGGCGACCCCAACTGGGCGAGCCATCCAGCTACCCGTGGAAACCCATGCGGTCGTGGAACGAACGTCGTGGCGGTGACTGACCCCTCGACTGGACGGTCTCACGGCGGCCACAGATGAGCATTGGTTCTCCTCGGACACCCTTAACCCCATGGCTGCGGTGCGCACCACTCAGGCGGCCCTGCCCATGATGCTGGCCCAGAGGCGCTGGGCCATCGTGTCGACGTGCTCCGTCAGCGCGTTCCTGCCCCGACCCAGGGGTGATCGACTACGGCGCCGCCAAGGCCGCTTTGCGAAGCTTCTCTAAGTCGCTGTCCGAAAGAGATGGGCTCGAGCGGAATCCCCGTCGACAGCGTAAGCCCCGGACCCGTCTCCACCGGCCTGTGGCTCGGTACTGACGGCGTTGCCGTGACGGTTGCGTCCAGCCAAGGGCACAACCCGGCCGCGGCCGGGGACTCCGCAGCCGGGGACTCCGCGACCGGCCGCGCCACCCACCCGGACGAGGTGGCGGGGCTCGTTGCGTTCATGGCCAGCGACGTAGCGGGCAACATCACCGGATCAGACGGTGGAGACTTGAGCGGTCGTCGGACGCAGGCGCCTGCGGGAGTGGTAGTAGGCCTTGGCACCGGGTGAGCCCAGCACCGATGACAACGCCCATTGCTGCGCGGCGTCAGCGAGGTGCTTGTTGCGCGCGTGCCGCGACAGCACGGTCTTCTTCTTCCCGGACGCTTTCGTGATCGGCGCTGTCCCTCGGGCCGCTCCACCGCCTGCTCCCGCAACTGAGCCATCGAGCTCACGTGAGCGTCAACGGAGCGCGGCAGGTCGAAGCATCGGTCAGCCGCGGGCGATGGGCAGGGCGGTGACGATGGTGATTTGGTTGTAGTTCTGCGTAGCGGAGTTGAAGCTGCCACTGCAGGTGGTGAGGAACAGCCGTTCCGGGCCGCCGAAGTCGTACAGGTGGTGGCTGGCGACGATGCGGGGGTAGTCGGTGGCTGCGTTGACCTCTGCCCAGACCCGGTTGATCCGGTATGAACAGACGCCTCCTGCTCGTTGCCGGATGTCGATGCGCTGTCCTACCGCGACATGAGAGGAGAAGCTCTCTTTGAAGATCGCGGAACCGTCGCGGTAGGTGTGCCCGTTGGTCAGCACCGAGCCCCGCCCCGACCCGGGGCGCGGGCCGGCCGCGTACCAGCCGGCTTTGGTGCGGTCAGACGGGCTGCCCAGCCGCTGGCGCCCCTGTGCGTCTGCGGGTGCGGACGTGTCCAGGCCGATGGTCTGGAAGGGGGCATCGACACCAAGGGAGGGGATGACTAGTCGATCCGGGATGCCGGACACACACCGAGCCGCAGCCTCTCGTGGCGAGGCCGATGACACTGCTTTGCTGGGCTGGCCAGCGGCGCCACTGACCTGGGTGGCTGACGGCCTCGGCTTCTGGGTGGTTGTCTGCGCCGGCTTGCTGGTGGCCGCCGGCGGCGGCACCGCCTTTACCGTGGCGTTCGAACTGGTTGCGGCACGCCGCTGGTCAGCCGACGCGGCGTTGGGTCGATCGATCGGCCGAGCGATGAGAAAGACCATGGCAGCGGTCACGAGCACGATGACCAGGCCCACCCAGGCGGCGGAGCGGTAACGAATGTTCATGGGGCCCTATCGTGCGGGAGATGGCCCCCCGCCGATGCACGGCGGTCAGCCATGCATCGGCGAGACGCCCGTCTCGATCAGTCAACGTCAGGCGGTCTCGCGACGCCGCCGGAAGACCCCCACGCCCGCAACCAAGCCCGCCAGGGTGAGCAGGCCCAGGCCCGCCACCGTGTTCACTGGGCTGCCCGACCCGCCACCACCGGTGTCGGGGGCCCCCACTCCCGGAGGCTTGATGGGCGGGGTGGGCGATGTGCCGGCCCCACCGTAGGTGAACTGCTGCGGGCCGGAGGTTCCAGCCGGGGTCGTGATCCTGACCGTGACTGGTCCGGCCCGGTGGGCCGGGGTGGTGAAGGTCAGTTTGGTGGGGCTGGTGACGGTGACCTGACCGGACGGGATGGTGGTGTCACCGATCTTGACCGTGGTCTTGCCGGGGACGAACCCGGTGCCGTTCACGGTGACCTTGGTGCCACCGGTGGTCGACCCAGAGGTCGGGGTCAACCCCGTGGCCGTCGGCGCGGTCCCCGTGGTGGTGCGGCACCCAGTGGGTCGGGTGATGGTGTTGTTGTCCAGGGTTACGGCACCGTTACGAGCCAGTAGGCGGCCTCTGACGGAGGCACCGGTCTTGGCGCTCACTGATGTCAGAGCCAGGATCGTGCCGTTGAACGTCGAGCCCGTCCCGAGAGTGGCGGATTTCGCGACTTTCCAAAAGACGTTGCAGGCGTTCGCACCGCCGAGGAGTAGGACCCTGCTGGCCGAGCCGGTGATGAGGGTGCTGGAGGCCTGGAAGATGAACACGGCGTTCGAGTCACCTCCGGCATCGAGGGTGAGCGTGCCGGTCAGTCCGAGGGCGCCGCCGGTGTAGACCCCTGGTGTGAGCCGTTTTCCGCCTAGGTCCCCGGTGACGGTCGCGGTGGTCGATCGGCCGGCGGCGTCGTTATAGGCGGTCGTCAGATCGGACTTGGCCTGGCCAGCGACGGCGTCAGCTTTGTGGATGGTCCCGTTGGACACGGAGCCGGGCGGGAAGCCGGGGATCGCGGACCCGGGGCTGACGCCCAGGTCACCGCTGATCGTCGATGGCCCAGTATTGGTGACGGTGCGGCCGGCCAGGACGGCGAAGCTGGTGGCGGTGCCGAGCCCGACCGGCGCTTCGGCTGCTCTCGCCGGGCTCGCCCCGATGGTGGCGGATATAAGTGTGAAGGTGGCCGCGAGCCCGACGAAGGCAACGGCCAGCCCGCGCGGAAGTCCAATGATGCGTGTGGTCATGGTTTTCCATCTGGTGGAAGGTCGAACCGCGGCTGCGGAACTGGACGGGGCCCGTGCCGGACCCAACTGATTGGTGTCCGTGCCCTCGGGCACGGACCGTCGAACTTGTCTGCGGGGACGGGCGGCGGGGGGGGTGCCGATCGTCCCCGCAAACCGTTGCAAGCCGTTTTGGGAGACGGTCTTACCGGAGGGGAAGGGCCTGGGGGAGGACCACGGGTGAACCGTGCCAAATGCGGCACTAGTTGGTATGATTACTCACCATTATGGCTACAAGCACCGTTTTGCCATACTTGTACCGGTTCTATACCAACTCTTGAAGGTCCGCTTCGCAAATCCCTGTTGAACTGTCGATTCTGCTGATGGTTCAGCATCAGATATGTTCTTGCGGCGCAACCGGTTGGCGCGTCGGAGGCTTTACGTGGGCGCGGAGATCATCTCGGCCCGAGGATTCGGACACGCCAGTCAGGGTGCGCGACTGGCATCACCCGACCCGGTTCTGGCCGCGCGCACGTCTAGTCATATTCGCGAATAAGAAACCCCCACCGTGACCCGAGGCGTTCAACCGCCCAGATCGCCCCGGCAGTCCGCGAAGCTGACCGGCGGCGACTTCTTCGCCCGCTGCTCGATGAGCGACTGCCATGCATCGGCGCGGGATGACTACTCAGCGAGCTAATCGTCCGACGATGGGTTTGCCCACGGACATCGGTCTAGGAAGCGACGTGCGAGACCAGCGAGATCAACCTGCTCAGCTCACTCGTTTTCGTGGAAACGAAAGGACCCAGCTTGCGCCGTTCCCACCGCAGGGAAAAAGGTCAGCACCCTCCGACCCCTATCCGAGGCCCTCGCCGACACAGATCAAGAGAAGCTACGCCTCCTCAAGTACCAAGAGATAGTTGCCAGTCATCAGGGCAACTACGAGTGGGCAGCGGTCATGTGCGACGAACAGCCCCGCCTCCTCGGCAGCGAGCGTCCGTAACCGCGCCGTCTCAACTGGGACACTCGGCGGCACCCGGGTGCCGATCCGACCTCAGGGCAGCTCGATGTCTTGTTCAATGTGTGGCCCACCGAAATGGTGCTCCAACCCGCGAGTTCTCCTAGCTGTTGTGGTCGCGCCTCTTCGAGTAACGAGCAATAGGAACGCCGATCGCGGCGCCTGCCGGGATGGCGAACACGGCGAGCCAGTCGCCGCGACCAAATGGCGAAAGCAACAACGCGCAGCCCACGGCGAGTAGAACCAGAAGTACACGTCCTAGTCCTGAGGACGGCCACCACGAGTGTGAAGGCGTTGCCCCGTCGGCGCCCTGGATCGGCTCGTGGTCACTCATGCCAGTGAAACAACAGCGATCACCTCAGATCCTTTCCGGGCTGACCTCCTCCCGTCGAAGGAACTGCCGCTGCCCCGGTCGTCCGGCCCGTCGACCGCCTCCCGAGGAGTCGTTGCGGCCACCTACGAGCGCTCGGCCCACCAGGCGCGCAGGCGCTCGCGGGCGGCATCCCTACCGATGGGCCCGTCGTCGAGCCGCACCGCCAGCAGGAACGAGTAGGCCTGACCGAGCACCGGCCCCGGCTTGATGCCGAGCGTCTCGGCGATCTCGTTGCCGTCGAGCTCGGGGCGAACGGCGGCGAGCTCCTCCTGGGCCGACAGCGTCTCGATGCGGGCCTCGAGGTCGTCGTAGGCCCGCGACAGGCGCGTCGCCTTGCGCTGGTTGCGCGTCGTGCAGTCGCTGCGGGTCAGGCGGTGCAGGCGGGTCAGCAGCGGGCCGGCATCCGTCACGTAGCGGCGCACGGCCGAGTCGGTCCACTGGCCGTCGCCGTAGCCGTGGAAGCGCAGGTGCAGCTCGATCAGGCGAGCCACCGCCTTGGTGGTGTCCTTGTCGAAGCGCAGCGCCTTCATCCGCTTGCTCGCGAGCTTGGCGCCGACCAGCTCGTGGTGGTGGAAGCTGACCCCGCCGCCGCCCTCGAACCGGCGCGTGGCCGGCTTGCCGATGTCGTGCAGCAGCGCCGCGAGCCGCAGCACGAGGTCGGGGGACGGCACCGACTCGGGCGGCCCGTTGGGCGGCCCCTCGAGGGCGATCGCCTGCTCGAGCACGATGAGGGAGTGCTCGTAGACGTCCTTGTGCCGGTGGTGCTCGTCGACCTCGAGGCGCAGCGCCGGCAGCTCGGGAAGGAACACCTGAGCCAGGCCGGTGTCGACGAGCAGGGTCAGGCCGGCGCGGGGGGCCGCCGAGAGCAGCAGCTTGACGAACTCCTCACGCACCCGCTCGGCCGAGATCATCTCGAGCGTCGCGGCGCGCTCGGTCATCGCCGCCCGCACCTCGGGCGCCACCTCGAAACCGAGCTGGGCCGCGAACCGGGCTGCGCGCATCATCCGCAGCGGGTCGTCGGCGAACGACTCCTCCGGCGCGGCCGGCGTCATCAACCGGCCCGCGACCAGGTCGTCGAGGCCGCCGTGGACGTCGACGAACTCGAGGCTCGGCAGCCGGATCGCCATGGCGTTGACCGCGAAGTCACGCCGCACCAGGTCACCCTCGAGGCTGTCGCCGAACATCACCTCGGGCTTGCGCGAACTGCGGTCGTAGGTGTCGGCGCGGTAGGTGGTGATCTCGACGACGTGGCTGCCCTTGCGCATGCCGATGGTGCCGAACTCGCGCCCGATCTCCCAGTGCGCGTCGTGCCAGCCCTGCACCGCGGCCAGGATGTCGTCGGGCCGCGCGTCGGTGGTCAGGTCGAGGTCGAGCGAGGTGCGACCGAGAAACGCATCACGCACCGGCCCGCCGACGAGCGCCAGCTCGTGACCCCGCGACGCGAACCGCTCACCGAGCTCGGTCAGCAGGGGGAGCACGGGAGCGAGCCGGCTGACGGCCTCCTGCAGCAAGGGCCGCGGGTCGGTGGCGTTCGGGAGCGAGGGCTTGGGCACCGAGCAAGCCTAGGTGAGCGGCATTCGCGCTCCCACTTCCTGGCCGGATGCCGCTCACGCTCGCTGCCGTCGGGCCGTCCGTCGTCTGAACCGCCCGGGCCGCACTGGAGGTTTGGCTATGGTGGCGACATGAGCGCGCAGGCGGCACCGGACCCGGTTCCGGGTCGGCGCCTGCCCTCGGTCGAGGAGCGTTCGGCCGGCGGCATCGTGGTCGACATCCGCGACGGTCGGGCCCTGATCGCCATCATCGCCAGGCGAAACCGTGCCGGGCGCGTCGAGTGGTGTCTGCCCAAGGGCCACGTCGAGCCCGGCGAGACGCTCGTCGAGACCGCTGCCCGCGAGGTCGCCGAAGAGACCGGCATCACCGGCCGGGTCATCATCGAGCTCGGAACCATCGACTACTGGTTCGCCACCTCGACCACGCGCGTGCACAAGTTCGTGCACCACTATCTGCTCGAGGCCCTCAGTGGAGAGCTGTCGATCGAGAACGACCCCGACCACGAGGCCATCGACGTGGCCTGGATGGCCCTCGACGAGGTGCACCGGCGGCTGACCTTCCCGAACGAGCGACGCATCGCCCAGACGGCCTGGAATCGGCTGGCGGGCACGGCGTGAAGCGTGGCGGGGCCGTGCGGGCCTCTGGGCCCTGGGGGCCTGGGCGCTCACCTCGCCACGCGGCCCACCGAGTCGCGGCTCGGATGCGGTCACGTGTGCTGGCCACCGGAATGGCCGGCGCCGTCATCGCGTTCGCGATCGCCTCTTCGGTCGGCGTCAGCCCCGCTGCGAGCGCAGCACCGATGCTGCCGGTTCCAGCCGCGGGCACCGCCGCTGAGCCTCCAGCGAGAGCGGCGGCCCCAGCGGCCTCAGCGGCCCCAGCGGCCCAGCCTGTCGACCTGGCGGCTGCCCCCCGGGTGGCCCCCCTCGCCGACCGCGCCATCGTCACCCTGACCGCGCTCAACCCCACCGTGGTCGCGCCCGGCGCGGCAGTGACCATCACCGGAACCATCACCGCCCCCACCACCGGCCCGCTCACCGCCCCCCGCGTTCGGCTGGTGCAGGGCGCCTCGCCGGTGGTGCAGCGCTCCCAGATCGACACGTGGGCATCGGGCGCCGACCCGGCATCCGGGCCCGAGCTCGGTTCGGTGACCCTGCCCACGGTCGCACCGTCGCAGACCGCGAGGTTCGTCCTGAGCCTTCCCGGTGGCACCGTGCGCAGCGACAAGGCGTTCGCCGCCCTGCCCGTCTCCGTCGAGGTCGTGCAGGCCGGCGCGGCCGAGCCGGTGGGCATCGCGCGCACCTTTCTGGCGTGGAACGCCCGCAAGGAGTACGAGAAGCTGCAGGTCGCGACCGTGCTGCCGATCACCCTTGACCCCGACGTCGACCTGTTCTCGCGTGACGAGAAGGTGCGTGACCCGGCCTGGCGCTCGACCATCGGCCCCGGGTCGCGGATCAGGCGCATCATCGACGGCACGAAGGGCGGGGCCGTCACTCTGGCGGTCGACCCCGCGGTGTTCGGGCCGGAGCCCATCGGCCAGCCCACCCCGGCGACGTCAGGTTCTGGCACCCCTGGCACCCCGAGCACGACGAGCACGACGAGCACGGATGCCGCGACGCCGCCCGATCCCTCGTCGAGCGCGACCTCCGGCACCACGACCGGCGACACGACCGGCACCCCAGCCGGTGCTGACGACGAGGAGCCCGGGGTGGCCGCCCTCTCCGCCGGCCTGGTCGATGCCCTGGCGGAGCGCACCCTGTGGGCCCTGCCCTACGCGGATGCCGACCTCGCCGCCACGGTCGACATCGCCCCGACCAACCCTCTGGTGCGCGACCTCGTCGACCGATCGTCACTGGTCGCCGACGCGGTGGGACACCCCGTGCGCTCCGACATCCTGTGGCCGGCAGACGGCCGCCTGCCGGCCGGGCGCGAGGGCCACCTCGCCACCCTGCTCGCCGGAACGAACGTCAAGAAGGCCGCGGGTGTGGTCGTCAACCAAGAGGCCATCAGCGGCGCATCGTCGTACACCCCGACCGCCCGCCGGGTGGCGACCGGAGGCACCCGCCTGCTCGGCTACGACGCTCGACTGTCCGCGTTGTTGCCCGACCTCTCCGGGGGCGCCTCCACCAACACGTCGGTGGCCCTGCCGGTGCAGCGCTACCTCGCCGAGACCCTGGTGGTGCTCGGCGAACGCGCGGGAACGGCCCGCTCCCTGCTCGTGGTGGCACCCCGCACCTACGATCCGGATGCCGGCAGCCTGGCCGCCTTCCTGGCCGCCACGTCCGCGGCTCCGTGGCTCACGCCCGTCGACGCGGCCTCACTGGTCTCCGACTCGGGCCCCGACCGGGCGCTCAAGCAGCAGCCCCCGGTGAGCTCGTTCCCCGCCACCCTGCCGCCCCCGACGCTGAACCAGGGCCGCCTCGCCCTGATGGAGTTCCAGCGCGAGACGCTGGGTCGGGTCGCCGGCGTGCTGCGCGACGGCGACCAGTTCGAGCGCACCTACCGCGAGGTGCTCGACGAGCTCGCCAGCGTGCGTTGGCGCTTCCAGCCGGCCTCATGGACGCAGCTGAGCGTCACCGTGGAAGCCCAGACCAAGGCGGCGACCAGCGCCATCAAAGTGGTGGCCCAGAGCGTCAACTTCCTCGCCGAGAACGGCACCCTGCAGATCACCGTCGACAACGGCCTGCCCTACGAGGTCGAGGACATCCGCCTGGTGCTCGCTCCGACCAACCCCCGCATGCAGATCGTGCGCCAGCCGGGGCCCATCAGCATCGCCCCCAACTCCAAGCGCGTCGTTCGGGTGCCGGTCACGGCCGTGGCGGCGGGGGCGGCCGACATCCGCGCCTACCTCACCACTGCCGACGGAACCCCGATCGGCTCCCCGGCGGTGATCCCTGTCTCGGCGAACCCGATCGACGGCACCGTCTACTGGGTGGGCGGGGCGCTGGTCGGTCTCGTACTGCTGCTCGGGGTGGCCCGGGCCATCGTCAAGGGCACCTCCCGCATCGATGAGATCAGCGATGCGCCTGCGCTGGCTGCACGCCACGATCGGGACGTGCGCAAGAAGTCGCCCTGACTCACCTTAGGATGTGCGCAAAGCCGTCGCGGACAAGGCCGGTTCGATCAGGGGCAGGAGAGGTGGCATCGTGCAGGGGGTCGGGCCTGGTTCTGTGCTCGGTGGGCGCTACGCCGTCACGGTGCGCACCTTCGAGGGTGTAAACCACGAGCGATGGCGCGCCAGCGACCACACCCTCGAGCGTGAGGTCGTGCTCGTCTGCTTCGCGGCCGGATCCCCCGCCGCAGCCGCCGCCCTCGATGCCGCCCGGCGGGCCGCCGGTGTTGAAGACCCGCGACTGGTCAGGGTGCTCGATGTCGGGTCTGACCAGGGTGTCGGGTTCATCGTCGAGGAGCCTCTCACCGGTGCGGCCACGATGGCTGACCTGCTGGGTTCGGGCGGACTGCCCGCCGAGGAGGTACGGCGCCTGGTGGGTGAGGCCGCCAGCGCCCTCGACAAGGCGCGTCAGCGCGGGCTGCACCACCTGGCTCTGACGCCCGACGCGGTGCTCCGAATGGCCGACGGCGCCGTCAAGGTGCGTGGCATCGCCACCGACGCAGCCCTCATCGACGCTGAAAGCGTCTCCGGCGAGCAGGCCTCGCGCCTCGACTCGATCGGCCTCGTCAAGCTCATCTACGCCGGCCTCACCGCCCGTTGGCCGGCACCGTCCGGCACCGACGATCGCGAGTCTGACACCCGCGGCTCCACCGGCCCCGGCGCCGGTATCGGTGCAGCAGGCGGTCGGGAGGCGGTGTCACTCGACGCGGCCCCGACGATCGTGGGCGGCGTCGCCCCTCCCTCCGAGATCGCCGTAGGCGTGCCGAACGACCTCGACCTGATCTGTCGCCTCACCCTCAACGACGACCGCGGCCCCCTCTCGCCGGGCGACCTGGCCCTGCAGATCGCGCCGTGGTCCCCAACCCAGCCATCGAACGACGGCGGCAGCGGCATCGGTCTGTCCCAGGCTCGGGCGAAGGCCACCCCGCACCGCCAGCTGCCGGCCCTGCCGCGACGGCGCCGGGCAGCGGCATCCGAAACCACCGCCGGAGCCACCACGGGAGCCAGTAGCGGGGCGCCGGCCGGTGGCGCACCTACCGCTGGTGCCACGCACGGCACTGACGCTTCGGCACAGTCCGCCGCCCACCCCGCGCAGGCCGGCGGCGCCGCCGCCCCGGGTTCTGACCCAACCGAGGCGGGTGCTCAAGGCACTGTTGCCCAGGCCGGCGAAGACGACCCGAGCGAGACGGGGGCTCAGAAGGGCATGGCGGCGGCCGGCGCGGCCGCCTCTGCCGCGGCCGGTGTGGCCGGCGCGATCGGCGACCGAGTCGGCTCCTTCGCCAGAGCCGCGGCCGACAAGGCCTCGGCCAAGGCGGCTGAGCGACGCGCTGCCCACGCCCTCGACGACGACGGGGTCGAGGACATCCATCTCGACGAGGCTCTCGACGAGGCCCCCGCCACGCGGCTCGAGCCGCCGGTGCCGTTGCCGGGTTTTGGTGGAGACACGGCCGAGGCCCCCTCCAAGGCGGCGTCGCGCGTGGCCCTGGCCATCGTCGCAGTGCTCGTGCTCGTGTCACTCGCGATCGGCATCAACAACGTGATGAAGATCGGTCAGAGCGACCCACCCGCCCCAGGCCAGACGGTCACGCTCACGGCGAGCGGGCCGAAGCCCACCCCCACGACGACCTCCCAGCCGTCGACCACAGCACCCACCACGACGACGCCACCCCCGGCCCCGGTCACCATCACGGGTGGCACCGTGCTCGACCCCGAGGGCATCGAGTCAGACGGCAAGGTGAAGCTTGCCTACGACGGCGACCCGGCGACCGTCTGGGCCTCGCGCTGGTACGGCAGCGCCACCTACAACGGCAAGAAGGACGGCATCGGCGTCGTGCTCGACCTCGACCGCTCGGTCGTTCTCACGGGCGTCGACCTCGTGCTGCCGGCCAAGCAGGACGTCACGGTCTACGCCGCCACGAAGGCCTCCATCGACGGGGCCCAGAAGATCGGCTCGGTCACGGGCCAGGACGGCACCGTGAAGCTGAAGGTCCCCGACGACCTCAAGGCGGCCACCAAGCTCATCGTCTGGGTCACCAAGGCCGCGCCGGCCGAGGCCCCAAACCACTACCGCGCTCAGATCTCTGAAGTGACGGTGCGCTGACCGTGGCGCCGGGCGTGGTGGGCCACCTCGCCGACGCCAGCGACAAGGAGCTCCTGCAGCTGCACGTCGACGGTGACCCGAACGCCTTCGGCGAGCTCTTCCGGCGACACAAGGACCGCATGTGGGCGGTGGCCCTGCGCACCACCCGCGACCCCGAGCTGGCCGCAGACTGCGTGCAGGACGGCTTCATCGCAGCGTTCCGTCGTGCCGAGTCCTTCCGCGGTGAGGCGGCGGTCACGACGTGGCTGCACCGCATCGTCGTCAACGCCTGCCTCGACCGACTGCGCCGCCGCAAGCCCACCAGTGAGCTGCCGGAGTACGAGCTGGCCGATCGGCACGACCACCATGCGTCGACCGAGGTGAGCCTCGACATCCACGAAGCGCTGGCCAAGCTTCCCGAGGGTCAGCGGGCGGCCCTAGTGCTGGTCGACATGCATGCGGTTCCGGTGGCGGAGGCCGCCGTGATGCTCGGCGTCGCCGAGGGCACGATCAAGTCGCGGTGTGCCCGTGGGCGAGCGGCGCTGGCTGACCACCTTGGTCTGACCCCCGGCCGGCGTCCCCCACCCGACAGTGGTTGAAGACAGTGGTTGACGACGGTGGCTGACGACGGTGGCTGACGACGGCTGAGCAGGGCCAACAGGGTACCGACCAGCTCGGTCTCGGTCGTGCTGTCGACCTGCTCTTCCCTTAGGCCGAGATCGGGTGGAGATTTCGACTGGTCCCCCGGGAACCAAGAGGCCTGTGCGAGGCGTCGGACCATCGGCGAGCGACGTACCCGGGCCCGGGTACGTGCCAGAGGGCGTTCGCCACCGAACCACCGGAACACCAGCAGAACAGCTCCGGAGCAGCACCACCGCACCACCGCACTACCTCACCACCGCACTGCCCAAAGGACTCACCCGTGGACCCGTTGGACCCTCGTCCTTCACACGACCGGCCTCATGATCGTGGGCCTGCCCCAGCACGACTCGACGAGCCCGACGAGGCCGACGAGGCCGGACCCTCGCTGTCCGACGGGGCCACCCCCGAGATCGACGCCGCGGTCATCTCGCTGCTCGCAGCCGCGGGAGGCCCGTCCGACGAAGCCGACCTGACCGACGCTGAGGTCATGCCGCCCGACGTGGCCGACCGCATCATGGTGGCCATCGCGGATGCTGCTCGCCTGCGCGTCGATCCCGGACCCCTCACGACGACGGAGCGGGGCGCCACGGTGACGCCGTTCGTCGCCCGCCCGAACCGACGCACACCATGGATGGCGGTTGCGGCCGTGGCCGCGGCGGTCGCCGTCATCGCCGTCGGCGGGTCGGCGCTGCACCTGAACAAGCGGCCCAACGGGGCCGCTGCCCTGAACGACACGACCACGAGCGCAAGCATCACCACGCCGCAGCCGACCCCACGGCTGGGGGCAGTGCACATCCAGACCAGCGACACCCCGTACGCCGCCGGCAACCTGGCCGACCGCGCTCGCACCCTGCTGACCAGCCCTGGCCCGCAGCTCGACACCGCTACGGCGGCATCCGCCGGGCCGGTAGCAACTCCGGCCGGCCTCACGTCCTGCCTCACCGGGCTGAAGATCGGCGAGGCATCAGACGTCTCCGTCGACCTGGCCACCTTCGACGGCAGTCCGGCCGCGATCCTCGTCGTGACCAACGACAGGGAGTCGAACGCCTGGGTCGTCGCGCGTACGTGTACCGCCGCAGACCCCGCAGTGATCAAGACCGCCACCGCGGTTCCTTGACCAGACTCGCCTCGTCTCGCCTCGCTGCACCCCACCTGCAGCAGGCTCACAGTCGCCCTGGCGGCTCCCGTCGAGGGAACAACGAGCATCTAGGATCGGTTGTGATAGAAGCCTTGATCCATCTGCTTTCTCGAGGGAGCTTTCTGCATGTCTGACGTCCGCAACGTCATCATCATCGGGTCCGGCCCCGCCGGCTACACCGCGGCTGTCTACGCCGCCCGGGCCAACCTGCACCCGCTGGTCTTCGAAGGTGCGGTGACCGCCGGTGGTGCTCTCATGAACACCACCGACGTCGAGAACTTCCCCGGGTTCCAGGACGGCATCATGGGCCCCGACCTGATGGACAACATGAGGGCGCAGGCCGTTCGGTTCGGGGCCGAGATCATCACCGACGACATCACGTCGGGGACGCTCGACGGTGACGTCAAGACGGTCACCGACGGGGAGGGCAACGTTCACCGCGCGCACTCGATCATCCTCGCGATGGGCTCGGCCTACCGCGAGCTGGGTCTGCCCCGCGAGAAGGAGCTGTCGGGCCACGGGGTGTCATGGTGCGCAACCTGTGACGGCTTCTTCTTCCGCGACCAGGACATCGCCGTGGTCGGCGGCGGCGACTCCGCCGTCGAAGAAGCCACCTTCCTGACCAAGTTCGCCCGTACGGTGACGATCATCCACCGCCGCGACGAGCTGCGGGCGAGCAAGATCATGGCGGCCCGCGCCCACAGCAACGACAAGATCCGGTTCGCCTGGAACTCCGAGGTGGCCGAGATCCACGGTGAAGGCAAGCTCTCCGGAGTCACCCTCCGAGACATCGTCACCGGAGAGACCCGTGACCTGGCCGTCACCGGGCTCTTCGTGGCCATCGGTCACGACCCCCGCAACGAGCTGCTCACCACGGCCGAGGGCGAGCAGGTGCAGCTCGACGAGGCCGGCTACGTGCTCACCGGTGACTCCGGCAGCGGTCGGTCGACCCGCACCAACCTGCCTGGCGTCTTCGCCTGCGGCGACCTCGTCGACCACACCTACCGCCAGGCCATCACGGCGGCGGGCTCCGGCTGCTCCGCCGCCCTCGACGCCGAGCACTATCTGGCCGCTCGCGACGACACCGACAGCCCGGCCGCCGCCGAGAGCGAGGCAGCGGCCATCGACGCGGCGGATCCCGTCGAAACCCCTGCCGAGGGGTCGCTGTCCACCGTGTCTGTCGGCACCCGCGCCTAGCCTGACGGTCGACCCTCCGGACGGCCATCGCGTTCCTCACTGCATCCCGCTGCATTTCCCCGCATCACATTGCATCCCGCCGCATCTGCGGACTATCGAAAAGGACATTTCATGGCACTGAAGCAGACCACCGACGCCACGTTCGCTGACGACGTGCTGCTGAGCGACAAGCCCGTGCTCGTCGACTTCTGGGCAACCTGGTGCGGCCCGTGCCGCAAGGTGGCCCCGATCCTCGAGGAGATCGCCGCCCAGTACGGCGACAAGATCGAGATCGTCAAGCTCGACACAGACCAGAACCAGGACACCGCGGCCCGATACGGCGTCACGTCCATCCCGACGCTGAACGTCTACGTCAAGGGGGAGGTCGTCAAGACCATCGTCGGCGCCCACCCGAAGCCCAAGCTGCTGCGTGAGCTCGAGGAGTTCATCGCCTGAGCCACGGCGCGCGCGACACTCGCGGGTAGGCACGGGACGGGCCGCCGACCGGCACCCGTCTCGTTGTCGTATTACCCTGAACCCGACTGGTAGGCATCCTGCGGAAGTGTTCCCCCGTGCCATCACCCACCCACCGGAACGAGCTCAGCCGGCAAGGAGGCGCCCTGTGACCCCACCCGTGATAGCGGTACGCCGCGGCGACAGCGGTCGGGCGGTGGCCGACATCTGCGACCGGCTCGCTCTGACCGGAGACCTGGTCTCGCCGGCAACCATCCGAGCCGAGGCCCATCCCTCCCGTGCTGACCACTCGGCACCAGATGCACGAGCCCTCGGAGCGGCGGATGCCGTCTTCGACGAGCGCGTCGAGCATGCGGTCAGGTCGTTCCAGCAACGCCGGGGGCTGTTGGTCGACGGCGTGGTGGGACGCTCGACGTACGCCGTGCTCGACGGGGCTCGGTGGTCGCTCGGTGACCGCATCCTGAGCCACCTTCCCGGCCACTCGCTGGAGGGTGACGACGTTGCTGCTCTGCAGAACCGTCTCGTCGAGCTCGGGTTCACCCCCGGCAAGGTCGACGGCATCCACGGGTCACTCACCGACCACGCCGTCCGCGACTTTCAGGTCGGCGTCGGGCTCGATGCCGACGGCACCGTGGGGCCCGAGACGATGCGGGCCTTCGTCGGCCTGCGACGATCGGTCGGCGGCGGCTCGGCCAATGCTCTGCGTGAACGCGAGAGCATCAGGCAGGGAGGCTTCAGCCTGAGCGGTCGCACCATCGTGCTCGACCCCGGCCACGGTGGCTCCGACCCCGGTGCGGTTGGGCGCGGCGGGCTGGTCGAGGCTGACCTCTCCCTCGATCTCGCGCGGCGCATCGAAGGCCGGCTCTCAGCCCACGGGGTGAGTGTCGTGTTCACCCGAACGAGCTCTACCGAAGGCGGGAGCAGCGAACGGCGTGCCGAGTTCGCGAACCGGTGCGACGCCGATCTTGTGCTCTCGCTGCACTCCGACCATTCGGCATCCGGGGTGGCGCACGGCGCGTCCACCTACTTCTACGGTCACACCGACGCGAACGGCCAGTCCGGTGAGTCTGCTCAGGTGAGACACGGCGGCTGGTCGGTGACCGGTGAACACTTCGCCGACCTGCTGCTACGCGAGGTGGTCGCGCGAACCGGGCTCACCGACTGCCGCAGCCACCCTCGCACCTGGTCGCTGCTACGACGCACCCGGATGCCGGCGGTTCACCTCGATGTCGGCTACCTCGACCACGAGGGCGACGCCGCCGCCCTGGCCGACGGCAGCACTCTCGACCACATCGCCGAAGCGGTGGTGGTGGCGCTGCAGCGGCTGTATCTCGGCGAGACCGACACCACGCGCACCGGGGTGCTTCGGCTCGATGACCTGCGACGACACCTTGAGACGATGCGCGCGGGCCGGGAGCGAGCGGCATCCGTTCGGCCCGACCGAACAGCTCACCTGAGGGGAACGGCCACCGGGTCGTAAGCGGGCAGGTCACGGCCCAGCCCCTCGAAGCCGTCGTGGCCAGCAGCCACCCGCACCCGGGTGGCGCCGTCGGGGCGCGTCTCCGGCTCCGGGCGCAGACCCGGGATGCGGCCCAGCGCCCGCGACACGTAGGCCGCGGCGTCGTCCTTGATCGAGACGGTCGTGCGCAGGTCGAGACGCAGCCGAGGGTAGACCGGGTGGTCACGTTCGACCCGAAAACCCAGCTTCTCGAGCGGTGCGACCTCGAGCACACACTCGTGACGCGCGACCGCCAACGGCCTGGCCGCCACGGCATCCAGGCTGCGGGCGCGGTGGCGCAGCGCCTCCTTGGCGGCGGCCTGCAGCAACACCTTCCCCAGCCCTGTGTCTCGCTGGCCGAGCGTGGTGCAGGCCGTGACGAGCACCAGCGTCGCCGGGTCAGACGGAGCCGTCGCGAAGGCGGCCAGGCGTGGCAGGAACCGGGCGGGCGCCACGATGACGTGACCGGCCGGCTTGCCGTCGACGTAGGCGACCCGCCCCGGGGGGCCCCAGTCGTCGGTCACCTCGGTCACCCACCGTGCGAGCACTGCACCGGCATCACGCTGCTCGCCGTGACCGTTGTTCGGAACGGTGAGCCAGAACGTGCACGGCGCGCACCGGCCGACGAGATCGCCGACCCGAGCCGCCGTGAGCGGTTGCAGGTCACGCATGGTGCGCTCGAGCCGACGAGTTGCTCATGACCCCATTCTGTCGCGCCGACGCCGCCCCCCGCACGGGGCACCCCCGGTGCACTTCCCGCTCTCGACCTGCGCCCACTGCGCAACAACCGGGCACCTCAACCCGAGCCTTACTGAGGGTAAGCGCGGCCGAGGTCGCCCAACGTTCGCCCCAGACATATCCGTACGGTCGATGAATGCCGCTTCGAGAATGCCGAGCTTTCACCTATATTGGATCCCCGACAGGAACTCATGGGTAAGACCACCATCCCTTTCAACTGGGAAAGAATCGCATTGTCTTCCTTCAGGGTTGCGCACGCCCAGTCGAGTCTGTCGGTCTCCACTCATACGCTGCGAGACCCGCCAGGGCACCGTTATTGCGGGTTCTTCCAGTCCCCTCGGGTGGCGACGAGCCAGTAGGCGACAAAGAGTCCGATCTCGACGTACTCGGTCACGATCACGGCATACGGCACCTGGCGCCAGATACAGAAACCCCCGATGACGATTCCGGCCCACATGGCGAACACGATGATGCGATACCCGCGCAGGGCTCTGGAGGAGGCCGGCCCCACATCCGCGTTGTGCTGCGGGGTGCGCAAGGTGGCTGGGAAGGCATGGCTCGCGGCGGCGAACGACAGATTGCCGATCATCAGGCCAGCGGCGCTGAAGTGGAGAATGCCGAAGATGGTTGCTCCGAATAGGGTTTCGCGGCCGACCAGCACGCCCCCGACGACGATGAGGAAGAGGATCTCGGCTACCCAGGAGACCACAGCGAGCCTGCCGGCGAACGTCGTCTCGTCGCTGCTCCACTTCAACGCGCGCCAGTTCATGAGCTTGTAGTCGGCGTAGGTGAACAGGGCTGCAGTGATGAGAAAGGCGACGAGCACGAATCGCAGGTTGGTCAGCAGCTGGCCACGGGTGGCAACTTCTCCGACCGAGACCGATGTGCTTTTGGCCTCATTGAGAACAGCGGTGAAGTTGTTCGGAACCAGGGCGACAAAGAACGCGTTGAAGCCAGCGAAGTTCAGCGCGTAGTCCTCGAGTTTCGACCGTCCCTTATAAGCGATCATGCATACGCCAGAAGCCATGAGAGCGCCCACGAACACGTCGCGCACGGGCCCCTGGTAAGAGTCACTGATGGAGTCACGAAACTGCCAGCCGCGCGACCATGCCTCGAAGATCGTCGCGATCAGCAGAAACACGGCAGGCAGCACCAGAATCATCCGAAGATACCGGTAGGTCAGAAGAGGCGTGCCGTCGTCCTTCTTCTGAGCACCTTTGCCCATTTGCTTCTTCATACCATTTCACGGTACTCGCCACGCAGGTCACGCACCGGGGATTCTCAGAACTGGGCAGTGGCGCTTGCTGCACTCTCGACGGCGTCGATGACCGCATCGGAACGATCTACGTCTCGGCTGACCCACGCGGCTGCGAGCAGGGCGGCGTAAGGTAGTTGAATGAGTGATCAAGGCACGTACGTCGAGAGGAGCTTCGAGCGCGACACGAACTACATCACGACCCGCATCACGGCTGACGGGCGCGAAGGCTTCCCGGTGGAGTCCGGGCGGTACCGGCTCGTCGTGGCCTGGGCCTGCCCGTGGGCGAACCGGGCGATCATCGTGCGGCGTCTGCTCGGGCTGGAGGATGCGCTGTCGATGGGAATCTGCGGGCCCACCCACGACCGACGCAGCTGGACCTTCGACCTCGATCCGGGCGGCGTCGACCCGGTGCTCGGCATCCCGCGAATCCAGGACGCCTACCTCAAGCGCGACCCCGAGTATCCCCGGGGGATCACCGTGCCGGCGATCGTCGACGTGCCCACGGGGGCTGTGGTCACCAACGACTTCAAACAGATCACTGTCGACCTCGAGACCGAGTGGACGCAGTTTCACCGCGAGGGCGCGCCCGACCTCTACCCCGAGCACCTGCGGGAGCAGATCGAGGCGATCAGCAAGCCGATCTACACCGAGGTCAACAACGGCGTCTACCGCTGCGGCTTCGCGGGCACGCAAGACTCTTACGAGAGCGCGTACGAGCGGCTGTTCGCACAGCTCGACGTGCTCGAGCAGCACCTGACCACCCACCGCTACCTCGTCGGCGACCACATCACCGAGGCCGATGTGCGCCTCTACACCACCCTGGCTCGCTTCGACCCGGTCTACCACGGTCACTTCAAGTGCAACCGCAACAAGCTGATCGAGATGCCTGCGCTCTGGGGCTACGCCCGCGACCTGTTCCAGACTCCCGGGTTCGGTGACGCCACCGACTTCACCCAGATCAAGCAGCACTACTACATCGTGCACAAGGATGTGAACCCCACCGGAATCGTGCCGGCCGGCCCCGACCTGTCGAACTGGGCCACCCCTCACGGGCGAGAGCAGCTGGGTGGCTCGCCCTTCGGCGACGGCACCGCGCCCGGCCCGTCTCGAGACGTCGTTCCGGCCGCAGAGAACCCGGTGCTCGCGCTGCTCTGACCCCCTTTCAGATTGCGGTCAGCTCCTCTTGCGTGAGAAGACCTCTTGTCGCTCGTCGGGGGGGACCGTAGACAGGTAGTCGCGAACGGCATCCGAGAGGGCCGGCCAGCTCGGATGCCGGGCCACCGGCGCCACCGACGTCACCACCTCGCCGACCCTCTCGCTGCCTCGGGCCGAGTGCAGCTCGACGAGGTTCCACGACTGGGGCCCGTCGACGCCGATCATCAGCTCGCGAGGGGCGCCCACGTCGTCGACGTAGCTGACGCCGCCCGCGACGATGACCGGAATACCGCCCAACGTGCCGAACGTGGTCACGTGCAGGTGACCGCTGAGAATCGCCCGCACATCGCTGCCGACGAGGATGTCGCGCAGTCGCGCCGGGTCGTCGAAGTCGAGCATCGCCATGGTCGGGGAGCGGTAGGTGATGGGCGGATGATGCATCACCAGGATGGTGCCGCATGCGGCCAGAGTCGCGAGCTCGTCTGTCAGCCAGTCATATTGGGCATCAGAGAAGCCGCCGTGGTGGTATCCGGGCACGGCGGAGTCAAGCGTGATGACGCGCAGCCCGCGCAGGTCGGTCACTCGGTCTTGCGGCGCGTCGGTGTCGAGGCCGTAGAAGGTGGCCGCGAGCGGTCGGCGCTCGTCGTGGTTGCCTCCGGTCGTCACGAGGGCAGCACCCAGCCGGTCGGCGACCGGACGGGTGATCTCGAGCAGCATCGCGTAGGCGGCGGGGTCGGCCGAGTCGGTCAGGTCCCCCGAGATCACGATGGCGTCGATCGCCTCCTCCGACTCCTCAACCCGGCTCAGGGCCTGCCGAAGCTGGGTCGCTGTGTCGATGTAGCCGCACAACAGTCGGTCACCGGCGATCAGATGCGGGTCGCTGAGGTGGGCGATGACGTGGGTCGGTGCCGGCCGCGGCGCGAGGGAGCCCATAGCTCGACAGCCTAGAACGCCCTCCCGTTGTGAGCTCAGGCGGACCGCGGCTTCCGACGTCCGGTGACGACCGGGCTCACCTCAGCCACCGACCACTACCGGCGCCTCTGGCAGCTCGGGCACCAGTACAGGCGCCGACCCGCGATCTCCTTGTCACGCAGACGTTTCGAGCACCGGAGGCAGGCTTCTCCGGCGCGCTTGTAGACGGCGAACCGACGCTCGAAGTGGCCACCCAGCCGCTCGCCGGTCGATGCCCTGGTGATGGCGGCGGCCGAACCGTCCTGCATCATCGCCTCGGCCTGCGTCACCTGGTCCTCCATGGTCAGGATCTGGGAGAAGGCGACTCCGAGTGGCATGAGTCTCAACAGGTCGTCCCAGAGGGCCTGCCATGTCGACTGGCGCAGCTGGGTGCCGGTGGTGAAGGGGTTGACGCGGTGTCGGTGCAGTACCTCGCACCGGTAGACGTTGCCTACTCCTGCCACGATGGCCTGGTCCATGAGAAGCTCGGCAATTGTCTTGCGCCTCAGTCGAATTCGAGACCACGACCGATCAGGGTCTGACGTCGGGTCGAGAGGGTCAGGCCCGAGCCTCGTCTCGATGGCCTCACGGCGTTCAGCATCCACGAGCTCACAGACGATGGGTCCTCGAAGGTCAGCGACGTGGTTCTCCGTGAGCAGCCGCAGTCGAAGGGCCCCCCTTGCGGGAGGAGGCTCCAGCCCGCTCAGCGGTTTCACGACGAACGACCCGATCAGCCCAAGATGAACGTGCAACCTCTCGTCGCCCATCGATACGAACAGGTGCTTACCAACGGCGGCAGCCTCGTCGACCACCTCGCCGTCGAGTCGTCGGGCCTCCTCGGAGAAGCGGCCCTGCGGGCTCGAGGCCGCTACGACGTGCCCGCCGAAGGCGCCCCCGAGACGATCAGCGAGCGCATGGATGGTGTGACCCTCCGGCACGGTGGCTAGTGCGCCTGACCGTCGAGGCCCATGAGGGCCAGAATCCGCTGGAGATCGTCCATTGACGCGAAGTCGACCGTGATCTTGCCCCGGCGCTGCCCCAGGGCAATGTTGACGCGGGTCTCCAGGTGGTCGGCGAGATGAGTGGTGTAGTCGTCGAGCTGGGGGTGATGGGCCCCGGCTCGTGGCCGCCGCGCCCGAGGTGGTGTCTCGTCGTCTCCGAGCGAGACCAGCTCCTCGACCGTTCGAACCGACAGCCCCTCCGCCACTATCCGCTGGGCCATTCGCTCCATGGCGCCACCGTCAGCCATCCCCAGCAGGGCCCGCGCATGGCCGGCACTGAGCACCCCGGCGGCAACTCGGCGCTGCACCAGAGGGGGCAGCTTGAGCAGCCGGAGCGTGTTCGAGATCTGCGGCCGGGAGCGGCCGATACGGGTGGCGAGATCATCGTGCGAACAGCCGAAGTCGTCGAGCAGCTGTTGGTAGGCCGCTGCTTCCTCGAGCGCGTTCAACTGGCTGCGGTGCAGGTTCTCCAGGAGAGCATCGCGCAGCAGGTGGTCGTCGTGGGTGTCCTTGATGATGGCCGGAACGGACTCGAGGCCCGCCAGCTGCGCAGCCCGCCAGCGCCGTTCGCCCATGATCAGCTCAAAGCGAGGAGCCGGGGCGGCCGTCTCGTGCTCAGCGTCGTCACCAAGGCCGACGGGTCTGCTACCGGCGGGTTCCGCTCCCGCGACGATGCGGCGGACCACGATCGGCTGAAGGATGCCGATCTCGCGCACTGAGTGCACCAGCTCGGCCATCTGGTCCTCGTCGAAGACCGTGCGGGGCTGTTTGGGGTTGGGGGTGATCGAGGCGATGTCGATCTCGGCGAACTCAGCGCCAGGCACGGGGGCCAAACCGGTCTGAGCCGTCGAATATGACCGGCCGCGCTCGTCCATAGCGTCACCGTGGTCAGGATCGTCACCCTGTTCACCGTGTTCACCGTGTTCACCGTGGATCGCATCCGCCTCTGCAAGCGAAGGCTCGGGTTCTGGTGTTCCCGGAACGAACGAACGCGGTGTGAGACCCCGGTCTGGTTCGTCACCGCCAGACTGTGAGGGATGGGGGGTGCCCACTTCCGGTCGACGTTCCCGGAAGAACACGTCGACCGGCCGCTCCCCACCCGCCGGCGGGGCGCTGGGAATCAGAGCCCCCAGTCCACGACCTAGTGCCCGACGCTTCTCCGCCATCAACTGTCCCCTTGCGTAGACGAACACGCTGTTGCGTGCCCAGCGGTCAGTGTAGGACCGAGGTGTTGCTCACCTCCGGTCGGGTCCAGCTACACGCCGACCAGGAGCACTCAACGGGTCCCACCTACGACGCGCTGCGTTTCACGTGAAACTTACCTAGGCGTTTCACGTGAAACACCCGCAGTCGAGGTCCAATCCTCGACTACCGTCGTGCTCCACGGTCCGCGATCTCGCCTGCAGCCTCGAGGTAGGCCAGGGCGCCGCTGCTCGACGGGTCGTAGGTCATCACCGTCTCGCCGAAGCTGGGCGCCTCCGACACGCGAACGGATCTGGGCACCGCTGCGCTCAGTACCTCGGTCGGGAAATGCTCGCGCACCTCTTGAGCCACCTGGGCCGACAGACGGGTGCGGGCGTCATACATGGTCAGGAGGATGGTCGAGACGTGCAGCAAAGGGTTGAGGTGCGCCTTGATCAGGTCGATGTTCTTCAGTAGCTGAGACAGGCCCTCAAGAGCGTAGTACTCGCACTGGATCGGGATGAAGATCTCGCTCGACGCCACCATCGCGTTGACCGTGAGCAGTCCGAGACTCGGAGGACAGTCGATGAGGATGTAGTCGAACGCGTGGCCCTCGGCGGTGGCTGCGAGCAGCGCGCGGTTCAGGCGGGACTCACGAGCGACCAAGGACACGAGCTCGATCTCGGCTCCGGCCAGATCGATGGTCGCCGGTGCGCAGAACAGTCCGTCCACCGTGGCACAGGGCTGCACCACCTCCAACAGTGAGCGCCCCTCGACCAGAACGTCGTAGACCGACGGCACGTCGGCATGGTGGTCGATCCCCAGCGCCGTACTGGCGTTCCCTTGCGGGTCAAGGTCGACCACGAGCACCTGCAGGCCGCCCTGGGCCATGGCGGCGGCGATGTTCACGGTTGTCGTCGTCTTCCCCACCCCGCCTTTCTGGTTGGCCACGGTGAGCACCCGCGGTGACACCGGCTTCGGGAACACCCGCCCCGTCAGCTGGATCCGACGTCGCGTGCTGTCAGCGAGATCGCGACCGAGAGGGGTGTCGTCGCCCGGAGTGGGGATGGTGGCTGCCAGCGCGTTGCGGTCACGCGATCGAGCCTGTTCGGCACGCTCCGCTCCCGCGGACGGGTTGCCCGTCTCCGCCGCGTACGCCTGGGTCTGATCTCCGGGAGTCTCCGGTGCCGCAGTGGGCTGAGGTGGGAGCACAGCCGGTGCCGTCGGTGCCTCGGCATGATCACTTCCCGCGGCCTCCGATTCGGGAACCGAACCCCTGGCAGCCGGCGGCCCGGTCGTCAGGGCGCGGCTACTGGAAACAGCGTCGTCCGCGCTCTCAGGCCGCAGGCCTCCACCGACCTGGTCCTGATCGGCTTCGACCCTGGCCGCCCTCGACTCGACCTTCAGGGCGTTGTCCACAACCTTGTCCCCAACGTGCACCGGTGCGAGTTCACGCACAAAGCGTGCCGATGGCCGCCCGTCCTCCACATGCTTGTCCACAGGCCCACCTGTCTCGTCGGGCGCCTCGGCGACTGTCTCAGGTAGCGACGTTTCACGTGAAACCGCGCCGCCACCCACCCAGCCGAGGCGCGTCTGCCGCTCAACGGGTGCGGGTTCTGCCAACCAGCCGAGGCCTCTTGCCATCGTCACAGGTTTCAACCCCTTCGGGATCTGTGGCCGGATGCCGGCCTCTGGCCGTCGTGCGAAGTCGTGACCGGTTCGGGCGCTTCTACCGAGGACATCTCATTCATGAGGGGCACCGCGAGCTCCTCTGCTGGGACGGTCGGTGTGGGAGGAGGAACGCGAACCACCCGGACGATCCATCCGACGCCGAGCCGAGCCAGCACTGCTGCTGGGCTGCTTGGCGAACCGTCGCCGATCCACGCTGGACCCAATGGTCAGGCGGATGATGGTGGTGGGGTCAGCCAGTTCCTGACCCAAGATCTCGACCGATGAGTCAACCACACCCATCTGCCTCAGAGCCGCCTGGTTCGTGGCCAGCTCGCTCTCGGCGCGAGAGCCCTTGAGCGCCAGCAGGCTCCCTCCAGGCGCCAGCAGGGGCAGCGTCCAGGCCGCCAGCTGAACAATGCCACTGACGGCACGCGCCGTCACGTAAGGCACGGAGAGCCGATCCCACATCGACTCCGCTCGCGCAGTATGCACGATGGCGTTGTCGATCCCCAGGGTGGCGATGGTGCCAGAAAGCCAGCCGGTCCGACGGGTCAAGGGTTCGATCAGGTGAATCTCGAGGTCAGGTCGAGCGATCGCGAGCGCCAGTCCCGGCAGGCCCGCGCCTGAGCCGACGTCGGCGACCTGCTGCCGTGAGCCGGCTGGGGAGCCGGCAATGGCACGATGCGCGACCGCACAGTTGAGCACGTGGCGGTCCCACAAACGCGGGGCCTCACGCGGCCCGATCAAGCCGTGCGCAATTCCCGTGTCCGCCAGAATGGCCACGAACTGCTCAGCCAAGGCCAGCCGGTCGCCGAAGATCGCCAACGCCTGGGCTGGAGTGGCCGGAGCGACCGGCGCTGCCGGCCCTCCCTGCGCTTCGTCAGCCATCGGGCATCGACGTCGCCCGCGCGGCGCGGGCTCTCGCGCCTACCCGGTCGGCACTCACTCTGCGGCGGCCGCACCGTGGCGTTGCACGCTGCAGGTCAACGCGTTTCACGTGAAACAGGCGCGTCAACTGGGAAGGATCACGATGTGGCGGTGCGGATCCACGCCCTCGGATTCCGAAACCAGTCCCGAGGCAGACACCTCGTCGTGCACGACCTTGCGTTCGAAGGCTGACATCGGCTCGAGACTCACCTTCTCGCCGGAGCTCTTCACCTCGGCGATGGACAGCTCGGCCAGCCGCACCAGTGCCGAGCGTCGTTCGGCACGGTGGCCCGCAATGTCGAGCATCAACCGGCTGCGCTCGCCGGTCTCTACCTGAACGGCCAACCGGGTCAGCTCCTGCAGCGCCTCCAACACCTTGCCGTCCGTTCCGACGAGACGGCGGGGAACCCGGCCCTCTTCGGAGTCGACGATGGCAATCGCGGCACGGTCGCCATCGACGTCGACATCGATGTCTCCGTCGAGATCGGCAATGTCAAGCAAGGTCTCTAGGAAGTCCGCGGCCACCTCACCCTCGCGCTCCAGCTGCCGAACGCGTGACTTCTTGCGGGTACCGCCCTCGTCACCCTCCTCCGGGCTCTGGGACCGTTCCGACTCACCGTCCGACTCACCGTCCGACTCACTGTCCGCGACGTCGGGAGTCTCGCCCTGCGGGGCAGCCAGGCTCGTGGTCTCCTGGTCGACCTCAGTGGGCACCCCACCGGCCTCGCTCGTCGGGTCGAGAGGCGACCGCGCACCCATCCCTTCGGGCTCCGACTCCTGCCTGGTCGACTCCGCGGTGACCTCAGCGCTCACCGACACGGAATCGTTCGTCACGTCGTCAAGGGGCACTGGAAGGGGCCCGGTGGTGGACGTCGTGTCCAAGGCCTGCGTGTCGCTCATGGCTGTTCTCCCTTGTTCATAAGCCTGTGCATACCTGTGGATAACCTAAGTTCCTGCAGGTCAGAGGCTTTTCGCCAGATGAAGCTGATGTGGATGGAGTCTCGATAGTGGTGCTGTGAGCTGTTGTGAGGCGTTCGGTACGAGGCGACTGGTCAGAAGAGCCTGATGGGCGCGAACCGGGCCGTCGGCTGACCGCCCGCTGTCAGCGCTGCGGTGAGCCGGGACGGTTCTTGGCCGGCTTCTTCGCCCGGCCCGCGTTCGGGTTCTGTCTCGTCTTCTTCGGGGCGTCCCCGGTGGCGGTGCGGGCCGTAGAACTGACGTTCGAATGCACGGGAGCGGTCGCGCCGAGACTGCCCTTCGCGGCCGAGGCCGATGCGGGTGTCGTCGCGGATGTCGTGGTGGGCGTCGCAGCACCCGTCACGTCGGCGTCGGCACGCGGCGAACCGTCGGTGGCCGAACCGGCGCCGGCCGGGTCTGCTGCACCTGCAGCGACGCCGCCCTTCGGCTGGGTCTTGGCGCGCTTCTTGCCCTTGGGCTGTTGGCGCTGACCCGACTTGGGCGCGTCGTCGTCGATCGCGTCGTCGGCCGCGTCGGTCGAGGAGGAGAGGCCGGGAACGACCAGTTCCTTCATCGTCTTGCCCTTGCGCTTCATCCGGTCGCGCTGTGCCTGCTCGGCGGCCGAACCGGGAGCCGGCATGTTGCGGATGACGTAGAACTGCTGACCCATGGTCCAGAGGTTGGTCGTCAGCCAGTAGATGAGCACGCCGATCGGGAAGTTGATGCCCGAGATGAGGAAGAAGAACGGCATCAGGTAGAGGAGCACCTTCTGCTGCTTCGCGAAGGGGTTGTCGAGCGAAGCGGCCGGCATGTTCTTGCGCATCAGCTGGTACTGCGTCGTGAACGTGGTCGCCGACATCATGACGATGAGCACGCCCGAGAAGATCTTGACGTTGAGGTCCGGGCTCGAGAGGAAGGCGTCACTGAGCCGAGCCCCGAAGACGGTGGAGCCCTCGATGACCTTGGCCACCTCGTTGGTGAGCGGGCCGATGCCTTCCTTGATGCCCTCCGCCTGCCCCCGAAGGTTGTTGAGCAGCTGGAAGAGGGCGAAGAAGAACGGGCTCTGGATCAGGATGGGCAGACAGCTGCTGAACGGGTTGGTGCCCGTGCGACGGTAGAGGTCCATCATCTCGGCCTGCTGGGCCTTCTGGGACTCCGGGTCGCGCTTGCCCTTGTACTTCTTCTGGATCTTCTGCATCTCGGGCTGAATCAGCTGCATCCGCCGCGAGGAGTGGATCTGCTTGACGAACAGCGGGATCAGCAGCATCCGGACGACCACCGTGAGGCCGACGATCGACAGCGCCCAGGCCACCCCTGTGGGCAGGCCGATCGCGTCGAAGAGCCAGTGCCACGCGTACATGACCCACGCTTCGCCGAGTTTGATCGGGTAGAGCACGGTGTTGAAGAAGTCGATCAACGTAGTTCCTCTGTCGTCTGGTGCGTGGTCCGCTCGCTGTGCACCACTGACCGGCAATCATGCCCGATGGTGGTGGCACCTGCGGCCGTGTCGGGCATGTCGTCGACCAATGCGTCGATGGTGCTGTCGAACAGGGGGGCGTGCTGCGACGTCAGGTTCGACAGCGAGCCCGAACCGGAGTGCGGGCCCGGCTCGAGGCTGCCGCTGGGCCGAAAGTCCTCGGGACGCACGTCACCACGCGCGGCCCATGTCTGTGGAACGGGATCGACGCCTCCCGGGTTCCATGGGTTGCAGCGACCAATGCGTCGCAGCGCGAGCCAGGTGCCCCGTAGTGGTCCGAAACGCACCAGCGCCGTGACGGCGTACGAGGAGCAGCTGGGGTAGAAGCGGCAGCTCGGCGAGCTCATCGGAGAGAAGACGCGTTGGTAGATCTTCACCCCGAGCACCAGGGGCGAAGCGAGAACGGAGTTGACCGTCACGACCGGCACACCTTCTCGAGCGCTCGCCCGAACGCGTCACTCAGCTCGTCGAAGTCGGCCTGGGCGGCGCTGGGTTGGGCCCGAACGACGATATCGAGGCCAGCCGGGATGCCGCTGAGCCGAGTGGCCGCGATGGCGCGGAGTCGCCGCTTGGTGCGGCCACGCACCACTGCGTTGCCCACCGCTTTGGACACGACGAAACCCACGCGCGGGGGGAGCTCCGTGCGTGCAGCAGGTCGGTTGGCATGAACAACCATCAGTCGGCCACCGGCCCTGCGGGCACCGCTACCTCGAACCACCGCCGTGAAGTCGGCTCGTTCGCGGATGCGGTGACGTGCCGGAAGCACGTCGGTGCCGTCGCTGGCCGGTCGGCTCAGGCCGAGAGCTCGGCGCGACCCTTGCGACGACGGCCGGCGAGGATCGAGCGGCCGGCGCGCGTGCGCATCCGCAGACGGAAGCCGTGCGTCTTGGCCCGGCGGCGGTTGTTCGGCTGGAAGGTGCGCTTGCTCACGAGGTTCTCCGATGGGTTCTGGCGGCCGGCGACGGTGCGTCGCGCGGTCTCCCGCGTACTGGGCTGGTGGTGAGAGGGTGGATCGTCGGCGACCACGGTCGGCAAGCCCGTGGAGACCCACCGCGGCGCCATGCACTGTCTGAACGTGGGATCACGAAGATCTCACCGACGGGTGCAGGCGAAGCGGATAGCGCCATGGGCATGCGAGAGGGGTCGCAGACAGCCGTAGTCCACGATACGGGAGCCCGCGAACAAGGGTCAAACCCGTGGGGTGCAGTCGCGCGTGAGACAACCGCACCACTGTGGTCCTCTGGTCAGGCAAAGCAATCCGACACGCCGAGCGGTCGTCGCCTTTCTACCCGCTCCCGGTTGTCAGGGTGCCGCTGACTTGTTAGGTTTTGCCTTCGCCCCCCGATCCATCCGCCCGTACACAGGGTGTGGACAAAGATGTGGACAAGGGCCCATGGTGCGTCCCCAGACTGCATCACACTGCGTGCAGGACGATTCCATTTCGTGGCAAGTCGGGAACAGGTGACCAGGTGACAGACAGGGATGTCGACTATGTCCATGTCTGGAAGCAGACCCTCCACACGCTTGACACCGCTGGGGTCTCGGCTCGAGACCTGGCCTTCGTGCGCCTCTGTCGTCTGGTCGGCGTGCTCGATGAGACCGCTCTGGTGAAGGCGCCGAACGCTTTCACCAAGGAGTTCCTCGAGACGAAGGTGCGCGATCTGGTGCTCGACGCCCTGCGCTCCGAGCTCGGCGAGCACGTGCAGCTGGCGGTCACGGTCGACGAGGCCCTGGGCGAGCTGAGCGCCGACCCGATGACCGACGGAACGGCCGGTGAGCGCTGGGCGCCTACGGGCCAGGGCCACCCGTTCCCAACGTCGGCTCGACGGGGCTCGCCCGAAGCCGACTCCCCGTACTGGCGGGGAGAGCACCCCTCCGATCTTCGACGCGACCCGTTGCGCGACCTCGCCGACAGCGCACCCGACCTCAACGGCGCCGACCTCGACGACCACTACGGCGGCGGTGAGAGCGGGCCTTCGCGCCATCGGTTCGAGCCCCCGATGACGGGCGATACGCGCCTCAACCCGAAGTACAACTTCGACACCTTCGTCATCGGAGCGAGCAACCGGTTCGCGCACGCGGCGGCGGTCGCCGTCGCCGAGGCGCCGGCCAAGGCGTACAACCCCCTGTTCGTCTACGGAGAGTCCGGGCTGGGCAAGACGCACCTGCTGCACGCGATCGGTCACTACGCCCGTTCGATGTTCCCGAACGTGCGGGTGCGCTACGTCAACTCCGAGGAGTTCACCAACGACTTCATCAACAGCATCCGCGATGACAAGGCGAGCGCCTTCCAGGCCCGCTACCGCAACGTCGACGTGCTGCTCATCGATGACATCCAGTTCCTCCAGGGCAAGCTGCAGACCCAGGAGGAGTTCTTCCACACCTTCAACACGCTGCACAACGCGAACAAGCAGATCGTCATCACGAGCGACCTGCCGCCCAAGGAGCTCTCAGGCTTCGAAGACCGGATGCGCACCCGCTTCGAGTCCGGCCTGCTCACCGATGTGCAACCCCCCGACCTCGAGACCCGCATCGCGATCCTGCGCAAGAAGGCCATCCAGGACCGCATGTCGGTGCCCGACGACGTGCTCGAGTACATCGCCACGAACTTCAGCACCAACATCCGAGAGCTCGAAGGTGCGCTGATCCGGGTGACGGCGTTCAGCAACCTCAACCGGCAGCCGATCGACCTGCCGCTCGCCGAGATCGTGCTCAAGGACGTGCTCCCGAACGAGACGCCCAACCAGGTGACGGCGGCGACGATCATGGCCGTCACAGCGGGCTACTACTCCGTGACCATGGACGACCTCTGCGGTTCGTCGCGTTCACGCCAGCTCGTCACCGCCCGCCAGATCGCGATGTACCTCTGCCGTGAGATGACCGACCTCTCACTGCCCAAGATCGGCCAGCTGTTCGGAGGGCGTGACCACACCACCGTCATGCACGCGAACAAGAAGATCCGTGAGCTGATGAGCGAGAAGCGGGCCATCTACAACCAGGTCACCGAGCTCACCAACCGGATCCGCCAGCAGTCGCACTGACCCCTCCTGCTTTCGGTGCGCGGCTCGTTGACCCGCACCGGTCGACAATGGTCGCCGTGAGTGCCCCCTCCCACGGGGTGGGCGTCACTGCGAAGGCGCGTTCGGCCTGGCTGGAGTCGAGCACGAACGGCCGCTCGAACTGGTGCCGTGTCTCGCGCATCTCTCGCAGGAAGGGCACGACGGCGCCGAGCGCACTGCCGATCGGGCGGGGGAGCGCCACCACCCGACTGCGACGGCGGCCCGTGAGGCGGGCTACGTCGTCGGCCGCAGCAGCGATGGACCGGGCCGGGGCGGTGGGCACATGCCAGGGTCGGCCCCACACGCTCTCTCCGCCCGTTCCGGCATCCGTCTCACCGGCATCCGTCTCACCAGCGATGGCCACCCGAGCGGCGAAGTCACCGACGTCGGGAATGTAGGTGAAGGAGTGCGGCACGTCGGTGCGCCCGACCGGCATGACCGCGAGCCGCCCGGCCCCGACCCGGTCGATGACGACCTCGCCGAGCACGCTCGTCATCGGGGTGGCCCCGGGGCCGAAGTAGTCGCTCGAGCGCAGTTCGGTCACCCGGATGCGGCCCAGCCGGTGCAGCGCGAGTGCGTCGGTCCACATCGCGTTCCGTAGCCGGCCCTTGTGTTCGGTGGCACCGAGCGGTGTCTGCTCGGTCATCGGGGCGTCTACCTCTCCGTAGCCGTAGAGGTTGCCGATGATGACCAGGCCGGCGCCGCTGCGCTCGGCCGCCGTGAGGATGGCGGCCGCGATCGGCGGCCAGTCGGCGTCCCACGCGGTGTAGCTCGGTGGGTTGACGGCGTTGACGATGGTCGCCGCGCCAGTGGCGAGCTCGGTCAACCGGTCGGCGTGCGTGGCATCGGCAGCAACGACCGTCACGGCACCGGGCGAGGTGGCCTCCCAGGGTCGGTCGGTGACCCGCCCGGAGCGCGAGGCGAGCGTGACCGTGTGTCCGCGCTCGACGAGCGCAGAGGTGGTGGCGCGGCCGATACCGCCTGCGCCGAGAACGAGGTGATGGCTCATGGTGATCTCCTTGAGTAGGAAAGTGAGCATCGCTCACATTAGAAGAGTGACACGACGACGCAGAAGAATCAAGAGCGGTGCTCACTCTTGAGCCCGGACGTGCGCATCGTGTGACAGGCTCGAGTGCATGGCCATCACCGACCAGCCCCTCGGCAAGCGGGCCCGACAGAGGGCGCAGACCGAAGCGGAGATCCTTCGCGTCGCCCGTGAGCACCTGGCCATCGAGGGAGCCGCGGCCCTCAGCCTGCGGGCCATCGCGCGCGACCTCGGCATGGTCAGCTCCGGCCTCTACCGCTACGTGGACAGCCGTGACGACCTGCTGACACGGCTCATCGTCGACTCCTACCGCTCCCTGGCAGCGGCGGTGCAGGCCGCGCACGACGCCGTCGACCCGACCGATCTTGACGGGCGATGGGTCGCTATCGGGCTCGCCCTGCGCCGCTGGGCGCTGGATCGACCCCACGACTTCGCCCTGATCTACGGCTCCCCCGTGCCCGACTACGAGGCCCCGGACGAAAGCACCGTCGAGGCCGGCACGCAGGTGCTGGCGCTGCTGCTGAGGCTGGTGCAAGACGCCGCCGACCAGCACCGCCTCGTGCTGCTCGCCCCCTCACCCGAGGCGGCCCGGGCCGTGGGCGCGATGCTCGACGACCCCTTCTTCGCCGAGGTGACGATCGGGGCGACGATGCTGGCCCGGAGCCTCTCGGCCTGGACCCTGCTGCTCGGGGCGGTGACGAGCGAGGTCTTCCTGCAGCTGGGGCCGGTGCCGGATGCCGCCGCACTCTTCGGGCTGCAGCTCGACGTGGCTGGGTCGTTGATTCTTCTACCTGCACAGCCGTCCACAGGTTTGTCCACAGCTGTGTTCACAGCGTGACCAGTCCGTGACCGAACGGGAGTCTTGCTGAGATTCAACCGATCCGTCCACGACCTGTTGACGCTCGCTGTGGATAACTTGGTCGTTTAGCGCCTAATCAACGGTTTCGTCCATAGCCGACACCGTCCCTCGGCCGCCAAGCACGGCGCACAGTTATCCACAACAGCTGTGGACGACGGTGCACAACGGCCTTGCAAACGTGCACAAGACGGGTTCCCGCTGTGGACGACGCGGGACGGCTAGAACGGCATCCACCGACGCGGCCCGAGCTCCTCGAGTTGTCCACAGCCGAAGCATCAAGCGACTCGCCTGCCCACCTGCGGCGATGGCAGTTCTCCCCAGTGTCCACACCACCGATGACGACTACGAGACTCCATAGATGATGGCGAGCCCCGACAACGAAACCGGGTGACACCAGCTGGCAGCGGTTCGCCGATACCCAAACCGGCACACAAGACCTCCTCAACGGCCCCACCGCGCGGCGAAGACCCTGGTGGTGCGCATCCCTGGCAACGGATAGGGTCTGATCCCCACCTGTCCTTACCGCCGTCCGTCGTGAAGTGAGTCCACCGTGAAGTTTCGGGTAGAGCGTGACGTCCTGGCTGAGGCCGTGACCTGGGTGGCACGTGGTCTGCCCGCGCGGCCCCCGGTTCCGGTGCTCGCCGGTGTGCTGATCCAAGCCGACGAAGAAGGCTCGCTCACACTGTCGGCGTTCGACTACGAGGTCTCGGCAAAGGTCACGATCCCAGCCGACGTCGCCGAGGCGGGCACGGTGCTCGTGCTCGGACGGCTGCTTGCTGACATCTCCCGAAACCTGCCGAACCGGCCGATCGACGTCGAGGCCGACGGCACGAAGGTGAACGTCACCTGTGGCAGCTCGCGGTTCAGCCTGCGCGAGATGCCGGTGGCCGAATACCCGACCCTGCCCGTGGCCCCCGACCTCAGCGGCACCATCGCCGGTGACGTCTTCACCCAGGCCGTGGCCCAGGTGGCGATCGCGGCCGACCGCGGCGACACGTTGCCGATCCTCACCGGGGTTCGCATGGAGATCGACGGCGAGAAGGTCACCCTGCTCGCCACCGACCGGTACCGCCTGGCGATGCGCGAGCTGACCTGGAACCCGTCGGCAACCGACGCCAGCCACGTCGCGCTCATCCCGGCGCGTCAGCTCTCCGACACGGCCAAGGCGCTCGGCGCGGCCGGCTCGGTCGAGCTGGCGTTGGGCAACGGGAGCGACGGCCTCGTCGGCTTCGAGGCGGGCCGACGACGCACCACCACCCGCCTGCTCGACGGCGAGTACCCGAAGGTCACCTCGATCTTTCCCAGCTCGGTCGACACCGAGGCTGTCATCGAGACGGCCGCCCTCGAGGAGGCCGTCAAGCGGGTCGCCCTCGTTGCCGAGCGGAACACGCCGGTGCTGCTGAAGTTCACCGACGGTCAGGTCTTCATCGAGGCCGGTACCGGCGACGACGCCCAGGCCTCGGAGGCGCTCGAGTCGACGTTGACCGGGCCAGAGATCCAGATCGCGTTCAACCCCCAGTTCCTGCTCGATGGCCTGCACGCCGTGGGTACGGCCTACAGCCGGCTCTCCTTCACGCAGCCGAGTCGCCCCGCCGTGTTGACGGGTCAGGCCGAGGTCGACTCCGAGGCCGACAGCTCCTACCGGTACGTGCTCATGCCCGTCCGTTTCGCCAGCTAGGGCTGGTCCTCTCCCCGTCTGTGCTCGTCTGTCGTCAGCTCCGATCCGGCGGGTCGCACGCGCAGCGGCCGGGCTGGGCTAGCCTCGAACTCGTCCGCTCGTCCCCCGCAGGAAGGCACCCGACATGCAGCTCGGTCTGATCGGTCTTGGCAAGATGGGCGGCAACATGCGCGAGCGGTTGCGCCGCGCCGGCCACGAGGTGGTCGGCTACGACCGCAACCCCGACGTCGCCGACGTGCGAACGATGGCCGCCATGGTCAAGAAGCTCGAGGCTCCCCGGGTCGTCTGGGTGATGGTGCCCTCCGGTGACCCGACCCGCGAGACGATCGCCAAGCTCGCCGAGCTGCTCGAGCCGGGCGACCTCGTCATCGACGGCGGCAACTCGCGGTTCACCGATGACTTCGAGAACGCCAAGATGCTCGCCGCGCAGAAGATCGGCTACGTCGACTGTGGCGTGAGCGGCGGCATCTGGGGCCTCGACAACGGTTACGGCCTGATGTGCGGCGGTGACAAGAAGTGGGTCACCAAGGCCATGCCGATCTTCGACGCGCTGCGACCCGAGGGTCCGCGTGACGAGGGTTTCGTGCACGCCGGCAAGGTCGGCGCCGGGCACTACACGAAGATGGTGCACAACGGCATCGAGTACGGCCTGATGGCTGCCTACGCCGAAGGCTTCGAGCTGCTCGAGAAGAAAGACATCGTGACCGACGTGCCCGGGGCCTTCAAGGCCTGGAGCCGTGGCACGGTCGTTCGCTCCTGGTTGCTCGACCTGATGGTCGACGCCCTCGAGGCGAACCCGCACCTCGACGACGTCTCCGACTACACCAACGACTCCGGTGAGGGCCGCTGGACCGTCGAGGAGGCCATCGCCATGTCGGTGCCGATGCCGGTGATCTCGGCCTCCCTCTTCGCCCGGTTCGCCTCGCGGCAGCAGAGCAGCCCGACGATGCAGGCCGTGGCTGCCCTGCGCGGTGGCTTCGGTGGGCACCAGGTGATGACCATCGCGGAGGGAGACAAGCTGCGCGAAGGCGCCGTGCCCACCCGGTCGACGAAGAAGGAGTCGGCGCCGACGCAGGCCAAGAAGCGCGCTTCCGCAAAGAAGGCGAGCTCCCAGTCGGCAGCGGTGGCCTCCCAGGCCAACGTCGGTGCGGCGCGCAAGGCGGCCACCTCCAAGAAGGCACCCGCCACGCAGGCCACCGACATGGCCGACACCGCTCGTGGCCAGGCCCGGGCCGCGAAGGCCGCGCCGGCCCGCAAGAGCGTCGGCAAGCGCGCTGCGAAGAAGGCGTGAGCGAGAACCCTCCCGTTGCATGTTCGTCACCTCACCCTGAAGGACTTCCGCAGCTATCCCAGTGCCGAGCTCGCGCTGACGCCGGGCGTCACGACGCTGGTGGGCCTCAACGGACAGGGCAAGACCAACCTCGTCGAGGCCGTCGGCTATCTCGCGACCCTCGGCAGTCACCGGGTGGCCACCGACCAGCCCCTCGTGCGCTTCGGGACCGAACAGGCGATCGTGCGCGGCGCGATCGTGCGCGAGGGCCGCGAGACCATGGTCGAGCTCGAGATCACGCCCGGCCGTGCCAACCGCGCGCGGCTGGGTCGCTCGCCGGTCGCTCGGCCCCGCGACGTGCTCGGCGCCGTGCGCACGGTGCTGTTCGCACCGGAGGATCTCGCTCTCGTCAAGGGTGACCCTTCGCAGCGTCGGCGCTTTCTCGACGACCTCCTCGTGCAGCGTCAGCCCCGGTGGAGCGGTGTGCAGGGCGACTACGACAAGATCCTTCGCCAGCGCGGGGCCCTGCTGAAGTCGGCGGCGCCGGTGCTGCGCAAGGGCGCTCGTCGGGGTCTGCGCGTGGTGCGTGACGGCGAGCCGGGCACCGACGAAGCGCGCGACGCGGCCCTGCACACCCTCGACATCTGGGACGACCACCTGGCGACCGTCGGCTCGCAGCTGGTCTACGCACGCCTCCGGCTGCTGCGCGACCTCGTGCCCGACATCGCCGAGTGCTACGACGCGGTCAGTGCGGCGGCCTCCAACGCTCGCGCCACCTATAAGAGCTCGCTGCACGACGACCTGGCGGGGCGGATCGCAGAAGGTGAGGTGCCCGAGGCCGACGAGCTGCGCACCGGCATCCTCGATACGCTCGAGAACGTGCGTGGCAGTGAGATCGAGCGGGGGGTGTGTCTCGTGGGCCCGCATCGTGACGACGTGGTGCTGACGCTCGGTGAGCTGCCGGCCAAGGGTTATGCGAGCCACGGTGAGTCGTGGAGCTTTGCGCTCGCACTGAGGCTGGCCGCGTACCGGTTGCTGCGTCGCGACCTCGGTGACGACCCGGTGCTCGTGCTCGACGACGTGTTCGCCGAGCTCGACACCGGGCGCCGTGACCGACTGGCGGCCCTCATCGCCGACTGTGAGCAGGTGCTGATCACGGCGGCCGTTGGCGCCGACGTGCCGGCGGTGCTGCGCGAGCAGGGCCACCTCTATCAGGTGGATCTGGGCCAGGTGCACCCCGTCGGCCAACCGAACGCAGCGTTGGTTCTCGAAAGCGCTGTGACAACAGTGAGTTCGACGACGAACACTTCGTTCAGTTCGCAGGAGGGGGCGCTCGAGGGGGCGGAGGACGAGGTCGACGATGAGTGACGACCCGCCGGAGGTGCCCGCGTCGAGCGCCGACGACACGCGCATCGCGGATGCCGCTGCCTCGGCTCTCGCGCGGGCGCGGGTCGCCGCCACCGAGAAGGGTTTCCGGCCGGGCATGCGGCCCAAGAGGCGGCGGCGAGCAGCGGGGGCCGAGCCGATGCTGTCGGGCACGGCCAGGGACGGTCGTGACCCGGCGCTGCTCGGCGACCAGCTCGACCGGCTGCTCGTCGACCGGGGATGGAAGCTCGACGTGGCGGTCGGTTCGCTGATGGGGCGTTGGGCGCAGATCGTCGGGCCCGACATCGCAGGCCATGTCGAGCCGCAGACCTTCGTCGACGGCGTGCTCACTCTGCGCGCCGACTCGACGGCGTGGGCCACGCAGATGCGGCTGCTCACCTCGTCGGTGCTGGCCCGGGTCGAGGAGGAGATCGGCGTCGGCTCGGTGACCGAGCTGAGAGTGCTCGGCCCGAGTGCGCCGTCGTGGCGCAAGGGCAGCAGACGCTCGCCCGACAGCCGCGGCCCCCGCGACACCTACGGCTGACCGCCCGCGCCCTCCCGAGCACAGCGACTCCCGGGAACACACCGAGTAATCCTCAACTCACCGAGTAACTTCCCGGTGAGTTGAGGATTACTCGGTGTGTTGCGGTAGGGCAGGTCAGGCGCGGAGCACCTCGGCGAACCGGTCGACCATAAGGTCGAGGTCGCTGGCCTCGATGACCAGCGGTGGGGCGAAGCGCAACGTCTGGTCGTGGGTCTCCTTGCACAGCACCCCACGCTCGGCGAGACCTTCGGCGGCCTGCCGGCCCGACATCAACGATGGGTCGAGGTCGACCCCGGCCCACAGGCCGCGGGTGCGCACGGCAGTGAGGCCGTGCCCGATGAGCGGCTCGAGGCGCTCTCGCAGCTGCTCGCCGAGCACCCGGGCGCGCTCCTGGTACTCACCGGTCTCGAGCAGGCCGACCACGGCGAGCCCCACGGCGGCCGCGAGGGGGTTGCCCCCGAAGGTCGAGCCGTGGCTGCCCGGGGTGATGACGCTCATGATGTCGTCGTCGGCCACGACGGCTGACACCGGCACGACCCCGCCACCGAGGGCCTTGCCCAGGATGTACACGTCGGGACGCACTTCTTCCACGTCGCAGGCGAAGGTGGCCCCACAACGCCCGAGGCCCGACTGGATCTCGTCGGCGAGGAAGAGCACCTCGTGCTCGGTGCAGAGCCGCCGAACAGCCTCGAGGTAGCCGGCCGGCGGGATGATGATGCCCGCCTCCCCCTGCACCGGTTCGACGAGCACGGCCACGGTGTTCGGGGTGATCGCCGCCTCGAGGGCCGCCGCGTCACCGTAGGGAACGGTGTCGAAACCCGGGGTGAACGGGCCGAAGCCGCGTCGGGCGACCGGATCGTCGGAGAAGCTGATGATGGTGGTCGTGCGCCCGTGGAAGTTGCCGGACATCACCACGATGCGGGCCTCGTTCTCGGGCACGCCCTTGACGTCGTACCCCCAGCGCCGCGCGAGCTTCAGAGCGGTCTCGACGGCTTCGGCGCCGGTGTTCATCGGCAGCACCCGGTCTTTGCCGGCGAGGGTCGCCAGGCCGGCACAGAAGGGCCCGAGCTGATCGTTGTGGAAGGCTCGGCTCGTCAGGGTCAGCCGCTCCAGCTGGTGGGCGGCCGCCGCCATGATGACCGGATGCCGGTGCCCGAAGTTGAGCGCTGAGTAGGCCGCCAGCGCGTCGAGGTAGCGCTTGCCGTCGACGTCGGTGACCCACGCTCCCTCGGCCTCCCGCGCCACGACGGCCAGCGGATGGTAGTTGTGGGCCGAAACCCGCTCAGCCAGCTCGATCTGCTCGGCCGTGGTGGTCGTCGGGCCGTTCGTCGGGGTGTTCGTGCTGCCCGTGCTCCTCGTGGACGTCGTGGTCACGTCGTCGCTCCCTTCGTCGTGGTGCCAGTCTCGGTCGGCTTCGCGTTCCGGGCAAGCCTGCCCCCTCTTTGCGAGCGCGGCAGCGGAACGCCGACGAACAGCACCCTGTGCGCTGATCGTCTCTGCCGGTGAGTGAGCCACCGTTGGCGCCGCCTTTCGATCTGTCGCAAAACGCCCATCTGTCAGCGGTGAGGAGGATGGTGGAGGTATGCCGTCGACACCGAACCCGAGCAGCCCAGCGGTCGCGCTCTGCACCATCATCCCGCCCTACCTGCTCGAGGCGCTGGCCTCCAGCGACGAGCCCCGAGCGGCCGAGCACGCCCGCGCCTCTCTGGCCGCCGACCGTGACCTGCGTGCGCTGCGTCGTGCCCCCACCCGGGCCCGCCGGCGACCTCTGCCGGAACAGCCTGGCCAGACAGGGCCCACCCGCCCGGGCAGCGACGCTCCAGCGGCCGTATCGGGGCCGAAGCGCACCATCAGCGATGCCAAGGGCTCGCAGACCACGCCCGGCACGAAGGTGCGTGCTGAGGGTGGCGCCCCGACCCGCGACCCGGCCGCCGACGAGGCCTACGACGGCCTCGGCGCCACGTGGACGCTCTGGTCGGCCGCCTACGACCGAGACTCGCTCGACGGCAAGGGGATGCCGCTGCTCGCCACGGTGCACTACGGCAGCAACTACGACAACGCCTTCTGGGACGGTAGCCAGATGGTGTTCGGCGACGGTGACGGGGTGATCTTCGAGCGCTTTACCAAGAGCCTCGACGTCATCGGCCACGAGCTGGCCCACGGCGTCACCGAGCACACGGCGGGCCTGCTCTACCAGGGGCAGTCGGGGGCGCTCAACGAGTCGATCTCCGACGTGTTCGGCTCGCTCGTCAAGCAGTACCACCTGGGGCAGTCGGCGGCCGACGCCGACTGGTTGATCGGTGCAGAGCTGCTCAACCCCAGCGTCTCGGGCCGGGCCCTGCGCGACATGCTGCACCCGGGCACGGCCTACGACGACTCGCGCCTCGGCAAAGACCCGCAGCCGGCCGACCTGGCCCACTACGTGCAGACGACCGACGACAACGGCGGTGTGCACATCAACTCCGGCATCCCGAACCGGGCCTTCGCGCTCGCAGCGGTGGCCATCGGAGGCAACGCCTGGGGCGACGCCGGGGCGATCTGGTACGCCGTGCTGACCGGTGACGGCATCAAGGCCGACTGCGACTTCGCCACGTTCGCCGACCTCACCGTGGCGGCTGCAGCCGCGGCGCACGGTGACGGCTCGGCCCAGCACACGGCTGTTCGTGCGGCGTGGACGACCGTTGGGGTGCTCAGCGCAGACGGTGCCGGTGGCTCGGATGGTGCGACCCCGGCCGACCCGACGACCGAGACACCGAGCGGCGAGGCTCACGGAGAGGTTCCCGGCGCCGACACCCAGGTGCTGCTGCGTCGCACCGGCGGGTTCGCCGGCCGGGTGCGCGAGCGCCATCTGGCGCTCGGCGACCTGCCCGAGTCGATGACGCGTGACTGGCAGAACCTGCTCGGCACGCCGACCCTTCAGCGCATCGCCGCGACGGCCGACCGGGCCCTGCCCGATGCCTACTGCTACTCAGTCTTCTGTGAGCCCGTCAACCTCGACATCAAGGTGGCCGAGCCGCACCTGCCCGAGTCGATCCACCGGTTGTTCGAGCGCACCCTCGACCTCGAGTGAGATGGGTTGCTGACGGCCACCCCTACGGCGCAGTGCCGTCAACGGGGTCCGGCTCAGTTCTGCGCCAACAGGTACGGCCCGGCCGCCTCCGGGATGTCGGGCTGCCACGAGGGACCGGCCGCACCCACCACGGCGCACTGACCTTCGATGGTGCACCGCTGCAGGTCTCTCTGCTGGCCGGCGGCGGTGATCTGGGCCGTGACCGACCCGTCGGCGCCGAAGCGGGCCGAGGTCACCGAACCGGTCGACCGCGATCCGTCGCCGCCTCCCTGCAGCACGACCCGCCCGTTGTCGGCCTGGGCCACCACGAACTGCTGGTAGAGCAGCTTGCCGGTGGGCCCGACGGAGAGCTCGGGTGGTTGCCCGTCGGAGAAGCCCTGCCCCAGCAGGTGAGAGCCGTCGGGTGAGAACGAGGTGAACCAGAGGGGGCCGCACAGGTTCCAGATCGTGCGTCCGGAGGTGAGGTCGACGAGCCGCTGACACCCGTAGCCGGGCTGCCCCGGAGAGAGCCCAGGGGTGACGATGGCGCGTCGGCCGGCGGCGTCGATGGGGCCGACCGCGCCCTTGATCGTCGTGGTCCGGGTCGAGAGCACGTCCCAAGAGACGCTCGAGGTCTGGTCGGTGTTCACGGCGTAGGCGGTGTTGCCGACCAGCCCGGCCACCTGCCAACCAGCAGCGCCCCCCTTGGTGGCGGCCAACCGGGCGACCTGCTTGCCGCGGCTGTCGAGGTAGAGCAGGTTGCCGGCCTCGTCGGTGACCAGACCGTGAGAGCGGTCGGCCGTGACAGCGACGGGCCCCCGCAGCGTCGGTAGGTCGCGCAACGTCCGGCCGGCGGCATCCACGACGACGGCCCGGTCGCCCACGGTGATCAGCAGACCGTCACCGAGGGCGGCCACCAGGTCGGGGCGCTGGAAGGGCGCGCTGAGCTTCGTCTGCCGTTGGCCCTCGCGGTAGATCCCGTCGACGACGAAGCCTACGTCGGTGATGCCGGTGGCGGGGCCGGTACTCGGCCGCAGCACAGCAGCGCTCGGTGACCCGGTCGAGCGCAGGGTCGGGATCGTCGTCGGGTTGGTGGGGGTGGTCGGCGTACGGCCCGATGTCGAGGGCAGGGTCGAGGGCGGGGTCGAGGGTGATGGGCTCGGCAGGGTCGTCGGCGGGCTGGTCGACTGCGACGGGCCCACCGGGAACGGACGGCTCCCGGTGGGGGTCACGGCCGACCAGGTGAGGGGCACGGCGACCGCCAGCACGAGCCCGGCGCCCAGGGCCGCGACCCCGAGCTCGCGGTGACGGTTGGAGCGGTCGCGGGCGATGGCCCGGTCGGCGAGGCCCGCGCCGACGCGCACACCCTCGCCTCGTTCGGCGAGCACCGCCTTGAGCTCGGGGTCGATGTCGCTCATGCGGTGGCCTCGCTCATCCTCGTGCGCAGCGCGGAGATCGCGCGGCTGGTGTGGCTCTTGACGGTGCCGACGGAGCACCCGAGCGTCTCTGCCGTCTGGGCTTCGGTGAGGTCCTCGTAGTAGCGCAGCACGATCGCGGCCCGCTGCTGCGTCGGCAGTGTCTGCACGTGTTGCCACAGGTCGATCGACTCCGCCGGGTCGAGGTGCGCGGCGGTGGGTGGGTCGAGCACCTCGATGACGTGGCTGGCCGGCGACTCCCGGCGCCGTGTCATCCGGCGCCACCTCGAGTTGTTCTCGTTGACCATGATTCGGCGGACGTAGGCGTCCGGCAGCTCGACGGCCTGGATCCGTTCCCAGTGCCGGTAGACCTTGGCCAGCGCGTTCTGAAGGAGGTCCTCGGCCGTGTCGCGGTCGCCGCTGAGGAGGTAGGCGAGGCGGGCGAGGGCGTGTTGGCGGGCCTCGACGTACGCCGTGAAGTCGGCTCGGCGCTCGGCTTCGTCCATCGGTGTCGATCCCCTGTCGTCTGGTCCCGCAACTGCCGGTACCACTCCCAACCCCCGCCAGGCCCGGGAGGTTGTCACCGAAGTGTCGCGACTTCGCCGCCTCCAGACATGGCCACCACGCCGTTCAGGCGCCAGGATGCCGCGCCAACGAACTGGGTGAAGGGTCACAATGGGCGGGCCGATGGAGCCAGTCCGGGCTCGATGGCCCGAAGCGCGAGAAGGCGTCACAGGCCCGCTCAAGGGTTAGGGCGTGACTCCCCCCTTAGAAGATGGGGTGTGCGGCCGGGAAAATGGCCGTTTCAGGCCCCTGAGGGCACAGTTCGACCCTCGCGACCCGGTAAGATGAAGAGGTTGCGGCTCGGCATCACGCCGGGCCGCCCGCATGAGGTCATCACCGAGGAGAGACGTGTCTGACGCCGACGAGCCGACCAACACCAGCGCCAACAGCAGCATCCCCAGTTCGAGTGACTCCCCGGCCCCACCCGTCTCGCCCTCTCCCGCGCCACCCGTAGGGGTCCCTGTGGACGCCCGCCCCAACGGCGTCGACTACGACGCGAGCGCCATCACGGTGCTCGAGGGTCTCGAGGCCGTGCGCAAGCGCCCCGGCATGTACATCGGCACCACCGGCCCGCGTGGCCTGCACCACCTCGTCTACGAGATCGTCGACAACGCGGTCGACGAGTCGCTGGCCGGCTACGCCGACACGATCGACGTCACCCTGCTCGCCGACGGCGGGGTGCGGGTCAAAGACAACGGTCGCGGCATCCCCACCGACATCCACCCGATCGAGAAGATCAGCGCGGTCGAGCTGGTGCTCACCCAGCTGCACGCCGGCGGCAAGTTCGGTGGCGGCGGCTACAAGGTCTCAGGTGGCCTGCACGGCGTCGGCAGCTCGGTGGTCAACGCGCTGTCGAGCAAGCTCAAGGTCGGGGTGCGCCAGAAGGGCCACGTCTTTCGCATGAGCTTCTCCCACGGGGTGCCCGACAGCCCGCTCGAGCAGCAGGAGGCCACCGACGAGACCGGCACCACGATCACCTTCTGGCCCAACGCCGACATCTTCGAGACCGTCCACTACGACTTCGAGACCATCCGGGCCCGCATGCAGCAGATGGCCTTTCTCAACAAGGGCCTGACCATCAACCTCGTCGACGAGCGGGTCGAGCAGGTCAAGACCGACAGCGACGAGGTCGACCTCGATGACCTCGACGACGAGCTTGAAGAGGTCGAGGCCGAAGACGACGAGGGCGAGCAGTCCGGCTCCGAGCAGGTGAAGACGGTCACCGCCAAGAAGGTCAGCTACTGCTACCAGAACGGGCTCGTCGACTACGTCAACCACATCAACGGCAGCAAGCGCAGCGAGCCGGTGCACCCCGAGGTCATCTCGATCGAGGTCGAAGACAAGGCGCGCGCCATGAGCCTCGAGCTGGCCATGCAGTGGACCAGCGCCTACAGCGAGTCGGTGCACACCTACGCCAACACGATCAACACCCACGAGGGCGGCACCCACGAGGAGGGCTTCCGGGCGGCGATGACCAAGCTGATCAACGACTTCGCGCGGCGCCAGAACCTGCTCAAGGAGAAGGACGAGAACCTCACCGGTGACGACGTGCGCGAGGGGCTCACGGCCGTCATCTCGGTCAAGCTCGGTGAGCCGCAGTTCGAGGGCCAGACCAAGACCAAGCTCGGCAACTCCGAGGTGAAGGGGTTCGTGCAGCGGGCCATGACCGACGAGTTCGGGCACTGGCTCGGCGCCCACCCCAACGAGGGCAAGGACATCGTGCGCAAGTCGGTGCAGGCCGCCGCCGCACGCATGGCTGCGCGCAAGGCCCGCGAGGCGACCCGACGCAAGGGCCTGCTCGAGTCGGGCGGCCTGCCGGGCAAGCTCAAGGACTGTCAGAGCAAAGACCCCAGCATCTCGGAAGTCTTCATCGTCGAGGGTGACAGCGCCGGCGGCTCGGCCACCCAGGCGCGTGACCCGCACCGGCAGGCGATCCTGCCGATCCGCGGCAAGATCCTCAACGTCGAGAAGGCCCGCATCGACAAGATCCTGGCCAACAACGAGGTGCAAGCGCTGATCTCGGCGTTCGGTACCGGCATCGGCGAAGACTTCGACATCGCCAAGGCGCGCTACCACAAGATCGTGCTGATGGCCGACGCCGACGTCGACGGCATGCACATCCGCACGCTGCTGCTGACCCTGTTGTTCCGCTTCATGCGCCCCCTCATCGAGGCCGGCTACGTCTACCTCGCGCAGCCGCCGCTCTACCGGTTGCGCTGGAGCAACGCCGACCACCAGTTCGCCTACAGCGACCGCGAGCGCGACGGGTTCGAGCAGATCGGCAAGGCGAAGGGCTGGCGCCTGCCCAAGGACAACCCGGTGCAGCGCTACAAGGGTCTCGGCGAGATGAACTACCAGGAGCTCGGCGAGACCACGATGGACGTCGACAGCCGCACCCTGTTGCAGGTGACCCTCGAGGATGCCGCGAAGAGCGACGAGGTGTTCGCCGTGCTGATGGGTGAAGACGTCGAGAGCCGTCGCAGCTTCATCCAGAAGAACGCCCGCGACGCGCGCTTCCTCGACATCTAGCCCGACGACCCAGCCCAGCGGCATCCGAAATGACTTTGACGAACAGCACACAACGACAAGGGAACTGACGTGAGCGACGACCTCCCACCCATCGACGGCAGCGACAGCGACAGCGGCGACGACATTTCCGCGTCCGACCTGCCCGATGTGCCCGACACGACCGACGACCAGGGCACTGCGCCGATCGACACCGCTGGCCTCACCGACCGCGTCGAGGCGGTCGACCTCAACACCGAGATGCAGCGCAGCTACATCGAGTACGCCATGTCGGTCATCGTCAGCCGCGCCCTGCCCGACGTGCGCGACGGCCTCAAGCCCGTGCACCGGCGCATCGTCTACGCGATGTACGACGGCGGCTACCGGCCTGACCGGGGCTACAACAAGTGCGCTCGCGTCGTCGGTGACGTCATGGGTCACTACCACCCGCACGGCGACACGGCGATCTACGACGCCCTGGTGCGCCTGGTGCAGGACTGGTCGCTGCGCTACCCGCTCGTCGACGGCCAGGGCAACTTCGGCTCGCGCGGCAACGACGGGGCCGCGGCCCCCCGCTACACCGAGTGCCGGATGGCCTCGATCGCCATGGAGATGGTGCGCGACATCGGCGAGGACACCGTCGACTTCATTCCCAACTACGACGGCAAGACGATGCAGCCGTCGGTGCTGCCGAGCCGCTTCCCGAACCTGCTCGTCAACGGCTCGGCCGGCATCGCCGTGGGTATGGCCACCCAGATCCCGCCGCACAACCTGCGCGAGGTCGCGGCCGGCGCGGAGTTCTATCTCAAGCACCCCGAGATCGGGCGGGAAGAGCTGCTCGAGCACCTGCTGACCATCATCCAGGGCCCCGACTTCCCGACCGGCGCGCTCATCATGGGCAAGCGGGGCATCGAGGATGCCTACCGCACCGGCCGCGGCTCGATCATCATGCGGGCGATCGTCAACGTCGAGGAGTTCGGCAACCGCCAGGCCCTCGTCGTCACCGAGCTGCCCTACCAGGTCAACCCCGACATGCTCGCCCTGAAGATCGCCGACCTGGTCAAGGACGGCAAGATCGCCGGCATCTCCGACATCCAGGACCACACGTCGGGTCGCACCGGTCAGCGGTTGGTCATCGTGCTCAAGCGCGACGCGGTGGCCAAGGTCGTGCTCAACAACCTCTACAAGCACACGCAGCTGCAGACCACGTTCGGCGCGAACATGCTCGCGCTCGTCGACGAGGTGCCACGCACCCTGCCGCTCGACGGGTTCATCCGGCACTGGGTCGACCACCAGATCGAGGTTATCCTGCGCCGCACGCAGTACCGGCTGCGCAAGGCCGAAGAGAACATCCACCTGCTGCGCGGCTACCTCAAGGCCCTCGACCAGCTCGACGCGGTGATCGCCCTGATCCGCGCCTCGCGCACCGTCGAGGTCGCGCGCACCGGGCTGATCGAGCTGCTCGACATCGACGAGGACCAGGCCAACGCCATCCTCAACATGCAGCTGCGCCGCCTGGCCGCCCTCGAGCGCGAGAAGATCCAGCAGGACCACGACGAGCTGCAGGCGATGATCGAGGAGTACGAGGCGATCATCGCCTCACCGCAGCGCCAGCGCGACATCGTGTCGGAGGAGCTGGCCGGCATCGTCGAGAAGTACGGCGACGAGCGGCGCACCGAGATCTTCCCCTTCGACGGCGACATGTCGATGGAAGACCTCATTCCCGAAGAGGACGTCGTCGTCACGATCACCCGCGGCGGCTACGCCAAGCGCACCCGCGTCGACCAGTACCGTTCGCAGAAGCGCGGCGGCAAGGGCGTGCGGGGCGCGAGCCTGCGCGGCGAAGACGTGGTCGAGCACTTCTTCACCACCACGACCCACCGCTGGCTGCTCTTCTTCACCAACCTCGGTCGGGTCTACCGGGCCAAGGGCTACGAGCTTCCCGAGGGCAGCCGCGACAGCAAGGGCCAGCACGTCGCCAACTTGATGGCCTTTCAGCCCGGTGAGCAGATCGCTCAGGTGCTGGCGATCCACGACTACGCCCAGGCCGACTACCTCGTGCTCGCGACCCGGGCCGGGCTGGTCAAGAAGACGCTGCTGAGCGACTACGACTCCCCGCGCTCGGGTGGCCTGATCGCCATCAACCTGCGCGAGGGCGACGAGCTCGTCGGCGCCCGCCTCGCCAGCAACCGCGACGACCTGCTGCTCGTGTCGCTCAAGGGCCAGTCGGTGCGCTTCACGGCGACCGACACGGCGCTGCGGCCGATGGGCCGTTCGACCTCGGGTGTCACGGGGATGAAGTTCCGCGACGGCGACCACCTGCTCGCGATGGCCGTCGTCGAGGAGGGCGAGAGCCCAGACGTGTTCGTCGTCTTCGAGAACGGTCTGGCCAAGCGCACCCCCGTGTCGGAGTACCGCCTGCAGGGCCGCGGCGGTCTCGGCATCCAGGTCGCGAAGATCTCTGACAAGGGCGGCGACCTCGTGGGTGCGCTCATCGTCAGCGAGACCGACGAGGTCATGGTCGTGATGGAGCGCGGCAAGATCGTGCGATCGCGGGTCGACGAGGTGCGTCACACGGGCCGGTCGACGCAGGGCGTCATCTTCGCGACGCCCGACAAGGGCGACTCGATCGTCGCGGTGGCCCGCAACGCCGAGAGCGAGCTGGGCCTGGACGACGACGTTGAAGACGCCGAGTCGAGCGACGACCCCGCAGTCGGGGTGACGTCTACCCCGAGTGCGTCGGCTACGGTTCCGGGCTCGGATGCCGTACCGTCGGATGGGACTGCATCCGACGGGGCCGAGGGGCCCGCCAGCGAAGACGGAGGTGACGAGTGAGCACGACGAGTTCTGAAGGCTCGGTCGACACGACCGGTTACGGCTACGGTGCGAGCGGCACAGAAGAGGGCGGCACCGCTCTCTCGCGAGGCGCCATCACCAACCGCACCGCACCCCAGCCGCAGGCGAAACCGCAGGGCCCGGAGCCCACACGCGACCCTGCCGTCAGGGCGGCGAGCGCCGCCAAGAGTGCTGCTCGCCCGGCGGCTCGGCGCAAGGGGCCGCGCCGGGTGCGACTGGCCGTGGCTCGCATCGACCCGTGGTCGGTCATGAAGATGAGCTTTCTCATCTCGGTCGCCCTCGGCATCGCCGGCGTCATCCTCACCGCAGTGCTCTGGATGATCCTGTCGACCATGAACGTGTTCAGCGACGTCGAGGGTGTGCTGGCCTCGCTGCAGACCGCCACCTCCGACCCGTTCAGCATCAAGGACTACGTGGGCTTCGGCCGCGTCGTGTCCCTCTCCATCGTGATCGGTGTCATCGACATCATCCTGATGACCGCCATCGCCACCGTGATGGCCTTCCTCTACAACATCTGCTCTGCCCTCGTCGGGGGTCTTCAGCTGACCCTCACCGACGACTGAGCCCACCCCGCCACAGCGTACGGATGCCGCTGAGCCTCACCGGGCTCGGCGGCATCCTCTCGTTTTGTGTGAGGTGCACGCGATCAGGTAACGTGAGCCCTCGCGTCAGGTTCTCGGGCCTGGTCGTCGAAGGGTGACGATGGGCCTATAGCTCAGACGGTTAGAGCGCGTCCCTGATAAGGACGAGGTCGGAGGTTCAAGTCCTCCTAGGCCCACCATCACCGCACCACCGAAGAGGAGCCCGGAATGTTCAAGCGTCTCGCCCTGGTCGCCGGCTCGATCGCCGCCGTCGTGCTGGTGCGCAAGAAGGCCAAGCAGCAGCAGGCCGAGCAAGACCTCTGGACCCAGGCCACCGACGACGTGCAGGCGCCTGCGCCGGCTGACACTTCTTTCAGCCCGGACGACGCACCGGCCAACCAGATCTGAGCGGCTCCGGCCGCAGCTTCACGGGGCCCGGCGGCCCCACCGGGGGCCATGGCGCAATTGGTAGCGCACCTGCTTTGCAAGCAGGGGGTTAGGGGTTCGAGTCCCCTTGGCTCCACCAAGAGAACGGGGGATGCTTGTGTCCGCATGGCGCCGATCCCGATCCGCTAGGCCCACATGGATAGCGAGTGACCGGCCGCCTCTGCTAGCCCTGTGATGGGGTTCAGGGAGCCGTTCACCTGCAGGGGGAGACGAATTTGGTAGTTCACGGACTCAGGGACCAGGTCCATGCCTGCCAGGACGTCGCTGCGTGGGACACGGATTCGCGAGTCGGTCATGTCGTACAGCCGCACGAACGACGTCGTGAAAGGTCTTCGGAACTCAGGCGCGATCTCCGGGGAGTCATGCTCGTATCGACGCCCGGTTGATCCCGCATATCCACTGACGCGGCTGAGAAACTCTTCGCGGTCACCGGCACTCAGGGTGCTGATGAGATTCGAGACAATCTTGTGAAGTGTGAACCCCATCGGTTGATCGTTGGGCAGCCAGACCAACCCGACGCTGAGCAGGAAGAGACCGGTCTCCTGGACTCCCCCCACGGGGTTCCCGAGTTCGACCTGGTAAGGGCCTTGAATGTGATGTACGGACGCGGCCCTGGTGGTCGTCTTGACTTCAACACCTATCGAGCCGAGCTGGAGGTCCCTACTCGACCGCCGGTGTCCGGCCCAGGACTGCATCAGTATCTGCGATGCGCCTTCAGGATCCGCGCGGGTTAGGGCATCTAAGAAGAGCAGCTCACCGCACAGACCTAGGAGTGCATCAGCGTCAACAGACGCACCGGTGAGTGCGAGGTCGATGATCTCCTCGCTCCGACTGAAGGCACCCGGCACGCTGTCATCAACGTTGTTCAGCTGTAGTTCCGCGCAGATGAACGCGGCCACGCGATCGAAGTGTGGCTCGTTCGGCAACAGCAGCCGATTGGCGCTCAGGCCCTCGCCATCAACCGTGGCCCACTCGTGGTGCTCAAGATGCTTCGCGACGCCCGGCCGTGAGGCTTGCAGGGGTTCACCCACCAGGAACACTTCTATGGCCCCACTTGAGGACCGGGCGAACCCGAGAGCGCGGCTCGCAGAAGTCCACTCCACATCCCGGGAATCCGCAGCTGATGCGGGAACGCTTGCCGCTACTCGCTCCCGAAGTTCCTCGTAGATCGCGTCTCTTGAGTGCCCTTTGGTCACGGGACGTCCTCTGTCGAGACGGCGGAGACTTGGTCTGGCCCGCCGAGGGGTAGGGACAGTCCGACGGCCAACGAAACTTCCTCGTTTTCGCGAGCGATCGGATGGAAGAGCACGAGCCCAGGCTCACCCGGGGGACGTGCGGAGCCCCAGGATGCCCGGATCGGCACGGGTTCCCCTCGGGCGAAGTAGTCGATGTACTCGTCGCCGGGATACCGCTCAGACGCCTCAGCGTCCGATACACGCTTGCCTGCCGACCCTCGAGAGCCCCAGGTGTCGCGGAGGGCACCGGTGGCGGTGACCTCCCGCTCCATTGTCCTCACAGGGTGGCCAAGGTTCGCCAGTGGGCCGCTGGCGACCTGCGGGCCCCGCCCAAAGCGGAGAGCGACCCGGAAGGAGGGTCGAGCGGCCGCCCTCTGCTGGAGATCCACAAGGCTCCAGGGACCGAATGGCGGGTCTGTCGTAACGAGACCTGGGGCGCGCCTGGACAGCGCGGCCGACCAGGCGCGCAGGTAAGCGGCTATCGCGTATGGGGAGTTGCTGCCAAGGTCGATCCCATCGGGCACAAACGGGGCCCGGTAGAGCGGGTACTCGGAGTCTTGTGCGGTCAGCCCAAGATGGTTGGCGAGCGACTGCCAGCGCTTTGAGTCACGTCCGGAGGTTCCGGGCCCGTGGTCCCGGTAGGCGAGTCTGTCTATGAGCTCCGCGGTTCCAAGGAGATCTAGGTCCTCGCGCAGGATGAGCCCAAGGACCCGGCCATCCTTCGTCGACACCACCTCGTACCCCCGCAGTAGAAGGTCAGCGACGACCTCAGCGTTGCGGGAGTCAGACTCGGGAGTGTTCATGTGTCGAACGAACGGGGTCGCCTCCGGCCAAATGGCCACAGGGGTGACGTTGGCGATCTTGCCTGTTGCAGCGAAGTTGTAGCCCTGCAGGACACTCACGGCGGTGGAGGGCCCACCTGGCTGGTTCATGGCGGCCATGATGTCTCGCCGCAACGCCTCGTCGGCCTCGTGGTAGGCGTTGAACAGCCCCATCTGCCCAGGCGTGAGGAAGACTCTGCAGAGCTCGATGAAGCTGCCTCGATAGCCGAACCAACGTTGCATCTGCATCTGGGTGTCCGCGAGGGGCGTATCGCTGTGTCGGGTGAACAGCGTGGTTGTAAGACCTTCGAGCGTGAGCCCCCGGGCCATCACGTTTCCAGAGACGAAGATCGTCGAGTGGTTGGGGGGCGGCCCCCAGGTATCGCCGACCAGGCTCGGCTCGAAATCCGGTCTATCGTCCGCGGTCTCGTCGCTGTTGATGACCGCCAACTGAGTGCCGGGCACCACCTCTTCGAGGAGGAGCCGGCAGATCTCGTCCCAGTCGTCGATTCCCGGAACACGGGCCTTCTCAGGGAGGGAGAGTGCCGTGTAGCAGCGGTGTGCAGCGTCTGCGAACTCCCGCATCCAGCTCTGCCACTTCTCAGGCTCATCTTCGATCTGAGCCTGAATGCCCTCCACTGACAGCTCGCGTTCACCGAGGTCGATACGGGCGCGCGCTTCCCGGCGATCCGATCCGTCCGACCACGCGAGAACCTGTGCGGCGACGTCGAAGTGGTCGTCCTTCGTCGAAGAGGGGTGGATCAGCATTGACCCCGGTGCGGCGAAGGAGGACAGTGCTTCAGCCTTGGTGCCAAATCGATCCCCTCGTGCGGAGTGGGGACCGATTCGCTCAGGGGCGCGCCAGAGGCGCACGGCGGAGCCGACGAGGAAGGCCCGTATCGCGTTGCTGAACACCTCCTCCGGCGGGTCCTCTGTGCGGCAAAGGGGCACCGAACTGAGAGACCTGTAGAACATGTCGCCCCCCGTGTACCAGGACTTGAGCCCGGCCGCATCGGTGTACGACGGTGACCGCGGCTCTAGGTCTCCGCGGGGTCCCGGGGTACGCAGGCTGATCGCGAAGTCACGTGGCGCTAGAGGGTTCGAGGCGTCTTGAAGGAAGTTGGCTTGAGGGGTGGCGGTATAGGCGATGTATGTGGCGTAGAGGTTCGTCTGGCTGGTTTCGCCGGGGGAAGTACGTGCCTCCCAAAGGTCTGCGATCCGTCGGGGAACTTGTTTGGTGTCTGTCAGGGACACGCCGGTTCGGGCCTCGGTCACAGCGTCCAGGATGGAGGAGTCGTCTGCCTCATCGTCGATCACGAGAATGTGGAAAGGGTCCCCCCGCTGTTCGGCTGCGGGAAAGACGGACTTGCGCAGGGTCGCGGCCATGCGCTCCAGGTGGAACACGTTCTTCATGACCACCGCGACGATTGGTACCCGCCCCGACACTGCCTTTCTGCCGAGTGGACCGGTCAGGGAGTAGAGGGTGGCGAGGTCCGGAGCCTGCTGGCCACGGCTCAGGACGGCCCGGTTAGGCACGAACACCCGTCTTGACCACGGTTGATCGAACGTGTCGAGTTGAGACACCAAGCGCTCGAACGTTTGCTGCCAAAGGGCCGTTCGCGTTCCGGCAAGAACCACAACGGCGTCAACCTTCGCGTCGAGAGCCTTGGCGATCACGGCGAGCATCGACGCGGTCTTGCCAGACTGAACCGCTCCCATGACCACACCGCTGCGCTCGCGTGAAGCGGGCCACGAGCCACTGCTAGGTGAGCCCGCCCCGAACACGCCCTCGTCGATGATGAACTGCGCATCGTCGTCGATCACCTTGAGGCTCGTGGGTGAGATCCCGTGAGCCGTCAGTTGTTTGGAGTAGCTGGACCACCAGCCAACTGAGTCCTCACCGATCGGCGTGACCAAATGTGTGACGCCGAATGGTGAGCTACTGGTGCTCATCTGCCGTAGGTGCCAGTCCCATGAGCGCTTGGAGGCCTGAAGAACCGTAGCGACTGGCGATGCCGCCATCGGCCTCATCGGGGGCCACCTCGAGAATGTCGAGCAGCTCTGTCACCACCTCGGCGATGAACTTCCACTGCTCTCGCGTTTGCGTCTTGGCGGGGCGTCTCCAGTCCGCAGACCTTTCGCTGATGGCTCCGAGAGACTCCTCAAGACGTTGTTCGAACTTCTCCTCCAGCACGACTGCGGCGGCGCTGAAGGCGATGAGCGTGGCCACCAGCTGCAGCTCCTGCCACTTCGACTTGCTCTGGGCGTTCTTGAACACTGGTGACCAGATGTCGTCGGGGATAACCGCGTGGGCATCGAGCGCGCGGTCCAACAGGCGCATGGCGTCTCGAACGCGGTCCGAGTTGCGTAGCGGATCCGACGCATCGTCGTCGATCCGCTTCAAGAGGGCGTTGACCTGTGCTGCGGTGGAACGGGTGGGTGCTTTGCCGTCGCTGAAGAGGAGGGCTGCCGCGACCCAAGAGAGCAGCTTCGTGCGCTTGTAGCCCGCCTTGCCGAAGCCGTAGCTGTCCAGTACCTCGGGTGTTGAGGCGAGCTCATCCCAGATCTCGGAGAGGAACGGAGCGACTGCATCGACTTCGTCGGAGTCTCCGGCGGTCACGAGGAGGGCTCGCATGAAGTCGAGATTGTGGTAGAGGGCGTTGCGGATCTCCTCGGCGTTCAGATGCTTGCCCTGCTTGTTATAGAGGCTGAAGACTTCGTGAATCTGGTCGCTTGTGACGGTCTCGTAGACGATCACAGGGACGCGGTACTTGGAGTTGGGCTTCTCGAAGAGCGAACTCACGGGACGGGGCTCGCCCACGACGTCAATCGTTTTGTCACGGATCTCGCAGAAGTAGCGACCCTTGAGGTGGTCGAGACCAGACAGCGGCTTGACGTCACCGGTCCTGAGCGGAAACGGGAAGTAGTACTCCCTTGCCACGCCTGCCGTGAGGGTCTGAGACTCATTTGCGCGCCACAGCTTCTTGAACTGCGGGTAGTCATTATGGAAGACCTCGACAAGGCCGGCGTGCCCCCAGGCCTCCTCCTTGGCTCGCACTAGATCGAGGGCGCGAGGATGACGGCCGACGAAGCGAAGGATCGAGGTCAAGCGCTGCTTGCCGTCAACCGTCTCGTACATGACCCGCTGAGAAAGGGTGCGCTGCAGGAGGATCACCGAAGGCAGCGGGATGCCTCGAAGGATGGACTCAATGAGCTGCTGAGCGGTCGTGGTGGGCCAGACGTCCGCCCGCTGGTAGGACGGGCTGAGGCTCAGTTCTCCGTCCTCCGCGTAGCCGACGAACTCCGACACCGGCCAGGTGTTGGCCACTGCCTTGATCGGGCCGCTGCTCTCGTTGTCCTGCTCCTCGTCGACCTCACCCCATGCGGCGAGCCAAGCCTGCGTCGCGCTTGCCCTGGTGGCTCCACCTTCGGCCTCAGACTCAAGGATCTCCTCGAAGTGCTGTCGGAGTTCCAGGGCGCGCTCGATCCTTCCTGCCAACCTCGGCAGAACGAGTGACTCGTCGGCGGTGGGGGGCTCTCCTAGACCTGTCGCGAGGCTGGTCAGGAACGCCTCGGGGGCGGTTTCGTCCAGGTTGTTCTCGAGACGAAGCCATCCTTGAACCTGGAAAAGGCACGATCGCCAAGCACCGCTAGAGAACGATGCCGCCTCCGGCACGATCTCTGTAGTCGGCTCGAACTCAGTGGGCGTCGGCCCCGATAAGGACAGCCTTGCTATGCCCTCTGAGATATTCTGCCGGATCTCGCTGAGGTCATCCCGTACCCGACCCTGCTCCGTGCCATTGCCTTCAACTTGGTTCAAGTCATCACCACTTTGGTTGTGCGCGTTGGCGAGCAGATCATTGGTCACTCGTTCGCCGCGAAACTTCAAGGCGCCGTCGAGCAGCCTGTTCAGGCCAATGAGGGTGATCGAGTCGCCCTGCGAGTAGCAATCCTCATCCCAGGTGGTCTTCACCCGCTCAGCTATGCGTCTGGCACACTCCACTTTCCCAGGTGTCTCGGTGAGGTCAAGGCCGACCACACTGCCAATGGCTTCAAGGGCTGACTTCTTCTCCTTGCTGCCTGGCCCGAGTGGTTGTGCTGGCTGTTGGGCGAGTGCGTACATGCGCGCAACTGCTTCAGCCTTGGACGTTGCGATATCGTAGACCATCTAGACTTAAACCCTCCGGCGTCTTGCCTCGTCGTAGGTATCGCTCGCATCGCGAACCGGGCACTTCGGGCACAGTAGCAAGGTGTGCTGCGGGAACTGCGATTTCGTGTTCAGTGTTGCGAAACGAGGGCAGCGCCACTCGCCCCGGGTCACCGGTGTCCAAAGTTTAAGCCGTCTGGGGCATATGCAGGGCAGGCAGGTTTGAGACCGCAAACTCCGTCGCCAGCGCGTCGAGTGACACCGAGTCGGCCGAGGGGCCATCGGAAGCCCGCAGCACGCTTCGGACCAGGGATTGCGGAAGGTCGTTGCAATTCTGGGCGACGTGAGTGCGGAACACGTACCAGGCGGCTCCGACCGCAACCCCGTTACCGATCTGCTTGTATGAAGCGGAGTCCAACTGGTTGCCGAACGAAAAGTGGCGTGGCAGGCCTTGCAGGCGGGCGGCCTCATGTGGGGTTAGACGGCGACGCCGGCTGCCGATAACCGAGGTCTGCGTGATAGCCACAAGAGCGGGGAGGTAGGTAGGCGCCTTCGCTCGGATCCCAGAGGGTCGGAAGTGCATCACTGTCTCCCACAGCGAGGCAGAGTCCTGCGCCTGCCATTCGAGCTTGCGACGTGACTCGGGAAAGGAGGCGAAGTTGGGATGTGCGCGCTTCCAGTCCCGGATGACGTCTCGGTGATCATCGTAGAAGCGCGCATTCTTGATGAGGATCTGCGACTTCCATCTCGGGAGGGCTTCGAGCTCAAACGGGTCGAGGCCACGTTCGGGGATCCAAGCGTCCGCCCAGAGCGGGAAGCCTGGGAGGCGGACGCCTCGAGCAGACCACATCCGTTGAACCAGGTCGTCCCAGACGTTGACCCAGGCCGTCTCGTCCGCCGTCAGGCGGTACTGCGACAAGTCAGCGATAGCTGAGTCGTCGTCAAGGATCCAATCGGCATCCCAGTCGTGTACGTTCCAGCCATCGACAGGGCCACGGACCACGGTCGGAGGAACGTCGGTCTCGCTCATCGCACGCTCTCGACCCACATAGGTGCCCAGGATGAAGACCCGGTCGCGCACCTGCGGCGTCCCCCCCAGCGAGGGGGGCAGGAAGTGCGGCGAGAAGACCGAGGGTGTCGACGAAACCCGGTAGCCGATCTCACGCAACGTCTCGATGATGACGTCCCACTCGTGTGTGTGGCGCGGGCCCGCGATGTTCCGGACGTTCTCTAACAGGACGACCGCTGGCGTGCGCTCCTCAAGGATCCGTGCGATGTTCCAGAAGAGCGTTCCCCGAGCCTCATCCATACCTCGCTGATGGCCGGACTTCGAAAAGGGCTGGCAGGGAAAACCCGCCGCCAGCACGTCGTGAGGCGGCACGTCGACCGGGCCGTCCTCGGGCGTGGCCATCGTGATGTCAGTGTTGACGACCGGGTGCTGTGAGGGATGCAGCGGCTCTACCCAGTTGCGGAGATAGGTCTGGCGCGCCTCGCGGTCGATCTCAGAGACGTAGACACACCTTCCGCCGGCATGGTCGAGCATGGCGTGGAAGCCGCCAATACCAGCAAAGAGATCTGCGTACTTGAACGCTGCAGAGTCCTTCGCCATGCCAGCAAGCTTAGCTGAAGCGACAGCTACGTCAAGCTCCCGCGCCGACTGGTTGAAGTGAAGCGGTAGGGCGTCGTTTTGCACGTGGGTCCTCTGGTTGGTTGGCAACGCGCACGTCCGCCCCCACGTACCTTCGACGAGTGTCACGTCGATCTGCGCATTGCACCAGATGGCACCGACAGCCGTGGGTCAAGCGTGTCGGAGGGCTGTATCCGCCCGCGGCCGGAGGAGGCCCACGGCGACCGCTGAGGCATCGTCGCGGATGCTGCACTCCCAGACGCGCACGACCGTCCATCCGTGCTCCTGGGCGAGGCTCGTGGAGCGCTGGTCGCGATCTGAGTTGCGCCGCATCTTCTCTGCCCAGAGTTCCGCGTTGGGCCCGGTCCACGGCTTCGTGCGGCCGTGTTCCGGGCAGCCGTGCCAGAAGCACCCATCGACGAACACCGCGACGCCTCGGCTGGGGATCACGAAGTCGGGCGTGCAGCCCTTGGCAACCTTGCGATGGAGGCGGAACCTGCCGCCGGCGGCGTGCACTGCCTTTCGCAGCGTCACTTCGGGCGCGGTGTTGGCCTTCCGCCGTCCGGTGAGGTGAGCGCCCCGGTCAGTGCTCACCCACTTGCCTTCCACATCCCCAACCTACGTCGATTGGAGCCGGTCAGCTTGTATCAAATGACTAGTGCCCGGCTGCGCGGGCCACGACGCGCCAGTCGGGGGGACGTGGAACGGCGGGCAACTTGGCCCGGCTTGATCAGTTGGGCAGGTGGAAGGTGATGGCCTTCGTCTCGCCGCGGGCGAGGGTCACCGGGTCGGCGGCATCCGCGCTGGTGGCTCCGTCGTACCAGTAGGTGTCACCGGTCTCGCCGTCGCTGAGGCGCAGGATGAAGCTGCCGCCCGGCAGCGCGTTCGAACCGGAGGACGAGCCGTTGTAGTAGTCGAAGTCTCCGATGTACTCACCGGTGGTGAGGGTGATGAAGCCGTCCAGGTTGCGGCCGGCCGGCGTGCCATCGGCGTTCACGATGTTGATCGCGAGGCGAGCACCGGCGGCCACCTGCAGGTCGAGCACGGCGCTGCTACCACTCGTCACGGTGACGGGGGTGGCGCCGGCGAGGGTGTCGGAGTCGCCGGCCCACTCGGGCGCGAACGAGGTGTAGTCGTCGGCGTAGACGATCGGGCGGTAGCTTCCGGGCGACACGTTCGAGACGGTGTAGCGGCCCGCAGCGTCGGTGTGGGCCGACAGCGGCCCCTCACCCGGCCCGGCACGACCGGGGAAACGCCCGTCGAGGTTGATCCAGGCGTTCGCCACCGGGCCACCGTTCGCGTCGGTCACCACCCCGGTCACGCTCCCCAGCGACGCGATCCGCACCGGGCCGATCGACCGTTTGGCACCACCCGACAGTGGGAACAGGTGCGCCTGCTGTTGGCTCGCCGCGCCGTACGCCCACGTGGGCTGCATGCTCCCCGGGCCGAAGACGCCCACCGTGAAGGTCCCAGCGGGCAGCCCCTTGATCGACCACCGGCCCGACGCGTCCGAGCAGGTGCTCACCGCGCGAACGTAACGATCGGTGCGCCCGAAGTAGGCGTACGCGCAGGCAGAAGCCAACGACATCCCGGTGGTGGCGTCCACCGCCCGGCCACTGAGCTGTCCACCGACGGCCAACGAGGCGCCGACTCGGGTGACGGCGTTGCGGCGCACGACGAGCACGGGTGCTTTGGAGACGTCGGTGCGGTTGCCGTTGTATTCGGTGGCGAAGCGGCCTGTCGCATCAGAGAACTCGGCAACGTACCGACCGGGCGAGATGACCACCGAGAAGCGACCGTTCTGGTCGGTGCACGCCGACCCTGAGGCGGTGAAGGGATCGCGGATGGCGGCGTCGATCAGGCTGACGCAGACGCCGCGGATCGGCGTGGACGCGCCGTCGCGCACGACCCTGCCAGTCACGGTTCCGTCGGCTGAGGTGGCCGCCGTCGCGCCCGATGTGGGTGCATCGACGGTCGGCCGGGCAGCCTGCGCCGGCGACACCGTGCCGATGCCCACCAGCCCCAACCCCGCCAGCGCCAGTCCGATTCGTCTCACGTGTGCCTGCATGTGTAGCTCCCCTGACTCGACTCTTGCTGGCGCGGCCCCTGCCGAGCAGGCGAAACCTAGCACCGCGACGAGCCCGCTGTTAAGCAGCTCACCTCACAAACTTCCCGGATGCCGTTGAGCCGGGTCGGGGGAGACCACGACGTCACGCTCGACACCACCTCCGACGTCACCTTCGACACCACCTTTGACGCCACCCTCGACTGCCAGCGCGACGGTCAGGTGCTGACTCGGGTCGCGGGCGGGCTTTGCCGAATCCATACCAAACCCGACCTTCGTCGCGCTTCTGAACCGTCGAGGTTCGTGTAACACTGATGCTCCGCCGGGAATCTCGACAGAATCACCCTCGAATCCAGGGCATTTTGCAGAGATTGTACGGATTTTTGGACCGCGAGAGCCATTTTCTCGCGCGTGTCCGCCCTCCGGGTATCGCGCTGCGTCCCCAGAAGGCGTATAGTTGAAGAAGCGAAGGGTTGGGCCCGCACGAACCGCGCCCAGCCCTTCTGCATGTGCTGGCTCGGCCTGCTCCCCTGTCAGGGCGAGCCAGCTCATGCGCTGAGAGGGCCCGGATGCCATACGGCATCCGGGCCCTCTCAGGTTGTCGACGCGAGCGACCGCGTCGACGGGGGCTCAGCTGGTCTGCTGATCGCCGAACTCGCCGCCGACCCGCTTGGGCGCGGCGTCGCCGTCTCCGGCGTCGGTGCCCATCGTGGCGTCGACCTCGGTCACCTCACCGGCGGCTTCCTCGCCGGCATCGTTCTTGGCGTCTTCCGCCTTTGCCTTGGCGTCGGCGATCAGGTCGTCGGTCTTGTTCGTTGCGTCGTCCATCAGATCTCCCGATCGGTCCTTGGCGTCGGCCAGAGCCGACTGGCCCTTGGCGGCGAGTCCGTTCGCCTTGTCCTTGGCCTTGTCGGTGGCATCGCCGATGGCCTCCTTGGCGTGGTCGACCTGCTCGCTCGCCTTGTCCTTGAACGACGAGGAGGGGCTGGTGGCACCGACCCGGTTCGCCGTGCCGTCGTTGAGCGGCGTGGCCCACGGGTCGTCGGCACTCTGCTGCTTGCGCCAGGCGGCGACGGCGGCGACCGCGGCCGCGGCCAACCCGATGCCGATCAGCCACTTGGTCTTGCCCCCACCCTTGGGCTTGGCCACGGCCTCACCCTTGAGCACGCTGTAGGCGTCCTTCGCACGGTCGCCGCTGAGATGAGCAACCTTCTGGGCCTGCTCAACCCGAGGGCCGGCCGACTCCTTGGCCTGCTCTGCACCGGCTGCGAACGCGGTGGCGGCAGCGGTCATGGCCGCACCGACGCGGGGAAGCAGGTTCTCGCGCAGGTTGGCCTGAGCGGCTTCGACCTTGGGCGCCACCCGGTCGGCGGCGTCGTGCGCCGCCTCGCTCGCCACGGCGCGTGCAGCGAGTAAACGCTCACGGGCCACCTCGGCTGCGTCGTGGGCGATCGGGCCAGCGGCCTCGCGCGCGGCGGCATAACGCTCACGCGCCACCTCGGCCGCATCGTGGGCGAGCGGCCCGGCGGCCTCGCGCGCCGCGGCATATCGCTCACGAGCCTGCTCGGCGGCGTCGTGCAGCTTCGGGCTGGCCGCGTCGCGGGCCGCTTCGTAGCCGTCCTTCGCACGGGCCACGGCGGCTTCGCGGGCCGCCTCGTAGCCCTCTCTGGCCCGGTCGGCGGCGTGTGCCGACTCGGCTGAAGCCGAGGCCTTGAGCGTGTCGAGGCCATCACTGGCCTGTGCGCCCAGGTCTGCCGCCGTGCTGCGCACCTGATCAGCCGCAGCTTCGGTGCGGGACTGCTTCGTACCGAACATAAATCCTCCTAGGTCCTGTCGTCCGTACCCATCCTGTCAAGTTCGGCAACGGAGCGCACCGGGGGTCTGCACACAGAACGCCGATGCGCGCCGGCTGCACCTACGGCTGGGTCTGCTCGGGCGTCTTCGGGGCGCTCGGGGGCGGGCCGGGCACCGCTCCGGGCACGGCGCCCGGCATCGGGTGGCCCGACTGCGGCTGCGACACCTCCGGCGGGTTCACCGAGCTCGGGGTGACACCCGACTGGGTCGGTGAGTCGGCACTGGTCACCGGCTCAGCCATCGTCCCGCCGCTACCGGATGCCGTCTCGCCCGGCCCCCCGTCAGCACCCTCGGAGGCCGCCGGGTCGCCCTCGGCCACCTTGTCGACACCCTTGTTGATCTGGTCCCTCGCCTTGGCGATCTTGTCGCTGTACTTGCCCTCGGTGCGCTGGTCGATGGCGGTGCTCGCCTTGCCGAGGGCGCTGTCGATCTTGTCGCGGTTGTCGGTGGCGAGCTCGCCGGCCTTGTCCCGGGCCTGGTGCGCGGCGTGGGTCGCGGCCTCCTGCAGGTGCTTGGCCTTGTTCTCCAGGTCGAGCTCCTCGGCCTTCTTCTTCATTTTGTCCAGGAATGACATCCACTTCTCCGTCTCTGTCGGCGTCAGTGCGCGGCGTGCAGCCCGCCCTGACGGGCGTCGGGCCTGATCCTTCTCCTGCTCCAACGCGAGGTCCAGCCTCGTCGTTCCACGGCGCGACCGTGCCGGCCGGCGCGCCGCGATGCCCGGCCGAGCGCCCTCCGGCACCTGCTGCGGCATCCGGCCCTCCACAGCCTCGCCACAGGCGGGTGCGACACGTCCATGGGCTCGGCCGTGCGAGGATTGAGGGCATGAAGGCAACCCTGCACACCAACCACGGCGACGTCGTCGTCGAACTGTTCCCGAACCACGCGCCGAAGACGGTCGAGAACTTCGTCGGCCTCGCCAAGGGCGAGAAGGAGTACAAGGACGACGCGGGTCGGACGAACCCGACGCCCTTCTTCGACGGCCTGATCTTCCACCGCATCATCCCCAACTTCATGATCCAGGGCGGCTGCCCGATCGGCCAGGGCTTCGGTGGCCCCGGCTTCTCGTTCGACGACGAGATCAGCCCCGACAAAGACTTCAACAAGCCCTACATGCTCGCCATGGCCAACTCCGGCAAGCGGATGGGCAAGGGCACCAACGGCTCGCAGTTCTTCATCACCACCGCCGCCACCACGTGGCTGCAGGGCAAGCACACGATCTTCGGCGAGGTGGCCGACGGCCCGTCGCGCGAGGTCGTCGACAAGATCGGCGCCGTCAAGACCGGCGCCAACGACAAGCCGGCCGATGACGTCGTCATCAACTCGGTCACGATCGAAGACTGACCTACCCGCCCTCTCAGAACTGGTCGCCGAGGAACTCACTTGTCTGGCAACGGAACCGGCGGTCAGCCCCCAATGAAGTCGTGGGCTGACCAGCCGCCTGCTGGGCCCTCGGTGTGCCCGCGGCACCCCGACCGCGAGGCGTATGTGAAGTGTCAGCGGTGCGGTCGGCCGACCTGCCCGGAGTGCCAACGGCCGGCTGCTGTCGGCATCCAGTGCGTCGACTGCGTCAACGAGTCGGCGCGCGCTCACCCCACGGCGAGAACGATCTTCGGTGGACGTGTCACCGACGGTCGCCCGATCGTCACGTACACGATCATCGGCATCTGCGTGGCGGTGTACCTCCTGCAGCGGGTCGACCCGAGCATCACCGACCGGTTCGCGTTCCTGCCCGCGCTGGGCTGGACCGAGCCGTGGCGGTTCATCACCGCGGCGTTCCTGCACTCGCCGTCGACCTACTTCCACGTGCTCATCAACATGTTCGCGTTGTGGTCGCTCGGTACCTACCTCGAGCCCCTGCTCGGCAAGGCCCGGTTCGCGGCGCTCTACCTGATCAGTGGGGTCGGCGGGCAGGTGTCGGTGGCGCTGCTGGCCGGCTCGCCGAGCATCGCCAGCCTCAACGAGGGCCTCGACCAAGGGTGGTTGACCGCTGTCGTCGGCGCCTCCGGGGCGATCTTCGGGGTGTTCGGCGCCCTGCTCGTGCTCAACCGCCACCTGGGCCGGTCGTCGTCGGCGCTGTACCTCACGCTCGCCATCAACGCCGCGTTCGGCTTTCTCTACCCCGGCATCTCGTGGCAGGCCCACCTGGGCGGCTTCGTCACCGGCATCGGCTGTGCTGCCGCGATCGTGTTCTTCCGCCGCCAAGGGGTGCGCCACCTGGTCTGGGCCGCCCTCGGCGGCGTGCTCGCGCTGCTGGTCGTCGTGGCGTTGGCGAAGTACCTCAGCCTGCCTGAGGCCGTGCGCCTCATCGACTCGAGCAGTTTCTCCTGACGGTTCGGGGCCAGGGCTCTCGTGCACCTCGTCTGCATCATGGGTCTGCTCGCCGTCGGCAAGATGCCGGACCGAGGCCGTTGTCGCCGACCTGGCCGGACTCGTGTATGCCTGGGACTTCGACAACCTCGCTGACGCCCACGAGGTCGAGCGGCTGATCGCTCCGGATCGACCACAAGCGCAGCAAGCGCGACGTCGAGTGGGCCAAGGCGCACGTGGTTGAGCTCGAGTCGGCCGCGCGGTTGCGCACCGACCCGTCGGATGCCGCTGACTGGCCGTTGCCGCAGTACCGGCATCTGCGCCTCGGCAACGCTCACGACGTCCCAGGGCGCACCGCCGAGCTCATCGTCGAGCAGCTCGGACTGCCCCAGCCCTCGACCGGCTGAGCTTGTTGACCGGGCCGCACCGAAAGTTGTCCACCGCCTGTGGACAATGCTGTGGACGTAGTTACAGCGCTGTCATTCATCCCCAGCTGTGGACAGTGCTGTGCATAACTCGCTCGTGCTCATGTCGGTCGCGCTACAACCGGGTCTGGGCCGGTCTGCTGCTCTCGGCCCTTGGTGCACTGATGATCTGCTGGCGTTCGTGTTCGGGGCCATCTGAGCCGTGTTTGGATGGCTCATGGCTCCCGATCTGCTGCACGGCCCGAAGGCGCGGCCCGGTGACAAGGTCGCCGTGCTCTCCCCGTCGTTTGCGGCTCCGGGCGCTGCTCCCGCGGTGCACGAGCAGGCGCTGCGCCGTCTGACCCAGGTCACCGGCCTGGTCCCGGTGGAGTACCCCACGACACGGCGTGTGGGTGCCACGCCGACCGATCGCGCGGCCGACCTCAACAACGCGTTCGGTGACCCCGAGATCCGCGCCGTGCTGGCCACGATCGGTGGCGAAGACCAGATCACCGTGGTGCCCCACCTCGACGCCGAGGCCGTGCGTGCCGACCCGAAGCCGTTCCTCGGCTACAGCGACAACACCAACATCTTGTCGTGGCTGTGGGCCAACGGTGTCGCGGGCTTCTACGGCGGCTCCACCCAGGTTCAGCTCGGGCCCGGCCCGGGTCTCGACCCCTGCCACGAGGCGGCGCTGCGGGCCAGCCTGCTGACCGGCGAACGCCTGCAGGTCACTGAACCCGGCGAGTCAGAGGACTTCGGAAAAGACTGGCAGAACCCGGCGGCCCTCACCGAGTTCGGCGACCGCGAGCCCACCGAGCCCTGGGTCTGGTCAGGGCCGCGCAAGACCGTCGCGGGGCCGACCTGGGGTGGCTGCATCGAGGTGATCCAGTGGATCCTCACGGCCGGCCGGTTCCCCGTCGACCCGTCGGTACTGGGCGGCGCGATCCTGCTGCTCGAGACGAGCGAAGACGTGATCCCCGCCCAGGAGTTCGGGTGGATCCTGCGCTCGCTCGGTGAGCGAGGGCTGCTCGAGCAGGTCGCGGCCGTGCTGGTCGCCCGTCCGCCCGCCTCGAACTTCGAGCGGCGTCCGGATGCCGCCGGGCGGGCTGCGCACCGGTCCGCACAGCGTGACATGGCCTTCGAGGCCATCGGCCGGTACAACAGCGAGGCCGTCGTGTGTGTCGGCGTGCCGTTCGGCCACACTCGCCCGCAGTGGATCCTGCCCTACGGCGGGGAGGTGACCGTCGACGGCGAGAGCCAGACGGTCTGGGCCGACTACCGCTGAACCAGCCCCCTGCCCTCGGGGAGCTGCCGCGTCGTCACTGCTGCGGGTACGCCCGAAGCGACCCGTCGCGGATCGCGTCGACGAACTGACTGACCGACGGCAGCAACGGCTCGGCGTCGTGCCAGCCGCTGCTCGTGATGTCGGTGAGCTGCACCGCCGGCTTCGCGTCACGCAGATCGACGCAGTAGAGGTCGCGGCTGCCATCCCCGCCCAGCAGGTAGATGCCGGGATGACGCGCGGCGCCCGGATCCCATGCCGCGATGAGCTCGCTCGCTTCAGTCGGGCCGTAGCACTGCAGGAACTGCCCCGACGCCAGCCAGCCCTCGCGCAGCCACGGACCGCCCTGCAGAAAGTCGCGCCAGTCCGGAGGCAGCCTCAACCCCAGCTGCTGCTCGGCTGCGGCGATCTCTTCGTCGCTCACGGCTTCGCCCCATCGCGCGTCCCGGACGTTCTGGGGCCGCGAAGCTGAGGGCGACCCGGTCAGCGCCACCGCATCGTCATGATGAAGCCGCCCATGAGCAGCACGAAGCCGACCGCGAGGTTCCACACGCCGATCGACGGGATCGGATACTTGTACTCGGAGACGTAGTAGACGACGATCCACAACAGACCGACCACCAGCAGCGTGACGAAGGTGGGAGCCCACCAGCTGGGGTTGGGCTCGGCCGCCTTGCTCTTGCGCGGCGGGGTGTACGCAACGGCCTTGCGGTCGCGGCCTTTGGACTCGGGCACTGCGGTCTCCTTGCTCGGTGTTGCCTGCAAGGGTAGCCCGCAGCAGCGGGGCCGCTGAGCATTGGGCGCACGTCGCCGCAACGCCCGGATCCGCCTGCCTCCACGCCGCTCGTTCTCGTGCGGTGGCGGCGCACGGCACAATGAGGTCAGACGAGGTCAGGCACAAGGCAGACGCCGTGCCGCAACCGGCCCGCCCGCCCAGGCCACGAACCCCACAGGACGACACCCATGATCGACGACACGCCCGCGCCGGTAGCACCGGCCGCTGCTGGCGTACGGGGTCGTCGCCGCGGTTTCTGGACCGTGCTCGTGCCGGTCGTGACGGCCGGCGCCGGCATCATGTTCGCGATGAGCTTCCAGGCCGCGCAGGGCAGTGACCTGCGCGCCGACCGCGACCTCCCCCAGCAGATCGTGGCGGGGGACGCCCTGGTCGCCGCCCGAGCCGACCGGCTCGACGCCCTGCAGAAGGAGGTCACCGCCCTCTCGAGCGCGAACTCGCCTAACGACACCCGGCTTCGCGAGCTGACCGCCCGCGCCCAGGCGCTCGCCGGCCCGGCGGCAGCCACGAAGGTGTCGGGCCCGGCGATCGAGGTGTCGCTGAACGACTCCGACCGCCCTCTCGACTCCCTCCCCGACAACTTCACGGGCGATGACATCGTCGTGCATCAGCAGGACGTTCAGGCCGTCGTCAACGCGCTGTGGGAGGCCGGGGCCGAGGCGATGATGATCCAGGACCAACGGGTGATCTCGACGAGCGCCGTGCGGTGCGTCGGCAACACGTTGATCCTGCAGGGCCGGGTCTACTCCCCGCCGTTCGTCATCAAGGCGATCGGTGACACCGGGCGAATGCAGCAGAGCCTCGACGCCGACCCCTCCATCAGCATCTACCGTCAGTACGTCGACGCCGTCGGTCTCGGCTACGACGTCACGACGCCCGGCACGCTCGAGTTCCCGGCCTACTCCGGCTCGGTCGACTTCGAAGAGGCCAAGCCGATCCGCTGACCGGCCCCGAGACCCACGCCCCTGAGCCCTCCGATCCGAAAGACGTCATGACCAGCCAGCCGCAGCCCCGCACCGCCGCCACCCGTGTGCTCGTCGTCGACAACTACGACAGCTTCGTCTACACGATCGTCGGCTACCTCGAGCAGCTGGGCGCTGACTGTCAGGTGGTGCGCAACGACGCCGTCGCGCCCGAGGCCGCCGGCGACTACGACGGGGTGCTCGTCTCACCCGGCCCCGGCACCCCGGAGGCTGCGGGGGTCTCGATGGAGATCATCCGCGAGTGCGCGCGGCTCTCGAAGCCCATGTTCGGCGTGTGCCTCGGGCACCAGGCCCTCGGGGTGGTGTTCGGCGCCACGGTCGGCCGCGCGCCCGAGCTGCTGCACGGCAAGACCTCCCTCGTGCACCACGACGGCACGGGCGTGCTCGCGGGGTTGACCGACCCCTTCACGGCGACCCGCTACCACTCGCTGACCATCGACCCGGCCACCCTGCCGGACGAGCTGGTCGCCACCGGCCGCACCGACTCGGGCCTGATCATGTCGGTGCGCCATCGCGAGCTGCCGCTGCACGGGGTGCAGTTCCACCCCGAGAGCGTGCTCACCGAGGGCGGTCACCGGATGCTGGCGAACTTCCTCGCCCTGTGCGGTGACACCCAGGCCGTGACCCGGTCGGTCGGCCTGAGCCCCCTGGTCACCGACGCCGTCTGACCCGGGCCGTGCCGCCGACGCGCGGCGCTGTTGCGGGGTGAGCTGAACGGCATCCGGGATGCCGTTCACCTCACCTCAGGGGGCCGGCGGCGTGGTCGCCGTGCCCGTGTTGCTCGGCGGCGGCGGCGCCTGGGTGATCGTCTGGGTCGTGGTCACGGTGCTCGGCGGCGTGGTCGGTGCGGCGGCGACCTTGACCTCGATCGCAGAGCCGATCTTGACGACCTTGCCGGCGCCGGCGACCTCGAGCACCTGGTTCGAGGGCTTGTCAGACGCCACGTCGACGCGGGTGGGCTTCAACTTCAGATCGGTCAGACGCACCGCCGCCACCGAGAAGTCACCGCCGACGAGGTCGTCGGGCACCTGCACGTTGCCGGTGGCCACGTGGATCTTGATGTCGGCGCCCTTGTTGGCCGTGGTCCCGGCGGCCGGGTCGGTCTTGACCACCTTGTCCTTGTCGAAGTCGGCGGTGTTCTCCTGCACGATCTCGACGACCTTGAAGCCGGCATCCTCGAGGGCCTTGCGAGCCTGAGCCTGAGTCTGGTTCGAGACATCGGGAACGACGACGGTGTCGGGCCCCGACGACACCGTGTACTCGATGGTCGTCTGCTCATCGACCTTGGCGCCGGCAGGGGTGCCCTGCTGCACCACCAGGCCGACTGCGACGGAGGCGCTCGCCACGTTCGTCGCGTTGCCCTTGAGCTGGTTCGCGGTGAGCAGACGGTCGGCGGCCGTGTCGGTCTTGCCGACCAGCTGCGGAACCGTCACCTGGGCCGCAGGAGGGGGCGTGCGGTTGGTCAGCAGCGCGGTGACGCCCCAGCCGGCCAGGGCGAGCACGGCCAGCACGGCGATGGTGATGAGCGCGATCTTGCCGCCGCGACCCTTCTTCTGCGGCTCGTCCACCTCGGTGCCGACCCCGAGCGCACTCTCCTCGTCGTAGGCAACGACAGCCGGCTGCACCATCGTGGGGGTGCCCGGGGTCGCGTAGGGGGCCGGGATCGTCTGGGTGGGCTCGGCCCCGATCGCGTCTGCGGTGCCGAGCGCGGCGTCACTGACGGGCCGGCCGAGGCGCACGTTCTCGAGGTCGCGCCGGAAGTCGGAGGCGGTCTGGTAGCGCGCCTCTCGGTCTTTGGTCAGAGCGTGCAGGGTGACGGCGTCGAGGTCGCCCCCGACGGAGTCGTTGTAGACGCTCGGCGGGGCCGGGGCCTCTCCGACGTGCTGGTAGGCGATGGCCACGGGCGAGTCACCGGTGAAGGGTGGGCGACCGGCGAGCAGCTCGAAGAGCAGGCAGCCGGTCGAGTAGAGGTCAGAGCGCGCGTCGACCACCTGGCCCTGAGCCTGCTCGGGCGAGAGGTACTGCGCCGTGCCGACGACCGACTGGGTCTGGGTCATCGTGGCCGCGGTATCGGCGATGGCCCGGGCGATGCCGTAGTCCATCACCTTCACCACGCCGCGCGCGGTGATCATGACGTTGGCGGGCTTGATGTCACGGTGGACGATGCCCATCCGGTGGCTGTAGTCGAGAGCGTCGAGGATGTCCTCGGTGACCCGGATCGCCTCGAGGGGCTCGAACGGCCCACGCTCGTTCAGCTGCTCCCGCAGGGTGTGCCCGTCGACGTACTCCATGACGATGTACGGCACGGTCGACGGCTGGCCGTGTGGGTCGTCGCTGTCGAAGGCGTCCTCGCCGGAGTCGAAGATGGCGACGATCGAGGGGTGGTTGAGCCCGGCGGCCGACTGTGCCTCGCGCCGGAAGCGTGTCAGGAAGTTCGGGTCGCGGGCCAGGTCGGAGCGCAGGATCTTGATGGCGACCTGGCGTCCGAGACGGGTGTCGTGGCCCAGGTGCACGTCGGCCATGCCGCCTCGGCCGATGAGGGCGCCGACCTCGTAGCGTCCGCCGAGAATTCGGGTGTTGCTGCTCACGTGCTCTGCCTCTGCTCGGTCGGGGCGTTCTCGATGGGGTAGAACAGGTCGGGCGGGTGAGACGGGCCGGGTGCGCCGGCCCAGGTACGAAGCCTGGGCCCGTTGGCGAGGTCGATCATCTCAGCACCGCCTCCATGACGGCTCGGGCGATCGGCGCCGCCACCCGCCCACCGCCGATCTCGCTCCCGGTGACGCCGCCGTCCTCGACCACGACCGCCACGGCCACCTTGGGGTCGCTCGCCGGCGCGAAACTGATGAACCAGGCGTGCGGCGGCTTGCCCGGGTCGTGCTGGGCGGTGCCCGTCTTGCCCGCCACCGCGACCCCGCTGATCTGGGCGCGCGCCCCGCTGCCGTTGTCGACGACCGCCACCATCATCTTGGTGATGATCTGCGCTGTTCGTGATGACACCGCCTGCGACAGCTCGCTCGGCTTGCCGGTCTCGATCACGTCGAGGCCCGCGGTGCGCACCGACTGGATCAGGTAGGGCGTCATGACCCGGCCACCGTTGGCGATCCCGGCCGCCACCATCGCCATCTGGAGCGGGGTGGTGCGCACGTCGTACTGGCCGATGGCCGACTGCGCTGCCTGCGGCGCGTTGAGGTCGGCCGGCACCGAGCTGGGCGTCACCCGCAGCGGAACCTGCAGGCTGTCGCCGAAGCCGAACTTGGCGGCCTGGGCCCGCAGCTTCTCGCCGCCGAGGTCGAGACCGAGGGAGCCGAACGCCGTGTTGCACGAGATCTCCATGGCGTGGATCAACGTGGTCTGGTTGTTCGGCCCGCAGGGCTGGCCGGTCTCGTTGGGCAGGTTCGTGTCGGTGAGCGGCAGGTCGAGGGTGGCGGGCCCGGGCACGACGCTGTTCTCGTCGGTCACGATGCCGTTCTCGAGCGCCGCGGCGGCGGTGACGACCTTGAAGGTCGAGCCGGGTGGGTAGAGCTCGCTGATGCTGCGGTTGAGGAAGGCCTTGTCGGGGTCGGTGCGCAGCGTGTTCCAGGCGGCACCGGCCTTCTTCAGGTCGTGGCTGGAGATGGGGTTGGGGTCGTACTGCGGGTGGCTCACCATGGCGAGCACGGCGCCCGTCTGCGGGTCGAGGGCCACGACCGCGCCGCGGTTGTTTCCGAGCGCCTTGTCGGCCGCCGCCTGGGCCTTGGGGTCGATGGTCAGATCGAGCGTGGCACCCGCGGTCTGCCGTCCGGTCAGCAGATCGGTGACCCGTCGCACGAAGAGGCTGTCGGAACCGCCCGAGAGCAGGTCGTCGGAGGTGTGCTCGAGGCCGTACGGGTTGCCCACGGCGTAGGAGTAGAAGCCGGTGATCTGCGAGTAGAGCTTGCCCTGAGGGTAGGTGCGCAGCCATTTGTACTGGTCGTCGACCTTCACCGACGCGGCGATGTTCTGGTCGGCCACGACGATGGCGCCGCGCTCGCGCGAGTAGTTGTCGAGCAGGGTGCGCTTGTTGGCCGCCATGTCGTCGAGGCTCTTCGACTGCACGAACTGCACCATGGTCGAGGCCACGAGCAGCGCGGCGAACAGGGCGGCGATGAGCACGGACAGGCGCCGGACAGGGGTGTTCACCGCAGCTTCACCACCTGGGTGACGTCGGCCGGAGCAGCATCCTCGAGGGGGTTGTCGGAGGCGGCGGGCAGAGGCCGGCGGGCCTGGTCCGAGATGCGCAGCAGCAGGGCCAGGATCATCCAGTTGGCGAGCAGCGACGAGCCGCCGAGCGACATGAACGGCGTCGTGAGGCCGGTCAGCGGGATGACGCGGGTCACCCCGCCGATGACGATGAACACCTGGAAGGCGACCGAGAAGGACAGCCCGATCGCCAGCAGCTTGCCGAAGCCGTCACGCACCCCGAGGGCGGTACGGACCCCCCGCTGGCAGAAGATCAGGTAGAGCAGGATGATGCCGACCCCGCCGATGAGGCCCATCTCCTCGGCCAGGCTCGGGAAGATGAAGTCGCTCTCGGCGAACGGCGTCAGCCAGGGTCGACCGGCCCCGAGTCCAGAACCCGTCAGACCGCCGGCGGCCATGCCCCACAGGCCCTTGGCGAGCTGGTCAGACATGGCCAGGCTGTCGGCCGAGAACGGGTCGAGCCACAGGTCGACCCGGCGCTGGAAGTGCGAGAAGGCCGAGAGGGCGAACGCGACGGCCACCGCGAAGAGCAGCAGACCGATGACGATCCACGAGACCCGCTCGGTGGCGACGTAGAGCATGGCGACGAAGAGGCCGAAGAAGAGCAGGGCCGAGCCGAGGTCCTTCTGGAACACGAGGATCAGCAGGGCCAGCACCCAGGCCACCAGGATCGGCCCGAGGTCGCGTCCTCGCGGAAAGGTGAACCCGAGCACCTTCTTGCCCGCCAGGGAGAGCACGTCGCGTGTCTGCACGAGGTAGCCGGCGAAGAAGATCGTCAGGGCCACCTTGGCGAACTCGCCCGGCTGGAAGCTCAGCGGGCCGAGGGAGATCCAGATGCGTGAGCCGTTGACCGTTCGGCCGAGCCCCGGAACGAGGGGCAGCAACAACAGCACGATTCCGGCGGCCAACGAGATGAACGTGTAGCGCCGCAGCAGACGGTGGTCGCGCAGGCCGATGATCACCACGAGCGCGAGCACCACGCCGAGGGTGGTCCAGATCAGCTGACGGTAGGCGTCGCCGTCGACGCCCAGCTCGCCCCGGGCCAGGTCGAGCCGGTGGATCATCACCAGACCGAGCCCGTTGAGCACCACGACGATGGGCAGCAGCACTGGGTCGGCATAGGCGGCCCGCCAGCGCACGACCAGGTGCATCACCACGGCCAGCGCGGCGAAACCGCCGGCCACGGGCACGATGTTGGCCGGCACGGTGTCGTTGCGGTTGAGGTCGACCGTGACCCAGGCGAGCAGCACGATCGCGACCGCGACGATGAGCAGCACCAGCTCGAGCCCGCGCCGGGTCGGGGGGTTCAGCGGTTCGACGGTGGTCGTCACCGGGCTCCCACCGCCTGCACGAGACCTGCAGGGTTGTGGATGCCGCTGACGGAGCCGGCCCGAGCCCGCGCGGGCGGGGTCGACGGCGTGCTCGGCAGGCTGCGGGGTGAGGTGGTGCTGGGGGTGGGGCTGGTGGTCGGGCTGGCCGGCACCGTGGGCACGGGCGTCACGAGCGCCCCGGGAGTCGTGCCGCAGGCGGTGCCGGTGGCGGCGAGCACCCGGCAGCGGAAGGCTTCGACCCACAGCCGGTCGACCTTGGAGTGGGCGTCGGCGAGGTCGGTGGCCGCGATGGTGTTCTGCACCGAGGTCTGCAGGTCGCTGGGAAGGTCGGTGACGAGCACGCTCGTGGGGGTCTCGACGTGGGACAGCGAGATCGGGCCGAGGCTCTGCGAGACACCGCGAAAGATCGCCACCCGGCCGCTGTCGACACCGACGAAGAACTGCCGCTGAGACCAGGTCCAGGCGGCGTAGGCCCCGACGCCCAGCACGGCGAGCACCACGAGACCGCCGATGGTGCGGCGGGCGATGCGGGCCGCGGCGCCACGGCGCGTCTCCTCGGCGAGCTCGACCCCGGCGCCGTCGGCATCATGACGATCATGCTCGTCGTCGGTGTCGACAGCGTCGCCGAGATCGTCACGCCCCCCACCGGGGGGCTTGCGACGGGTCTCGCGAGTGAGCGCAGCGGCCTTCTCGGCGGGGCTGGTGGGGATGGCTCGGGTTCGACCCCGCAGGCGCTTGGCGGCCGCGCCGACGACCTCGGGAACCGTCGAGGGCAGGTCGTTGCCGTCAGCGTCGACGACGTCGGCGACGATGACCGTGACGTTGTCGCGGGTGCTGGCCTTGAGGGCCACCTCGATGCAGCGGTCGGCGGCCTCGTCGGGGCCGGCCGCCTCGCGCAGGATCTCCTCGATGACCTGGGCGCCGACAAAGTCGGAGAGCCCGTCGGAGCACAACAGCAAGCGGTCGCCGATCTTGGCCTCGCGCAGTGAGGTGTCCGGCTCATCGTCGGGCTGGCCGGTCATGACCCGGGTCACCACCGAGCGTTGGGGGTGGCTGCCGGCCTCTTCCCGGGTGATCCGGCCCTCGTCGACGAGCTGCTGAACGAACGAGTGGTCCTTGGTGATCTGGGTGAAGGTGTCGCCGCGCAGCAGGAAGGCTCGCGAGTCGCCGATGTGGGCCATGGCCAGCTTCGTGCCCGTGCGCAGCACGGCGATGGTCGTGCTGCCCATGCCGGCCAGCTTCGGGTTCTCGCGCATGGCGGCCGTGAGGTGCGCGTTGGCGGTGCGCAGGCCGCTCTCGAGCAGCGGGATCGCCTGGTCGGCCCCGACGTCCTCGTCGTCGAGCGGGGCGAGCTCGCCGACGATCATCGAGCTCGCGACGTCGCCCGCCGCGTGGCCGCCCATCCCGTCGGCGAGCACGAGCAGGTTGGGGCCGGCGTAGCCGGAGTCCTCGTTGCGAGACTTGGGGCCCAGCCCGAGGTTGGAGCGCGCGGCGTAGCGCAGGGCGATGGCCACCGGTCAGCCCCGCAGCTCGAGAACGGTCTTGCCGATCCGCAGGGTCGTTCCGATCTCGACGGGGCGGGGCGAGGTCAGGCGGTCACGGCCGATGAAGGTGCCGTTGGTCGAGCTGAGGTCTTCCACGAGCCAGCCGTCGCTGCCCGGGAAGAGCCGGCAGTGTCGGCCCGAGGCGTAGTCGTCGTCGAGCACGAGCGCGCACTCCGGGTTGCGACCGATGAGGATGCCGTTGCCGCGCAACGGCAGTGACGTGCCGGTCAGCGGGCCTTCGGTGACCGTCAGGGTGGTGGGGGCGTGGCGACCGCGACGGCGCGGAGGGTTGTTCTCGATCGGGCTCGTCATGCCGGAGGCGGCGCCGCTGCTGCCCGGTGCGGCCGACGCGGGCAGGTCGGTGGCGGCCTCAGCCGCTGCAGACCTCGCGGCCGGAACCGTCACCCGCGCCGCGCGACTCTGCTGCTTCTCCTGACGTTTGAGCGCCTTGCGCTGGCTGCGGCGAGAGATCGTGGTGCCGTAGATGTCGGCGCGCAGCACGCCCACGACACTGAAGATGAAGATCCACAGCAGCACGAGAAGGCCCAGCCGCAGCAGAGTCAGGGTCAGCTCACTCATGCAGCACCAGCATCGCCGGCCCGGCCCGGCCCGACCGCTCATCGGCTCTTCGACCGTCTGAGTGGCCAGCCGTTCGACCTGCCCGCTGACCGGCCCTCTCGTGGGCCCTCGTGGGGCTCACCGGCGACCGGCGCGGAAGATCGCCGAGGTGCGTCCGATCGTGACCCGGTCGCCGTCGTGGAGGCGCTGGCTGGTGATGCGGTCGCCGTTGACGAAGGTGCCGTTGGTCGAGTTCAGGTCGCGGATCGAGCTGACCAGGTGGGGCCCGTCGGTGGTGACCCTGACCTCGCTGTGCCGACGGGAGACGCCTGGGTCGTCCACCACGATGTCGGCCGAGTTGTCGCGGCCCAGGGTGGTGAGGCTGCCCACCAGGGGGTACCGGTCGCCGGCGATGTCGAGCCATGGCCGGGCCGACGGGTTGGTGCGCGGTGCAGCCCGAGGAACCGCACGCTCCTGCGCGGTGGGCTGCGGAACGTCTCGGCGTGGCCGGGGACGGTCGGTCGTCTGCGGGCCGGCGGGTGGTCTGGCTGCTCGGCTCGCGGGCTGGTTGGCGGGCTGGCCGGTGGGTTGGGAACGGGGCGAGTCGCCCTCCGGACGCTTCGCCGTGGCGGGGCGCACCCGGAACACACCGGTCTCGAGACCCTCTCCCTCGACCAGGTTGACCTCGAGGGGGCCGCCGGGCTGGTAGCCCTGCGAGTCGGCATGTTCCTGGGCCGCGGCCACCAGGTCGCCCGAGAGCTCGTCTTCGTAGTCGCCGAGCCGGTCGTAGTCGGTCTCACTCAGCTCGATGGTGTAGAGGTTCGGCACCATCGCCCGACCGTGACCGAGCAGAGCCGCCCGGTCGTCCATCGCACGCCTGATCGCCGAGGCGATCTCGACCGGCTGCACCTCCGACTTGAACGCCTTCGCGAACGCGCCGTGAACCGCCTTGGCCAGACCATTCTCGACCCGGTTGATGATGCCCACGCCTGGCTCCTCCCGCTGCTCGTCGGCTCCTGGTGGTCGGTGTTCACCCGGTGTTCGTGCTGCTCGGGCGCTTCATCGTAACCAGGTCGAGGCTCCCAGATCCCATCCGACGGGCGGAGATGACGGTGTTGTGTCTGCCCCTGTGGGTGGACGGTGTGCGCCCGGTGTGCGCCCGGTGACCGCGCTTCGGCACAGGTCTGTGTCCTCGGGTTTGCGCCTGAGTGACGACATGGGACGATCGCGAGGGCCAGACCCGGGCCCGCACGCAGTTCGGCAAGGAGCGCTCCATGAGCAACGACGACACCGGTGGCACCGGGCACGAGCACGACAGCACGCCCCGCACGCCGAGCCCGGCCGGCATCCCCGGCTACCCCTCCAACACCACCGTGCCCGGCGGCTTCGTGCTGCCGCTGCCGAGGGGGGTTCTCGGGCCCGTGCCAACCGACGTTGATGACGATCTGGTCGACGAGCCGGGTGACGAGCCGGTCGACGAGCACGCTGACCAGGTCGCCGCCGACCCGTGGTCGTCGACGTGGGACGACACGACGTGGCAGACCCCTCGCGGCGCTGAGGCTGAGAAGGCTGCCGAGGTGGCCCCGGCTGGCGGCGCGGTCGGCGCAGGCGAGGCGCTCCAGGTCGGCACGTCGGGCGACGCCGACGAGGTGTGGAGCGGCTGGACCCCGGCCGGCGGCGACAGCTCGTCGCGCGCGGCGAGGCGGTCGCGGGGCCAGAACGGGAACGGGCCCCGCCCGACCGGGCCGGGCGGGGCGCCGGGGCCGACAGGAACGCCAGAGCAGAGCGAGCCCACCGCGCCCGCCCGCCCGGTCGACCGCCCGTCGGCCGACGACCTCATGACGGCCAGGTCAAGGGGTGAGCGCCAGAAGCTGAAGGCGACCACCGGCATCCGCAAGGCCCTCGGTCTCGGCCCAGGCAGCAAGGAGCTCACCGAGCGCGACCGGCTCGAGCGCATCGGTCGCCCCCTGCACGGCCGCAAGACGGTCATGGTCATCAACACCAAGGGCGGCGGCGGCAAGACCCTCGTCACGCTCATGCTGGCCACCTACCTCGGTCGTCACCGGTCCGGTTCGGTGCTTGCGTGGGACAACAACGAGACCGAGGGCACCTTGGGCATGCGCGCGCCGTCGCAGCCGCACCACCGCACGGTTGTCGACCTGCTCGGGGCCCTCCCGCAGATCGCCGACGACCCGGGCGCCGGCACCTCAGAGCTGGCGCACTGGGTGCGTGAGCAGCGTGGCATCGGCTTCGACGTGCTGGCGTCGGCCGACGACGACGAGGCGATGCGCATCATCGGCGAAGACGAGTTCGAGAGTCTGCACACCCAGCTGTCGCGCTTCTACCGGATGATCGTCGTCGACACCGGCAACAACCGGCTCTCGCCGAACTGGCTGGCCGCTGCCGCCCGCGCCGACCTGCTCGTGTTCGCGACCTCCCTTAAAGACGACACCTCCGTCGTGGCCGCGAAGAACCTCGACGCCCTCGTCGCGATGGGGCGCCAGGACCTCGTGCAGAACGCGGTGTGCGTCATCTCGCACACCTCGCTGCGCGGCACCGACCTCGGGGCCGGGGTGCACACCCGCGAACACTTCGAGAAGTGGGTTCGCACCGTGGTCGACATTCCCTACGACCCGCGACTGGCGCCGGGGCTGCGCCTCGACCCGACGAAGATCGGCAAGCGAACCCACGAGGCCTGTCTCGAACTGGCTGCTTCCGTGGTCGACGGACTGTGAGCCGAGCCCCTCGCACCTGACCGAACCCACCGTCGAGAGGGCACTTCGTGTCGGTCCCGCCCCGCGCTCGCGCCCGCTCCTTGCCACACGCGGCCCTGTTGATAGGGCGGCTGACAGTGCGGTCAATGGTGCGGCTGATGGTGGCGGCCGGCCTGACGGTCGCCGGGGCGGCGGCGTGCACCTCGTCAGCGGGTGGGCCGGCGCCGGCGAGCACCAGGCCGAGCGCGGCGACTGCACCGACGTCAAGGCCCGCGCCCGTGCTGACTCCGCTCGACACCCTGCGTTGTGTCGTGCAGCGCACGATCACGACCGACCGGGGCGGGCTGCCGCCCGACTCGGTGAAGCCCGCCGAAGCGGTCGGAGCCGCAACCGAGGGGCCGGTCGAGACGGTGCCGGGGGCCGATGCCGCCGCCTGCCCGGGGGCGCTGCCGGCTGCGGGATGTGACGAGCCGAGCCCGTGGAGCCGGCCTGGTGACGAGCGCTTCTTCACGGCTTCGCGGGCCACCCGCCGGGTGGAGGGCGTCGTGACCTGGTCGCTGGTCAGCAAACCGCCGCCCTCTCAGAGTGCGGCCGCCGACGGGGTCAACGACCTGCAGTCGATCGGCTACGGCGTGCTGAACCTGAAGCGGGGCGACCCGGGGCGGGTGCTGGCCTACCTCGAACGTGTTGTGCGGCAGTGCGACAGCGCGATCCCTCTGAGTGTGGGCGGCCGTCGTGCCCTGGTGGGCACGGTCACCTCCCAGTTTCGCCAAGGCCCGGCCGACGTCGTGCTGCTGACGAGCCAGGATGCCGCAGCCTGGCTCCTGCTCGATGGCACGACCCAGCTGAGCGACACCGAGCTGGCCCGCATCGTCAGCGTGGCGGCATCCCGGCTGCTGCCTTCCTGAGTGTGACGGTGACGGGCGAGGTCACGTGCTGTCGGCGAAGCCCTGGTAGGACTCGCGGGCGCGGTCGAGGTAACGCCGGATGGCGGCACGCTCGTCGGCGGTGAAGTCGGCGGTAATCGCGTCGAGCGCGTCGAGCAGCTCGGCCAGCTGGGTGCGTACCTCTGCGTTGGCCGCCTCGGTCGGCACGAGCTGCACGCGGCGCCGGTCGGCGGTGTCGCGGCGTCGCAGCAGGTGCCCGGCCGACTCGAGTCGGTCGACGACGTCGGTCATGGCACCCGGGGTGATGCCGAGGCGGGCACTCAGCTCGCGTGGCCCCAGTGGCTCGGCGGCATACGCGATGTGGCTCATGGCGGCGAGGTCGGTCGGGTGCATGACCATCCGGCGGGCGAGAGCGCCCGCCGCGTCGGTGCTCGCAGACCCGAGCGCGCGCAGCGCGACCGTCTCGGGTTCGTGCTGACCGCGGGGGCCGGGCGTGCGACGACTTGCCATGTGTCGATCATACTGCTGTCATATGTTTAGACCATCGAAACACTTTGGGAGGCTCCCATGACGCAGCACAGCACGGCGACCGCACGTGGGGGTGACCGCCGTCGGTGGTTCGGCCTCGTCGCGATCAGCATCGCGGTGGCCTTGATCATCGTCGACTCGACGATCGTCAACGTCGCGATCCCGAACATCGTCGATGACCTCGACCTCACCAGCTCGCAGGTGCAGTGGGTGCAGGAGAGCTACACGCTCGTCTTCGCCGCGACCCTGCTGATCTGGGGCAGCGTGGCCGACCGCATCGGGCGACGTCGGATGCTGCTCATCGGCGTCGTCGTGTTCGTGCTCGCCTCCGGGCTCGCCGCCATCTCCGACTCCGGAGGCGCCCTCATCGGCGCGCGCATCGTGCAGGGTTTCGGGGGAGCGATGATCCTGCCGACGACGCTTTCGCTCATCAACGCCGGCTTCACCGGTCGTGACCGGGGCGTCGCCTTCGCCATCTGGGGCTCCACGATCGGGGGCATGGTCGCCGTCGGGCCTCTGCTCGGGGGCTGGCTCACGACCTCCTTCTCCTGGCGCTACGCCTTCGGCATCAACCTGCCCCTCGGCCTGCTCATCGTCGCCGGCGTGCTGCTCTTCGTCGACGAGTCGAGCTCGAAACGGCGCGAACGCATCGACCTGCTCGGCGCCGCCCTCTCGGCCGTCACCTTCGCCACGCTGGCGTTCGGGCTCATCGAGGGGCGCACCTACGGCTGGTGGTCGCTGCGCAAACCCTTCGACCTCGGCGGCATCGACTGGTCCCTGTCGATCTCACCGGTCCCCGTCGCCTTCGCGGTCACCCTCGTGGCCGGGGCGGTCTTCGTCTGGCGCACCCTGCGCCGCACCCGGGCCGGAAAGCCGACGCTGTTCAAGTTCGACCTCTTCAGCATCACCTCGTTCCGTAACGGCAACTTCGCCGCCATGATCGTGAGCCTCGGCGAGTTCGGCATCGTGCTGTCGCTGCCGCTCTGGCTCCAGAACGTGCTCGGTTACACCGCCTTCCAGACCGGCCTGGTGCTGTTGGCGCTCGCCATCGGGTCGTTCGCCGCGAGCGGGCTCTCGGCCTCGGTGCTCGCGAACCGCATGGAACCGCCTGCCATCGTGCGGGTCGGCATCGGTGCCGAGATCATCGGCGTGGCCGGTCTCGGGCTCGTCATCAGCCCCTCGACGTCGTGGCTGGCCATCGTGCCGTTCCTGTTCGTCTACGGCCTCGGCGTCGGTCTCGCGACGGCCCAGCTGACCGGTGTCGTGCTCGTCGACGTGCCGGTCGAGCGCAGCGGAGAGGGGTCGGGGCTGCAGAGCACGGCCCGCCAGGTCGGCTCGGCCCTCGGCATCGCCATCCTCGGCACCGTGCTCTTCACGATCACCGGCTCCCAGCTGCAGAACAAGCTCGCCGACTCGGGCCTCCCATCGACAGCGCAGACCCAGATCGTCGACGCCGTCGTCGAGAGCGCCGGCGGCGCGATCCCCGGCCTGGCCAAGAACCCGGCCACGGCAGCGGTGGCACCGATCGCCGAGCAGGCGTTCTCCGACGCGACCCGGGCCGCGGCGTTCACGGCATCCGGCTTCCTCGTGCTCGGACTGCTCGCGTCGCTGTCGCTGGGCGAGCGGAAGGGCAAACGACGCGGTCGACACGAACCCGGGGCGGAAGCCACCCTCGTCGCCGGGGCCGACGCCACCGCTGTGCCCTGATCCTCGGCCCCGTGTCGAGCCTGTCGACCCGCCCGGTTTGGCGTTGTAGAGGGTCATGCAGCACACTGTCTGCTTGTCACTGCGCGAGTGGCGGAATGGCAGACGCGCTGGCTTCAGGTGCCAGTGTCCGAAAGGGCGTGGGGGTTCAAATCCCCCCTCGCGCACCACGGTTACACAAGGCGAAACTCCCGGTCTCAGTATTCTGGCCGGGAGTTTTGCCTTGGCGGATCGAGGAGTCCGCTTTCGCACGTCGGTCGGCTGAATGGCGTCAACCTGGCTGGTCGGGCACGACGGTGAACAGGTGCGCACTGAGGGTGCCGTTGCAGGGCAGCTCCTTCACCGAGGTGGCGCCGATGCTGCGATCGCGGTTGTGTGACACCGACAACGCCGATGTACTGGCTCACCCACGGCCCCGGGCACGTGACGACAGGCACCACGACCACATTGCCGTTGGACTTGTACGTGCACTCGCCCGACGCCGACGCCGACCGCGGCCACCGGCCGAAGGTCGATCGGCGCATGGTCAAAGGCCCTGCGACAGCGGATACATGTGAGCGGAACCTGGCCGGCTACCTGGGACGGGCCTGGCTCGTCGTACGACGAGACGATTTGGTGTGAGAGCGCGCCAGTGTCACTGACCCCACGGAACGGCTTGCCGATTGCTGTCGGCCGTACCCCAGTCCACCGGATCGCCAGTCTCGGCATCGAAGACGTAACCCAGCGCTGAGACCCGGATTCCGCCGGCCACGAACGGTTTGGAGGGGTGCACGGTGAACGTGTACGAGTGGAAGGTTGAGTCGCAGGGCGGGTTCTCGGGGTCGCCGTTGCCGTTGCCGGTGATCCGCCCGCCGTTCTGAGAGGCCGTCACGAAGAAGCTCGAGACTCGATAGGGAGCCAGACACTTGATGGAGGCTGTGACGATGGCGCTGCCGTCGCTGTTGAGCCGAACCGGGCCGGTCGCAATCTTGACGACGACGTAAGGGCGCAGATAGACGCTCTGCTTCGACACCACCTCAGGAAGCGGCTTCATCGTGTGCGGATCAAGCACCGTCAGCCGGGCCGTGACCACTGCCGGCCCGACGCTGAAAGGCTCCCCATCGTCGCTGCCCGGCGCGACGAGAACGTCGCGTCGAACGCCGTCACAGACGATGTTGCCGGGAGCGACGTCATCTGCTCCGGCCAGCTGACCTTGAGTGATGGTCACGGGGAGCTTCTCGACGAGGGCGCCGCCGAAGCACCGTACCGACAGGGTCAAGATCGCCTGCCCGTAGCCCAGCGGATCGCCGACGTCTTTGATCCGCAGCTGCGGCGGCGCGATGTCACGCACCGCGGTGGCGGCCGAAGCAGGGCCGCCCAGCCCGGCCAGCACCAGGGCACCCGCCGCCGTCACGCCGAGCACAGTGCGCTTGATTCTGCCCATGAAGGACCGACCTCTCGTTGATGACGTTCGCTGATAGGCATCCGGTGCAGTCCAACTCAGTCTGGCCGAACTTGTCTCATGTCGTTGTGTTTTCGCGGAGGTGGTCATGGTCAGGTTGAGTGGGCCGTGGTCGAGAGCACTGATCTACCTCTGCGACTCTTGGTTGGGCCGCACGGTGCACCTAGGTTGGGCTGAAGACAGTGAGCCGCAGGTCGGCATCCGACGAGGATCTTTGGGAGACAACCGTGGCCACCCTTCGTGACCCTGCCAACCCGGCCGCCACGACAGAGGCACGCGAGCTGCTGGCCCTCATCCAGGCAACGGCCGGCACCCACGTGCTGTCGGGACAGCACAACACCCCGCGCGAGCTGTCGCAGTACAGCGACCAGGCGGCCGAGCTGACCGGGCACTATCCGGCCGTGTGGGGGCAGGACTTCGGCTTCGCCGCCGACGGCGACATGGACGGCGTGAACTTTCGGCAGGCCGTCATCGACGAGGCGATCGACCAGCACCGGGCGGGTTCGATCGTGACGCTCATGTGGCACGCCGTGCGGCCCACCGAGAACGAGCCGGTCACCTTCGACGGCAGCATCTGCGCCGGCCCGCTGCCACAGGCCGAGTGGGACGGGCTGCTCACAGAGGGCAGCGACATCCACACGCGCTGGGCTGCGCAGGTCGACACGATCGCCGGCTTCCTCACCCAACTCCGTGACGCGGCCGTACCGGTGCTCTGGCGCCCGTACCACGAGATGAACGGCGGCTGGTTCTGGTGGGGCGGGCGCCAGGGCGATGCGGGATACAGCGCGCTCTACCGGCAGCTCTACGAGCGCCTCACGATCGTGCACCACCTCGACAACCTGGTCTGGGTGTGGAACGCCAACGCACCCCGCGAGGATGCCGCTGCCTACGCCGGCTTCTACCCCGGTCACGACGTCGTCGACGTGCTGGCCGCCGACGTCTACGCGAACGACTACCGGCAGTCGCACCACGACGAACTGGAGGCGCTCGCCGACGGTCGGCCGATCGCCTTGGGCGAGGTGGGGGTGCTGCCGACTCCCGAGACCCTGCAGCGGCAGCCGCAGTGGGCCTGGTTCATGACCTGGACCAGCTTTCTCACCCGAGAGAACGACCCGGCCGACGTCCGTCGGCTCTTCGAGAATGAACGCGTCCGGCACCGAAGCTAGCGGTACGGGGCACTCGTCGGGGGCGCTGGAAGAGCGGGTCGAGCTGCCACCTCGGCGCCGACGGCCGCGAAATGCGAGACTGATCGGGTGCCCGAGCTGCCCGAAGTCGAGAGCGCCCGTGCGGCGATCGAACGAGCAGCACTGGGGCGCAAGATCGCCGACGTCGATGACAGTGACACCTACGAGTGCCGCCCGCACGCGCCGGGTGAGATCCGTGAGGCGCTCGTTGGTCGCAGCCTGGTCTCGGCCCAGCGGCAGGGCAAGTTCATGTGGTGCGAGACCTCCGGTATCGGCCGGTCCCGAACGGCGGGGCCAGAGCTGGCGATCCACCTGGGCATGAGCGGTCGCCTCGTGATCACCGGCCCCGATGGCCCCGGCGGCGGCCCCGCAACGCAGACCCAGGGCGGGGACTACCTGGGCACCGCCGACCCCAAAGGGGTGTTGCACCCGCGCAACCCGGCCTGGAACCGGTTCACTTTGGTTTTCGCCGACGGTGGCGAGCTGCGACTGTTCGACAAGCGGCGTCTGGGTCGGGTTCGTCTCGACCCCGACCGGTCAGCGCTCGGCCCGGATGCCCAGCAGATCACCCTGGCCCAGTTTCGCGACCGACTCGGTCGCGGCTCCTCGGCCGTCAAGGCCCGGTTGCTCGACCAGTCGGTCGTCGCCGGGGTGGGAAACCTCCTCGCCGACGAGACCCTCTGGCAGGCCCGGATCTCGCCTCAGCGACCGGCTGACGAGCTCGACGACGACGAGCTGGCCCGACTCCGCAGGGCGCTGCGCCGAGCCACCAGGGAGGCGATCACCAACGGCGGCGTGCACACCGGAGTCTTCATCGCGCATCGCACCCGGGCCGGGCACTGCCCCCGCTGCGGCGCCGAGGTGCACCGTGCCACGGTGGGCGGCCGCACCACCTTCTGGTGCCCCGCAGAACAGGAGTAGGTCGCGCTCGCGGCGGGCGGCTACCTCCTTGGGCTGTCCGCTTCGTCGATCAGGCCACGCCCTCAACCGGTTGCGGAATGGTGCACTTCCACCAACCTGAAAAATGCCTGATAAAAGCAACAATGAAACCTGCCAATAATACTTTCTGCCACCCCATTGATAACGCACAGAATCGGCGTAGATTCACGGCGCCGGGGCAAATATCTACTCCCCGATTGCGGCTGTCAGGCCGTTGCTGATCAATCAAGGAGATGCATGTGAAGCGTGTTTTCGGAAAGGCGGCGATCGGCTCGATCGCCTGCCTCGGACTTGCTGTGACGTCAGTCGGCATCGCAACCGCCACCACGGCGGGTGCGACCAGTGCGACATCAGGGGGCCGCAGGGTCGTCAACCAGGCCCCCACCTGGACCGCGCACGCCAAGCGCACCGGCGCTCAGAGCGGTGCGACCCGCCTGCACATGTCAGTGGTGCTCAACCTGCGCGACGCCGCTGGAGCCGAGAGCTTCGCGACCACCGTCTCAGACCCGACCAGCGCCCGCTACGGCAAGTACCTCACTGCGGCGCAGTGGCGTTCACGCTTTGCCCCGACGGACGCCGACGCCGCCACCGTGTCGACATGGCTCAGGTCGCAGGGCTTCACGGTTACCGGTACTCCGAAGAACCACCGCTTCATCAGCTTCGACGGCACGGCCGCCCAGGCGAACGCGGCCTTCGGAGCCCAGCTGTCGACCTTCAGCACGAAGACCGGAACCGCGACCGCGCCCAGCGCCGCCGTTTCGCTGCCGACCGCCATCGCCGGGCTGGTCGCCGGGGTCTCGGGTCTCGACAGCACAGCGCTGTCGAAACCCACCCACATCGGTGCGGGAGACGAGCTGGCGGCCTCGGCCACGGCTCAGTCGTTCTCGCTGTCGGCGCGGCAGGGCAGCACCAAACCGAACGACACCCTTCCGCCACCAACTGCCGTCTTCCGCAACGCGGCTCCCTGTTCCACTTTCTACGGCCAGAAGATTGCCTCGTCCTTGCCGCAGCTGGTCAAGAACCCGCAGCCGTACGCCGTCTGCGGCTACAAGCCGGCCCAGGTGCGCGGCGCCTACGGCATCGACTCCGCCCTTGCGCAGGGACATGACGGCCGCGGTGCCACAGTGGCCATCGTCGATGCGTATGCCTCCCCGACCATCTTCGCCGATGCCTCGACGTATGCGGCCAGGAACGACGCCCGTCACCCGCTGCGCAGCTACCAGTTCAGCCAGTCGACCCCGGCCACCTACACGGACACGGTTGAGTGCGGGGCGGATGGTTGGTACGGCGAGGAGACGCTCGACGTCGAAGCGGTGCACGCCACGGCCCCGGCCGCGAACATCCTCTACGTCGGCGCGCAGTCGTGCCAAGACGCCGACCTCGTCGCCGCCGTGAACACGGTGCTCGACAACGACCTCGCCCAGGTCATCTCGAACTCCTACGGCAGCGTCGGCGAGCCCTCGTCGGTGGCCGACGTGCAGGCTGAGCACCAGTCGGCCCTGCAGGCCGCGGCGCAGGGGGTCTCGCTGCTCTTCTCGTCGGGAGACTCCGGTGACGACGTGCTGGCGACCGGTTCTCGCCAGGTCGACTACGAGGCCTCCGACCCGTTCGTCACCGCAGTCGGTGGCACCTCGCTCGCCGTCACGTCTGAGAACGGCTACAGCTGGGAGCAGGGCTGGGGCACCGGCAAGTCGTTGCTGACCAACGGTGTGTGGGCTCCGAACCCGCCGGCGTACGTCTACGGCGGCGGCGGCGGCACGAGCCAGCTCTTCGGACAGCCCAAGTACCAGAAGGGCGTCGTTCCGGCCCGTATCGCGAACTACTTCGGGCAGGGTGCACACCGGGCCGTTCCCGACGTGGGCATGGTCGGTGACCCGCAGACCGGCTTCCTCGTCGGCCAGACGCAGACCTTCCCGAACGGCTCGGCGCGCTACTCCGAGTACCGCATCGGTGGCACGTCGCTCTCCAGCCCGCTCTTCGCGGGCGTCGTGGCCGTGGCCAACCAGACCCGAGGCTCGTCGCTCGGGTTCCTGAACCCGCGCATCTACCGGCTGGCCGGCACCGACGCCTTCCGTGACGTCAACCACTCCCGCACGGTCACTGACGCCGTGGTTCGCGTCGACTACGCGAACGGGGTCAACAAGAAGGACGGTCTGCTCACCTCGTTGCGCACGATCAACCAGACCGCGTCGATCCACGTCGGCAAGGGCTACGACGACGTGACCGGTGTCGGGTCGCCCAACGGTCTGGCGTTCTTCGACGCCATGAGCCGCTGATCGGCACTGCCTGACCGAAGCAGGCGAGACCCCCGGGCCGGCCACCGCCGACCCGGGGGTCTCGGCGTCTCACGACCTTGGCGTCCCGGCATGGCGGCGCCCCAGCAGGACGGTGTCGCTGCATGGTCCCTGCGTGGCGTACGACACGAACTGTCCCTTGGACGCTGGGTGGGTTCGGTCGTGATCGTGGCGTGGTCCCGGCGTAATCCTGGTTGTCGTCGTGGTCGAGCCCAAGGCGCCGACGCACTGACGCGATCCGACCTACGCTGGAGCCATGGCCTCCCTGCCGCTTTTTCCGCTCGGCACCGTACTGCTGCCGGGCGCTCGGCTTCCCCTGCAGATCTTCGAGCCGCGCTACGTCTCGATGCTTCGCGACATCGTGGACGGGCAGGCCGAGCGGCTCCCCATGTTCGGGGTGCTGGCCATCCGCGAAGGGTTCGAGGTGGGCGACGACGGTGTGCGCGCCCTGCATCCCGTCGGCTGCGCCGCGCTGCTGACCCAGGCGGCCTCGCTGGGTGACGAACGCTTCCTCATCGTCTGTGAGGGCACCGAGCGCTTCAAGCTCGAGGGAATCGAGAACGCCGGCACCGACTACTTCACCGGTGAGGTCAGCTGGATCGAAGAGGTCGACGGCGACCGGGCTGTGCTCGACGAGCTGTCGGCCAGACTCCGCCGCGAGATCGCCGCCTTCCGCCGCGCCACCTCGGCAGACGACGACGAAGCACCCCCCGATGACAACCGCGAGCTGTCGTACTGGCTACCGAACGTCGTCAACCTCGACCTGGGTGAGCGCCAGCAGCTGCTCGCCAGCGACGACACCGAGGCGCGGCTACGACTGGCCCTGCGACTGGTGCGCCGTGAACGCGCGCTCGCCGAAGCCCTGGGGGCGGTGGCGCCGCCACCCGACCGCCCGATGAACCTCAACTGAACCGGTGCCTGCGGGTAGGTTCTGCACCATGTGGCCACTGGCTAAGCTCACCGTCGGATGCGGCATCCGGTGACGAAGAGCCTGAGGGTGCTGGTCACCGGGGGCGCCGGGTTCATCGGTACGAACGTGGTCAGCGAGCTCGTCGCGCGGGGTCACACCACGACCGTGCTCGACTCGCTGCGCCCTGACGTGCACACCGACGGCGGTGAGGCGGCCCGCGCCCGGTTGCACGAGATCGCCGCCCGGAGCCCTGCCCCAGACCGAGCTGTCAATTTGGCGGTGGGCGATGCCCGTGACCTCGGCGTGGTCACACGACTGTGCGGAGATGTCGACGTGGTCGTACACCTGGCCGCCAAGGTCGGCCTGGGGCTCGACATCGACGACATCGACGACTACGTCTCGAGCAACGACCTCGGCACGGCGACGGTGCTGCGGGCCGCGGCCCGCGCAGGCATCACCCGCTTCGTGCAGGCGAGCTCGATGGTCGTCTACGGCGAGGGGCACTACACCTGTGATGACCACGGGGTCGTGCCTCCGGCCCCGCGCACCCGCGACTGGCTCGAGCAGGGCCGTTTCGACCCCCCCTGCCCCGTGTGTGCCGAGCCGCTCACCGCCGGGCTCGTCAGCGAGCACGCCCTGCTCGACCCGCGCAACACCTACGCCGTCACCAAGGTCGCCCAGGAGCAGCTGGCATCGGTGTGGTCTCGTGAGACCGGTGCGTCGGCCGTGTCGCTGCGGCTGCACAACGTCTACGGGCCGAACATGCCGAAGAACACGCCTTATGCGGGCGTCGCGGCGATCTTCGCGTCGGCGCTCGACCGTGGCGAGGCGCCCCGGGTGTTCGAGGACGGCGGCCAACGGCGCGACTTCGTGCATGTGACCGACATCGGGGCGGCGTTCGCCGTGGCCACGGAGGCCGACACCAGCGGGCACCGGGCCTTCAACGTCGGATCCGGGGTCGTGCACACCGTAGGAGACCTGGCGCAGGCCCTGTCGGGGGCCCGCGGTGGGCCTGAGCCGGTGGTGACCGGGCAGTTCCGGCTCGGTGACGTCCGGCACGTCACCGCCTCGAGTGAACGAATCGCCGACGAGCTCGGCTGGCGTGCCACGGTCTCGCTGGAGGACGGCGTGCGAGCGCTCACGTTCGACTGAGCGGCGTCCCGAGCCTCGAACGCCCACCCACCCCGGCCGCGCGTCGCGCCGCGCGTCGCGCAGGTGGTGTCGTGAATCCGACACTCTTGGCGCGTCGCGCCGCGCGTCGCGCAGGTGGTGTCGTGAATCCGACACTTTTGGCGC
>NZ_MAST01000053.1 GCF_001758225.1 Humibacillus sp. DSM 29435 | reverse complement strand
GCGGCTACTTGTTTCATTGACGGTAGGACCGGTGCCTGCGCAGGCTTCGGTTTAGGTGTCCGGGTTCGTCGCTCTCATCCGCGGCTGCCCACGATTTTTCGTGTGGCTCTCAACTGGACTGCGCCGCCCGGGCACCGCCGGGCAGGAGAGGCTCAAGAAGGGATTGCTCTGCTCTAAGTAGCGGTGCCCTCCACGCCCAACGACCACCACGGTTCCAGGCAATGGAGGACATCATGAGTGAGCAGGTTCAACAGGTGCAGCGGGTTGTGGTCGGGATGGACCCGCACAAACGCACGGTCACGGTCGAGGTGATGGCTGCTGATGAGACGGTGCTTGGCGGGGGGCGGTTCGACACCACCGTCGAGGGGTACATAGCGATGCTGGAGTACCTGACCGCCTGGCCTGACCGGGTCTGGGGCATCGAGGGCTGTGAGGGCATCGGCCGGCACATCGCCCACCGCCTCCTGGCCGACGGGCAGGACATCGTGGACGTCCCGGCGAAGCTCTCAGCCCGGGCCCGAGTCTTCGCGACCGGGCAGGGCCGCAAGACGGACGCGACCGACGCGCACTCCGTCGCGCTGGTCGCCACCCGCATGGCGGGGCTGCGCCCGGTCGTGTCCAACGACGAGCTCGAGGTGCTGCAGCTGCTGGTGGACCGGCGCCGCTCGATCGGTGAAGAACACACCCGCAAGGTCAGCCAGTTACACCGGATCCTGTTGGAAATGTTGCCCGGTGGCGCGAAGAAGCACCTCTCCGCCGCGCAGGCCCGGGCCATCCTGTCCAAGGTCCGCCCGCGGGATGCGGTCGGCAAGACCCGCAAACGGGTCGCGATGGAACTCGTGCTCGACCTCGAGCGGATCTACACCCGGAAGAAGGCCGCGGACAAGGAGCTCACGGCGTTGGTGGCTGCGACCGGTACCGGCCTGCTGGGCCTGCACGGCATCGGGCCCTCCGGCGCGGCGCGGTTGCTCGTCGAGGTCGGGGACCTGTCCCGGTTCCCGAACCGCAACCACTTCGCGTCCTGGACCGGGACCGCACCCATCGACGCGTCCTCCGGGGAACACGTGCGTCACCGCCTGTCCCGGAAAGGCAACCGGCAGATCAACCGGGTACTGCACATCATGGCCACCGTCCAGCTGCGCACCCCGACCGAGGGACGGGCCTACTACGACCGGAAGAAAGCCGGCGGGAAGACCTCGATGGAAGCGATGCGGTGCCTCAAACGGCGCCTGTCCGATGTCGTTTACCGCACGATGCTCGGCGACTACACCGCCGGCAAAATCATCAGCCCGGCAAGCCAGGTGACGGGTCCGAGAGGGCAACGGGGCAACGTCTCTAACTCCAGCGCGACCGGCTCCAAGCCCCACCCCGGCCCTTCGGACAAGCCACTTCCCGGACCCGCCAAGCCCCAGCCTACGACCCCACTTCGACGGGCCTCTTGACACAGAAGGGAGCCAGTTGCGGACGGTTCGGCGTGCGGTCATTCGCGGCGGTTAGACGTGGGTCCCCGAGAACTCTTGTCGCCGCGGCGTGCGAGGAGCCAGGTCAGGCTTCGAGGAGCAGCTCGAACTCGAGTTCGTGGTCGATTCGTACTCCGGTGGCGTCACGTACCGGGATCGTCGGCTTGAGCTTCCTCGACACATGAACGGCATGCCGGTGCAGGGCGCACAGATCCATGCCGAGGCGCTGGTAAAAGCCGATAGCGGCAAGGTTGTTGTTCGTGGTCACGAGCCAGACCCGCCGGCACCCCCTTGCTCGCGCCTCAGCGGCACAGCGCCCCATCAGCGCCCGCCCGATGCCCCGCCGCGGCTCCGTGGTGCCGATGGCGACGACCTCGTACGCACGGTCCTTGACGTCGACCAGGACCAGCCCGACGCGCCGACCACCCAGCGTGGCCAAGTAGCCCGGTAGCCCGGCAGCTTCAACGAGCTCCCCAAGCCTCGCCACGGACGTCGACGTCCACTCCAGCACCAGCGTCTCCGCCACCCAGTCGCGATCACCTTGAGCGATCTGCCTGACCAGCGGAATGGAGTCTGACGGCACGCAACCATCATCCACCCGCTCACGAGCGTGCGGCCATTGCCGCCGCCACCGCGCACCTGCCGGTGTCAGGCACGTCGAGAGACGGCGGAGAGACGCGACGGAAAACCGGCTCCGGGCAACGTCCGACCATCGGCATGACCGGTAAACCCGGACAGCTCCTGGCGCCGAGCGGTAGCACCGGCAGTCGTTACAGGTTGCGTGGAGGCGCAACCCCCTGAGTGCGTTCAAATCTCAGCGATACACGCCGAGGTGTCTGCGGGGGTGCGTCTGGAACCGAGCGACAAACGCGTTCGGATCTCACGGTCATAGCCATCGCGCACGCCGCGGTTACCGTCTGGGTCGAACGACCTGCTCACCCCGTCGACCTGATCACCAGGACGAGAGCAGGAGAGCGTGGGACGCGCTGCGGAGGTCATCTCCGTGGGCGGTCGCGCTCGTGTCTCGGCACGACAATGGCCTGTCGCTGGTGACCGGCGCCAGATAATCGAGGCGGCGCGGGGAGATCCTCTGAGGCGTCGTCTACCAACGGCAGGTAACGGCTGCGTAGATGATCTCTTAGATGGGGCAACGTGAACTGGACGAGGCCATGGCCGGCGGGTTCGATAAGTTCGGCTTCGATCAGGCGGCGGCGGTACTGGTTGGCGTTGTTGCCGTCCGTGCCGAGCCGGGTGGCGACATCGGAGATACGGCTGGGGCCCTCGTCGACGGCCATCGCTGTCACGAACGCGCGGTCAACGTCGGAGATGTCTTTCAGGGCTGCTTCGTGTACCAGTCGCCCCAGCCGGGCGACTGCTTTGTCGACACCCACGTGGGCGTCAGCCAGGCTGATCACGTCGTGCTCACGGTTGGAGTTCCAGGCGTGGTACCCGACCAACTGCACCAGGAAGGAGTACCCCTCGGCGAGCACCTCAAGTGCTTCGGGCGTGATGCGCCTGCCGGCTTGTTCAATCGGAATCTGAATCGCGTATCGCACATCGGGTAGTGGAACGTCCTTCATGGAAAAGCGTTCTGCACGACGGATGAACGTCATCCCTGGCACCGTCAGCAGGTCATCTACCGCAAGCGGTAGCCCCGCCGCTACGAGGGCAACTTGCCGGTCTTCTCGGAACGCGTGCTGCACCGCCTGGGTGATCCTCTCTAGATCCTGCCCTGCTCCAGGGTGGAGCTCATCCAAGGACAGCACCACGCCCAGACCCGGGCTCAAAGCGTCGGTGAGCTTCTCCAGGTAGAACCGAAACGAGGGCGTCACCGGGTAGTTCTCGGTGCGGGTCCGGGTCATCCCTCCCCCGATCCCGGGCAGGCTCACGTTCGCACCCGTGACGTGGTTCTCGATGGCGTCATCCGCGTACGCACCCAGCAGGGCCGGCAGCTGGGTGTCGCGGATCTCATCAGCGACGCCTCGACGCGCAGTCTGCGAGATCACCAGCCAGCCTCGCTGCCGCGCAGCATCCTCCAACGCGTTGAGCATGACCGTTTTACCTGACCCGCGAGGACCGGTCACCAGCATCGCCCGACCGGGCGCGCCAGGGCCGGCATCAAGGGCATCGGTAAAGACCTCGAGCTCCTCGGCGCGCCCGGCCAGCACCGGGGGCGAGGCCCCGAAGGAGGGCCTGAACGGGTTGGTAGACCTTCCCTCACATTCCTTTTATAGGTTTTTACATTCGCTACATTTCGAAGAGCAGATCGGATCGGTCCGCGTACCAGCCCTGTTTGCCGTTAATCGAGGACTTCCCCGGTGTGGGGGTCATAGGGCGGCTCGTCGCTGTCTGGTGACGGTGGGGTGTCTCCCTCGACGACCCGCAGTCGCGGGCCGGAGTCATCGGACGGGTCGGCGGGTCGTTGGAGGCCGGCTTCGTCGCGGGCGAACTGTTCTCGTCGGTGTGTGACGGCGTCTTCGGCGACGTGGCGGGAGAAGCGACCGCGGGCGGGCCATTCTTGGTGGCCGTCTTCGCAGTGGGTCTTGGTGCGGGCTCGCATGCGTTCGGTGAAAGCGGGTAGGGCGTAGCGGTGCCATTCCTCGAGGTGGTCACTGGTCAGGCTGAGACCGGCCCGGTGTCGTTGGTCGGTTAGGACGGCGATCTCGTGGACCAGGTGCGGGTGCTCGGGCCAGCAGGCGGGGATGGCCATGGAGACGTCCCAGACGTATTCGATGTTGTGCCAGGTAACGGCGGCTTCGAGCCAGACCCATAACTCGTGACGCAGGAGGGGATGGCGGACACTGGAGGGCTCCCACGGTCTGGGTAGCATCCGCAGGTTGCCGAGAGCCTGCTGTTGCTCCTTGGTTCCGTTCAGGGCGAGGTCAAGCTCGCGGTAGCACTGGAGCAGTCCGCGGCCCGGTTCGGGGAAGGGGCGCAGCATCGGGGCTGGGCGCAGCTGCTTCGCGCCGGGGTTGCCGCTCATGATTGCAGCTCGTGCGGCTGGGCTCGGTCAGTGTCGGAAAGGCCGTGCCGGCGCGCTTCGGCGAGGGCGGCGATGGCGCGATCTTCCGGGCTGATGGTCAGGCGGTGGTTCGCGACCAGCTTCGCGCGGGTGTCAGCTTGTTGAGCGAGGAGTTCTCGCCCGGCAGGGCCTTTGATGCAGCGACGGAGCTTGGCGATGATGGGTTTTCCGTTCTCGGCCACGACCAGGGCCCGGCCCTCCTGCAGTTGCCTCACCTCGGCGCCGGTGAGGATGGGAATGTCCTCGCCGACGACGTTGCGCCCGGCCATCTGCCCGGACTGCCAGGTGGTTCGGGAGATGCGGACCGGGCCCAGCAGGTCGCTGATCTCCTGGTTGAAGGCGACGTCTTTGCTGCCGCCGAACAGGATGAGGTTGTTCGTCAGGCCCAGCAGGGTGCGGGCTTCTTGCTCGCCGAAAATGGCTGTGAGCTGGGGGCGGGTCTGCGCGGCCCAGATGAACGAGAGACCTAACGCCCGCTCGTTGGCCATCCGGGTGCGCAGCGTCGGTAGTGGTGCGGTGGAGGGAAGCTCGTCCAGGCAGGCGAGCAGGGGCGGGCAGAGCCGGCCCCACGGTGAGCTGTTCGCGGCGGCGAGAGCAGTGTCCAGGACGTGTTCGGCAACGGCAGTCATCAACGGGGACGCGCTGGCGTAAGGGTCTTCACGGCCCAGGAGGTAGATGGTGCCGCCGCGGCGGATGAGTTCGGCGATGTCGGTTCCGGGGTGTCCGAGTCGGGGGACGCAGCGGCGACGGATGGGTTCTTGGAAGAACAAGGACATGGCCTGCTGCACGGTGGTGACGGTGTTGCCGGCCGTGCGGTCATCACCGTTAAGGGCGCCGTTGAGCAACCCGTGCCAGAAGGGTGCGGCGTGGGGGTGTTCGCGCAGAACCTCGGTGGGGTCGGTCGCGCTGAGGGGGTTGGCCACCCAGCGCAGCACGTCCTGCAGGGTGCGCCCGGTCAATGCGGCAGCGTGGAAGAACGTCATGAGCACCTTGGCGGCCTCGGCGGCGTAGAACCGGGCGGAGTCATCACCGTGGCCGCCGGCCACGGCCCCTTTGACGGTGCCGGCGGTGAACGCCTTGGCCCGTCGTTCGGCGACCATCGGGTCGACGCACCCCTCGATCGGGTCCCACACCAGTTCGGGTAGGCCTTGTGCCAGGCCGAACGGGTCGAGCACGACGCAGGGCCGGTCGTTGGCGGACCGGGCGGTGAAGCTGAGCAGCAGGTCGTCGAGCTTGGTCAGGGTCACCAGCGCAGCACCGGGGGCCGCTAGCAGGGCGGGGATGAGCAGGTCGAGGGTTTTCCCGCTGCCCTGCGGGCCGATGACGCCGGCGGTGCGGTCCCACGGCACGAATAGTGGGCCGCTCCTCGGCTGCCAGGCGGTGCCGAGGGGCCAGCCGACCTGGTGGGGTTGGAACTTTGGCGGCATCTTCATGCGCGGTTCTTTCCGTAGAGGTCAGGCCGGATGACCGATGCGGAGCGGCGCAGCCGGCGCCGGCCGAGGAGGTTCTCGACCTCGGCGCGGGTCGCCATGCCACGCATGCGGCCCGGGCCCCACCGAAGCAAGCTGATCGTTCCGGCCCAGAGCATCAGCGCCAGGGAGATCGCCTCGGTGAGGGCGATCCAAACCTGGGTCGCCCTGGGTGCAGCGACGAGGTCGGGCTGGGGGGTCAGACCGGCTGCCGCATCGCCACCGAGCACGCCGGGCAGGCTGGTGATCAGTTTGTCGCTGGCTGGCCAGGTGATCCCGGCCCCGGCGAGCATGTTCGCGACGGTGCGCCCGGCGTGCACTCCGAGCACGAGCAGTAGTAGAACGGCTAACGTTACGGCACAAGGGATCTCCCAGGTGAGTGGATAGGGGTTGGTGCGGCGTGACTGTTGCATGGTGCCTCCTCTTCCACCTAAGCCGTGGTGGTTCATCGGGCGGTCAGTCACGCCTTGGTGAATAACTCTTGAGCCGTCACCGGGTGGCTTGCTGGCTGATAGGCAGGCCGCTCGATCCCGGGGTAGTCGCGGGGTCTACCGGTTCGGGCGCCCTTGTTGCAGTTGGGGCGGCGCGGTTGCCGTGTCGAGGCGCGGACGGTGGCGCCGGTGGTGTTCTTGCTGGTGGCGCCAGAGCCAGGCGTGCGGGTCCTGGCCGCCGTTGGTGCCATCGAGAGTGGGTTGCTCCCAACCTCGTTGCCGCACCACCGAGTGCCAGTGGTAGCTGGGCTGAGCCGGGTCCTCACCCGGGCGCGGGGCCGGCAGGTCGTCTGGCTCCTCGACGTTCACCTCCTGGGCACGACGACGCTCGAGACGGTCTACGGCCTCGCGTTGGTCGACGTCTTGTTGCTGTTGGGCTCGACGCGCGTGTAAGCTCTCCTCGCGGCTGACCCGGTCGTTCGGATCGGCGGTCATGAGGTGGTGGTGGGCTGGTCGGACATGTTCCCGACTCGCCAGATCTCGAAGATGTGCGCCCGGCCCTGTTCACCTTCGTAGCTGAAGTGTCCGACCCCGTCGCGGGTGGAGCGGGCTTCGATGGTGCTCTTACTGGCCGGGTCCCAGACCATGACAACGTGTCCGATCCGGGCAGGTCCGAGGTAGGAGTCCCAGAAGATGAGGTCCCCGGGTCGTTCCTGTCCGGGCTGGACGCGGGACCCGTTGCCTTTGGCGAGCCAGTCCCGTTGCGCGCCGGCGGTTCGTGGCATGGTGATCTTCACTCGGGCATAGGCGTTCTGAACCAGCGATGAGCAGTCCCAGGCGTTCGGTCCGTTGGCGCCCATCACGTAGGCGTCACCGGTTTGTTGACCGGCCCAGGTCAACACCGTCTGCAGGCGGTCGTTCGTCAGTGGAGGAAGCGCCGGGTCTCCTTCGCCGGTGGTTCCGCAGTCGGTGGGGTCGCCCAGTACGGTCCCGCCACCGTAGGCCCGCGCGTAGAACAGCACGTCGTTGACGTACCAGGTGGCGTGGTTGTAGGCCAGGATCGCGGTGGTCACGCCGGTGGGGCCGCTAGCGACGCCGGACTTGGTCAGGTAGTTCGCGGCCGAGAAGATGCTGTCGGCGTCGTTGTGGATGTCGGCGCGGCCGTCTCCGTCACCGTCGAGGCCCATGGTGGCCCAGGTGGCCGGCATGAACTGCATCAGCCCTTGGGCGCCGGCACTGGAGGTGGCGTTGTTCCTGCCGTGGCCGGTCTCCTCCATCCCGATACCGGCGAGCAGGGTCCAGGGCAGCTTGTAGGTGTTCGCGGCCGCGACGTAGAGCCGTTTGATGTCTTCCAGGATGGGCAGGGCCGGTGCGGTCATAGAGTTTTGTCGGGGGGTTCCTGGCCCGGGCAGGGGGAACCCGATCCCGCCTTCAGCGACCCCGACGGGCAGGCTGGGCGGGGGCGCCGCGGGGTTCGTTGTCGGGTCGGTGGTGACGCTGGGTGCGACAGCGCCCCCGGTCAGGGGTGCCCCGTGTTGCGCCATGAAGTCGACTGGGTCAACGGGCTTACCGTTGATGTGGATGCGCAGGTGCAGGTGTGTGCCGGTAGAAGCGCCGGTGGTGCCTTCGACACCGACCTTCTGCCCGATTGGGAGAACCTGCCCGGTGGAGACGCTCACGGAGGATAGGTGGGCGTAGCGGCTGACGATCCCGCCGGCGTGTTCGACATCGACGGCGTTGCCCCACCCGTCGGTGGTGGGCCCGGCGAAGGCGACCCGGCCAGCGGCGATCGCCACTACGGGTCCGGGGCCGGGTTGGGAGACCAGGTCGACCCCGTCGTGCAGGACCCACTTGTGGTACACGGGGTGGTAACGCTCGCCGAACCCGGAGGTCTTGACGTAGGCCTGCTGGAACGGTGGCCGCCAGTCCCCGGTGGGCGGGATCTGCCCCGCACACGAGATGGTGCGCAGCTCCTCGCCGATAGCGGGGGTCGCGGCGGCGGCGATCATGACGGCCACCCCGAGCGGCAACGCGAACAGGATCAGTAGGACGGCCAGGATCTTCTTCACGACGGTGGCCGGTTCACGCGGCGCTGGCGATGTTCTCGTTGGTGTAGGTCAGGGCCTTCTCCACCGGGGTGAGCACGGTCTGGACCTTGTACAACTGGTCACCGACGCACCACAGTGCTCGACCTTTGCCTTGCATGGCCCACCGCGTGACCTGGTCGCGCGCCAGTGCCCCGAGCCCGAGCATGCTCTCCAGCTCTTGGGCGACGCCGAGGTCTTGCCCGTGCAGGATCTTGATGTCGGCCAGGTGCAGCAGGTCTTTGGCGATCGCGACGGCCTGGGAGCCGCTGTCCCCGGCGGAGAGCAGGTCTGAGGGTTTGTGGGCGATCGCGAACTGGATGTCGCCGTCGCGGCGGCTCAGGCGTAGGTCCGCGTCGAAGCTCTTGACCGCTTCGGTACCCAGGCGCAGCTGCTTCCAGGACTCGTCACGCACCACCACCCGCAGATCTCCCGGGGCGGCCATCTCGCGCATCCCGCGGCCCCAGGAGTTCAGGCAGGTCAAGGCAATCCCGACGGCCTCATCGCCCAGCGGTTCGAGCCGGGACAGGCTCAGGGACTGGATGGGCGCGCCCCAGTCGACCTCGATGGTGGTGTGGTCATCGAACAGCCCCGCCAGGGCGCCGTCGACCAGCTGGCCCAGAGCGTCGCGCAACAGCCTCGTGCCGTCGAGGAAGTGTCGTTCGTCGGCGTAGCGGCATTGCTCGACCAGCTGCGCGGACGGGGTGTTCAACAGGTGCCACAGAGCGGGGATGGTGGTCTCGCGCAGGTGGGACTGGCCGTGGCTGTACCCGGTCAGGTGCTGTAGGGCGGCCTTGACGACAACCTCGTCGCTAGGCCCGAACGGCACCTTCAGGTCCCCGATCCGTTGGGAGCCGACGAGCCCGCGCACCAGGGTCAGCCACCGGGCGAAGACGATCGCGGCGCGGCCCTGAGCCTGCTCCGCGCTGAGGGCCTCCCAACCGGTCATCAGCGGCCCGAAAGCCAGCGGGTTGATTCTGGTAGCCAGTCCGTGGCCGATGACGAACGGCTGCACGCCGAGGAACCGGCACAACGCCTCATACTCGTCTTTCGGGTCGCCCAGGATGAGGGTGCGGTACCCGAAGTCCATCATCCGTAGGCAGAACGCCTTGGTGGTGGCGCTCTTGCCGCGTCCGGGTTTGCCGAAGCTGAAGATGTTGGGGTTCGTGACGGGCACGGCGTCGTCCAGGACCCACCCGATGGGGTCGGCGTGGAAGGCTCCCCCGGAGAGCATGTCCGGGCCCATCTGAGCACCGGTCGGAGGCAGGCCGGGGGTGGAGATGAACGGCCACAGCACCGGGGCCTGGTCGCTGGTCATCCGCCACGTCGAGACTGGCGCCGTCGCCGGCGCCCAGCCGCGACCGGGCCGGCGGGCCCCTCGTCGGGGGGCGTGTCGGAACAGTCGGGCCGCCTTGGGCACCTGGATCGGGGCGGGCACCGTGGGCAGCTCGTGACCGAAGTCGGACAGCAGCTGGGACATGTCCCGGCCACCGGACCCGGAGCGAACCCCCTTCATCTCAGTGGGCCTTTCTGGTGAGGCTGATACCCAGCGGCACGGTGGACGCGGCGAAGGCCACGTCCTGGGCCAGGTCCAGTCGCAGCGGCGCGAAACCGGCCCGGCGGACCGAGGCGTCGAGGCGCCGGCCGTACTCGGCGACGCGGGCCGTCTTGGGCGCGCTCACCGTACACACGGCATACGGACGGGTCAGGGCGTTACCCCTGGCCAGCTTGGCGTCGAGACGTCGGACCTTGTCGGACTCGTCACGGGACTTGGAACGCTGCTTGACCTTGGCCCGGTTACGCATCTCGTCACCGATGTCGGCGGCCCACTCGCTCGTGGCGCTCTGCCGCTGCGCGGCGGACTGGGACAGGATCGGGTAGGCCACCATGATGCTGCGCCGTTCGCCGGTGCCGGTCGGGGCGAGGACCGGTGCCAGTGCCCCCATGACGGCCCCCTTGACGGGCAACTTGATCGTCGAGGAGATCGAGTTCCAGGCGTCGTGGCTGTAGTGCCGGGCGGCGGGGTCGGCCCCGGACGGTCCGGCCATGGCCCACGGCACGTCGGCGTTGACCTCGGGGTCGGTGTTGGCCGCCGTGAGAGCGTCGATGATGCCGGCGCGGTCTCCTGGGGCGAACCCGGTGCGGCACGCCAGGGCCAGTTGCGGGCTGGTCAGCCAGTTCACGCTGGTCATGCCCATCCCGCCACGGAGCTGCGCCTCGAGCTCGCTCGCTGCGCCCAGCAGCACCCGGGCGCGGCCATCGACGCCGCCACCAGCCTCTTTGGCCGGCTTGGCCAGCCGGGCCTCCGGGGCCACCAGGGTCACGAAGGCTTCGGTTCGTACGCTGGCGGTGGTGAGCATGTTCTGCAGGTCGTCGTTGACCTGACGGGCTACTTGCGGCCCGTCGCCTTTGCGGTGCCGGCTGATGTACTGGTCTCGCTCGGCGCCGTCCTCTGGGACGGTGCGCACCACGAAGATGACCTCGTCGATCAGTTCGGTGCGTTCGGCCAGATCCAGCAGCTCGCTGAGCCCGGCGCCTTGCCGTGCCCGTTCGTGGGCCTCTTTCAGACCGATCCCGGGGTGGACCATCGCTGCGGTGACCGCCCAGGTCTTGGCCCGGTGGTCCTGGATGATCGCCGTGCGGGTGAATGTGACACCGAACGGGGGCCCGTCGTGGATGGCGACTCCTTGCAGGATCCCCGGTAGATCGGGCTCTTGAAGCACCTCGGCCGCGCCGCGGGCGGCCAGCGGCCGGAACCGAGTCCACCCGGCCAGCCCGCCCACGGCGAAGGTCAGGCAGGCGCTGAGCCACCCGATCGCCGAGCGTCCCCGTACCGGGGTCACGGTGAGCAGGACGATGAACACCCACAGGACCGCAAAGAGGCCCGCGGCCGCCCATGACCCGTGCTGTATTGACCCCGCGATCGGGAGGAACGCCAGCGCGGTGATGCCCAGCTGCCAACCGGACAGGCCGAAGAACCACCCGATCCGCGCCCGGGAGTAGTCCGAGTAGAGCACTGCCATGTCGAGCTCCTTTCCTAGACCGGGACGGCCGACGCGGCGCCGGCTCCCGCCGCGCCACCGCCGGCGGCTCCTGCGCCGCCGGCTCCACCAGGGCCGCCGTTGGGCCCGCCGCCTCCCCCGGCCGAGCTGGGGTCACCGCCGCCCGTCGGGATGGGCGTGGTTTTCGGGCTGTGTGAGGCGCCGGCGCTTCCCGCCCCGCCCGTGCCGATCGCGGGGCTAGCACCCCCACCGGAGTTACCGCCGCTCCCGGATGAGTCGGAGTTGTCGGCCCCGTTGATCGCCGGGTTGTCGTCCTCACGGCTCGGGTTCTTGCTGTTCTTGTCGCGCTTGTTCGAGGAGAAGTCCGGGACGTAGTTGTTGTGCCCTACTCCCATCTGGTTGGTCAGGTCCGCGCCGATCACGGCGCCTCGGGTGCCGAGGGACTGCATGACGCCCAGGCCGGCCACGAACGCTCCGGCGGCCCCCGCCGCGAACCCACCACCTGCCCCCTTAGCGGCGCCGCCGCCGCCACTTCCGCTCCCGCCAGCAGCACTGGGGTTGCCGCCCTGGGCGCCTTGCCCGAAGCGGGTGCTGGTGGTGTCCTCCCCGGCGGTCTCGCCCTGGGAGCGGCCGTGCTCGTCGGTGGTGGAGGCTGCGGAGGAGGTGCTGTCACCGGCGCCTCCCTTGCCGCGCAGCAGGCCACTGAGGCCGCCCTGGGACTGCATCCCAGCGCGCATGGCCGCCCCGGAGGTCGTGCCCGGGTCGGTGAAGGCCAGCAGCTTGAACAGCGCGAGTGGGCTGAAGCAGCCGATGCAGATGAGAATGACGCCGGGGACGGCAGTTCCGATGGACTTCTCGACACTGTTGGTCAGGCCGGTGGCCACGCCCGAGGTCAGCTGCACCCCGATTCCGAGGACGAGGATCATCAGCACCGGGGTGAGGGCGGCGGCGTGGAACCAGCGGAAGCTCTTCCAGAACCAGCTCTTGCCGACGTTGGAGGCTAGGCCGGCCGCTGAGATGGGGGTGGTGGCCGAGAGCACCATCATGGCGCCGGCGCGGGTGAGCATCACCAGGAGGTGCCCGACTGCGGCGAAGACCATGAAGATGCCCATGACGCCCAGGACCGTGGCCACGGTGCCGTCGACGATGTCTTGGGTGGAGACGCGGGGGCCGAAGGCGCTGAACTGCGCCCAGTTGTCGATATGCAGCAGGGATTCCATCAACGATTTGGTCAGGCCACCGCAGGCGGCGATGACGGCTACGCCGTAGCCGACCCAGGCGACCCACACCATCAGGAACTGTGCGGTCCCGACGAGGATCTGGGCCACGGACCGGCCGTCGCGGCGGAACGCGGCGATGCCGACCTGGGCCAGGGTGAGGATCACCATCAGAGAGATCGCCACCCAGAAGGTGACCTGGTATAGCGCCCGGGCGGGTCCGGTCTCGCTCAGGTCTGGGGTGGTGTACGCGTCCACGATCGTCAGGACGAGCTTGAGCAGCCACAGGCCTGCGTTCCAGAACCCAAGCATCGCGGCGGTCCAGGCATCGGCGACGACTTTCCCGGCCGCGGACGCGAGGTAGTCGAAAGGGTTGCCCATCAGTCGGTGCCTTCTCCTGGCCCGGTCCAGGTTCGCCACCCGGCGGCGATCGCCAGGTCAGTCCCGGGCCAGGTCGAGGGCGCCGTAGCGGGGCTGGACCCGGGGGCGATCATCCACCGGCCGCCATCGGCGCCGCTGGCCCACTGCATCCGTTCGCAGTACCCGTAAGCCATGCGCGAGTCAGTCTTGATAACCGCGCGCACATCGAGCAGGACGCAGGCCAGGACCCAGTCGGGACCGTCGGTGCCTTTGACCTGGCCGGCCACCGGAACGGTGGTCACGCTCACGGTGGGGTCTTTGGTCTGGCCCTGCCGGGCGGTCGCGAGGAACGCTTGCACGTTGCCGGTCAGTGGCCAGTGCTCGATGTTTGTGGCGCCGGGCAAAGTCCACTGCTGGTGGACCTGGTTGGTCTGTGGGATTGACATGCCTTGAAGGACGGTGGCCTCGATCGCCGCGAGCTGGCCGACCGCCCCGGCAGGGGTGTGGGTGAAACCGGTCGGGACCTGAGCGGGGCCGGTGCGGGTCGCCGGGGGAACCTGCACGAACGGGCCGGGGGTCGCCGCGGGCGTGCCCTGGCGCGAATCTTCCGGGGTAGCCGCCAGCATGGGCGCCGCCGCGAGCTGGTCCCGGTGTGCCTGGCCTAGGGCGGCTGCGACCTTGTCCGCGGGGTCGACCGTCACGAGCGGGGCTAGGCTCCCCGCGTTCTGACCGATAGGACCGTTGGCGGGTTCGGCCTGGCCGGTTGACCGCAGCGCGTAGTGGGCCGCGAACCCGAGACCGACCGCGAACGCTAGGGCCGCGAGGAGCCCTGCGGTCAGGATGGTTATCAGGCGCACCCGGCCCCAGCCGCTGGAGTCAGTGTCGGTGTTGGTGCTCGCGGTGCGTCCCATCAGACGGCAGGTGCTGGGGTAGGGAGTGTGCAGCCGGAGCCGGTCATGCTTGTCACGATGCCGGGCAGCACGAGGTAGCAGATGATGGCCACGAAGACGACGACGATACCGACGATGCCGGCCTTGCTGGCGTGCGGCATTCCGAAGATGCGGCCGGCCACAATGGCGCCGATCGAGACGATGATGCCGAGGCCGAACAGAATGACAACCCCCCACAGCACGTAGCCCATGATCTGGTCTGTGTACTGCTGGGCTCCTGGGGGGGCGACGGGGCACACCGCTGGCAGTGCGGTCAGGTAGCTGGCGGTCGTGGTGCGGTTCATCGGGGTCGTTGTCCCTTCGTGACGGTTGTTGACTCGGTGAGCCGGAGCAGCTGAGCTCCGGTAGCGAGCAGCCGCGGGTGCAGGAGGTGGTGGGGGTTCAGGCCTCGAACGGCTAGGTTCGGGTCCTCGGGTAGCTCAACGAGGCGCCCGGCCCGGTCCAGGGAGCGGGTCAGTGCGCCCATGGTGGGGCTCACTTCGCGGTGCCATTTCTTGCGGGAGGGGCCACGGACGGCGGCGACGGTCTGTGCGCCGTCCAGGATCGACAGGACCCCTTCGAGTCGCCGCATCCCGGGGATGGTGGCCGTGGTGACCACGACCAGCCACGGGGCGAGCAGGACGTGGTCTCTGACCCATGAGTTGGTGGCCAGGACGTGACCGATCTCCCAGCCGATGTCCAACACTGTCAGCTCGACTGGGCGAGACGGTGAGGCTGGAGGTGGAACCTTGGCGACGCCGTCCATCGCGGCGGCGCCTCGCTCGATCAGCACGCGGTCCCGGCTGCCTTGGACCCACCCGTCGCTGGTGATGCCCAGCTCGGCGTCGGTGGCGGCCGGAAGCCCCGACGCGGTGGCGGTGGCGCATTCGACCAGCCGTGAGGCCCCCGACGTGGTGGCCGCGATGGCCAGGGCAGTCGTGGTCGCTCCCGCACCGCCGAGGCACCCGATGACGGGAAGGACCCGCTCGTGCGGTTCCCATGAGATTGCGCCTTCGATTCGCGAACGATGGGAGTCGGGTTTCGCCGCGAAAGTTGAGGCCTCTTTCGGCGCGTCGGTGCGAAACTGGCCGTTCTGGATGGCGTGCCACGCGCGCTTGAGCTCGTCGACGGCGACCACGGGCCGGGGGGTGAGCTGGGTGTTCACCGATGCTGCCCGCCCAACGACTCGCGCCGGGCGCTCAGCACGGCCCGGAGGGTGTCGGTGTCGAGCTGGGACAGGGCGAGCTTGGCCTGCTTGACCTGGCGCAGCCGGTTCAAGCAGGCATCGAGTTCGGCCAGCGTGGCCTCTTCGGCCCCGGCTGTTCGCACCAATGCATCGAGCTGTTCCCGATCGGTCACTGTCATCACCTCGAGCCCGAAAGCCACCCGGGTGGCCCTGACGGTCACCATCAGGCGGAGATCTTCGCGGCGGCGCAGGCTTCGCGAAGTGACTCGATCGAGCGGCGGGTTCGCCGACGGATCGTGATGGCCGAGACCCCGACCCGCTGCCCGACCTCGTGGGAGACAGCGTTGGACAACAGCCCCGCGTGGCCACGGCCCGAGCGGGCCGGGGCGTGGCGGTCCGCTACTACTGCCACCTGCAGCAGCAGGTCCCGGTCGGCGTCGTCGATGACCTGCAGGGCGCAGGCCGCGGTGAGTAGCTCGGCCAGCTCGTCGCCGGTGGGTGCCACGTCCTCGGTCGCGATCTCCTGCCACAGTCGTTCGCTGGGGTCGACCGGGACACTTCTGCTCCAGGTTCGGTCGGCGCAGACCCCTACCCCGAGATCTCGCATCACGCTCTTGCGGGTGTTCATCAGGATGTTCGCCGCCACCCGGTGGCCTCGCTGCCAGGGGAAGGTGCGGGCCTCGACCCACAGCTGGGCCGCGAGCAGCTGGTCGATCCTCGGGGTCAGCGTGGCCAGGCGGGCGGCCAGCAGGCTGGCTCCCGGCAGCAGAAGCCAGGCCAGTGCCCCGGTGGCGGCGACGTCGTCGCGGCCCTCAGGAGAGGACAGCTCGGCCAGGGCGAGCAGGACCGCGTCGGCGCGGTGAGGCTCGGCCGCGCGCAGCCAACCGGGTAGCCCGAGCAGATCCTGCACCTCGCGCAGCGCTGGGTGGTCGCGCTGCCAAAGAGGCCACCGGGCCCGCGCCAGGGCCAGTACGTCGTTCTCCGGATCGTTGAGACCCAGGTGGGTTGCGACACTCATCTCGAGTTCCTTCCGCCGTGTGGACACGGCATGAAGGTCTCGCCTGGTTCTCCCCGGCTTCGTCCCCAACGCGGCTATTCACAGCGGGGGGACGTCGGGGGGCGGGAAACGATGGTGGGGGGTACAACCCGCTGACCTGGGTAAACGGGTTCGTACCCCAACATGTCAAAGTTTTCGGGATGTCCATCCCGACCATCGCTACACCCACCAGCTGACGATCAATTGTGACCGAACCCGGCGGCGGCAGAGAGCTACCGATTGTGCGAAAGAAGTGACCGTGCCTCGCACTACGTGGCGCAGGGATCGCCGTTCCGATCTGCGGTTGTGACCGGGTGTCGTCGTCCCGACTCGGGGCGGGACAACTCGTGTCGTACGCGGGGTCATCGTCGCGGACGAGGATGCCTTTGGCGACGAGTCGCTTCCACCTGTGGTCAAGGAGGTTCGAGGCGATCCTTATCGAAACACGGTGAGCAGCTCACGGAAGTGGCGGCGGTGCCCCTGACGATGTGTTGCCCAGCACGAGCATCGACCAGTAGTCGCCGCGGGCCTGGACGGCGGTCTGGATGGCACATCTGAAGCGGGGCCGCACGGGGTGATCCTTCGCGGTTGACGACACCTCCTCGTAGTACTTGCGTAGGGCAATCACCATCCTCGAGGAGTTCCCATGGCGACCCGCGCTGACCTCAACATCTCCCTCGACGGCGTCTCCACGCCCACGGATCCGACACCCGAGAAGCCGAAGGGCGCCGACTGGGAGCGTCTGACTGCGGCCTACGCCGCGACCCGCACCTTTCGCGAGCGGGTGCTGGGCGAACCAGCGGTGCGGGGACCACGGGCCTAGACGACGCGTACGCCGCGGCCCACTTCGAGGGGGTCGGTGCCGAGATCATGGGGGCAGAGATGTTTGGCCTGCATTCCTTCCCCGATGACGCTAGCTGGACGGGTTAGTGGGGCGAGGAACCGCCGTTCCGGGCGCCCGTGTTCGTGCTGACCCACGCCCCTCGTCCAACGGTGACGATGGCCAACGGCACCTCGTTCGAGTTCCTCTCGGTGACTCCAGCCGTGGCACTCGAGCGTGCCCGGGGGGCTGCGGGCGGTCAGGACGTGCGCATCGGCGGCGGAACGGGGGTCGTACGTGACTTCCTGCGTGCCGGCCTCGTGGACCACCTCCACGTCAGCATCACGCCGATCGTGCTGGGGCGCGGCGCTTGGCTGTGGGACGGCCTGAGGATGGTCGACAGCGACTTCACCGTCACGAGCGAGACGGCCGAGAGCGGCACCATCCACGTGACCTACCGGCGCTGACCCCCGACCATTGCCGATGGCCTCGCCTCGTGGGTCTGGGCGCCCTCTTGTGAGATGCAGGACGACGCCTGTTCGCGGCGGGGTGACACAGACCTGGACGCCCCATTCGCGGCGAAGTGACGCACTATCCGCGGCCCCTCGGAGACTTCCGGTAGGGTGCGAATCAGATGAACACCGATACGACTATCGATATTTAGCGCTCTGCGTGGACGACCTCTACAAGGCTGTCAGCGATCTCGTCGATAGTAGAGACAGCGGTATTCAGCGCTAGCAGGCCGGCAAGCAGGGGGGAATGACGCTGAACCTCGTCCTTGGAAATGTGGTGCCAGATGGGGAGAACAAGATTCTCCCCTGAGTCCATCTTCTTTCCAAAGAGTGCGTCCAACTCGGCTTGCGTCCACTGCTTCGCGAAGAAGTTGGGCGAGACTATGACGACACCAAAACGGCAGCCAGCGATCCCGGCTTCGATCTCCTGCCTGATGCTTTGGCCAACCTTGATTTTCAGCTCGTCAAACCACACGGTGACTCCGCGTGCTTCGAGGGACTCCCTGAGCGGACGGGCGATCTCGTCCTTATCCTCGCTTGCGTGAGAGAGGAACACGTCGGTGATAGAGGAGTTCCTAACCGGCTCGCTGCCAGAGAGAGCGGAAGTTCGTTCGCCGAAAGAGCTGGCAAGCTGGCGTGGCGCGAACTGCTCGGAGGACTTCTGAGCGGTGCGGCGCAAGTCTGTGAGAGCCTTGGTTTGAGCGTTAGATCGATCCTGCTCGTACTTCTGCTGGGCCTTGGACACCTTGACCTCGGCCTCAGCCAACTTCTTCTCTAGTTCAGCTCGCTTACTCTCCGCTGTGTTGGCTTCCTTCGTGGCACGCTCTGCCTCGGACAACTTGCTCCGGATGGTGGACGCGCTCTTGCTCTTGCCCGCAGCAGCTTGAGCCTCGGTTGCCTTTTTCCGCTTGGTGGCGACGACGGTCGAGGAGCGGGCGATGTCAGTTCGGATCCGGTTCGCCGCTTCACGCAGGCGACGAAGGTCGCTCGCGCTGCTCATCGAGTAACTTCCAAGGCGAACGCTTGTAATCCCATCATCGCTTGATCGTATTCGGCCCCACCGACATTCACGGACAACATCTCGATCGGTCTCGAGGCCACGAGCATGATGCGCGCCCACTCCGACTCGTTGGCGCGCGTCGTGTCGACCCATGGTCGCTCGTTGGCAGACCCGCCTCTTAGGCACTCGGCATGGGGTGAAACGCGCGCCGATAGGCGGCGATGTGACGCGCCTCGGTCGCTGGATCTGTCCCGTGTGGCCTCGAATCCAGGAAAGTCTGGCGACGTCTACTCGGGGTCGTCACCGTTCTCAGTGTGATCGTCGCTCACATTCTCCCCGTGCGCTTCTTTTGCTTCGTGCTCGTCCTGCGGCAACCCCGTGCCTGCAAGCAGCGCGGTCAAGTCAGCCTCGGCGGTCGGGTGGCGGTATCCCAAGATGCGCAGTGCCGCGCGCGCGAGCGTCTCTAAGTCGGAGTCGGGCTTTGCGTCGAGCATCATCTCTGTGAAGTTGGCCGTGATCTCCGACCGCTCGTCACCCACGCCAGTCGCTACCGTGACAGATGGGAGATGGAACGAGTCGTCAGCGGTCCGGATGAACGCCTCAACACGCTGTTTCATGTCCTGCGTCGACTCTTGAGCCCCGTACTGGCTCCTGGTCTGGAGGCCACGAAGGTCCACCGCCGTCACCGTGTACGCCTCCAGGCTGGGCAACAAATCGCCCCAGCGAGCGGGTGTCAGGTCGCGATTCGCAATCTTCATCTTCTGGGCCTTGTTGGCGAACGTGAGCCGCCAGTCGCCGATCTCCGCTGCGAGGAGGTTTCCCTTCGCGGACCATCGGGGTGTGCGATCGAAGTCCTCGACTCCGATCGCGTCCGACCTCAAACTCATCAGCACACGCTTGGCACGCCAAAGCCCGCTTGCGGCTGAGGCGAGCGGCGTCAGATCGAGGTCGGCGAATTGGCTCCACATCTGCTCGATGTCGGTGAGATTGATCAACCGAGCGACAGCTGTCCAGAAATCACGATCGCGAGTGACACCTTGCAAGCTCAGCAGGTACGGCACGAGCTCACGGATCTCGGTCTCGCTGAGCTGCCCTGATAGCAAAAGTGCCTCGACACTTGGCTCGTCCGCGAGCGCCTGCTCAACGATGCCGAACACGCGGTTGATGCGGAGCACAGCATCCTCAGTGAAGACCGACGAGACGGTCTCGGAGAACGCGGCTAACTCCCGTTGCTCGATCTGACGGTCTCGAGGCAGAACGAGGTTCTCGACGTCGGACTCGACTATGGCGCCCTTCGCATTGCGTACGATGCTGGCCCTTACGAGCCCTAATACGGGGTCGGGGCGCTGCGTTGTCGGGGTCAGGTCGTCAAGTGCCGGCACCGTGGTCACCAGTACCCGGCTCCCGCGGTGCTCATTAGCCTGGGCACGGACCTGCCGGGTCTCCTCTTCGGGCTCGGCGGACGCGAGCGACAGGTAGAACGCCGGCAGGTCGTTGCGATTGAAGTTGTCCAGGTCGCCGGATGCTCGACTCGACCGCAATGAGTGCCGCAGGAATATGGGGCGATCGAACGCCTGCCGCCCTTTACCCCACTGCATCACGAGATCGGGCACGTAAGAGTGGTTGAAGTAGCCGGTAATCTCGGCAGTCGCCGTCGGATCCAAGTTTCGCATCTCCTGCGCCACGACCTGATGGACTCGATGGCCGGCCTCCCGAGCGTCGGTCGTGTCCAGCGCGGCCGAGATCCGCTCCGTGAACGTGCTCATGCCCGATACCCTTCCTTCCGCAGGTGATGCAACGCCAAGCCCGCCTCGTCCTTGCTCAGGCGTATATCCACCTGTCGCTGACCCACCACCAAGACGCCGATCCGCTGAGCGACGATTGCCAACAAGTCATCATCAATCTCGGCCCCGTCGAGGAGGCCGAGGTGGTCTTCCACGCATTCCCGCAGGTGCTTGACGGTCAACAGTTCGCTCCACTTCGTCTGGGAAAAGGGGTGATACGTCACCCACAGGAACTCCCGCTCGGCGTCCTCGCCTATCGAGTCGGTCATGTGCACCGTGTTCGCGTACGCAACAGCCAAGAACTCCCTGTAACCCTCCGCCTGACCACCGACAGTGGTGTACTTCTTGCACTCGACGCTCACCGGGCGCGGGCGGTCTCCGGGCCTCCCTACCGTGTTTCCTTCAAGATCGAGCGCCTTCTTGGTGCCGTCTGGACATGGTCGTGTGCACATGGGCTCGCTGTCCCAGACCGTGTAGGTGAACGCGAATCTCATCGTGGCCTCCAGCCACTCCTTGATTTCGTGAAGCCCCTCATACCCGAGCCGTTGTGCAGTTTCCTTCGCCACTCAACCCGCCTCCTGGCAGGTGACTCTAGTGGCGGCGCGTCCTCAAGGCGCGCATACCGGCACAGAATCGCGGCAGAGCTGCGGCGCGGAGACTGAGGGGGGCGCAGCCATTCGCGGTCCAACCCATTCTGGGCGTGGCCCACTCTGGGCGGTAGGCAGCACGTTCGAGACACGCCCTATCTGGGCGGAAAGACGCATCTCATCGGCCGCCTAGGGGGACGGCCAGACGGCTACCGGAAATTTCATGATGCATACGGGGACAGCCGGGTCCTCGTGGCGGGGTGCGGTCGGTTCTGACCAGGACTTAAGGCCGGAGGGTAAGGGTGCTGGTAGGAAGCTGCGCCCACCTGCGGTTTGTCCAACACCTCAGCCAGTCAGCTGGCCTGACGTGTGCCCTTGGCATCAGTCCAATTCTTGCCGGCGATGATCTGCTGGGTCCGCTCACTGAGCTCGGTAGGCGCGTCGTCGTCATCGGAGCGGTTGTACACCTCGTCCCGCAGGAGTCTCTGAGCCTCGCCGGTGTGGCCCTCGGCGTTGGCTATGGCGGCTAGGTCCAGGCGGGGGATCTCCTCATCGGGGGCCGCCAGGGCGGCGGTCTCGGCGGCTAGACGGGCGCGCCGCAGGTCGCCGGTTTGCAGGCTGTAGGTGGTCACCAGGTGGGCGACGTCGACGATGGCGCAGATCATGTGGTGGTCGAGCCGGTCGCCGTCGGCTAGCCAGGACCAACCTCCCGGACGTAAACGGTCGAAGGGGCGGCCTTGGACGAGGCGCAGGGCGGAATCGAGGTCGTCGATGCCGTGCGCGCCTTGAGCCTCCCCTCGGGCCCGTAGCCGACGGAACAGGTCGACATCCTTGAGGAGGTCGAGGATCTCGTAGACGGCGACCCCTCGGTTGCGTGCTGCGGGCGCTTTGCGCGCGTCGGGCAGGTGGTCGTCCCCGGTGCGCGGGTTGGTCCCGAGCCAGCTGCGCACGATGTTCGCGTAGTCGCGGGCTTTGCCGGGGCTGATACCGAAGGCTTCGGCGAGCTCTTCGGGGGTGGCGCCGTGAGCTCTTGTGCTGAGGAAGGCCAGTACCTCAGTGAAGTACGGCTTCCTTTTCGTCACGGGGGTCCCGCGGGTGATGGCCCCGACCGGTCCGAGGAGGCTTAACCGAGGTAGAGGACAGTCACTGGCCCACCAGGCGGCCACATCGTTATCGAGTTCCGGGTCGGCATGCAGTACCGCCGCACTGACCTGCGCCGTGATCTTGGGTGCCAGGGCCTGCAGGTCCTGGCGGGTCGTGGCGCCCGAGTGGACGTACTCCTCGTCCTGCGCCTCGAGCACGGTGGTGGTGAGCCCCTCCTCCTGGCCAGTATTGCTGTCTCGGGGGATGGTGTGTTCTGGCCGGAGCGCGCCGGCCTCGTTGGCCCAGGCCCGCCATCCGTCGGCGTCTTCGTCGCTGGGGATCTCGATGTCGTGCAGGTCATCGCTCTGGGTCAGCAAGGCGGCGCACCCTTGAGCCTCGTCGCTGGTCAGGCCGACCGCGACGAGATCAAGTCCGGAGGCGGGCATCGTGACCCGGCCATTGCTACTGACGTGGAGCGTGATCCCGAGTTCGTTGGTGCTTTCGCCGCGGACGACGATGCTGGTGCCGGTGAGCCCCGGGTGGGTGTGCACCAGCTCGAGGAGGCGGCTCAGTGAATGGGTTTGCTTGGTGGCAGCGTCGAGGATGATCAGGCGAGCCGGCCAGGTGTCCGCACCGGCCTGCGTGGCGCGGGCGTTCGTCACGTCTATGCCGGCGTCCTGGGCCCGGTCGATCATTGCGACGGCGGCGGCCAGGACTTCGGCTGCCGCGTCGCCGTCGTCGTGGACGCGGACCCGGTCGGGGTTCATGGCAGCGACTTCGGTAGCGACTCCGACCAGCTCGGCCCGGACGCCGTGAGACCAGGGGTTGCAGGCGATCTCAGCTACGAGGTACCGGGCGAAGTCGCGACTGTAGTCGAGGTCCCCGGTGATGTTCAGGGTGAGGTCTTCAACGTTGAGGAGCCAGGTGTCTCCTGCTGTCCCGTGACCGATGGTTACCAGCAGCGGGTAGGGCGCCGGCTGGTCGGGCACCAACGGCCCGATCTGTTCGACCGTGTCGGTTGTGGTGTAAACGACCCAGTGCATCGCGTCGGCGCTGCCGTTCCAGGGCTGGGGCAGGGTCATCGGGTTGGACAGGTGCAGGGTCAGGGTGTGGCGGGTGAGCTGAACGGCGGCCACTTCGGGCATGACCAGCTGGCACCCGGTGCGGGCTGCGGCCAGTCTGCACAGGACCTGGTCTAGGCGTTCCACGTCGGGGATGGCCGCGGATCCGATGACGGTGATGGTCTTTTCTACCGGCGCCAGCCGCGGCTGCGGAGTGGCGATGGTTCGCCCAGGCCGACGCGCCCGGAACTGCGCCCGGCGACGACGGCGAAGCACAAGCATCATCGACCCGGCCAGGAAGCCGCCCCCACCGGTCAGACCGGTAAGGACCCATGGGGCCGCAAAGATGGTCTTGGGGGCGGTAGCGGTTTCACTGGTCGTCGCTCTGGGCGTCTCGGCGGGGGGCGTGAGGCTTTTCCCGGCCGGGGCAGTGGGTGCGGATGGCGCGGTCTTCGGAGCTGTGGCGGCGCTCACCCGACCATCGGTGATCCGCCACCACTCGCCCGCACCGACCCGACCAGAGGCGGGGGCCTGGTTCGGGGGGGCGACCTTGGTAGGGGCGCCCACCGCGCCTGCGCGCGCGCGGGGGGCAGCTTCATTTGGGTGTGGTGGCGGGTTCTGCTTTGGTGGTTTCGGGTGGACGTGTGCGGCCTGGTGCGGCGCGGGTGTTCCCGCGCTAGCGGTGGTGGCTGGCTGCGGGATGTTGAGGGCCCAACCGACGTAGATCAGGTTGGGGTCGCGCAGGTGCGCTCCGTCGGGTTGGGTGATGCCGCGTGAGGCGTTGAAGATCTCCGGGTACCTGCCGGCGTTGCCGAGCTCCTCGAGCGCGATCTGCGACAGGGTGTCGCCCTTCTCGACGGTTAGCCGGTGTGCCAGGGTCACGGTAGGGGCGGCGGCCTGGGCCGTCGGGATCTTCAGCACGGTCCCGGTCCGCAGGAAGCCGGGGTTGCGCCCGAGGACGTCGGCGTTGGCGTCTGCGATCTGTGGGAACTGGCGACCATCGCCGAGGTACCGCTCGGCGATGGACCAGAGGGACTCCCCGTGGCGCACGGTGTGGCGCACCAGGGTTTGTGGGGCGGTCGGCGCGGCGGTGGCCTGGGCGGTGCCCCGCTTGGCGTCGGCGGCTGGTCGGAGCGTGGAGGGTTTGACGTTGTGGTTGGCGGCCGATGGCGTGCGGGCTTGGGCCGGGCCGTTGGGGGCCGAGGTTCGGGCCGTGGTGAGGGCAGTGGTGGCGGCCGTGGTGAGGGTGGGGGCGTGGGGGATGGTCGCGTTCGCGTCAGGTGCTGCGGTGGGGATGGCGACGAAAAGTAGCAATGCGGTCGAGACCAGCCCGCGTGCGGTGTTCTGGGGCAGGTGGAAGCCGGGCAGGTGCGGGGCTGTGACCCCGCGTAGCCGGGAGGCGACCTCGAGCACGATCGCCACGGTGAGGTAAGCCCAGGCCGCCCACCCGATCACGGTGAGGATGGTCAAGACCAGGGTGCCGTCATCGCGGCCGAATAGGTCGTCTCGGACCTGGTCGAGGCTGGGAACGGAGTGGGGTAGCTGCCCGGCGGCCAGGAGGGCGAGCGGGAGGCCGACGACGATACCGAGCAGGGTCAGGGCGGCCGCCAGTCCGGCCAACCGCTGGGTAAGCCTCACTGTTCTACCCCCCCGACGGAGCGGGTGATGCGGGAGTCGGCTTCGCCGTGGACGGTGAAGCCGGTGATGCCGATGATGCTCAAGAACTTTGTCTGGTAGCTGTCGGTGGTGTCCACCCGCACCGTTTGCCCGTTGATGATGGTCGCGGACCCGGTCAGGCCTGACCCGGCGAGGTAGGTTTGGGCGGCTTGTTGCGCGGCGTAGGGGTCAGCGAAGGCTCCGTCGCCGCGTACCGCGATGGGCCCTTGCAGCTGCTGGCCTGCGGCGCGGGCGGCTTGCCGGGCGACGTCGCGGGCGTGTTGTTGGGCGTAGACCTGACCGCTGAGGTCGACGGCCAGTCCGACCAGCACGATCATGACCAGGCCTGAGGTGGCGAGCCAGAGGCTGACTGAGCCTCGTTCTCGCTCTCCACGGGTCAGGCGCCGCAGCTGGGTTTCCATTCGCGTGCTCACCGTTCTCGGTAGCTGTCGATGGCTGAGCCCATCGTGGCGCTGAGCGTCCTGGTCCCCGGGAGCCCCGGCAAGGCCAGGTCAGCGAGGTTGATCTGGCAGGTGACCGTGGCCGTGACCTGCGCCGGGGTTCCAGCCGGCGCGGCGAACCCGGTGGTGTCAACTGACACCTCCCGGCTCACGCAGGCCACCCCTTGGTTCGACAAGGAGGTGGCCGCGGCCGCGGCCGCGTCGGAGCTCGCTTGTTCCTGGGTTCGGGCGATGGACGCGGTCCGGGCGGCCTCGTTGGCGGCGGACTCGACGGCCTGGTTCGCGATGGCGATCCGGCCGGCGAAGAAGATCAACCCGACGAACAGCATGAAGGCTGGCACGCCGATGACGGTTTCGATGACGGCTGAGCCGCGGTCCCGCTCCCCGCGCAGGATGTTCATCGGGTGATCCTCTCGACGGGGACGGCTGCGGACTGGTTGATCGCCAGAGCCCAGCCTGGGATGACGCTCATGGCCGTGCCGCGCACGGTCACGGTGGCCGTGGTGGCGCTGCGTTGGCTGCTGACGGACGCGGACCGGATGACCCCGTCACCGCCGGCGTCAGCAACGAACCCAGTAGCGGCGGCGGCGCCCTCGCTACCGGTTCCGCCCTCACTGCCAGCGACGCGAGCCCCTTCCTGCGCTGCGGCGATCGCGACGGTGCGCGCGTGGTAGTACAACGCTCCTTGCATGCCCAGGAACATGACCGTGAACAGCAGCGGCAGCATGGTCACCATCTGGATCGATACCGACCCGCGATCACGCCCCCCTGCCACCAAACGGTGGCTGGGCGAAGCGGTGGGCCGGGGCGCTCTCATGCGCCGGTGCCACCGAGTTTGCTGCTCTGGCTGCGAACATAGGTGGTGACCGCCCCGACGACGATGGCGACGATGCCGATCACGGCGACGGCCCAGAGGACCTGTTCGATCGTCACCGACCCGCGGTCTCGGTCGCCTTTGATCAGGTGGACCTTGTCCTGGACGGTGTCGGTGAGCCGGACCCCGAGCGTGTGCAAGGTAGCTGCCAACTGGATCATTGTTCTTCCCCTTCGGTGGTGGCCATGCTGTGGTGTGTGGGTCCCACGGCGGTGAGTGGGCCGTGGGCGTGGTTGGGCGCCGTACGGGTCATCAGCTGCCCTCGAGTACCCGAAGGAGAGCGGGGGCAACGAGGATGGCGAGGAAGATGACGCCGAGCATGCTCATCGGGATCGACATGCGTTCCCCGATCTCGTTGGCTTTGCCCTTTTCGGCGGCGAGCATGGCGGCGCGCATGGACGCGGACCGGGCCCGCAGGTTGGTGTAGATCTGGGCGTCTTCCTCGCCGGACAGGCGCATGATGTCGGCCAGGTCCTCCAGTTCGGGCAGGCCCAGCTCGTCGGCCAGCCCGCGCAGGGCCTCCCAGGGGGTGACCCCGGACCAGCGGGTGCGGGCCAGCTCCTCCCCCAGGCGGCGGAACACCCAGCTGTCCCCGACCTCGGCCGAGACCTCCATGGCCTGCCGGGGCCCGGCGCCGCCGCGGCGTTCCAGCGCTACGAAGTCGATGTAGGCCCCCAGTGCCCGGGAGAACTCCACCCGGGCCTTCTTCGCCTCGTCGCGCATGTTGTAGTCCGGCAGGAAGAACATCACGATCGCCAGGACGAGCGAGCCGAGCACCGGGATCACCACCGGCAGACCCAGACCCAGGACGGTGAACAGGGCGGTCAGTACCGGCGGAACGAGTAGACCTACCAGGGCGTAGAGGATCTTCTCCCCGTAGAACCGGCTCAACGAGATCCGCATGATCGCCAGCTCTTTCGTGGGGACGGTTCCCCAGGTTCCCGCGGGCAACGCTTTCATGGCCCACAGCCCGAGACGCTCCCGGGTGTCGGTGGCATCGATGCTGAGCCGGGTCCCGCCGGACCGGGTCTGCGGCGTGAGCCGGCTCAGCGCCTCACCGAGGTCGGGGTCGGCGGGCGCGAGCCGCCAGATCAAGAACGCCACTCCTAACCCGATCAGGGCCCCAGCGGCGATGGCCAGCTGCAGTCCGGTGGCCATCAGCGGGCCGCTTCAGCGGCGGCGGCCCCGATGAACCGGGGCAGCCGCTCCCCGGCTGCCATCCGCTTCATCCAGATCAAGGTGGCTACGTAGAGGGCGAGCAGCATCGTGAGCAGCACCTGCCCGAACGGTGACCCGTACGGGGCGACGTACTCCCCCGTGATCGCGAGGAAGGCCAGCACGCCGATGGTGATGATCGTGACCCAGCGGGCCGTGGAGCGGGGCTTGGCGCGGTCGGACTCGATCTCTCGTCGGGCCCGCACGTCGCTGGCTACGGACTCAGCCAAGGCGTCCAGGACGTTCGAGACGCCGCGACCGCGACGGCGCGCGGCCAGGATGAGGTTGCCGGTGATCAGGTCCCCGGTGGCATCGTCGAGCTCATCGGCGAAAGCGCGTAGGGCGTCCTCGGTGCCCCACCGGGCCCGCAGACGGGAGGCCAGCCGGGTGACCTCGGGTCGGATCGGGGCGGGGGTAGAACGCAGGGTACTGATCAAGGCCTGCTCGAGGCCGGCGCCGGCGGTAAGAAGGCCCGCCAACGACCTGGTCCACTCCTCCAGCGCCTCGAGCTGAGCGATCTTGTCCCCGGCTTCCGGGGAAGAGAGCAGGTAGGGCAGGCCGGCCAACGCGGCCGGCACGATGAGCAGGGCCACCACCCACCCGGTGAGCAGGGCGACCACTGCGCCGATTCCCAGCCCTACCAGCAGCAGCAACCGTGTTCGCCGGGTCAGGGCTCCGTACCGCCGGGCCCCGGGGATGCGGTTGCGCCCGGGCGCGGGTGGCCGAGGTGGCGTGCCCCGGAGGCCGATGACGGCCCCGAGGAGGCCGGCCACGATCAGCGCACCCGCCAGGGCTGGGATCAGCGCGGTCACGACGCGGCCTCGCCGCGTTCGCTGTAGAAGCCGGTCAGGTCAAAGCCCCACTGTTCCAGCTCTTTGTAGTCATCGTGCATGACGTTCGGGGTCGCCACTCGGCTGTGTGGTCCGGCCTTGAAAACCGTCGTCGTTGCGTAGCCCAGTTCCTTCTCGCCCGGGGTGACCACGATGATCTCCGACACCCACCGGGACAGCTGTGCTGAGCCGTCGGGTAGCTCGCTCTTGTCCATGGCGACGTGGACGATGATGTCGACGTTCGCGGCGATCTGCCGGATCGCGTACTCGTAGGTGATCTGAGGGCCGGCCTCCAGGGCGCACGTCGCCAGTTTCCCGATCGCACCTACGGCGTTGCGGGCGTGCGTGGTGGAGATGGACCCGTTGGAGGACTCCATGGCCTTGAACATGGCCAGGATCTCCGGCCCGGTCACCTCGCCGACGATCTGGCGGCTGATGTTGAACTTGAACGAGTCGATCAGGGCCTCGGCCAGGGTGAACTCCCCCGCCTTCTTCCCGTCAGGGCCGCGTTCGCCGAACCCGGGCCGCGCTTCCCAGGGGAAGACGATGTCGTGCTGGTCCTCCAGTTCGTGCAGGTGCAGCTCGTAGACGGTCTCGAAGGTGCCGATGATCTCCCGTTTCGGGATCTCTGCGCACAACGCACGCGCGACCGTTGTCTTGCCTGCCCCCTGGGCGCCGGTGACCACGACGCTCCGGCCGGCTTTGACTGCGGCCGCCAGGAAGGAGGCGGCCAGCTGGGTGCACGTCTGCGAGTCGACAAGGTCCTCTAATCTGACCTTCCTGAGGCGATGCCGGCGGATGACCACGGACGGGAACGGGTGCACCCAGGCCACCGCAGCCAACCGGGATCCGTCGTCCAGGCGCAGGTGTAGGCGCGGCTCGGATTCGCTGAACGGTCGCGCGTTGGCCTCTGACCGCGAGGCCAGGAACACCAGGAAGTCGATCAGCTCCTGATCGCTGCTGGCCACCGGTGGCCCCTTGACCAGGCGCCCTCCGGCCAGCTCGAGCCAGACGCGGGCGTGCCCAGCGATCAGGATGTTCTCTACGCGGTCGTCATCAAGGAGCGGCTGCAGACGCCCCATCCCGAACAACGCGGCGTCCAACGCTTCGGCCATCTGCTCCTGGACGGCCAGGGTCCAGGACTCCTCCCCCGCGGTCATCCTCACGGCTGACTCGTCATTGAGGAGCTCGAGGATGATGGCCCGGCCGCGCTCGCGTTGTTCTTTCTTGCTCAGGTGTCCACCGTCGTCTCTGTTCACTTCACTGAGGCGCGCCGACGCCTGTTTGCGCAGAACCGCGATCAGGTCCCAGTCCAGGCCCTCGTTGTACGAATGCCGCGCCCGGTGCACCGGCATCGGCTCACTCGGCTGTGACCTCGGGGAGTGTCTGAGCGCGGCCGGCCCGTCGGAGTCGGCCGGGTGGTTCATCGAAAACGAACCCCTCACCCGGCCCGGGCGGGGTGGTCCCGGTACCGCGAACAGCGGCAGCGACGTAGGGTCCGCTCGGTCGGCCGGGTCGCTCGTGACCTGCGGTCTCTGGTTGTTGCTTCTGCTCATACTGGGCTCCCTACAACCGGCACTACCAGATCCGCACGGTTCGCCGTCACGGTCGAGGTGATGGCGGCGTGCGCGGCCTTAAGACTGCGCACCAGCGCCGAGCCGTCGAAACGTCGCGGCGCGCTCCCTCCCTTGGCGAACACCCGGGCTGCGGGTTCATCCCAAGCCAGTGACGCTGTCACTGGGGCCCGAAGGACTTTGTGGACCTCCCCAGCGGTGTACGGGTCATTTTCGCCGACCATGAGGATCCCCAGAGAGGACGAGCCCCCCACCCCTTCGAACCCGGCCTGGAGCGTTTCCACCCAGGACCGCGCTCCGGACAACGCCACCAGATCAGACCTCATCGTCAACAAACACAGGTCGGCTGCGTACAGCAGTGGCTCTGGTGAACCCGCCAGCCCAAGCCGGCCGGCGTCGACGATCACGTCCTGGCCCGTGCGCTCAAGGCCCTTCAACGCGGCCGCGAGTGGCTGCCACAGGGGCACCAGGCTGCGCGCCTGGGTGTGTGAACGAGTGCCCGGCAGCAGTGACACCTGGGTGTCTTCGATTGTCACCGTCGCCTCGGGGAGCGCCTCCGAGAGCAACCCTTGCCGGTGCGCCAGCGCCAGATCGATCAGTGAGTCGGTCGGGGTTGTCCGTCCCCGCAGGTACCCGGCCAGGATCGAGGATCCCCCGGTGGGGTCGGCCTCGACCAACAACACGGGCGCATCCCACGTCAGGGCCAGCCCCAGAGCCGACGCGGTCACCCCTGGGGAACCGGAAGCGGAAGCCAACACGATCAGCGCCATTCCTCAGCGCTCCCGCGGGTCGAGCACCATCGCGACGCGGCCGGTGGCGGCCCGGGCCGCAAGCTCTGCGGCTTTGTCTTGGCCTACCAGCACCGAGACCACGATCTTGCCTTGGTCGGCGCCCGGGTGAAGGCTGACGACGGTTGCCGCGATCTGCACCTGCGGCCCGGCGGCAACGTTGCCGTCGGCGCCCGGCGTGCTGACCACCCGCACCTGGTCCCCGGCCCGCAGCGGCTCCCCTGGCAGCAACGACGCCGGTAAGGCCACACCGACCACTGACTGTCCTGCCGGTGGGATCACCGTTGGGGCCACGTCCTCTGCGGTGACCAGGCTCCCGGCGGACATGTCCATTGCTGCACGTTGGCCGATCAGCTTGCGCAGATCGCCGCCTGGTGTTGTCTTTAGACTCGGGTCGACACCCACCTGGACGGTGATGAGGTCGTTCTCTGCGATGGTCGCGCCGCGGGCGATGGTGTTCCGGACCGCCACCACAGACTGTGCGTCGCTCACCGACGTCCAGGTCCACACACCCAACATCGCGCCCAGAACGACAGCCGCCACCGACGCCGCAACCAACATCGGCCGCCGGCGCAGTTTCGGAGCCGGCTCCACCGTCCCCGGGCGCTCTTTCGTCGGAGCACCCTTGCCGCTCGACGCCTGGATGCCGTTCTGATTCGTCTTGATGGCGTCGGTTGTTGCCGTCATCGCCCGTCTCCCCCGCCTGATGTGTTGATCATTGGCTGATCACCTGGGCCTCACCGATGGTCAGCGTCGCGTTCTGGGTCAGGTCAAGCGTGATCGTCCCGGCCTGGCCGATCCCGGCCCAATCGATGACCCAGTACGACGTAGCCGTCACCGGGTAGCGGCCCTGGCGGGTGTAGACGTGCCCACAGGTCGGGGACTTCTGCTTGCCGAACCGGGACTCGTACGGGGTGCCCTTACCGCACGTAATCGAAGGCCCGTCGCCCATATCCCAAACCACCCGCGCGACGCGAGCTGTAGCCGTCACGGTGTACCCGCCAGCGGACGCGGTGCGCGTGATCGGCCCGTAGGTGCCGGGGGTCGGCTCCCTCACCCACATGTAGTTCGGGAGCCCCACCAAACCGATTGAACCGGGCTTGGGCAGCGGCACAACCCCAATCGTGATCGGTTGCAGGTCCATCGTGGCGACCGCATCCTGTGCGAGGTCTCGCGGGTCCGGTGGTGGCGGCGCTTTCGGTCCGGTCTTCGACCAGAAGAAGATCGTGTAGCCCGCGACGAACACCTGATTTACGACGCGTGGTCCGACGATGCAGTCGTAGATCGCGCCGCCTTTATGTCCTTTCCACACGGGATCCCCTTGGAGCGGTTGCGGGTCAGATTTTCCTGCGGGAGTGCATTTCACGTAGTCGATAAAGATCGGCTCCACCACCGGAGGCTTGCCGCCGCCCCCTGGGGGCTTGATTACCGGAGGCGGGTTCGAGCCGGGCGGTCTAGGCGGAGGTGGTGGTGTCGGCGGCAGGGTTATCCAGAGGATGCATATGCCACGCTCGTTGAATTTCTTACATGCTGGGGGGGCAGCGTGCGCAGCAGTCGGAGCGATAAGCGTGAGCCCGAATAAGACTGTCGACGCGACCAAGGCCGCCCTGACGCGCGTCAGCATGATTTTCCTGTGGGAACGACGTACCCGACTCGCCATTGAGTGGGGTCGGGGTATTTGTAATTGACGACTATCACATTCTCGATTGCGCGAGGTTTGCGGTCAGGTGGAACAATCGACTTACCGCTGTAGTCAACGACATTAACTTTGCTCACGTCGTAGCAGACACCGAACGTCAGATTTGGCACCGTAGGAGGCGATTCTTTCGGCTTGTTGGTTAGATCAGTCTTAAGAAGCGTGGTCGAGACCACCTGGAGAAACCCGATCTGTTTCGTCTGCGCAGCCTGAGCCGAGCTGAGAGCACTTCGGAGATCGTTAAGCGCTGACGTAGTGGCTACGCTGTCGAAGCACGTTGCCTTTGCTTTCGATGGCTCCTGCAAGCATGCGTCGCTCACCTCGAAGTAGGCCCGCGCCATCTCCTTGGCCCGCTCCTGTGGTGAGTTGGGGTCGTACGCCGTGGAGGGGCTGGCCGTCGTGACCGCGCTCACGCTCGGAGCTGGGGAGGTCGTCGAGGGGGCCGAGGCCGTCGATCGGGTGGGTTTCTCCGACCCGTTACCACCCGAGCATGCACCGACGGCAGTCGCGATCGACGCGGCGGTGAGAGCCGTTACGGTTGCTCGGGTCCACTTCATTCGTTGCTCCTTGATCTCTATGGGAAGCCCGCGCGAGTACCCCTGGCGGTCACTTGAGAGCAAAATCGAGACTGAAACACTAGTGCCCTTACATCGGATCGCACCACAGCCGAGAACCTAAAAACGGCCCCCCCGGCCTTGGAGGCGGGTGACCTGTGCGACCCGATTCGCTTAAGGATGGTCCAGGTCTGCGCCTACCCATCGGACCACAGCGGCGTCGCAATGTGGAGACTCGAAAAACACCTGTGGATAACCCGCAGGCACGGCGTCGCTGTGGAGCAGTGCGATCCGGGTCGATGAACTCCCGCAGAGGAGCTGCCGATCGTGCGTTGCCGTTGCGGACGGTGACGGGCCGGTCAGTCACTAGTACTCCCTCAATGGTCTGACCGTCGTCATGTGTGACGCAGGAACGCGCGCTCAACTTCGCTGACCGTGGTGTCCATGGCTGCGGCCAGCTGCTTCAAGACATGTGGCGGCGGAAGACGTTTGACCCGACCCGCTTCCCATCGCTGGATGTTCGCTACAGACACGTGGACGCGATCCGCAAGTTGGCGAGGTGTCAGCCCGACGAGCAGGCGCATGCGGCGAAGCCCGGAATCATCGCTGTCTGGGGTGAGCAGATCGCCGAGTTTCACGCCGAGGGCTGCCGCCAGCCGTGTCAGCACCAGCGTGCGGGGGGCGGAGGTGCCGAGTTCCCAACGGGAGACCCGTTCACCACCCGCAACACCGATCAATCGGGCCAGCTCGTGTTGCGTGAGCCCTTGCCGGACACGAGCTGCCCGCAAAGCCTGGGGATCAACAGTCGGTTCTTGGCGACGCATCGACCCCACCCTAAGGCCCCGGTGATGCGACTTGCCGCAGGCGAGCCGCGGATATCTACACTCATTTGATCGTCGCCTCGTTGCGGGGCAAGGTGGCGACCTGGATCAGGGCGTCGGGCCACAGCGCAGCCCCCATCCTGCGTGCCCCTTCGACGCGGAGTTCGTCCACCGCGTGCGCGTATCTCTGGGCCGTTGCCATCTCTGTCCATCCCATGATGGCCATAACTGTTCGTAGGTCGACGCCTTGAACCAAAAGCAGGGTCGCTGGTGTGCGTCGGGCCTCGTGTAGTCGCGCATCACGAACTCCGGCGGCTGTCAGTAGCGCCTTCCATTCACGCCAGTCACGAGCCGGGTCCATCGGCCCACCGGCTTTGTCGGGGAAGGCCAGATCTGTCGTTCTGAGAAAGGCCGGGCCGAGGCGCAGGCTCTCCTGCAGCGGCTCACGGCGCTGCAACCGTAGTTCTTCCACCAGGGGCGGGGGCAGCGAGATGGAGCGTCTTGACGCATTGGTTTTCGTCACCAAACGAATACCCCAGTTCCGTCGGTCAGGACAATCTGCCCCTCTCATCCGGTCGCGCGCGGACTGCGGAACGTTAGGCCCGACCGGACATCCGTGCTCCTACGTCTGCCGCTGCACAGCTCGTTGGACACGCAAAGTGCCGTCGTGACAGCGGCCAGGGGAAACTGCCCGAAGGCGGTCATGTAGTTGCCCGGTAGCGGCCATGAAAAGTGCCCGTTGGCAGTCATGGGATCTGCCCGACACGAGTTCGTCTGCTCCTGACCAAGCCCCGCGGTACAGGCCCCTCCTGGGGTGCGGTGGCGTGCGTAAGCGCCTACCACCCCCAGGAGGGACACGTTGAGGTCTGCCGAGAAGATCATGAACATGGTGGAAGCGAGTGTTGCTCATGTGGTCGAACACGGAGCTGTCGACAAGCAGTCGCAGTTGCGGGTGTCCATGGCGAGGAGCTCCACGCTGCACCAGAACGCCTCCAGGCCTCCGAACACGGACAACCACAGCGACAACGAGGCCAGCGCCAGCGTGGACCCGGGCAGACGTCAACCTGCGGTGAGGTCATCGGCGACAGCCGTGAAACCAAGCTCGGCAACTCCCTTGTACTGGGAGCGGCCAAATTCCCTCTCTCTCGAGCGTCGATGACCGCTGGGGTCACCGGGCCAGGCTTAGGGATTTGGGAGGTCACCATGAGCCAGAACAGCCGACGCGAGTTCGAGTCCCTCGCGGCCGCAGCAGAACGCACCGGCCTAAGCATCAAGACCTTGCGCCGCCGCATCTCGAACGGCACCCTCGCGGCTTACCGCAGCGGACCCCGCATCCTGCGGGTCGACCCCAACGATGTGGACAACATGATGGTTCGACTACCAACCCGGTAATCGACTTGAACGTCAGGGTCCTCGTCGACCAAGTGCCAGCCAGTCGGGGACTCGGCATTTCGGGGATTCACGCTCATCGATTCGTGGCTGGCCCGCCTGGCCGATCTCGCTGGCCCGAACCGACAATGCCGCGTCGGTCTCGGCATCTCTGCCTGCCGCGGAGTGTTTGGCAGCGAAGGCTTCCGCCACGGTGTCGACCGGGCCCAATCCGTCCTCCGCGGCCACTTGTCCCGGCTGTCGTCATGGGACCAGGTCAACTGGAGCCTCGGCCTGACGGGCTTTTCCAAGAGCCAGAACCTTAAGGATCGCCCGGATAGGTGATGGCGTGGCGTGGCGGTGAGAAGGGCACGGCGCCTGCTACCAGTGGGACTTGTGAGAAAACTATTGTTAACCAGGTCGGTTCGTTGAGGCGCTCACGGTTTTACCAGAGTCGGCCTGCTGCATCTCGACCATCAGCGGGCCATTCGGTCCCGGCCAGGCCCGCACTCGCGCCGTCGTGACCCGATGTGGACGGGCCGGTTGTCGTTGCCGACATCGGCAGGTGGCATGGTGCCCTGGTAGGCCGTGACGTCTTTCATGGACCACCAAGGTCTTTTTGGGGCCTGTGCGCTGGAAGGCAGGCGTGTGAGCCGTAGACGGTCCGGATCGGGCGTGGACCCTGCACCTAGCCTCGGTGCCCATGAACGGCCGAGCGTGGTGCGCCTGCGGCGGACAATACGGATCCGACACAGCCACCGTGTCGGGCGATCAGGATCAGCCTCCAGGCGGCACGCAGCATGGGTCATCCTCGTGCACCTCGTGCGCGGCCCAGCGTCGCGCCTATCCAAGCATCTGGGCGAGCGGACTGGGCCAATCTGGACCGGAAAATGCAAGAAGGAGCTGGGAGAACCCAGCCCCTTCTTGCACGTATGTTGCACGGTCACAACTTTTCGCGACCCTACCAACCTCTGACCTGCATAAACTCCCGTCGGGCTGACAGGATTTGAACCTGCGACCCCTTGACCCCCAGTCAAGTGCGCTACCAAGCTGCGCCACAGCCCGTGAGCCCCGAAGGGCCGAACGAAACCCTAGCGCACGCCCGCCACAGAAACGAATCACCAGAACGGTGGGCACCGTGCTCCGCGAGCTCAGGTGCAGCGGAAGACCTCCCGACCCTCCGACGATGACGCGGCCTGGAACGACAGCACGTCGCGGATCACGTCGTACACCTCGGCCAGGGGCAGAGGCTGGTCGGCCACCTTCAGTGCGCCTGACGTGACCGCCACAGGGTGCCACCAGGCGCCGTCGACCGTGAGGGTCGGCTCTGGTTCGACGGTGTCCAGGCTGATGTGTTGACCAACGTCAGCGAATCCCTCGGCCGCAACCGGTCGCACGAGCTGGTCTTCCGCGGGGATACCCATCTCGTCGAGAAGGCAGGTCAACGCCGGTACCGACTCGAGATCGGACTCCATGACCGTTGCCGCGACCCGCACTCGAAAACCGAGACCTCGAGCGAGACTGATGCCTTCGAGAGCCCGTTCGTGCGATCCGGCCCCGCGGTTGTCGTTGTGGATCGTCGGTCCTGCCGAGTCGAGGCTGACCTGCAGCGTCACGGCATCTCGGTCCATCGACTCGAGGGTTCGGCGTCGGGCGCCACGACCGAACACCATGGCGTTGGTCAGGATCGTCACGGGAACCTTGGGGTGAACCGCAGCGACGAGGTCGCCAAGGTCGGGGTGCAGGAACGGCTCTCCCCCGGTAACCAGCACCTCTTGGCCCCCCAGCGCGACGAACTCGTCGACCGCACGGGCCGCGAGGTCGACAGGCATGAGCCGTGGCGCTGCTTGGGGTGATGACTCGGCGCAGCAGTAGGAGCAGGCGAGGTTGCAGTGGAAGTTCGAGTAGAGCCACAGACGTCTGCCGAGGGGCGTCGCCTCGCCACGGCTGAAAGCGAGGCCCTTGCTGGATGCCGTCTCAGCGGCATCCGCCCTTGCGGCGCCAGAGGCCCCCGCCGGGGCACCGCGCCGGATGGCGAGATGCCACGGGCCCTTTCGGTCATCGTCGGCCCGAACATCGATGAGCCCATGACCGGCCAGTCGGGCCCACGCCGGCAGGTCGACGAGCACCGACCGCTCGGCCGTGTGGAGCAACAACACCTCCCCCTGACCGATCGCACGCATCGCCACCGTCAGCGACAGCAGGAGACCACTGCCGCAGTCCTGCGTGCCCCCGTCGAGCTCTGCGGCCGACGTCCAGGCAGCGCCCGAAGCCAGGGGTGCAGAACCAGACTCGACCGCGCCGGCCCCGCCGCGGGCAGGTAAGCCCGTGGGCATCATTGACAGCCCCTAGAAGGACAGCGAGGCTGCGCCATCGGCAAGAAGCGCCACCAGCGTGGCCCCACCGACGATCTTGGCGCCGTCGATGAGGTCGTCTTCGCCGATACCCCGCTTCTTGGCGCACGGGCTGCAGACCAGGAACTCTCCTCCCGCCTCCACGAACGAGCTGACCAGGTCGCCGAGGGGGGCGAATCCCTCTTCGTGAAGCGTCTGCGCCACTCCCGCCTTGGCCAGGTGCACGCCTTCGGACGACAGGAACACGGTGGTGGTCTGGGCCGACGCGACGGCGGCCCCGGCGACGACCATGGCCACGCTGGTGCGGTCGACGTCGTCGGAGGAATGGGTGAGATTGATGACGAGGGCTGACATGTCAGAACCTTTCGATGGTGATGGATGGGTCGTCTTCGTGCAGGGCTGGCGCAGAAGCAGGCTCGACATGCCACGGGCGACCTGACTGCGTCGCGGTGGCGTTGGCGCTGATGGCGAGATCGAAACAGGGCCGGCCATCAGGTTGCTCACCCGAGCCTAGAAAAACATGTCCCGTCAGGTGGCACCAGAAGGGGATGTCGATGGGTGCGGCCGGATCGGTGGCCACCACGCGCACCACCGTGCCGTGCGCTAACCCCTTGAGGTGCGCCACCAACCGGAGCAGCAGCTCACCGCAGGCGAGGTCGCCGCCGTCGAAGCAGCTGGCTGGAGGCGAGCCCGCAGCCTCCGTCACGCGCGGCTGTCCGAAGTCGAGGCCGCCTTCGACGTTGAGCGGGTGGCCCTGGAGGCAGGGAGGGGGGCGATATACACGGCGACCAGGCACAGGGCCGCGAAGACCGACACCGTCGAGCCGTTGCCTCCGAGCAGGGTGGCATCACGTCCGTCCAGCACAAGCGTGACCAGGGCCGCGACGCCGGCCACCCCGGCCGCGACGCGCGCGAGCACCGGAGTGCGGACGCACAGCAGCAGACAGGCTCCGATGGCGAGCAGCAGCACTCCGCCCAGCACGTTCCACCCGCCGAAGCTGATCGCGTCACCGAGCCCGAGCCCGGCGCCCCTGCCCCCCACGACATCGCCATCGGCGGCCGCCGAGGCCGTGGCCCAGACGCCCAGTACGAGCGCGACGATGCCCCACGTGCGTGTGCTGAGTACACCGTCGGTCAGCCCCGCTCGCGCACCGTCGGCGCCGCCGTGCCGGCCGGCGGGAAAGACGAAGATCACCAGGTGAAGCGCGATCATCAGGTAGTACGACCACGGCCATTCGTTCGGGGTGGCCAGTACCGACAGCCCGATGACCATCGACTGCCCGATTCCCAGCAGCGCAGCGAGTCGGGTGAAGGAACCGCTCAGTAGCAACGCCCCCAGCGACAGCTCCACCAGCAGCACGCCCCACCCGAAGACGCCGAGGTTGGGGCGAACGAGGTGCTCGAGCAGCCAGCTGAACGGGGGCAGAACCGGATGTTCGATGCCGTCGGTCACGTACTGGTACAGCAGCACCTTGTCGTTGGCGCCGAAGTCGGGTGGCGTCTTCCAACCGGCGTTGGTCACCCACAGCACTCCAAGCATCACGCGCAACCCCGTGAGGGTTCGGGCGGTCCACCTCGGGTCGCTCTCGCTCACGCCCGTCAGGAACGAGCCGGTCCGTCGCCACGTCATGGACTGCATGCCTTCACGGTAGGCCGTCCCGGAGTGTGACGGGTGGTTCCCGCCTTACGGTGCCCTGACGCGTCGGATGCCGGGCGGTACGGCATCCTTCAGCAAACGGTCACCGGCGACGCTTCTCCCGAACCCGCACCGACACCTCGATGGGGGTGCCGTCGAAGCCGAACTGCTCGCGCAGCCGTCGCTCGATGAACCGGCGATAGCCGGCCTCGATGAAGCCGGAGGCGAAGATCACGAAACGCGGCGGCCGGGTCGAGGCCTGGGTGGCGAAGAGGATCCGGGGCTGCTTACCGCCGCGCACCGGGTGCGGGTGGCCGGCGACGACCTCACCGAGGAACGCGTTGAGGCGCCCGGTCGGGATACGGGTGTCCCACGACGCGAGCGCGGTCTCGATGGCTGGCACCAGTCGGTCCATGTGCCGGCCGGTGCGGGCTGAGATGTTGGCCCGCGGCGCCCATGGCACCTGCACGAGCTCCTTCTCGATCTCGCGCTCGAGGTAGTAGCGACGCTCCTCGTCGAGCAGGTCCCACTTGTTGTACGCGATCACGAGGGCCCGACCGGCGTCGATGACCTGCTGGATGACGCGGATGTCCTGCTCGGCGATCGGCTCCTCGGAGTCGATGAGCACGACAGCGACCTCGGCCTTCTCCAGGGCCGTCTGGGTGCGCAGGGAGGCGTAGAAGTCGGCCCCCCGGGTCTGGTGCACCCGTCGCCGGATGCCGGCGGTGTCGACGAAGCGCCACGTGGTGCCGCCGAGCTCGATGAGCTCGTCGACGGGGTCACGAGTGGTGCCGGCCACGGGGTCGACGACGACGCGGTTCTCGCCGGCCAGCCGGTTGAGCAGGCTCGACTTGCCGACGTTGGGTCGCCCGATGAGCGCCACTCGTCGAGGGCCGCCCTGCGCGTAGGCCCCGTGGGCCGACACGGCCGGGAGCACCTCGAGCACGGCGTCGAGAGCATCTCCGCTCCCGCGCCCGTGCACGGCCGAGACGGGCCACGGCTGGCCGAGCCCGAGACTCCACAGCGCGGCGGCATCCGCCTCACCGCGCTGGTCGTCGACCTTGTTGGCGATGAGCACGACGGGCTTGTCGGCCTTGCGCAGCAGGCGCACCACCGACTCGTCGTCGTCGGTCGAGCCGACCGTGGCGTCGACGACGAACATCACGACGTCGGCGAGCTCGATCGCGATCTCGGCCTGTTCGGCAACCCGCAGGTGGATGCCGGTGGCGTCGGCCTCCCAGCCGCCGGTGTCGACGATCGTGAACCGGCGACCGGCCCACTCCCCCTCGTACGACACCCGGTCACGGGTGACCCCCGGCACGTCTTCGACGACGGCTTCGCGCCGGCGCAGGATGCGGTTGACGAGGCTGGACTTGCCGACGTTGGGCCGCCCGATCACCGCCACGACGGGCAACGGGCCGCGTGACTGTTCGTCAGCGGCATCCGGGCCCTCGCCGCTGAGCAGCGCTTCGTCCTCGGGCGCGAGGTCGAACTCGGCGAGGCCGGCGCGCAGCGCTCGCTCGACAGCCTTGTGATCGGCGTTGTCGTGGCTGTCAACGGCGACGTCAACGGTGGCATCCACGGTCGAGATCGGAGCGCCCTCGTCGGTGGGGCGGGCGGTCTCGTCGGTCACGGTGTCCTCAAATCGCTGGCAGGTGCCACCCCTTCTGGGCGCACGGGGCGCGCTCAGTGGAAGTCGGCTGAGGGTCCATTCTCCACCCGCGCGAGGCGCACGTGTGACGCGAGCGTCTCGCGCAGCTGCTCGGAGGCCAGCCGCAGCCGTTCCCGACCGGGCACCCCGCTGGGCACATCGAGCTCGAAGGGGCTTCCGAACACGACGTCGAGCCGCGACCGCAGACGAGGCCAGGCGTCGACGCCCGCCCCCTCGGTGCGTGTGCCCATGACGGCCACGGGCAGCAGGGCGGCACCGGTGCGCAGGGCCAGCCAGGCCGCCCCCTGGTTGACCTCGTCGACGTTGCCGGTGCCGCGGTTGCCCTCGGGGAAGATGCCCACCGCGCCGCCCCGTTCGAGCACGGCTGCCGCGGTGGCCAGGGCGCCCCGGTCGCCGATGCTGCGGTCGATCGGGATCTGCCCTACACCGGCGATGACGGCGCCGAAGAACCCCGTGAAGGCTTCCTGCTTGACGAGGAAGTTGACCGGGCGGGGCACCATCGAGAAGACGAAAGGACCGTCGAGGAACGCCGCATGGTTCGCCACGAGGATCACCGGGCCGCTCAACGGGACTCGTTCGGCGTGCTGGGCCCGACCCCGGTAGGCCGTGTGGAAGATGCCGATGCCGATGTAGCGCCCGATCTGCGCCCGCCTCGGGTGCGGGGCGCTGGGGCTGTGGCTGGCATCGACGGTGCCGGCCCGGCTCGCCGAGTTCACGACAGCGCCGCCTCCACGACCTGGAGCACTGCGGCGACCGACCCGTCGAAGTCGAGGTCGGAGGTGTCGATGGTGGTCACACCGTCGGCGGCCACGGTGAACTGCGAGACGGTGGCGTCGGCCCGGTCGCGGTCGACGATCTGCGAACGGGTGGCAGCTACCGCGTCCGCATGGTCGGCGCCATGCAGCTCGCGCGAGCGTCGGGAGAGGCGGGCCTGCTCCGACGCCGTGAGCAGCACACGCACGGACGCGTCGGGCGCGACCACCGTGGTGATGTCGCGGCCCTCTGCCACGACTCCCCCGGCGGCGGCCGACGCCGCCGTGATCAGCCGGCGCTGGAGGTCACGAAGCACCTCGCGCACCGGCACGACGACCGCCACCTTCGAGACCTGCGTGGAGATCTTCGGGTCGCGGATGGCGCCTGCGACATCGGTTCCGTCGACCGTGACGCTCGGGTCGTCGGGGTCGGTACCGATCACGAGCGGGAAGTCGAGGGCGGCCGCGAGCACGGCGCTCTCGTCGGTCAGGTCGACCGCCCGCTCGAGACACCACCAGGTCAGGGCCCGGTACATCGCCCCGGTGTCGAGGAAGCCGTAGCCCAACGTGCGCGCCACCTGCTTGCTGACGCTCGACTTGCCGGAGCCCGAGGGCCCGTCGATGGCGATGACGAAGCCCTCGAGAGGTGCGTCACCGACCGGGCGGCCGGAGGAGTCGGGGATGGTCGCTTCGGGCTCGGGCATGGGCGGCAGCCTAGCCGCCGCCCGGTGGCCGACGACAACGCGACCAGCCCTGGCCGAGCAGCCGGGCTTGCCTGCCCGAACGTCGGTCGGATGCCGCTGAGCTCAGTCGTGCACGCGCCAGCCGAGCCGCGCCAGCTCGGCTCGCAGCGGTTCGACGGCCGACGGCACGACCGAGATCTCGGCGACGGCGACGGCTTGCCCGAACCCATGCTCCAGCTGCAGGTCCTCGAGGTTGATGCCGGCCGCGCCCATGTCGCCGAACAGCCGACCCAGGGCTCCGGGCTCGTCGGGAACGACCACCGACACCACCTCGTAGACGGCGGGCGCCGACCCGTGCTTGCCGGGGATGCGGGCGTGGCCGAGGTTGCCCGACTCGAGCACGCGGCTGAGGGTGCCTAGCGACCCCTCCCCGTCAGAGTCGACGAGCGTGTCGAGCGCCCCCACGACCTGGTCGACCTGGCTGCTGACCTGGCGCAGCACGTCGCGGACGGCCAGGGCGTTGCCCGCGATGATCTGGGTCCACAGTCGCGGGTCGCTGGCCGCGATGCGGGTCACGTCGCGCAAACCCTGACCGGCCAGGCTGACGGCCGACTCGGGCAGGTCACGCAGGCAGGCGGCGACGATACTCGCCGCCAGCTGTGGCACGTGGGAGACGGCCGCTACGGCCGCGTCGTGCTCGTGGGCCGGCATCACCCGCACGGCCGCCCCCAAGGATGTGGCGAGGTCACGAACCGCTCGCACTGCGGCATCCGACGACCGGTCGTGCGGCACGATCACCCACGGGCGCCCGTCGAACAGGTCACCGCGGGCCGCCGCAGCGCCCGACCGTTCGCGGCCGGCCATGGGATGTGACCCGACGTAGCGGGTCACGTCGAGCGCACCGTCGGCGGCCCCCGACACCAGCACGTCGACCAGCACCGACTCCTTGACCGACGCGACATCGGTGACCACCGCAGACGGAAACCGACGCAGCGCTGCCACCACGACGGTGGCGACCACGTCAGGTGGGGCAGCGACGACAACCAGGTCGGGCTCACCGTCGGCGTCGAGCCCGCCGGCGAGCAGGTCACGCGCCAGCCGCACCGCGGTAGGCGATGGGTCTTCGAGGGTCACCCGAGTTCCGTTGGCGGACAGTGCTATCCCGAGACTGGTACCGATCAGCCCGGTGCCGACGACATGAACGTGGATCACGGCATCACCCTAGCGACTCCACGGGTCACCCGACCTCGCCGCAACGTCGTCCATCGTCGGCCCCTCCGACTCGGGGTGGGCCGCCGCGGAAGCCGCGGCCGCCCACCCGAACCGAGGCCGCTGAGCCGGTGGGTCAGAGATCGGCTGCCTTGTAGAGCGCGCCGACCTCTGCCTTGTTCAGGCGACGCATGCGCCCCAGCTTGAGGTCGGCCAGACGGATCGGGCCGACCTCGGTGCGCACCAGCTCGACCACTGGATGGCCGACGGCCTCCAGCATCCGGCGCACGATGTGCTTGCGGCCCTCGTGCAGCACGACCTCGACCATGGCCTTGCCCGGCTGGTGGTCGATGATGCGGAAGGAGTCGACCTTGACCGGCCCGTCCTCGAGCTCGACCCCTTCACGCAGCCGTTTGCCGACGTCACCCTTGACCGGGCCCCGGATCGTGGCCACGTAGGTCTTCAGCACGCCGTACGACGGGTGCTGCAGCCGGTGCGCGAGGTCGCCGTCGTTGGTGAGCAGCAGCAGGCCCTCGGTGTCGGCGTCGAGACGACCGACGTGGAAGAGCCGCTCCTCGCGGTTGCCGACGTAGTCCTCGAGCGAGATTCGCCCGAGCTCGTCGTGCATCGTGGTGACGACACCCTTGGGCTTGTTGAACGCGAGATAGACGCGATCCTCGTCGAGGTTGATGCGCACACCGTCGACGTGCACGGTCTGCGTCTTGGCGTCGATGCGCACACCGAGCTCGGTGATGACCTGCCCGTCGACCTCGACGCGACCGTCGGCGATGAGGTTCTCGCACACGCGCCTCGAACCCACGCCGGCAGCGGCCATCAGCTTCTGCAGGCGCACGCCGTCGGGGTCGTGCACGTCGACGGGTGGGGTCGACGAGGCTCGGCGCTCGGGCAGCCGGGTGGGCTGGCTCGGTTTGGTGGAACCGGCGAACCGGGGCCCGCTTCCGGCGCGTCCGGTCTGGCGGTCGGCGGGCTTGGCGTGTTTGCCGCCCGTGCGACCGCCCGTACCGCCGCCGGCTTGGCCGGGTCGACCTGCCTTGCGCGGTTGGCGGGGTGATCTCGAGTGCTCGCTCATGCGTGTCCTTCCTCGATGAGCTCGTCGATGACGTCGACGTCTGGCAGATAGGGAGCGAGGGCCGGGAGGTCGTCGAGCGAGTCCAGGCCCATGCGCTGCATGAAGTAGGTGGTGGTGCCGTAGAGCACGGCACCACTCTCCTCGGGCTCACCGACCTCCTCCACGAGGCCCCGCGAGAGGAGGGTGCGCACGACGCCGTCGACGTTGACGCCGCGCACGGCACTGACCCTCGAGCGTGACACGGGTTGCCGGTAGGCGATGACCGCCAACGTCTCGAGCGAGGCCTGGGTGAGCTTGGCCTGCTGCCCGTCGAGCACGAACTTCTCGACGACCGGTGCAAACTCCGAGCGGCTGTAGAAGCGCCAACCCCCCGCGACGTGCCGCAGGGTGAACCCGCGCAGCTGGGCGGCATACTCGCGCTCGAGAACCACGAGATGGTCGTGGATGTCGTCGACGGGCTGCTCGAGCACGGCGGCGAGCTCCACCTCGGCCACGGGTTCGTCGACCACCATCAGCACGGCCTCGAGCGCCGAGCGCACACCGCCCGGGAAGGCGTCGATGTCGAAGGCGAGCTGATCGTCGGGGTCGACCTCGCCGGACTGGGGTGACGCTTCAGTCACCGGCTGACGAACGGCTTCGGCCTGCTGTGCTGACTCAGTCATCAAGGCCCCTGCTCTGGTTGGTCGCGTCGTAGACCTGGTCATCTCCGGCGTCGCTGGGCTGGTCTCTCGCGTCGTCGCCCGTCTCGGTTCCGTCGTCGGCCTCGGTGCTGTCGTCGGCCTCGTCGCTGTCGTCGAACTCGTCGTCGATCGCGACCTCACCAGCGTCGGCGCCCGTCCAGCGGATGTCGAGCTCGCCCAGGGCCTCGGCCTGCTCGAACGCGATGGCCGACTCCTTGAACAGCTCGAGCACCGCCAGGAAGCGGGCCACGATCACCAAGGTGCTCTCGGCGTCGGCGACGAGGCTGCGGAAGGAGGCATGACCGCGAGAACGGAGCCGGTCGACGATGATGGTCGCCTGCTCGCGCACGCTGACCTGCGGAGCGTGCAGGTGGTCGAGCCCCACCGTCGGCGGAACGCGCGGCGTCATGGCGCGCGCTGCGATCATGGCGAACTGGTCGGGCGTCACGGCGATCACCAGCTCGGGCAGCAAGGTGGCGAACTGGGGCTCCAGCCCGACGCGTCGCGGCGTGAGCCGGCCGGCTGTCACCATCCGATCGGCGAAGGTCTTCGCGATGAGCTTGTAGGCGCGGTACTGCAGCAGGCGCGCGAAGAGCAGGTCGCGGGCCTCGATGAGCGCGAGGTCTTCGTCGTCCTGCGGGCCGGCGCCGGGCAGCAGGCGGGCGGCCTTGAGGTCGAGCAGGGTGGCCGCGACGAGGAGGAACTCAGAGGCCTGGCCGAGATCCCAGTCGTCGTCGATGGCCTGCGCCGCCTTGATGTGGGCGATGAACTCGTCGGTCACCTTGGCGAGAGCGATCTCGGTGATGTCGAGCTTGTGCTTGCTGATCAGGCCGAGCAGCAGGTCGAAGGGCCCGGAGAACACGTCGAGGTGCACCTCGAAGGGCGCGCCGGTGCGCCTCGTGATCACTCCCCCCGGCACCATCGGCGCTGCCTTCGGACCGTCTATGGGCCGGGGCGGGGCGCTGGAACCGTCGTCGAGGACACTCCGCTCGGCGACGGCCACGGGAGAGTCGGCGGCGTTCTGGCCCGGCATGAGGGTCAGGCCGCGCCACCACGCGCGATGAGCTCGCGCGCGAGCTGCCGGTAGGCAGCGGCCCCGGAGTGCTCGGAGGAGTAGGTGGTGATGGGTTCGGCGGCCAGAGTGGCGTCGGGGAACTTGACCGTGCGGCTGATGACGGTGTGGAACACCTGGTCGCTGAAGTGGTCGACGACCGAGCGCACCACCTCGCGGCTGTGCAGGGTGCGGCCGTCGTACATGGTCGCGAGGATGCCGTCGACCTGGAGCCGTGGGTTGAGCCGGTCGGTGATCTTCTCGATCGTGTCGACGAGCAGCGCCACGCCGCGCATCGCGAAGAACTCGCACTCGAGCGGGATGATCACGCCGTGCGACGCGGTCAGGGCGTTGACCGTGAGCAGCCCCAGCGACGGCTGGCAGTCGATGAGGATGACGTCGTAGTCGTCGACGACCGGGCGCAGCACCCGCGCGAGGATCTGCTCTCGGGCGACCTCGCCCACGAGCTGCACCTCGGCGGCCGACAGGTCGATGTTGGCGGGCACGAGGTCGAGGTTCGGCGTTCGGGTGTGCTGGATGACGTCGGTGATCGAGTGGCCGCGCTCGACCAGCAGGTTGTAGATCGTCAGGTCGAGCTCTTGCGCGTTGACCCCCAGGCCCACCGAGAGAGCGCCCTGGGGGTCGAAGTCGATGACGAGCACCCGCCGCCCCAGCTCGGCCAGCGCGGCACCGAGGTTGATCGTCGTGGTGGTCTTGCCGACCCCACCCTTCTGGTTGCACATTGCGATGATGCGGGCCGGCCCGTGGCTGCTCAGCGGAGCCGGCTGCGGGAAGTCGGGCAAGGGTCGACCGGTGGGCCCGTTGGCCCCGACCCCGGCTCGCTCGGTGCCCGGCAGGTGCGCCGACGGCGACTCACCGGTGAGGGTGGGTTGGTTCGACGCGGGCGCTGGAGTCGACGCGGCCATTGGAGTCGACCTGGTCGACGTCGTCGGCTCGGCCTCGGCCGGCACGCTGTCGCGCCCATCGGCATCCGTGACCGGGGAACCTGCGGGGACACCCTGCGGGTCGGGTCGGTGATCGTGCATGTTGTCGTGCGACTCCTCGTTCACCGGGTGCTCCAACTCCGTTCCGCCCAGGCACCGTCGTGCTCCGACCAGCCTCGCGCTGATCAGGTGCGACCTTATCAGCGGGCGCGCGGGTGGGCCTCGGCGTACACCTCGCGCAGGCGCCCGACCGAGACCATCGTGTAGATCTGGGTGGTCGTCACCGACGCGTGCCCCAGCAGCTCCTGCACGACGCGCACGTCGGCGCCGCCGTCGAGCAGGTGCGTCGCGAACGAGTGGCGCAGGGTGTGCGGCGAGACGTGCTGGCGCAGGTCGGCTCGCTCGGCGGCCTGCGAGATGACGGCCCACGCAGACTGTCTCGACAAGCGGGAACCACGAAGCCCGAGAAACAGGGCCGGGCCCCCAGGGCCCTTCGCCGCGAGGGCGGGTCTGCCCCGCACGAGGTAGTCGCTGACCGCCGACGTGGCGTAGCGCCCCACCGGAACGATGCGCTCCTTGTTGCCCTTTCCGCGCAGTCGCACCAGACCGGTTCGGCGGCGGTCCCCCGCCTCGGCGTCCGCCCCGCCGACCGGCTCGCGCTCGCGCTCGAGCTCGAGGTCGAGGTCGTCGACGTCGAGACCGACCGCCTCGCTGATGCGCGCCCCCACCCCGTAGAGCAGCTCGAGCAGGGCCCGGTCGCGCAGCGCCGACGGGGTGTCGCCGACCGAGGCCGCAGAGATCAGGCGCTCGACCGCCTGCACCGAGATGGCCTTCGGCAGCCGGGAGGGAGGCTTCGGCGGGGCGACGTTCGTGGCCGGGTCGCCGACGGTGTCGCCCTCGAGCGCGAGAAACCGGTGGAACCCACGCACGGCCACGAGGGTGCGCGCAGCCGAGGATGCCGCGAGCCCGCTCTCTCGCAGCCCGGCGAGGAAGTCGGCGACGTCGGCCTCGGTGACGTGGGTGGGATCGCCGACTCCGCGGCCGGCCAGGTGTGCCACGTAGCGCCGCAGATCGCGCTCGTACGCGCTCACCGTGTTCGCGGCCGCCCCCTTCTCGACCCGCACGTGCGCGATCCAACCGCGCACCGCGCGCTCCATGGCGCTGGGCGGGTCAGCTGCAGTGGACGGCGCCCGGCCTGGCCCGTCGGAAGTCGCGGCGTCGGTCAGGACAGTGCCTCCGCCAGGGTGATCGAGGTCATCCCGTGGGCCGCGGCCACCCCGTCGTAGGTGACCTGGCCTGCGTGGGTGTTGAGCCCGTAGCCCAGGGCCCGGTCGGCCGAGACGGCGTCGCGCCACCCCAGGTCGGCCAGGGCGACGGCGTACGGGAGGGTTGAGTTGGTCAGGGCGTAGGTCGAGGTGTGGGGCACGGCGCCCGGCATGTTGGCGACGCAGTAGAACACGGAGCCGTGCACCATGAAGGTCGGGTCGTCGTGGGTCGTGGGGTGCGAGTCCTCGAAGCAGCCGCCCTGGTCGATGGCGATGTCGACCAGCACCGAACCGGGCTTCATCTGCGAGACCAGCTCGTTGCTGACGAGCTTGGGCGAGGCGAACCCGGGGATGAGCACAGCGCCGATCACCAGGTCTGCCTCCTGCACCTGGTTGGCGATGGTCAGCTGCGAGGAGGCGAGCCCGTGCACCCGGTTGCCGTAGCGCCAGAACGACATTCGCAGCTTGTCGAGGTCGGTGTCGAGCAGGGTGACGTCGGCGCCCATGCCGAGCGCGATGTTCGCCGCATTCTGCCCCGAGACGCCGGCACCGATGATGACGACCTTGGCGTTCGCCACCCCACCGACGCCTCCCATCAGCACACCGCGCCCCCCCTGGGCCCGCATGAGCGAGTGCGCACCGACCTGCGGCGCCAGGCACCCGGCGACCTCTGACATCGGGTAGAGCAGCGGCAGGGCTCCGGAGGGCAGCTGCACCGTCTCGTAGGCGATCGCGGTGACCTTGCGCGCCAACAGCTCCTCGGTGAGAGGCTTGTCGGCCGCCAGGTGCAGGTAGGTGAACAGGGTCAGGCCCTCGCGCATTCGGTGGAACTCCTGCTCGACGGGCTCCTTGACCTTGAGCACCATCTCGGAGTCGGCCCAGACATCGTCGGCCGAGTCGACGATCGTCGCTCCCGCCGCCACGAAGTCGTCGTCGCTGATCTGCGAGCCGACGCCGGCATCCTTCTCCACGAGCACCTCGTGCCCGTGCTGTGTCAGCTCGTGAGCCCCTACCGGGGTGATGGCGACGCGGTACTCGTGGTTCTTGACCTCGCGAGGGATGCCGACCTTCATAGGATGCACTTCCTTGGCTCGAGTGACCGGTGCACGGCCCCGCCGGCTGCTGCGGGAGCGCCGCTGGATGATGCAGGGCCGGGCGACGGGCCCGATCCTGTTGCCACTGTAGCCACGCCAGGGGTGTGAATACTCAGGTCGCGAGGATCGCCCTCATGACATCGTGGGCGCATGCACCCCGTCCTGGTCGAGCTCGCCGGTCTGACCATCGGGACGCACGAGTTCTTCGTCGCTCTCGGCCTGGTCGTCGCCATCGGGGTGTTCGCCGCCGAACGGCGTCGACGTGGCGAGACCGACCCCCGACTCTGGGCGGTGGTCGCGGTCGGGCTCGCGTGGGGTGGCGTCTTCATGTACGCCGGCACCTGGTTCCAGCACCTCGATCTTCGGCAGAACGCGGGCTTCGTCGAGCAGTTCCTCTACGGCAACCGCAGCATCATCGGTGGCCTGGTCGGGGCCTATCTCGGAGTGCTGCTCGGCAAGCGTCTCACCGGCTACACCGCTCGTACCGGCGCCTACTTCGCGCCAGCGGTCGCGGCCGGGATGGCGGTTGGCCGGTTCGGCTGCCTCTTCACCGAGAACCCGGGCACCCCCACCGGGCACGGCTGGGGCGTCGTGCTCGACCAGGCGGCCGCTGACCGCACCGGCGCCGTGGCCGGCGTGGCGCTGCATCCGTCATTCGCCTACGAGATCGTCTTCCACCTCATCGCGCTGGCACTGCTGCTGCGCTGGCGCGACCGCCTCGCCGAGCCGGCCGGCTTGTTCACCCTGTACGTGGCCGGCTATGCCGTCTTCCGTTTCTTCGTAGAGTTCGTGCGAGGCAACGAGGTGGCCTGGCTGGGCCTCACCCGTCCTCAGCTGGTGCTGGCCGTGCTCGGCCCGCTCACCGTCTGGCGGGCGCTCGTGGTGCTGCGCAGCCCACGACCCGCTTCCGTGCTCCAGGAGGTCTCATGAGTCACCCCGTCATGGCCGCGCCGCCCTCGGCCGGATCTGGGCGCGCCCTGCGCGGCGATCGGATCCACCGCTACGTCAACGCCTTCTGCCCGCTGTGTCACGACGAGCAGCCCGAACGCGAGCTGGCTCAGGTGCCACGCCTCAGTGGTTGGCTCGTCGAGCGAGACGGCCGGGTGTGGCTCGAACGCGGATGCCGTGAGCACGGTCTGGTGCGCACGCTCTACGACGAGTCGCCCGAGATCCTCAGCTACCTCGAGCAGTGGACCGCGCCGACCAAGACGCACGGCCCCGATCGCACCGGCAACTTCCTGCCGGCTCCGGAGGCCTACGCGTACGGACTGCCGGCCATGCAGACCCAGCACACCTGCATCCTGGTGGAGGACATCACCGAGCACTGCAACCTGCGCTGCCCGACCTGCTTCGCCGACTCGGCGCCGTCGCTGTCGGGGGTGGCCTCGGTGCGTGACGTGCTGGCCAACGTCGACGCGCGGTTGGCGCGCGAGAACGGCCGGCTCGACGTGCTTATGCTTTCGGGAGGTGAGCCGACCCTGCACCCCGACCTGCCCGAGCTGCTCGAGCAGCTCGTCGCTCGCCCGATCGTGCGCATCCTGATCAACACCAACGGAATCAGCCTCTCTCGTGACGACGATCTGGTGGCCCTGCTGCACCGTCACCGCGAACGCGTGGAGGTCTACCTCCAGTACGACGGTGAGAGCGCCGAGGCGTCACGACACCACCGCGGCGCCGACCTGCGCCGGTTCAAAGACCTCACCATCGACCGGCTGGCGGCGGCCGAGGTGTTCATGACGCTCACCATGACCGCCGCTCTCGGGGTCAACGACCATGAGATCGGGCACGTGGTGCTGCGAGCCCTGCAGACGCCCTACATCGGGGGCATCTCCATCCAGCCGCAGTTCGGCAGCGGCCGAAGCGGAGCGATCGACCCGATGAACCGGCTGACCCACACCGGCGTGCTCGCCCGCCTCGACGAACAGACCGGCGGCGTGGTCACCTGGCGAGACCTCACGGCGCTGCCGTGCTCTCACCCGCACTGTGCGTCGGTCGGCTACCTGCTGCGTGACGACGCGGGCGACTGGACCTCCCTCACGCGGGCGGTCGGCCACGACCGGCTGCTCGACTGGCTCGACCTGGCCCCCGACCTGCTCGCCAACCGGGTCACCGACCAGGCCCTGCCCAAGGCGATGCGCGGCATCGTCAAGGAGTCGGTGCTCGGCCTGCTGAGTGAGCAGTCGTCGCTCTCACACCCGGTCGTGGGCGACCTCTGGAAGGGCATCTGCCAGAGCTGCGACCTCGGGGTGGGCACCCTGGCCACGCTCGCCGGCTCACGGCTGCCGGGTCAGCAGAAGCGGTTGCGCAAGCTGCTTGCCGAGCGCGTGGTGCGCATCACCGTCAAACCCTTCATGGACGTCTCGACGATGATCGAGGAGCGGCTCACGCAGTGCTGCGTCCACGTCGGAACCCGTGGGCCCGACGAGGCCGACCAGTGCGCGCCGTTCTGCGCCGTGCAGGCCTGGCCCCGGCTCGCGCGGCAACGTCTCTCCTCGAGTGCGGGGCGACAGCTACCGATCAGCGCCGTGCCGTCCGTGGCCCCCGCGGGTCCAGCGGGTCCAGCGGGTTCAGCGGGTTCGGTCGATTCGGGGACGCCGCCGGCCACGACACCTGCGCCGGAGGTGGCGACATGACCGTTCCTCCCCCCAACTATCCGCCACCGGGGTCACCGCCTCCGCCGCCGCAGGGACCACCGGTCGGTCCCCCGGGCAGCCCCTGGGGCGGTCCGCCGCCTCCCCCGCCGCGTCGACCGGGTCGACTCGTGGGTGGGGTGCTGGCCGTCGCGTTCGTGCTGCTCCTGTTCGTGGTCGCCACCAACACGGGCACGGTTCTGGAGGTGCTGATCGGTGGTCTGCTCCTCGGGGTGGTCGTCGCCACCGTGGGTGTCGCCTTCGAGAGGTACCGCCCGTACGCCACCGGCTTCCTGCTCGGCCTCGCGATCATCATCGTGGTCGGGGGTGGAGCCTGCATCGGGCTGATCGCCGCTCTGAGCTCGAGCCTATGAGCCCGGCGGGTGGCGAGGGTGACCACGATCCGACCAGCGGCGACGCCCACGACGGGTCCGTTCAGGATCAGCCGGTCGGTGCTGACCGCGCCGTCGACCTGACTCCGACGACCGGCACGGAGGGCGTGGCTGGTGGCGACGAGGCGCACCAGGGTTTCGATCCCCTCAGGCTGTGCATCTTCGCGACGATCGCGCTGCTCGCCTGGCTCGCCGGGCCGTGGGCTCTCGCCTTCTTCGCCGGCCTCGGCTTCGTCGGTTACTGGCGTGCCAGGCGGGCGGGTCTGCTGAGGTCGAGGTGCCTGCTCGGTGACACCCGCATCGTGCTCGTGTACCTAGCGGTGCTCTTCCTCGTGGCCGCTTGGGGTATCTGGAGCCGTCTCAGCGCCTAGTTTGGTCACCGTCGCGATGATCGGTCGAGTGAAAGGTATGGAGCCTACGGTGACCTTCTACGCACACAGCACGGCCAGGCGAACCCGTCAGATCCTCGCCGACGTGATGGCGGTGCTGTGGATCGGCGTCTGGGTCTGGGTCGGACGCCAGGTGCACGACACGGTGCTCGCACTGCGGTCGCCCGCCGACGCCATGACCTCGGCCGGGACCACCGTTCATGACTCGCTCACCGGTGCCGGAGACACCGCTCACGGCGTTCCACTGGTCGGCGACCAGCTCGAAGGCTGGCTCGACCAGGCGGCCGGCTCCGGCACCACTCTGCGTGAGGCCGGAACGTCGATGGCCGGCACCGTCGAGAATCTTGCGCTGACGCTGGGCCTCACGACGGCGCTGGTGCCGGTTCTGATCGTCGGCGGCGCCTGGCTCGTGCTGCGCGTGGGGTTCATCCGGCGGGCAACGTCCTCGCAGCGGTTCGTCGACGCCAGCGCCGACCTCGACCTCTTCGCCCTGCGCGCCATGGCGCGGCGTCCGATGACCCAGCTGGCTCGCATCGACCCCGATCCCGTCGGGGCCTGGCGCCGCGGAGACACCCAGGTGATCCACGCCTTGGCCACCCTGCAGCTTAAGGAGGAGGGCCTGCGGCCGCCCAGGCTCCACCAGACGCCGCAACACACCGAGTAGTCGCGAACCCACCGGGTAGCTACTCGGTGGGTTGGTGACTACTCGGTGTGTTGCGCAGGTGGCGGTTGGGCTGGGCGGCTCAGGAAGAGCGGGTGACCAGTGGCGTGAGGTCGGCGCTCGGCGGCATCCAGTCGTCGGCGTTCGCTGGTGTCTGCTCGCCCGAGCGGATGTCCTTGACCTCGTCACCAGACTCGCCGGCATCCGGGAACCACACCCACGGAATGCCGCGCCGCTCGGCGTAGCGGATCTGCTTGCCGAAGCGCGCAGCCGAGGGCGCCACCTCACACGCGATGCCGCGTCGGCGCAGGGCGGTGGCGGTGGCGACGGCCCGCTCACGGGCCGCGTCGTCGGGGAGGGCTACGAGCACGGCCGACGGAGTCGAACGTGAGGCCGAGACCAGGTCGTGGCCGATCAGCAGCCCGAGGATGCGGGTGACGCCGATCGAGATACCCACGCCGGGGTAGGTGTTCTTGCCGTCTGAGGCGAGGGCGTCGTAGCGACCGCCGGAGCAGAACGAGCCCCACGACTCGTGGCCCACGAACTGGGTCTCGTAGACGGTGCCCGTGTAGTAGTCGAGGCCGCGAGCGATGCGCAGGTCGGCCACCAGCTTGCCCGGGGCGTGCGCCATTCCGGTGCGGATGACGTTGGCGAGCGACTCGAGCCCCTCGTCGAGCAGGGGGTGCTCGACGCCGAGGGCGCGCACCTGGTCGACGAAGCCGAGGTCGTTCGACCGGATGCCGGCCAGCTCGAGGCACTGGTCGGCCTGCGCGGGTGTCGTGCCCGACTCGACCAGCAAGGTCTTGACCTTCTCGGGGCCGATCTTGTCGAGCTTGTCGACGATGCGCAGAGTGGCCATCACGTCGGTGATGCCGATGCCCTGGTAGAAGCCGTTGGGGATCTTGCGGTCGTTGACCTGGATGACGAAGTCACCGACCGGGAACCGGCTGAACACGTCGGCGATGACGAGCGGCATCTCGGCCTCGAAGTGCGGCGAGAGTGTGCCGACGTCGACGACGTCGATGTCGGCCTGGGTGAACTCGCGGTACCGGCCCTCCTGCGGCCGCTCACCCCGCCAGGCCTTCTGGATCTGGTAGCGGCGGAACGGGAAGGCGAGCTTGCCCGCGTTCTCGAGCACGTAGCGCGCGAAGGGCACAGTCATGTCGAAGTGCAGGCCCCAGCGAGCGTCGTCGCTGTCGCCCGCCAGCCGCGACACGGCGTAGATCTCCTTGTCGGCGTCCTCACCCTGCGCGCTCAGCCGTTCGATCGGCTCGATCGACCGCGTCTCGATCGAGCTGAAGCCGTGCAGCTCGAACGTCTCGCGGATCACGTCGAGAAAGCGCTGCTCGACGATGCGGCCCTCCGGCAGATACTCGGGGAAACCGCTGATCGGGGTCACTTTGCCGGTGGGGCGGGACTTCGGTGTGCTCACGTGGGCAAGTCTTTCAGGAACGGGTTGGTCGCTCGTTCGTGGGCCATCGTCGTGGCCGGGCCGTGGCCCGGGAGCACGAGCGTGGTGTCGGGCAGGGGCAGCACGACCTCGCGCAGGCTGCGCTGCATCGCGTCGTGGCTGCCGCCCGCCAGGTCGGTGCGGCCGATCGAGCCCGCGAAGAGCACGTCGCCGCTGATCATGGTGCGGTCGACCTCGACCTGCTCGCTGAGGCCGTCGGGCACGCGCTGGAGCCCGAACATGACCGATCCCTCCGTGTGGCCCGGGGCGTGCAGCACCTCGACGTCGAGGCCGGCGAGCGTCAGCTGCATGCGGTCGTGGATCTCGACGACGTTGGTCGGTTCGGTCCAGGTGGCCCGTTGCCCGAACTGCTGCTCCAGCATGGCGATCAGCCCGGGGTTGGTCTGGGCCAGCAGGTCGGTGAGGCGGTAGCGGTCGTCGGCGTGGATGTAGGCCGCCGTGTCTGACCCGCAGACCGGCGTGACGGAGTAGACGTGGTCGACGTGGCCGTGGGTGAGCAGCACCGCAGCGGGACGCAGCCGGTGCTCGGTGAGCACCTCGCGCAGGGTGTCCTCGACACCGATGCCCGGGTCGACGATCAGGCACTCCTCCCCCGCCGCCGGGGCCAGCACGTAGCAGTTCGTGTCGAAAGCCTGGGCCGGGAACGCGATCGTCAGCACGCGCCCGAGCCTAGCCGGGCTGCGCAGTGCGTCAGCGCCAGAATCGGGCCGCTGCAGGACCCCAGTCGGTAGAAGGAAGGGGAGTTGTCACGGACTCGTGACCGATCCCGTGACATGCTCCCTGTCGGCATTGCCTAAACTGACCGGACGCCCGGGGTCGCTCCCGCATGTTCTAGGAGAGGTTCGTTGACCAAAGAGCAGGAACGCGCTCGTGCGCGCCGTCGCCACGAGGCAGCGCAGAAGACCCAGAAGCCGCCCGTGGGTGACTCTGCCCGCGACAAGCAGGTCTTCGGCGTGATCCTCGCTGTCATCGTCATCGTGGCCGCGGTCATCGCGGTGCCGCACCTCATCGGCGGCCGCTCCGACGACTCCCCGACGCCGGCGGCCGCCTCGACGGCAGCGGCGACGGGTCAGGCGACCAACGCGGCTGGTCTTGCCGAGGGTCAGAAGCTGGCCGCGGGCTGCGTGAAGCCGCCAGCCCTGCAGGCGTCGCCGAAGCAGTTCGCCAAGGTGCCCGACAAGGCCGCTGCCGCCGGCAAGACGTTCACGGCCACGGTCACCACCACCTGCGGCGAGATCGACTTCGAGCTCGACGGGGTCAAAGCCCCGCAGACCGTCGCCTCCTTCAACAACCTCGCCACCGAGGGCTACTGGGCGCCGAGCCCGTGCCACCGGGTGACGAGCGAGGGCATCTACGTGCTCCAGTGCGGCGACCCCACCGGAAGCGGCTCGGGTGGCCCCGGCTATACCTTCGGCATCGAGAATGCCCCCAAGGACGGTGTCTACCCGGCCGGCTCGCTGGCCATGGCCCGGACCCAGGACCCCAACAGCAACGGCGGCCAGTTCTTCATCACCTACGAGCAGAGCAAGCTGCCCACCGACGGAGGCGGGTACACCATCTTCGGCAAGGTGACCAAAGGCCTCGACATCGTCAAGAAGATCGCCGCGAACAAGGCCACCGGCGAGAACCCGGCCGACGGGGCCCCCGTCTCGCCGATCAGCATCCTCAGTGTGAAGGTCACGGAGAAGAAATGACGGACAACACGACCACCGGTCCCGCCGAGACGATCGAGGTGCAGGCCCAGAACCCACAGGCCGACGCAGCACTCTCGGATGCCGTCGAATCGGTGGCCACACTTGAGGGGTCGACGGTGCCCGACGTCGAGCCTGTCACCTCCGAGCCTGTCACCTCCGAGCCTGCTGACGTCGAGCCTGCTGACGTCGAGGCCCCCGCGTCAGAGATCGACCCCGAGCCAGCACCGGTCGAGGCCACCGTCGAGGTCACTGGAGCCCCGATCGCTGCCGAGGTTCAGGTTCAGGTCGAGACGCTCGGCGCCGACGAGCAGGGCGAGCCGCAGCCCTCGGCTGCACCTGCTCACGACGAGCCACCGACAGCCGATACCCCACCCGCGGTCGAACCCGCTACCACCGAGCCGGATGCCGTCGCAACCGAACCCGCCGAGCCGGATGCCGTCGCAACCGAACCCGCCGAGCCGCCCGCCGTCCAGACAGCCGATGTAGAAGCGTCCGTGACCAGCGAGACCGGCTCGGAGGTCGACGCCTCCGCAGAGGTGACCCCGGCCACTGCTGACGCGCCGACCGAGTCCTCAGACACCAGCACGCCAGCCACCCTGCCAGCCACCCTGCCAGCCAGCACCCCTGGGCCCCCCAAGCCGAGTGCCGTGCCACGTCCGCCGATGCCGACACCGGCTGCGCTGGCCAAGGCTGCACCGCACCCGCCGGCCGTGGTCGCTCCGCCCACCATCACCACCGACCACTCGGCCTCGGCCGCCCACGGGCGGGTCGACGAGCAGGGTGTGGTCTACGTGCGCACGGCCGACGGTGAGGAGAAGGAGGTCGGCTCGTACCCGGGTGCGACCTCCGAACAGGCACTGACCTACTTCGCCCGCAAGTACGACGAGCTCTTCGCTTCGGCCGTGCTGCTCGAGCAGCGTCTGGCTCAGCCAGAGGTACCGTCGAAAGACGTGCAGGAGGGCCTGAAGACCCTCAGGGCCCAGACCGATGACGCCGCGGTCGTCGGTGACCTCGACGCCCTCGCGGCCAAGCTCGACGAGATCCAGTCGGGCATCGCCGCCAAGCGGGTCGTCGAGCAGCAGCACCGCGCCGAAGCGCGAGCGGCGGCCAAGGTGGAGCGCGAAGCCATCGTCGCCGAGGCGGAGTCGATCGCGGGGCAGCCCGAGAGCCGTATCCAGTGGAAGACGAGCGGGGCGCGCATGCGCGAGCTGCTCGATGACTGGAAGGCGCACCAGCGTGCCTCCACGCGACTCGACCGAGAGTCGGAGACCGCCCTGTGGCAGCGGTTCAGCACAGCCCGCAACGGCTTCGACAAAGCCCGCAGAACACACTTCGCTGGTCTGGATGCCGCTCACTCGGAGGCGAAGTCGGCCAAGGAGCGTCTTGTGGACGAGGCGGAGAAGCTGGCGACGAGCACCGACTGGGCTTCAACGGCCGGGGCGTTCAAACGTCTGATGGACGAGTGGCGTCAGGCTGGTCGCGCCAGCCGCAGCGACGACGACAAGCTGTGGGCGCGCTTCAAGGCCGCCCAAGACTCGTTCTTCGCCGCGAAGGACGCCCTGGTCGCGCAGGAGGAGGAGGGCTTCAGGGGCAACCTGACGGTCAAGGAGGCTCTGCTCAAGGAGGCCGAGGCCATCCTTCCCGTGACCGACCTCGAGAAGGCCAAGGGCCAGCTGCGCGCCGTGCAGGACAAGTGGGACGCGGCTGGCAAGGTGCCCCGCGCCGACATGGAGCGCATCGAGAAGACCCTTCGGCGCATCGAGCAGACCGTGCGCGACGCCGACGAGAAGCGCTGGAAGTCAAGCAACCCGGAGGCCGCTGCACGCGCCCAGGCCATGGTCGACCAGCTCGAGCGAACCGTCGCTGACCTTGAGGCCGACCTCACCAAGGCCGAAGCATCGGGCAACGCCTCGAAGGTCAAGAAGGCCACCGAGGCCCTCGAGGCCAGACGGGCCTGGCTCGACCAGGCCCGGGCCGGGGTCGCCGAGTTCGGCGGCTGACCTCGACCGGGCCCACCGTCAGTTCACCAACACCTCCTGACCCGGCACGAACTGGGTGGCCCAGGGGAAGACGATGGTGAACAGCATCAGTACGATCAGCGCCGCGATGGCGATCAGGGTGAGCGCCCTGACGGCGGTGGGCCCAGGCAGCATCCGCCACAGTGCGGCATACATCTAGCGGCCTTTCACGAGGGTGCCGACGACGATCAGCCGCCGTTCGTTGCCCCACCGCGGGTCGCAGGTGGTGAGCGTGAGCAGTCGACGGGTGGGCTTGGCCGTGGGTTCGCCTGGCACCGGGTCGAGCACACCCACATCGCTCGGGTCGGTGAGGAAGCTCTTGTCGACCCGGTAGGTCCACGCCCGGGCGCCGAACGAGAACCTGACGAGGTCACCCGGCAGCATCCGGTCGAGGTAGGCGAAGGGCTCACCGTGGGTGGAGCGGTGTGCGGCCACGGCGAAGTTACCGACCTCCCCGGGCCCGACCGTTCCCGGATAGTGCCCAGGACCCAGGGCCAGCTGGGTGAGGCCGACCCCCTGAACCACGACCCACCGCCAGTCGTCGCCCAGCCGTGGGATGGTCAGGTCGAGGTAGGGCTCTCCCGTGGCGGGCACGGGAGGTGGTGGGTCGATGCCGAGTGACGCAGCGAGACTGCCCGGAACCTTTGTCGGCGCCGGTGCGCTCGCCACTGCGCGACCGAGGTCGTTCGTGAGCCGTGACTGCGCGGCGCTGGTCTCGACCCCGGTCCACCACAACAGGTAGACGACGAAGAGCAGCACCACGACTCCGAGCGTCAGCAGCACCTCACCGGTCGCTCGCAGGGCCGTGCCGCTCGACCTACCGCGATGCAGCGCCCGATGCCGCCTCGCAGCGTCAGGCGGTCGACTTGCCACCGTTGACCCGGTAGACGTCGAACACCCCGTCGATCTTTCGCACGGCCTTGATGACGTGGTCGAGGTGCGCTGGATCGCCCATCTCGAAGGTGAACCGCGAGATGGCGACGCGCGCTCGGGAGGTCTGCACCGAGGCCGAGAGGATGTTGACGTGCTGGTCGCTCAGCACGCGCGTCACGTCGCTGAGCAGCCGGTTGCGGTCGAGCGCCTCGACCTGCAGCTGCACGAGGAACACGCTGGCCGAGCTGGGCGCCCACTCGACCTCGATGAGTCGGTCGGGGTTGGCGGTCAGCTGGTCGGCGTTGGTGCAGTCGACCCGGTGCACCGACACGCCGCTGCCCCGGGTGACGAAACCGAGGATCGGGTCGCCCGGCACCGGGGTACAGCACTTTGCCAGCTTGACCCAGACGTCGGCCGCGCCCACCACGACGACGCCAGGGTCGCCGTCCTGTCGGCGGGCCCGGCCCCGGTTCGGAACCGTGGCCTCGGCCAGGTCTTCGGTGGCGCCGTCGACCCCGCCCATCGACGCGACCACCTTGCCGACGACGTGCTGCGCCGAGACGTGGCCCTCGCCGACAGCGGCATACAGCGCCTCGATGTCGTGGTAGCGCAGATCGGTCGCGACGGCCGTCATCGACTCGTGGCTCATCAGCCGTTGCAGCGGCAGGTTCTGCTTGCGCAGGGCCTTGGCGATGCTCTCCTTTCCGGAGTCGATCGCCTCTTCTCGGCGCTCCTTCGAGAACCAGGCCTTGATCTTGTTGCGGGCCCGCGGGCTCTTGACGAACTGCAACCAGTCGCGGCTCGGTCCGGCCCCATCGGCCTTCGAGGTGAGCACCTCGACGAGATCGCCGTTCTCGAGCGTCGACTCGAGCGGAACCAGACGACCGTTGACCCTGGCGCCGATGCAGTGGTGCCCGACCTCGGTGTGCACGGCATAGGCGAAGTCGACGGGGGTTCCGCCGGCGGGCAGGGCCACCACCCCGCCCTTCGGGGTGAACACGTAGACCTCGCTGCTGCCCATCTCGAAGCGCAGCGAGTCGAGAAACTCGCCGGGGTCCTCGGTCTCGCGCTGCCAGTCGAGCAGCTGACGCAGCCAGGCCATGTCGTTCTGCGGGGTGATCTCACCGGGGCGGGCGACGCTGCCGCCGTTCTGGTCCTTGTACTTCCAGTGCGCCGCCACGCCGTACTCGGCGCGGCGGTGCATGGTGTGGGTGCGGATCTGGATCTCGACCGGCTTGCCCTCCGGGCCGATGACCGTGGTGTGCAGCGACTGGTACATGTTGAACTTCGGCATCGCGATGTAGTCCTTGAACCGGCCGGGCACCGGGTTCCAGCGCGAGTGCAGCGACCCGAGCGCGGCGTAGCAGTCGCGCACGGTGTCGACGAGCACCCGCACGGCGACGAGGTCGTAGATCTCCTCGAAGTCGCGGCCACGCACGATCATCTTCTGGTACACGGAGTAGTAGTGCTTGGGGCGACCGGTGACGGTGGCCTTGATCTTCGCGGCGCTCAGGTCGTCGGTCACCTGGGTACGCACCCCAGCGAGGTACTGCTCCCGCGCGGGAGCACGCTCGGCCACGAGGCGCACGATCTCGTCGTACACCTTGGGGTAGAGGGTCATGAAGCTGAGGTCCTCGAGCTCCCACTTGATGGTGTTCATGCCGAGCCGGTGCGCCAGCGGCGCGTAGATCTCGAGGGTCTCGTTGGCCTTGCGTTTGGCCGACTCGGGGCTCACGTAGCGCCAGGTGCGGGCGTTGTGCAGCCGGTCGGCCAGCTTGATGACGAGCACGCGAATGTCGCGGGCCATGGCGATGACCATCTTGCGTACGGTCTCGGCCTGCGCCGCCTCACCGTAGGTGACCTTGTCGAGCTTGGTCACCCCGTCGACGAGCATCGCGATCTCTTCACCGAAGTCGCGCCGCAGCTCATCGAGGGCGTAGGCCGTGTCTTCGACCGTGTCGTGCAACAGAGCCGCGGCCAGTGTCGGGGGGGTCATGCCGAGCTCGGCGAGAATGGTGGTGACCGCGAGCGGATGGGTGATGTAGGCATCGCCGCTCTTGCGCATCTGGCCCTCGTGGGCCGCCTCGGCCACCTCGTAGGCACGCTCGATCACCGACAGGTCGGCCTTGGGGTGGGCCTGGCGGACCGCAGTCATCAGCGGTTCGAGAACCGGGTTCCCCGCCGGCCTGGTGGCGCCGAAACGTGCGAAGCGCGCTCGAACCCGCGAGGGGGTCGACAGCTCGTTCCGCACGTCCTCACTCATGACGTGAGTCTAGGGCCTTCGCCTGAGTCCACGGCCGGAGGTCGGGCCGGTGCCGCCGTGCCTGACGCCGCACCACCGCACCACCGCACCACCGCACCACGATGGCGACCACGAGGCGCGACCGCGTCACCGGCCCGTTCGGTCGTTCAGGTCGAGGTTATGACCTCGCGGCCTGCTCGATCAGTGAGGTGACCGCCTTGGGGGCCGAGACCATGGGCAGGTGGCCGCTGCGCACCGTGCTGATGTGGGCGCCGGCCCGGTTGGCCATCGACCGTTGCACAGCAGGCGGTAGAACCTTGTCGATCGTGCCGATCTCGTACCACGAGGGGATCGTCTTCCAGGCGGGGGCCGTGGACGGCTCCGTCAAGGCTGCGAACGTGACCGGACGCTGGGTCGCGGCCAGCACCTGCCCGCGCCAGCGAGGTAGGTCGTTCGCGAAGTACTTCACGAACGCCTTCTGGTCGACGAACAGCTCGGTGGTCGGCGTGGGGGCGCCGAGCGGCACCGGGCTCAGCACCCCGGGCAGGTTGAGGGCCGAGTCGGGGCCGGCCAGGGCGATGGCGGGCTCACCCTCGTCTGGGGCGAACGCGTCGAGGTATACCAGGGCCTTGACCTGGCTGGAGCCGGCGGCCGCATCGGTGATGACGGCGCCGCCGTAGGAGTGGCCGACGAGAACGACGGGGCCAGAGATCGAGGCCAGCAGGTCGCGCAGTGAGCTGGAGTCGCCCGACAGACTTTGCAACGGCGTGGCGAAGGTAGTGACGGGGTAGCCGTCATGGATCAGTCGCCGTATCACGGCGTTCCAGCTGGAGCTGTCAGCCCAGGCACCGTGCACTAGCACGACCGTGGGCTTGGTGGTCGCGTGGGTCACCGACGAGGGGGATGCCGCTGACGCTGGCAGGGTGCTCGCCCCCGAGAGAAGCGCTGCGACCGTGACGACGATGGCGCCGACGCGGGCCGGACGTGACGACAGGATGGGCTGGGTGGGCACGAGGGGCTCCTTCAGGGGGTGGTTGTTCTCCCGAAGGCTAGGACGAAGCACGAGGCCGTGACTTCAGTCGGGTGACTGCTTGTCACCGGCAGTCCGGCAAGGCTCAGAGGGTCAGCACCGCGTTCACGACCCGGCCACGGAGGCGGTCTCGCCCCCCGAGAAACCCGAGTTCCAGTACGACCTCGACGGCGGCCACCTGGGCTCCCGCCCGCTCGATGAGCAGACAACAGGCGTGTGCCGTTCCGCCGGTGGCGAGCACGTCGTCGAGCACGAGCACGCGTTGACCGGGGGCGAACGCCTCGGTGTGCACCTCGATCTCGGCCGTGCCGTACTCGAGGGCGTAGCTCTCCTTGAGCACCTCGCCGGGCAGCTTGCCGGCCTTGCGCACGAGCACCATCCCGAGACCGAGCTCGTAGGCGACGGCTGCGGCGAGCACGAAGCCGCGCGCCTCGATGCCGACGACGACATCGACCAGCCCGTCGTAGCGGGTTGCGGTGTCGCGCACCAGCCTGGCGAACGCGGGGCCGTCGGCGAGCAGGGGGGTGAAGTCCTTGAACAGCACACCCGGCTTCGGGAAGTCGGGGATGTCGCGCAACCGGCTCGAGACCATCGCGGCCACAGACTCGACAGCGTCCTCTCGGCCTCCCGCCGTGAGGTCGGCACCGGCCTCGGTGTTCATCGACTCGGTCGGGTCGCTCATACCCTTCAGCGCTTCGACTTCGGTGGCCGCTTGGGCTGGTTGCGTGGACCGGGCTGCGCGTACTTGTGCACCGGGCGAACCTCGAGACCGGCAGCCCCGGTGTGATCTGCAGGAACCGCTGCCGCACCCGTCACGTCGGCGCCGACCCGCATCGGCACAGGCGCGCCTTCGAGCTCGCTCGCTCGAGCATTCTGGCGGTCGCCGTGCTTGGCCACGTACTTCTCCAGCTCGACCACCGCCTTCTCGCCACGGCGCAGGTCGACCAGCAGGGGCGTCGCGATGAAGATGGAGGAGTAGGCGCCCACCGCGATACCGATGAACAGGGCCAGCGAGAGGTCGAGAAGGGTCCCCGGTCCGAGCAGGGTGAAGCCGACTACCAGCACGGCGGCGATCGGCAGCAGCGCCACGACCGTGGTGTTGATCGAGCGCACCAGGGTCTGGTTGACCGCGAGGTTGGCGGCCGCGGAGTAGCTCATCCGCTTGGTGCGGAACGCGTCAGCTGTGTTCTCACGCACCTTGTCGAACACGACAACGGTGTCGTAGAGCGAGTAGCCGAGGATGGTGAGGAAGCCGATCATCGACGACGGGGTGATCTCGAACCCGAACAGGGCGTAGATGCCGACCGTGACGACGAGGTCGTGCAGCAGCGCGACGAGGCCGGCTACCGCCATCTTCCACGTTCGGAAGTAGAGCGCCATGACGATGGTCACGAGGATGAGGAACACGATGAGGCCCTGGATGGCCTGTTTACTGACCGACTCCCCCCAGCTCGGGCCGATGAGGGAGGCGCTGACGGCCGTGGGGGCGACCCCGAAGGCACTGCTCAGTGACTCCTTGGCGGCCTCGGTGCGTTCGCTGGCCGACTCGGTCTGCACGCGTACCGTGCTCTGGCCGATGACCGTCGACTCGACGTTCCCGCTGATGCCGGCCTTCGTGGCGGCCTGCTGGGCCCGCTGCTCGTAGTTCTGGGTGTTGTTCACGCCCGACACCCGGAACTCGGAGCCGCCGCTGAACTCGATGCCGAAGTTCAGACCGCGGGCGAAGATGCCGACGAGGGCGAGGGCGATGAGCACCGCCGACATCGCGTACCAGGTCTTCTGGCGCTTGATGAAGGCGACCGACCGCTTGCCGGTGTAGAGGTCGTTGCCGACCTGCGCGAAGTTGATCATGCCTTGGCCTTCCCCGCCGTGAATCCGGTGGTGCCCGTGACGGGTGCGCCTGAGCCCTTGCCGATGCCGAACTGTCCCCGACCGCGGTAGCGGGGGCTCTCCTTGGCGCCGAGACGCTCAGGGTCGAGCCCCGACCACTTGTGACCGTTGCCGAAGAACTCCGTGCGGGCCAACAGCTGCACCATGGGGTGGGTGAAGAGCACCACGACGACCAGGTCGATGAGCGTGGTCAGTCCGAGGGTGAAGGCGAAGCCGCGAACGTTGCTCGAGGCGAGGAAGTACAGCACGGCGGCCGCGATGAAGTTGACGGCGTCGGCCGCGATGATGGTGCGCCGAGCGCGCTTCCACCCGGCCTCAACCGCGGCGACCAGTGGCCGGCCGTCTCGCACCTCGTCGCGGATGCGTTCGAAGTAGACGATGAAGCTGTCGGCGGTGACACCGATGGCCACGATCAGGCCGGTGACGCCGGCCATCGTGAGCCGGAACCCGACGAGAGTGCCCAGCACGGTCACCGACAGGTAGGTCAAGGTGGCCGCCACGACGAGCGACAGCACCGTGACCAGACCGAGAGCCCGGTACTGGAAGAGGGAGTAGACCACGACGAGCAAGAGCCCGATGGCGCCCGCCAACAGGCCCAGCCCCAGCTGCTCGGCACCCAACTGGGGGGTGATGTCGTCCTGCGTCTGCAGCGCGAACGAGATCGGCAGGGCGCCGAACTTCAGCTGCTGAGCAAGAGCCTTCGCCGAGTCGGTGGTGAACGAGCCCGTTATCGATGCTCGACCGTCGGGGATCGCGGCCTGAGACCGAGGCGCCGAGATCACGACCTTGTCGAGCACGATGGCGAACTGGTCGAGGGGCGTCTGACCCTGCATGTCGAAGAGCCGCTTGGTGACCTCGGCGAACTTCTTCGCGCCGGTGGCGTTGAACGTGAGCGAGACTTCGACGATCGAGGTCGGCTGGCCGTTCGGGCCGGCTTGGAAGCCGCTGGAGGCGTCGGAGATCTCGCTGCCCTTGATCTCGACGGGGCCGAGAACATACTTCGTGACCCGGTCGTCGCCACAGGTGGCGATGGGCAGGGCAGGGTCGTCGACGATCTGGTCGACCGCGCCGGGCTTGCTGCAGTCGAGCTTCGCGTAGTCCTGAGCGACCTGCTTGGCGGCAGCGGGCGCCTTCGCCGCGGCGAAGCCCATGCCGGTGAGCGAGGTGGTGACCTGCTGCTCGATTGCTGCGGCTTCTTCCGCCGCAGTCGGGGCCGTGGGCTGGGGCGCTGGGGTCGTCGCGGCGGGAGCCGAGTTGGCTGGTGTCGACGTGCCCGTGGCTGTGGGGGTGGGGGTGGCCGGGGTGGTCGCGGCCTTGAAGGCATCGGGAACGACCCCGTTTGCGGCCGTCGAGCTCGGTGCCGGCGTGCCACTGGAACCCGTTGCCGTGCCCGATGCCGATGGAGTCGTTGCAGTTCCCGTCGCAGTTCCCGTCGGAGTGCTGCTCGAGGGCGCTGTCGGTGAGGTGGCCGGCGGGGTCACAGTGGCAGGGATGTTGCCGGCTGCTTCGACGAAGACCGCGCGGAAGCTGAGCTGGGACGGCTTACGGATCGCCTGAAGCTGCTCCGGGGTGGGTGTGCCCGGGATGGCGACCACGATGTTCTGCCCGCCGAGGGTGGAGATCTCGGCCTCGGCCACCCCGTTCGCGTCGATGCGCTGGCGGATGATGTCGACGGCCTGGTCGATCTGGCCCGGGCTGACCTGCTGGTTGCCCACGAGCACGGGTTCGAGCACGATCTCGGTTCCGCCCTCGAGGTCGAGGCCGAGACGTGGGGTCAGCTGTGCGCCGCCCCACAGTGCGAGACCTCCGGTGAGAGCCCCGAGGCCGATGATGAACGCCACGAGCAGCGCCAGGCTGCGGGTCGCGATGCGTTTGGTGGAGCTACCAGCCACGGGCGGGCCTCACTGACCGGCGGCGCGGTTCCCGAAGGGTCCTTCGCCGTTGGAGTCGTCGGCGACGTGGTCGCTCGTCTGGGTTTCGGTCACGGCGCTGGGCGTCTCGGTCTGCTTCATGGCCACGGCCCGCCGGTCGACACGAAGGGTCACGCCATCGGCGACCTCGAGCCACGCACTGCTGTCGTCCATGTGCCGGATGGTGCCGTACAGCCCCGACGAGGTGATGATCTGGTCGCCGACGTTGAGCGCCGACGCGAACGCCCGCATCTGCTTCTGACGACGGCTCGAGGTCAGGAAGAGCCAGCCGAGCAACAGCAGCGGCAGGATCAGGATGACGGCTTCCATCAGGCATTCCTTCGTGGTTCGTTCTGAGGATCGTGCGGGGCGTAGACACGCCGCCGGAGTCATGCTGGCGAGGTGCCCGGGACTGGTCATGACCAGAGATCGCTTGGCTGCTCGCATCAACGACCGAGGGCACGGGAAGGTGCCGCGGCAGCGGCGGGGGGTGCCGCACGGAGTCTACGGGTGCCTGCGTCGTTTGTCAGACCGGCACCGACACGGCGGGTCTCATGACTCGAACCGGCCTCCGCCCACGTCGTCGAGCGGCAGGGTCGATGACCAGACTCCTTGCGCGTCGATCGGTGGGGTGAGCCCGAGGTGGCGCCAGGCCAGAGCAGAGGCCGCCCTCCCCCGGGGCGTACGCACCATGAAGCCCTCCCGCACGAGGAAGGGCTCCGATACCGTCTCGACGGTGTCGGGCTCCTCGCCCACCGCCACCGCCAGCGTCGACAGCCCGACCGGGCCCCCGTTGAAGCGACGACAGAGGGCGTCGAGCACGGCACGGTCGAGGCGGTCGAGGCCGCGCTCGTCGACGTCGAACAGGGCGAGGGCCTCCCGGGCGGCGGCGTGGGTGACGCGCTGCTCACCGTGCACCTGGGCCCAGTCGCGCACCCGTCGCAGCAGGCGGTTGGCGATGCGCGGCGTGCCACGCGAGCGCACCGAGATCTCGGCGATGCCGTCGTCGTCGGCCTCGAGCCCGAGCAGCCGAGCCGACCTGTGCAGAATCGTGACGAGGTCGGACGGAGCGTAGAAGTCGAGGTGACCGGTGAAGCCGAAGCGGTCACGCAACGGCGGGGGCAGCAGACCCGCCCGGGTCGTGGCCCCGACGACCGTGAACGGCGGCAGCTCGAGCGGGATGGCGGTGGCGCCGGGGCCCTTGCCGATGATGACGTCGACGCGGAAGTCCTCCATCGCGAGATAGAGCATCTCCTCAGCCCCACGCGACATGCGGTGGATCTCGTCGAGGAAGAGCACCTCACCCTCGGCCAGAGACGACAGCACCGAAGCGAGGTCTCCCGCGTGCTGGATCGCCGGCCCGGACGTGATGCGGATCGGCTGCTCGAGCTCGCTGGCGACGATCATGGCCAGGCTCGTCTTGCCGAGACCGGGCGGGCCGGAGAGCAGCACGTGGTCAGGCGGAGTGCCGCGGCGCTTGGCCGCCTCGAGCACCAGGCCCAGCTGCTCGCGCACCCGGGTCTGACCGGGAAAGTCGTCGAGCCGCTTCGGCCGAAGTGCCGCCTCGACGTACCGTTCGTCGTCGTCGGCTCGGTCGGTGCTCGCATCGACGATGCGAGCTGTGGCGTCGAACGATCCGTCGTGCCAGGTGTCGGGGCCCTCCGGCCCACCGAACCGCCCCGCCTCGCGGGCGCCCGTCACCGGCCGAGCTCCTGCAGCGCCGCGCGCAGCAGCGCAGAGACCCCAGCGCCCTCGGCCGCTCTCGGGGCCACCTTGTCGAGCGCGACGTCAGCTTGACGCGCCGTCCAGCCGAGACCGACCAGGGCCTCGAGCACCTGCTCACGCCACTGCTCATGCTGCGGCTTCGGTTGCGGCACCGCGGCGTCGGTGGCGCCGGGCAGGGCGCCCAGCTTGTCGCGCAGCTCGAGCACCAGGCGTTCAGCGCCCTTCTTGCCGATGCCGGGCACCTTCGTCAACGTGGCGAGGTCGCCGCTGCCGAGGGCGAGGCGCACGGCATCCGGCGAGAGCACAGCCAGCAGTGCGAGGGCGAGCCGCGGGCCAACGCCCGAGACGGTCTGCACCGTCTCGAAGACGTGCTTCTCGGCCTCGGTGGCGAAGCCGTAGAGGGTGAGTGAGTCTTCGCGCACGACGAGCGTGGTGGCGAGCTCAGCCGGTTGACCGAGGTGCACCGAGGTGGCGGTGGCCGGCGTCGTGTGCACCAGCATGCCTACTCCGCCCACCCCCATCACGATGGAGTCGAGCCCCACCTTGAGCACGGTTCCGGACAGTGATGCGATCATCGGAGAGTGGCCTTCGTCGGAGTGCGTGGGACGCGCTTGGGGATGCGGCTGGGCCGGTCGGCCTGGGCCGCGGCCGCTTCAGCGAGACGGTTCTGGGTGCCACCACGCCAGACGTGGCAGATCGCGAGCGCGAGGGCGTCAGCGGCATCCGCCGGCTTGGGGGCGTGGTCGAGCTGAAGCAGGCGGGTGACCATGGTGGTGACCTGGGCCTTGTCGGCGCGCCCGTTGCCGCTGACGGCCGCCTTGACCTCGGTAGGAGTGTGCAGCGTCACGGGCAGGCCCCGCCGTTCGGCGAGGAGCATGACGATCCCCATGACTTGGGCGGTGCCCATGACCGTCGAGACGTTGGTGTCGGCGAAGACGCGCTCGATGGCGACCGACTCAGGGTGATGCCGCTCGAACCACCGCTGCAGCTCGTCTTCGACCGCCACCAGACGCCGCGGTGTCGAGTCGCTGGATGGGGTGCGGATGACGCCCACCTCGACGAGCGTGAGCCGGCGACCGGGGAGGCCGTCGACGACGCCCACCCCGCATCGGGTCAGCCCCGGGTCGACCGCGAGCACGCGCACGGCCTACCTCCTGTCGACGTCGGACGACTCTCACTGCGCGGGCACCACCGACCCGAACAGGTGTTCGGCTCAACGGTAACGAACCCGCTGCCTCGCCGTCGGAGGCGCGCCGATGCAGCCCGACCGGCTCAGGAGGTCACTCGTCGTCGTCGCCGAGCTGGGCCAGCACCTCGTCGGGCACATCGCCGTTGACGTAGACGTTCTGCACGTCGTCGCTGTCTTCGAGGGCGTCGATGACCCGGATCATCTTGCGCGCGCCGTCGAGGTCGAGCGGCACCTTCAGGTTCGGCACGAACGACGCCTCGGCCGAGTCGTAGTCGATACCGGCATCCTGGATGGCCTGGCGAACAGCGACGAAGTCGGTGGCCTCCGAGACGATCTCCCACGAGTCACCGTTATCGTTGACCTCTTCGGCTCCGGCGTCGAGCACGACCTCCAGAATGGAGTCCTCGCTGGCCTCGCCGTGGCTCTGTTCCTTCGGCACGATCACGATGCCCTTGCGGGTGAACACGTACGACACCGAGCCGGGGTCGGCGAGCTGGCCACCGTTGCGGGTCAGGGCGATGCGCACCTCGGCGGCGGCGCGGTTGCGGTTGTCGGTGAGGCACTCGATGAGCACCGCGACCCCACCGGGGGCGTAGCCCTCGTAGGTGATGTTCTGCCAGTCGGAGCCGCCGGCCTCGACCCCCGAGCCACGCTTGACGGCCCGGTCGATGTTGTCGTTGGGTACCGAGGTCTTCTTCGCCTTCTGCACGGCGTCGTAGAGGGTCGGGTTGCCGACCAGGTCACCGCCACCCTGACGGGCCGCGACCTCGATGTTCTTGATGAGCTTGGCGAAGAGCTTGCCGCGCCTGGCGTCGACGATGGCCTTCTTGTGCTTCGTGGTCGCCCATTTGGAGTGGCCGCTCATACGGATTCCTTCGCGTTCGAGGTGATCGTGACGAACTCGGCATGGATGCGGCGGTCGCTGCCCACCTCGGGGTGGAACGAGGTCGCCATCAGGTTGCCCTGCCGAACCGCGACGATCCTACCGGCGGCGGGCCCCTCCCCAACGCGGGCCAGCACCTCGACGGTGGGGCCGGTCTGCTCGACCCACGGCGCTCGGATGAACACGGCGTGCACGGGTGAGTCGAACCCGGCGAAGTCGAGCTGCTGCTCGAAGGAGTCGACCTGCCGACCGAACGCGTTGCGCCGCACCGTGATGTCAAGGCCGCCCAGGGTCTGCTGGTCGGGGCGCGCGTCCGCGATGCGGTCGGCGAGCAGGATCATTCCCGCACACGAGCCGTAGACCGGCATCCCCGCGGAAATGCGCTCGCGCAGGAGGGTCTGCAGCCCGAACGCGCGGAGCAGCTTGTCGATCACGGTCGACTCCCCGCCGGGGATGACGAGCCCGTCGATTCGCTCGACCTCTTCGGGCCGTCGCACGGTGACTGCGGTGGCGCCGAGCTCGGTGAGAGCAGCCAGGTGCTCGCGCACGTCACCCTGCACGGCGAGCACGCCGATCCGCGGGGCAGCTCCACTGGTCACCGTTCGAGCATAGGTGGCCTCGGTCCGCAGGCCGATCACCCCCGCGCAGACGAAGGGGGTACCTTTCCGGAATGACTGCTGCCGCTCTCGACCACCTGCTGGCGGATGCCGCCGAGCTCGACTCCGCCTCGTCCCTGGCTCACGTGCGCGAGCGGTTCAGGCTGCCGGAGGGCGTCATCTACCTCGACGGCAACTCGTTGGGCGCGCTGCCGAAGGCCGTACCTGCGGCCGTGGCCGACGTGGTCACGCGCCAGTGGGGAGAGCAGTTGATCCGCTCCTGGAACGACGAGGACTGGTGGGGTGCCCAGACCCGAGTCGGCGACCAGGTCGGCCGGTTGGTCGGAGCGGCACCGGGGCAGGTCGTGGTCACCGACTCGACCTCCATCAACCTGTTCAAGGCCATCGTCGGCGCGACCCGGCTGCGCCCCGGACGCCGCATCGTGCTCACCGACCCCGACTCGTTCCCGACCGACCTCTACATCACGGATGCCGCTGCCCGCCTCGCCGGCGTCGAGGTGCGTCGGGTGCACCCCGACGAGGCCCTCGCGGCGATCGCCGAGGCCGGCGACGAGCTCGCCGTCGCCTCGTACTCGCAGATCGACTACCGCACGGGTGAGAAGTGGGACCTCGTGGCCCTCACCGAGGCGGTCCATGCTGTCGGTGGTCTGATCTGCTGGGACCTGTGCCACTCGGCCGGGGCGATGGAGGTCGACCTCGACGCGGGGCAGGCCGACCTCGCGGTCGGTTGCGGGTACAAGTACCTCAACGGTGGTCCGGGCGCCCCCGCCTTCCTCTACGTCGCCGAGCGCCACCTGGCCGACTTCGACCAGCCCCTCACCGGGTGGCACGGCCACGCCCGACCGTTCGAGATGGGGCCGAGCTACGACCCGGCCCCCGGCATCACGCGGGGCCGGGTGGGCACCCCGCCGCTCATCTCGCTCCTGGCCCTGGAGGCCGCCCTCACCGCCTTCGAGGGCCTCTCCCCCGCCGACGTGCGCGCCCAGTCGCTGTCGGTGACCGGCACCTTCATCGCGGCCCTCGACACCCTCGGGGTCGACCTGCCCCTCGCCACCCCTCGCGAAGACGACCGCCGCGGCTCGCAGGTCTCGCTGCGGCATCCCGAAGCCTTCGCGGTGGTGTCGGCCCTCATCGCCCGCGGCGTGATCGGCGACTTCCGCGAGCCCGACATCATCCGTCTCGGCTTCGGACCGCTGTACGTCACCCATGCGGATGCCGTGAACGCCGCCGAGCACGTGCGTGCCGTGCTCGACTCGCGAGAGTTCGAACGCCCCGAGTTCGCCGAGCGCGGAGCCGTCACCTGACCGAGGCATCCGCGCGGCCACCGCCGGACCGCCGCCAGCCGCATCCTCGGCGCCCACCGTCACACCATTCTGCGCAACACACCGAGTAGTCCTCAACTCACCGGGTAGTTACTCGGTGAGTTGAGGACTACTCGGTGTGTTGCGGCGGGCCGGGCCGGGCGCGAGACGCACCGGGTCCGGTCCTGGCGGCGGGTCAAGGGGCGTGCACGAATGTGAGCACGTGCTCGGCCAGCACCGGGCCGGCATCCTCCTGCAGGAAGTGACCGGCACCCACGATCGTCGGGTGACCTCGACCCGCCGCACCGGGCAGCCGCTGCTCGAGCACCGGCCGCATCGCAGCGGTGATCGGGTCGGAGTCGGAGAAGGCGAGCAGCACCGGCAGGTCGAGACCTCCCAGCACCCGCCACGCGGCGCGGTTGGCCTCGGTGGCCGGGTCGTCGGGCGTGGTCGGCACGATGAGCGGCATCGCCCGCGGGCCCGCCTTGAAGGTCTCGGCCGGGAACGGCGCGTCGTAGGCGGCGCGCTCGTGCGCCGACAGCGGGTGCACGCACCCGCTCGCCACGAGCCTTCCCACATCGAGGCGCTCCGCCTTCTCGACGGCGCGACGAAACTGCCACCACACCGGCGGCATGTCGTGGTCGCCCGTCGGCAACCCGGTGTTCGAGGCGACGAGACGGCCGACGAGACCCGGCTCCTCGGCTGTGAGGCGCAACGCGATGAGGCCGCCCCAGTCCTGCCCGAACAGGGTCGCACCCGACAGCCCGAGCTGATCGACCAGCAGCGACCGCACCCAGCCGACGTGGCGAGCGAAGCTGTGGTCGGCGATCCTTGTCGGCTTGTCAGACCGGCCGAAGCCGATGAGGTCGGGCACGACGACGCGGCAGCCGCCGTCGGCCAGCACCGGGATCATGGTGCGGTAGAGGTAGCCCCACGTGGGCTCACCGTGCAGCAGCACCACGACCGGGCCGTCGTCGGGCCCGTGCTCCACCCACGCCATCTCGACCGCCGCGCCGTCGGGGGCGGTGACCGTGGCGCGCCGCACGTCATACGGGTAGTCGGTGAGCGAGTCGAAACGCTCGGGCGGAGTCTGCAACAGGTCCATCAGCCCATCATGGCGCGTGGGATGCCGGACGGCCCGCCCTGGGGGCGGGTCAGTCGTTGAGCGCGCTCCAGCGACGGAACGGCTCGGTGGGGTCGTCGGTCTCGCCCTGCACCAGGGGCAGGTTCTGCTCGTCGGTCGGCTTGCTGTACTCCGCGTAGAAGGTGGACAGGCTCATGTAGCGGTTGCCGTCGTCGTAGTGCTCGCCCTCCTGCTCGCGGGTGGCGGCGAACACGACGCGGTCGGGAGTCGCGTAGTAGAGCGCTCCGAGGCACATCGGGCACGGGTAGGCGGTCACGTACATCTCGTAACCCGTGAGGTCGGTGATGCCCTGCAGGGCGGCCGCCCGAAGAGCGGTGATCTCGGCGTGAGCCGTTACGTCACCGGTCTGCGACACCTGGTTGGCCGCCTCCACAACGACTGCGCCGTCTTTGACGATGAGGCAGGCGAAGGGCTTGCCGCCGGCATCGACGTTGGTGTTCGCGAGCTCGACCGTCCGCTCGAGGAGGGCCTGGTCGATTTTGGTGTCGTTGCTCATTCGGGGAACTTCTCCTGGTCTGCGAGCCCGGTCGGCGGTGTGGCTCGCGGTAGTGGACGTGGCGGTCATCAGCTCTCGAGAACCGATCGTCACCAGCCTCTCAGATCCGCGTTGCATCACGGTCACGCATCGGTGAGGCCCAGAATGCGAGAATCCGGCATTCGTGTCATATGTTCCGCTGGTGAACACCTCCCGCGGCCTGACCCGCCTCAGCGTGCTGGCCTTGGCCGCGCTGCTGTCCACCGCCTGCAGCGGCTCTCCGGAGGCCGGGCCGGGCCCCTCAGTCACCGCCGCCGGTCAGACGTCGCTGGGCACATCTTCGAGCGCGCCGGCCACGTCTTCCTCCTCCACTCCCACCCCTTCCTCGACGTCCAGCGCAGCGCCGGCCGCGGCTCCCCGCCGCACCGCCAAGGACCTGAAGAAGGCGCTCATCGGCGTCGACGACCTGCCCTCGGGATGGTCGGTCGAAGCGTCCTCCGGCAGCGGCGGCGACCAGCCCGCTTCGTCATCGAGCAACCCCCGCTGTGCGGGCCTGAACGCGCTTCTCAACACGAACGACCTCGCCGGGAGCCAGGCCACGGCCGAGACCAACTTCAGCGGCGGTGCCGACGGCCCGTTCGTGAGCCAGCGCATCGACGCGCTGGGATCCGCCGGTGCCGCGTCCGCGACCGTGCGAAAGATCAGCACCCTGGCTGCGGGCTGCGACTCCGTGACGCTGCGGCTACCCGGCCAGGGTTCGTCGAAGATGGCCATCAGCCAAGTGAGCGCGCCCAAGGTGGGAGGCAAGCCCTACGCCGTACGCCTGGCGGCCACCGGCGGCGCGCTCGACGGGCTCGAGGTGACCTTTCTCTGGGCTCCCGTCGGAGACGTCGTGCTTTCGCTCAACTTCATCAATGCCTACCCCGAGGAGTTCGACGGCATCTCCACCGACGCGCACTCGAAGCTCACCGACGTTCTCAAGGTCAGCTCACAGACGACCTGACCCACGGCGGGTCGTCGGGTCGTCGGGTCGTCGGGGCGGCTACCAGCCGATGCTGGTCAACATCGCCTTCGCGATGGGCCCGGGGTTGCGGATCGTCTCGCCCGACCCGATCGCCGGCGTCATGAGCGAGTTGGCGTTGCCGGCCCGGTAGGTGGCCTCGTCGAGGTGCGAGTAGCTGCTGCCACCCTGAAAGGTGCTGGGGGCGTAGAGCCGGGCGGGACGGTTGGCGTTGGCCGCCCGCACCTTGGCGGTGTCGAAGTAGACACTGTTGCTGCGCAAGGCGCTACCCAGGGCCGTCGAGTTGTCGGCGAGGCTCAACAGGCTCGTGCCGGCCCCCGTCTCGGTGTAGCGGTCGTACGAGAACGGGTACCCGCCGAGCCGCACACTGCCGGCCGAGCCGCTGACGTTGCCGACCCCGAGAAACCCGACCCCGTGACCCAGCTCGTGCAGCACCACACTCGTGAAGTCGTACTTTCCGGCCGGCACGGCACCGGTTCCGTAGTGCCAGTTGCTGAAGCTGCTGCTGAAGCGGGCCGTGATGTCGGCGGTAGGGCTCAGCTGAGACCCGGAGCGCTTGTTGGCGATCGCGTCGGCGTACCAGGTTCCCTTCAGGGGGGCTCCGGCGAAGTCGCGCCAGAGGTTGGTCGGGCCCGCTGCTCCGAGCACACCTGGCCCCAGCGGCTCGAAGCTGGCGCTGACGGTGATGGGCACGGGCGAGCTCAGCTGTTGCGACCAGATGTTGACCGCTCGCTGGAAGGCCGCCTTGGCAGCCGGCGTGAAACCCCGGTAGGTGACCGTGAAGGTTGCGGCGTTGACCCTGTTGCGCGACGCCTGCCCCGACGCATCGGCGGCGGGAACGATCGAGGGCACCGAGAGCGGCGTGCCGACCCGCACCTCGGTCAGGGCCCCGGGCCGCGAGCCCGGGGTGACGCCAGGCGCGGGTCGAGCCGACGCCGAGGTCGGGGCCATGGCGACCATCGCCCCGACGAGCGTCACGAGAGCAGGTGCGGCCAACGCTGAACGTACGGATCTCATCTTCGAGCCTCTCCCAGGGACGCCGCGGATGCGGCCCGGCCGCCCGGTGGCGGGCCGACCTGATGAGGCTAGCGATTCATCCCGTTCGCCGCACTTGGGAGATTTGGTGGGTTCGTCTACCAGCCGCGCTCGGCAAGCCGGTGCGGTTGCGGGATGTCGTCGACGTTGATGCCGACCATCGCCTCCCCGAGGCCGCGGGAGACCTTGGCGATCATGTCGGCATCGTCGTAGAAGGTGGTGGCCTTGACGATGGCCTCGGCACGTTGGGCGGGGTTGCCCGACTTGAAGATGCCAGACCCGACGAAGACGCCTTCGGCGCCCAGCTGCATCATCATGGCCGCATCAGCCGGGGTGGCGATGCCGCCGGCGGTGAAGAGCACCACGGGCAGCTTGCCGGCCTGGGCGACCTCCTTGACGAGGTCGTACGGTGCCTGCAGCTCCTTGGCGGCGACATACAGCTCGTCTTCGGGCAGGTTCTGCAGGCGGCGGATCTGCTGGCGGATCTGACGCATGTGCGTGGTGGCGTTGGACACGTCGCCGGTGCCGGCCTCCCCCTTCGAGCGGATCATGGCGGCGCCCTCACTGATGCGACGCAGGGCCTCGCCCAGGTTGGTGGCGCCGCAGACGAAGGGCGCCGTGAAGCGCCACTTGTCGATGTGGTTGGCGTAGTCGGCCGGGGTGAGCACCTCGGACTCGTCGATGTAGTCGACCCCGAGGCTCTGCAGCACCTGGGCCTCGACGAAGTGGCCGATGCGGGCCTTGGCCATCACGGGGATCGAGACGGTGGCGATGATGCTGTCGATCATGTCGGGGTCACTCATGCGCGAGACCCCGCCCTGGGCGCGAATGTCGGCCGGAACCCGCTCGAGGGCCATGACGGCCACGGCACCGGCATCCTCAGCGATCTTGGCCTGCTCGGCGGTGACGACGTCCATGATGACGCCTCCCTTGAGCATCTCGGCCATTCCGCGCTTCACGCGGGAGGTGCCGGTGCTGGTCGAGACGGTGTCGTCGGGCTGGTTGACGGAAGTGCTCACGCTGTCCTGCTTTCTCGGGGATGTCACCCCAAGGATAGAGCGGGATGCTGCTCAGCCCGCAGCCGGTTCCCGGCTGAGGTGCTCGGGCATCTCGTCGTCGAACTCGATCGTATGCGGCAGCGGCGTGTGGCCCGCCAGCCGGAAGAGCCGGACGGCCCATTTGGTTCGGACACGCCGCACGTCGGTGATGGCGTCGTTGTGGAAGCGCCTCGCCAGCTGCACCCGGTTGCACGCCGACACGATGCGCGCCAGATGCTCGTCACCCACGGCGCCCCGAGCCCGGAGGTCGTCAACGGTGTGGCGGCTGAGGGAGACGTCGAGGGCCTCCGTGAGGTCGTTCTCGGCGACCTCACGGGCCTCGCCGTACTCGTCCGGCGACTCGAGCGAGTCGACGGCCGCCCCCCCGAGGATCAGCGAGGTGGCACCATCGAGCAGGCCGCTGTTGGCCAGCTCGAGGGCGGCTTCGGCCCGGCGCACGAGGCGAGCATCGAGGGCCGCCAGCGTGCCGCTCAGCCGGACGTGCAGCCGATCCAGGCGGGCGGCGGTGTAGCTGAGGTACCACGCGGCCACGACGATGACGAAGAGAACCGCGAAGAACCAGGTGAGGAAGTGGATCACCAGCTCGGCCCACCGTGAAGGAGCCGGTTCCACCGGGTTCGGGGCTCGCTCCGAGCGGCCAGGCGCCCCTCGATCACCGTCTCGTACACCGCCATGATCTGGTCGGCCACGACCGACCAGTCGAACCGCGCGGCCCGGGCACGACCCGCCGCCGACAACGACTCGCGGCGGGCGGGGTCGCGTAACAGCGCGAGCAGCACCGCAGCGAGGTCGCCAGGCTGCTCGTTGCGGAACAGCGCCCCACTGCGCCCACCGTCGAGCACCCGCGAGAAGGCTCCGATGTCGCTCGCGAGCACGCAGGCGCCGGCCGACATGGCCTCGATGAGGATGATGCCGAAGCTCTCCCCGCCCGTGTTGGGCGCGACGTAGACGTCGACCGAAGCCAACAGCTCGGCCTTCTCCTCATCGCTCACCGCGCCGAGGAACTCCAAGGCGGCAACGACGTGCGCCGGCATCCCCTCGGTGATCTCGTCAGGGTCTCCGGGGCCGGCCACGAGCACCCGTAGCCCGGGCACCTGCGCCAGCACGGCAGGCAGGGCGGCCGCCAGCACGGGCAGGCCCTTGCGGGGCTCACCCATCCGGCCGAGGAAGGCGATGGTCGGGCGGGTCGGCGTGCCGGTCCACCGCGCGACGTGTCGAGCGTTCGCGAACCGCTCGACGAACACGCCATTGGGGATGACGACGGCGTCGCCACCGATGTGTGTCGTCACGGTGCGGCGAGCGTCTTCGCTGACCGCGATGCGCCCGGCGATCTTCTCCAGGCTCGAACGAAAGATCGGGAAGGCGGCCTGCATCGAGCGAGAGCGCACCATGGAGGTGTGGAAGGTGGCCACGATGGGGCCGTCGGCGGCCATCAGGGCCAGCACGCTGACGCTCGGGGTGACGGGCTCATGCAGGTGCAGCACGTCGAACTCACCGGCATCCAGCCAGCGGTTCACCTTGGCCGCGGCCACGGGCCCGAAGTTGAGGCGGGCGACCGACCCGTTGTAGCGCACGGCCGTGGCGCGGCCCGCGGAGACGACATAGCCGGGCAGCGTCGTCTCGCTGTCGGCCGGTGCGAGCACCGAGACCTGGTGGCCCTGGCCGATGAGGTACTCGGCGAGGTCACGCACGTGAAACTGCACCCCACCCGGAACGTCGAAGGAGTAGGGGCAGACGATACCGATCCTCACGTCGACTCCCCCTCGGTCACGGCCGCCGGGGCAGGGTCGCGAGCAGGGTCGCGAGCGGGGTCGAGGTCGTCGACGAAGATCTTCTGGAGCATGTGCCAGCTCGAGGTGTGGGCCCGGATGGTGACGGCGAGGTGGTCGGCGCACTGTTGGATGAGATCCTGGGCCTTGACGGCGCTGCTGCCGCCCACCCTAGGCACCAGCCGCGGCGAGAACTCGATCACGGTGCGATGACCGCCCAGGCCGGTGCCCTTCGGGGCCGGCTCGTAGTGGATCGCCGCGCAGTAGAGCGGAGCCCCGGTCATGAGCGAGAGCACCGCGGGCCCCTTGGCCATCCGCGCCGGGTGGCCGAGCAGGTCGACCTCGACGCCGTGCCGGGTCAGGTCGCGGTCGCTCGCCAGGGCGATGGCCCGGCCCCCGGCCCGAGCGGCCACCAGCAGGGAGGCGAACGGGTCGTCGCCACCGGTGAGAGGGATGATGTCCATGTCGATGCTGTTGCGGAAGGCCACGAACTCCTGGAAGACCTCTTCCGGCTTGAGCCGCTCGGCGACGGTCGTCACCGGCGCGAGGTTGCTGGCCGCCCAGGCGGCCGCGAGGTCGAAGTTGCCGAGGTGTCCGACGAAGACGACCACGGTCTCGCCCCGGCGCGCGAACTCGAGGGGACCCTCGAGGCCCGTCACGCGCACGGCGGCATCGATGCGGTCGCGACCGGTCGACGGCAACCGGAACGCCTCGCAGTAGTAGCGCATGTACGAGCGCATCCCCGCCCGCACGAGCTCGTCGAGCTCAGCGGCATCCAGCTCGGGGCGAGCTCGCGCGTAGTTCGAACGGAGCCGGGTGAGGCCCTTGCCTCCGCGAAGCACGGCGATGTCGGCGATGCGGTCGAAGAGGGCGTAGGCCACCGGCTCGGGCAACGCCTTGAGGCTCGACCAGCCGATCTTGAAGCCGAGCACCGAGACGGTGTCGGTCGCGCTGCGGCTGAGGCGGCCGAGGCGACCGAGGCCGGTCAACTCGATACCTCGCCGGCCGCCAGGGCCTGACGCCGCACGGTCAGCATCCGTTGGAGAACCGTGACGAAGCTGGCGACGGCGAGCAGCGCCAGCACCACCCCGAGCAACAGGGTCGAGTTCAGCAGGTCGGCGAAGAAGGTCGCCACGAGCACGGCGACCAAGCGGTCGGCCCGCTCGGCGATGCCGACGTTGGCGGTGTAGCCCAGGCCCTCGGCTCGCGCCTTCGCATAGGAGACCACACTGCCGAGGATGAGGCACGCGAGCGCCAGGCCGGCCATCCAGCGGTTGTCACCGGGGCCGGCGTAGTAGAGCACCAGCCCACCGAAGATGGCAGAGTCGCCCACCCGGTCGAGGGTGGAGTCGAGGTAGGCGCCCCACTTGCTCGAGCGGCCCGACTCGCGGGCCATGATGCCGTCGACCGTGTCGGAGAAGACGAACGCCGTGATGACCAGCACCCCGATCCACAGCTGACCGCGGGGGAAGAACGCCAGGGCACCGGCGCAGACCCCGACCGTGCCGATGACGGTCACCACGTCGGGGCTGATACCCAGACGCAGGAACAGATGGGCGATCGGCGACAGCAGCTTGGTCATCGACGCGCGTAGAAGTCTGTTGAGCATGGTGGGGACAGCCTACTGACCGACGAGACCGACCTTGACCGATCGTGACCGAACGAGGCGCACCGGGCGCTCGGCCTGGGGTCGGCGGCGCAGTTGGCGTCGTCAGCGGGGCCAGTGGGCGACGATGCGCTGCCGGGTGTCCTCGAGCAGCACCGGAAGCGCCTTGGTCTGCCCGACGATGGGCAGGAAGTTCGAGTCGCCGCCCCAGCGCGGCACGACGTGCTGGTGCAGGTGAGCGGCCACCCCGGCCCCGGCGACCGCGCCCTGGTTCATGCCGAGGTTGAACCCGTGGGGCTCGGAGGCGGCCTGCAGGGCCCGTACTGCCGCCTTGGTCAGGGCGGTGAACTCCGTCGTCTCGTCGTCGGTGAGGTCGACGTAGAGGGAGACGTGCCGGTAGGGGCAGACGAGCACGTGGCCAGGGTTGTACGGGAAGAGGTTCAGCACCACGTAGCAGTGCTCGCCGCGGTGCACGATGAGACCGTCCGCGTCGGTGCGGCCCGGGGCCCGGCAGAACGGGCAGCCATGGCCGGCCTCGTCGGTCGGTCGCTCGCCCTCGATGTAGGCCATCCGGTGAGGGGTCCACAGCCGCTCGAACCCGTCGTCGACGTGCGCGAAGGCATCGTGCGGTTCGAGGGTGACGTCGACGGCAGGGTCGTTCGCCTTCTCGGTCATGCCGCCGATCCTAGGCTGCGTGTCCACAGCCTCGTCACGCCCTTCCGTTCCGTTCGAGGTATTGCTCCGCGCTCGGGCGCGTCGGAGCACCCGATCCGACAGGATGGCTGTTGTGAACCGGCCCGACGACCTCGTTGGCACCTGGATCGAGGCCTTCGCCTCGACCTCGACCGGTTGGGACTTCTCATCGCTGTCCGGAGCGATGGACGAGCCCGAGCCGCCGTGGAGCTTCGACCGGCTCAGTGTCGATGCTCTGGCCGGCGACGATAGTGCGCTCGACATGGGCACCGGTGGAGGTGAGCAGCTGATCCGGCTTGTCGAGGCGCTGCGGTCTCGCGGCTTGCGCTGCCCGGCCCTCGTCGCGACCGAGGGGTGGCCGCCGAACGTGCCCGTGGCCACCGCGAACCTCGCGCCCTACGGCATCCCCGTGCAGGTGTACGACGCCGACACGGGCGAGCGGATGCCGTTCTGCGACGAGAGCTTCGCGGTGGTGTTGAACCGACACGAGGCCTACTCCCCCACCGAGGTGCACCGGGTGCTGCGGCCCCAAGGTCGCTTCCTCACCCAGCAGGTCGGGTCGCTGGACGCCCGCGAGACCACCGACTGGTTCGGCAGACACGCCCGGCCGGAGTGGACGCTCGACCGAGCATCGACCACGCTGCAGGATGCCGGGTTGACCGTGGTCGCCGCCGATGACTTCGTCGGGGCCTACCGTTTCGACTCTGTGACCACGCTGCTGCGCTACTTCGCCCTCGTGCCGTGGGACCTGCCCGATGGCTTCGCCGTGACCGACCACCTTCCGGCGCTGACCGCCCTGCACCTCGGCGTCGAGGCCGGGAAGCCTGTCGAGCTCACGCTGCACCGCTGGTACGTCGAGGCCCGTCGCTGACCGGCTCCGCGACCGACGGCGTGTCCTGCGCGGCTCCCGGCCCAGCCCGCGTTTGAATGAATCTGGCCCTGCGACGTATGAGATCGCAGGGCCTTTGGCCTGCCCTCTGGGCCGGATCCCGCCACGGTCCGACTCCCGCGGGCCAGCCCCGGCCGACACCGCCCCCAGCCAGCCACGGTCCGACTCCCGCGGGTCAGCCCCGGCCGACACCGCCCTCAGCCCGCCACGGTCCGATTCCCGCGGGCCAGCCCCGGCCGACACCGCCTTCAGCCCGCCACGGTCCGACTCCCGCGGGAGCATCTGCCCGGCAAAAGGTGAAGGCCCCGGGAAGTATGAGTTCCCGGGGCCTTCGGTCGACGCGGTGTGATGGCCCGTGTCGAACGAGTCCGCTCCGGCTCTCACTCGCCGCATCACCGGTAAGCCCGTGCAGGTTGCCCCGCTCGGAAGGAGTGCCTTCTTGGTCTCGATCCCCAGGCCGCCGAAGCGATCTGGTAAGAGATGTCTACGGTGAATCCGACTCGTTGGCAAGCCTTTTCGCAAAGTTCACGTAAACGTGGGCGTGTCGTCGGCGTGTCGTGTGACTGCTGGGTCAGATGAGCGCACACTCGGTTGGCGCCCTCCTGACGCAGCACTCACACCTGCACGTGCGCGTCGATCGCTGCGACGATCTCCGCGATCGCCTCCTCGATCGGCACCCCGTTGCGCTGCGATCCGTCGCGGAACCGGAACGACACGGCATCCGCGGCCCGGTCGTCCTCCCCGGCGATGAGCACGTACGGCACCTTCGACTTGCTGGCGTTGCGGATCTTCTTCGGAAAACGGTCGTCGCTGTCGTCGAGCTCGACGCGCACCCCTCGGCGCTTGAGCCGGTCGAGCACGCCCTGGAGGTAGTCGGCGTACTCGTCGGCAACCGGCACCGCGAGCACCTGCACCGGCGAGAGCCACACCGGGAACGCCCCCGCGTAGTGCTCGACCAGCACACCCAGAAAACGCTCGACCGAGCCGAACTTGGCCGAGTGGATCATCACCGGCTCCTGGCGGGTGCCGTCAGCCGCCTGGTACTCGAGACCGAACCGCTCGGGCTGGTTGAAGTCGTACTGGATCGTCGACATCTGCCACGTGCGCCCGATGGCGTCGCGGGCCTGAACCGAGATCTTCGGGCCGTAGAACGCCGCGCCGCCGGGGTCTGGCACCAGCTGCAGACCCGACTCGGTGGCCACCGCCTCGAGAATCGACGTCGCCTCGGCCCACTGCTCGTCGCTGCCGATGAACTTGTCCTTCTTCTCACCGTCGTCTCGCGTCGACAGCTCGAGGTAGAAGTCGTCGAGGCCGAAGTCGCGCAGCAACGACAGCACGAAGCCGAGCAGGTGCTTGATCTCGGCCGGTGCCTGTTCGCGCGTGACGTACGAGTGCGAGTCGTCCATCTCGAGGCCGCGAACCCGGGTCAGCCCGTGCACGACGCCCGACTTCTCGTAGCGGTACACCGAGCCGAGCTCGAACAGGCGCAACGGCAGCTCCCGGTAGCTGCGGCCCCGCGACCGGTAGATGAGGTTGTGCATCGGGCAGTTCATGGCCTTGAGCTGGTACTTCGCGCCCTCGAGCTCCATCGGCGGGAACATCGTGTCGGCGTAGTAGGGCAAGTGCCCCGAGGTGTGGAAGAGCCCGTCCTTGGTGATGTGGGGGGTGCCGACGTACTCGAACCCCTCCTCGATGTGGCGGCGCCGCGAGTAGTCCTCCATCTCGCGCTTGATGACTCCGCCCTTGGGGTGGAACACCGGCAGGCCGGAGCCGAGCTCGTCGGGAAAGGAGAAGAGGTCGAGCTCGGCGCCGAGGCGACGGTGGTCACGCCGCTCGGCCTCGGCGAGGCGCTCGAGGTGAGCTCTCAGGTCTTCCTTGCTCTGCCACGCCGTGCCGTAGATGCGTTGCAGCTGCGGGTTCTTCTCAGATCCGCGCCAGTAGGCCGCCGCTGACCGGGTCAGCTTGAACGCGTTGCCGATCATCTTCGTGCTCGGCACGTGCGGCCCCCGGCACAGGTCTCCCCACGCCCGGCTGCCATCGCGGCGCAGGTTGTCGTAGATGGTCAGCTCGCCGCCACCGACCTCGACGCTCGCGCCGTCCGCCGCGTCACCGGCATCCGGGCCCTTGAGACCCACCAGCTCGCACTTGTACGGCTCGGCGGCCAGCTCGGCCAATGCCTCTGCCTCGGTCACGACACGCCGCGCGAAGGTCTGTCCCTCGTTGATGATGCGCTGCATCGCCTTCTCGAGGGCCTTGAGGTCGTCGGGCTGGAACGGGGTCTCGACATCGAAGTCGTAGTAGAACCCGTCGCGGATGGGCGGGCCGATGCCGAGCTTGGCGTCGGCGTTGACCTGCTGCACGGCCTGGGCCAGCACGTGGGCGGCCGAGTGCCGCAGCACCGAGAGGCCTTCTTCGCTGTCGATCGTGACGGGCTCGACGATGTCACCGTCGGCCAGCACGTGAAACAGGTCTCGCAGCTCACCGTTGACGCGGGCCACCACGACCCGGCCGGCGGATGGGTCGCCCTCGAAGAGCTCGCCGGCCGTCGTCTGCTCGCCGACCGATCGCTCGCTTCCGGCGACGGTGACGGTGATCGGTGCAGACATGGGTGGTGACTCCTTGGGTGTGGGGCGGCAAGCCAGATGGTGGCGCCTCAATGGGATGCCGTGCGGTGGCGGCCCCGTCAGCGTATCGATCGTGGGTGAGCGGTCGCGACGGGCTTTAGCCGTGTCGGGATGCTCACCCAGAAGTTCACCGACATCTTCACCGAGATGTTCACCGAGATGTTCACCGGCGTCACGTACCCTGCAGTTTCTGTCGCGGCACCCCCTTCAACGGTCAGCGGCACGATCTCGGGAGGATCTGTGTTCGTTCGCCGCGTCGGCCTCGTAGTTGCCGTGTGCGCCGCCTTGGCCGTCGGTGGTTGCGCCACCGCGTCGCCGCCCGCACCGCCCCGCGTGGCCAAGCCGGGAAACGTCGGGGGTTCCGCTGCGGCCGGGGCGACCACCTCTGCAACGTCGTCACCGACCGGCGGTTCGGGGTCGAGTGCGACGGCCACGTCGGGGGCGGCACCAGCCACCCCTAGCGCCCCCTCCCTGCCGCAGCTGCCGCAGCTGCCGGGCGGGGGGCGCACCTTGCTGCCCGACTACCGCCTCGTCGGCTTCGCTGGGGTGCCCGGGTCGGCTGCGATGGGGCGGCTCGGCATCGGCAGTCTCGACGACCGGGCGAAGGAGCTCGTTCGGGTCGGCAAGCCCTACGCCGACGGCCGCAGGGTGATGCCGGTGCTCGAGCTGATCGCCACTATCGTGCAGCCGCAGCCCGGGCGTGACGGGAAGTGGCGCAGCCGGGTGTCACCGCAGGTCGTCGACGACTACTTGGCCGCGGCCCGCAAGGTGCACGGCATCCTGCTCATCGACATCCAGCCCGGTCGCGCCGACTTCCTCGACGAGGTGAAGTCGTACGAACGCTGGCTGACCCAACCCGACGTCGGCATCGCCCTCGACCCGGAGTGGGCGATGGGCCCCGGTCAGGTGCCGATGACGGTGTTCGGGCACACCACCGGCGCGAAGATCGACGAGGTGGCCGGCTACCTCGCAAGCATCGTCAAGGCTCATGACCTGCCCGAGAAGGCCCTCGTCTTTCATCAGCTACGGGTCTCGATCGTCAGTGACGAGAAAGCGATTCGTCGCCATCCTGGGGTCGCCATCATCAAGTCGGTCGATGGCATCGGCAACCGAGCCGAGAAGACCACGACCTGGACGTCTCTGACCAAGAACCTGCCCCCGGCTGTGAACCCCGGCTTCAAGCTCTTCTACGAGGAAGACGCTCGACACGGCCCGCTCATGACGCCCAAGCAGGTGCTCGCGCTGCGCCCCAAGCCCGACTACGTGCTGTACGAGTAGTGGTGGGTGGCTCACGAGGCAGGTCGGTGCCGCTCCGACTACCAGACCTGCTCGATGATCGCGTGCTCGACCTCAGCGTCGACGCTTTCGAGCCTGGAGAGCGTTCGACCGGGTGACACGCAGGAGCGGAGTCGCACCGTCGAGGGCAGGCGCACCGGCTTGCGGAACCACACCCGGCTGGTGACCCCGGCGTCGGGAAGCCTCGGGGCCAGCGCCGCGACCGCGCGCGCGTACGTGTACATCCCGTGGGCGATCGCTGAGCTGAACCCGAGCGGCCTCGCCGTGAGCGCGTGAACGTGAATCGGGTTCCAGTCACCCGACACGGCCGCGTATGACCGGCCAAGGTTCTCACCCAGGCGCCAGACCGGGCCTACGGCTGGCCCCGTCGACGTCTCGTCGCCGTCAAGGGGCGGCGCTGGGCTGGTCGGTGCCTCCGGATGCTCGGCGCCCCGGGCCAGGTAGGTGCTGACGCCGTGCCACGCCGGCTCGCCTTTCACAGAGACCTCGGTCACCAGATCGACCTGTCGCCCCCGACGGTGCGGACGTAGGTTCTGAGCGTGCACCACGAGGTCGAGCCGGTCGTCAGCCTGAAGAGGTCGGTGCACCGTGACCACGTTCTCGACGTGCACCGCCCCGATCAGTGGCAGCGGAAAGCCCTCTCCGGCCATCACCGCCATCTGGAGCGGGAAGCCCAACAGCTGTGGGTAGGTGAGTGGCAGGATGCCGGTCAGGCTGAAGCCGCAGAGGCGCGAGTAGTCGGCCAGGTCGGCCAGGTCGACGCGAACACCGGTGAGCGTGACCCGCTCGTCGGGTACCGTGTCACTGGCGTTGCCCCGGTGGAAGGCGGCCGTGGCGTAGAACCGACGAAGGTCTGGAACTGCTGAGAGAGCCGTCTCACGGGTCATCGCGCGTCACGCTCCCAACAGGCTCTGGCCGCAGATGCGAAGCACCTGTCCGGTGACGGCGGCGGAGCCGGGCTGAGCGAACCAAGCGATGGTCTCGGCGACGTCGACCGGGCGGCCACCTTGCTGCAGCGAGTTCATCCGGCGCCCGATCTCCCTGGTGGTGAACGGAATCCGAGCCGTCATCGCCGTCTCGATGAAGCCCGGGGCGACGGCGTTGACCGTGATGCCCCGCTCTCGCAGCTCATTCGAAAGGGCGCCCACGAGCCCGATGACCCCCGCCTTGCTCGCGCCGTAGTTGCTCTGACCTCGGTTGCCCGCGATGCCGGCGATGGAGGCGACGCAGACGATCCGACCGCCGTCGGCCATGCCGCCGTCGGCGAGAATCGCCGCGCTCATGCGCAGGATCGACCCGAGGTTGACATCGATAACGCTCTGCCAGCGGGACTCGTCCATGTTGACGAGCAGCTTGTCGCGGGTAATGCCGGCGTTGTGCACGACGATGTCGATCGAGCCGTGTCGGCCAGTGGCGTGTTCAACGATGCGGCGGCCCGCGTCGGGGGCGGTGACGTCGACCTGCAGCGCGGTGCCACCGATCTTGTTGGCGACCTCGGCGAGGGCGTCACCGGCACTGGGGATGTCGACGGCGACGACGGTGGCGCCATCGCGCGCGAGCACGGTGGCGATCTCTGCCCCGATGCCGCGTGCCGCACCGGTGACGACCGCAACCTTTCCGCTGAGCGGGCGGAGCGCATCGGGGTTCGTGGCGGTCGACTCCCCCACCCGCACCACCTGTCCGTCGACGTAGGCCGACCGGCCCGACAGAAAGAACTCCACCGCTGAACGCACGCCTCCCGAGCTGTCTCCCTGGGCCAGTACGAGGTTGGCGGTGGCCCCGGCCCTCAGCTCTTTGGCGATGGAGCGAACGGCACCCTCGAGCGCGCGCTGGGTGCTGACCTCGGCGAGGTCGGTCAGGGTGGCCGGGTCGGTGCCGATGACGACCAGGCGCCCGTTCTTCGCCAGCCTCTTGATCGCGGGCGCACCGATGACCCGCAGCTGGTCGAGATCGGTCGGGTCGGTCGCGGCACTCAGGTCGATGACGACGCCTCCCAGCCGGTCGGCGCTGTCGTCGGACTGCGCCTGCGTGGCGATCGCGAGAGTGGCGAGCCAGTCGGTGAGGCCCCCTTCGAAGCGGCCACCGCCGGCGACCAGCACCGGCCCTTCACAGAGTGCGACGCCGGGTTGGTAGCGGCGCAACCTCGTCGGCTGGGGCACCCCCGCCTTCTTGGCCACAGATGAGCTGATGAGCCTGGTGAACAGGTCGGTCATGATCAGGCCTCCAGGATGGCGACGACGCCCTGGCCGCCCGCAGCACAGATCGAGATCAGTCCGCGGCCGCCGCCGTTCTCGTGCAGACCCTTGGCCAGCGACGCGAGGATGCGTCCTCCGGTCGCGGCGAAGGGATGCCCGGCCGCCAGTGATGACCCGTTGACGTTGAGCTTCGCGGGGTCGATCGCGCCCAGGGCGCCCGCCAGGCCGAGGCGGTCGCGACAGAAGGCCGGGTCCTCCCACGCCTTGAGCGTGGTGAGCACCGTTGCCGCGAAGGCCTCGTGGATCTCGTAGAAGTCGAAGTCCTGCAGCGCGAGGCCGTTTCGGGCCAGCAAGCGTGGAACGGCATACGCCGGGGCCATCAACAGGCCTTCGTCGCCGTGCACATAGTCGACGGCAGCGGTCTCGGCGTCGACGAGCCACGCCAGCGGGGTCAGATGGTGCTCGCGTGACCACTCCTCGCTGGCGATGAGCACCGCCGAGGCGCCATCGGTGAGCGGGGTCGAGTTGCCGGCCGTCATCGTCGCGTGCTCGCCCTTGCCGAAGACGGGCTTCAGCTTCGCGAGCTTCTCCACGGTCGAGTCGGCTCGTAGATTGTTGTCGCGCGTGACATCGAGGTAGGGCGTGACGAGGTCGTCGTAGAAGCCTCGCTCGTAGGCGGCGGCCAGGTGCTGGTGGCTGGCCGCGGCCAGCTCGTCCTGGGCCTCGCGGGTGATGCCCCACCGCTCGGCGGTGATCGCCATGTGCTGGCCCATCGACAGGCCGGTGCGGGGCTCCACGTTCTGGGGGATCGACGGCAGCAGATCACCGGGCCGAAGACCCGCCAGGGCCTTGGCTCGCTGTGCGACCGTCTTTGCCCGGTTGGCGGCCAGCAGGGTGTGACGCAGGCCCTCGCTGACCGCGATGGGTGCGTCACTGGCCGAGTCGACACCACCGGCGATGCCCACCTCGATCTGGCCGAGAGCCACCTTGTTGGCCACCAGGATCGCGGCCTCGAGGCCGGTGCCGCAGGCCTGTTGCACGTCGTAGGCTGGCGTCGTCGGATCGAGCCGACTGCCGAGCACGGTCTCGCGGGTGAGGTTGAAGTCTCGGCTGTGCTTCAGCACGGCTCCCGCCACCACCTCCCCCAGACGCTCGCCCGCGAGGCCGTAGCGGGCCACGAGCCCGTCGAGCGTGGCTGTGAGCATGTCCTGGTTGGAGGCCTTGGCGTAGGCCCCGTTCGCACGGGCGAACGGGATGCGGTTGCCACCGAGAACCGCGGCACGCCGCGTCTTGCGTGGGGTGGGCTTCGTAGCCATCGGTCACTCCTGCTTTCGGCCGGCTCCTGCCCTCGAAGCACCTGAGGTGTCACGAGGATCTGTCGCGGCGAGGTGTTGCGGGCGTACCGTCCGCTGGCACCAAGATAACCGACACTGCCAGTAGTCGATACACGACGTACCTGTTACTTTCGCGGTATGGACATCTCGGGTCAAGGGTCGTCCGCCGCCGGTCCTACGCCGCGGGTCGCCGCCCGCGACGGACGGGACTCCCGTTGGCAGCCACATCGGGAACAGCGACGGAAGTCGTTGGTCGACGCCACCATCAAAGCCATCCGGCGACATGGCGCCACGGTCGGGTTGGACGACATCGCCGCCGAAGCCGGAACGAGCAGGACGGTCATCTACCGGCACTTCGACGACAAAGCCGGTCTCTACCGTGCTGTGGCCCAGCGCATCGACGCGCGGGTGGTCGGCGACGTCAGCGCCGCCCTGCTGGCGTCGAACACCACCCCACCAGACCCGCGCACGTTGATCTCATCGACCGTGGAGGCTTACCTGTCCCTCGTCGAGAGCGATACCGAGGTGTACCGCTTCGTCGTGAACCGTCCGCTGGTCGACCGGCCCCTCGCCGACGACCCCGTCGAGGGCACAGCCGGGCAGGTTGCCGACCAGCTGACCGACCATCTCACCCGAGCGCTCCGAGGCTCGCTCGGTGGCCACGACATCCGCCACGGCATCCACGGTGACGCGTTGTACTGCCGTGCGCGGGTCTGGGCGGTTGCGCTCGTGGGATCGGTGCAGGCCGTGGCCGACGACTGGCTCGCAGCATCCGACCGTCTTCCTCGGGACGAGCTCGTCGAGACGCTCACCGACCTCGCCTGGCACGGCTTGGCGCCACAGCTCACCCTTCAGACGGAGTCTCCCCCACCGAGACCCTGGTCCGCTCACCCTGAGTGACCCCGAGAAGACGCCACCGACGTGCGCAGCTTCCGCTCTACCCGCCCTCATCGACCCCTCCGCGCTCACGGCACCTCGCACTGAGCGGTCACGCAGGAGGGTCCGCTCCAACGCAGGTTCAGCCGGATGCCGGGCGAACGTAGCGGCCTCGCCGGTGCACGAGCGGGTCGCCCTCCTCGCCCACCTCGACGCGCTCGACCTCGGCCTCGACGAGTACTGACCACCCCGCGTCGCGCTGAGTGGTCGGGTCGAGCCGGAGGCCGGCCCAGGTCGTCATCGTGGTGAGACGCGGGCCCCACTCGGTCTGCTCCCAGTCGCCGAGCCGGAACGGCCCCCCGGGCGAGGGCATCAGACCGGCGAAGACGTCAGCGAGCTCCCTGTCGCGCCAGTCGAGCAGAGCCATGACGGCGGTGCCGGTCTCCTGAAGGCGGTCGAGCAGATCCGAGTCTGGGTGCAGCAGCGCCACCACCCGGCTCGGGTCACCCGATGCGACGAGGTACGACGAGACCGTCAGACCGACCCGTTCGATCCCCACCCCGGCGGTCCACAGCGAGACCGTGGAGCCGACCCGGCCTCGCAGTCGACGCACCTGGTCGCGTTCACCCTCGGGTGGGTCGAAAGGGTGTTCCGAGTGAATGGTCACTCTGCGCCTCAGGCGTCGTCGGCAACGAGGAGGCGGTCGTCGACGCTGACGCTGCCGGGCGTCACGACATCCGCGTAGACACCGGCACAGCTCGACGGGCGTCGGGTGACGTTCAGCGTGCAGTCACCCAGCCGCACGACCCGGCCGACGAGGTCGGCGAGCACAGCGGCATCCATGTCGAGAACGATGTTCGCCTTCGGGTGGTCGGCGACGTACTCGCCGGCCGTCACCAGGTGCACCGCGTGCTTCTTGGAGCGGTTCCCCTCCGGGCCTTCGAGCGTGACCGCCACGGTAGAGAGCTGCTGGCCGGGTGAGGTCGAGTCGGGGTAGATGAAAAGGCTCGACACGATGGCATCCATGGAACTGACGCTATCGCTTGGCTCCCCGCTCTGAGCAGCTGCCCGGCATCCGACGGACGAAACCCGACTCGACCGCCCTCAGCGGATCGCGTGCCCCCCGTCGACCAGCGGGTCCGCACCGTTGATCATGTCCGAGACGTTGGAGCGCAGGAACAGGAAGGCGGCGGCGATCTCCTCGGGGAAAGCGTCTCGACCCCTACCGCGAGCTCGTCGAACTGCTCTGAAGGGCGCACAGCGGTCGACGTCTCCCACGCACGGACACGGTTTCGGCCGTGTGTGAGACCTCCATCGTCAGGGTCGGTCGGACGCCGCTCAGGCAGCAGAGCGAGAGGGCACCACGCCGCCCACCGACTCGCATGAGGCGCCGCCTTCCCCGGACGGTGGTGTTCAGGTCGTCACTGCCCGGGGTGCGTCGTGGGCGTTCGGGTTACCTTGAGAGCATCTCGACCACATCCGGCGAGCACTCAAGAGCTCGGGACAAGACCGGGGTGACGGTCCAGAGAAGACGCGGGCCCGCAGCATCGTGCTGCGGGAAAGGGGATCAGAGATCATGAAAAAGGTACTCAAGACAGCAGCGGCCGTGTTGCTGGCGGCAGCGGTATCGGCCGTGGGCGGCTCGCCCGCCCAGGCCGCGCAGGGCGGTGCACACTGCTGGCTCAACGTGAGCACCGGCGCCCACGTCTGCCACCGCAGCTTTGCTGAGGTGATCTCCGACCTCAGCGGTGACCGCGTCAGACTGGGCGCGAGTGCGGCCACCGTGACCGATCAGGAACGAGCCGAGATCGCCCAACCCGCCCGCACTACCCACGGCGCCAGTGCGGGCAGTGGGACATACGTGTTGGCCACCGTCTACGCGGACGCCGGCCACGCCGCCTCGGGCGGCACCTACACGTTCACCGGCAGCTCGGACTGTGACACCAACCCGGACGTGGACTTCCAGGTGGCGGTGATGCCGGCGGGGTGGAACGACCGCATCTCCTCGTTCACCTCGTACGGCCGCTGCGCCACCAAGCTGTGGGACAACACCTTCAGCGGAATCTCGTACGGCTACGCCGGGAGCAGCGCCTACGTCGGCGGCGCCATCAACGACCGCACCTCTTCGATCCAGTTCAACTAGCGACACCACCACGACAAGCACCGCTGGTGGTGGTCGGGGCTGGGTGGTGTGGGGATGCCGACCCCGTGTGCGGCACCCCCACACCGGCTCAGTTGGGTTCCGCCGCCGGAACCTTCAGCTGCCCGCAGACTCCGGGCCCGCCGGGGTAGATCACGAGCTGGTCGTCGACCACACACGCCACCAGGCCCGGCACCCGGTAGGTGCCCGACGGGCTGGGCCGCGCTCCAGGCTCATGCACGACCCCGGCGCGCCACAGCCCCGCGCAGACCTCGAGCGCGTTCAGGCGGTCCTGCTTACCCGTGTCGGCGTTGACCGCAGTTCCGACCCCGTGCAGAGCCCACACGTCCCGGTCCGTGCTCGCTTCCGAAGAGCAGTACGCGTTGTTGGGGTCATCGGGCCGCGACACCGCGACCCACGCCGCGGCGGTGCCGCCGACGACGAGCACGCTCGTCGTCGCGACCGCCGCGACCGCCAACGGCCGCCGGCCGCGGCCGTTACTGATGCGGGTCTCAGCCATGATGGCCGCCCGCAGCTGCCTGGTTCGGTCGGCGCTCATCCGAGGCGCGGACGGTCCGGTGCTGGTCATGACGGTGGTCCTTCCTGCGAGCTGGTGATTCCTGCCTCGAGCAGGGCTGCTTTGACGCTCTCCCGCGATCGCATGAGCCGCGAGCGGACGGCGGCGTGACTGATCCCCAGTGCCTGGGCCGCTTCCGCGTAGCTCAGCTCGGCGATCAGGCACAGCGACACGACCTGGCGGTCCATCGGACGCAGATCCGAGAGCGCCTGCGCCAACGCCCGCCCGGTCTGCTCGAAGGTGGCCGCGGCCGCGACATCCTCGGCGTGGTCGGGGCTGGCCCGCGGCGCCGGAATCCGGGCCAGCGCGGCCCGGTACCGACGGGCGGAGCGGCGGTAGTTTCGGGCCACGTTGGTGGCCGTCACCAACAGCCACGGCAGCACCGAACCGTTCACGGCCCGGATCCGGTACCGCGACCGCCACGCCTCGAGGAACACGATCGCCGTCAGGTCATCGGCGTCCTGAATGGTGCCCAGCTGTCGGGCGCAGTGCGCGAACACCGCCCCCACGTGCCGGTCGTACAACGCGCCGAACGCATCCCGGTCGTTTCGGGTCACCTGCTCGAGCAGGCCCTCCTCCGCCGAGACGTCAATCACGCTGCGCATAACCAGTAGTGTCCGCAGCCGTCGAACCGTCGCAAACCCGCGGCGAGGGTCGGGCGCTCGGCAGCGGGATGACGGTGCACCAGCGCGCGAGCTCCCCGACCTCACCCGGCCCGAGCCGGCGGCTGTCCGGGCTGAACGTCACCCGCGCGGGTCGGGGCAGTAACCCGGCTGGCTCACCTGCACCGCCGGCCCACGTGCCAGCACCTCGGGCAGCAAACACCAGGCCAGGAACGATCCACAGGCGCCTGATCGGTCATGACCCCATTGCACCACCGCAGAGGCAGCGCCGGTCATCCTGCGCCGAGAAGGTCCCCGGAGACGCGCTCGACCATGGAGGCTGAAAAGGAGAGTTCAGGCACTGAGGTCGACCCGCAGTCCAACTCCTTGGTCGAGGGCCGCGTCGTACAGCAGACGTCCAATGGCCAGGTCTTGCAGCCCCAACCCCACAGAGTCGTACAGGGTGATCTCGGATGGGTACTGCCTGCCCGGGGCGGATTCGATGATCACTGCCCCAAGTTCGACAGGCGCGTAGCCCGGCCCCAGGGCGCCCTCCTTGATGGCACCGAGCAAGTCGCCCGACTTCGCCAGTGCGGTAGGCAGGCTGTCGACGAAGACACTGGATCGCACCATCGTCTCAGCGTCGACCTCTCGATGGTCCGGCCTAGGCCGTGCGCCCACCACGTTGAGGTGCTGACCTGAATGCAGCCACGCCCCCCGGACTAGCGGCTCGACCGACGGCGTCAGCGTGCAGACCACCTCTGCGCGCTCAACCACCTCCTGTGGCGAAGTGAGCCCCATTGCTCTGACCCCGAAACCGGCGACCGCTTCGCGGAACCTCACCGCGGAACGCTCACTGCGGGTCCAGAACATCACTTCTTCGAGGGGCATCACGTGGGACAGGGCTTCGACGTGCGCCACCGCGAGCGCCCCCGCGCCGATGAGCCCGAGGCTTCGCGCGTCTGGCGCCGCCAGGTGTCGAGTTGCGACGGCCGACGTCGCCGCGGTACGCACCCGGGTGGGCACCATCCCGTCAAGGATCGCGAGCGTCTCCCCTGTCTCGACATCTGCGAGCATCAGCGTGGAACGCTGCCCGGGCAGCCCACGTGCGGAGTTACCGGGCAGGTCCGCGAGCAGTTTGACGCAGGCAAGGCCGGACGGGCGCGAGAGGGCGGCCATCGGGAGGAAAACTCCGTCGCTGCCGGGATCAGTCATCCCCTGGGGAGTGGGCTGACGGGCGTGATTGCGTTCGAGGTCAGCCATGGCACGCTGAACCGCCTCGATGGTGGTAGCCATGTCGGTCAGGGCGGTCAGGTCCGACCGCGTCAAGAGCAGCGTCAACGTGTCACCGCCGAGCTCAGCGGGGGGAACGCTGGCGGGAACAGCTGGTCAACCGACCTGCCCCGGTGGTCACGTTCGCTGTAGGCGGCCCTCATCTTCTCGAAAAGGCGCTGCCCGCTGTGCCGCAAGGCCTCAAGGTCGACTCCTGGAATACGACCATCGACTACTACGGCCCGCCCCGCCACGAAGGAATGCGTGACCTGTCGCGCCGCACCGTTGAGCAAGAGTGTCCGGATGGGGTCATCGACGACACCGTCGCGGATGTCGTTCAACGAGAAGGCAACCAGGTCGGCCTGCGCCCCCGGCGCAAGCCGACCAAGGTCCGCCCGGCCCAGCGCCCGGGCTCCGCCCAGCGTGGCCGCCTCGACGTACCACTCCACCGGAGCGGCATCCTGGCGGCCATCGACGTACTTGGCTAGATGCACACCGACGTCCATCCCGCGCACCAGATCTGGCGGAAACGAGTCCGTGCCCAAAGCCAGGTTCACCCCGGCCTGGCGGTACGCGCGGAAGGAATGCAGCACGGAGCCGTATCGCAGTGACGTGAGTGGACAGTGGATGACCGTCACCCCAGCGTCGGCAAGAAGTGCGAGGTCCCCTCGGTCTTCACCATGTACCTGCGGGTCACGGTCGGTGAATATCGCATGCGGAATCAACGTCGTCGGGCCGAGCAGGCCCACCTCCTTGATGAGCTCCAAGGGTGTCATTCCGTGCTTCGCCAAGATGAGCTCGCGCTCGAACAGGCCCTGCAAGGCGTGCAACCGCACCAGGACGCCACGATCTCGGGCCTGCGTCGCAACCGACTCGAGGAGGGCCCGCGTCATGGTCTCGATTCGGCAGGGCAGCAACACTCCTGTGAGGAGCGGGTCATGTCGACTTTGCGCCCAGTCGAGGAAGCGCAGGGCCTCCTCCAGACCTCTCTCGCCCTGCTGCTCCTCGAAAAGCACGTCGCGGGCACCATCGTCGTGGACCACGTTCACACCACTGCGGAAGGCCGGACCCACAAAGCCGCGCAGCCCGAGCCGGCTCGCCTGCTCGGCGATGGACACGGCTTCCTCGTACGACTCCGCCCACTGACTGTGCGTCTCGGCGGAGATCGGCATGAATGTGGTGATCCCGTGCAAGGCCAGCTGCACGAGTGCGTACTCGCGCACTTGGGCGCGCTCTTCGACCGAGAAGACATCATGACGCCGCGTCCGGAAATAGTCCTCGGACCACTGCAGACCGCTCTCGGTGTCGGGGTCAGCCCAGGAGTCGAGGATGACATGGTCGATGTCGCACAAGGCGTCGAGATCGATGAGCCCGGGCAGGATGAGTGACTCCCCCAGGTCGAGGTGCTCGTCCACGGGGCCGTCAAGCCGGGTCCCCACGTAAACGACCGTGTCGCCCTCAAACACCACACTGGCGTCTCTGAGCAGCTGGTGCCGCCCGTCCTGGTGGCCCAACAGGTACTTGGCCGTGACCTGAGTCCTCACTTTTTGTCCCCCCCGCCTTTTGGTGTCGTCATGGTGTGGACAGCAACTCCAGCCCCCTCGTTTCGCCGTCGACGAGGAGCAGCTCAGCCGGGTCGCGGATCTCAAGACCCCGTCGATGGGCGGTCCCGCGCAGGCGACGGCCGGCGGGCTCCAGCACAGCCGGACCCCCGATGGCGGTAGCGGCGCGGCCGTGCTCGATCAGTTCATTGCGGCGGAATTCGTTGGTGAACGCCAGCTGCCAGGTGCGGTCCAGCATGTCGGTATGGCCGTGTGGCGACGCGTAGTCACGCTGACCGTGCTCGCCGAGGCCGATCTGCACGCCGTCCTGCGTTGCGGCTGTCCGTGGCGGCCGACCAGGCACCGACGGCGCAACTGCGGCTATCGGAAAGTGGAGCTCGAGCACTGACTCGTGACTCGGCAGACACTGGCTCACGAGGCATCCTCACATCCGGGCACACACCAGACCCTGGCGATCCTGGATACCAGACTATCCCGAAGCCCGTACGAAACGCCACAGTTGAGCGTGTCAATATTCGGTCAGGCTTACCCTGGTCTACCAAGACGCCGCCGCCTTGCGAGTCTACGAACCGCCTCCGCCATGGCCCCGGCCCACTCGCTCACGCAGCGCCCCTGATGGGTGGGGGTCCCGAGCTCGTTGTCGAGCACGGCTGCGAGACGAGCTTGTCCTTCTCGGTGGCCCGTGCAACGCTACCGAAACGAAAGGCCGTTTCCACATCGTGGAAACCGCTGGCGGGTCCACAACCCAGGACCACCCCCGAGCACCATTCATCAGCGCTCAACGCAGCGCGCTGGACACGATTGGAAAAATACCCATGGGTGTATCACCCTCTGACCTTGAGCCCAACGGCTCGGCCCGGCCGCCCGGACCTTTGGCCGTAAGCCCTCGGTTGTCTAACCCTGACATCCAGCCTGTGACCAACCAGACCTGGGGGATCTACAACCTCTTTGCAATGTGGATGTCGAACGTCCACAGCGTGGCAGGTTACGTTTTTGCGGCGAGTCTTTTCACACTCGGACTTGCCGGCTGGCAAGTATTCTCAGCGTTGCTGGTCGGGATTACGCTCATCTACTTCTTTACGAACCTCGCGGGAACTGCCGGCCAGAAGTACGGAATTGCCTTCGCCGCATTCTGCCGGGCAAGCTTCGGAGTATTTGGGGCCAACATCCCGAGCATGATCAAGGCAGCCACTGCCACCGTTTGGTACGGGATCCAGACATGGGTCGCGTCTACTGCCCTAGTCGTCGTTGTCCTGCGCTTCTTCCCGGATCTAACACCCCTGGCCAAGAACTCAATCCTAGGATTGTCGACACTCGGCTGGGTTTGCTTCGCCTTCATGTGGTTTGCGCAGTTGCTGGTCTTCTTCTACGGATGGGAGGCCATCCGCCGGTTCACCGACTGGGCGGGCCCGGCAATCTACGTAATTATGTTCCTGCTCGCGGGCTGGATCGTCTGGAAAGCAGGTGGCTTCAGCGAGATCAGCTTCACTCTTCACTCTGAAACACTCTCCAACTCCGCGGCCGTTGGGATGTGGTTCACTGCAGTAGCCTTCACGACGGCATGGTTCGCTGGCACCACGCTCAACTTTGCGGACTTTGCTCGCTTCTTGAAATCCCCAACAGCCATGCGGCGCGCCAACTTCCTGGGGCTACCCATCAACTTCACCTTGTTCGCCTTTGCAGCTGTCGTGACCACGTCCGGAGGCCTCAAAGTATTCGGCGAACTCATCACTGATCCAGTTGAGCTGGTTGCCCGCATAGATAACACAACTGCTGTGCTTCTCGGCGCACTGACGTTCATGACTGCCACCATTGCTACGAACATCGTCGCCAACTTCGTCTCCAGCGCAATGGATCTCGCGAACCTGGCTCCGAGAGTGCTCAGCTTCCGGCGCGCCGGCATAGTTGCCTCGCTTGCTTCGGTCGCCGTGACACCCTGGAACCTCTACTCGAACCCAGAGATGGTCCAATACACTCTAGGCACCCTAGGGGCTTTCATCGGCCCCATCTTCGGCATCGTCGTAGTGGACTACTTCTTTCTCCGCCGACAGGAGATCGATATTGAGCACCTCTTCAGCGACGATCCACGAGGAAAGTACTGGTACCGTCGCGGTTTCAACCCACGAGCAATCGTGGCACTCGTCGCGGCAGGAACGCTCTCGACCCTCATCGCCCAGCTTCCCGTCCTTCACAACCTGGCTGCCTTCTCGTGGTACTTCGGGTGCGCCTTCGGCATCATCTTCTACCTGCTTCTGAACAGGCGCCCTGCCAGAGCCGTTGAACCTGCAACTGATCTGAATCGGACAGACTCACAAATGCAGGCGGCTCCACGATGAGAGATCCGGTCACGCTCGGGAGCAACCCTGGCCTCTCAGATGCGCTCGAGGAAGCACAGGCGGGCATAGCGGAAGGAGGTATGCCATTCGGCGCCTCACTCGTGGTCGCAGGCCGAGTCGTCGCTCGTGGACGAAACCGCCAAGTTCAGAGAGGCGACTACTTCGCTCACGCGGAGACAGAAGCCCTTCGCGCATACCTCGACGAAAACGACACTCCGCCGACGAAGGTGACCCTCGTTGCCACCGAGTCGCCTTGCCCAATGTGCGCGGGCGCCGCATTCATCACTGGAGTCCGTCGTTTTGTCATCGGTGAAGACACCCACTATTCGGGAGCGCTCGACTGGCTCCGACGAGAGGGGGCGGATGTACTAGTGGCCAACGACCCCGCCTGCATATCCATGGTCTCAGAGTTTCGCGAAAACAACGCCCATCTATGGCAGCGCTACTCCGCCGGTTGAACGCAGTCCACTCATCTCGAACGGACGCCTGCAGAATTCATCGGGGCGAGTCTTAGAGTTGTAGTCGAGTCCAAGCCCGTATCGTTCACGTGTCGACGACATGTGAACGATACGGGCTGCTCGGTGTGCGAAGGTGAAAGTGCTGGCCAACGGGCTCTTCGTCCTTTACGGGCTCTTGGGACTTGAGTGTGGGGTGAGCGCGGCGCCTGGTGTGCCCGCGACCCGCACGGTCGCGGCTCACGACCCGGCCGCGGGAGAAGATCGGTTCCGCGATCGCGTCGGGCAACTGCGCGGTCAGCGAGGTCGCCACCGAGTACCGGGTGGCGCCCGGTCGGTGCGCTGGGTCCTCGATGAGGCGGGGTGGAGACGCTCAGACCCGTGGATGACGTCGTTCGTGAACACGACCCGGCCGCGCCAGAAGCGGCGGCTCGGGCTCAAGCCGGGACGCTCCGGCGCCTGCGTGAGCTCGTGGCTGGCGCCTCAGACCCCGGCGTTCCGTGATGGTGTCGAGCTGGTCGTGATCGACCCGTACGCGGCCCGCCCTACCGGGTGCGCGGACAGCAGTCGACAAGTGGCACCTGAGCGCCGTCGCGAACCTGATGCTCACCCAGGTCCGGCAGCGGAACAGTCGGCGGCTCCACGGCCGCCGCGGTGTCTCCTCCGACAGGGTCTGGGCCTCCCGGACCTGTTGCTGACCGGCTACCAGCACCTCACCCCCAAGCAGGGCCGAGATGGACGAGACCACCCGCCTCGCGTTCCCGATCGAGACGTTCTGGCCGGCCGTGCTCGTCGCGCTCACCGACGACACCAACGCGCGCACCGAGGGCTTCAACCGGATCATCAAACAGACCAAGCGGGTCGGCTGTGAACTCACCAACATGGACAGCTACCCAGGGCGCATCATGGTCCACATCGCCTCACCCCAAGGCAGAGAAGAGCATGAAATCAGGTACCGCCCCGCCCAAGTGCGGAGAGCCCGTGACGCCGTGTTCAGGGCGCTGGTGCTGGCGCGGTCATCGAACTGAGCTCGACCCGATTACGGTGCTGGAAGAGTCGGGCCTACTGGCGCCGGCCTACCCTGAGATCAAGCGGCGGCTGCCGGTGCACGCGAAGGACGTTTCCCAACAATGGATCTCGGCCGTGGGCGCCGACCATGCAAATCGGTTTGCTGACCGACCATTCGGGGTTTGTGCTGATGCTTGAGGAGTTCGAGGGGAACAAGACGAGAGACGCTCACGTTGATCCCCTGCTCCGCTGGTTCACGACCGCCCCCGGGCCCCTCGACGTCACGATCTTCGCGAACGGCGGCATCCCCAGGAGCCGTACGTGACCACGGCCCGGGCCAAAGGCTCACGAACGCTTGGACCTGCCCGACGAGCGCGTCTTCACCTAGCCTCGGTCGGCTGGGCCCACTAGCGAGATCAGGAAGACACCGGCAACTACCAGTACACGGCCGACCGGGCCCGGCGCACGCTCGAGGGCATCGCCGTGCAGGCCGCCAACGCCGAGAGAGCCGTCGTCATCGGGGTCCTACCACCGGCTGTCCCCGCCCGAGAAGTCCTTCCGGACACGGCGCTCCAGCTGCTGTGTTTCGCGCCGGCCGGCCGCCGCATCGCGTTCGTGACGTTGGGGCTGATCCAGTTCATCACCCCCAGACATGCAGCTGCTCTGCGCGCTGCAGCTGCTCCGTGAGCACGCTCCCCCGCGAGCGCTGGATCAGCGTCGCCGTCGTCTGGCTCGCCCTGCTTGTGCTTCCGGACGATTCGCTCCGCGGCCGAAGTTCAAACTGCGGAGCAGGCGCCGTCGACTTTTACCTCGGCTGACGATCAGAGTCACCTCGCCTCAGAGCAGCACACGACCTCCGTCGGCTACCACCACGCCACGGCGAACGACAGTGCGCTGTGGCCCACAGTCCATAAGCGCCTCGGTGACCGTGGTGCCCTCGACGAGCAGCAGGTCTGCCGGCGCGCCCACGGCCAGACCGGATACCGCATCCTCGGTCATGGCCACTCGAGGTCGTTGGCTCGCGTCCAGTACAGCGCGCCCGCCGCGCGTCGCAATGTCAACGGCGAGCTCGATGTCCTCATCGTGGGACCAAGCCGAGCGCAGGGCCAGCTGCCGCGTGCGTCGCAACAGGTCACCGTCGCCCCACGGCGACCACCCGTCCCGCATGCCGTCCTGACCCAGACCGCAGCGGATGCCGGTCTCGCGCAGCAGCGCGTGCGGGAGCGGCGCCGTCTCCATCGGGGCAATCGTCGTGACCGCGATGTCCGCTTCGGCCAACCGGCCGAGCAGTCGCTGGAGCGGTCGGGGTTCGAGGGTGGCGAGGGCGAAGGCGTGAGAGATGGTGACCAGCCCCTGCATACCGAGCGCTGTCACCCGGTCACACACCAGCTCGAGCGTGAACTCTCCGAGTGGTCCGCGCTCGTGCAGGTGCAGGTCAACTCCGACGTGGTGCTTCTGGGCCAGGCCGAAGACGATATCGAGGTGCGCTCTGGCGTCTCGCTCAAGCCCACAGGGGTCGATACCGCCGACCAGGTCGGCTCCAGCGGCGAGCGCTTCGTCGACCAGCTGCTCACTGCCGGGGTCCTGGAGGTAGCCGCACTGGGGGAAGGCCACGATCTCGAACGAGACCACCCCGGCCAGCTCGTCACGCACCGTAGCCATGGCCTCGAATCGCTCCAGGCGGCACTCGGTGTCGATCTGTACGTGTGACCGGATCGCCGTGGCACCAGAGGCGATGGTGCGCACGGCGGCGATACGCACCCGGTCGATGAGCGGCACCGAAGACTCTCGCCACACCCCTCGTGAGTCGGCGATCAGCTCTTCAAGGCTGTCACCGGCCGTGTGGGGTCGAAAAGCGGCACCCAGACCGCTCGAGTCGAAATGCTCGTGCACGGCGGCCAGGCTCGGCACCAGCACTCGCCCACCCGCCTCGAGGCAGACCAGACCCGAAGCCGGTGGGGCAGCCTGCGCAGCAGTGGGGGATATGCCGCCGATGCGCCCGTCGACGATCTTCACGTCTACGAGAGGCTCGTCGGGGTGTCGGCTCCAGAGCCGGGCGCCCCTGATGAGATCAATGTCGTGCACGGTGTGTCCGCCTTCGTGTTCCTGTTCGGGTGGGGTTCAAGGTCAGCGCAAGTGAGAGAGGAACGTCTTGGTGCGCTGGTGACGCGGATCAGCGAGCAGCGACCGCGCGGGGCCCTCCTCGACGACGACCCCTTCGTCCATGAAGTGCACAGTGTCGGCGACATCTCGCGCGAAGCCGATCTCATGCGTGACGACCACCATTGTCATGCCGTCGGCCGCGAGGGCCCTCATGACTTCCAGCACCTCCCCCACCAGCTCGGGATCGAGGGCACTGGTCGGCTCGTCGAACAGCATGATCTCGGGCGACATGGCCAAGGCCCTGGCGATGGCCACGCGTTGCTGCTGACCACCAGAGAGCTGGGAGGGGTACTTGTCGGCGTGCTTGGCCAGGCCGACCTTGCCCAGGAGGTCACGCGACAGGGCGAGGGCCTCGGTCTTCGGCACCTTCTTGACGCCGACCGGAGCCTCCATGACGTTCTCGAGTGCGGTCATGTGGGCGAACAGGTTGAAGTTCTGGAAGACCATCCCGCATCGCAGCCGCTGTCGCGCGACGAGCTTCGGGGGGAGCCGGTAGAGGCGGCCCTGCCGTTCGCGCACGCCGACCAGCTCGCCCCCGACCCAGAGCCGACCGCGTTGGATCGTCTCGAGCTGGTTGATGCATCGCAACAGAGTGCTCTTGCCGGAGCCGGAGGGGCCGATCACGCAGGCGACGCTGCCCCGCGAGATGGTCAGGTCGACGCCGCGCAGCACCTCAACGTCGCCGAACCTCTTGTGCACTGCCTCGAGACGCACGGCGTGGTTGCCGGTGTCGGTGTCGCTCATCTGAAACCTCCAGACAGCGCGGCGGTCAGGGTGCGCCGCCGAACCCTGCTTCGGGTGACTCCCGCGACCCCGGCCGAGAACTTCCTCTCGATGCGGTTCTGCACCAGCGTCAGTACCGTGACGATGAAGACGTACCACGCAGTAGCGACCGTCAGCAGCGGGATCTGAGCGAGGTTCTGGCTGTAGATGGCCTGAGCTGCCGTCAACAGGTCGGGCAGCGCGATGACGAGCACCAGTGCGGTGGTCTTGAGCATGCTGATCGTCGAGTTGCCGATCGGCGGCACGATGACCCGCATGGCCTGGGGCAGCACGATGCGGGCGAGCACCCGTCGGGGACTCATACCCAGGGCCTCCCCCGCCTCGAACTGTCCTTTCGAGACACTCAGGATGCCGGCGCGAACGATCTCCGCCGTGTAGGCCGCCTCGCAGAGGCCGAGCCCGAGCACCGCAGCCGTGATCTGGGAGATCAGCAGACTCGTGTCGAAGGTGATCCACTCCGGGCCGAAGGGGATGCCGAGTCCGAGAGTCGGCATGACCGCAGCCAGGTAGAACCAGAAGAGCAGCTGCACGATCAGGGGGGTGCTACGAAAGAGCCACACGTAGAGCTGGGCCGCAGTGCGCACGAGCGGGTTCTCCGACATGCGCATGACGGCCACAACCGTGCCCAGCACCAGCCCGACGGCCATGGCGAGCACGGTGAGCAGCAGTGTCATCCGCAGCCCCGCCAGGATCTGCGGGTCGAAGAGGTACTGCCCCACAATCGCCCACTCCATGCGCGGGTTGTTGACGGTGGCGTTCCAGAGCATCGCCGACATGACGGCCACCGCTACAGCGGCGGCCCATCGACCGGGGTGCCGAACCGGGATGGCGTTCTCAGGCTCCATCCCGGTCGTCAGCGACGGGGATGGAGCCTGAGACTCACGGGTTGGCATTGATCATGGCCTTGTCGATTGCGCTCGACGGCAGGTTCCACTTCTTCCAGATCGGCTGGTAGTCACCAGAGTCCATGACATCCTGCAGAGCCTTCTGCAAGGCGTCGCGCAGGGCGGGGTTCGTCTTCAGCACCGGCATCCCGATGACCGAGGGCTGCAGCTGCTGCTCGAGCATCACAACCTTGCCCTTTGACTTCTGGGCGGCGTAGGCGATCACGACAGCATCTCCGAGCTGGGCGTCGCTGCGACCGGTGACGATCGCATTGTTCGCCGTGGCGTCGTCGGTGAACACGAGCACATTGACGGCGGCCTTGCCCGCCTCGGTGCACTTGGTCGACTGCGCCTTGAGGTCGGCTTCGTAGGAGTAGCCCCGAACGGCGGTGACCCGCTTGCCGCAGAGGTCATCCATGGTCTTGATCCCCAGGGGGTTCCCGCCGGCAACGCTGATGCCCGTACCCGTCTGCCCGTAGTCGACGAAGTCCATCTTGGTGCGACGCTTCTCGTAGTCGCCCATCGTGACCAGTGCCGTGTCGAACCGGTTGGCCTCCAGACCGGCGAGGATGCCGTCGAAGTTCGTCGACACGAGCTCGATCTTGACGCCCAGGCGCTTCTCGAGGGCGTCAGCGAGGTCACGCTCGACCCCGATGATCGTCTTTCCGTCAATGTCGAAGTAGTGCATGGGCGCGTACGTGCCGCCGGAAGCGGCACGGATCGTGCCACTGGTCTTGATCGCATCAGGCAGCAGGGCGTGGAACTTGGCCGTCGACGTCGCGGTCGCCCCGGCCGCGGCGGGAGCGTCTTTCTGGACGACCGCACCACACGAGGTGAGGAGAAGTGAACCGAGCGCCGCGACGATGAGGGCTAGGCGTTGATGAGACATATGGTTCCTCTACTAGGAGGGGCGTGGTACGTCACGCCGCTAAGACTGCAACAGGTGTCCTGTATACAAGAATTTTTCGTTTGGTATACCCGATGACGTGCGTCACCGGGGTTCGTTACCGAATCGGAATCAAGCTGAGGGCGATCGCGCATCGACATCGATTTTGACTTCGGCCCTGCGAAAGTGAGTCCGAGGCGCACTTCGGCGACGTGCGGTGCCCGTCTCACTGGGGCGATGGTCGAGGTCGCCCTCGACCCACCTGCCATCGTGGGTAGCCCGGAGCAGGTGCTCAGATGTCCCCGAGTGGGTTGGTGGCTAACGAGCAGATCGATCCCTGGTGCCGTGACCAACCCGGAGTCGAAGGCGACATCGGCGCGGATGCAGACATTCGGCATCGCCGGCCCGCACCTGCCGCTCCGTGACCGTGAGCCAGCGTCGCTCTACGCTCGTGAGCTACCCCTCGGACCACCAGTGCCCGCGGACCATTCTCAAATGGGGAAGGGTCGACGGCCTCCGCTGGACGATGGCACTGACCGCCCCGCTGCGACACTGAAAGTCCTCGATTCGCCTTCCTGCCTGCAACTGAGCACGGTCTCGCGAACGGTGTGAGCATGACACCTCGAACCACCCGAGGGTGAGCACCAGAAACCTGTCTCAGGCACCAGTCGGCCCCAGCGAATCGCCCCCCTCCGCTCGAGTACGACGGCGGCGCGAAGCCCTTGGGCCTGGCTTGCGAGTACTAGCCTCAGCGCATCGTCATCCGAAACTGCGGGGCTTTCTTGGTCCCTGCCCACTTCTTCCGACCCGAAATGTATACCAGCGGTCCAGCTGCCCCCTGGCGAGGCGGGCACGATGGACGCTGAGACTGACGACGAGACAGCTTCCGGGCAGCCCGAGTTCTTCACCGAACCTGACTCGATGGGCGAGGTCTCGGTGCCCGGCGCGGCACTCTGTGGCGCCCAGCCAGCGCGCGCCGTTGCAAACTTCCCGGTGAGCGGGATAGCAACGCCTCCGAGCGTCCTTCAGGCCCTGACCGTGTTGAACGCGGTGGCCGTCGAGGTGAACGCCGAGCTCGCGGTGGTGCACGCCGATGTTGCGGCGAACTCGTGCTCCAGCCCGAACAGCACTGACGTTAGAGCGGACCTCTCTCAAGGTCAACGACGGCCACGGCCCAAGAAGGTCGCGATCGCTGATCCAGACCGGCGGATTCAGACCCCGACTGCACCCTGTATTGTGAAGAGCCCGGTGTCACGGGCGAATCGTGTCGTCCTGCTCTTCGATGATCTCGGCGAGGTCGTCGGGGAACAGGGTGTGGATGTCCTTCGTGTACTGAGTCCCATCGCGCGGGACGGTCACATCGGATCCGATCACTCGCATCGGGGCGCTGACGCCGGAGTTGATGGGAGGGCCTGTGCCGCACTCAGCCCACACAAAGGACGCGGTTGCGTCCTGCCGTAGGAGACGCACGGAACAGGTGCCGAGCGCTCCGAGGATGGTGGGCGTTTGAGCACCGATGACGGCGGCCAACCGCGCCTCCTCGCGCTGGATCGTGTGATCGGCGCGATCGGGTAGCTTGACGCCCGGGCTGCTGCAGGCGCTCAGCACCCCGACAGCGATCACCACTGTCGTCAATCGCGACCCGCGAACAAGACTGTGTCCCACGCGTGAAGAATGCCAGACCCCCCTGGCGATCCGCGAACAGCAAGAAATCCTCGTCGAGCGGGGGCAATGCTCCTCTCGCCGGCGGCCACGAAATAGCACCCGCTCGTGCCGCAGATCGAGCCGATTCGCGGCGCGTCGTGCAGCACCTTGGCGATGATGTGCTCATGGAGCGCCTTGTTGTCACGGCCACGAGGATGGTGGTTGTCGGTGCCCGTGTCGCTCTGGCGGGTTAGGGCGATTCTCGAGACAGCGCTTCTGCGCCGCCACCGGGCGCAACTCCGCTCGTCGTCCCCGACCCGTACGTTCGCACGCTCCGGGCTGGGGACTGCGCCACCGCCCACGCCGCTGTGTCCCCCACCCGTTGCGGGTGCGTTCGACCCACGCCGTGGGTGGGCGGAAATTTAGGCAGCGCCGCTAGAAAGACCGATCCGGGACCAACCTGGCTATTCGCTGAGAAGGATGCCGCCTAGCGCACGAAGTGACGGTTCGCGTCCGAGCTCTATATGGGAATACGCGAGGGCAGCTGCGAGTTCCGGGTTTCCCTCCTGGATGGCCTTGCAAAGGCCGTGATGCTCCCGGCACTGCTCTTCAGGGTCCCTGTCCTTTGTGAGCGCAAACAGCCACATGAGTCTACCTACAATAGGTACCATCACCTCGGCCAACATGCTGTTACCCGACAAAGTGACAATCTCTGCGTGCAGGGCAGTGTTGGCTTCACGAATTCTTCGTTCGTCTCCGCTGATCGTAGCTTCGTCGGCGTTGAGCAGTTGAGCATTCAGCGCGTCCACATCCGCCCCCGCCATAACCCTTGTTGCTGCTTGCCTCGCGGCCAGCACCTCGAGACTTAGGCGTAAGTCGAAGAGCTCATCCATATCCTTGAGCGTGAGCTGCCGCACGAGTGCGCCCCGTCGGGGTCGGGTCACTACGAATCCTTCGGCCTCCAACCGTCCGAGCGCCTCCCGCACCGGGATACGGGACACGCTGAGCTCGACTGACAGGTCACGTTCACGCAGTCGCTGTCCTGGGCCGAATCGACCCGAGATCACGCCTTCACGAATACCCAGATAGGCGTGCTCGGACATGGAGGGAGGAGCGGGTGGTTCAGTCACTGAGGGCGACACGCATTCCAACTCCTAGGTCAAGGGCTGAATCGTAGAGCAGACGCGCCGATTGCCAAGTCTTGAAGCCCCAGCCCGACAGGATCGTACAGTGTGATCACGTCTGGACTCTGCGTCCCCGGCGCAGTTCTGACGATGAGCGCGCTGAGGTCAAACCGTGCAAGCAACGGGTGGCCAGCCGGCAGCCGTCGAAGCGTCCGAGGTGGTCTGCACTCGGACGCCGTCTGTCGAGCCGCTAGTGCGGGGAGCGTGGCTGCACCGGGTCAGTACCTCAACGTGGTGGGCGCACGCCCCGGGCCGGACGGTCGAGCGGTCGATGGCGAGACAATCGCCCGAGCCAGCGTCTTCGTTGACAGCCTGCCCACCGTACTGGCGAAGTCGGGCGAGACGCTTGCGTTCGCGGAGGTAGGCGAGGGGGACGGTCCGAGCGTCGAGCTGGGTCGAGACGTTGCGCCGAGGGCGCACGCGCAACCGACTTTTCCCACTCGGGTCTCAGAGCGCCATGAGAGTTCCGGAGGTACGGTTCCGCGGGCGGCTGGTCCGTCCGCGCCATCCGATACGGATCCGCCACGACGCCCTCATGCAAGGCCACGTCCGCCGGCGTTTCAGCAGTTCAGGAACAGTTCAGGAGTGGTGGACGTGAAGGGACTCGAACCCATGACCTCTCGCGTGTGAAGCGAACGCTCTAACCAACTGAGCTACACGTCCAGGCGCCCCGAGAACCATCCTCGGGCGACGGGGGAACAATAGCCGGTTGAGCGCGGCCGTTGGTAATCGACCACCGCCGTCACCCGCCGGAACCGTTCGGGTCAGTCGATCCCGGGCAGCTGCTCGAGGGGTCCCTGGATCCAGTCGGGCACCAGCTCGGGCACGCCCTGCCAGGCGAAGTAGGCCCAGAACAACGCCCAGACGAGCGCCAGCGTCGCGAGCGCCACCAGGCCCCGCACCCAGATGGGCTGGGCCATGACCCAGTCGTTCCAGCGACCGACCTGTTTGCGCGCGAAGTCGAGCACACGCTGGGCGAACTCGAACTCGCTGCCGAGGATGACGAGTCCGAAGAACACGACGAGCCAGCCGGGCCCGGGGGCCGGCACCATGATGAGGCCGGCCACGGTGACGATGCCGCCGACCACCCCGACCGTGGCGCGGTAAGCGAAATGGGTGGCCGGGTTGCGGCGCAGCTTCGCCCGCCAGGCCCAGCGGTCCTCGTCGGCGTCAAGGGTGTGGTTGCGGTCGCTGTAGTCGACCGTCGTCTGCTGCGGTTCCTCGCTCACGGGTCAAGCCTCCGGTCGGCCTCGCGGCTAAAGATGTCTTGGAGACGGGCGGTCACCGGCCCGGGGGCCGTGAGCTCACGATCGTCGACCGCATGCACGGGCAGGATGTCCTTCGTCGTGCTGGTGATGAACACCTCGTCGGCCCGACCGAGCACCTCGATCGGCAGGGCCGCCTGCCGCACGTGGATGCCATGATGCTCGGCCCACTCGATGGTCAGCTCACGGGTGATGCCCGCCAGCGCGCCCGAGTCGAGCGGTGGGGTGCACACCTCACCACCCACGACGACGAAGATGTTGCTTCCGGTGCACTCGCACAGCTCGTCACGAGTGTTGGCGAACACCGCCTCGACGGCGCCGACCTCCCGTGCACGGGCCAGGGCGACGACGTTCTCGGCGTACGAGGTGGTCTTGAGCCCAACCACGGCGGAGCGTTCGTTACGGGTGAACGGCACGACCGTGACCTTGCCGGATGCCGGCGGGCGGGGCACCGGCGCCGCGAGCACGATGTAGGTCAGGGCAGCATCGTCGCGGTCGGAGCCCAAGGGGCCCACTCCCCCGGTGACGCTGAAGCGCAACCGTCCAAAGTCGATCACGGGGCCATCGAGAACGGCGGCGACCCCCTTGCCGATGACCTCCAGGTCGGGGTCGGGCAGGCCGAGGCCGCGAGCCGAACGCATGAGTCGGTGCTGGTGGCGGGTCAGGGCGAACGGCTCACCGGCGACGATCTTCACGGTCTCGAACACGCCGTCTCCCACGGTGACTCCGTGGTCGAGGGCGGACACCGACGGCCCGACGGGGTCGACAAGATCGCCGTTGACCCACACTCGCGTGCTGCTGCTCACCCTGCGCCTCCCCTGCGTCGGAGTGATCATGGTGTCACAGCGAGGCCGCCATCCAGGTACGAAGGCGGCCAGGTCAGGGGTGACTCAGGGGTGACTCAGGGTGAGGCCGGCGGTGACACCGGCGTGACTCAGCGTTGGCTCAGGCATCTCACGGGGTCACGGTGCCCGCCGCCAGTCCGACGAGGCGGGCCGCCTTGAGCTCGGTCTCGGCCCACTCGCCCTGCGGGTCGGAGTTCCAGGTGATGCCCGCGCCGGTACCGAAGCGCAGCCAGCGTTGGCCGGCCTCGTCGTGTTCGGCCCAGAAGGTGCGGATACCGACCGCGAGCTCGGCCTCGGACCGGTCGGCGTCGACCCAGCCGATCGCGCCGCAGTAGGGGCCACGGGCGGCGCGTTCAAGGTCGGCGATCGCGGTCAACGCGCTCGACTTCGGAGCGCCCGACACCGACCCGGGGGGAAAGGCCGAGGCGAACACCTCTGTCCAGGAGGTACCGCGACGCAGGTGCCCGCTGACGGTCGAGACGAGATGCACCAGCCCGGGGTGCTCCTCGATCACGCACAGCTCGTCGACCGACACCGAGCCGGGGTCACACACTCCCGAAAGGTCGTTACGCATGAGGTCGACGATCATGACGTTCTCGGCGTGGTCTTTCGGCAGCATCTGCTCGGCCGTGGGCGCCGTTCCCTTGATCGGGCGGGTCACCACCCGGTCTCCGCGGCGTCGGAGGAACAGCTCGGGCGAGGCGCTCACCACGTCGAGGCCGGCTCCAACGCAGCGGATCCGCGCAGCGTGCGGCGCGGGGTTGCCGGCCTGCAGAATCCGGTCGAGCCCGTCGAGGTCAGCCTCCGTGCCGAGAGAGTGGCTGACCACCCGGCACACGTTGACCTGGTAGACGGTTCCGGCCGCGATCAGCTCGCGTACCTGACCCACGGCCGCGACGTACGCGGCCTGGTCGAGCGAGCTGCTCCAGTGACGGTCGAGCTGGGACCAGCCCACCCGAGCGGGTCGTGGCGGCCGGCCGAGGCGCACCTCGGCGAAGCGAACGGCGGTGACCGCCCCCTCGAAGGTGGCCACCACGGCCCAGAACCCATCCCGCGAGACCGCTTCGAGAGCGTCGGAGCCGTAGCGCACATCGACGACGCCCTCAGCGTGACGGTCGGCGAAGCGGGCGTGGTCCACCTCCGTGATCCTAGGCCCGAGCCCCCTGCGCTCTCGGCGCTCTCACCTGTCGGGTCAGCTGTCGAGGGCCTTCTCGAGGTCGCCCGCGATGGATGCCGGGTCGGTGTTCGGGGCGTAGCGCTGCAGCACCGTGCCATCGCGCGCTACGAGGAACTTCGTGAAGTTCCAGCGGATCTTGTTGCCGATGAGGCCACCCTTCTGCGATCGCAGCCACTCGAAGAGCGGGTGGGCGCCGCTTCCGTTGACCTCGACCTTGGCGAACATCGGGAAGCTCACGCCGTAGTTCCGCTGGCAGAACTCGCCGATCTCGTGCTCGCTGCCGGGCTCCTGCCCACCGAACTGGTTGCACGGAAAGCCGAGCACCGTAGGGCCCCGACCCCGGTACGTGTCGTAGAGCGTCTCCAGGCCGGCGAGCTGGGGGGTGAAACCGCACTGGCTCGCGGTGTTCACCACGAGAACGACGTCACCGCCGTATTCAGACAGCGAACGGTTCTCGCCGTTCAGGGTGGTCGCGGTGAAGTCACCGAGAACGGCCACGGGAGTACCTCCTGGGTATCGGGGTCAGGGCTCTCATCACGGTCGTGACCTGTGATGCTGGTTCGGTGCGAGCGTCGTATCGGATGCCGCAGAGGGTGACCGGGCCCAGCGCCGACGGGCTGGTTCCGGTTGGCAGGTCCACCGGCAGGCCACTCGTGCTTGGGGTGCGTACGAGAGTGGCCACTCGACTTGGGGGTGCGTACGAAAGTGGCCACTCGACTTTGGGGGTGGGTCAGGTCGTGGCGTCGGGCTCCGGCTCGGGCGGAAGGTCAGACCCGTCGCGCTCGTCGCGGTCGGCCCACTCGATGAGAGTCGTGAAGTCGAAGACGGCCTCGTCGATGCCGGCGTGCAGGTCGCCGAGCTCGGCGAAGCGGGCCGGCATGGTCGCGATGGTGAAGTCGTCGGGATCTACGTCGCCCACCTCGTCCCAGCTGATCGGAGCGGAGACCGTGCCGCGAGGGTTGCCACGCACGCTGTAAGCGGCAGCGATCGTGTGGTCTCGAGCGTTCTGGTTGTAGTCGACGAAGAGCTGCTTCGGCGAGCGGTCCTTGCGCCACCACGTGGTGGTCACCTCACCCGGCATCCGCCGCTCGACCTCACGCGCGAAGGCCAGCGCCCCGCGCCGCACGTCCTTGAAGCCCCAGTCGGGGCGGATGCGCACGTAGACGTGCAGGCCGGAGCCGCCCGAGGTCTTGGGCCAGCCCACCGCGCCGATCTCGCTCAGCACCTCCTGCGTCGTCACAGCGGCTCGACGCACCACGTCGAACGGGCACTCGGGCATCGGGTCGAGGTCGATGCGCCACTCGTCGGGGGCCTCCGTGTCGGCCCTCCGCGAGTTCCAGGGGTGGAACTCGACCGTCGACATCTGCACCGCCCAGATCACGTCAGCAAGCTCGGTGACGCACAGCTCGTCGGCATGCAGGCCATACCTGGGGAAGTGCAGACGAACCGTCTCCACCCACGCCGGCGCGCCGGCGGGCAGCCGCTTCTGGTGCACTTTGGGACCGTCGACGCCCTTGGGGAAGCGGTGCAGCATGCAGGGCCGCTCGCGCAGTGCGTTCACGATGCCCGGGCCCACCGCGAGGTAGTAGTCGACGAGATCGCGCTTGGTCTCACCGCGTTCGGAGAAGTAGACCCGGTCGGGGCTCGACAGGCGCACCGTGCGGTCGCCGACCTCGATCTGCTCGGGTGGCGTGCTGCGGGAGGTGGCGGCCATGCGTCGATTCCACCACGGATGCCGGCCGCGGCGGGTGGGCGCGAGGCGTCGCTTACAGACGGACGCGGCCCCCGCGCGCAGTGCGACGGGGGCCGGGTCGAGACGACGTGTGGTCTCAGTCGCGCTGGGTCGCACTCACTCGTGAACGGGGCGCGGGATGCTGCGGTTGGCGATGCGGTTCTCGGCGTCGATCATCCAGGCCAGCTGCTCCAGGCGCTCGAGCACGGTGTGGATGATGTCGGCGGTGGTGGGGTCGGCGGAGTCGATGACCTCGTGGATGTCGCGGGCCGTGCCGACAACCGCGTAGAGGGCCGCCGTGATCAGGTCGACCGTCTCGGCCGTGTCGATCTCGTCGGCGGGGTAGGGCGCGAGACTGGTCTGCGCGGCGATGGTCGCTGCGCGACCGTCGGGGGTGATGTAGACGGCACGCATGCGCTCGGCGACCTGGTCGGAGAAGGCGCGGGCGGCGTCGACGACCTCGTCGAGCACGAGGTGGGTGTCGCGGAAGTTCTTGCCCACCACGTTCCAGTGCGCCTGCTTCCCCTGCAGGTGCAGGTCGATCAGGTCGACGTGGAGACGCTGGAGGTTGTCGGCGAACTCCTGCGACGCGCGGAACGGCGGCTTCGCCTCGTGCTTCTTGGGGCTCTTGCGGGCGGTGGGCTTGATCGTGTCGGTCATCGAGATCCTCCTGATCGTCGGTCGGGCTAGGTCTGCAGCCAACCACGTTTTCTGGATCAGTTCCAGAAAGGAGAGCCTTACTCAACGAGCGCCACCACAGCGCGGTGCAGCCCTTGCGTGCCTCAGGGTGAGGGTCAGGGTGATGATCAGGGTGATGATCAGGGTGATGTTCGGGGTGGGCCGAGGGAGTCGCGCACGACAGGTAGGCACGGCAGCCAGCGCAGCCCGGTGGTGGCAGTGGTCAGGGTCGTGGTGATGGTGATGGTGGTGGTGGTGGTGGGCATAGCGGGCATGGCGGGGTCACGGTCGGGGCAGAGCAGCTGCTCGGCGGCCGCCCGACCCATCTCGAGGTAGGGCAGGCGCACCGTCGTCAGCGCCGGGCGAAGCGACGACGCCAGGCCGATCTGGTCGTCGTAGCCGATCACCGACACGTCATCGGGCACCCGGATGCCGGCCTGGGCCAGCGCGAGCAGCACCCCGACCGCCATCCGGTCGTTACCGCAGAGGATGACGGTCGGCAGCGGCCCGGTCGCGACGAGCCGGCGGGCGAGGGCGTGCCCTGCGTCGATCTCGTAGGGGCCGTGAACCAGCGTCTGGCGACGCGGGTCGAATCCGGCCGCTGTCAGGGCCAGGCGGTAGCCGGCCAGCCGCTCGACCGTGGCCCACGAGTCGGCCTTGCCGGCCAGGAAGGCGAAGTCGCGGTGCCCGGCGTCGATCGCGAGTCGGGCCGCGGCCTCGCCCCCCGCCTGCTCGTCAGGAAGCAGGGTGGGCAGCCGGGGCGGCAGCGTCAGCCGGCCGGGGCGACCCGGGTGGCCCGGGTGGCCCTCGAAGCAGTTGAGCAGCACGACGGGCAGGCGCCAGGCGCCGTCCGGCAGTGAGACGGCGCGGGTTCCCGAGGTCGCCAGGATGATGGCGTCGACCTGTCGGTCGATCAGGTCGTCGACCGACTGCCGCAACCGGTCGGGGCATCCTCCGGTGGTGACGAGCAACAGGCGCGATCCGAACTCGTCTGCCACGTCGTGGGCCCCGGTGACGGCCGGATCGGCGAACGAGCGCTCCGGGGTCTCGTGGGTGATGAAGCCGATCGTCGCGCTCCGTCGGGTCCGCAGGCCTTGCGCCGCCCGGTTCGGCCGGTAGCCGAGCGCCGCCACCGCGTCGTGGATCCGTTGCCGGGTCTGAGCCCCGATCGACTGGCCGAGGGTGTCGTTGACGACGAACGAGACGGTGGCCCTGGAGACGCCCGCCCGACGAGCGACGTCGGCCATCGTGGGCCGCCGGGGGCTGGGGTCGGGCCGGTTGCCGTCCATGCGCGCACTGTAGTGCGGCGGTCGGGCCCACGCCTGAGATCAAGTACCCTGATCAGCGCGCCGAGAACGCTCCCGGCGGGCGTCGCGCCGCCCGTGGGTCGCACGCTTCTCACCCACCCCCAGCGTGATCTACTTTCCCGGTGGGTGAGCGAACAACCGGTTCCGCCACGGAACCCAGTGCCGAAGGGGCCAGGATGAGCGGAAACGCAACGTACCGTCACACGAACGCGGCGGTGCTGTCCGTCTGCGCGGTCGACGCCCCGGTGGTGGTCACCTCCGACGACTTCGACCGGCAGCTCCTCTCGACCTATGAGCGCGTGGGACTGAAGCCCGGGATGCTCGCGAAGCTGGCCGGCATCCACGAGCGACGCTGGTGGCCCGAGGGCGTCAGCTTCACCGAGGGTGCGGCCACTGCGGGCGCGAAGGCCCTCGCCGAGGCGGGCGTCGACCCGTCACGCGTCGGTCTCATGGTCAACACGTCGGTCTCACGGGAGCACCTCGAGCCCTCGGTGGCCGTGGAGATCCACCACAACATGGGCATGCCGACGAGCTGCATCAACTTCGACCTCGCCAACGCGTGCCTCGGCTTCGTCAACGGCATGCAGCTGGCCGCCTCGATGATCGACTCGGGCCAGATCGACTACGCCGTGATCGTCAACGGGGAGAGCTCACGGCACACCCAGGAGGTCACCATCGAGCGCCTGGCCGGCCCCGATGCCACCGCCGAGGATGTGATGTCGCAGTTCGCCACCCTGACCCTCGGTTCCGGGGCGGCCGCGATGGTGCTGGGTCGGGCCGACCTGCACCCCGAGGGTCACCGCATCGTCGGCGGCGTAACGCGCGCGGGCACTGAGCACCACAACCTCTGCGTCGGTGACCTCGAGTGGATGCGCACCGACACCCGGGGCCTGCTCGACGCGGGCATCGCCCTGGCCAGCGACACGTGGAACGACGCCAAGGCCGAGTTCGAATGGTCGAACATGGACCGCTACGTCGCTCACCAGATCTCGCAGGTGCACACCAAAGCCATGTGCAAAGCTCTCGACATCCCGGCCGACCGGCTGCCGCTGACCTTCCCCACGCGCGGCAACATGGGCCCGGCCGCGATCGCCTTCACCCTCGCTACGCAGGTCGACTCGCTGAGCCCCGGTGACCGGGTCGTGCTTCTTGGCGTCGGCTCGGGCCTCAACGTGTCGTGCCTCGAGATCGCCTGGTGACGAGGGCGTCAGACGCGGCACGACTGCCCCCTCCCCTGGTGGGAGTCGACCCTGCGTGGTCGCGGCTCGTCAGGGCCGTCGACGCCGAGGGCATCGCTCGCACCTGGCACCTGCTCGACAACGGCGTCACCCCCACGATCGGCACTCTGCTCTGCGTGCACGGCAACCCGACGTGGTCGTTCCTCTGGCGGCGGTTCATCGCCCAGGCACCGCCCGGGTGGCGCGTCGTAGCCGTCGACCAGCTCGGGATGGGCTGGTCGGAGCGCACCACGCCACGAACGCTCGCCCAACGGGTCGATGACCTCGGCTCCCTGACCGAAGCCCTCGGCCTGACCGGGCCGGTCGTGACCCTGGCCCACGACTGGGGAGGCCCGATCTCGCTCGGGTGGGCACTCGAGCATCGTGACCAGCTGCGGGCGGTCGTGCTGACCAACACCGCCGTGCACCAGCCCGCGGATGCCGCTGGGCCCGCCCTCATTCGTCTCGCGCACACCCCGGGGGTTCGCCAGTCCAGCTGCGTCGCGACGCCCACCTTCGTGCGCGCCACGACCGCCTTGTCTCGCCCGGCCCTGCCACGAGAGGTGCGTGACGCCTTCGCCGCGCCGTACGCCTCCGCCTTCCGCCGCCAGGCCGTCGGTGACTTCGTCGCCGACATCCCCTTCGACCCAAGGCACCCGAGCGCGCCGCGGCTCGACGACATCGCGGCTCGACTCTCTGAGCTCGCCGACGTGCCCGCGCTGCTGCTCTGGGGCCCCCGCGACCCGGTGTTCTCCGACGTCTACCTGCGTGACCTCCGCAAGCGGATGCCGCACGCCGATGTGCACCGCTACGAGGGGGCCTCGCACCTGGTCACCGAGGACGCCCCGCTGGCCGCCACCCACGTGTGGCAGTGGCTCGCCGATCTCGCCGACCTGCCCGAGGCCGACAGGGAAGCCGACGCATCCGACCCACCGCCGACCGACCAGTCGGCCGGCGAACCCCTCTGGGCGGCGCTCTCGGCCCGGTCGAACGACCACGCCACGGCGATCGTCGAGCTCGGTGCCCACGAACGGAGGGTGTCGTTCGCCCAGCTGGAGTCGACCGTTCGAGACCTTGCGGCGGGACTGGTCGGCGCAGGCGTGCGCCCGGGCCACCGGGTCGCCATGCTCGTCCCGCCCGGCGCCGACCTGAGTGCGGCGGTCTACGCCTGCTGGCGCGTCGGCGCGTCCGTTGTGGTCGCCGACGCCGGCCTCGGTGTGCGCCGAATGGGTCGCGCCCTGCGTGGCAGCGCCCCCGACCACGTCATCGGCATCGCCAAGGGTCTCCTGCTCGCCCGGGCGGCTGGCGTGCCCGGCCAGCTCATCGCGGCGGGACCACTCGACCGCGCCACGATGGCGCTGGTGGGCGCCGCTCACAGCCTGGCCGACCTCGCCCGCAGCGGACGGTCCACGCCACTACCGGCACTCCCTTCGCCGGACGGCGACCCCGAGATGGCGGTGCTGTTCACCTCGGGCGCCACTGGCCCACCCAAGGGTGTCGTCTACCGCCAGGGTCAGCTGCGCGCCCAGCTCGCCGCCCTGCGCACGACCTACCGCCTCACGACCGAAGACCGTCTGGTCGCCGCGTTCGCTCCGTTCGCTCTCTACGGGCCGGCGCTAGGGCTGGGCTCGGCGGTGCCCGACATGGACGTCACCGCTCCCGACACGCTGACCGCAACGGCCCTGGCCGACGCCGTGTCGGCGGTCGACGGCACGGTCGTCTTCGCCTCACCCGCCGCGTTGCGCAACGTCGTGGCCACGGCCCACGACCTGACCCCGCAGCACCGGCATGCACTCGCGGGGGTGCGACTGCTCATGTCGGCCGGCGCACCGGTACCCGCCTCCTTGTTGCGTGCGATGACCGAAGTGCTGCCGGCGGCCGAGGCTCACACGCCGTACGGCATGACCGAGTGCCTGCCCGTCGCCGACATCTCGCTCACCGAGATCGAGGCGCTGGGCGCCGGCGACGGGGTGTGTGTCGGTCACCCGGTGGCGGGGGTCACGGTGGCGGTGATCGCCCTCGACGCGGACGGACGCGCCGTCGGCGATCCGGCCGTTACGGCAGGTGTCACCGGCGAGGTCTGCGTCAGGGCAGCCCACCTCAAAGACCGCTACGACCAGCTGTGGGCGACCGAACGAGCGAGCCGCCACAGTTCGGGCTGGCACCGCACGGGCGACGCCGGGCACCTTGACGACGACGGTCGGCTCTGGGTGGAGGGCCGCCTCGTGCACGTCGTGACCGGCCCCGACGGGCCGGTCACTCCGGTCGGCCCGGAGCAGCGCATCGAGGCACTCCCCCAGGTAGACACGGCGGCCGTCGTGGGTGTCGGTCCCGCTGCCACCCAGCAGACGGTGGTGGTGGTCGTACGCTCCGGTACCGCGCCGCCCGGCGAGCCCAGAGACGGGCTGGCTGCCCCTGACCTGTCCGCCGCCGTGCGGGCGTCGGCCGGGGTGCCCGTGGCGGCGGTACTGGTGGCTCGGGCCTTGCCCGTCGACATCAGGCACGCCTCGAAGATCGACAGATCTCGTGTATCTGACTGGGCCACAAGCGTTCTCGTGGGCAAGCGAGCGGGTCGACCGTGAAGGTTCTCGTGACCGGCGCCAGCGGGATGCTGGGGCGACAGACGGCGCTGGCGCTCGCCGCCCGAGGTGATGACGTGACCGTGCTGCAGCGACATCCGTCGGGCCTGCCCCTGCCCGAGGTGCTCGCCGACGTGGCCGACCGTGCAGCCATGAGGGCGGCCGTGGCCGGTCACGATGCCGTTCTGCACCTGGCCGCCAAGGTGAACGTCACCGGTCGCTGGGCCGACTACGAGCGGGCCAACGTTCAGGGCACCGCGTCGGTGGTCCAGGCGTGCGCCGCGTCCGGGGTCGAACGGCTGGTCCACGTGTCGTCGCCGTCCGTCGCCCACTCCGGCGCCTCCCTCGTCGGAGTGGGGGCCGAGGTGGCCGACCCGACCGGGGCCCGGGGCCACTACGCCCGCAGCAAGGCCTACGCCGAACAGGTGGCGCTCGGCGGCGACGGAGAGACGCTCGCGGTGGTCGCCATCCGGCCGCACCTGGTCTGGGGCCCCGGTGACACCCAGCTGGTGGGTCGCCTCGTCGAGCGGGCCCAAAGCGGGCGCCTGCCGATCATCGGTTCGGGAGCCGCCCTCATCGACAGCACGTACGTCACCAACGCCGTCGATGCCCTCGTTGCCGCCGTCGACCGTTGCCGCGAGGCGCACGGCCAGGCCCTCGTCGTGAGCAACGGAGAACCGCGGCCGGTCGGTGAGCTGATCGCCGACATCTGCCGTGCGGCGGGCGCCCCGACACCGACGCGCCACGTGCCCTTCCCCGCTGCCGCCCTGGTCGGCGGCCTCGTCGACGCGATCTGGGCCACGCGGCTCGCGCTGCCGTTCGGCGGCTCCCCCGGCGACCCGCCCCTCACCCGGTTCCTCGCCGAGCAGCTGTCGACAGCCCACTGGTTCGACCAGCGCCGAACCCGCGAGCTGCTGAAGTGGACGCCCGCCGTGAGCCTCGAGCAGGGGCTCGCTGAGCTGGCCGACTCCTTCGGCACCACCTGACCGCCGGCTGAATATTCGCTGACGGTTTTCCTTGACCCCGACCCCGCGAGTCGGGACCCTCATCGAGTGAGGACATCCCCACCCGACCAGAGGAGACGAACATGAGCGGTGGTCTTGCGACGTACAGAGGAAAGCGTCGCGCAGCATCCTTCGCATCGGTTGCCGTAGCCACGACAGCCCTTCTTGCGAGTGGCGGCACGGTGACCGTAGCGGCCGATGCCACGACGTCCTCGCCCGCCAGGGCCGCGTGCTCGACCGCCCCGGCGGCAGCCGGGGCCGATGCCAGGGTCATGGCCGGTTACGCCGGGGTCGACCCGAACTCCATGTCACTGGCCCAGTCGAAGACGTGGGACGCCGCCCTCCAACAGCGGGTCCAGCAGCGTGGCCTCGCCACGAGGGCAGCTACCGCCAAGTTCAAGACCATCACGATCGACGTGCGGGTGCACGTCATCACCCGGAACAACGGAACGGGCGGCGCAACGCCCAAGATGGTGCTCGACCAGATCAAGGTGCTCAACCGCGCCTACGCCGGCAAGACGGCATCCGGCTCGGCCTTCACCCCGTTCCGGTTCGTGCTCAAGTCGTACGACGTCACGCCCAACACCAACTGGTACAACTGGTCGGACAGCGATGACAAGCCCGCCAAGAAGGCGTTGCACCGGGGTGGCTACGACGACCTCAACATGTACGTCACGGGGCTGAGCGACGGCCTGCTGGGCTACGCGTACTACCCCCAGGACCAGGTCGGCTTCCGCGATGGCGTCGTGCTGCTGAACGAGAGCCTGCCCGGCGGGAGCGCCGCCCCGTACAACGAGGGCGACACGGCCACCCACGAGATCGGGCACTGGCTGGGCCTCGCCCACACATTCGAGAACGGCTGCTCGAAACCTGGCGACTTCGTGGCCGACACTCCCTACCAGGCCGATGGTGACAACATCTTCTACTGCGACGAGTCGCTGAACACCTGCCAGCAGCCGGGCAAAGACCCCGTGCACAACTTCATGAGCTACGGCGACGACCCCTGCCTCGACCAGTTCACCGAGGGACAGTCGTTGCGGATGCTGCTCAGCTGGCTCGCCTACCGCGACCCGGCCGTGTGACCGGCTGCGGGCTCGTCAGGTGAGGCGGGCGGGTAGCAGGCAGAACTCGTTGCCCGACGGGTCGGCGCACACCCGCCACGGAAGGTCTCCCCAGTCGGGATCCAACCGCTGACCGCCACGGTCACACACCTCCTTCAGCACGCACTCCAGGTCGTCGGAGGGTTCGAGTCGCACGTCAAGATGCAGCCGGTTCTTGACGTGCGGCTTCGGCCCCGGTTCATCGCCGAACTGCAGCAGCAAGCCGTGTCGTGACGGATGCCGCAAGGTCTCCGCCGCCTCGCCGGTGCCCGCCACCCATCCGGTCAACCACGCCCAGAAGCCGGCGTCGCGCTCGGGGTCGCTCGAGTCGACCGGCAGCGCCGCGATCGGACCCGTGTCGACGTAGGCCGGCCGGGGCGCCATGACGCGGAACGGGTTTCCCTCGGGGTCTGCCAGCACCACCCAGGGCGAGTTCTGCTGCCCGATGTCGAGATGGCTGGCACCCTGGCTCAGAAGGCGATCGACGACACGCGCCGGTTCGCGGCCCCCACACAGGTCGAGGTACAGCCGAAGCCCGTCCCCCGGCCGCTCGGCCACACGTTGGAAGCACAGGTCGAGGTCCGGCCCGTCCGGCACCCGCAACCGGGTCTCGTAGCATTCTGGGGTGTCGGTCAGCTGCTGGGTCCCCAGGGCCGCCTCCCAGAAGCGGCCCAGGCGTTGCGGTTCCAGGGCGTCGAAGACGAGGTTCTCGAGGTACACGGACTCACCGTAGATGCTCGGTTGCCCCGATCTGCCGCCTAGGCTGGCTCGATGGTTCCGGACACCCACCCCGATGTCCTTCGCCTTCGGGAGGCGAGACCGTCCGCAGTGTCGGACGCGGTCGCAGCAGTCGCCGACCCGGCCGTGGTCGTCACGGTGACGGCACTGCTGGTGTCGGTGCGGTCCGCGGCCTCGATGTGGTCGGGGCTGGGCTGGGCTCTGGTCGCTACCGGCTTCTGCGTCGGCCTGCCGTACGTCGCGCTCCTCGTGATGTTGCGACAGGGCAGGGTGGCCGATCGCCATCTGCTCGTTCGCGAGCAGCGCCGCGCGCCACTGGCGGTCGCTGCCGTCTCCGTCGTGACCGGGTTTCTGCTTCTGCTCGTGCTGAACGCCCCGAAGCCGCTGGTCGCCCTCGTGGCGGCCATGCTGGCCGGCCTGGTCGTCATGTCGGTCGTCACGCACCTGTACAAGGCCTCTTTCCACACTGGGGAGGTCGCAGGGTCTGCTGGTGTGCTCGCCCTCACCTTCGGCCCGCTCACTCTCATCGGGATGGCGCCCCTCACGGTGCTGGTCGCCTGGGCACGCGTGCGATCCGGTCGGCACACCATAGGTCAGGTTCTCGTGGGTGGACTGGTCGGGGCGGGCTCGTCACTGCTCGCCTACCCGCTGCTGGCCTGAGCCGGCGACCGGGTGCCTCGTCGGGCGCGGGAACACCGAGCACCGGCTCCGGCGTTGCCCCTCCCATGAGCGAACTGATGCAGGCAGTCTGGAACGGACAGGTCATCGCAGAGTCAGATGACACGGTGGTCGTCGAGAACAACCACTACTTCCCCACATCGGCTGTGGCCGAAGGGGTGCTGCACCCCACCGACTCGCACACCGTGTGCCCGTGGAAGGGCACCGCGTCGTACTACTCGGTGACGGTCGACGGCGAGACCAACCCCGATGCGGCTTGGTACTACCCGGAGCCGAAGGCGAAGGCGGAGTCCATCCGCGACCGGGTCGCGTTCTGGCGTGGCGTCAAAGTCTCCCCCAAGGTCTGATCAAGACGGGCCCTCGGTCTGGCGAACGGCCAGCCGGCGGCGTCACCGTCATGTAAGGCGCAAACCTCTGGTGGGCACCTCGCCCTGACAGCACCATGTCGGTATGCCCGATGTGACTGTGTCGCCCCGCGAGCGTCCCGCCGCTTGGCCCCGATTCAGCAGCCCGCTCCGTTCGACCGCCTTGACGGCGCGACTGGGGCGGATGCTCGCAATCTTCTTCGGCACCTGTTTCGTCACAGGCCTGCTCAGCCACTACCAGTATCAGCCGTGGGCCTGGCTGCCTGAGCCTGCGAGCCCTGTCTGGCTCTACCGGGTGACGCAGGGCACGCACGTGATCACCGGCATCGCGACCCTTCCACTGGTGCTGGTCAAGCTGTGGTCGGTCTATCCGAACCTGTTCCGCTGGCCGGCCGTCACGTCTCTGAAGCACGCAGCCGAACGACTCTCGGTGTTCGTGCTGGTCGCATCGGCGCTGGTTCAGCTGACCACCGGCTTCCTCAACGTGCTCAACTGGTACGCCTGGCCATGGGACTTCGTCGCTGTCCACCGCTTCCTGGCCTACGTGCTGATCGGCTCGATCCTGCTGCACGTGGGCCTCAAGCTGCCCGACATCCGTTACGGTCTCCAGGCCCGGCTCCCACAGGCTGATGTGCTGACCGAGACCCCTTGGGACCAGAACCCCTTGGCGCACAGCAACGCCGGAGAGGTGCCACCACCGCCGACACCAGCCCTGACTCGAAGAGGGGTGTTGGTCGCCGCCGGCGCCGGGGTCGGCGCGGTGGTGGTCACGTCGATCGGCCAGACCGTGGCGCCGCTCGAGCCGGTCGGGCTGCTCGCGGTGCGCCAGTGGAACAAGGGGCCCCAACGGGTGCCGGTCAACACCACCGCCCAACAGGCCGGCGTGCAAGCGGTAGCAGTTGACCAGCGTTGGACGCTTCAGGTGAACGGTCGCACGCCGTTCACGGTGACGCTCGCCGAGCTCGACGACCTCGCTCGGTCGGAGGCCGACCTGCCGATCACCTGTGTGGAGGGATGGAGCGTCGGCGCCCACTGGCGCGGCATCCCCCTGCTCGACCTCGTGGCGCGGGCGGGCGGCGATGCCGGCTCGCGGGTCGAGGTGATCTCCCTGCAGCAGGGCAGCCAGTTCGCGCGGAGCACAGTGCTGGGCCCTCAGGTGTCAGCGGCTCTGCTCGCCACCCACCTGAACGGCGAGCGACTGAACCTCGACCACGGATACCCACTGCGCCTGATCGCGCCCAACCGGGCCGGCGTGCTCAACACCAAGTGGCTGGCCCGGATCGAGGTGGTCTGAGATGAAGGCATGGCGCATCTCCTTCGCGGCCTCCGGCATCCTGCTCGGGCTCTTCGGGGTCTTTCGGCTGCTCACCGAGGTACCGGTCGGCAACCTGGTCGTGCTGGCCGGCTGGATGATCGGCGCCGTCGTGATCCATGACGGCATCCTGTCGCCTGCGGTGATCGCGGTCGGCTGGTTCATCGGGCGCGCCGTTCCGGCCCGGGGCCGCCGGTACGTGCAGGGGGGCCTGATCGCAGGCGGCCTGATCACCGCGGTCGCGATCCCCTTGATCCTTCGTGCCGGGCAGGAGCCGCCCAGCAAAGCCATCCTGCAGCAGAGCTTCGGGGGCAACCTGACGATCTTGCTCGGCCTGGTCGCGGCTGCGAGCCTGGTGCTCTACGCCCTGCGTGTCGCCCGTGACACCCGCAACACCCGTAGCGCCAAGACTGCTGCCGGGGCCGAGCCGTCGCCCGAGCGCCTCTAGCCCCAGTCCCGAGCCGTCGGCAGGTGGCGACGGGCTCGGACTACCGACGCCGGCCGGTGACCCAGTCGTATCGGTTGTCGTCGTCGACGATGGGTTGCCCCGCCCGCTTCCCGACCCCAGCCCCGCCGTCAACGGGCAGCACGGCACCGGTCACATAGCTGGCTCCTGACGAACACAGCCAGAGCACCAGGTTGGCGACCTCCTCCGGCAGGCCGGGCCGGGCCAGCGGCAGCGTGGGGATTCGTTTCGAGAGGCCCTGCGCCATCGAGGGCGGCAGCGGCTTGGGCTGGGTGTCGATCAACCCAGGGCTCACGCAGTTGACGAGGATCTCGTGTGGTGCCAGCTCGATCGCGGCCACCCGTGTGAAGCTCTCGGTGGCCGCCCGGCTGCTGGCGTAGGCGGCTGCACCGGCTGACCCCACGCTGCTGACACCCGACGAGAAGTTGACGATCCGTCCACCCTCGCCCTGCGTGATCATGATTCGGGCGGCGGCTTGGGTCATGAGAAAGGTGCCACGACAGTTGACGGCGTAGACGGTGTCCCACACCTCCACCCTCTCTTCGAGCAGGCTGGCGTGTGGCGCGACTGCGGCATTGTTGACGCAGACGTCCAGTCTGCCGAAGTGAGTGACGGCGGCGTGCACCACGTCCTGCGCACCGGCTGCCGTGCTGATGTCGGCGACGACCGGCAGCACCCGGTCGCCGTGCGGGGAACACGTCTCGCGCAAGCCCGCCTCATCGCGGTCAGCGGCAACCACCCGCGCGCCGGCGGCCACGAACGAGGCAACGATGCTTCGACCCACTCCCCGGGATGCACCGGTGACCACAGCTGTCCTGTTTGAGAACTCGTAGCGAACATCCATGGTGGGTTTCCTGTCTTGGGATCGGCGCGGTGCTCGGCCTGCGCCCTCCTTCACCGTCAGGAAGAGAGCTCAGCACCAAGTGATGTTGAGCGACCGTAGTCTGATTGTCGACAATCGGCAACGACTGGGAAGAAGTATACGAAGGGCCGAAGATTCTCGTTCACAACCGTTGACTGATTGTCGACAACCGACCTACAGTCACTTCTCATAGTCGCTGTGCTCGACCAGGGTGAGAGAGCAGCCACGCCAGCAGCACCACCATCTCAGGAAGGCGGGCCTCGCTGCCATGACCGGCAACGACGATGGGTTCCTCTTGCAGACCGAGGGATTGAGCAAGCACTACCCGGTGCGACGTACCCCCCTGGAGCAGGCTCGACGCGAGCCCGAACAGGCCCTCAAGGCGGTCGACGGCGTGAGCGTCGGGGTTCGCGCCGGCCAGACGCTCGGCGTCGTCGGCGAGACCGGGTCAGGGAAGAGCACCCTGGGCCGACTGCTGCTCAGGCTCGAGACACCCACCGGCGGCGACATCCGCTACGAGGGAGAGAGCATCCTGACCCCAACCCGGCAGCGGTCCGCGCAGCTGCGCCAGCGAATCCAGATCATCCTGCAAGACCCGTACTCGACGCTCAACCCCTACCAGTCGGTCTCCAAGTCCATCGAAGAGGTCTTGGTCGTGCACGGCGACCTGTCGCGCTCAGGCCGTCGCGACGAGGCCATCCGTCTGCTCGAGACCGTCGCCTTCCCAGCCGACCTCGCCGACCAGCGCCCCGACCAGCTGAGTGGAGGCGGTCGTCAGAGAGTGAGCATCGCCCGCGCCCTGGCGGTTCGGCCCCGACTGATCGTGGCCGACGAGCCCGTCTCTGCGCTCGACGTCTCCGTTCAGGCTCAGGTGCTCAACCTCTTCGAGAAGCTCCGCGCCGAGCTCGGCCTCGCCTACGTGTTCATCACCCACGACCTCGCCGTGGTCCGTCGCCTGAGCGACCGTATCGCCGTGATGTACCTGGGCCGGGTGGTCGAGGAGGCATCGACCATCGACCTCTTCCGCCGACCCCTGCACCCGTACACCAAGGCACTGCTCGACGCGGCTCCTGACCTCGACACGACCAGACAGGCGCGCACTCCGGCGCTCACCGGTGACATGCCCAACGCCATCACTCCCCCGTCGGGCTGTGTCTTCCACCCGAGGTGCCCACAGGCGATGGACATCTGCCGGCGCGTGGTGCCCGTCACGATCCGTCCATCGCCGGAACGAACCGTGGCCTGCCATCTGCACACCGGGCCACCGGCCACCCACAACGAGCTGCCCACCCCCAACCCTGCGGAGGAACCCCACCCCTAGACCCCGCTGTCAATCCGGCCCCTCGACGGCCTCGACGGCTTCGACGGCTCCCTCGGGACCACCGCTCTGACGCCCACCCAGCACCCCCACTCGCTCACAAGGAGACCAGCATGACAACTCAACTGCCCGGACTGGACAACTCCAGTCGTCGGTGGCGCCGCACAGGTCTGGCCGCCGCAGTGGTCGGCGCGCTTGCGCTCAGCGCGTGCAGCTCGGACCCCGGCACGCCCAGCACCAACCCAGGAACCGGCGGTGCCGGTGCCAGCGAGGTCGACACCCTCATCATCGCCAACCCGGTGAAGGTCGACACCCTCGACCCGCAGGTCGCCTCGGTCAACGAGTCGATCTGGCTCGACCAGAACCTGTACAGCGGCCTGGTGCAAGCCGACCCGGAGGGAAAGAAGATCGTTCCCGACCTCGCCACGGACTGGGAGGTCTCGAGCGACGCCCTCACGTACACGTTCCACCTGCGCGACGCCAAGTTCTCGGACGGCTCCCCGGTGCTGGCCTCCGACGTGAAGTTCTCCATCGACCGGGCCAAGGCCTACGACGGCGGGTGGGGGTTTCTGATCACCGCGGTCAAGGAGGTGAGCGCGCCCGATGCGAAGACGGTCGTCGTGAAGCTCTCGAAGCCCCACGCCCCCCTGTTGGCCGACCTCGCCATGTACGCCTACTCCGTGCTCCCCGAGAAGCTGGTGAAGGCACAGGGTGACAAGTTCTTCACCAAGCCCGTGGGCAGTGGTCCGTTCGCCGTCAGCACCTACGCGCCGACGTCGGAGATCGACCTGGTCCGCAACGACAACTACTACGGCACCGCGCCCAAGATCAAGAACGTCAAGATCAAGATCATCACGAACGACAACGCGCGAGTTCTGGCCCTGCAGAGTGGCGACGTCGACGTGATCGAGAACCCCCCGGGCAACCTCACCAAGCAGATCGAGGCGAACCCGAAGCTGCAGGTCGACCTCTTCCCGTCTACCCGCGTCGACTTCATCCAGATGAACACCAAGGACAAGCACTTCTCCGACGTGCGGGTACGGCAAGCCGTCCAGGCGGCCGCTGACCTCAAGCAGATCAACAAGCTGGCGTACAGCGACACCGGCACCCCGGCAACCTCGTTCATGCCGTACAAGATGCTCTACTGGAACGACCAGCTCCCTGAGCCGACGGTCGACCTCGCCAAGGCCAAACAGCTGATGGCCGACGCCGGGTTCCCCAACGGCTTCAGCACCAACCTGGTGACGGTGAGCGGCGACGCAGCCGGACAGGCCCAGGCGGTGTCGCTGAAGGACTCGCTCGCCAAGATCGGCATCGACGTGAAGATCGAGTCGTACGAGCTCGTCACGGCGTACGACAAGGAGCGCAACGGCGAGTACGGCCTGGGCGAGCGCTACTGGACCAACGACATCATCGACCCCGACGAGGTCGTCACCTTCGGCGTCGTCGTGGATGCCGGGTCCAACTCCTTCAACACCAGCTGGAGCGACCCGACGGCGACGAAGCTCGCCAAGGATGCACGGTCGGAGCCGGACGTGGCCAAGCGCGAGGAGATGTACCGGCAGATCCAGAAGATCGTCTACGACCAGGTGCCCTACCTGCCGATCAACTACCCCCCGTTCCGGTACGCCAGCGGCAAGTGGGTCAAGGGCTTCAAGGCCTCACCGTTGGGCAACTACAACGACTCGCTCCTGACCTTGACGGTCGACAAGCACTGACAACCATGACGAATCAGGAACGGAGGACACCATGGCCTGGATAGCGATCATCGGCCGACGGCTGGTGCAGATGCTGCCGATCATCTTCGGCATCACCATCGTGTCCTTCGTCCTGATCCGGATGGTGCCGGGCGACCCGGCCTCGCTCATCCTGGGCAACCACTACACCCCGGAGGCGGCGACGCAGATCCGCCTCAACCTGGGTCTCGACCAGTCAGTCCTCTCCCAGTACTGGATCTTCGTCACCAACGCGTTGAGCGGGCAGTTCGGGCATTCCTACTCCCTGAACGCCTCGGTCGGGCAGCTGGTCTCGGACGGGCTCGTCCCCACCCTGTTCCTCATCGCCCAGGCCGGGCTCTTCACGGCGGTCATCGCCATCCCCACGGGGCTCTACGTGGGGCTGCACCGGGGCGGCATCGCCGACCAGGGCAGCCGGGTCTTCCTGTTGATCGGCTACGCCCTTCCGAGCTTCCTGCTCGGGGTTCTGCTCATCCTCGTGTTCGGGGTCAAGGTGCCGATCCTGCCGATCAGCGGCTTCGGCGACGGATTCCTCGAGCACGTGCAACACCTGATTCTGCCGTCGATCACGATCGCCATCCCGTTCTCAACCGTGCTGGTGCGTTCGCTGCGCGCCAGCGTGATCGAGACGCTGGACGCCGACTACGTGACGACCGCACTGCTCAAGGGAGTGTCGTGGCGCCGGGTGGTCTCACGCCACATCCTGCGCAACGCCGGCATGAAGGTCGTCGTCGTCTTCGGGGTCAACCTGGCCTTTCTCGTGGGCGGCACGGTCGTCATCGAGAACGTCTTCTCGATCCCCGGCCTGGGCTCGCTGCTCGTCAACTCGGTCTCGACCCGCGACTACCCGGTGGTCCAGGGTCTGACCCTGCTCTTCGCGCTGTTCGTCCTCGCAGCCAACCTGCTCACCGACCTGGTCCACGTGGCCATGGATCCCCGACTCGCGGCGGCCTAGACCATGACCCTCACCCTTTTCGGACGACCGTCCACCCGAACCACTCCCCGTCGCCCGCTGCTGCCCGGGCTCAGCGGAAACGTGTCGCTGGCGCTCGGCGTCGCGATCCTGCTCGTGATGATCGTCGTGTGCTTCGGAGCTCCGCTCTTCACGTCGTACTCCCCGATCGCCGTGGACGCCACGAACCCCCTGGCCCCGCTCTTCTCCCCTGGCCATTTTCTGGGCACGGACGAGTACGGCCGAGACCTCTGGACGCGCGTCATCTACGGTGGCCGCTACGACCTCGCCATCGCGTTCGGCGCCACCGCTGTGACCCTGGTGGTCGGCACCGTGGTCGGGGTGGTGTCTGCGCACATCGGCGGTCGGACCGACGCCGTCGTCATGCGTATCGTCGACCTGTTCTTCGCCTTCCCGTTCATCGTGCTCGTCATCGCGATCATCGCTGCGCTCGGGACCAGCCTGATCAACCTGTTCATCGCCCTGTGGGTGGTCAGCTGGGTCAGCTACGCGCGCATCTCCCACGGGCAGACGCTCTCGGCCAACCAGTACGGCTACGTCGTGGCGGCGAAGGCGCTCGGGTTCTCCCACCTGCGGATCCTGTCGCGCCACCTGCTGCCGAGTGTGCTGCCCGGTGTGATCATCTTCGCCATGGTCGACGCCGTCGGCAACGTGCTGCTGGGCGCTTCGCTCGGCTACCTCGGGGTCGGCATCCCCGAGCCCACCCCGGAGTGGGGTTCGATGATCTCGTCGGGTCAGAACTTCATCCTGTCGAACTGGTGGCTGTCGCTGGTGCCCGGAGCCGCGCTGGTGGTGCTGGGCGTGGGCCTGAGCCTCGTCGGTGACGGACTGTCAGACCTGTTGAGGACCAAGCGATGAGAACCGACCACACCGTGACCGCCCCTCAGGCAGCCGTCCTGCTCGAGGCCAACGACGTCTCCGTCACGATCCCGACCTCCGGGGGCATCGTCACCCCCGTCGACCATGTGTCACTGACACTGCGGTCGGGAGAGGTGCTCGGCATCGTCGGCGAGACCGGCAGCGGCAAGACCGTCACCTGCCGGTCGCTGCTGGGACTGATGCCCTCGGCCCAGGCCCGCCACACGGGGTCGGTCACCTACCCCGGGGTGATGGACGAGAACGTGCTCGATGCCGGGCGGGGTGTCATGCGCAAGCACTGGGGCACCTACATCTCCATGATTCCGCAGAACCCGATGACCTCGCTCAACCCGGTGCACCGCATCGGCGACCAGATCGCCGAAGCCATCGCTGCGCACTCGTCGATGCCGAAGTCGCAACGGTTCGAGCGGATCGTCGAGCTGATGACCAGAGTGGGTATTCCGAACCCGCAGAAGCGAATGCGCGACTACCCGCACCAGTTCAGCGGCGGCATGCTGCAACGCACCCTGATCGCCATCGCGTTGGCCGGTGACCCTCGTGTTCTCATCGCCGACGAGCCGACCACCGCGCTCGACGTCATCATCCAGGACCAGATTCTCAGCCTGCTCGTCGACCTGCAGCGAGACCTGGGTACGAGCCTGGTGCTGGTCAGCCACGACCTGTCCGTGATCGCCCAGGTGTGCGATCGCGTCGCTGTCATGTACGGGGGTCAGGTGGTCGAGCTCGCCGAGACGGCCACGCTCCTGCACACCCCACGGCACCCCTACACGAATGCGCTCCTGAAGTCGCTTCCTGGCGCAGTGCCGCGCGACCAGCCGCTCACCGCGATCTCTGGCTCTCCACCGCGCCTCATCGACCTTCCCGACACGTGCCGGTTCCTGCCCCGCTGCACGTTCGCCGACGAAGGCTGCTCGACGTGGACGACGGAGCTGCTGGTGGCCGGCGCTGCAGGCTCGCCGGCCGGTGTCCGGTGTCGCAGGCACCAGGAGATCGACCTTCAACCCCCGTCCCGGTCGGGCCAGGAGACACCGCCCCGATCGTCCCTGGTGGAACCCATGGACTTCTGGGCAGCCCGCTGAACGTCTCACACCCAAGACATCGTCAAAGGAGAAACCGTGTCAGAGAAAAAGCTTCGCGTCGGCGTTATCGGCACCGGTCGCTGGGCCACCCGCTCGCACATTCCCGGCTGGCAGCGTGACCCGCGCGTAGAGGTGGTCGGGCTCGCCGACACCGACGCGGAAGCCCTCGCCAGCGCCGGGAAGGAGTTCGGGATCGAGCGGCTCGAGAGCGACTACCGCCGTCTGGTGGAAGACCCCGACATCGACGTCATCGATGTGGTGACGGGCGACCAGATGCACTTCGAGGTCTCGTGGGCCGCGCTCGAGGCGGGCAAGCACGTGTTGTGCGAGAAGCCGGTGCACTCGGACTATCACCAGGTCATCGCGGCAGCCGACCTGGCCGAGAGCAAGGGCCTGAAGACCAAGCTCGGCTTCACGTTCCGCTACGCCCCCGCCACCATGTACGCGGCCGAGCTGATCGCCCAGGGCTTCATCGGGGAGCCCTACATGCTCAACGCCTTCGAGCAGAACAGCCAGTGGCTGGACCCGCAGACTCCCCTGCGACAGCTGCGCACCACCGACGACGACGCAGAGATCGCGGTGTCCTCCATCGAGGGGTACGGGGCGCCCGTCATCGACATCATGCACTGGTGGATGGATGCCCCCCTGGAGTCGGTCGTGGGCACCATGCGCAACTTCGTGCCGAACCGAGTGGTGCGTGAGACCGGCGAGATGACGCGGGTGAACATCGACGACGGTGACATGTGGATCGCCGAGTTCGGTGGTGGCCGCCTCGCCTCCGTGCAGTCCTCGTTCGTGACCGTCGGGAACTATCCGGGGATCGAAGTGCGGATCTACGGGTCCGAGGGGGCGATCATCGTGCGTCTGGTCGAGGAGGCCGGCATCTGCCAGACGATCAGGACGGCCACGAAGGATTCCGTCGAGTTCGTCGAGCGCGACATTCCCGAGCGCTTCTTTCCCGCCGGTGGCACCTCGAAAGAGCCGTGGCCCTTCCTGTTCTACTCCAACGTGCTGCGTGACTTCACCGATGAGATCCTGGGAGGCGGACCCGTCAACCAGGGTGACTTTCGTCAGGGCGCCCTGGTGCAGCAGACGATCAACGCGTTCGAGCAGGCCCATCGCACCCGCGCCTGGGTGGACTTCCCGCTCGCCGCCGACGGGCGCTGACGTCACGATAGAGCCCATCGACCTGCCTTCGCGACAACAAGGAACTTCATGACCACTTCTGCCATCACCGCCCCTGGCCCCGGGAACAGGCAGCGCGCGGTGCTGCAGCACCGCTCACTGCCCGAGTCGGTTCACGACATTCTCCGGTCCCAGATCCTCAGCAACGAGCTGCCGGCCGGGACGCCCCTGGTGGAGCTGAACCTGGCGGCGGAGTTCGGCGTCTCCCGCACGACCGTTCGCGCTGCACTGCGCGAGCTGCAGACCGAGCGGCTGATCGAGGTGCAGCCGAGACGCCGCACGATCGTGTCGCGGATGTCGGCCGAAGACGTGGCCGAGGCCTGCTACACCCGGTTCGTGCTGGAGTCGGCGTCGCTGACTGACGTGTGGCACCTGGTGCGGCCCGGTCTCCTCGCGGACATGGGCGACGTGGTCGACCTGATGCAGCTCGCGGCCGACACAGACGACGTGTCGGGCATCGTCGAGCTCGACACCGAGCTGCACCGGCTCATCATGGACGCCAGCGGGCATCCGCGCCTCGTCGAGCTGTGGTCGACGCTGAACGGGCAGATGGGTGCGCTGATGCGCTCGACCCTGGATCGCCAGGGCATGTCTTTGGACGAGACCGTGGCCATGCATCGCAAGCTGCTGACCTCGTTCCGGCGCAAGGACCCGACGGTTGCGGTCGCCGCGCTGCGCGACCACTACGTGGGGTCCACCCATGCCTGATCCGATGAGATGGGGCGTGCTGGGAACGGCGAACATCGCCGCGAAGGCGTTCCTCCCCGCGCTGCGCGAAGCGGGCGGAGTGGCCACCGTGGTCGGCAGTCGCTCGGAGAACCGCGGCCAGACATGGGCCGCCGAGAACGGGGTGACGCGCGCCGGCACCTACGAGTCTGTAGTGGCGGCTGACGATGTCGACGCCGTGTACGTGGCGCTACCCAACGACCAGCACTCCGTCTGGGCGGCCGCCGCCCTCGCAGCGGGCAAGGCGGTGCTCTGCGAGAAGCCCATTGCCCTGAACGCCGCTCAGGCTGAGCACCTGGTCGCCGCGGTCGGTCCTGATGACCTGCTGTGGGAGTCGTTCGTCTTCGCGTTCCACCCCCAGACCACGTTGCTGGAGCGCCTCGTGGCCGAGGGACGCATCGGTGACCTCACCGAGATCGTGTCGGAGTTCCACTTCGACATCACCGGTGCCACCGGGAACATCCGCCTGAGCCGCGAGCTCGGTGGCGGGGCGCTGTACGACGTCGGGTGCTACCCCCTTCGCCTCGCCCGACACCTGTTCGGTTCGGAACCGGTGCACGCTGCGACCGCGCTCACCCCGAGCCCCGGCGGAGTAGAGCTCGACATGGCGGCCGTCGTCGACTTCCCGCAGTCACGGCGGTTGATCATGTCGGCCGGTATGCGCCGCCCGATGTCGACCTTCACCCGCATCGTCGGTACGACCGGTGAGCTGCGAGTGACCAACCCCTTCCACCCCACCGCCCGCGACACGGTCGAGCTGTGGGTTGGTCGGGAACACGTCGAGACCTGGCCGGCAGCCTCCGGCTCGGCGTTCCGGCACGCCATCGACCACATCAACGCCGTCATCCTCGGCCAGGCGACGGCGCAACACACCGCCGTGCAGGATGCCGTCCAGCAGGCTCGGTCGCTCGACCTCGTTCGCGCCGCCGCCACGACAGGAGAAGCACGGTGACCCGACCCACCCAGCTGCCCGACCGCCCCTCGGTTCTCATCTCGACCCCACTCGAGCCGGCGCTGGTCGAACGGATCAGGCAGAGCGCCGACGTCGAGGTGCTCTACGCGCCAGAGCTGCTCCCCGTGCCCCGGTACGGCAACGACCACGGCGGGACGCCACCGACCCTCTCGCCGGCCCAGGAACGTGAGTGGCTGCAGATGCTGGCGACCGCCGACGTGGCCTTCGACTTCGACTGGCGCGATCCTGCACAGCTGCTGACCAACGCCCCCAGGCTGCAGTGGGTGCAGGCGACCAGCGCGGGGATCGGGGGTTTCGTGAAGCGGTACGGCCTGGATGGTGGCGAGCTCACGCTCACCACCGCCGCCGGCACGCACGCTGCACCGCTCGCCGAGTTCGCCGTCACCGGCGTGCTGCACTTCGTCAAGGACGTGCCGCAGCTGGTCTCGCGCCAGCGTGAGCACCACTGGGAGCGACACGTCAGTGGTCAGCTCGCCGGTCGACGAGCCACCGTGGTCGGGCTCGGCTCCATCGGACGCCAGGTCGCCACGGTCTTCCATGCGCTCGGCGTGCAGGTGACCGGCGTCGGTCGCTCGGGCAGCACGTACGACCTGCCGAACGGCGTAGCCACCATCGACATCGAGAACCTCGACGACGTGCTGGAGGCGACCGACATCCTCGTGCTGGCGGTTCCCCTGACGCCCGAGACCCAGAACCTCATCGACGCCTCGAGGGTGTCCGCGCTCCCCGCGGGAGCCATCGTCGTCAACGTTGCACGGGGGCAGGTGATCGACGAGAACGCCCTGACCGAGGCGCTCTCGGCCAGGAAGCTGGGCGGCGCCGCGCTCGATGTCTTCGACGTCGAGCCGTTGCCGTCCGCCTCACCGTTGTGGGACCTGCCGAACGTGCTGGTCTCACCGCACTCGGCCTCCACCGCCGCCGTCGAGAACGAGGTGCTCACCGACCTGTTCATCGACAACTTCCGTCGACTTCGGGGCGGCGAGCCGCTCCGGAACGTCTACCAGGCCGGCCGAGGCTACTGAGGTGGCCCTCGAGACCGACGGCGAGGGGGCAGATCGCAGCCAGGCACACGACTGGGGCGATCTCGCCGACGACGGGTCGGCGACGAGCCTGCTGGAGCAGGCGCTGGCTGTGCTGCCCCGCGACGTCGAGTTCGCTGACGTGAGGCTCGTCGAGGCGGAGGAGCTTCGCGCCTACCACCGCCACGAGGGTGACCCCGACGAGCGCCGGGAGTACAACGTGGGGATCGGCGTGCGAGTGCTGGTCGGCGGCGCCTGGGGCTTCGCGTCCCGCCCCTTGGGAGCGTCCGGCGACCCGGCGGCGGCAGCTCGGCGAGCCCTCGCCGTCGCTCGGGCCGGTATCGGCGTCGGCGCTCGCTCGCGTCTGCCGGCTCGCGAGGGCATCTCGGGTCGCTATGCCACCGAGGTCAGGCTCGACCCGTTCGCGGTGGACGACGCGAGCCGTCACGGCCTGCTCGCAGACGTGATGGCCACCATGACCGGTCCGGCCGCCGTTCGAGACGCCCAGGCCGGGGTCAACGCGAAGCGACAGCATCGGCACTACGCCGACACCGAGGGCTCCCGCCAGCACCAGCACCTGATGGAGTCGGGCGCGATGATGGTCGCCACGGCATCCGACGGCCACGACATCCAGCGACGCAGCTACCCGAACTCCTTCCACGGCGACACTGCAGGGGCCGGCTGGGAGTTCGTGCTCGGCCTCGAGATGGTCGCCAACGCCGGCCGCGTCGGCGAGGAGGCGGTCGCGCTGCTGACGGCGCCGGTCGCGACACCCGGCCGCGCCGACCTGGTGATCGGTGCCCAGCAGGTGTCGCTGCAGATCCACGAGTCGGCAGGGCACCCCCTCGAGCTCGACCGCATCCTCGGCGACGAGCAGAACTTCGCGGGAACCTCGTTCATCGGTGTCGACGACGTCGGCCGGCTCCGCTACGGCTCAGCCGCCGTGAGCATCACCTCCGATCCCACCGTGCCGGGCACCCGGGGCAGCTTCGCGTTCGACGACGAGGGGACCCCCGCCTCTCGCACCCCGTTGGTCGTCGCAGGCATCGTGCACAACACCCTGTCTTCGCGTGAGTCGGCTGCTCGGGCCGGCCTGCCGGTGACCGGTGCGGCCCGCTCCGACGGGTGGGCCTACCTTCCGGTCTGCTTCTCCACGCACGTGCACCTCGAGCCGGGGCACGGGTCGTTGAGCGAGCTGCTCGAGCGCCTCGGGACCGGCTACTACCTGGACGACAACCACAGCTGGTCGATCGACGACCGCCGGGTCAACTTCCAGTTCGGAACCGAGGTGGCCTACGAGGTGAAACGCGGACGCAGAGGTCGGTTGTTGAAGAACTTCAGCTACGGCGGGGTGACCCCCCAGTTCTGGGGCTCGGTCGAGGCCGTGGCCGGCCCGGAGGAAGTTCGCAACTTCGGCTACCCCTGCGGCAAGGGCGAACCCAAGCAGTGGGGTTTCCTCAGCCATGGCGCGGCCCCCATCCTCGTTCGTGACCAGCGGATCGGGGTGGCCTGATGGCGACAGCCCCGATGAGCGATGACGCGTTCGGGCCTGCCGTCGACCTCGACGCCGCGCTCGAGACCCTCACTGCGGTCGTCAGCGGTTCGGGTGCCGACGAGTTCGACGCGTTCCTGACCGGCCGCAACGGGCAGTACACCCGGTTCGCCGGAGACCGCATCCACCAACCGCAGGACATCGTCGAGGTGCAGGTGATGGTGCGGGCGGTCGTGAACGGCCACGCGGCGCGCGCCTCCACGAGCAGCCTGGCCGGTGCCGCGCAGGCCGCGGCGTCGGCCGCCTCGTTCGCGAGGGCGATCGCCGCCGGCTCGTCTGCGCCCGGCGGCCATCGGGTCGCGACCCGTCAGACCTTCGGTACCGGACCGGTCGGGCCGCCGCGTTCGTTGCTCTGGTTCGACGACACAGCGGCGTTCGACGAGGCCGCCCGGGTCGAGCAGGTGCGGGCGGCGATGATCGCCGCGGGGGTGGGTGGCGCCACCGTGGCCGGCATGTTCGGGCGGGCGGCCACCTCGCTCGTGACGGCCACGAGTGGCGGCGTCGAACGGGCGACGCTCGCCACGGAAGCGCTGGCGAGCTGTACCTTCACCGTCGACGACGGCACGAGCCACTTCGTCGACGTCGGGCGATCGAGCTCGCGCCTGCAGCTCGGACTCGCGATCGAGGCCGGCCTGCAGCAGGCCGCAGCGAGCACGGGTCGAGGTGACCTGGAGCCGGGCGTCTACACGGTGGTGCTCGGCCCGGAGGCGACGGCGGAGCTGCTCGAGTTCCTCCCCAGCTTCGGCTTCTCCGGAGAGCTCGCCGCAGCAGGGGTCGGGCTCTGGACGCGGTCTCGTGGCCAGCAGGTGGCCACTGCAGCCGTCGACATCGCCGACGACGCTCTGGCCGACATCGGCCTGCCGGTCGGCTTCGACATCGAGAGCGTGCCCAAGCAGAGAGTGCAGCTGCTCGACCACGGCGTCGTCGACTCCCCCGTGCTCGACCTCCACACGGCTCGCGTGCTCACCTCCTCCCTCCCCCGGTCTCGGTCCACCGGTCACGCGCACATCGCCCGCGAGGAGGTTCCGGAGACGCGAGCCGCGAACATCGTGATGGCGGCGGGCACCTCGACCGAGGCCGAGCTGATTGCGGGTGTCGACGAGGGTGTCTACATCCAACGGTTCTGGTACACCCGTCCGGTCGACACCACGGCCACCACCATCACGGGGGTGACCCGCGACGCCTGCTTCGAGATCAAGGGTGGGCGCCTCGGCCGCCCGCTTCGTGGCATGAGGTTCACCCAGTCGGTTCTCGAGGTGTTGGCCTCGGTCGACGGGGTCGGTGACCTCCGGCGCTCTTCGCCGGTCATGAACGTCTGGAACGGCGCCATCACCGCTCCTGCCATCCGGGCGCACGGGTTCCGCCTTGGCGCCGCCCCGACTCACTGATCTGTCCTGACGACCCCAGACCGCCTGACCCCGAGGAGTGGAATGACCCTGCTGTGCAACCGCGACCGCCTGGTGACCCAGGTGCTCACCGGCGAGGTGTGGCCCGCGCTGGGTGACCGGCACGGGTATCGCACCGATGCCGACGGGCACCCCTTCCTGCTGCCCGGCATGGGCGCCGTCACTCTCGGGGTGCACCCCGGCGACCCGGCGACCGGCTACGCCGCCGACCACCTGGAGCCCGGCCTTTCCGTGCGTCACCGTGACGAGCGGGCGAACATGGCCCTGCAGTTCCTCACCTGTGTCGGAAACGCGGTCACCCTCCGCTCCGGCCCCTCGGCGGGAGCCGTCGGGCGGGTCATCGGGCAACACGCCTACGTGCTGGTCGATCTCGCCGAGGAGGCGCTCGCGGGAGTCACCGTGGGTGACACCGTGACCGTGCACGCCCGGGGTCAGGGACTGAGGCTGACAGAGCATCCCGACATCGTGGTCAAGAACACCGACCCGGGCCTGCTCGACCTTCTCGGCATCGACACCGGCGCCGACGGGCGACTGCGGGTGCCCGTGGCCACGCGGGTACCCGCTGCGGCTGTCGGGGCGGGCGCCGGGATGTACTCCGAGTTCGCGAACACCGACCTGATGGGGGCCTACCCCGGGCAGAAGTCGGATCTCTCGCTGGGCCTGGAGGGGCTGCGGGTCGGTGACCTCGTAGCGCTGGACGACCAGGACCACCGGTTCGGCCGTGGACACCGACCCGGGTTCACGACCATCGGGGTGATCAGCACCGGTCACTGTCGGCTGTTCGGTCACGGCCCGGGCCCGAGCACCCTGCTGTCGGGCCCGGCGTCGGCGTTCGACGTTCGCATCGACGACGCAGCCAACCTTGCCTCGGCCCTGACCACGATGGGAGACCTCTCATGAACACCCCCACGCTCGTGGCCACCAACGTGGCCGGCGTCGTCGAGCACCCCGGTCTCGACAACAACCCGTACCTCATCGATGTCGATGGGCGCCCCTACGTGCCCATCGGTGACGGAGGGGTTGTGCTGGGAATCTCACTCGGAGACAGCGTCTTCGCCTTCGACACCGATCACGCCAGCGCCGCGGTGTCGCTGGTCCATTCCGACCCGGCCGCGCGGTACGCCCTGACCGCGTTCGCCTGCCTGGGCAACGCGGTGACGGTGCGCAGCGGCGCCGCCGCGGGCGCCGGCGGCGTCGTGCTCGGCAAACGGGGCGAGCAGGGTCGGGTGCTGGCCTGGTTCCCGCCCGAGACCCTGGCCACCATCGTCCCCGGCGACGCCATGTCCGTGCGGGCCTACGGTCAGGGGGCCGGTCTCTCAGGGGCACTCGCCGAGCGGGGGGCCGAGCTGCTCAACGTCGACCCCGGCATCCTGCCTCGGCTCGGGGTAACCATCGGCGATGCACAGGTCTCGGCGACGGTGCGCGGTGTCGTCGGCTCGGAGGTCGTGGGGAACGGGCTCGGCCGGCCGGCCCACCAGTGGGACCTCGACCTTCAGGTTGACGCGAGCAACGCCGACCGGCTCGGGTTGCATCGCCTGGCGATCGGTGACCTGGTGGCGGTCGCCGATCTCGACGTGCGGCGCAACGCCGGGTACCGCAGGGGGTGGGTGACACTCGGAGTCGTGGTGACGACGACGAGCCCCCGCCCCGGCCACGGGGTGGGCATGATGCCGATCTTCTCGGCCCCACGAGCGACCGTCGAGCTCGAGGTGCGACCCGACGACCATGTTGGAGTCAGCGCGAGCCTGCTCACCGAGCTGGCCGGCCGGTGACGCTGAAACGGGGACTCGCTGCCCCCAACTTCGCCGTAGACCCCCACGACCTCGTCGAGCTCGGGGTCGCGGCTGAGAAGGCGGGCTTCGACGGGTTCTTCCTCTGGGACCACATCCTGTTCAGCAACGACGGTGTCGGCCCCGACATCCTCGACCCCTGGCTGGTACTGGCCCTGATCGCCGACGCGACCGAACGCATCACGATCGGCACGATGATCACGCCGATCTCTCGCCGACGACCCGCGGTGCTCGCCCGGCAGACGGCCACCCTCGACCGGATCAGCAACGGCCGGCTCGTGCTGGGCGTCGGCATCGGCTCGCCCGCCCAAGGGGACTTCGCCCTCTTCGGCGACGAGGCGGATGCCGTGATCCGCGCCGAGATGCTCGACGAGGGGCTCACGGTACTCGAGGGGCTCTGGACCGGGGAACCCTTCACGCACCAGGGCAAGCACTACACGGTCGACGGGGTGAGCTTCACCCCGACACCGGTGCAACGGCCGCGAGTTCCCATCTGGGTCGGCGGCACACTGCCACGCAGACGGCCCATGCTCAGGGCGGCCCGGTGGGACGGCGCGGTGCCCATCACGTGGGCCGACGGCCGACTGGCCCGACCCTCTGTCGAACAGATCGCCGGCGTTCGTGACCTCGTGGCCGACCACCGTGAGCCCGGAGCCTCTGCGTTCGACCTCGCCGTCTGGGCCGAGGTGACCGATGACCCCCGGCAGCTGATGACCGAGCTGCCCGACTACGTGGACGCAGGTGCAACGTGGTGGATCGAGACGGCGAAGCCCGAACCCGGCTGGCACGCCGAGCTCGTCGAGCGCATCGGGGCCGGCGTCTGAGTCAGGTTCTCACTCAGGGTCTGAGCCGACCGATGGCGCCGTCGCGTGCTCCCGGCCTGGGTGACCATGACCATGACGGGGGTGCCCGGTGTCGCAGGTTGCGGTGAGTCTGGCCGGTCTGCGGGCCATCGAGGCGCTCTCGGCTCATGGGTCGATCTCTGCGGCCGCCGTCGCGCTCGGGTACACCCCCTCTGCCGTCTCACAACAGATCCTCAGGCTGGAACGCGATCTTCACCAGAGTCTGGTCGAGCGTGGCGGCCGGCGCGCGACCCTGACGCCACCCGGCGAGATCCTGGCCCTGTCGGCCCGCCGCATCATCATCGAGCTCGAGAGCATGAACGCCACGCTGCAGGCGGCGGCTCAGACGGTGACGGGTACGCTCACCGTCGCCGCCTTTCCCAGTGCCGCCAGAGGTGTGCTCCCCATCGCGATGAGCCGGCTGCTGGCTCGCTGGCCACAGCTCGAGCTGCGGCTGCTGGAGGTCAGCTCGCATCGGGCCGTAGACCTGGTGGCCGGTGGAGGTGCCGACCTCGCTCTCGCGCACGACTGGATCGGCGTGACCATGGACGTACCGACTGACGTGCAGACCCGACACCTCGGCGACGATGTCTCCGACGTACTGGTGAGCACGGCTCACCCACTGGCCTCCAGCAGCGACGTCGCCCTCCAGGACTTCGTGAACGACCCGTGGCTGTTCGAGCCCGGTTCGGTGGCCCACGAGTTTCTGCTCCACGCCTTTCGCGAGGTGCCGGACCGGGTGTCGCTCGGACACATGATCAGTGAGTACGCCACGCAGGTGGAGATGGTCGGCGCTGGTCTCGGAGTGGCCCTCGCACCCCGGATGGGACGGGGCCTGCTGCCCAACACCGTTCGGGCGGTGGCGGTGCGGTCACCACCACTGCGCCGGGTCTTCGGGGTGTGGAGGTCGTCGTCGCAGGGACGTCCGGCGATCGCGGCGGCCCTGGCAGAGCTCGAGCGAACCTGTCGCCCACCGGCCGATCAACCCAGGTAGACGATCGCGTCCAGCTCGACCTTGACCTGGCGCAGCCCCGCGACCACCGTCGTTCTCGCCGGAGGCGTGTCGTCGAAGAACTCGGCATAGGCCCGGTTGAACTCCTCGAAGTCGGAGCCGTCGGCGAGGTAGGCGGTGATCTTGACCGAGTCTTCGAGCCGTGCGCCCGCCGCGGCGACGATCGCCGAGAGGTTGCGCAACGTCAGCCGGGTCTCGGTGGCCACGTCGGCAGGTTCGTAGGTGCCGTCGGCGCGGCGAGGCACCTGCCCCGACACGAACAGGAAGTCGCCCGCCCGAACCGCCTGCGAGTAGGGGCCGGCGGGTGCCGGCGCGTCGGCTGCGCTGATGGCCTGCTTCATTGCTGCTCCGTTCTGTCACCGACTGTTCGCCGGTGCCCAGGATCATTGGGCGGTTGGGTCAGGACTCCCCGCGCAAGGCGGCCGTCATGCGTTCGAGAGCGGCGGCCCACTCCCGTTCGTCACGGGCGTAGCAGATGCGAAAATGGTTGCTCCCCGATGGCCCGAACTGGTAGCCGGGGCTGACCACCACGCCGGCCTTCTCCTGCAGAACCCTGGCCGCCTCGAGGCCTGAGATACCGAGCCCGGACACGTCGGGCCAGAGGTAGGCGGTTCCCGACCCGGCGGCGACGACCAGGCCCGGCACGGTGAGCAGCTGCTCGATCGTGGTGCGCCGGATGTCGTGCAGCTCCGCTACGCGCTTGGCCACGAAGTCACCGTCGTCGACGAGCCACCTGGTCAGCACGTGCTGGGCGTAGGCCGGTGCCCGGAGGCAGAGCATCGCAAGAGTCTGTTCGACAGCGTCGATGACGGGCGCCGAGCTGACGACGACCCCGACACGGTAGCCGCTCAGCGACTCCGTCTTCGAGCCTCCCAGCAGGGTGATGGTGCGGTCGGCCATTCCCGGTTGGGCCGCCAGATGGGTGTAGGGGACGTCGTCGTAGACCAGACGAGCGTAGAGCTCGTCGATCAGCACGAGGAAGTCGTCGCGAACGGCCAGCTGAGCCAGGCGGGCCACGGAACCCGGGCTGAGCACGGTGCCCGTCGGGTTGTTGGGGTTGGAGGTGATGAACAACTTGATGCCCGTGCTGCTGTACAGGTCGAGCTGGTCGAGGTCGGGCTGCAGACCTGAGGTGGTCGAGACGAACGGAAGCCGACGTACCTCGGCGCCCAGGAAGGCCAGCATCCGTTCGACGAACAGGTACTCGGGATCAGCGAGAACGACGACGTCACCTTCATCGACGACGGCGCTCAGCACGGCGAAGAGGGCACTCTGGGTGCCGGCCGTGATGGCGATGTTCCTCGACGGGTCGATCTCGACACCCATCAGTCCCGAGACCGAGCGGGCACAGGCTCGGCGCACCTCGTCGCTTCCGCGATACGCGGTGTAAGCCGTCGTGCCGTCGGCGGCCGCCGCGGCGAACGTGCTGATGGCCCAGTCGGGCGGAGGAAACCGCACGGTGTCGAAATGCGTGGTGTCGAGAAGCCCGCCTCCGGCACCGTTCAGGCCCAACGAGAGGTCTGCCTCCCTGACCGTCATGCCCAGCTGCTCGCGGCGCCCGGGCAGATGCGTCCGTTGAAGCCGCTGCGATTCGACGGCTCGCTCGGAAAGGTTCATTGAGGTGGTCCTCCGACATGGGTTAAGAGCAGGCCCGGATGACTTCGAGTGGGCCTGCGATGCTCTCGCCGAGTATCGCTGGCTCGGTCACCGGCGAACAAGCGCGAGTCCTTGGTGGTTGGCGTTAAGTTCGACTTCACATCGTCCAAGCGACTGCTTCCGGCCCTGTGACCGGCCCTGTGACCGGCCCTGTGATCGGCCCTGTGATCGGGCACCGCCCGCTGGCCGAAGCGGCATCCAGGGTGACGTCAGCCTCGTTCGTACAGCGCCCGGGTGCCGCAGTCGCGAAACCCGAGCCGTTGGTAGAGAGTCCGCGCAGGGTTGTCGCACCCCACCGCGAGCCACGTCAGGGACGCGCCCCGCTTGGAGATCGCCGTCAGCGACCGAGCGATGAGATGGGCGCCCAGACCGCGCCCGCGCCAGGCGGGCACGACCCCGACCTCCTCGATCCAGTTCTTGGAGATCGTGACGAACCCTGCGACGTGCCCGTCGCGGTCAAGGGCGACGCGCGAGTCCTCAGGCTGGAAACCGCGCTGTTCCCGCAGCCACCGGCCCCAGGCCTGGGCGCTGCTGGCGTCGTAGCCGGGCTGGTCACAGAACGAGGCGGTGTACGCGTGCTGGAAGGCCTCAGAGGTGTCGTCGGTGAAAGGGATCGTGAGGATGTTCTCGGGTAGGCGCACGTTGGGGATGGCCCGCATGGGGTGGCACATCACGGTCTCGGCCAGAACCCGCCGCAGACCGAGTCGCGAGAAGAGCCGCTCGGCCTCGGGGCTCATCGAGTCCATGACCAGGCTGACCGGCCCCCCGGAGTGCTCATCGACCCAGGCGGCCAGCTCCTCCCCGATGCCCCGCCCCATGACGGCCGGATCGACCAGGGCGGCGGCGATGCGCTCGCCGGCACCGTTGCGCCCGACCGCCGCCGCGGCGACGATCTCGCCGAGCTCATCCCGGCCACAGATCGCCGTGTTCGTCACGAACACCTTCTGCAGGTGCTCGGGGTCGGCGACGTCCGGCAGGCCGCCGTCGCGGTCGAGGCAGGCCTGACCCAGTCGCACGAGATCGTCGACATCGTCAGGTGTCGTCGACGACCAGTTGAGGTGGCTCACAGGTGGGGACCACACCCCCAGCCCGCTGGGCTCGCTACCGCTGTTGGGCTGCTCACGCTGCACACTCTAGGGTCCTGCGCACCGAGAGGGCGGGTAGCGTCGCCTCATGGCGAAGAAGCAGTGGTCTGACCTGACGACCGGCCAGCAGAAGATGATCAGCGTGGCCGGCGCGGCGGAGGCGATTCTGACGGCAGCGGCGGTGTACGACCTGGCTCGGCGTCCGGTCGGCCAGGTCCGGGGTCGCAAGTCCCTGTGGGTGCTGGCGTTCTCGGTCCAGCCTTTCGGGCCGATCGCGTACTTCGCCCTGGGCAGGCGCTGAACGCCGGTGGGCAGGTGGGCAGGTGGGCAGGTGGGCAGGTGGGCCATGACACGAAACTCCCAGCATCGCGTGCGAGGGTCGAAGCTCACTCTTCGGACCACCACTAAGGGGTAGGTGACGGGCCTTGTCGCTGCTGGGGACTCCCTTGGTCGTCGTGCTGGCGTTGGCGGCGATCCTGGTTCCACTGGTCACGGTCTGGAGCTGGAACCGCCTGCGTGGTTCGCGGGTGGCCCGTCACTCGACCCGGCTGGGGCTGTTGCTCGTCGGGCAGCTGGTGACGGTCGCGCTGGTCGGGGTGCTGGCCAACGACTACGGCCAGTTCTACACCTCGTGGAGTGGCCTGTTCGGCCAGACGGCCCGCCCGACGGTCACGACGTTTGGCGCCAAGGCAAGTGCCGCCATGAGCTCACGCCACCCGCAGGCCACCCTGGGCCCGGCCACCAGCCGCATGCAGGTCACCGGCAACACCGGCTGGAACACCCCCGCGCAGTGGGATGCCGGCGGAAAGGTCGTTGCGGTGCAGATCACCGGCTTCCACTCGAAGCTGGCTGCTCCTGCGGACGTGTACCTGCCCCCGCAGTACTTTCAGTCGGCATACGCCCACCAACGGTTCCCCGCGGTAGAGGTGATGACCGGCTACCCCGGTTCTGCCCTGAACCTGATATCCCGGATGAACTATCCGCAGGCGGCGCTTGATCTGGTGAGGGCGGGCAAGGCCAAGCCGATGATCTACGTGATGCTCTCCTCCACCGTGGCCCCACCTCGTGACACGGAGTGCACCGACGTTCCCGGCGGGCCCCAAGCAGAGACGTTTCTCTCCACCGACCTGACCGAAGCCGCCCAGCACGCGTTTCGGGTGCAGCCGGGTCACTGGGGCGTGATCGGAGACTCCACCGGCGGCTACTGCGCCGCCAAGCTGACCATGCTGCACCCCGGCATCTACGCCGGCGGAGTGTCCTTGTCGGGCTATTATCACGCCCTCGACGGAGGTACGGCCGGCGACCTGTTCCATGGTTCCTCGGCTCTGCAACACGCGAGCGACCTGCGGTGGCGACTCGGGCACCACGTTGCCCCGCCCGTCTCCCTGTTCGTGACGATCGGCCGAGCCGAAGACAGCGACGGGCAGGGTTTCGGGGCGACCATGCAGTTCGTGCGTATGGTGAGGCAGCCGATGCAGGTGACCCTGCTGGTCGAACAGAACGGCGGCCACAACTTCACCACCTGGGATCGTGAGCTACCGCGGGTGCTGTCGTGGCTGTCCGCCAAGGCCAACACCAGCACTGCGGCGACCACCTCTTCGACCTCCTTGGTGGCGGCCGCCGCCAAGGAGGTCGCACCGGGGTGAACGATCTTTGCCAGGCGGACGGTGACCCTGAAGTCGGCGGCGCACGACAACGGCCCCTGATCTGCGCTTCCGCAGGTCAGGGGCCGGTTGGTGGTGGGCGATACTGGGATCGAACCAGTGACCTCTTCCGTGTCAGGGAAGCGCGCTACCGCTGCGCCAATCGCCCAGGTGTCAACAAATGATGCTGTTCGAGGTGGAGACGGGATTTGAACCCGTGTACGCGGCTTTGCAGGCCGCTGCCTCGCCTCTCGGCCACTCCACCGTGTCGGCAAGGTTCTGCTCGATTTGCCTCCGAGCGGACAACCGGGCTCGAACCGGCGACCTCAACCTTGGCAAGGTTGCGCTCTACCAACTGAGCTATGTCCGCGGAAGCACCAGCGGCGTAACTGCTCCGCTCGGTGCGAGGTCGACATTAGCCGATCACCCGACGAGACACCAAACCCGATGCCGGGGTGTCGTCTGCGACCTCGCAGGTCAACGTTCGTCGGCCTTCGTCGGCGTGCTGCGCCGTTCGTCGGCGTCCTGGGACCCGCGCAGGCCGTGCGCGAGCTCCCGTTCGATCGCCTCCGCCAGGGCCGAGCGCTCGAGCTTGGCGAACTGCTGGTCCCGGGCCCGCTGACGGGCCTCAGGATCGTCTGTCAGAGCCGCGGCCTTGACCTCGCCGGCTCCGCCCGCCGGCTGGTCATCGGTTGGACGCTCGGAGCCCGTCGGGGCGTCGGGAGCCACGAAGACGGCCCGCACCCGAGCCCAGATGCGCTCACTGAGACCCTCGTGCAGCTCGACCGGCCACACGATGCGGGTCGCCGCGTTGAGCCCGGCCCCGATGAGGATCGCGATGGCAAGCGTGTACAGCCAGATCAGGAGCACGATGGGGGTGCTGAGGGGTCCGTAGATGGTCGAGCCTCCGAGAGAGGCCTCGAGCGCCATCCGCACCACGACCGACGCGAGCAGCCAGATCGCCAGTGCGAGCAGGGCGCCCGGGGTGTCACGCCACCACGTGCCGCGCCGCGGTGTGGCGATGTGGTAAAGCGTGGTGAGGCCGGAGATGCTGAGCAGCACCACGAACGGCCAGTAGACGATCGTCACGAAACCGAGCTGGTCGGGCAACCAGTCACCGATCAGCTCGGGCCCGATGAGCACGAGCGGCAGCACCACGATGATGACGACCATGCCCAAGGTGTAGAGCGCGAGACTGAGGGCTCGCATGTGCACGATCCCGCGAACGTCCTTCTGCCCGTACATGATCGAGATGGTGTCGACGAACACGTTGAGCGCGCGCGAACCAGACCACAACGACAGCAGGAAACCGATCGAGACCAGCTCGGCCCGGCCCGTCTTCAGCACGTCCTGGATCGTCGGCAGCAGGATGTCGACGATGGTCGAGTCGGTGAGGAACTGGGACGCGTAAGCCCGAATGTGCTCGATGACCTGTTGCACGGTGTCAGGCCCCACCAGGCTCCCGACGAACCCGACGGCGCCGAACAGTCCGAGCACCAGGGGTGGCAGCGAGAGCAGCATGAAGAACGCCGCCTCAGCGGCCAGACCCGTCACCCGGTAGTCCAGGCAGACGTTGAAAGTGTGCAGCGTCAGCCGAGCGACCGGCATCCCGCCCGGGATCCGCTCGATCACAGCGCGACCGCGGCTCTTGAGAGTCATTGCCCTCGAGGCTATCCGTCCGCAGCCGTAGGGGGGCGCTCCTGCACCCGGTGTGGGACTGGACCTGGCCGCGGCGTCCTACAGTCACTGGGGTGAGCACCCCCCAGCCCCACAACCAGCCCCCACCCTTCAGCGGGCGCGACCTGCTCACCGAGGACCCGGCCCTGCTCGAGGCCCTGCGTCGAAGCGGCGGCGAACCCTCCCCCGAGCTCGTGCGTTGGGGCCGTCTGGCGGGCTCAGCCTCCGCACAGGAGCAGGGTCGCCTCGCCGACACCCATCCGCCCGTGCTGCACCCCTTCGACGCCCGCGGCAACCGGGTCGACGAGGTCGAGTTCCATCCCGCCTGGCACTGGCTGTTGGCGCAGTCGGTTGGAGCCGGCCTCACCGCCGGCCCGTGGACGGCGCCTTCTGACACCGGCGCGCACTCCCGACGCGCCGCGGGGTTCATGCTCTGGTCACGGGTCGAGGCCGGACACCTGTGCCCCGTGTCGATGACCTACGCGGCGGGCTCGGCGCTCCGTCACGACGAGTCGCTCTCCGCTCGCTGGCTCCCGCGCCTCGCCAGCCGGGAGTACGACCCCCGCATGATCCCGCTCACCGAGAAGACCGGCGCCCTGGCCGGCATGGGGATGACCGAGAAGCAGGGTGGCTCCGACGTACGGGCCAACCTCACCCGGGCGCTCCCGGTGGCCGAGGGGCCGGTGCCTGGAGACGCCTACCGGCTCACCGGTCACAAGTGGTTCTGCTCGGCACCGATGAGCGACATGTTCCTCGTGCTGGCCCAGGCGCCCGGTGGGCTCACCTGCTTCGTCGTGCCCCGGGTGCTCGACGACGGGACGCGCAACCCGTTCGCGCTGCAACGGCTCAAGGACAAGCTCGGCAACCGGTCGAACGCGTCGAGCGAGGTGGAGCTCCACGACACCTGGGGTAGTCGTCTCGGCGACGAGGGGCGCGGCGTACGCACCATTATCGACATGGTGGGGGCGACGCGGCTCGACTGCGTGCTCGGCTCGACGGCGACCATGCGGGATGCCGTGTCGCGCGCCGTCCATCACGCGCGGAACCGCTTCGCCTTCGGGGCCCTGCTCGTCGACCAGCCGCTCATGCGCAACGTGCTCGCCGACCTGGCTCTCGAAGCCGAGGCGGCCACACTGCTGGCCATGCGACTGGCGCAGGCGTTCGACCGTGGCGAGACCGACCTGGCCCGCCTGGGTGTGGCCCTGGGAAAGTTCTGGGTCTGCAAGCGCACCGCGCCTCTCGTGGCGGAGGCCCTCGAGTGCCTGGGCGGGAACGGCTACGTGGAGGAGAACGGCCTCGCCCGCCTCTACCGCGAGGCCCCGCTCAACTCGATCTGGGAGGGGTCGGGCAACGTCAACGCCCTCGACGTGATCCGAGCCCTGTCTCGCGAGCAGGCGGCTCTGGGGGCCCTCACCGCCGAGCTGCACCGGATGCGGGGCCGTAGCAACGAGCTCGACAGGTTCACTGAATCGGCGCTGCAGCAGGCCCGCTCACTCGACCCCGCGTCACCGTCAGCCGCGTTCGAGGCTCGCCGAACGGTCGAGGCTCTGGCCATCGCCCTCCAGGGCGCGTTGGTGGTGGAGCACTCCCCCGCCGCCGTCGCTGACGCGTTCGTGGCGGCCCGCGTGGTCGGCGCCCACGGACACACCTTCGGCACGCTTCCCGCCGACCTGGCGTCAGCGGCATCCGAGCTCATCGCGCGAACGGGCTGAGCGGGCTGACCGGCGCGAGGGTGAGCCCACCGGTCAGCTCTCGGCCAGCCGCGCCTTCTCTGCCTCGACGTCGAAGTCGGCCGCCGGCCACTGGAGGTCCATGGCGCGCAGGGCCTCGAGCAGCAGCTGCTGCACCGCGAGACGGGCGTACCACTTGCGGTCGGCCGGCACGACGTACCACGGCGCTCCCACCGGGGACGTCTCGTCGAGCACCGCCTGGTAGGCCACCTGGTACGCGTCCCAGTGCAGCCGCTCGTCGACGTCTCCGGGGTTGTACTTGTAGTACTTGTCGGGCCGGTCGAGGCGCTCGGCGAGCCGGTCCTTCTGCTCGTTCTTGGAGATGTGGGTCATCACCTTGATCACGGTCGTCTCAGCGTCGGTGACCCGGTGTTCGAAGTCGTTGATCTGCGCGTAGCGCTTCGACCAGACCGGCTCGGGCACGAGGTCGTGCACTCGCACGATGAGCACGTCCTCGTAGTGCGACCGGTCGAACACGCCGAGCTCACCGGGCTCCGGCAACGCCTTCTCGATGCGCCAGAGAAAGTCGTGGGCCAGCTCCTCCTTGGTCGGGGCCTTGAACGCCGTCGCCTTGACCCCCTGGGGGTTCACCGAGATGACGTGGCGCATGATGCCGCCCTTGCCGGAGGTGTCCATCCCCTGCACGACGAGCAACAGCGCGCGTTTCGAGCCGGCGGTCGACTCGGCGAACAGCCGTTCGAGCAGGTCGGACAGCTCGGCCTCGGACGCCGCGAGGGCGGCCTTGCCCTCGAGCTTGTCGCCGGAGAAGCCGGGGGTCGAGCGGGTGTCGACGTCGCTGAGCACGAAGCCCTTCGCGGCGCGCAGCGCAGAGCCGAACTCGGCGATCTCGGTGACCGCCTCCTGCTCTGCCTTGGCGATCGCCACATCGGACTCGATCTTCTTCTGGCGCGCCTTGACCGACTTCTTGTCGTGCTTCTTCTTCTTACCCATGGCCTCATGATGCCGGAACGGGGCCGCCCGCTGCGGGATGCCGAGCTCGAGGGTTCGGCGAGCAGGATGGACAGACATACTGACGGTATGCGACTTCTCGTCTCCGGCTCGTCCGGGCTCGACCCGTTGGCCGAGCTCGACCGGGCAGCCCTCTTCGCTGCCTATCGGCCGCCCGCGAACGGCAGTCCCGACGCGGGGTGGCTGCGCTGCAACATGGTGACCTCGCTCGACGGTGCCGCCACCGGTGCCGACGGCAAGTCGGGCTCGATCAACAATGCGGCCGACCATGCGGTCTTCGAGGTGCTGCGCGCCGCGAGCCACGCTGTCGTCGTCGGAGCGGGCACCATTCGGGCAGAGGGCTATCCGCCGCTCTCGGTCGCCGAGCCGCTCGTCGGGCTACGGCGCGCCCGAGGCCTTCCTGACGCGCTGCCGCTCGTCGCGGTCACCCATCGCGGTGAGGTCCCCCCTACCCTGCGGGGGTACCGTGACGGCTCGGCCCTCATCGCGATGCCCGGTCGCGCGCCCGGACTCGCCCGCGCCAGAGACGATCTCGGCGAAGCAAACGTGCTCGTCTGTGGGGGCGAGTCCCTCGACCTGAGAGACCTGGTCGACCAGCTGCACGCCCGCGGGCTGACCCAGCTGCTCACCGAGGGCGGCCCGTCACTGCTCGGTTCCTTCATCGCGGCCGGGCTGGTCGACGAGCTCTGTTACACCATCGCTCCCCATGTCGTCGGGGGCGAGCATCCCCGCACGGTCGGCGTCGACGGCACCTCGGCGACTCTCGAGCTGGCGCTGCTCGTGGAACAGGACTCGACGATCATGGGTCGCTGGTTCGTGCAGCGATAGTCGCGCGGCAGTCGAACCGCTCACACCACGTCAGAGCTCACAGAGTGGCCACGAACTCCGTCACGACCCGCTCCCAACGCTCTGGGTCGATGTTCCACTCCTTGCAGTGCCGCGCCACCTGCCAGCGTTCGAGACGAACCAGGTCGGGTCGTCGTGCAGCGAGCTGCGCAGCCGGCCCGATGGGCACGAAGTCGTCGCCTTCAGAGGCGATCAACAGCACTCGGTGCCGCAGCTCGGCAGCACGCGCGACCCAGTTGGTCAGGGCCACGTCGACGGGCTCGACGACGCCGACCAGGCGTTTCGAACCCCTCGACGCCATCAGCCGCTGGGCCAGACGCACCAGCGGTGGGGGAAGGTTGTGGGTGCACGCGTGGTGGGTCAGCACGTCGCCCCAGTCGACCACCGGCGAGTCGAGCACGACCCCCACCACGTGGTCGGCGAGAGCAGAACGCGAGAGCAGCTGGAACACGATCGCGCCGCCCATCGACCATCCGAACAGCACGACCCGCCGGGCCCCCTGGTTGACGGCGTACTGCAGCGCCGCGTCGACGTCGCGCCACTCCGACAGCCCGAGGTTGTAGCGCCCGTCCGGGCCCTTCGGCGCGTCACGGTCGTTGCGGTACGCGACGACGAGGCTGGTCCACCCGGCGTCGCGCAGCACCGGCACGGCCCGGAGTGTCTCCTCCTTGCGCGCTCCCCGGCCGTGCACGAGCACCGCCCAGTCGCCGTTCTGGCGCTGACCGTCTGCGCTGTCGCGCACGCCGAGGCCATCGGCGGCCATCGGCTCGTCGGCGGGCCGCACGAGCCAGGCAGGCATCGGGCCCAGCTCGGAGATGATCGTGACGTCCTCGTCGGGTAGGCCGAGGCTCACCCGGGGGCGGTCGCTGTAGTAGTACTGGTTCCACCGGGCCGGGCCCACCGACAGCTCACCCCGGTCGATGCCCAGCAGGTGCCTCGTCACGGTCAGGGCGTCGCGCTCGATGACCTCGCCGACCCGGGCGTGACCACGACCGCCGTCGAGCCACAGGCCGTACCGACCCGGCACGACCGTGTCGGCACTGACACCGAGGGTGATGGTCAGGTCGTCGTGTGCGGTGATGGCCACGTCGTCGGGCATCAGCTCGTCAGGGGTCAGCACCCGCCTCGCGATGTAGGCCCCGGTGGCGATGGTGGCCGAGGCCACACCGAGCAGGCCTCCGGTGCCGGCCGCGAGCGCCGCCAGCGCCGGCCGCGTGACGAGCTTGCTCTTCTGCACTCGCTCACCCTCGCAGACGAGGCCGGATGCCGGTCAGCCGGCCGGGAGGATGTCGGAGAGGTCGTACGACACCGGCTCCTCCAGCTGCTCGTACGTGCACGAGCGAGGTTCCCGGTCGGGGCGCCACCGGTTGAACTGCGCCATGTGGCGAAAGCGCGCCCCTTCCATGTGCTCGTAACGCACCTCGACGACCCGCTCCGGGCGCAACGGCGTGAAGGAGAGGTCTTTGCCGGAGTTCCACCGGCTCGTCTCGGAGGCCCGTGGGGTGCGGGTGCCCTCCTCCTGCTTCGCCCACGCCCAGGGGTGTTCGTCGAACGAGGTGACGAGCGGTTGCAGCTCTGCGAACAGCTCCGTGCGTCGGGCCATCGGGAACGAGCCGATGACCCCCACTGAGGCCAGCGAGCCCTGGTCGTCGTAGAGGCCGAGCAGCAGCGAACCGATGGCGTCGGGCCCGCTCTTGTGAACCCGGTAGCCGGCCACTACGCAGTCGGCCGTGCGGGCATGCTTGATCTTGAACATGGTTCGCTTGCCCTGCAGGTAGGCGCCGTCGAGAGGTTTGGCAATCACCCCGTCGAGACCGGCCCCCTCGAACTGCTCGAACCACTCCCCTGCAGTCGTGGCGTCGCGCGTCGCCGGCGTCAGGTGGATCGGGGCGGTGGCGCCGGCCAGCGCCTCCTCGAGACGAGCGCGGCGCTGCTCGAACGGCATCCCCGTCAGGTCGTCGTCACCGAGCGCCAGCAGGTCGAAGGCGATGAAGCTCGCCGGGGTCTCGCCCGCCAGCAACGCGACCCGGCTCGCCGCCGGGTGGATGCGCTGTTGCAGCACCTCGAACTCGAGTCGGTCGCCCACCACCACGACGATCTCGCCGTCGACGACGCAACGCTCGGGCAGGTTGGCCCTGACCGCCGCGACGACCTCGGGAAAGTAGCGGGTCATCGGTTTGCCGTTGCGCGAGCCGATCTCGACGTCGTCGCCGTGTCGGAAGATGATCGACCGGAAGCCGTCCCACTTCGGCTCGTACGACAGCGCCCCTGTCGGGATCGACGGGACGGCCTTGGCGAGCATCGGGGCGACTGGCGGCAGCACGGGCAGGTCCATGGTGCCCATTCTCTCCGGTTCGAGGTAGTCAACGGCGGCAGGGCGCGGCCGAGTACCTCGAAGGAAGCGATGCGGACCGGCTCAGGGCTGCTCGTCCCAGTTGGCCGCGTTCTTGCGGCTCGGCTGCACCCGAGGTGGCTCGCCGGTCATCTTGGGGAAGTCGGGTGGGAAGTTCTTCTCCGGCAGTCCCCGCTCGAGGTCGGCATCCCAGAGCGCCATGGCGGCGGAGAAGTCGCCCACGGCCGCTCCGATGCCGTGCCACGGGTCGCCATCCGCGGCATACCGGCCGGGCACCGAGCGCACGGTGAAGTCGGCGGGCACGATGTCGCGCACCTCCGACCAGGCCAACGGCGTCGACACCGGCGCGCCGGGCAGCGGCCGGGGGCTCCACGCTGACGCGATGGTGCGGTCGCGGTTGGCCTGGTTGAAGTCGACGAACACCTTGTCGCCGCGCTCCTCCTTCCACCACGCGGTGGTGACCAGCTCGGGCAGGCGGCGCTCGAGCTCGCGGGCGATGCCGATGACGCCGTGCCGCACGTCGAGGAACTCCCGTTCGGGCTCTATGCGGGAGTAGACGTGCAGGCCCCGGTTGCCCGAGGTCTTGACCCAGGCAGTGAGGCCGAGCTCGGTCATCAGCTCACGCAGCACCACCGCGGCCTCGACGACGTCGGCGAACGGACGCCCCGGCTGCGGGTCGAGGTCGATCCGCACCTCGTCGGGGTTGTCGAGCGAGTCATCGGCCACATCGGCCGTCGCGCTCTCACTGACCGACACCGGCCACGGGTGGAAGGTGATCGTGTTCATCTGGATCGCCCACACCGCCGTGGCCACCTCGTCGACGACGAGCTGGGGATGCCGACGACCCGAGGGATACGTGACGACGACCGTGCGCGCCCAGGCCGGCACCCCCCGCGGCGGGTTCTTGGAGTAGAACTCCTCCCCCTCGATGCCGGTCGGGAACCGCTGAAGGGTCACGGGGCGAGCCCCGAGGGCGCCGAGCAGGGCGGGCCCGACCGACACGGCGTACTCCGCGAGCTCGAGCTTGGTGATGCCGCAGTCGGGCCAGAGCACGCGAGCCGGGCTCGAGACCCGCACGTCACGGCTCCCGCCGTCAGGGGTGGGCACCTGGAGCACGGTCGCGTCGGCCATCCGCCCACCCTAGGTCGGGATCGGGTCTGATGGCGGCCACAAGGTTCTCGTAAGCCGGCTGGGGTCGGCGCCGGGCACAAACCGAGGCGGCTTCGCGTTGCCAACAACATGAGAGACAAGACCGCAGACCGCAAGACCCACGCCGTCGAGCGCACCGACGCGGAGTGGCGCGAGACTCTCACCCCGGAGGAGTACCGCGTGCTGCGCAAGGCCGGCACCGAAGCCCCCTACCGTGGTGAGTACACCGACACCAAGACCGAGGGCGTGTACTCGTGCCGGGCGTGCGCAGCCGAGCTGTTCCGCAGCGACACGAAGTTCGAGTCGCACTGCGGCTGGCCCTCCTTCTACTCCCCTCTCGCCGGTGACTCGGTGGAGTACATCGAGGACCGCGCCCTGGGCATGAAGCGGGTCGAGGTGCGCTGCGCCAACTGCGGCTCGCACCTCGGCCACGTCTTCGAGGGCGAGGGCTACGACACCCCGACCGACCAGCGCTTCTGCATCAACTCCATCTCGATGCGGCTCACCCCTGACGCGTCCTGACCGGCGCTGGGCGGCCAGCCGGATGGCACGGCCGACTCATGACAGATGTCGTGGGTCGGCTGTGCCGCGCCGACCTATGGTCACGTCATGGAGACCGAACAGACCAGAGTCAGCAGCACTGAGCGTGAGCGGGCCCTCGCAGACCTGTTGACGCACTTCGAGGCCGGGCGCCTGCACTCGTTCGAGTACGAGGACCGACGTGGCCGCGCCGGCGATGCCACCACCGCAGCCGAGCTGGACGCCCTCTTCAGTGACCTGCCGCAGGTGGATGTCGCACCCGGCGCAGACGTCTCGCCCGCTTCGCACGACCGGCACGCAGAGACCCCGGTCGCTCATCGTGGTGGCCGCTGCTCGAGCCACGGGGCCGCCTACTCCTGGGCGCCCCTGCTCGCCACCGCCCTGTTCTTCGTCACCAGCTCATGGGTGTGGTTCCTGATGATCCCCGCCGCTGGGTACATCGCCAGGTCAGGCCTGGGGTCTCGGCGCGAGAACCACAGGTTCACCTCATGAGCGACGACGCGCAGGTCCGCATCGGAACCGCCGAGCGCGAGCAGGCCCTGACGGCGCTGACCGAGCACCACACGGCCGGTCGCCTCGACGCCGATGAGTTCGAGGACCGCAGGGGCCGAGCCAACGACGCCATCACGCAAGGTGACCTCACGGCCCTGTTCGTCGACCTGCCAGGCGGCAGGCCGGCCTTCGGGTCCCCCTCCGGCCCATCAACAGGATCGACAGGCTCGACGGGTTCGACCGTCTCGGCACCGTCGCCGACCGGGTCGACTCCGGCGCCGATGAACCGCGCCGACAGAAGAGGCCAGCCGCGCGGAGATCGCACCGACGGCATCCGGGGAGGTCAGCAGAACCGGTGGCGCGGTGTGGTGGCGCTCTCGCCCTTCGTGGCCCTGGCCCTCTTCTTCATCACGAAGTCGTGGCTCTGGTTTCTGCTCGTGCCGGTGGCGGGGATCGTCGCGGGGACCTTCGGTCGCGACGACGACTGAGCCGCGCAGGCGAGCTCAGCGCAGGCGCGCGACGAGTGCGCCGGCCTCGACCTTGGGCCCGGTGTAGAAGGGAATCTCGGTGCGTACGTGCAGACGGGCGCGTGAGGCACGCAGGTCGCGCATGAGGTCGACGATGCGATGCAGCTCGTCGGCCTCGAAGGCCAGCATCCACTCGTAGTCGCCCAGGGCGAACGAGGCGATCGTGTTGGCGCGCACGTCGGGGTAGTCACGGGCCATCTGCCCATGCTCACGCAGCAGGTCGCGGCGTTCCTTGTCCTCGAGCAGGTACCAGTCGTACGACCTGACGAAGGGGTAGACGCAGATGTACTTGCGAGCGTTCTCGTCGGCCATGAACGCGGGGATGTGGCTCTTGTTGAACTCGGCCGGGCGATGCAGCGCTGCCGAGCTCCAGACCGGGCGCAGGTGCGCACCGAACTCGGTGCGGAGCAGCCCGTGGTAGGCATCCTGGAGCGACTCGATCGTCTCGGCGTGCCACCAGACCATGAAGTCGGCGTCACCGCGCAAGCCACCCACGTCGTAGAGCCCGCGCACCACGACCCCGCTGTCGGAGACCTCCCCGAGGAAGGCCTCGAACTCGCTCGTGAGCTTCTCGCGGTCATCGCCCAGCGGCTGGTCGACGGCGAAGACCGACCACATGCAGTAGCGGATCGTGTCGTTGATCTCACGCATCTGTGACGGGGTCAGCTTCTCGCTCATGGCCCCATCATCCCAAGTCGGTCGAACACTTCGTGACGCGGGTGCCCGTGCGGGGTTCTTCAGCCGGCGAGGTGGGCCAGCACCTCGCGCGCCGCAGCGCGGCCCGAGCCGATACAGGCCGGGATGCCGACCCCGTCGTAGGCGGCCCCGCACGTGGCCACCCCGGCCGCCGGGGCCCGGGCCGCCTCGATCCGCGAACGGTGGCCGACGGTGTACTGGGGCAGGCCGCCGCCCCAGCGCTGCACGTGGGTGTCGACAGGAACCGGAAGCGGCCCACCGAGCACGGTGGCCAGGTCGCGTAGCGCGAGGTCGACGAGATCGGCATCGGGTCGTTGCAACGTCGCCACCTCACCGAACCGGCCCACGGAGGCCCGCAGGAACGTCGTGTCGGGATGGGCGCGGGCCAGCCAGGGCCACTTGAGCGAGCTGAAGGTCGCTGCCTTGATGGTGAGCGCCTCGGTCGGGGGCACGAGGAACCCACTGCCCTCGAGCACGTCAGGAGCCGGCCCGGCGAGCGCGATCGTCACGATGGCCATCGACGCGTAGTCGACAGTCGCCAGGGATGCTGCGGCCGCGGGCGCCACGTCGGCCAGCAGCCGGGCCGTGGGCGCGGCCGGGGTGGCCAGCACCACGGCGTCGAACACCTCGTCGACGGCATCCGTCGTGGGTCCCGTGGTGAGTACCCAGGCGCCGGCGCCATCAGGTCGCAGGGCGCGGGCCGTCGTGCTGGTGCGCACCTGCACCCCGCGGTGCCCGAGCGCATCGGCGAGCAGGGCCGGCAGGGTGCCGAGCCCACCCACCAGGGAGGCGAACACCGGGGTGGCGTTCTCGGCGGCCGCCGCCGCGACCCGACCGGCCAGCTCGACGATGGAGCGACCCTCGCGGGCAGCGGCGAACATGGCCGGCACCGCCACCTCGAGAGAGATGGCCCGGGAGTGACCCGCGTACACGCCGGCCAGCAGGGGCTCGACGAGCTTGTCGGTCACGGCTCGCCCGAGCCGCCCATCGACGAAGTCACCCACCGCAACATCCGCGTCGGTTCGCGAGATCTTCTCTGCCGCAGCCCGATCCACCTCACCATCGGTGAGCAGGCCTCGGAGGGCTTCGATGTCTGACGGCACCCCCATCAGTGTTCCGCGCGGCAGAGGCCAGCGGCGACCACCCGACACGATCGCCGCGCCCACGGCAGCCGGGTGCGTCACACGGTCGTCGAGGCGCAGCTCGCCGACCAGAGCCAGGGCCTCCGGTCGCCGGGCCAGCATCGACTCGGCTCCGACGTCGATGGCCACCCCGGCCACCGTGTCGAGACGAAGCTTGCCCCCGACCGTGTCAGCGGCCTCGAACACCGAGACCATGAGGTCGGCGGGGCCTGCGGGGTCGTTGACCAGCTGCCACGCCGCGGCCAACCCGCTGATCCCCGCTCCGACGACCGCGACCTTCCTGCCCATGGAGCCACTCTCCCATCCGGCCCCTGCAACGATCCCGGCGACCTGGGTGTCTTCACCAGCATCCCCCTCGCAGCGACCACGCCGCAGCGCCGGAACCCGAAACAGGACGGTCACCATGACGACGATCAGCCACTGGAACGACATCTCGCCGGCTCGCCGCCGCACCGCCCGGCTGGTGCTCGCGGTGGCCGCGGTGCTCATCCTGCTCGCCTCGGTGCCCGTAGGCCTTCGTGTGCTCGGCGGAGGGTCGTCCAGCTCGAGCTCGACCTCTGCCTCAGCCGGAGCGGGCGGGTCGGCCGACGAGAGTGCCGCCAGGTCGGCACTCTCGTCGGCCGACGTGGCCGCGGCGGCACCCGTGGCGGGGGGCGTTCCCGGCGCGGCGTCGGCAGCAGCCTCGCCGGTCGTCACACCGAAGCTGGCCCGCAGCGCCTGGCTGGGCCTCGAGGTCGCCGACCTCAGCGCCTCGAGCGCACAGGCGCGTTCGGTGGCAGCGGGAGCCGGCGGCGCGGTGACCTACGAGAACGTGGTGACCGGCACCGGACCCGACGGGAACACAAACGGGTCGCCGTCACGTGCCGAGGGACCGAGCCAAGCGACCCCCGAAGGCGTCGACCTCGCCCCGGTCGGGGTGGACCAGGCCCGGCTCACCCTCAGCGTTCCCGCACCCAAGCTCGACGGGGTGCTGGCCGACCTGTCCCGGCTCGGGACCGTCTCGTACCGCTCTTCGCAGACCCAGGACGTGACCGACACCTACGTCGACACTCAGGCCCGCATCGCTCCGGCCAAGGCCAGCGTGGCGCGCGTGCAGGCCCTGCTCGCGGACGCCACCGACCTCAAGCAGGTCGTGCTGATCGAGAGCGAGCTGAGCAAGCGGCAGTCCGACCTCGACTCGCTCACCCAGAGACTTGCCCAGCTCGACCAGCAGACCACCATGTCGGACGTCACCGTCACCCTCTGGACCGACGCGACGGCCCCAGCGGCATCCGACAACGGCTTCGCTGTCGACCTGAGAAAGGCCTGGGACGGGCTGCTGGGCTCGGTCACCGTCATTGTCGCCGGTGTAGCCACCCTGCTGCCGTGGCTCGTCGTGCTCGGTCTGATCGCCTGGGTCGGGCTGCGTCTGCTGCGCCGCCATTCCCCAGCAGCCGTATCCGACGTGGCCCAGGCGGCCCACGTAGCCCCGACGCCTGACCCGAGCGCCACCGACCCGACGCAACACACCGGGGAGTCGTCAACCACCGGCAGCTGCAGTCGGGCATGGTTGTCGACTACCAGGTGTGTTGCGGAGGCGCGGGGGTGGGTCGGTCAACGGGGGTGGGCGTCATCGGCCCACCCTGCGCCGAACGAGGTTGCCCAGGTCGCGCACCTCTCGAACGTGCAGCAGGTGCGCCACGAGCAGGTACACGACGACCAGCACGAGCCCGACGAGGCCGATCTCGACGGCGCTGGCGAACATCCGTTCGACGATGGGCGTATTCGCGTTGATCGCGTCGGTCGTGAAGGGGGCCACCACCGACGAGGTGCCCCAGGCGAGAACGCCCGCCACCGCCGCCGCCACACCGATACGGGCGACAGTGTCGAACACCGAGACGAGGCCGAGACCGCCGATGCGCCGTCGCAGGATCGACAGCCCGACGCCTGAGCTGACGACATTGCCGATCGTCTGTCCGAACGCCATCACGGCGATGGCCCAGACGGGCGCGATGACCAGCGTGACGACCGCCGCGGCCGCGCTGATGCCGGTGAGCAACACCTGCATGAGCACGGTGGGGCGCCCGTCTTCGAGGGCGAAGAAGATGCGGTAGCAGAGCAGGTCGATGCCGAAGGGGATGAGGCCGAGGATCATGATGACGAGCACGGCGGCTGCCACGTCGACCGACCTCGGGTCGATGCCGGGGTTGAGCAAGGAGACGACCGGGTGGGCGAGCACCATCACTCCCACCATCACGGGCAGGTTGGCGACGAGTGGCATCACCAACCCGGTCCGGAAGTCACGCCGCAGCCCCGGGAGGTCGCCCTCGGCGGCCGCCCGGGAGAAGCGTGGGAACAGCGCCGTGATCACCGACACCGTGATGAAGGCGTGCGGCAGCATGAAGAGGGTGAACGCCACAGCGGAGACCGCAGGCCCCCTCACCACTTCGGCCAGGCCGAGTCCCTTGCCCACGCTCGTGGCGTGGTTGAGCGCCCCCTGGCTGATGAAGAAGCCGAGCTGCGAGATGGCGAGGCCGGCAAAGGCCCAGAGCGCGAGGCGGCTCACGCCACCCAGCCCGACGCCTCGCACGCCCCACCGCGGCCGGTAACGGAAGCCGGTGCCACGCAGGGCCGGCACGAGCCAGAGTGCCTGAACGACGACCGAGAGGGTGGCTGAGCCGGCGAACAGCCAGATCATCGGACCGGTCCACTCCGACGGGTCGCGGTCGCGCGGCATCCCGTTGGGGTCGAACAGTGCCGGTTTCGGAAAGAGCACGATGAACAGCAGGAGACCGGCCACGGCGACGACGTTGGCCATGAAGGGCGCCCAGGCGAAGGCGCCGAACCGCCCACGGGCGTTGAGGATCTGTCCCAGCAGGGCGAACAGCCCGTAGAAGAAGATCTGCGGGAGGCAGACGAGCGAGAAGGCGACGGCCAGGGCGGTGAAGTCGGGTGAGGAGTTGGAGGCGAGCAGCCAGACGAAACCGCCGGCACCGGCCATGACGGCCACGGTGATGAGCGCCATCCCGGTCAACGCGAGGGTGATGACGCGGTCGGTGAACTCCTGCCCGCCGTCTTCGAGCTTCATCGCCCGCGCCAGCGACGGGATGAGCACAGCGTTGAGGATGCCGCCGGCCGCCAGCACGTAGAGCACGTTCGGCAGCGTGTTGGCGATCGTGAACGCGTCACCCGCGAACTTCGTGCCGATGATCGCGGTGATGAGGCCGTTACGCACCACGCCGAGCACTCGGGAGGCCACCGACCCACCGAACATGGTCAGGCTGGAGCGGGCGACGGACGGGGCCGCGATGGTGGCGGTCATCAGCGCGCAGAGACCTCGTGCACCAGCTCGGTGACCCTGGTGAGCACGTCGGCGTCGACCTCGGGAAGCACGCCGTGACCGAGGTTGAAGATGTGGCCGGGCGCGCGGCGGCCCTCCTCGACGATCTCACGTACCCGTCGCTCGAGAGCCGGCCACGGTGCGAAGAGCAGGGCGGGGTCGAGGTTTCCCTGCACTGCGAACTCAGGCCCGAGGCGCCGGGTCGCGTCGGTCAGCGACACCCGGTAGTCGACACCCACGACCTCGGCCCCAGCCGCACCCATCAGGTCGAGCAGCTCGCCCGTGCCCACCCCGAAGTGGATGCGGGGAACGTCGAGGTCGGCGACCGCGGCGAGGGCGGCGGTGGAGTGACGCTGCACGTGCTCTACGTAGTCGGCGCGCGACAGGGCGCCGACCCAGGAGTCGAACAGCTGCACGACGCTCGCCCCCGCCTCGGCCTGCACGCGCAGGTACTCCCCCGAGATCTGGGCGAGCCGTTCGCACAGGGCTGCCCACAGCTGGGGGTCGCCGTGCATCAGCGCCTTGGTCTTGACGTGGTTCTTGGAGGGACCGCCCTCGACGAGATAGGAGGCCAACGTGAAGGGAGCCCCGGCGAAGCCGATGAGCGGAGTCGCGCCGAGCTCGTCGACCAGCATTCGCACGGCCTCGGTCACGTACGGCACGTGGTCGGGGGTCAGCTCGGGAAGGCGATCGAGATCTCGAACAGAACGGATCGGGTCTGCGACGACAGGACCGACCCCTGGCACGATGTCGAGGTCGATGCCGACAGCCTTGAGGGGAACGACGATGTCGCTGAAGAAGATGGCGGCATCCACCCCGTGTCGTCGCACAGGCTGGAGGGTGATCTCGGTGACGAGGTCAGGGCGCATGCACGACTCGAGCATCGGCACGCCTTCACGAACCCGGCGGTACTCGGGCAGGGAGCGCCCGGCCTGACGCATGAACCACACCGGGGTTCGCGAGACCGGCTCACGGCGCGCCGCTCTCACCACGTCACTCGCTCTGGTGGCTCTGGCGGTGGAGGGCTGGGTGGGGATCGGCACCGGCCAATCGTGCCACGATGCCACTGGTCCGACTAACGATCAGCGCCTCCGTCGAGGACACACCCAGGACGGTCCGTGCTTCAACCGTGCCGTCGACCGCGCCGTCGACTGCGGGATGGCGAAGCGTCACCACAGGCCGACAACCGGGCCGAGGTGGGCCCGCCGCGCCGACCGACCCGCGAGTACTGGTCGGCGCGCCCTGAGGACAGATCGGCTCCCCCCGGCTTATCGTCGTTGGGTGCACACGAGAACGTTGCCGGGCAACCACGGCGCAGTGTTCGCCCGAGCGCTGTCGTCGTTGCGTGACGTTCGGATGCGGGCGGAGGTTCGCCTCACGGAGGTGCCGGCGCCGACGCGCATCGCGCCGTACGCTGCGGCCCTGACGGCTGACGTCATCGACCCCACCGATCCCGAGGAGGATCTCGCGACCGGGCGCTTCGTGCTGCTCCACGACCCGGCCGCCCCCGAGACGTGGGACGGGTGCTGGCGCATCGTCACCTTCGCCCGTGCCGAGCTCGAGCCCGAGCTGGGCGCCGACCCGATGCTCGGTGCCGTCGGCTGGTCGTGGTTGACCGACTCCCTCGCGGACCGCGACCTGAGATGGACCGCCGAGGCCGGCACCGTGACCCGGGTGGTGTCTGAGAGCTTCGCCGGGCTCGCTGACCGCGAGGCGAGCGTCGAGATGGAGATCCGCGCCTCGTGGACCCCCGCCAGCGGCGCGGTGGCCGACCATCTGCGTGCGTGGGGCGACATGCTCTGCACGGTGGCCGGCATCCCGCCGCTGCCCGACGGAGTCGTCCCCCTGCCCGGGCAGCGCCGGTGACGGAGACCTCGCCGACGACCGATCCGGGTGATGACACCGCGCCCGAGCAGCCGGAGCCCAGCGAGCCCCTCCCCCAGCTCACTCTGCTGACGGCGCCTCGCGACGGGGTGCCTGAGGTCACCGCGACGGAACGGGGCCTGATGCGGGCGGCCGAAGCCATCGCGTCGGGCACCGGCCCGGTGAGCATCGACGCCGAGCGGGCATCCGGCTACCGGTACGGGCAACGCGCCTACCTCGTGCAGCTGCGGCGACGTGGGTCGGGGAGCTGGCTCATCGACCCGATGGGCTGCCCCGACCTGTCCCCGCTCGGCGAGGCCATCGGCGAGGAGGAGTGGATCCTGCACGCCGCCACCCAGGACCTCCCCTGCCTCAGCGAGATCGGCCTGCATCCCAGGTCGCTGTTCGACACCGAGCTGGGCGGACGTCTCGCCGGTCGACCGCGCGTGGGCCTCGGCGCGATGGTCGAGCACTACCTCGGTCTGTCGCTCGCCAAGGAGCACTCGGCGGCAGACTGGTCGACCAGGCCCCTGCCCGAGCCGTGGCTGCGCTACGCCGCTCTCGACGTCGAGGTGCTGGGCGAGCTGCGCGATGCGGTGGCGGACGACCTCGCCGCGCAGGGCAAAGGCGCCTGGGCCGCCGAGGAGTTCGCGAGCCTGCTCGACTTCACCGGCCCCGAGCCCCGGGTCGATCCCTGGCGCCGCACCTCCGGCATGCACAAGGTGAGGGGGCGGCGCGGACTGGCGATCGTGCGCGAGCTCTGGTTCGCTCGCGACCGGCTGGCCCAGCAGCGAGACACCTCACCGGGCCGCATCCTGCCCGACGGGGCCATCAGCGAGCTGGCGATCGCGCACCAACGCGCCACCCGGCCACCGACGACCCTCACGTCGCAGGACCCCCGCATGGCACGGTCCATCCGGCGAAACCACGACAGCCTCGTCGACGCCATCGCCATCGCCCTCGCCCTCCCCGAGGCGGAGCTGCCACCGCTCACGTTGCCTCCCACCGGCCCGCCGCCGGTCAAGTCGTGGGCCGACCGTGACCCCGTGGCTGCGGCACGCATGACACGGGCCCGCGAGCTGCTGCTTGCAGTGTCCGACGAGCTGGCCGTTCCGGTCGAGAACCTGCTGACGCCTGACCTGCTGCGCCGCCTCCTGTGGAACCGTGGCGACAGCCCGTCGACCGACGAGGTGCGAGCGGCCCTTCTGGCGCTCGGAGCGCGACAGTGGCAGACCACGATCACGGCCCCGCTGATCGCGCTCGCTTGCCGTGAGAACCCGTCACCGAACGCCTGAGCTCGGCTCGGCTCGGCTCGGTTTCGGTGACCGAACGCGTGACGGTGATCACCTCCGCACCCGTTTGGGTAGAAAGTTACCGAGGAGTAGGATCCGGATGTCGGCTCTGGCCGACCCTTGACCCCGCCTGAACCAGGAGACCATCGTGCCCCGCCAGCTCAATGAGGTCGTCTTCGTCGACGGCATCCGCACGCCGTTCGGAAAGGCCGGGGCGAAAGGCATGTACGCCCAGACCAGGGCCGATGACCTCGTCGTCAAGTGCATCCGGGAACTGCTCCGGCGCCACCCCGAGCTGCCGAAGGAGCGCGTCGAGGAGGTCGCCATCGCCGCAACGACCCAGATCGGTGACCAGGGCCTGACGCTCGGACGCACGGCCGCCCTGCTTGCGGGACTGCCGAACACGACACCGGGCTACTCCATCGACCGGATGTGTGCGGGCGCGATGACGGCCGTCACCAGCACGGCATCCTCGATCGCCTTCGGCGCCTGCGACATCGCGATCGCCGGTGGCGTGGAGCACATGGGTCGTCACCCGATGGGCGAGGGCGTCGACCCCAACCCGCGGATCGTGGCCGAGCGGATCGTCGACCCTGACGCGCTCGTCATGGGCAAGACGGCCGAGAACCTGCACGACCGCTTTCCGCAGCTGACCAAGCAGCGCGCCGACGCCTTCGCGGTGGGCAGCCAGAACAAGCTGGCGAGGGCCTACGCCGAGGGCCACATCCAACCTGACCTGGTGGCCGTCGCCACGCGCCACGACGAGCTCGGCTTCGGTCTCGCAACCGTCGACGAGCCACCCCGGCCAGGCACGACGGTCGATGACCTCAGTGCGCTCAAGACACCGTTCCGGGCGCACGGCAACGTGACCGCCGGAAACGCCGCTGGGCTCAACGACGGCGCCACCGCGTGCCTGCTCGCGTCAGAGCAGGTGGCCGGCGAGCTCGGCCTCCCGGTGCGGATGAGGCTCGTGTCGTTCGCGTTCGTCGGAGTGGAGCCCGAGGTGATGGGCGTCGGACCGGTGCCGGCCACTGAGAAGGCGCTCGCCAAGGCCGGGCTGGCCATCGACGACATCGGGCTCTTCGAGCTCAACGAGGCGTTCGCCGTGCAGGTGCTCGCCTTTCTCGACCACTTCGGCCTCGCCGACGACGACCCGCGGGTCAACGAGTACGGCGGGGCCATCGCCGTCGGTCACCCGCTCGCCAGCTCTGGTGTGCGGCTGATGACCCAGCTGGCCCGGCAGTTCGAGTCACACCCCGAGGTGCGCTACGGGCTCACGGCAATGTGCATCGGCATCGGCATGGGCGGAGCCGTGATCTGGGAGAACCCGCATCACCCCGACTACGTATCGAGCACGGCAGCCACTGCGGGCCAGAAGGAGATCGACCAGTGACCCCCATGACCGAGGCCATCGTGCCCGCATCCCAGCCCACATCCCAGCCCACATCCCAGCCCACAGCCCAGCCCACAGCCGAGTTCGCCGGCGAGGTCGTCACCCACGCGCACGTGCGCGACGTCGAGCTGCCCCACGGCGCCGGCCGACTCGCCCTCGTCACGCTCGACAACGGCTTCGACCACACGCGACCGAACACCTTCGGGCCCGCCTCGATCGCCGAGCTCTCGAGCGCCGTCAACGGCCTGCGAGCCCGGGCCGCGGCCGGTGAGATCGTGGCCGTGGGCGTCACGGGCAAGCCGTTCATCTTCGCCGTGGGCGCCGACCTCACCGGGGTGTCGCACATCGTCGCGCGCGACCAGGCGCTGCAGATCGCGCGGGCCGGCCACGCCGCCTTCGCCGACTTCGCCGACCTCCCCGTGCCGACCTTCGCGTTCGTCAACGGCGCTGCCATGGGCGGCGGGGTCGAGCTCGCGCTCTCGGCCGACTACCGCACCATCAGCAAGGGAGTGCCGGCGGTCGCCCTGCCCGAGGTGTTCCTCGGGCTCGTGCCCGGGTGGGGCGGGTGCTGGATGCTGCCCAACCTCGTCGGCGTCGAGCGCGCGCTGACGATGATCATCGACAACCCGCTGAGCCAGAACCGCATGATGAGCGGCTCGGCCGCGTACCGTCTGGGGCTGGCCGACGCCATCTTCGAGCCGGCCGACTTTCTCGAGGAGTCACTCGCGTGGGCGGCCGCCGTCGTAGCCGGTGAGACCACCGTCGAACGCCCCGAGGTCGACCGCGACGAGCGGCTGTGGGCGACAGCCGTCACCAAGGCCACGGCCCTGGCCGACGCCAAGACCGGACGTCAGGCCAGAAGCCCCTACGCGGCGCTCGACCTGGTCAGCGCCGCTCGCACCGCGACCCGCGAGGAGGGCTTCGCGGCCGAGAACGAGGTGCTCGCCGACCTGCTGATGAGCGACGAGCTGCGGGCCGGGCTCTACGCCTTCGACCTCATGCAGAAGCGGGCCAGGCGCCCGGCGGGAGCGCCCGACAAGGCCCTGGCCCGCCCGGTCACCAAGGTCGGCATCGTCGGGGCCGGTCTGATGGCCAGCCAGCTGGCGCTGCTCTTCGTGCAGCGTCTTCAGGTGCCCGTCGTGCTCACCGACATCGACGACGGGCGCGTGGCCAGGGGCGTCGGCTACGTTCACGCCGAGCTCGACAAGCTCGCCGGCAAGGGCCGGCTGAGCCCTGACAGACTCAGGCGCTACCGGGCCCTCGTCACCGGCTCCACGAACAAGGACGGCTTCGCCGACGCCGACTTCGTGATCGAGGCAGTCTTCGAGCAGATGTCGGTCAAACAACAGGTCTTCGCCGAGGTGGAGAAGGTGGTGGGCCCCAATTGTGTGCTCGCCACGAACACCTCGAGCCTGTCGATCGCCGAGATGGCCTCGAAGCTCACCCACCCGGAGCGCGTCGTGGGCTTCCACTTCTTCAACCCGGTCGCCGTCATGCCGCTGCTCGAGATCATCCCCGGTGAACGCACCGACGATGCCACCCTCGCGACCGCGTTCGCCGTGGGCAAGGCGCTGAAGAAGACCTGCATCAGGGCCGCTGACCGCCCGTCGTTCATCGTCAACCGGCTCCTGGGCCGGTTCATGGGCGAGGCCGCCAGGGTGGTCGACGAGGGCACCCCCATCGACGTCGTCGACCGCGCCTTCGCCGGCCTGGCCCCGATGCCACCCTTCGTGCTCATCGGGCTCGTCGGACCGGCGATCGCCCTGCACAACGGCGAGACGCTGGTGGCGGCTTTTCCCGACCGGTTCTACGCCTCGCCCACCCTGCAGCGCATCGTCGCGGCCGGCAAGCCCGGCTTCTACGACCTCAGCTCGGGTCGCCCGGTGCTCGACCCCGAGGTCGCCGAGATGATCGAGACTCCCGCCGACCCCGTGGTGCTCGGGGCCGATGCCGTTCGCGACCGGGTACTGACGGTGCTGGCCGACGAGGCGCGGCGGATGCTCGACGAGGGGGTGGCGCAGGCACCGATGGACATCGACCTGGCCATGATCACCGGGGCGGGATTCTCCTTCTGGAACGGGGGCATCACTCCCCTGCTCGACCGCACGGGTGTCGCCGTGGCGGTCACCGGCCGCAGGTTCCTGCCCGAGGGTGTCGCCAACGTGGCGAATGCAGCGACGACCAGCACGAGTCGCTGAGCCGGGTTCGCGTGTTCGAGTGGTGGTTCGAGAAGGTCAGGTGCCCTCCAGGCGGGCTGAACGGCATCCACGCTTCTCATCATTCTTGCCGCCTTCATTGAAGGTCACATTTGAGGGGTATCTCATATATGAGTTAGAGTCTCGGGCGTGACTCCGTCTTATCTGACCCGCATCGGCAGCCTCATCCGCGACGCCCGCCGCCACAAGGGGCTGACCCAGACCGACCTGGCCGAGCTGCTCGCCACCTCCCAGAGCGCGGTGGCCCGCATCGAACAGGGCCGTCAGAACCTCAGCCTCGACACGCTGGCCAAGATCGGCGACGCCCTCGATAGCGAGTTCGTCTCGCTCGGGCACTCGGGTCCGCAGCACCTTCGCATCGTCGGTGGCACCCGCCTCAGCGGCTCGATCGACGTCAAGACCTCCAAGAACGCCGCCGTAGCGCTGCTCTGCGCCTCGCTGCTCAACCGGGGCCGCACGACCCTTCGCAACCTCGCCCGCATCGAGGAGGTCAACCGCATCCTCGAGGTGCTCGCCTCGATCGGCGTCAAGACGCGATGGCTGCCCGACAGCAGTGACCTCGAGATCACTCCTCCGGCTCGGCTCAACCTCAGCGACATCGACGTCGAGGCGGCCCGCCGCACCCGCACGGTGATCATGTTCCTCGGCCCGCTGCTGCACGAACTGGAGGAGTTCCAGCTTCCCTACGCCGGCGGCTGTGACCTCGGCACCCGCACCGTCGAGCCGCACCTGAGCGCCTTGCGCTCCTTCGGGCTCGAGGTCACGGCCACCCACGGCTTCTACGACGCCCGGTCCGACCGCTCGGTGGGCCCGACCCGACCGATCGTGCTGACCGAGCGCGGAGACACGGTGACCGAGAACGTCATCATGGCCGCGGCCCGGTACGAGGGCGTCACCGTGATCCGCAACGCCTCGCCCAACTACATGGTGCAAGACCTGTGCTTCTTTCTCGAGAAGCTCGGCGTGCAGATCGAGGGCATCGGCAGCACGACCCTGACGGTGCACGGCCGACGTGAGATCGACGTCGACGTCGAGTACTCCCCCAGCGAAGACCCCATCGAGGCGATGAGCCTGATCGCCGCCGCCGTCGTCACCGACTCCGAGATCACCATCCGCCGGGTGCCGATCGAGTTCATCGAGATCGAGCTGGCGACCCTCGACGGCATGGGCATGAAGTATGAGCTCACCGAGGAGTACCGGTCGGCCAACGGCCAGACCCGACTCGTCGACCTGACCACCATCGCCGGACCCCTCCGCGCTCCGACCGACAAGATCCACCCGATGCCCTTCCCCGGGCTCAACATCGACAACCTGCCGTTCTTCGCGCTCATCGGCGCCGTGGCCGAGGGCAGCACGATGATCCACGACTGGGTCTACGAGAACCGGGCCATCTACCTCACCGAGCTGACCAAGGTGGGCGCCCGCGTGCAGCTGCTCGACCCGCACCGTGTCATCGTCGAGGGCCCGACGAAGTGGCGGGCCGCCGAGGTGGTCTGCCCGCCGGCCCTGCGCCCGGCCGTCGTGGTGCTGCTGGCCATGCTGGCTGCGCCGGGCACGTCGGTGCTGCGTAACGTCTACGTGATCAACCGGGGCTACGAAGACCTCGCCGAGCGGCTCAACCGTCTCGGCGCGACCATCGAGGTCTTCCGCGACATCTGACCGGCCGATCTCTGTGGGCGGTTGACTCGACTCAGCGCCGGTCGGAAACGACCCACGACGCGATGCCGCTCGCGGCTGCGACTGTGAGCACCGCGGGCCAGCCGCCGATCTTCTTCGCGAGCACGTGCGAGGCGCCGAAACCTCCGAGGTAGAGGGCTGCCAGCCCGGCGGCGCCGGGTACGCCGGCCTTGGCGAGCCAGCTGCGACCGGCATACAGCCCGGCCACGCCGAGCACGACCCCACCCAGCGGGCGGATGCCGCTCTCCCGTGCCACGACGTAGCCGCCGACGAGACCGAGGGCGGCGATCGGGGCGGTGGTCACGTCGTGGGCATCTCTTGGCTGCATGTCACCGATGGTAGGCCGGAGACCTGCGCCCCCTCACCTGGGTGGGGCGGCGAGCCGGATCAGAGCCGCCGCTCGAGGTCGGTCACGATGTGCTCGGCCGTGAGCCCGAGCTGCTCGAGCAGCTGACCCCGCGACGCGTGCTCGAGAAACTGCTTCGGGATGCCGTAGGGGTGCACCGGAACGGACACGCCCGCTGTGTGCAGCGCGAGGCCGACTGCCGCCCCGATCCCGCCGCTCACCAGGTTGTCCTCGATGACGGCGACGGCGCCCGCGGCACCCGCCAGCGCCACCACGTCGTCGTTGACCGGAAGCACCCAGCGCGGGTCGATGACCCGCACCGTGCGGCCCATGGCGGCGATCTTCTCGCCGGCCTCGACGGCGAGACCGGCAAAGGCCCCCACCCCGATGACCAGCAGGTCGACGTCGGCGTCTGCGTTCTCGAACAGCACATCGACCTCGCCGTGGCGACGAACCGCCAGCAAGGGGTCGGCCACGTCACCCTTCGGGAAGCGGATCACGGTGGGGCCGTCGGTGACGTCGATCGCCTCGCGCAGGGCCGCCCGCACCTGGTCACCGTCGCGGGGAGCAGCGAGACGGAGGCCGGGCACGATCGAGGTCAGCGTCATGTCCCACATGCCGTTGTGCGAGGCGCCGTCACTGCCGGTCAGCCCGGCCCGGTCGAGGATGAAGGTCACCCCGGCGTGGTGCAGGGCGCAGTCCATCAGCAGCTGGTCGAAGGCCCGGTTGAGAAAGGTGGCGTACACGGCGACGACCGGGTGCAACCCCGCGTAGGCCAGGCCTGAGGCCATCGTCACCGCATGTTGCTCGGCGATGCCCACGTCGAACACCCGGTCGGGGTGAGCCGCGGCAAAACCGTCGAGCCCGACCGGGATCATCATCGCGGCCGTGATGGCCACGACGTCGGGCCGGTCGCGGCCGATCGCGACCATCTCCTCGTTGAACTCGTCGGTCCAGATGCGACCGCTCACCTCGAACGGCAGGCCCGTCTCGGGGTTGATCTTGCCCACGCTGTGGAACTGGTCGGCGGCATCGTCGATGGCCGGCTGGTAGCCGCGCCCCTTCTGGGTGATGACGTGCACGATGACGGGGCCGCCGAACTCCTTCGCCTGGCGCAGCGCCTTCTCCAGGGTCTCCTCGTCGTGACCGTCGACGGGCCCGACGTACTTCAGGCCCAGATCCTCGAACATCCCCTGCGGGGCCATGATGTCCTTGAGGCCCTTCTTGACCCCGTGGAGCGTCTCGAACATGGCGCCGCCGACGACCGGAGTGCGCTCGAGAGAGCGCTTGCCCCAGTCGAGGAACCGTTCGTAGCTGCGGGTGGTGCGCATGGTGGCGAGGTGCTCGGCGAGGGCGCCGATCGTCGGGGCGTACGAACGCTCGTTGTCGTTGACGACGATCACGAGCGGCAGGGTGCGGTCGACCGCGATGTTGTTGATGGCCTCCCACGCCATGCCACCGGTGAGGGCACCGTCACCGATGACGGCGACGGTGTGCCGGTCGTTCTCGCCGCGCAGCCGTCGACCCTTGGCAATGCCGTCGGCCCACGACAGCGAGGTCGACGCGTGCGAGTTCTCGACGACGTCGTGCCTCGACTCGGCTCGGCTCGGGTAGCCCGAGAGACCTCCCCGCTTCTTCAGCTGGGCGAAGTTCTGGCGACCGGTGAGCAGCTTGTGCACGTAGGACTGGTGACCGGTGTCGAACACGATGGCGTCGCGCGGCGAGTCGAAGACCCGGTGGAGGGCGATGGTGAGCTCGACGACGCCGAGGTTGGGCCCGAGGTGTCCCCCGGTCTTCGACACCTCCGACACCAGGAACGAGCGGATCTCCTCGGCGAGCCGGGGTAGCTGCTCGGCGGGCAGCGCTTTGAGCCGAGCGGGGCTCGTGATGGTCTCGAGCAGGCTCACGCTTGCGTCGTCCTCTCCAGTGGGTTGCCCAACCGAGTCTACGGGTCGGCGCGTGAGCCGGTCGGACGGTCGGCCGGTGACCTTCATCGCCCTCAGGGGTGGCCGGGGCGCTCGATGCGCGGATGCCGTACGCGCCGGCTGACCCGCACGGTGGCCCCGCAGGCCTGCGGGCTTCACAGGCGCGGGGCGAACACCTTTCCCTGCAGCGCCTCATGGAGCAGCCTCGTCGATCGTGACGCCGCGAGCAGCCGAATCCCCTCGGCCTCGATCTGCAGCAGGATCTCGGTCAGCGCCTCCGGCGGAACGTGGGGTCCGATCGCCACGCGCGCCTCGCGCCAGGCTTCCCGCATCGCGGTGACCTGGCCCTCGAGGTGGCGCCCCGTCAGCCAGGCGAGGGCGATCGGATGCTTGCGCCACCCGTCGTAGGCGCGGTAGTCGGGCGGACACTGGTCGAGCAGCCAGAGCACCGCACGGGCCTCCCAGCCCGGTGTCTGCGCAGGCGGCACCCCGACGGGCCATCCGGGAGGAGTGTGGGCGGCCATGCCCCCAGTGTGCCCCGGTGGTGGGTCAACGCCCCGACGGGTGGGGGTGGCGTCACGCCCAGTTGGCCTCTGAAGGCGGGCTGGGTAGCGGCACGTGGTGGGGGTGCATGACGTAGGTGAGGCCACCGTGCTTGCCAAGCCACACCTTCTCGAACTGGTCGCGCCGGTACACGGTGCGGACCTGCTCGTTGCTCGCGATGCGGTGGCTGTTCGGGTCGTTGGAGATGACGTCGCCCTCGGCCGTGAAGCCGATGATGGTCAGCAGGTGCCCTCCGGTGTCGTAGCCGGCCCCGTCGAGCTGGTCGGAGGTGAACGTGACCGACACGACGAGGGGGATGCCGGCCGCGACGAACGACTCGGCCTCGGTCAGGTCACGCAACCGGGTCACGTAGGCGCGCAGCCCGCGGGTCGCGGCGTACGCGACGTTGAAAGCCCAGTTTCCGGCGCCACCGTACGACTGGTCGAACACTCGGCTCACGGCGTGCACCACGGCCAGCTCAGCGGTGTCGACAGCGTCAGACGCCGCGGGCACCTGGGTCACCCAGGCCACCTCGTCGGGGCCTGGCCCCACTCCCCAGTGCTCGAGCAGCATCGTCGTGGAGGTGGGCGAGCACCACGACTCGCCGCCGCCGTCCCAGGCCGGGAACGAACCCACGTGCAACCGCTGCGAGTGCGGCGGCACTGCGATCTCGGAACCGACCCCGGCACCGGCTTCGCTGACCGGGGCGTCGTCGATGACCATGCCTGACACCGCCCCGGCCACAAGCGTGACCTCGGGCCACGGGCCGGCCGGATCGGCGCTCAGACCGGTCACCCGAACCTGCCATGCCGAGAAGGGGTGGGCAGGGGCCGCGACGAAGGCATCCGCCGCCACGTGACCGGCATCCGTGGTCTGCCCCTCGACCGTGGTTCGGGTGATGGCGCCGCCGTCAGCCGGAAGCCGGTCGCACCAGCGGGCGAAGGTCAGCCACGGCGTCCAGCCGAGGTCGCTGCGCAGGCGCGCCTCGACGAGGAGCCAGGAGCCGGGCGGCGTCGTGCAGTTCCAGGAGGGGATCAGCTCGGTCGCCGGAAACGCCGACTCGACCACGGGTGAGCTCCAGTGCCGGGTAGACCAGACCACCGTGGAGTCGTCGGAGGAGTGTGCATCGGCGTCGAGCAACGGCTCGCCCGGCTCCCACCCGAAACGGTTCTCCCAGACGGTCAGGGTCACGTGGCGATCGGTCACGCGAGCAGCATGCCAGAACGCCGGTCAGCACACGTCACGGTCTGCCGTCGCCCCAGGCGACCGCAGACCGTGACGTGTGCGCTGGCGGGCCCAGGTCAGCTGTTGACGAGCGACCGCAGCACGTACTGAAGGATGCCGCCGTTGCGGTAGTAATCGGCCTCGCCCGGGGTGTCGATGCGCACGACGGCTTCGAACGTCACCGTCTCACCCGACTCCTTGGCTGCAGTGACGGTGACCGTCTTGGGGGTGGTGCCCTCGTTGAGGGCCGTCATGCCGCTCACCGAGAACGTCTCGGTGCCGTCGAGCCCGAGCGAGTCGGCGTTCTCACCCTGCGGGTACTGCAGCGGGATGACGCCCATGCCGATCAGGTTCGAGCGGTGGATCCGCTCGTAGCTCTCGGCGACGACCGCCTGCACGCCCAGCAGTGCGGTGCCCTTGGCCGCCCAGTCGCGCGAGGAGCCGGAGCCGTACTCCTTGCCGGCCAGGATGACGAGCGGAACGCCGGCCTGCTGGTAGGCCTGCGAGGCGTCGTAGATCGTGGCCTGTTCGCCGCCCTCCAGGAAGTTGCGCGTGAAGCCTCCCTCGACCCCGTCGAGCAGCAGGTTGCGCAGCCGGATGTTGGCGAAGGTGCCCCGGATCATCACCTCGTGGTTGCCGCGACGCGAGCCGTAGGAGTTGAAGTCCTTGCGCTCGATGCCGTGCTCACGCAGGTAGACGCCGGCGGGGCTGTCGTTCTTGATCGCCCCGGCCGGGCTGATGTGGTCGGTCGTGACCGAGTCACCGAGCTTGGCCAGCACCCGGGCTCCGTCGATGTCGGCGACCGGGGTGGTCTCCATGGTCATCCCGTCGAAGTACGGGGGCTTGCGCACGTAGGTGGAGTCGTCCTCCCACGCGAAGGTGTCACCCTCCGGCGTCGGAAGTGACTGCCACCGCTCGTCGCCCGCGAACACGTCGGCGTAGTCGTCGGTGAACATCTGCTGGCTGATGCTGCTCGCGATCGTCTTCTCGACATCGGACGGCGCGGGCCAGATGTCGTTGAGAAACACGTCCTTGCCGTCGTGGTCGACGCCGAGCGGCTGGGCTTCGAAGTCGAAGTCCATCGTGCCGGCGAGGGCGTAGGCGATGACCAGCGGCGGGCTGGCCAGGTAGTTCATCTTGATGTCAGGGTTGATCCGACCCTCGAAGTTGCGGTTGCCCGACAGCACCGAGACGACCGCCAGGTCGTTGCCGTTGACGGCCTCGGACACCTCGTCGATGATCGGTCCGGAGTTGCCGATGCACGTGGTGCAGCCGTAGCCGACGAGATAGAAGCCGAGCTTCTCGAGGTAGGGCCACATGCCCGCCTTGTCGTAGTAGCCGGTGACGACCTTCGAGCCCGGGGCCATCGACGTCTTGACCCAGGGCGGAACCGTCAGCCCCTTCTCGACGGCGTTCTTGGCCAGCATGGCGGCCGCCATCATCACCGACGGGTTGGAGGTGTTGGTGCACGAGGTGATCGAGGCGATCGCCACGTGCCCGTGGTCGATGGTCACCTCGGTGCCGTCGATGGTCACCGTTGCCGGGTTGGTGGCGCGGTCACCGTTGACCCGAGCGCCGGAGTGGTAGGGCCGGCCCGCCTCCTGTGAGGCTTCCAGCGCGTCGTGGCTGGGCGAGTCGGAGGCGGGGAAGGTGTCCATCAGCTCGTTGTCGACCGCGCTCTTGTCGATGCCCTTGCCGTTGACGACGTAGTTCTTCAGGTCGTTGCGGAACTGCTCCTTCGACGCGGTGAGCGAGATGCGGTCCTGGGGCCGCTTGGGCCCGGCGATCGAGGGCACCACCGTCGAGAGGTCGAGCTCGAGGTACTCGGAGAAGCGGGCCTCGGGCTGGCCGGGGCCGGCGTCGAGCCACATGCCCTGTTCCTTGGCGTAGGCCTCGACGAGCGCCACCTGTTCTGTCGAGCGGCCGGTGAGGCGAAGGTAGTCGAGGGTGACGTCGTCGATCGGGAAGATCGCACAGGTGGAGCCGAACTCGGGGCTCATGTTGCCGATGGTGGCGCGGTTCGCGAGTGGCACCTGGGCCACGCCCTCGCCGTAGAACTCCACGAACTTGCCGACGACGCCGTGCTGGCGCAGCATCTCGGTGATGGTGAGCACCACGTCGGTGGCCGTGGCCGCCGTCGGGATGGAGCCGCTCAGCCTGAAGCCGACCACGCGCGGAATGAGCATCGACACGGGCTGACCGAGCATGGCCGCCTCGGCCTCGATGCCGCCGACCCCCCAGCCGAGCACCCCGAGCCCGTTGACCATGGTGGTGTGCGAGTCGGTGCCGACACACGTGTCGGGGTAGGCGAACCGCTCACCGTCGATCTCACGCACCATGATGGTGCGGGCGAGGTGCTCGATGTTGACCTGGTGCACGATGCCGGTGCCCGGTGGCACGACCTTGAAGTCGTCGAAGGCGGTCTGGCCCCAGCGCAGGAACTGGTAGCGCTCCTTGTTGCGGTGGTACTCGAACTCGACGTTGCGCTCGAAGGCGTCGGCGCGCCCGAACACGTCGATGATGACCGAGTGGTCGATCACGAGCTCGGCCGGGGCCAGAGGGTTGATCGTGGTCGCGTCGCCGCCGAGGTCGGCCACGGCCTCACGCATCGTCGCGAGGTCGACGATGCACGGCACCCCGGTGAAGTCCTGCATGATGACGCGGGCCGGCGTGAACTGGATCTCGATGTCGGGCTGAGCGTCCTTGTCCCACGACCCGAGAGCGCGGATGTGGTCGGCGGTGATGTTCGCGCCGTCCTCGGTGCGCAGCAGGTTCTCGAGCAACACCTTGAGGCTGTAGGGCAGACTCTCGTGTCCTTCGACTGCGGCCAGCCGGTAGATCTCGTAGGCGTTTCCCTCGACCTCGAGGGTTCCCTTGGCCTTGAAGCTGTCAATGCTGCCAGTGCTGCTCACAGCGGGCTCCTTCCAGCGACTCTGCTCGATGAAATATATCTTGACGTCAAGATATATCTAACCACATGGCCCGACCGTTGTCAGCCCCCGCCGGGCCGACAGTGAGAGCGGGTGGTGGCTGGGGGCGCGATGGTCACGCGGTCGGCTCGAGCACGGCGATGCACTCCACGTGGTGGGTCATCGGGAAAGCGTCGTAAGCCTCCAGCGACGAAAGCGACCACCCGTGCGACGAGGCGAACTTCACGTCTCGGGCCAGCGCGGCCGGATCACAGGCCACGTAGACGACCCGTCGGGGCGAGAGCCGGGCGAGCAGGGCCATGACCTCCTTGCCCGCGCCGGTGCGCGGTGGGTCGAGTACGACCAGGTCGGCCGAGACACCCTGCGCCACCAACGACCGCAGCTCTCGGTCGACCCGGTTCGCGCGCCACTCGACCGACTCCAGATGCTCGGTGTTGCGGATGCCGTTGCCGACCGCGCGTGCGTCGCCCTCCACTCCCAGCACGAAGCCGCCGGGTTCGACGAGCTCGCCGAGCCGGAGGGTGAACAGACCGGACCCGGCGTACAGGTCGATGACTCGGTCGCCGGGACCAGGGTCGAGCAGGGCCGTCACCCGCGACAGCAGCGTTGACGCGGCACCGGGGTGCACCTGCCAGAAACCCCGCGCGTCGACGACGTACTCCCCCGACCAGTCGCCGTCGGTGGCCAGCTCGCCGACCAGACCCCCACCGGGGGCGGAGCCTGCCGGAGCGGGCACCGGCACGAGCACCGGCTCGTCGGGGTGGGCGGCGTCGACCACGTCGACCGCCTCGCAGCCGGCCCACTCGGTGTCGAGCACGCCCGAGTCGATCACGCCGGCCGTCGCGATGAGGCAGTCGTCGACCGCCTCGAGCTCGCTGGAACGGTGCCGGTGCAGGCCGGCTCGACCGTTGGCGTCGACTGCGAACTCGACGCGCGTGCGCCACCGGAGGCCGTCGACGTCGCCCGGAAGGGGCAGCACCGTCACCGCCACCTCGAGGCCGGCCAGACGCGAGAACTGCTCACGCACGACCGCCGCCTTGAGGCTGCGCTGCTCCTCGATGGCGACGTGCTGAAAGTCGCAACCGCCGCAGCGACCAGGGGCGGCGTACACGCACGGGGGCGTGACCCGTTGGGGGGAGGGCGACTCGACCTGCACGGCATCCGCGCGGATGAACCGGTCGCCGACCCGGCCCTCGGTGACGCGTGCGACGACGCGCTCACCGGGAAGGGCATGCCGAACGAAGATCACCTGTCCCTCGTGGCGGGCCACGCAGTGTCCCCCGTGGGCGATCGGCCCCACCTCGACCGACCATTCACGGCCGACGAGCGACTCCCCGCCCGCTGTCTTCTCGCGTGCGTGGCTCCGATCGCTCACAGGTTGCCGCCGCGCACCGAGCCGGGCACCGGCGGCTCGTCGATCCAGTCACGCTCGGCGCCCTCCGACGACGCCAGCTGCCACGGCACGCTGACCACCATGACACCGGGCGTGAAGAGCAGCCGGCCCTTGAGCCGTAGGGCACTCTGGTTGTGCAGCACCTGCTCCCACCACTTCCCGAGCACGTACTCGGGCAGGTAGACCGTGACGATGTCGCGCGGGTTGCCGCTCCGGATCGAACGCACGTACTCGAGGATGGGCCGGGTGATCTGCCGGTACGGCGACGAGAGCACCTTCAGGGGCACGGGGATGTCGTGCCGGTCCCACTCGTCGAGGAGCGCCTGCGTCTCGTCGGGGTCGACGTCGACGGTCACCGCCTCGAGGTAGCTCGGCCGGCTGGCCCGGGCGTAGGCGAGGGCCCGCATCGTCGGCTTGTGGATCTTGCTGATGCACACGATGGCGTGCACGTGGCTGGGCAACAGCGGCTTGTCCTTGTCCCAGTCGATCGCCAGCTCGTCGCGCACCCGGTCGTAGTGCTTGCGGATGCCGAGCATGATCACGAAGATCACGATCATGGCGAGGATGGCGTAGCGCGCGCCCGCCTCGAACTTCGTGATGAGCACGACGAGCAGCACCACTCCCGACATCACCGCGCCGACGGCGTTGATGACCCGGGAGCGCTGCATCCTCGCCCGTTCCTTGGAGTTGCGCTCCAGCCGAAGGTGGCGGGTCCAGTGCCGCACCATGCCGGTCTGGCTGGTGGTGAACGACACGAAGACACCGACGATGTAGAGCTGGAGCAGGGCGTTGACGTCGGCGCGGAAGACCACGACGAGCAGGATCGCGGCCGCGGCGAGGATGAGGATGCCGTTCGAGAACGCGAGCCGGTCGCCCCGGGTGTGCAGCTGACGCGGCAGGTAACCGTCACGAGCCAGGATCGAGCCGAGCACCGGGAAGCCGTTGAACGCGGTGTTGGCCGCGAGGAACAGGATCAGCCCGGTGACGATCGAGACGAAGATGACTCCGAGGTGGAAGTTGGCGAACACCGACTCGGACAGCTGGCCGATGGCCGTGTTCTGCACGTAGGACTCGCCCACCGCCTGCCCGTCACGCAGCAGCTGGGTGGCCGGCTCGTCGGCGATTTGGATGCCCGACCACTGGCTGAGGGCGATGATCGAGGCGAGCATCGTGATCGACAGTGTGCCCATGAGCAGCAGCGTCGTGGCGGCGTTGGTGCTCTTGGGCTTCTTGAAGGCGGGCACCCCGTTGGAGATCGCCTCCACACCGGTCAGGGCGGCGCACCCCGACGAGAAGGCACGGAGCAGCAGGAACCCGGCCGCGAGGCCGGTCAGCTCCTTGCCGTCTTCGGGCACGAGGGTCAGACCGGCGCTCTCGGCCGGGGCCAGGGTGCCGTTGAAGTGCTGGAAGAAGCCGACGATGCCCATGCCGATGATGGCGAAGATGAACAGGTACACCGGAACGGCGAACGCCTTGCCCGACTCCCTTACTCCTCGCAGGTTCATGGCGGTGATGAAGACGATCACGATCACCGCCACCATCACCTCCTTGCCCTGCACGAAGTCGAGCACCGTGCCGGCGTTCTGCACGCCCGAGCTCACCGACACCGCGACGGTGAGGGTGTAGTCGACCAGGAGGGCGCTCGCCACCGTGAGGCCGGCCTTCGGCCCGAGGTTGACCGTGGCCACCTCGTAGTCGCCGCCGCCGGACGGGTAAGCGTGCACGTTCTGGCGGTAGGACGCGACGACGACGACCATGACGAACACGACCGCGATCGTGATCTGCCAGCTGTGCGTCGTGGCGAAGGCACCCCCGGCGAGTCCCAACATGAGCATGATCTCGTCGGGCGCGTACGCGACCGAGGAGAGGGCGTCACTGGCGAAGATCGGCAACGCGAGCCGCTTCGGCAGGAGGGTGTCCCCGAGCTTGTCACTTCGCACCGCGCGACCCACGAGCAGCCGCTTGAAGAGCGAACCTGTACCTGGCACGGGTGACACTGTATGCCGCTCAGCCGCCGGTGCGCGCACCCACGGACCACCGAGGTCCGAGGGGCGATACCCGGATGCCGGTACGTTCGATCTGCAGGCTGTCTGAGGCCCGGCTGGGTGTAGCGTCGCGCTCGTGCACTTCGTCATCATGGGCTGTGGCCGAGTCGGCTCTGCGCTCGCGCGCACGTTGGGCCGCAGCGGCCACGACGTGGCCGTCATCGATGTCGACGCCGCCGCCTTCCGCCGCCTCGGCACCGAGTTCGAGGGCGAGACCGTCACCGGCATCGGGTTCGACCGCGACACCCTGATCGCGGCCGGCATCAAGGGCGCCTACGCCTTTGCCGCCGTGAGCAGCGGCGACAACTCCAACATCCTCGCCGCCCGGGTGGCCCGCGAGACGTTCGGGGTGGAGCATGTGGCCGCCCGCATCTACGACCCGCGCCGGGCCATGGTCTACCAGCGGCTCGGCATCCCCACCGTCGCCACGGTCAAGTGGACGGCCGACCAGATGATCCAGCGCCTGCTCCCCCAGGGCGCCATGCCCGAGCTGACCGACCCCAGCGGGAAGATCGTCATCGCCGAGGTCCCGATCCACCCCGCCTGGATCGGGCGGGCGCTGACCGACCTCGAGCAGCAGACCGGGTCGCGGGTGGCCTACGTGACCCGGCTCGGCGAAGGCAGCCTGCCCAAGCCCGACATGGTCGTGCAGCAAGGAGACCTGATGCACCTGGCCCTGCGGCGCGACGAGCTGGCGCGGGTCGAACGCCTCTGTGACCAGGCCCCGGCCGCCCACTGACCTGCTCGACTCGCTGATCCGCTGAACTCACTGACCGGCAACAGGAGAACCACATGCGCGTCGTCATCGCGGGAGCCGGGAGCGTCGGCCGGTCCATCGCCCAGGAGCTGCTCGGCAACGGCCATCAGGTGCTGCTCATCGACAAGGACGCCGATGACGTGCAGGCCTCTCGGGTGCCCGAGGCCTCATGGCTGCTCGCCGACGCCTGCGAGATCGCCGCTCTCGAGGAGGCGCGCCTCGAAGCCTCCGACGTCGTGGTGGCGGCCACCGGAGACGACAAGGCCAACCTGGTCATCTCTCTGCTCGCCAAGACGGAGTTCGGGGTGCCGCGCACGGTCGCGCGGGTCAACAACCCGAAGAACGAGTGGATGTTCGACGAGTCGTGGGGCGTCGACGTCGCCGTCTCGACGCCCCGGCTGATGACGGCCCTCATCGAGGAGGCCGTCAGCATCGGCGACCTCGTGCGCATCTTCGAGTTTCAGCAGGGACAGGTCTCGATGGTCGAGATCACCCTGCCCGAGGCGAGCCCCTTCGCGGGTCGGCGGGTCGGCGACATCGCCTGGCCGGCCGACACGGTGCTGGTCGCGATCATCCGCGAGCAGCGGCCGTTGGCTCCCACGGCCGACGACGCGATGGAGATCGGCGACGAGCTGCTCTTCATCACCACGAACGAGTCGGAGCAGCATCTGCAGCAGGTCGTGGCTCCCGGCGACCGCCCGAAGACGGTCGAGAGCCAGTTCTGAGGTCGGTCGCTCAGGCCAGGTTCGGACGGCCGCCGTGCGGGTCGATGGGAGTGCGACCCTTCACCAGGATGGCACCCATCACGGTGAGGGCGACGAGGTAGAGCGGCCAGCCCAGCACCACCTTGGCGACAGCCAGGGCCGAGACCCGCTCGGCGAGATAGAGCGGCACCATGATCGACAGGCGCACGACGTTGAGGGCGATCAGCACCCAGGCCAGCCGCGATGCCACGGTGACGATGCCCGGGTGCCGCCGCCACCAGGTCGGGTCTTCGGCGAAGACCTCGGGCTCGGCCACCCCGACGATGAAACCGAACAACGGCCATCGAGTCAGGTTCGTGACCAGCAGCACGAGCATGAGCCCCGCGTTCTGCAGCATCCCGGGCAGGAAAGCGTCTTCGGCCCGGCCGGAACGCAGGGCGAAGAACGCGGAGATCGCGACGCCGGCTGCGGCGTAGGCGATGAAGCGGGCGTTCTGTCGCTGCGCGAGTCGCACGATCAGCAGCACGACCACGCCGGCCGCCGCGATCACCAAGGACGTGCGCAGGTTGCCCGTGCGAGCCCACGCCAGGGCGAAGGCAAGCGTCGGCACGGCCGACTCAGCGGCCCCCCGCCACCCGCCGATCGCCTCTGACAGCTTCTCTCGGAGCAGCTCCTCAACGGTTGCGTACCGACGCAGGTCGGCTTCGCTACCCGTTCGTTCGTCACCCGTGCTCGCGGCTTCAGTCATGACTCGCGCCGGGGCGACCGATGATCTCGTACGCCGGGTTGAAGATGGTGGTGACATCTCGCTGTCGGGTGACCCGACCCGTGGCCTGCACCTTGATGCCCGGGGCGATGCCCGCGATGCGACGCCTTCCGAGCCAGACGAGGTGCAGGGAGTCGGTGCCGTCCCACACCTCCACGTCGAGTGCCGGGACGTCGTCGCGGGGGCGCAGGGTGACCGAACGCACCTCTCCGCAGACGGTGGCCAGCGAGCGGGGCTCGAGGTCACCGATGTGCACGACCCCCAGGTCGTTCGACTCCCGCTTCAGGTCATCGGAGTCGAGCTCGTCGGACGTGCGGGTCAGGCGCTCGGTGAGACGGCGCAGGGCGCCCGATCTGGCACTACCCATGGGGTCACCGAACCTCGGTGATCTCGGGACCGCGCTCGAAGGGCTTGAAGTCGGCGAGGTTGGCCGGCCGGCCGGCCTCGGCGGTCTCCGCCTCGTCGTCGAGAGCGTTCGCCGGGTCGTTCTGCTCCAGTGGCGGCGCCTCGGGAGTCTCCGGGGTCTCGGGGAGGCGAAGCGGCAGCACCTCGCGAGGCGGCATGGCCTCGTCTCCGCGGTCGATGACGGCCGTGCGGATGACGTGGTGCACCGCGTCGGCCGCCTCGGGGTCGATGGCCGCGCGCCCGCTCACCACGGCACGCAGGAACCACCGGGGCCCGTCGACGCCGACGAACCGGGCCGGCATGAAGACGGTGCGCCCGTCGGCCCCGGCCTGGGGCATCCGGGTGAGCAGCTCTTGACCGAAGGGTCCGGCCACGATCTCGGCCGTGCCCCCCGACCCGGTGATGCTCGCCGCGATCTCGTCACGGATGTCGACCCAGACGCCCTCCGTGCGGGGCGCGGCAAAGGCCTGCAGCTGCACGGCGGACTCGCCGATGACGGCGGTCACCCCGGTTATCTGCTGCTCCTGCTCGTTGATCTCGAGCCGCAGCTCCATCCCCTGCTGGCCGCGTAGCCAGATCGCGCCCAGGTTGAGGTAGTCGGTGTCGTCGTCGACGGTGGTGCGGTCGAAGGGGCCTGCCTCGCCCTCGGCGGGCGCCACCTCGTCACCGATCGCGCCGTTCGCCGTGTCGAGGTCTGCCTCACCCTCCGCGAGGTCGAGGTCGAGGCCGGTCGCGTCGCGAGCGTCAGCGGCATCCTGCTTGCTCTTGCCGCGGCTGAAGAGTCCCACCGTCATTCCGTCCTTCGAGTCGTGTTTCTCTCGGCACCGAAACCGCCGGTCGATCCGTGTCCAGTGTCCCCCCGCGGGGTGGAATCGAGCGAATCCACCTCGAGCAGAGCCACCGTCTCCACCCGCTGCACCACGAGCTGGGCGATGCGGTCGCCGCGGGCGACCACGAACGACTCTGCCGGGTCGAGGTTCACCAGGTTCACCAGGATCTCGCCGCGGTACCCCGAGTCGATGGTTCCGGGAGCGTTGACGATCCCGATGCCGTGTCGCGCGGCCAGCCCCGAACGGGGGTGGACGAAACCTGCGCACCCCGGCGGTATCGCGATCGCCACACCCGTCGGCACCAGGGCCCGTTCGCCCGGCCCGAGCGTCAGCCCGTCGCGGGCCAGCAGGTCGAGCCCGGCGTCGCCCGGCCGCGCGTAGACGGGCAGGGGCAGGCCACGGTCGAGGCGCACCACCGACACGGGCAGCGGGTCTGCGAGCGGCCCGTTATGGGCGAGGTCGTGGGCACGGTCATCAGCGCGGTCATCGGCGCGGTCATCGGCGCCGTCATCGGCTCTGACACCGACGCCGGGCGTGCTGCCCGGAGCGTGCACGGACCTGCCGGAGCAAGCACAAGGGTCGGTCACGAGGACCGACCCTACTTGCTCCATCCGTGGGCTCAGGCGGCACACTCCGTGCAGATCATCGTGCCGCCGACCTCTTTGGCCAGCTGGCTGCGGTGGTGAACCAGGAAGCATCGCCCGCAGGTGAACTCGTCGGCCTGCTTGGGCAGAACCCGCACCGAGAGCTCTTCGCCCGAGAGATCTGCGCCAGGCAGCTCGAAGCCCTCCGCCTGCTCGGTCTCGTCGACGTCGACGCTCGAGCTGCTCTTGTCGACCCGTCGTGACTTGAGCTCCTCGATGGAGTCCTCGTTCAGGTCGTCGTCAGTCTTGCGTGGCGCGTCGTAGTCAGTTGCCATTCGTTTCCCCTCGATCCTCTTCGGGCTGCGCCTACAGCCTGTGCGCGATGAACGCCTGTGAACCCGTGCTTTGTTCCCGTTCCGACCGTGCTGGGGACGGGGCTGGGAACGGCACTGGAACCAAGCCGGGACCACAGTGCGTGGACATCATCGCGTGCGCGGATTGTGCACCATCCGGGGCGCGTTGTCATCTTGCCGGTGCGCCCCGGTGAGACGGTCACTCGACCCGCGCCGCCCGAGCGACCGAAGACTGACCAAGAGTTCACCTGCGCTATGCCAGATCTCGGGCTGCTTCGATGGATGCTGGGCCAACGACGACGATGTAGGGTCGCCGAACCCGACTGATCGAAAGAACACCGATCAGCAGACACCGACTCGCAACCATCGATCAACAAGGACCGACCCACCAACCTGGCCCGGAGGTGCACCATGACGGAGTTCGTCGACCAGATCCGAAAGCGCGTCAGTGACGCACTGCACGACCTCGACCAGGCCCGGGCGGCCGGCGACGACTACGCGGCGCAGGTGCACACCGGCGAGCTCGAGTCGTTCGCCCGGTTGGCCACCGAGAACGGTCTGACCGTTCCGGAGCTCGCCCCCTTCCGCGCCGCCTGAGCTGCGGCCCGCTCTGGCAGTGCGAGCTCAGAGGAAGAGCTCGCGCACCTGTTCGACGAGCGCCGGCCCCGCCGCCACCGTCAACGACCTGGTCGGATGCCGGTCGACTCCCATCACGACTCCCCCGGCCTCCTCGACGATGAGCCACCCGGCGGCGAGGTCCCAGGGGTGCAGTCCCGACTCCGCGTAGGCATCGACCGAGCCCTCCGCCACGCGGACCAGGTCGAGCGCGGCGCTCCCGATCCTTCGGATGTCGCGAACGGCGGGGAGCACCCGCGTCATCACCTCAGCCTGGCGGGCCCGGGTCTCGGCGGAGTAGGCGAACCCGGTGGCGAGCAGGGTGCGCGACAGCCGGTTCTCGCCGGAGACCGACAGCCTGGCGACCGGCTCGGGCACAGGGCCGGCGGATGCAGGGCCGGCGGGCGCAGCCGTCTCCTCACTCGTCCAGGCTCCACCACCACGGCGGGCGTGATGCACGACCCGGCGCGACGGGTCGGCCACGGCGCCCGCCACCGTCGACCAGGCTCCCTCGACCGCGACGTCACCCACCACCACGGCCACCGACACGGCGTAGGCCGGAATGTCGTAGAGGTAGTTGACCGTGCCGTCGATGGGGTCGACCACCCAGGTGAGGCCGGACGTCCCGGCGACGTCGAGCCCCTCCTCCCCCAGGATGCCGTCCTGCGGGCGAGCGGCCTGGATCAGGCCGTGCAGCAGCTCCTCCGAAGCCCGGTCCATGACGGTCACCACGTCGGTGTCGGTGGACTTGGTGGCCGCGACGCTGACGCTGGCCGGGCGCTCGTCACGGATGAACCGTGACGCCTGGGCCGCCACGCTGACACAGAGCCGTTCCAAGAGAGCGAGCTCAACGGCATCCGGCACGGCTCGCGAGTCTGTGCTCATCGAGAACCCGCAGACTGGGGCACGGCTCCGTCGCTGCCGCACAGGGCCGGCTTGTCGACTCTCAGGTTGGGGCAGCAGCCGGGAGCACAGACCGAGGGCCGGCGGCCCTCGAACTGCGGCGGCTCGATGCCGCGGGCCTCGGCCGCCCGCTCGACCAGCGCGTCGACCAGGTCGGTGACGAACAGTGGGTCGGTGCCGACCGTGGGCACCCGAACCAGCTCGACTCCCACCCGCTGAGCCGTCTCGAGCGCCTCGGTGTCGAGGTCGAAGGCGACCTCCATGTGGTCGGAGACGAAACCGATCGGGGCCAGCACGACCGACTTCACCCCGTCGTCCGCGAGCTGTTCGATGCGGTCGTTCACGTCGGGCTCGAGCCACGGCTGGCTGGGCGGGCCGGAGCGGGAGCACAGCACGAGCTCACCCGTCAGCTCGCGGCCGAGCGCAAGGTTCGCCCCCTCGGTGAGCCGCGAGGCGAGGGCCAGGTGCTGGCGCTGGTAGAGCCGGCCCTCCCCGTCGCCCGGACCGGACGTCTCGTCCATCGCGTCGGGGATCGAGTGCGTCACGAACAGCAGCGCGACCTCCCGGTCGGGGGCGCCGTCGAGCGCGCGCATCGAACGCACGAGATGGCCGAGGTTCGAGGCTTCGAACCCGGGCCGGGGCGCGTAGGGCCCGATCTTGTCGACGACGATCTGAGCCGCGTCGTCGCCGAGCGCCGTCACGGCCTCGGCGAGGTTCTCGCGGTACTGACGGCACGAGGAGTAGCACGAGTAGGCGCTGGTGGTCACGGTGACGACGCGCCGGTGGCCGGCATCGAACGCCTCGCGCAGAGTGTCGTCGAGGAACGGCTCGCTGTTGCGGTTGCCCCAGAGCAACGGCAGGGGCAGCCCCCGAGAGTCGAGCTCGTCTCTCAGGGCCACGAGCAGGGCCCGGTTCTGGTCGTTGATCGGGCTCCGGCCACCGAAGTGGTGGTAGTGCTCGGCCACCGCCTCGAGACGCTCGTCGGGGATGCCGCGACCGCCTGTGACCCGACGCAGGAAGGGCATGACCTCCTCGGGAGCCTCGGGCCCACCGAACGAGAGTAGCAGCACGGCGTCGTAGGGGGCCAGCTCGTGCTCGCCGTTGGCGGTGACGTCAGCGGTGGCGTCGGACGTGGTGTCGGACATGGTGTCGGACGTGGCGTCGGGGTTCTCGACAGGGGGCATGGGTTCCGCCTTCAGGTGGGGGTGTTGGACGACGACCGAAGCGGTGTCGGGGCGTTGAGGTCGAGACGGACGGCGATCAGGCGAACGGCGAAGACGACACCGGCGGCGCCCCAGAGGGTCCAGTCGTGCAGGGGGCCGAGCTGTGAGGAGACGACGACGAACAGCGACCCGATCAGGGCGGGGATGGCGTACAGCTCGCGCCGCAGCACTTCCGGAACCTGACCCGCCAGCAGGTCGCGGATCACGCCGCCGCCGATGGCGGTCAGCACCCCGACGATGACGGCCGTCACCGGGGCCACGCCCGGGGTCGCCACGGCTTTGAGGCTGCCGGCCACCGCGAACGCGGCGAGCCCCACGGCATCCAGCACCCGCACGAGTCGGGTGATGCGCTCGACGCCGGGGTGGAAGAAGAAGGTGACCAGGCCACCGCCCGTCGCGGCCGAGAGCAGCCGCCAGTCACTGATTCCGACGGGCGGGATGTCGCCGATGAGCAGGTCACGCAGGATGCCGCCGCCGAGGCCGGCCGCGCACGCCAGCACGAGAACGCCGACGAGGTCGAACCGCTTCTTCACCGCCACGAGCCCGCCCGAGAGCGCGAAGACGAACACGCCGACGAGGTCGAGGGCGAGCTGAGCGGACGGATTCGTGGAGAGCACCACCTCAAACGGTACCTGTGCGGCGTGGGCGCTTTCGTGCCACCCGGCGCGGTGGCATGCTCGAAGCCGCTGACACCAATCGATCGACCGGGAGACCTCAGACATGCACGACCTCAGGTTCATCGGTGTCGACGACCTCGCAGCGCATCTGCTGCTGTCCGACGATGCGGGGCAGCACTTCCGGGTGCCGCTGAACGAGTCGTTGAGAGGCGCCGTGCGACGCGACCGCCCACACCAGGGCCGGCTGCCGGTCGAGGTCGGCGACGGCCTGCGACCCAAGGAGGTGCAGGCGATGATCCGTGCCGGCCTGACGGCCGAGGAGGTGGCCGAGCGGGCCGGGTGGCCGGTCGAGAAGGTGCATCGCTACGAAGGCCCGATCCTGGGTGAGCGCGAGTACGTCGCCGGGCTGGCCCGCCAGGTGCGGGTGCGCCCCCGTGGCGCCACCCACGGCACCGCGCCGACCCTCGACGCACGGGTCTCGGAACGGATGCGGTCACGCGAGATCGAGCCCGGGTCTGCCAGCTGGGACTCCTTTCGGGCACCGAATGGTCGGTGGACTGTCGTCGTGGTGTTCACCGCCGGTGGTCGTCAGCGGCAAGCTGGCTGGGATTTCGACCAGCTGGCCCGCACCGTGTCGGCCACCGACGACGAGGCCCGCTGGCTGAGCGAGGACGAAGACGGCCAGACGCCCGGCCCGATTCCGGCGCCCCACCTGCAGCCCCCGGCCAGCCCCAGCCAGGTCTATGACGTCGAGGCCGAGGGAGGCGTCGGGGCTCCCCAGAAGCGGCGCCGTGCCGAACCGGTCGACCTGATGGCCGCCATGCGAGAACGCACCTCCCAACGCGGCCGCCGGCGCCGGTCCAAGGCCACCGAGGCCCCCGGCCTCGACCGCGTGCCCGACGAGGCGCTCCCCCTCGAAGAGCTGGCGATGAGCCCGGCGGATGCCGGAGACCCGCCGGCCGCGCACGAGCGAGACACTGGCTCTTTGGTCGATGAGACCGGCCCTTCCGACGACGACACCTCAACGGGTGAGGCCGCCCCGACCAGGCGAATGGTCGATGAGCCGCTCCCCCTCGACGAGCCGGAGCCTGCTGAGCCCGAGCCCGCCGAGGTCGAGTCCGTTGACGTCACCACTGCGGATGCCGCCCGTGTCGGGCACGACGGCGGCGAGTCGACCCCCGCGGAGCCTGAGGCGCCGTTGACGCCCGAGGTCGACCCCGCTGCGCTCTCTGAGCCACACGATCAGAGCGCGGAGATTGAGTCTGAGACAGACCTCGCAGAGCCGTCGGAGCAGGCTTCCTCTGGCCCCGACGAGACCGAAGAACCACCGGTCGAGTCGGAGGTCGAACAGGTGGCCGAGTCCACCACGGCCGCCGAAGAGTCTGCCGGCGCTGACCCCGTCGCTGAGGATGCGGTTGAGGAGCGCCCCGTTCCCAAGGCCTCCAGCCAAACGGCATCCCGCAAGTCCGGCCGCCCAAGCGTGCCGAGCTGGGACGACATCATGTTCGGCCGCAAGTCTGAGTGATCCCAGGCGTGAGGGACGACTGACGGCCTCCCGCGTTGGACCGGCCCGTCGATTCGGTCCACGTCACCCATGAACCCGCCGCCGGTGCTCTGTTTGAGTCTCACCTCGCCAACCAGCTTCTCCTGGCCGGGCAGTCGTTGCACCAAGTGCCCGAATCACCCGCATGGACATCATGGACATCAGGGCATCATGGACAACTATTGAGGCCGCGTCCTACCGCCCAGATAGGGCGTGTACGAGACTCACGGCCTACTGCCCAATGTGACGAGCGGCGAGCCGTGTTGGAAGGCGATGAACGAAGCGTGGAGGAGGGTCATTGTCGCGTCAACCGGGAGCGGGAACCCTGTCGCGCTAGCGCGGCGGCTTCGCCGCGGTTCTTCACGCCGAGCTTGGCGAGCACGTGCGTGACGTGGATGCTGACGGTCTTCTCGCTGATGAACAAGCGGCCGGCGATCTCGCGGTTGGTCGAGCCCGACTCGATGAGGTCGAGCACCTGGACTTCCCGCTCGGTGAGGCGTGCCCGCGGCCCCGCGCCCGCGGCGCCTTCCCGTAGTCGAACGCGGTGGTGCCGGGCGAGAGCGGCCGCTTGGCGCTCGAACTGACCGGCGCCCATCGCGGCAGCGTCGGCCCAGCAGCCGATGAGCAGCGGCCGGCCCTCATCGCGGGAGCCGCTTTCGAGCAGGGCCCGGGCCAGCTCGAGGCGGGGGCGCAGGGCGGTGAACGCTCCGAAGCGGGCCGACGCGTCGACGGCTCGGCGCCACGTCGCCTGGAGGTCGGCCCCCGTTTGGCCTTGGAGGCGGGCGCGGTAGCCGCGAGCGAACAGCAGGCGCAGACCGTCCAGAGAGTCGGCCCACTGGTCGTCGAGGGTGGCTTCCGCCCGGCCGACCTGCTTCTCAGCTCGCGCCAGCAGGTCGCCCGGCGGCGGGAGGCCGGCATCGGCTGCGGCGCTGAGCCCCAGCATCACGAAACAGGCGGCGGCGGCGGTATCCGCGACAGAATCCCTTGCTTCAGCGCGGTCGACCGGAACCGGCAGGTAGGACAGCAGCTCGGCGAACGCCCCGGTGCCAACGAGCTGTTCCACGTGGGTCTCCACGAGCTCATCGTTGGAGAAGAACGTCCGGCGCGTACCGAGCTCATACACCTCAGCCTCGAGCGGAGCCGCGTCCTCGAACCGGCCCTGAACCTGCAACAGCCGGCATCGCAGCTTCGTCGACCGGTACGCCACCAGGTCGGGCTCGACCGCGTCGGAGAACAACCGCCCCGCCTCGGCGAACCTCCCGCGCCATTGCAGCGCCTCCTGCTCCTGCTCGGCGTAGAACGCCGCCCGCCCCATCAGCCCGAGCTCCGACATCGCCTGCCTGCCTGCGCGGGCGACCGCCACCCCTTCGTCGAGCTCACCCACGATCATGAGCAGGAACGCTCGGACGGCGTCGTAGTGGGCCCCCTCCCCGGGGTGCCCATCGGCGGCAGCGCATTCGACGCCCTCGCGGATAATTCTGATCGCCTCGGGATAGCGGCCGAGGTCGGCGAGCGGATCCCAACGTGCGAACAGGGTGCGCGCCCGCTCGATTCCGCTCCCCACCGCGTCGGCAACGGCCAGCGCCTCGTCGAGCAGCACCAACGCCGCCTTGGGGTCACCGCGCTGACGGCGCACACCGGCTGCGGCTCGTAACGCCATCACGCGCTCGACGGAGACGAAACCGGTGGACAGCTCGATCGCCCGAGCCATTGCGTGGTCGATCGCGGTCCCGTTAGGTGGTGCGGAATCCAGATTCTCGTAGACGGACTCCTCGATTGCATAGGTTGACCAGATCCGCACGGCGAGCGCGGGCTGCGTCTCCTCGTCGACCAGGCGCAAGGCCATCTCGATGTACTTTGTCCCGTTCTCCGAGCCGAGTAGGGGGTAGGCCAGGGTGTAGCACAGCTCGGCCTTGGTGCGGCCGGTCAGCGCGGCGGCATCCGGCACGAGGTCCCACAGCTCGACGGCCCGGCCCAGGTGCGCCTCGCCCTCGTCGGCCCCGACCTCGAAGGCCGCCATCCCGGCCCGGGTGGAGGCCACCAGTGCGCGGGGCAGGTCGCCCGAGGCGTTCCAGTGGAAGGCACTATGCGACAGGTCGGGGGTGTTCAGGTCGCGGGTGTTGAGAGTGGAACCACGGCCCACCCGTTCGTCGATCAGCCGCCCGTAGGTGGCGTGCAGGCGGGCCCGTTCGCTCGGGAGCAGGTCCTGAGACGGCGTCGCGGATCAGGGCGTGGTGGAACACCAACTGGTCACCACGTGGGTCGAGGACGTTGGCGTCGATCAGTCCCCTCAGTCCATCGTCGAACCGCTCCTCGGTCAGCCCGGCGAGCCCGACCACCTCGGTCAGCAGCGGGAGGTCAATCATGCTGCCGCCTACCGAGGCCGCCCGCGCGAGCCGGCGTGCATCCTCGGGCAGGGCTCGCACCCGGGTCAGGAGCAGATCCCGCAAGGAGGCCGGCACCCCCGGACCGCGGTCGGCCAGGATCGCCTCGATGAACAGCGGGTTCCCCTGCGCCCGCCGGCCCAGCTCGGCCACCACCAGGGGGTCGGCCGGCGCCGCGGTGTGCCGCTGGACCAGGGCCGCGGTGGCGACCGCGTCGAGCGGGCCAACATCCAGGCGCAAGACGCCGAGGCGGCCGTCGAGCTCGGCCAGGCGCCGGCGGAAGGGGTGGTCGCGGGTCAGGTCGTCGTCGCGGAAGGTCAGTGCAAGCAGCAGCGGCTCACGGAAGGAGCGGGCCAGGGCGAGGGCGAAGTCCTGGGTCGAGGGGTCGGCCCAGTGCAGGTCCTCGACCACGAGCAGCACCGGCCGGCGCCGGGCGGCGCGAGTGAGCTCGGCGCGCAACCGGTCAAAAGGTGACTCCTTCACCATGCCGACGGTGCCGCTGATGCCGCTGGGCGGCGGATCGGTCGCAGCCGCCGGGCCGCGCGCGTGAGTCGGCGGCCCTGACGGCAGGTCGGCGAGGGCCTGAATCACCGGGCCGAGCGGCACAGCGGCATCGATGTCGAGGCAGTGCCCCTCGATCGGCTGCAACCCGGCCACCCGGGCCCGCCGCACCAGAGCGTCGACCAGGGTAGTCTTGCCGATCCCGGCGCTACCGCAGACCACCAGGGTGCGTCGACCTCCGGCCGCGACCTCGGCCACGACCTCGTCGAAGCACGCGAACTCTCGCTCGCGACCGTGAATGGCGTCGTCACCGCTGGCCATGGGGCCCCTTTCGGGGTGAGGCCGAGAGGGCAGCTCCCTTTCGGCCCTCTCAGACTACGACCGTCGTCTTTGATGCACGAGCGGTTTCTCGGGCGCGAGTACGCCTGAGTCCCTTACATCACCAATGGCCGGAGTCCCGGCAAAGGGTTTAGGCCTCGACCTCTGTCACAACCGAGCACCGTGTCAAGCACGCCGAGTTGCGCCTGACGTCCGCTCGCGACCATCGACGGCTGTGGCCTGAGGCTCGACAATGATGGGAAGAGAAATGAGACGTACCTCGGCTGTCGCGACGTCGGCTCCTCACCATTGCTCGATCACCAGGCGGCCAATGGTCAACTGCAACTCACCTTCGGGTTCCAGTCCGCGAACATCCCTGAGGGGTTGTGCTTCCACAACCAGGCATGCAAAAGGTAGAAGGCTGGCCCAGGGGGTGGGACCAGGATGTGCATTTTCATCCCCAGGACCGTCGGCGGTTCTGAGACACCGGGTGGGTTGGACTGTGCGCTCCGAACGACCCACTCGACGGCCACGAGCCTCAGGCCGCCACTTCTGGTCGGCGCGTAGACCAAGGCCTCGGGCTGCCGGGTGTTGACGGCATTGTCCGCCATCAGTTTCGCGCTGAAGTAGTGGTAGCCCATCGCGCCCGCGGTGGGGTCAGAGACGCACCCCGTGAGGATCCTCACCCCGGACCCGTTCACCCATCCGAGCTCATAGCCAGCCGCAATTGCCGCGTCGACCCGATGGAACTTGGCCGTGGCTTTGCGCACCTGCGCAAGCTTTCTGTGCAGCATCCGGCGGACGGCCAGTGAGTTCGTGCTGGGTGCTTCAGCAGCGATCTCGTGAACGGTGGCCTGCCACCTGGTCTGGGTGGTTGACGGCTCGGGCACCGGACTCGCGGTCGCCGAGGCGATGGGGCCGGCGGCCAGTGCCGCGGCCGTGGCGAGCGTGAGGACGATGCCGGTGGTCGAGGCGGCTGCGGAGGGGCGGTGGGCCGGGAACATGAGTCTCTCCTTAACTGATGCCAGGTCTGGCGACACCTTTACGATCGTTCGTGGGCCCCTCTCGACACATCCGGCAGACTCCCTATCCTCGGCCGCCCACCCCCCTATCTTTCGCGGGCACTCGGGAGGGCACGGTCAGCAGTACAGCAGCCCTCGTGTCGGTGTGATCACGGGCCGACAGGGGTATGACCGTGCACCCACTCCGACCACATCCGGCCGACCTCTGTGCGCTCCCCAAGATCCCAGGATGCCCGACTCCTCACCGCCCGCCTCAGCCCAGCAGCCTGCCGACCCCGGCGGTGGGCGTCCGAAGGAGAATGACCGTCGTGGTCAATCCGACAAAGGTCGATGACCTCGACGCGGCCCAGACCCTGCTGTCGCAGGAGCGCCGGCGCGACGGGTGGCGTGAATCGACCTAAGCGCTGACCACCAAGGACGAGACCGGTGAGTAGACGCGTTGCGAGAAACACAGGATCTGCCCCTTCCGGCGCAAGGTTGACGGTCACGTCTCCTCAAGATTTGGCACACCTCGTCGAGATTGGACCGGTGATGGTCGCCGAGGTCGACGCGGTAGCGGTCGGGTGTTTGGCCATGTGGCCGGTTCTGGAACCAAGTCCGACGTCATAGACCTGCTCCGGGCCGTCTAGCAATGACTTGACCACGGAGCCGGAACGAGGTCGGCTGAGACGTGGGAAACGGCCCACCTGGCTCTGGGGCTTGTTTTGCGCCCGGCGCTCACCTCCGCGCCCTCCACCGAAAAAGGCGCAGAAACACCTCTACCGACGGCTCGGCTATGTCGACAGCGGCCGCTTGCTCCTACCCCGGAGCCAACTGAATTCATACTCCGTACGCCCCTCGCGCAGGGACGGCTCATGCCGCGATTCGCTCGAAAAGCCAACCTCCGAGAGGCTGCGTCACTTCGCCGCGAGTGGCGCCGCGGATTCTGCTTCATATCGCGGTGGTGAGGACGGGCCATTCGTAGGCTGCGAGCATTGGGTCATGCCGATAGACACCCGCTTCGACTTCCGGACCGACGCTAGGGGCAGAGACCCTGACACATGGAGTCCCACCTTGTGCCAGTACCACCAGCTTCTCTGGAGCAAGCCGTTGCCAAGCGGCATCCTGTTCGTCCTGACACCGACTAGCAGACCTCCCTACTACCTTCGTCACAGTTCGTCGGTAGGCAGCTTTGTGCTGTCGAGTGACGCATTCGTTCCTGCCTACACGCGGTACGGCGTCCCAAAGGACGTCATCAAGGAGCTACCGGCCGCGGAGCACGATTTCTTCAACACGATTGGCTACACCATCGGCGGGCTCATCCTGTGGCCCGCAAACCGCATCGATGGGAAGTGGACCATCAACCAGGCACGAGGATGTCTCCGCAGCACTATTGGTGACCGGATGGACCTCACCCTTGAATGCATCCGTCGCCACTACCGCGGAGAGCCCAGCCCGTTGGGGGATGTACTCGCTCGGTATAGCGACTTCTTCGCCGCCTTCACCGACTTCCGCGGCTACGTCGACTTCTGGCTGATGCAGGACATGGTCAATGCTGACTCCTCTACCATCCAGTTCTTCACGCCGTTCGATGACTTCCGAACGCGTGCGATCCCTCAAGACTTCGACACCTATGTCGAATACCGACGCCGGAGCGTGGCGTTCATCGAGTCCCGCAATGCGCGGATCGCTGGGTCGTCGTAGGTGCCGTGACTCTCGGGGGCACGCGCAAATTGCCTGGGGAGGTCAACCATGCACCCTCATGGGAGGTGCGTCTAACCGCCGCGATCGGGCGTCGGCCGGAACGCGTTCGTCTTCCGCAACCCGGTCAACCAACGACGCCGATACGGTGGTTATGCACCCGCCAACACCGGCGGCTGCCAGGCAGAAAGACTACGGTGCCCGGTTAAGTTCGAAGAGCCGACATGGTGGGTAGTGTCGCCTCCTACGAGGGCTTCAGCATCCGGCTCAACGGTGGAAACTCACCAGGACACCCAGGGCCTGTTCAAAGTCGGCGCCACGGCGCGGCTCACGCGGCCAACATCGGCGCGAGGTATACGACGCGACCGGCCCGTGGTGAGCACGAATTCCAAGATCGTGAGGAGACCGTCGTCGCAACCGGGCTCCGTACCCGGCGGTAACATTACGAGACGATCGACTTCGAACTGGCCTTGCCAGGACACCCACGCCTCGGGCCAAGGTCCGCCTTCCTCGCACGCAACGTGGGTCACTGTCCACTTTGCCAACGTCCAAGTGATGCAGGTGATTCGGACGAGCACACGATTCGAACCGAGCATGCGCACCATCTTCCAGCGGTGTTCCCCAAACCGACCTACCGAAGGAGGTCGCGGCGACGCAGCAGCCTCCAAACGTCGACGCTTGCGAGCGCCCAGAACACCACGAAGAAGACGATGCCCGCGACTTCTTCGGCGATGACCCAGTGGCCGTTCAACTCATGACGATGGAAGTCCCTGACGATCATGGCGAACCCGACCGCGAGGCAGATCCACATGACGGAGGCGAAGGCCCTGTAGAAGCCCCGGCCTCGAGACGGCTGGTCGACTGTGACCGGCCCGCGAGGGTCTGTCAGTCGCAGCGGCCACCCGTGGCTGGCGATCGCGAAAGAAAGGTTGAGGATCAGGAAGATTGCAGCGAGGTTGTGAATCCAGCCGACCCCGAGCCATACCGTCGACCCAGCCACGACGAAGGCAACGATCTCGACCACGAGAACGGCCTCCGTGACAACCGAAACGCCGATGAGGAACTTCGCGAGCCGCGGCTGACTCTTCCAGTCGAAGCCCTCCGGCGAGAAGATGAACCGATCCAGCACGACGAACACTGCCGATAAGACGAGCAGGGCCGCGAGCTCGGACCGCGTGATGGTTAGGTACTGATCGGGGGTCAGGCCGTTGGGCAGCTTGCTCGTGGGTTCCCCGGCGATGGCCTGCTCGAAGTTGCTGGGTATCAGAGCGACGAGCAACGCGTTGAATCCGGCGAAGTTGAGGGCGAAGTCCTCGAACTTGCTGTCGCCCTTGTACGCGATCAGACACATGGCGGTGGCGATCAGTCCACCAACGAAGACGTCTCGGATCGGTCCTTCGTAATAGGCGCTTATGGAGTTCCGCCAATATCCCACCGTCAGGCGGTCGATGACCAGGGCGACGAGGATGAACGCGGCCGGGAAGGGCAGCGCGACGCGCAGATACTTGTAAGTCAGGAGGCCGCGGTCCGCTATCGATAGTCGAGGTGGTGGCGCTGTGTGGGAAAGCGTCTGATCCGTCGCCATTCATTCATGGTGGCACGGCCCGCCCTGAGACGGAACGATTTAGCCGGAATGGAAGGTTGCGTCTTTGGCGGCGGGCGGGTGCCACCGAGGTGCGTCATACCGCCGCGAGCCGGGCGTCTAGGTTCGCGCTCACATGTCGAGTTCCGTGCGTGGTCCACCGCTGATGCGATGCCGAAGGCGACCACTGGTCTAGGTCTACCTGGTTGCCCGAGTCCCTACCTCACCGTGCTGAGATGGACCATGGCGTCGTAGAGCTGGTCGTCCGTCATTGGCGGCTCGGGAATCGAGTGTGCCCGCTCGGAGCGGTAGGCGTCGAGCATGAGGTAGAGCTGACGTCGCCAGGCCGTGGGCGCCCTGGTGCTGGTGGCGTCGATGATGCGGCCATTGGACCAGATCAGGTTGATGATGTCTGCCCGGGTGATGTCACTCCGAGCCTTGCCAGCTTTTTGGGCTCGAGCAAGAACGTCATCGATCTGTTGGCACATCACGTCGTGAATGTGCTCGGTCTCAGAGTTGCCGGGGAAGCGGCGCGAGAGAAAGTCGTTGAAGCCTCGGTCTCCGGCTTGGACTGCGAACAGGTTGTCCAGATAGGCGACGAACCCGTCCCAGGGATCGTCCAGCTCCACGGCCTTATCAGCCCCGTCAACGAACTCTTGGAGCCGAGGTCTTAGGGCGGCCATGAGCAGGTCTAGGCGAGTGGGGAAGTGCCGGTACAGGGTGCCGATGGCGACGCCGGCGTCGCGGGCGATCCTCTCCAAGGAGGCTTCCACGCCGTGGGCGGCGAACTCGGCCTGCGCCGCGGCGATGAGCTTGTTGCGGCTTTCCCGCGCATCCCGACGCATAGGCCTCCGCATCTGCTTGACGTCACTCTGGCTCACTCCACCAGTCTATCCACGATCCTGAGGAGGGCCTCCGTTTCTGCACTGACGAGAGGCCGCATATACGCCCGGGTCTCGAAGCCCGAGGAACCTTCGATCAAGTTGAGGGTCCCCTCCGGAATAGAGTGAGGGGTACCTCCGGTTGTGACAGACGCAGGCAAGGGCGCCTCACCTGGCACCCGCCCACCAAGCCACGGAGGAACCGTCATCATGACCACCATCAGCATCATCGGCTCAGGCAACATGGCCAAAGCGATCGGCACCCGGGCTGCAATGCACGGTCACACGGTCGAGCTCTTGAGCCGAAACACCGCCAAGGCTCGGGCGCTCGCCGACGAAATCGGCCACGGAGCCACCGTCGGCACATTCGGCGCACGGCCGGCAGGTGACATCGTCATCCTGGCCGTCCTGTACAGCGGCGTAGTCGATGCGGTCGCGAAGTACGGCGATGCGCTGGCCGGCAAGATCCTCGTGGACATCTCCAACCCGTTCAACGCCGACGCCAGCGGGCTCGTGACCACAAGCTCAGCTGCTCAAGAGATCGCGGCTGCCGCTCCCGACAGCGCCCATGTGGTGAAGGCGCTGAACACGATCTTCGGCCACGTTCTTGCGAAGGGCACGCCGTTGGACGCGTTCATCGCGAGTGAGACCGCCGAGGCGAAGTCAAGTGTCGCGGCGTTTCTGGAGAGCTTGCAGTTGCGGACCCTCGACGCAGGAGGGCTGCAGGCGGCTTCGATCCTCGAGTCGGCCGGCCTCCTGCTGATGGGGCTCGCCCGTAATGGGGCGGGCTTCGATCTCGCCCTGGGTGCCGAGGTCCACTGAGGGTTCTTCTCCTCGGCGATTCAGGTGACATTCCGCCGCAACACGAACGTCCAGATCCAGCCGCGTTGAGGGCGCTACGTCGGCTCGGATGTGCCGCGACGCGTGAACTGCGTCTCATCGCCGCGAAGCGGCAGTGTCCTTCCGCCGCCTTGCGGACGCGACCTGGTGACAGGTCTAGCGTCGATGAAGTCCCAGTTGCCTTGCCGGGTTGGCGGCTGACGAGGCGTCGGCTGTTCAACGTCTCCGCGTGAGCTGACTCCATGTCCGCTCCGACCACTCTTCCGTTCCAGCCCGCGACTATGTCAACCGCGCAACTGGCCGCGGTCTCCTACCTGGCCCGCTACGTCGGGCGCCCCACACCTCCTACGCCGGCGGGCTCGGCGCGGATGGTGGCCCTGGTGGCTCCGTATGTCCGCACCCAGGTTCGGGGTCAGTCTTGGTCAGCCAAGGGCCTGTGCAACGGCGCGGACGACGGCCAGGGCGGCATGCACGCCATTCGTCGGCCCCTTCTCGAAGTCCGAGCCCTGGGTGGCCATGGTGTTGGTCACATGGGCCAGACACACCACCGAGCGATCGCGTGCGGTGGCATATGCGTACAGGGCCGCGGCCTCCATCTCGACGCACAACGCACCCTCTATTCGGGCCGCCTCGATCTGGCTGGCGGTTTCCCGGTATGGCGCATCGGTGGTCCATGAGGCGCCGGTGAGGACTGGCTCGGGCAGGCCTGCGAACGCCCCGTCGAGTCGCTCTCGCAGCCGGCGGTCGAGGCGACTCCAGCGGCTGGGAGGCAGGTAGTGCACGCTGGTGCCCTCGTCGCGCAAGGCACGCTCGAGAAGCACGAAGCACGGGGTGTGCGGAAGCGGGGCGATCTGGCCGGCCGAGGTGATGCTCAGCACGAGCTCGGCGCCTGAGACGGCGAGCTGCTCGGCGACCAGCACCGCGAACGGTGCGCCGACAGCCATCCCGACCACACCGACCTCGGTCCCGTCGAGATCGGTCGTCCACATGTCGGTGTGGTAGCACGCCCACCCCTGGTGCCTCCGGCCGTGGCCCGATGTCGCGAGGTACCGCACGATGTCGCCGTCAGGGTCGAGAAGGGCGACCCGCGGCACGTCCTCGACGACCAGCCGCTTCTGGCGACGGGCTTCGCGCAGCAGGTTGGCCGGTTCGAACACCGAGGGCGCGGCGTAGTCCTTCGGTCGCAGAAGCGGAAGAAGGTCACCGGTCACCGCGCTATTCCACCAGACTCACACCGCGCCGCAAATCAGGGCGTCTGGACGCGAGCCGGTAACCGTTCTGGTCGACCCACCGCAGGGCTGAGAGTAAGGCGAGCGACAGGCCAACAATCGATGACCCGTTCGAGCACCAGTGGGTCCTCAACCCGACGATCGTCGACGGCGCGCCCGAGCAGTGGCGCGGTCAGCCCGTAACCCCGCGCTCTATATCCCAGCAGCTCACGCGGCCGGCGGCGTCAGAAGATACGCCGGCAGCCAGTCCTTTGTGCTCCCATCGCCGCCCGTCGACCCCAGTGGTGTGACCGGGCACGAGTGGCAAAATCCTTCAGAGACCGGATGTGGCATGATTGTGGCATGAGCCGCACACGGTTGAGCACGACGGTGGACTCGGACCTGCTGGAAAGCGCTCGCAGAGTGTCCGGGAAGGCGGACTCTGCGCTGGTCGACGAGGCTCTAGCTGCCTTGTTGGCTCGCCACCGCGCGGCCGAAGTGGACGCCAGCTACGCCGTCTACGACGCACATCCTCTCGATGAACCCGACGAGTGGGGAGACCTGGCCTCTTTCCGGCGTGCGGTTGCGGCCTCATGACGGACCTCCCTTTACGCGGGGAAGTGTGGTGGTGCGAGATGGCCGAGATCGGCCGCAGGCCCGTCGTGGTCCTGTCTCGTGACGTCGTGATCCCGCGTCATCGCCGCGCACTGGTAGCACCCTGCACGACCACTATCCGGAACCTTCCGAGCGAAGTCCTCCTCGAACCCGGCGAAGATCCGGTACCACTTCGCTCGGCGGTCAACCTGGACTCGGTCGAAAGCGTCTCGATCGCGATACTTGTCGAACGCCTCGGACGCGTGGCCGAGGTTCGGATGCGTCAGATCTGCGCCGCCCTCGCCGTCGCGGTGGACTGCCCAGATTGATCATCGGCTGCGCACCGACACCTGAGCCTCTAGGTGGCTCGAGAGTGAATCCGCCTGGCACCTTCGCGAGTGGCGTCACGCCGCCGCCAGCGGGGCGCGGTCGCGACTGGAATCGGCAGCGTCGCCGACTGCGGGAACCACCGCGGTGCGTAATGCGCGCCGGAGGCGAACTATCCACCGTCGGCGCCGTCGCGCAGGGAATGGACCATGCTCTGCAGCATCCGCAACGCGCCGGACTGCTCGGTCTGCGTCAGGCCGGCCACCATTCTGACCTCGACGGATCGGACCGCTACGGTCGCTTTCTGTATGCTCCGTCGGCCGAGAGGAGTGAGTCGCGTGGGCAGAACCTTCCCGACGGGTGCCTCCGCAGGCCGGGTGACGAAGCCCTCTCGTTCCAGGGTCTGGAGCAGCACATTCATCGACTGCCGCGTCACAAACGCGCCCCGCGCCAGCTCGGAGTTCGACAAGCCGGGTCGTTGAGCGAGCAGCTCCAGGCAGGAGTATCTCGTCACGTTCATTCCCAGTGGCCGCAAAACTTCGTCCATGGCTGTGCGAAGGGCGCTCGACGCCTCTTTGAGTAGGTAGCCCACTGACGTCTCCAGGTCGACACCGTCTTGACTCATGTCAGCATTCTGACATACATTGGTGCGTGTCAGCAATCTGACACACTTCAAAGGAGCACCCTCATGCCCGCCACCGGCCCCGACTTCATCTCCCTCCAAGCCCGCAACCTCGACGCTTCGCAGGCGTTCTACGAGCGGTTCCTGGGCCTCGTGCGCTCTCGGGTGGGCCCTCCTCACGCCGTTGTCTTCGAGACGTCGCCGATCGCCTTCGCTCTGCGTGAGATTGTTCCTGGCACCGATCTCGCCTCCGCTGCTCAACCGGGCATCGGTGCCGCGATCTGGCTCCACGCCACAGACGTCCAGGACATCCACGATGCCCTCGCCGCCGACGGTCACACCATCGTCTCCGCACCGATCGATGGCCCGTTCGGTCGGACATTCACCTTCGCAGACCCCGATGGCTACCAGATAACGCTCCACGACCGCCCCTGACCGGTCACACGACACTGAGAGACCGCGTCTGAGCCCGACGCCAGCAAGCCGAAAATCGTTCGTTCGTCCGTCGCCGAGGGAGCGACACCCTTTGCTGCGTCGCGGCAGCGGTCGAAAGGTGGCTGACCCGACCGTGATCCATCTGTCATTTTGTCCGAAGTGCGCGCCTTTCCGGACCAGCAAAGGTAGCGTGGCGGTACGGGCGGGGCCGCCCTCGAGACCCTTCGAAGGATTGCTGATTCACGATGCCTGTGGTGTTCAACGAGCCTCCTGGTTGGCCCTCTCCACCGGCCGGGTGGGTGCCCACACAGGGATGGCTGCCCGACCTCTCCTGGCCCCCCGCCCCGCCCGACTGGCAGTTCTGGACTGACGCGCCAGGCGGCCTGCCGGCATCCGCCTGGGCTCCACCCGTCACGCCTTCCGTCGACAGCCCGGGCACCTACGGGTCGGCGGCGCCGCTGCGACCGCCGTCGCTCGACGCCAGCCCCTCCGCCGGCGCTGCCCCCTCCTCAGTGACCCCAGCGTTGGTACAGGCTCCGGCGGCGACTGCTCCCCCGCGGGACCGTTCGCGCCTGCTCGCAGGCGTCTGCTGGGGCGGTCTGGCCATGACCGCTTTGGCGGGCCTGACCTCCGGTATCGGCGGGGTACTGCTGTTCGCGGGCCTGTTCGCGTTCGTCGTCGCCATCGTCGCCGTCATCCGGGGCCGCGTGGCGTGGGCGCACCTGTCGACCCGGGGCGCCGGGGCTGTGGCACTCGCCGGGTCGGTGGTCGCGGTGGTCGTCGGAACAACCGTGCTGCCCACGACCGGTGGAACCTCACCCCTTCCGTCGGCCGGCAGCGTCGTAGCGCCACCCGTGAGCTCGTCGGCCGCGAGCCCCACCACCACCACCAGCACCAGCACCACGAGCACAGCCACGCAGGCCACCCCCGAGACAGACCCCGCCGGGTCCGCGATCAGCGAGGCCCAGCCGGGTACCGCGTTGGCGCTGGTCGGGACGCTGAAGGTGCAGGGCCGCGGTGCGATGACCGGGTACACGCGTGGCGAGTTCGGCCCGGCCTGGACCGACACCGATCGCAACGGCTGCGACCAGCGCAACGACACCCTTCGGCGCGACCTGAAAACCGTCACCCTGAAGGCGGGCACCAACGGCTGCACCGTGATGACCGGCACCCTCACCGACCCGTACACCGCCACCACGGTGCCCTTCACCCGAACCACCTCGACCGTGTCGCCGGTGCAGATCGACCACGTCGTCGCGCTGGCCGACGCCTGGGTCAAGGGCGCCGCAGGCTGGACCCAGGCCAAGCGGACGTCGTTCGCGAACGACACTCTGAACCTGGTGGCCGTGTCTGCGAGCGTCAACGCTGCCAAGGGCGCGGGAGACGCCGCCACGTGGCTGCCCCCTGCGAAGGCGTACCGGTGCGTGTATGTGTCGCGGCAGGTCGCCGTGAAGGCCAAGTACCAGCTGGCCGTGACCGGTGCAGAACGCAACGCCATGGTCGCCGTGCTCACCAGCTGCGCCACCACCAGAGTGCCGACGGTCGCGGTGCCCCCGCTCGGCGGCCTCCCCCTCTACGCCGCCCCCACGCCTGCGACGGCCCCGAAACCGAGTACGAAGCCCACACCTCGACCGACCTCCACCCCCACTCGCACCTCAACGCCCCAGGCTCCAGCGCCGATCCGCGTGGTGAGCCCCGGCGCGTTCTGCTCGCCAGAGGGCGATCTCGGACGTACCAAGAAGGGCACGTTGATGCGCTGCTCGACGAAGCTCGGTGACGCCCGCGCCCGTTGGCGAGCGGCCTGAGTCTTACGAACGTTCAGAGACGGCAACCACACTCGAACACCCGCCGGTGACTGCGGCGGGCGAAAGGCAGGGCAGGTCGATGGGGCTCTCGGTCGGTTTCAAGATCGCCCCCGGGGTGCGGGTGCGCGCCTCCTCTCGCGGCATGCGCGCGAGCATCGGGCCTCGCGCAGCCCGGGTGCACGTCGGCGCCGGCCGAACCCGCATCTCGTCCGGGGCCGGCCCCGTCACCGTCTCAACCGCGATCGGCGGCGGGCAGCGCCGTGGCACCGCCCGCTCGGCCGGCTCGTCAGGCCGTGCGGCACGTTCGCCGGGGCCCCGACAGCCCACCGTCGCACAGCTACGAGCGCAGGCCCGGGCTGCGGAACGGGCGCAGCAGGTCGCTGACGTTGCTACCGCGGAGCGGTCGCTGACCACCCTGCACCTCGCGAAGTTTCCCGAACCGTCCCGGCAGGTGCTGCCGGTGCCGCCCAGGCCCGCCACCGACACGGTGGAATCGGTGCGGCGCGAGCTCTACCAGGGCGCCACCGCAGGCGTGCCGGTGTGGAAGCGCGCTCTGCGTAGGCAGGCCAAGGCCTGGGCAGTGCAGCTGGCCCCAAGCGAAGCCGAGCGCCGCTACACGGGCGCGGTCGTCGCCACGCAGCTGGAGCAGTGGCATCTCGACCAGCAGTGGCAGGCCCTCCTGACGCACGACCCGCACACGGTGATCGCAGCCGTTGACGAGGCGTTCGCCGACAACGCCAGCGACTCCACCTGCGTCGACGCCGGAACCGACCACGACACCGGGGCCCGGTACGTCACTGCCGTCGTCAGCTACGGCGGCATCGACCTAGTGCCCGAGCACCGGCCCGACACCACCCCCGGTGGCAAGCCCACCCTCCGAAAGCGCACCAAGACCAACCGCAACACCCTGTACGCCACTGCGGTGGCCTCGACCGTGCTGGCCACCGCGAAGGAAGCCCTCGCCGTCGCCGTCGCCGCTACCGAGGCGCGGGTTCTCGTGGTCCGCCCGCACGGCGCAGTCGGCGTCGAGCCGGTGTATGCCGGAACGTTGCGCCGCGAGCTCCTGGCTCACCGGGACTGGCGCAGCCTCGACCCGCTCGATGTGGTCATGGCTGCCGAGAACGCGGAGATGGCCCGCAAGGGCAGCACTCGTGAGGTCGTCACGTTGCCGGTAGACGTCGACTCGCCAGCACGAGACATCCTCAACGCCTGGTCGCGGACGTACGACTCGGAGCCGGAGACAGAACCCGACGAGTCAACGGACGGCTGAAGCCGCATCCCGTCGAGCACGTGCCCCACATCGTTCCTTGCCGCGCTGAGGGCGACCACAGCCGCGAGCCCGACTGCAAGAGAGACGTATACCGGCCGGACGACCGGATCCGACCTGCCGTCAGTCGGCTTGGGTGATCGGCAGCGGCGGCACCGGGCAGACCTCGAGATCGAAGGGCAGCACCTCCGGTGAGAGGGCAGCGACCCGGGCGGCGTGTGAGGTCATCCGCCGCATGTAGTGCCGGCGGCAGAGCACCTCGTACTCCACCTGGCCCTCGAGACCAGAGGCGGTGTCGCCGACGACGACCTGCTCACCCTCGATCACCATCGACCCCTCGACGACGCGGGCGTTCGTCGTGGCCCTGCGCCCGCACCAGCACAGCGCCTCCACCTGCAGCACCTGCACGCGGTCGGCCAGCTCGATCAGCCGCTTGCTGCCCGGAAACAGCTCGGTGCGGAAGTCGGCAGTGATGCCGAAAGCGAAGACGTCGACGTCCATCTCGTCGACCACCCGGGCCAGCTGCTCGACCTGCGCGCCGGTGTAGAACTGCGCCTCGTCGCACACGAGATAGTCGATGCGGCCGCCGGCCGTGGCCCGGCTGACGATGGACTCCCAGAAGTCGAGGTCGTCTGCCACCTCGAGTGCGCCCGTCGACAGCCCCAACCGCGAGGAGAGCACGTTGGCTCCGGCCCGGTCGAGCTTGGTGAAGATCAGGCCCACCCGCCCCCGCACGGCGTGGTTGTGGTTCATCTGCAGGGCGAGGGTGGACTTGCCGCAGTCCATGGTTCCGGAGAAGAAGACCAGCTCAGCCACGGGCACCCACCTAGGTTCTGGTGCCAGGCGGCACCACGATGACGGGAACGGCCAGCTCGGCGTCGCTGAGGGCGCCGTGCAGACCGAACAGGGCCACCAGCTGGGGCCGCATCCTGCCGGAGTGCACCATCGCGAACGACCCGCGCATGACGGCCACGACATCGCCGATGCGCGGCGCGACCCGAGCGTCGACCGGGCCGAACCAGCCCGTGTCGATGATCTCCTCACGGGTGAGCACCCGGGCGCGGTCGCCCAGGGCGGCCCGCCACGTCGACGCCACGTCGGCGGTGCTGCCGTTCTCGGTGTAGAGCTGCAGGCAGCGCGGCTCTCCCCCGAGGTGGCGGATGCCGCTCATCAACGCCGGCTCGTGGGCGAGGTCGATACGGTTGCGGAAGGGGATGTCGACCATGCCGTGGTCGGCCGTGATCACGATCGAGGTGTCGCCCGGAACCCGGTCGGCCAACCGGGCGAGGGCGCGGTCGACCGACTCCACCTCATCGCCCCACTGCCACGACTGACAGCCGTGCACGTGACCGACCTTGTCGACCTCACCCCAGTAGAGGTACACGAGAGCGCGCGGTGTGGCGCGAACAGCGGCGAGGGCGGCATCGACGCGGTCGTCGAGTGCTGCGGCGGCGCGAAAACGCCCACCGCGCAGGGCCGCCGAGGTCAGACCCGAGCCCTCGAAGTAGTGCGGGCCGATCATCGTGACCGACACACCGGCCGACTCGGCGGCCTCGAACACCGTCTCGTTCGGTTGCCACTGGAGCGGGTCAGGACCCTGCTCCCACGACAGCTCGTTGAGCAGACGGTCGGTGTCGGGGTCGAGCACCTGCATCCCGACGAGGCCGTGCGACCCCGGCGGCAGGCCGGTGCCGAAGGTGGCCATCGAGGTGGCGGTGGTCGTGGGAAAGCCGCAGGGGACCCGGCTGGCGCTCGCCAGTCGCTGCCGCAGGAACGGGGCGTGCCCGCTCCGCTGCCGCAGCAGGTCATAGCCCAGGCCGTCGACAAGCACGACCACCGTGCGTCGCGCCGGGGGCAGGTCGAAGATGTCGTGGCCATCGAACCGCGGCACGCCGAGACGGTCGGACACCGAGGGCAGCACAGACGCGAGCGTGCCCGCCGACCAGTCGAGTCGGCCGGATGCCGGTGAGCTCACGACGCGGAACCTGCGGAACCGCCCCCGATGCTTCCCGAGAGCACCCTCGCGAAGCGGAGGGCGTTCTCGACGGCGGACGCACCGTCGGCGGCGGCGCTCACGCGCAGCGAGATGTCGTCGCTCGCGATGGTTCCCTCGAAGCCGTGGTCGGCGGTGCAGTCGGGGTCACCACACTGGGCGGGCACCATGTCGAGCCGGCTGACCGCGCCCCAGCCGATGGTCAAGGTGATGTCGCGGCTGTGGGTGCCGGGTGAGAACGACTCCGGTTCGGCCACCACGTGAGTCACCATGACGCCGCGGACGGCGCGCAGCGGTACCGTCTCGGTGGTCGCGGTGGCCATCAGCTGTTCGCCGGGCTCGGCGTGGTCGTCGGCGTGGGCGATGACGAGCCGGTGTGGGGTGACCACGAGCACCGTCACGTGCCGCCGCACCGAGTCGTGGTCGAACGTCGTCTCCTGGTGCACCAGGTGCGACACCACCAGGTCGTCTGCGACGGCCGACTCCACGACATCGCAGACCAGGGCCGGGTAGTACCCGGCGTGGGTGATGGCCCGGGTGAGGTCATCGGGAAGGGCCTGCCCGGTGCCGTGGCTGACGCGTCTCATAGGCCCCATCCTTGCACCGGCTCGGACGACCGACCCCACCGTGTCTGACGGTCCCCAATATGACGCCACTGTTTCACTTGTGTGGCAAGGTCGCCCACTCGATTGACCGGTTTCAAGGCCGGTGATGCACTCAGCCCAATGGGTCCAGTGCCGCTGCTAACGGGAGGCGGGCGGCCAGGTCGGCCCAGACGACAAGCGGTCTCCCGCAGCTGGGTCCGACGTGCCCGAACAGTCACGCCAGGCCCGCCGCTGGGCACGGCCGACGTTCGTTACCAACCAGGAGAACCGATGAAGAAGCTCACGATCCTCGCGGCGGCGGCCGGAGTGCTCGCCGTGACCGCCACTGCTGCCTGCTCGAGCAGCAGCCCCACGCCGCAGGCGGGCGGCGGCGGTACGACGCCGACGCTTACCGGTGACTGCGCGCAGTTCCAGCCCTACGCCGGGCACAGCGGGTCGACTGTGACGATGTTCGGCTCGATCCTCAGCCCGGAGTCGGACTCGCTCAACACCTCGTGGGCCGATTTTCAGAAGTGCACCGGTATCAAGATCCAGTACACCGGCTCCAACACGTTCGAGTCCGACCTCCCGGTCAAGGTGAACGGCGGCAACGCGCCGAACCTCGCGATCATCCCGCAGCCCGGGCTGCTCCAGCAGATGGTGCAGACGGGCACGGTGAAGAAGCCTCCCGCGCAGACCGTGAAGAACGAGGACAACTGGAGCAAGGTCTGGAAGACCTACGGCAGTGCCGACGGCACGTTCTACGCCGCCCCGATGAGCGCCAACATGAAGTCGCTGGTGTGGTACTCCCCCAAGTACTTCGCGTCGAAGGGCTACAAGGTGCCCACCACCTACGCCGATCTGATGAGCCTGTCGGCAAAGATGGCCAAGGACATGAGTGGTACCGCCAAACCGTGGTGCGGCGGCATCGGCTCCGGAACGGCCACTGGCTGGCCGGCGACGGACTGGCTCGAGGAGACCGTGCTCGGCACCTACGGGGGGCAGGTCTACGACGACTGGATCAGCCACAAGGTGAAGTTCGCCGACCCGCAGATCCAGGCGGCGATGAAGACGGTGCAGGGCTGGATGCTCAACCCGGCCTGGGTCAACGGTGGCGTCGGCAACGTGCAGACGATCGCCACGACCACCTTCCAGAACGCCGGTCTGCCGATCCTGAAGAACCAGTGCGGCATGTTGCAGCAGGCCTCCTTCTACGAGGCCCAGTGGCCCAAGGGCACCAAGGTCGGGCCCGACGGCGACGTCTTCGCGTTCTACCTACCCGCCGTGAACCCCAGCATCAAGACACCGGTGGAGGGTGGTGGTGAGTTCGTCACCGCTTTCGCCGACGACCCGGCCACTCAGGCGGTGCAGAACTACCTCTCCAGCCCGGAATGGGCGCAGAGCCGCATCGAGGTCGCCCCAGGCTGGGTGTCGGCGAACGAGAAGGTCGACCAGAGCCTCTACAAGGACCCGATCGACAAGATCTCGGCGAAGTACCTGGCCGACCCGAGCGCCACGTTCCGGTTCGACGCCTCTGACTCCATGCCGGCGGCGGTGGGTTCGGGCACCTTCTGGAAGGGCATGGTCGACTGGTTCGGCAGCGGCAAGTCGGCCACGGCTGTCGCCCAGGAGATCGACTCCTCCTGGCCGAACTGAACCCGGCTGCCACCGGCCACCATGTTCACGTCATCCGCTCCCGCCCTGCTCACCGACAGCAGCCCCGTGAGCCAGGCAGCATCCACCCTGCTCGGTGTGGTGGTCGTGGTCGTCGGCTTCGTGGCCCTTCTCGGCGTCGTGTTCCTCGTGGCCGGCCGGGTCACCGGCCGGTTGCAGAAACCGGTCGCCGTCGTCATCTGCCTCGGCCCCGCGCTCTTCCTGCTGCTGCTGGGGCTGATCATCCCGGCCGTCGTCACGTTCAACAACAGCCTGAAGAACCAGCAGTTTCTCGGGCAGCTGCTCACCAAGTACGTCGGTCTGAAGAACTACGCCTTCGCGTTCACCGACCCCTACACCTTGGGCAGCCTCTTCCGAACGCTGCTGTGGCTGGTCATCGTGCCGACCCTGACCGTGGCCGTCGGTCTGTCGGCGGCCTTGCTGCTCAACCGCATGAAGCACACTGCCGTGCCCAAGACCCTGATCTTCCTGCCCACGGCGATCTCGTTCGTAGGGGCCTCGGTGATCTGGAGCTACGTCTACAACTACGTGACGCCGACGCAGCCCCAGACCGGCCTGCTCAGTGCCATCGTGATGAAGCTGGGTTGGAGCAACCCCCCCAACTGGCTGATCAGCTCTCCGGTCAACACCTTCCTGCTCATGGTGATCATGATCTGGATCCAGGCCGGGTTCGCCATGGTGGTCCTCGGGGCCGCCCTCAAGGCGATTCCCGACGAGATCATCGAGTCGGCTCGACTCGAGGGGGCCGACGGGTGGCGGCTCTTTCGCAGCATCGAGATTCCCATGATCCGCAACACCGTCGTCGTGGTGCTGACCACGGTGATGATCACCACCCTCAAGGTCTTCGACATCGTGTTCACGATCACCAACGGCAACTACGACACCGACGTGCTGGCCCGTCAGATGTACGCCGACATGTTCGTCACCAGCCAGGTCAGCCGCGGCAGCGCCCTTGCGGTCATCATCTTCATCGTCGTGCTGCCGCTCATGTTCTACAACATCCGCCAGCTGCGCCGGGAGAGGAGCGAACGATGACCAGCGCCACCCCGCCCGTTCTCGACCCGGTCGCATCCGACGGCAAGCTGCGTGGACGCGAGGCGACCTCGGCTGTTCGACGGGCCTTCAGCTCGCCCGTCGCCTCGGCCGTCGTCGTCGTCATCTCCGTGCTCTGGACCGTCCCGACCCTGGGGCTGTTCATCAACTCGTTCCGGTCGAAGGAGGACGCCGCCACCACGGGCTGGTGGGAGTTCTTCGTCCACCCCAGCTTCAGCCTCGCCGGCTACAAGCAGGTGCTGACCGGCAGCGGCGGCCTCGCTCTACCGCTGGTCAACTCCCTGGCCATCACCATTCCCGCGACCATCATCCCGATCTTCATCGCCTCCATGGCGGCCTACTCGCTGGCCTGGCTGCGGTTCCGGGGCAGCGACGCCATCTTCTTCCTCATCTTCGCCCTGCAGATCATCCCGCTACAGATGGCCCTGGTGCCGCTGCAGCAGTACTACGTCAAGGGTCTGCAGATCGGCGGGGTCACGGTGCTGCCCTCCCCCGGCGTCAATGGCACCCTCGCCCAGATCTGGCTGACGCACACGATGTTCTCGCTGCCCCTCGCCATCTTTCTGTTGCACAACTTCATCGCCCAGATTCCGGTGTCGCTCATCGAGGCGGCGCGCGTCGACGGAGCCAACGCTCTGCGCATCTTCCGGTCGATCGTGCTGCCCTTGTCGATGCCGGCCATCGCGTCGTTCGGGATCTTCCAGTTCCTTTGGGTGTGGAACGACCTGCTGGTCGCCAAGACGTTCGGCAGCACCGACCCGTCACAACAGCCGGTCACTGCCCGGATGCAGAGCCTCACCGGAAGCTACGGCGCCCATCTCGAGCTGCTGGCCCCCGCTGGGTTCATCACCATCGTCATTCCGCTCATCGTCTTTCTCGCCCTGCAGCGCTACTTCGCCAGTGGCCTGCTGGCGGGCAGCGTCAAGGGGTGACCCCGAGCAACGTCAGGTGCAACCGTCAGGTCATCGCCCGACGGCCCGCGTCCTGGCGCAGCTGGGGTGGCCGCACGGTGATCTCGGCCCCGAGCACATCGACGCCGCCGGTCCAGGCGTTGACCGGGTTGAGCTCGACCGACGACAGCTCGGGATGGTCATCGGCGAGCACCGAAAGGCGGGCCACCAAGTCGCAGAGGGCAGCCCGGTGCACGGGAGCAGCCCCGCGGTGGCCGGAGAGCAGCGGTGCGGCCTTGACCCCGTCGATGAGGTCGCAGACATCGACGTCGGTGAGCGGCGGGATGCGGTGCGCGATGTCGCCGAGCAGGTCGGTGGGCGGGCCCGCCACCGAGAAGCTGACCACCGGGCCGAACAGCGGGTCCTCCGTCGCTCGCAGCACGCACGAGACCCCGGGCACGGCCATCCGCTGCACCACGAAGCGGTCGGCACCCAGCGGGCCGAGGCGTTCGCTCAGAGACGTGTGAGCGTCGAGCACCGACTCGGCATCGATGAGGTCACTGCGCACCCCGACGATGCCCGGCTGGTGACGCACGACCGGCGAGGTCGACTTGAGAATGACCGGGTAGGTCAGCGTGTCGGCCGCCGCCACGGCGGAGGCGGCATCCGACACCTCGATGGCAGGCCACAGTCGCAGGCCGTAGGCCGCGAGCAGCTGCTCCGTCTCGTCGCGGGTGAGGACGCGCCCCTCGGGGCTGTGCTGAAGAAAGCCGTCGATCAGCGCTTCGGCCCGAGCACGGTCGACCCCCACCGGAGCGACCGCTGCCCCTCGGTCGCGGGCTCGCCACTGCGCGTACTTCGTCACCGCGTTGAGGGCCCGGATGCCGTCTTCGGGCAAGGCGTACGCCGGCACCGACCGGGCCACCCCGTCGGACTGTTTGTAGTCAAGCCACTTGTCGATGCCGCGAACGCCGAGAAACGTTGCGACGCAAGGCTTCTCATGCCGCGCTACCACGGCGACCACAGCAGCTGACACGTCTTCGTCGCTCGCGCTGATGGCCGGGATGAAACTCGCGACGACACTGTCGACCTGCGGATCAGCGAACGCAGACTCGAGGGCCGTCGAGAACTCCTCGGCACTGGCTTGCGGGAGCAGGGAGACGGGCCCGTGCGTGACCTTCAGCCCCCAGCTGACGCAGGCGCTGGCACTGATCGCGCCCAAGGCGTCGGAGTTGCCGACGATGGCCACCCGGTCGCCGCGCGGCAGGGGTTGGTGCAGGGTCAGCTGGGCGACGTCGAAGAGCTGGTGGATGTTCTCGACGCGAATCACGCCCGCCTGACGGAGCAGCGCCCGGAAGGCTCCCGGCGGCACGTTCGTCGTGCGAGTGCGATGCCCGGCCGGGGCCGCGAAGCTCGACACCCCCGACGAGACGACGACGACCGGCTTGACCATCGCGAGCTGCCGAGCGATACGCGAGAACTTGCGAGGGTTGCCCATCGACTCGAGGTACAGGCCGACCGTGTCGGTCTGCTGGTCGTCGATCCAGTACTGCATGAGGTCGTTGCCCGAGACGTCGACCCGGTTGCCCGCCGAGGCGAACACCGAGATGCCGAGCCCGCGCCGAGCCGCCGATGCCAGCACGGCGATGCCGAGCGCTCCGCTCTGCGCGAAGAGGCCGAGGCGGCCGGCCTCCGGGATAACCTGCGCCAGACTCGCGTTGAGCCGCACCGTCGGGTCGTTGTTGATCAGGCCGAAGCTGTTGGGCCCGACCACGCGCATGCCCGCCCGGCGGGCTCGGCGACGCAGCTTGTTCTGCAGCTTCACCCCCTCGTCACCCGCCTCGGCGAAGCCGGACGACAGCACGAGCAGGGCCCGCACGCCGGCTCGGCCGCACTCCTTCACGACGCCGAGGGCCTCGTCGGGCGGCACGACGACGACGGCGAGGTCGACCGGGCCCGGTGCTTCGCCGATGCTGCGGAAAGCCGGGACCCCCTGGATCGAGTCGGCCTCGGGGTGGATCGGGTAGAGCTCACCCATGAAGCCGGCCGCGACGATGTTGCGCATCACCAGTGCCCCGATCGAGTCGGCGCGACGGCTGACGCCGATGATCGCGACCCGTTCGGGGAAGAGGATGGTCGTCATGCTGCGCGACTCGGCGCGGTGCTCGCGGGAGAGCTGCACGGCCTTGCTCTTGTCGGTGGGCAGCACGTCGAAGCCCACCTCGACGACGCCGTCCTGAAGGTGGGAGGCGACCTCGTAGCCCGCCTCCTTGAACACCATCAGCATCTTGCGGTTCTGCGGCAGCACCTCGGCCGTGAACCGGGTGATGCCGACCTCCTGGGCGATCGCGGCCAGGTGTTCGAGCAGCACCGAGCCGATGCCCTTGCCCTGGAAGTGGTCGGAGATGTTGAAGGCGACCTCGGCCGATGAGGCATCGATGCGGTCGAAGCGGCCGATGCCGATGATGTCGTTGTCGAGAGTGGCCACCAGTGCCACCCGGTCGTGGTGGTCGACGTGCGTGAACCGATACAGGTCACGTTCGCTGATCTCACGGACCGGTGCGAAGAACCGCAGGTAGATCGACTCCGGCGACTGCTTGCTGTGGAACGCGCGGATGCCGTCGGCATCGTCGGGGCCGATCGGCCGCAGGTGCGCGACCGTGCCGTCCTTGAGCACGACGTCGGCCTCCCACCCGACCGGGCCTCCGGCTGCCCGGGCCGACGCGACCGGCAGCGGCACGGTGTCGTCAGCAGCGTCGATGGCGTCGGGGCCTTTGTCACGATCGGACATGACGTCATCGTGCCACGCCCGTGCCCACCCCGGATCGCGGCTCACGCCGCCACCGTCCGGTCGGACCTCGGAACCCCGCCACGGTCCGACTCCTGCGGGACAGCCGGCCCCACCAGCACCCGAACCCCGCCACGGTCCGACTCCTGCGGGACAGCCGGCCCCACCACCACC
>NZ_MAST01000052.1 GCF_001758225.1 Humibacillus sp. DSM 29435 | reverse complement strand
GTTCGCTTCTCGAGAGGCTCCGGCAGCAGCTGGCCGACCTCGAGTCGAGCCAGCGTGCCACCGGTGGCACCGCGGCGGCCGGGGTCTGGTCGACCCCCATCCCGGATGCCGCAGAGGCGGCTGCATCGGATGCCGCTGAGCCCGCACCCGGTGCCGCCGACGCGACCTCGCCGGAGGCTGCCTCGTCGGGTTCGGCCGGCGAGGGGCGGCCGGTGCGGGAGTTTCCGGCGCCGTTGACGGTCCATTGGGCGAACTGGTCGAACGTGAGTGGGGCGTACGCGTCGGGGTTCGCGTTCGCGGCCGCGAGCCTGGACCGTCCCCAGATGGAACCGGACCGGATGACCGAGGCCGACCTGCTCGAGTCGGTGACCCAGCTCGGCGCCGTGGAACACCACAAGGAGGTCAACCTCGTGCGCCTGGTCACTCAGCTCGAGGCCCGCGGCGTCGCCTCTCCGGGCGGGTTGTGTCGGGTCGACTGGTTGCGCACCGTCGACCCCACCCTGACCGCCAGCGCCGCGAAGGCCGTCGTGACCTGTGGGGCCGCGTTCAACGAGCCCCGCTGGGCCCAGTTGCGTGACGCCGTCACCGGCGGAACCGCCGGCGACACCACCAGCACGGGCGGGCGGGTCACGGTGGGTAAGGCGGCGCAGGTCATCGACTTCTTCCACCGCCTCAAGCCGGTCGCTGACCCCGACGACCTGGAGCAGGCCGTCACCCACCTGACCGAGGAAGCACCCGGGCTGCGGTGGGAACAGCTCGCGAAGCTGGCCCGTGAGCTGTCTGACCAGGTCCGGCCCCCGAAGGACGCGGACGAGCACGACCAGAAACGTCGAGACGCGCGCGGCCTGTGGTTCACCAGCCCGAACGCGGCCGGGATGGTCGGGATGAGCGGCACTCTCGACCCCGAAGGCGCCGCAACCCTCAAAGCCGCCATCGACCCCCTCGCCGCGCCGTGCCCCCTCACCGATGAAGACGGGGTCAAGATTGAGGACGACCCCCGACCCCCGCACCAGCGCCGGATGGACGCCCTGCTCGACATTGTTGGCCGCGGTGTCACGGCGCCCGGTGAGGCGCCGAGCACGGACAAGGCCAAGATCGTCGTCACCATCAACTTCGAGGCCCTGCGCGACTGGATGCGACACGGTTGCCCACCCGACTGGGCCACCCGCGGCGGCCAGAACGGCGCGGATCGCCAGAGCGGCGCGGCGGGTAAACACGGTGCGGCGGGCAAGGGCGGGAGCGGGTCGTGTCTGAGTGGGGACGTGCTCAGCGCGGCCATCGTGCGCCGGCTGGCGTGCGACGCCACGATCATCCCCGTCGTGCTCGGCTCCGACTCCCAACCGTTGGACGTGGGCCGGGAGGAACGCCTCGTCACCCGGGCCATGCGCACCGCCCTCTGGCTCCGAGACAAGGGCTGCTCCTTCCCGGGCTGCTCCACCCCCGCTCAATGGACCGACGCCCACCACGTGCGGCATTGGATCGACGGCGGCACCACATGCCTGGGCAACCTCGCCCTGCTGTGCCGACGACACCACATCTACGTCCACGACAAGAACCTCACCGCCACCATCACCGACACCGGCGTCACCTGGCACACCTGGCAACACTGGCGCACCAGCTTCCAGGTCCGATGCTGACACCGACCCAACCGATCGGTCAGAGGCACCTGACCAACCGATCAGACGTGCGAGGCCGGCCGGTACTCGCAGCGCTAGCCGCCCGACCGTGGGGCGGCAGCCACCGAGCCCGGGTAGAGCGCTGACGGAGGGCCTGGTCGGTCACCGCCCCGACCGTACGGAAAGCGGCATCCATGCGTACCTGCGTCATCGTCCGGTGGCGCCAGATGCCTACCCGGCCAGGGCGGCACCCGCGACCACCAAAGCCACCGACCACCCAATGACCGCATCACGCTCGCCCGCGGCCAGCCCGTCGACGGCTTGCGAGAGCAGATACGGCGGCAACGCCAACCCCGCCATCCAGGCGCTGCCCAGCACGGCCCCCAGAGCAACCCTGCGGCGCTGCTGCAGCACCAGCCAGGCCAGAAACGACCACGGACCCCGCGAGGGCGGGGCCGTGCGCCTCGGATCGACGAAACTCGTCATGGGGAATCCAAGCACAGCGCGCCGGGCGCCAACCGGGTGCTCAACGCCCCAGGGGCGCTCCACCGTCGAGGCACGCGACGAGCTGTGCTCTCGACGGCGGAGCAGCAGGTCAGGCGTTGCGGGCGAGGCCCATCTCCGCCGGGCCCGCCAGGGCGGTGTTCTTCGGCACGACGCGCACGCTGTAGCCGAACGACCCGGTGCGCCGCAGTTTCTGGGCCCCGGCGAACTGGTAGCGGCCCCCCTCATAGTTCTCGGCCACCTCGAGGGTTGCGACCTCCATGTCACGAAGGTCGTCGGTGTCACTCACGTGCCCGTGCACCAGCTGCACCTCGATGTCGTCGGGGGTCAGACCCCCGAGGTCGACGAAAGCCCGAAGCTGAAGGGTGTCTCCGATCTGCGGCGAGTCGGAGAGGCCGGAGGGCTCTACGTGCTCGACGCGCACCCGCGGCCAGGCCGAACGGACCCGGGCCTTGTAGGACGCCATCGCCTTGGCACCGGCGAAGTCGGACTCGTCCATCGCCCGACCCGCGGCGGTGGCAGGGCAGTAGAGCTTCTCGGTGTAGTCCTGCACCATGCGGCTGGCGAGCACCTTCGGCCCGAGAGTCTTCAGCGTGTGGCTCATCATCGAGATCCACCCCTGTGGCAGACCGGCGTCGTCGACGTCGTAGAACGTCGCCGCGACGCTGTTCTCGATGAGGTCGTAGAGGGCCGTCGCCTCGATGTCGTCGCGGCGGTCAGGGTCATCGACACCGTCAGCGGTGGGAATGGCCCAGCCGTTGCGACCGTCGAACCACTCGTCCCACCAACCGTCGAGGATCGAGAGATTGAGGCCACCGTTGAGAGCCGCCTTCATCCCCGAGGTGCCGCACGCCTCGAGCGGGCGCAGCGGGTTGTTCAGCCAGACGTCGCAACCGGGGTAGAGGCGCTGCGCCATCGCGATGTCGTAGTTGGGCAGGAAGACGATGCGGTGACGCACCTCGGGGTCGTCGGCGAACTGCACCATCTCCTGGATGAGGCGCTTGCCGGTCTCATCGGCGGGGTGGGACTTGCCCGCGATGACGAGCTGCATGGGCCGCTCGGGGTGCAGCAACAGGCTCTTGAGGCGCACCTTGTCGCTCAGCATCAGGGTCAGGCGCTTGTACGTCGGCACCCGGCGGGCGAAGCCGATCGTCAGCACATCAGGGTCGAGCACGTCGTCGACCCAGCCGAGCTCGGCCTTGGTGGCTCCGCGCTTGCGCCACGACGAACGCACCCGCCGCTGCGCGTCGTCGACGAGCTTCTGGCGCATCTCGCGCTTGGCCGCCCAGATGGCGGCGGCAGGCACCTCGTCGATGCGGTGCCACAGGTCGGCTCCGGCGATGTCGGCGGTGCCGAGGTGCTCGCGTGCGACGTCGTAGACGGTGCGGTCGACCCACGTCGGGGCGTGGACACCATTGGTGATGCTGGTGATCGGCACCTCTTCGTCGTCGAAGCCCGGCCACAGACCGTCGAACATCTCGCGGCTGACGTGGCCGTGCAGCTTCGACACGCCGTTCGCCCGCTGTGCGAGACGCAGGCCCATGACAGCCATGTTGAAGATGCCGGCCTCACCACCGGCGTAGTCCTCAGCGCCCAGGGACAAGAGCCGGTCGACCGGCACCCCGGGGATCTCGTTCGCCCCACCGAAGAACAGATGGATCTTCTCGGCCGAGAACCGGTCGATACCGGCCGGCACCGGGGTGTGCGTGGTGAACACGGTGGCCGCCCGCACCGCCTCCAGCGCCTCGTCGAAGGTCAGCCCGTGGTCGCGCACGAGCTCGGTGATCCGCTCGACGCCGAGGAAGCCGGCGTGGCCCTCGTTGGTGTGGTAGACCTCGGGCGTCGGCGAGCCGGACAGCCGCGACCAGAGCCGCAGAGCGCGCACGCCTCCCACGCCGAGCAGCAGCTCCTGCTCAAGGCGGGTGTCGCCGCCGCCGCCGTAGAGGGTCTCGGTGACCTTGCGGGTGGCAGCGTCATTGTCGGCCACGTCTGAGTCGAGCAGCAGCAGGGGCACCCGGCCGACCTGCGCCCGCCACACGTGGGCGTGGAGGGTGCGACCGCCCGGCAGGGCGACCGAGACGACGGCCGGCGTGTCATCGGCCTCTCGCAGCAGTGCGAGGGGCAGGCCGTCGGGATCGAGCACCGGATAGGTCTCGAGCTGCCAGCCGTCTCGGCTGAGGGCCTGCTTGAAGTAGCCCGTCTTGTAGAACAGGCCCACTCCGACGATCGGGACACCGAGGTCGGAGGCCGACTTCAGGTGGTCACCAGCGAGGATGCCGAGCCCGCCGGAGTACTGCGGAAGCACCGAAGTGATGCCGAACTCGGGGCTGAAGTAGGCGATGGCGGCAGGGGCTGCGCTGCCGGCGGCTTCCTGCTCGCGGCTCCACGACTGGTACCAGCGCTCGTCGGTCAGATAGGCGCGCAGCTCCACCCCGGCGGCCTCGACCCTGGCCACGAAGTCGTCGTCGTCTGCGAGCGCGGCGAGCTCGTCGGCAGAGAGTCGCGAGAGCAGCTTGACGGGGTCCTCGCTCGCACCGGCCCACTTGGTCGGGTCGATGCTCTCGAAGAGGTCGCGGGTCGGTGGATGCCACGACCAGCGCAGGTTGCTGGCGAGCTCGCCGAGCCCCTCGATGCGGGCGGGCAGGACGGTGCGGACGCTGAAGCGTCTGATGGCCTTCACGATGGGAAAGCATAGGGCTCTTGGTGCGTGGTTCTTGCAACGCTTGCAGAAAGTTCCACCTACCGGACGGCGCAGCCTCTCCGCACGATACTTCGGCTCTCTTTTCGATAGGTTCGTCGCGTGACTGGATCAGAGCCGACGCCCCCTACTCCCCCGGCTGGTTCCAGCCCGACCCCGGAACCTGCGCACCCGGTCTCGCCCACCGCCGCGACGGCATCCGGCGCATCGACCCCCACATCGCCCCCCGCATCGACCCCCGTGTCGACAGGTCGCGCGCAGCCGGCATCCGCGAAGAGCTCGTACGACGGGGTCGACACCGCCGGCGATGGCGTGATCGACGAAGGGGAGTCCGGAGCGGTCCACCTTGCCCCGGACCACCCGGTCAGCGAACCGCCGAACGTCGAGGGGATGCCGGGCGGCGCGGTCGCCTTCGGACGCATCCCGGTCACCGACGTGCGACCGCTGCTCGAGGGCGGCGCCCTGCCGGTCAAGTCGGTGGAGCACGAGGAGTTCGTCGTGCGGGCCCGCGTCTTTCGCGAGGGCCACGACGCCGTCAACGCGACCGCGGTGCTCACCGACCCCGAGGGTCGTGACCATCACTTCGCGATGCGCTGCGACAACCCCGGCCTGAGCGAATGGAGCGCCACCGTCGTGGCGAATCAGCCCGGGCGATGGACCTACCGGGTCGAGGGCTGGTCAGACCCGTACGCCACCTGGGTGCACGACGCCACGATCAAGATCGAGGCGGGCATCGACGAGGAGCTCATGTGCGCCGAGGGCGTGCTCGTGCTCGAGCGCTTCTCCGCCGCGGTCGCCGGGCAGGGCCTGCCGACGACCGACCTCGACAGCGCTCTCGACGCCCTGCGCGACACCTCGCGCCCGGCCGCGGCCCGACTGGCCGTGGCCACGTCACCCGAGGTCCACGGCCTCGCGGGGGTGGTTCCGTTGCGCGAGTTCGTCTCCCCCACCAGGGCCCACAACCTCCTCGTCGAGCGCGAGCGCGCCCTGTTCGGCGCGTGGTACGAGATCTTCCCGAGGTCGGAGGGATGTTTCCGCGACGAGAAGACTGGCCTCTGGACCTCCGGCACCTTCCGCACCGCCGCCAAGCGACTGCCCGCGATCGCCGACATGGGCTTCGACGTCGTCTACCTCACACCCATCCACCCCATCGGCACGACGGCGCGCAAGGGCCGCAACAACACGCTCACCGCGGCGCCCGATGACCCCGGATCGCCTTACGCCATCGGCTCGCCCGACGGGGGCCACGACGCCATCCACCCCGACCTGGGCACCTTCGACGACTTCGACCACTTCGTGGCCGAGGCCACCCGTCACGGCCTGGAGGTCGCACTCGACATCGCCCTCCAGGCCTCCCCCGACCATCCCTGGGTGCAGACCCATCCCGAGCTGTTCACCACGCGGGCCGACGGCACCATCGCCTACGCCGAGAACCCGCCCAAGAAGTACCAGGACATCTACCCGCTCAACTTCGACAACGACCCGGCCGGTGCCTACGCCGAGGTTCGTCGGGTCGTGCAGGTCTGGATCGATCACGGCGTCAAGATCTTCCGGGTCGACAACCCCCACACTAAGCCGGTTGCGTTCTGGCAGTGGCTGATTGCCGATGTGGCACTCGACCACCCGGAGGTCATCTGGCTGGCCGAGGCCTTCACCAAGCCGGCGATGATGCACGCCCTGGCCATGGCCGGCTTCCAGCAGAGCTACACCTACTACGCGTGGCGGAACGCCCGCTGGGAGCTCGAGGAGTACGGCCGCGAGCTCGCCGACGAGAGCGCCACCTACATGCGTCCGTCGTTCTGGCCGACCACGCACGACATCCTCACCCCCTACATGCAGTACGGCGGCCCGACCGCGTGGAAGCTGCGTGCCGCGCTCGCCGCCACGATGGTGCCGACCTACGGCATCTACGCCGGCTACGAGCTGATGGAGAACGTCGCCCGGCCCGGCGCCGAGGAGCAGATCGACAACGAGAAGTACGAGTACAAGGACCGGCAGTGGTACCTCTACGAGCCCGGCGGCCCACTCGAGGGGCAGTCCCTCGCCTGGTACCTGCGCAGGATCAACGACATCCGACGCTGGCACCCGGCGCTGCACTGGATGCGCAACCTGACCTTCCACTCGGCCGACGACGAGAACGTCATGGTGTTCTCGAAATCGCGCGTGATCGACCGCGACACCGGAGAGCGTGACACCGTGCTCGTCGTAGCCAACCTCGACCCGCACGCCACCCGCGAGACCACGGTGCACCTCGACCTCGAGGCAATGGGTATGGCCACCTGGTCGACCTTCGAGGCCCACGACCACATGACCAACCAGACCTGGCAGTGGCGGGCCGACAACTTCGTGCGCCTCGGCCCCGACAACGAGCCCGTGCACATCATCCACGTGAGGAGCCACTGACCGCATGCAGGGACTCAACCTGGCCCAACCGGGCCTACGCCACGACCCGCAGTGGTTCAAGAAGGCCGTCTTCTACGAGGTGCTCGTCCGCGCGTTCGGCGACTCGAAGGGGGTCGGCGCCGGCGACTTCACCGGACTGATCCAGCGGCTCGACTACCTCCAGTGGCTCGGCGTCGACTGCCTCTGGCTCCCACCCTTCTACGCCTCCCCGCTCCGTGACGGTGGGTACGACATCGCCGACTACAAGGCGGTGCTGCCCGAGTTCGGCACCCTGCCGGAGTTCACCGAGCTCGTCTCGCAGGCCCACGCCCGCGGCATCCGCATCGTCACCGACTTCGTGATGAACCACACCAGCGACCAGCACCCCTGGTTCCAGGCGAGCCGGGCCGAGCCCGACGGCCCCTACGGCGACTTCTACGTGTGGTCCGACACCGACGACGCCTACTCCGACGCGCGCATCATCTTCGTCGACACAGAGGTCTCGAACTGGACCTTCGACCCGGTGCGGCGACAGTTCTTCTGGCACCGCTTCTTCTCCCACCAGCCCGACCTCAACTTCGAGAACCCCGACGTGCAGGAGGCGATGTTCGACATCGTCCGGTTCTGGATGGACCTCGGCATCGACGGCTTCCGGCTGGATGCCGTGCCCTACCTGTTCGAGGAGGAGGGCACCAACTGCGAGAACCTTCCTCGCACCCACGAGTTCCTCGCGCGGCTGCGGGCCATGGTCGACGAGGAGTTCCCCGGTCGCATCCTGCTCGCCGAGGCGAACCAGCCGCCGGCCGAGGTCGTCGACTACTTCGGCACCGAGGAGGCACCGGAGTGCCAGATGTGCTTCCACTTCCCGGTGATGCCCCGCCTCTACTACTCGCTGCGCGAGGAGAAGGCGGCACCCATCATCGACGTGCTGGCCGACACCCCCGCGATTCCCGCCGGCACCCAGTGGGGCACCTTCCTGCGCAACCACGACGAGCTCACGCTCGAGATGGTCACGCCCGAGGAACGGGTCGCGATGTACGGGTGGTACGCCCCCGACCCCCGCATGCGGGCCAACGTCGGCATCCGGCGCCGCCTGGCTCCCCTGCTCGACAACTCCAGGCCCGAGATCGAGCTGATCAACGCGCTCATCCTGTCGCTGCCCGGTTCGCCGTGTCTGTACTACGGCGACGAGATCGGCATGGGCGACAACATCTGGCTGCCCGACCGCGACGGGGTGCGCACGCCGATGCAGTGGACCCCCGACCGCAACGCGGGGTTCTCGAGCACCGACCCCGGCAAGCTCTACCTGCCGGTCATCTCGAGCCTCGTCTACCACTACAACAACATCAACGTCGAGGCGCAGATGGCGTCGTCGGCGTCGCTGCTGCACTGGGTCAGGGGCATGCTCCAGATCCGCGGGCGGCATCCGGTGTTCGGCCTCGGCGACTTCGACATCGTGCCCGCCGACAACGAGGCGATCCTCTCCTACACCCGCTCGATGCCGGCCGACGGCAACGAACCCGCCGAGGCGGTGCTGTGCATCAACAACCTGTCGAGCCGGCCGCAGGCCGCCACGTTGACCCTGCCCGAGCACTTCGCGGGCCGCCAGCTGATCGACCTCTTCGGAGGCAGCGGCTTCCCCTGGGTGGCGAACGACGGGCGGGTCACGATCACCCTGGGTTCGCGCGACTTCTTCTGGTTCCAGCTGCGCGGCGGGGAGGACAACCGCTGATGTCGATCGTCTACAAGAACGCCACCCTCTCGCCCGGAAAGATCGACATGGTCACCGGGTGGATCCAGCACCAGCGCTGGTACGCCGGCAAGGGTCACGTGCCGACGCTCCATCGCGTCGGCGGCTACCGTTTCGACGACCCCGCAGGCGAGGTCGGACTCGAGACCCTGCTGCTCGCCGACACCGCGACGTCACCACCAGTGGTCTACCAGGTGCCCCTCACCTACCGGTCCGCGCCGCTCGAGGGCGGCGAAGGTGCCCTGCTGGGCACCATGGAACACAGCGTGCTCGGCACCCGCTGGGTCTACGACGCGCCTCACGACCCGGTCTACCCCGCCGTTCTGGTGCGTACGATCCTCGCTGGAGAGGCGTCCGAGGACGCGCAAGCGGGCAGCGGCAGCAACGCGCGGGCAGTGGGAACCCCCACGGGAGTCGAGCGGAGCACGGTCTCGTCCTCAGCGGTGCTGAGCGGCGAGCAGTCGAACACCTCGATCATCTGCCACCTGGACGACGGCGAAGGCAATCCGGCGCCGCCGATCATCGTCAAGGTGTTCCGTACCCTCCAGCACGGCGACAACCCCGACGTCATCGTGCAAGCGGCCCTCACCCGCGCCGGCTCCGACCGCGTGCCGGCAGTGCTCGGGCACCTCGCGGGCTCGTGGGACGCGCCCGGCGGACGCGGCAGCGAGTACGGGCACTTCGCCTTCGCTCAGGAGTTCATCCCCGGAGTCGAGGACGCCTGGCGGGTCGCTCTGGTGGCCGCGGCGACGGGCACCGACTTCACCGACCGGGCCCGTGAGCTCGGCTCGGTCACCGCCCAGATCCACGCAACGCTTCTCGAGGCGCTCGGTAGTGAGGACGCCACGTCCGAGACCCGCGGTCGCCTCGTCGCTTCGATGCGCGAACGGTATGCCGCTGCGGTGGCGGCCGCTCCCGCCCTGGCCGCCCATGAGGCCGACGTGACGCGGCTGCTCGAGTCGGTCGGCCACGTTCGGCTTCCGGCCCTGCAGCGCATCCATGGCGACTACCACCTCGGTCAGGTGCTCGACGTGCCGGAGCGGGGCTGGGTCGCCCTCGACTTCGAGGGCGAACCCCTGCGTCCCCTCGCCGAGCGGGTGCTTCCCGACCTCACCCAGCGCGACATCGCCGGGATGCTGCGTTCCTTCGACTACGCCGCTGGGTCGGTGCACCTGGCCGACCCCACGATCGACGCCACGGCCTGGGCCGTCGACAGCCGGCGCGCCTTCCTCGATGGCTACGCAGCCGTGGCCGGAGAGCCCGATCCCGACTCCACCACCCTGACCAAGGTTCTCGAGCTCGACAAGGCCCTGTACGAAGTCGTCTACGAGGCGCGCAACCGGCCGACCTGGTTGCCCATCCCCCTCGGAGCGATCGATCGACTGCTCGACGAGGAAGGCGCTCCATGACCACCACGCCCCCGCCCCCCGGCCCCCGGCCCTCTACGCCCGCCACCACGAAGTCCGAACCCGTCACACCAGAACCCGTCACACCAGAACCCGTGACGCCCCCACCCGCGGCGGGGCCGACCCTCGACGACGGCGCCATCACCGCGTTCCTGCAGGGTCGCAACGGTCAGCCGCACGATCTGCTCGGCCACCACCAGGGCCCGGGCGGCCTGACCATCACCGCGTTCCGACCGCTGGCCTCGAAGGTCTCGGCGCGGCTCGACACCGCAGACGGCATCAGAACGGTCGAGCTGCGGCACGTGCGCGACGGCATCTTCACGATGACCTCGCCCGACTTCGACCACACTCACGACTACCGTCTGCTCGTCGAGTACGCCGACGGCGTCGAGCACGAGCAGGACGACCCCTACCGGTTCGCTCCGACCCTCGGCGAGATCGACATGCACTTGATCAACGAGGGCCGCCACGAGCAGCTGTGGACCGTGCTCGGGTCACACGTCCGCCGCTACCCGGGGCCGCTCGGAGAGGTCAGGGGAGCATCGTTCGCGCTGTGGGCCCCTCGCGCCAAAGCGGTGCACGTCATCGGTGACTTCAACGGCTGGGACCGGATCTCGCACCCGATGCGCGCTCTCGGCACGACCGGCCTCTGGGAGCTGTTCCTGCCCGGAGCAGCGGAGGGGATGAACTACCAGTTCGCGGTCCGCGGATCCGATGACATCGTGCGCCTCAAGAGCGACCCGATGGCCCGGATGACCGAGGTCGCCCCCAAGCAGGCTGCGATCGTGACCGAGTCGCACTACGAGTGGAACGACAGCGACTGGATGCAGCAGCGCAGCACCTCCAACGTGCACACCGGACCGATGAGCACCTACGAGGTCCACATCGGTTCGTGGCGTCAGGGTCTGGGCTACGCCGGGCTCGCCGAGCACCTGGTCAACTACGTCGCCGACCTCGGCTTCACCCACGTCGAGTTCCTCCCGGTGATGGAGCACCCGTACGTGCCCTCGTGGGGCTACCACGTGACCGGCTACTACGCCCCGAGCGCGCGCTGGGGCACCCCCGACGAGTTCCGCTACCTCGTCGACCGGCTGCACCAGGCGGGCATCGGCGTCATCCTCGACTGGGTGCCCGGTCACTTCGCCACCGACGAGTGGGCGCTGGCGCGCTTCGACGGTGAACCCCTCTACGAACACCCCGACCGCCGGCTGGGCTGGCACCCCGAGTGGGGCTCGAACATCTTCGACTACGGCCGGCCCGAGGTGCGCAACTTCCTGGTGGCGAACTCGCTCTACTGGCTGGAGGAGTTCCACGCCGACGGGGTGCGGGTCGACGGAGTGGCCTCGATGCTCTACCTCGACTACGCCCGCCAGCCCGGTGAGTGGGTGCCCAACAAGGACGGCGGCCGCGAGAACTACCAGGCCGTCGAGCTGCTCAAGGAGACCAACGCCACCGCGTACAAGCGGGTGCCCGGAATCGTCACCGTGGCAGAGGAGTCCACCTCGTGGCCTGGGGTCACGAAGCCGACCGACCAGGGTGGGCTCGGCTTCGGTTTCAAGTGGAACATGGGCTGGATGAACGACTCCCTGAAGTACCTCGGCCAGGACCCCATCTACCGCCAGCACCACCACGGGGCCCTCACCTTCTCGCTGATGTACGCCTTCGACGAGAACTTCGTGCTGCCGATCAGCCATGACGAGGTCGTGCACGGCAAGGGTTCGCTGCTGCGCAAGTCGCGCGGGTCGCGAGAAGACCAGATCGCGACGTTGCGCGTCTTCCTGGCCTACCTGTGGTGCCACCCGGGCAAACCGCTGCTGTTCATGGGCTGCGAGTTCGGTCAGGAGGCTGAGTGGTCTGAGGGTCGCAGCCTCGACTGGTGGCTGCTCGACCAGCCGCTCCACTTCCGGGTGCACAACCTCGTCAAAGACCTCAACGCCATCTACCGCGGCAACGAGGCGCTTTGGGCGCTCGACAACGACCGGGCCGGCTTCGAGTGGCTGGAGGCCGACGACGCCGCCCACAACACCGTCTCCTGGCTCCGGTTCGGACGCGGCGACCGGGCTGTGGATGCCCCCGTCGTGGCCTGCGTCATGAACTTCGGTGGCGAGACCCGGCAGAGCTACCGCATCGGAGTGCCGCGCGGTGGTCGATGGACCGTCGTGCTCGACACCGCCGGCTACCACCCCGACGCCCCGAGCTCGACCGGAGTGGTGCTCGAGGCACGCGAGGAGTCGTGGCACCGCCAGCCGTACTCCGTCGACATCACGGTGCCGCGCTTCTCCAGCGTCTGGGTCGTTCCCGTCGACGAGCACGGCGTATCGGCCATCGACTCGGCCGCTGACGTCTCGGGGCCGGAGGGCGCAACCGGCAGCAGTGCACCCGACACCGTCGTCGACACCGATCCCACCCACCCGACAGGAGCGTCGTCATGAACCACCCTCGAGCAGGTCTGCCGGCCACGGCCGACGATCTCGTCGACATCGACGCCCTCGTGGGGGCCTACTACGACCGTCACCCCGATGTCAGCAACCCCGACGAACAGGTGGCCTTCGGCACGTCCGGCCACCGTGGCTCCAGCCTGAGGACGGCGTTCAACGAAGACCACATCCTCGCCACCACCCAGGCGATCTGCGAGTACCGGGCCTCGCAGGGCTACGACGGGCCGCTCTTCATCGGCCGCGATACCCACGGGCTGTCGGAACCGGCGTGGAAGACCGCGCTGGAGGTGCTCGTCGCCAACGGGGTGCAGGTGCTCGTCGACGACCACGACGGGTACACACCGACCCCGGCCGTCTCTCACGCCATCCTGCGAGCCAACCGCGGAAAGCACGAAGGGGCAGGCGGTCTCGCCGACGGGATCGTCGTCACGCCGTCGCACAACCCCCCGTCCGACGGCGGCTTCAAGTACAACCCACCGCACGGCGGGCCGGCCGACACCGACGCCACGTCGGTCATCGCCGACCGCGCCAACGAGCTCATCCGCGGCGGGCTCTCGGCCGTGCGCCGCACGCCCTTCGAGGCCTCCCGCGGGGACGCCGGCTCCTACGACTTCATGGGCACCTACATCGACGACCTGCCCAACGTCGTCGACCTCTCCCGTATCCGGGAGGCGGGGGTGCGCATCGGAGCCGACCCCCTGGGCGGCGCCTCGGTCGAGTACTGGGGCGAGATCGCGCGCCGGCACGACCTCGACCTCACCGTCGTGAACCCGCGGGTCGACCCGCAGTGGGCCTTCATGACGCTCGACTGGGACGGCAAGATCCGGATGGACTGCAGCTCGCCGTTCGCGATGGCCTCGCTCATCCACGCCAAGGACGACTTCGACCTGTCCACCGGCAACGACGCCGACGCCGACCGGCACGGCATCGTCACCCCCGACGGGGGGCTGATGAACCCCAACCACTACCTGGCGGTCGCCATCGGGTACCTCTACGGCGGCGCCCGGCCCGGGTGGCCCGGGTCCACCGCGATCGGCAAGACGCTCGTCTCCTCCTCGATGATCGACCGGGTGGCGGGCGACCTTCAGCGCACGCTCATCGAGGTTCCGGTCGGCTTCAAGTGGTTCGTGCCGGGGCTGCTCGACGGCTCGGTGGGCTTCGGCGGCGAGGAGTCGGCCGGCGCCAGCTTCCTGCGGTTCGACGGCACGGTCTGGTCGACCGACAAGGACGGCATCCTGCTGGCGTTGCTGGCCTCGGAGATCCTCGCCGCGACCGGCAAGACACCGAGCCAGCACTATGCCGAGCTCACCGAGCGCCACGGCAGCCCGGCCTACGCCCGCATCGACGCTGCCGCAGACCGTGAGCAGAAGGCCAAGCTGGCGGCCCTCTCACCCGATGACGTTGTCGCCGAGACGCTGGCGGGGGAGGCCATCACGGGCAAGCTGACGGCTGCCCCCGGAAACGGGGCCAAGATCGGTGGGCTCAAGGTGACCACCGAGAGCGCCTGGTTCGCCGCTCGCCCCTCAGGAACGGAAGACGTCTACAAGATCTACGCCGAGTCGTTCCGGGGGGCTGAGCATCTGGCCCAGGTGCAGGCCGAGGCCAAGGAGGTCGTCACCGCCGCTCTCGGCGGTTGAACGAGAACATGGGCACCCCCCTGCACGACGGAGCCGGGCAGGAAGAGACCGGGCGCGGGCGTCTGTTCGTGGTCACCGGTGGCGACGACTCGAGCCCGAGCGCGGTGGGTGCCGCGCTGGCCCGCAGCTTCGACCGCGCCGTGGCGATCGATGGCGCCGTGTTCGACCGCATGGTCGCCGCCGGTCGCGCCCCCTACGCCGAGCCCCCTGGGCACGAGCAGCTGCGACAGCTGTTCCTGCGGTGGTCGGCGTCGATCGCCACCGCCGAGACCTACCAGCTCGAAGGCTTCGACGCGGTGGTCAGCGACTCCGTGCTGGGCGAGTACCTCGAGGACTTCCTCGACCTGGCCTCGCCCGAAACCATCCATCTGGTCGTGCTGGTGCCCGACCAGATGGCCCCTGCCATCCCCCGATGGGGCCTGTGGGTCGGCACCGGTGGGCAGACCGCCGAGCAGACGGCCGCCACGGTGCTGGCTCGGCTGGCCGAGTCCGTCGTCGCCACCTAGTCTCTGTCCGAGCCCCTGTCCGAGCCCCTGTCCGAGCCCCCTGACCGGAGCGCAGGGCTCCGGGCGGGCCGGCTCAGAACAACGCGCTCATCAAAGCCTTGCGGGCACGCTTGACCCGCTCGTCGCCCGTGCCGACCACCTCGAACAGCTCGACGAGGTGTTCGCGAACCGTGTTGCGGTCGGCGTCGGCCGTGATGCGCACGGTGTCGATGAGTCGGTTGAAGGCGTCTTCGATGTGCCCCCCGAGCAGGTCGAGGTCGGCCACCAGAATCTGGGCGTCGACATCGTTGGGCGCCGCGGCCGCGGCGGCGCGGGCGGCGGCCGGGTCGGCGTCGGCGGTGCGCTGCATGAGACCCACCTGGGCCAGACCCACTCTCGCGTCGGCGTCGGCCGGGTTCTCGGCCAGCGCCTCTCGATAGGCGTCTGCGGCCCCCACGAGATCGTCTGCCTCGATGGCGTCGAAGGCCTTCTGGTGCAGCGGCGGCAACGGCGGCTCCTCCGGCTCTTCGACCTCCGCCGGGGCCAGCTCGTCGACCGACACGGTTCCAGTGACACCGTGCTGCTGCGCGAGGGCCAGCACCTGGTCGACGACCCCCGTCACCTGCGCCTCCGGCTGGGCCCCCTCGAAGAGCGGCACCGGCTGGCCCTGGAGGAAAGCGAAGCTCACCGGCACGGCCCGCACCTGGAAGGCCTGCAGGATCGTCGGGTTGTTGTCTGCGTCGACCGTGACGAGCTGGAAGCGGCCGGCGTATCGGCGCGCGACGGTCTCGAAGGTGGCGACGAAGTCGGCAGACTCAGCCAGTCGCGACGACCAGATGACCATGACGACGGGGTGGTGCGAGCTCGCCGCGAGCACATCGCGAATGGACTCGTCGGTGCCGGCGACGACCAGGCCGGCGCCGCCTGACGTGGTGGCATCGGCGGCGGCGCCTGTCGGCGACGACGCCGATGGCGGGGGCTTCTTGAGGGAGGAGAGGTCGACGGCACCGCGCAGTGTCGACGCGGTGAAGGGCTGTTGGCTCATGGGGTCAATCCTGCCTCAACGGCCCGTGGCGTTGACGAGCTGGTCGGAGTAGCCGACGATGCGGGCTGCGCCGGTTGCCGGGATCACCATGGCTACGGTCTCGTTCGTGGTCAGCTTGGCCTCGGTTGTGATCAGCTTCAGACCCGAGAGCAGGGTGACGTCCTTGGCCGGGGTGAGCTTGGCGGCCTGACGCAGGGCGATCGAGTCGTTGCGCACCAGGTCGGCGAAGACAACGGCGCCCGAGCCGCCCTTGAGACGCAGCCCGCCGACCACGCCCTTCGGGTCGTGCATCTGGCTGAAGCTTCCCTGGGCCGAGATCGCCTTCGACTGAGCCGCGGCGGAGGCCCGCAGCTGGTCGGAGATCGGGTCTGCGGCGAGCAGCTTCGTCGTCGTGGGCGATGGGAACTTCACCGACGCCGCAAAAGCCGTCAGCACGTCCGCCGGCTTCGCGGCCAGGCCATCGCCCGTGCCGACGGCGGCGGAGCCCATCGTGATCGGGTCGAGTGCCTCCAGGGTCGAGCCCTTCAGCATCGGGGTGATCGCGGCCACCTTGAAGTCGGCCGTGGCGTCGGGTGAGGCGAGCAGTACCAGCACGGCCGCCTCGCTCTTGACCAGGGTGGTCTGGACGAGCATCTGACGGGGGCTGTCACCGGCCCTCGACACCCCGAGAACCTTGACCCCCGTGGTGGCCAGCTCGAACCCGGCCTTCTCGGCCGCGGTACGGGCCGGCAGGGTCTTCGCGAAGGCGTTGGCCGAGTCGAGCGCCGCTCCCGTGAAGGTCTTCTCGCGGGCCGCCACACCGGTGGCGGTGACGTTCGAGCGGGCGGCGACCGCGGCTGCCACGACGCTGGATGCCGCACCCGTGGCCGCTGACTGCGCCACGGCGGGCGTGGGCTGCGGGGCAGCGGTGTCGCCGCTGTCACTGGTGCAGGCGGACAGCATCGCGACCGCCACGAGGGCTGCCGAAGCGGCTCCGCGTCGACGGTGGACGTGGCGGGGCATGATCTGGCCTTTCGGGTGGACGGCAGCGTCAGGGTTCGCGGCAGGGTTGGCGGCACGGTTCGCGGCAGGGCACGCCGACGCGGCTCCACGATACGCATCACTGCCCCGATGACGGCAATCCGCCGAGAACTCCGTGGCGGCCGGCCTCGTCGTCGGGCTGGCCGTCAGTCGGGTGTTCCCCGACGAACCATCCGCATCTCAAGGGCGTCCGTCGGCTCGTGGGCGCTGCGCCCACCCTCGTCGGTGAAGCCGCGGCGGGTGTAGAAGGCTCGGGCCCGAGCATTGCCTTCGACCACCCACAGGGTGGCGTCGCGCTCGCCGAGCACCCGGTCGAGCAGCAGCTCGGCGAGTCCGCTGCCTTGAACGGTCTGCAGCAGGTTGATGACGTGCAGCTCCCACTCGGTGGGCGCGTCGGCGTCGCGGCTCGGGCCGGCGCTCGCGAAGCCGACGATGTGCCCATCGCGACGGGCCACCAGGGTCAGCGATCCGGCGTCGACCCCCTCAGGCTGCACGATCCGTCGCCGCCAGTTTTCGGCAGAGCGAGTCTCGGACAGGTCGGCGAGGTAGCCGGCTGGCATCAGCCCGGCGTACGTCTCCCGCCAGATACGGGTGTGCACCCGGCCGAGCTCGTCGCAGTCCGCGACGACGAGCGAGGTGATCCGCCATTCGGACTCAGGCATCCGCCTGTCGTGCCAGAGCGTCCTCGAGACGTTCCAGCTTGCCGTCGAGCTCACCGGAGAAACCGGCCCGGATGTCGGCCTTGAGCACGAGCCCGATGCGCGGTGAGGTCTCGGCGAGCACGTCGCAGCAGGCCTTGACGACCGCCATGCACTGATCCCACTCCCCCTCGATGGTCGTGAACATCGCATCGGTGCGGTGCGGCAGGCCCGAGTCGCGCACGATGCGGATGGCGCGGGCGACGGCATCCGACACCGAACCGGTGTCGTCGGCGGCCACGGTGGGGGCGACAGAGAAGGCAATGAGCATGGTTACACCGTAGCCATCAGATCGGCTGCGCCCGGCCGACCCCGCTCACAGGTCCTTCCGCACCGAGAGTGCCTCCTCGATGATCTCGAACCCGAGGCTCCGGTTGATCTGGACCATCCAGGGGTTCTGCTCGGCGTTCGTCGTCTGCACCGACGTGCGGGCGCTGTCGATGCGCGAGAGCGCTGTCAGGTTCTCGACCTTGACCGCCATTCCGAGGTGGTGGCCACGGTGCTCAGGCAGCACGAGAGTGCCCCACTGGAAGACGAAGTTCGGGTCGCTCCCATCAAGGACAAGATCGGTGTAGGCGGCGACGACCCCCGACTCGCGGTGCACGGCGACCGTCGTCACCAGCGTGCGCCCAACGTCGGTGAGGTGGTCGAGCATGGTCTGGTAGTCGTCGACCGTCTGCGAGTCGGGCTCGAACTCGACGTCCCCGGTCGGGGCATCGAGCATGAGCCGGTTCGCACAGTCGCAGACACCCTGACGCAGCTCGTGCGGCACACCGCCCACGTGCACCGAGAGGGTGTAGCCGTCTGTCGTCGCGGCGACCCGTCCCCTCTCTCGCGCGAGCAGGTCCGGGTGTACCGGGAGGGGCAGGGAGCGCACGATCTCGACGCTCGAGACGGCGTAGCCGCGGTTCAGCGCGAACTCGCGGTCGGCGTGGCTCTCCCGTGCTCCAACGGGCACATACACCTCACCGAGCACCATCGAACGTCCGCCGCCCCGACCGCGCTCCTCGAGCCACTCGAGCAGCCCCGAACCGACTCCCCTGCCGCGGTGCTGCGGGTCGACCTCGAGCTCGACCCAGCACTTGTCCTGGTTCTCGCGGTCAGGGAAAAAGGCTTGCGCCAGACCTACCGGGGTGCCGTCGACGACGGCGACGGCAGACTCGTCGTGCTCGCCAGGAAACTGGAAGCGGATCATCGACGTGTACGCCTCGAGCGTCCGCTCGATCGGTTGCACACGCGAGGCGGCTTCGCTGCGCGTGACAACCCCGAACACAGCCTTGATCATGACGTCGTCGCCGCGGTCTAGCGAGATGATCTCCATCTCCTGACGGTGACACCGCGCCCGGTCTGCCCACAACAGGTTTACCGGCTTACGCCACCGCTCTCGGTGACGTGCCGGCGCCTCTTGTCGTGAGCGTCACCGACCGGAGGTCGCACCCTCAGCCCGGCCGACCGAGTCTTCCATGCCGGAATTCACTTGTGAGAGAAGCAGATCGGCGGCAGTGTACGGATCGGTTCGACCCTCGACGACCTCGGCCGCGAGGGCGGGCAGAGCGGCCCGGCCGCCGGCCTCGGCGAACCGGGCACGCACCGACGCCATCGCGATCTGCTCGATCTCGTCGGCCACCCGGCGTTCACGACCGCGGCGCAGGGCACCGTCGGTCTCGAGAAACGCCCGGTGCGCGTCGAGGGCAGCGACGAGCTCGTCGACACCCGTGCCGAGGGTTGCCGTGGTTCGGCACACCGGCGGAAGCCAGCGCTCGCCCGTGGCGCGTTCCCCCAGCGAGACCAGGTGCCGCAGGTTGCGCACCGTGGCGTCGACACCGTCGTGGTCGGCCTTGTTCACGACGAACACGTCGGCGATCTCGAGGACGCCGGCCTTGGCCGCCTGGATGCCGTCGCCCATGCCCGGTGCGAGCAGCACCACGGTGGTGTCGGCCAACCCCGCGACCTCGACCTCGCTCTGGCCCACCCCGACGGTCTCGACGAGCACCACGTCGCAGCCGGCCGCATCTAGCACCCTGACCGCCTGAGGGGTCGCCCACGCCAGGCCGCCGAGCCGACCGCGCGTGGCCATCGACCGGATGTAGACACCAGGGTCGAGGGTGTGTGTCTCCATCCGCACCCGGTCGCCGAGCAGTGCGCCCCCGGAGAAGGGCGAGGAGGGGTCGACGGCCAGCACCCCCACCCGCAGCCCACGCCGACGGAGAGCGGTCACCAGAGCTGAGGCCATCGTCGACTTGCCCACCCCCGGTGGCCCGGTCAGGCCGATGACCCAGGCCGAGCCGGCGTGCGGCGTCAGCCCGGCCATCACCTCGCGCAGCGCCGGGTGGGCATCCTCGACCAGGGAGATGAGCCGGGCCACAGCGCGGGGCGAACCTTCCGTGACCCGGGCCACCAACGTGACCACGTCGACGGCGCGGTGCCCGCCGGTGACGCCCTCGGCACGGTGGTCGGGATGGGACACGACAGACGAGACGGTCAGTCGGTCTTCGGGACCCGAACGATCAGGGCATCGCCCTGACCGCCACCACCGCAGAGCGCGGCCGCTCCGACGCCCCCACCACGACGCTTCAGCTCCAGCGCCAGGTGCAGGGCGAGCCGGGCACCCGACATGCCGATCGGGTGACCGAGTGCGATGGCGCCGCCGTTGACGTTGACGCGCTCAGGGTCGATACCCAGGCTCTTGGTGGAGGCGAGGCCGACGGCCGCAAAGGCCTCGTTGATCTCGACGAGGTCCAGGTCGGCAGGCACGATGCCCTCCCGTTCGCACGCCCTGGCAATGGCGTGCGCAGGCTGCTGCTGAAGGCTGGAGTCAGGGCCGGCGACCACACCGTGCGACCCGATCTCGGCCAGCCACGTCAGGCCCAGCTGCTGCGCCTTCGCCTTGCTCATCACGACGACCGCAGCCGCCCCGTCGGAGATCTGCGAGGCAGACCCGGCCGTGATGGTGCCGTCCGTGGAGAAGGCCGGGCGGAGACCGGCAAGCGTGGCCGCCGTGGTGTCAGCGCGGATTCCCTCGTCGCTCTTGAAGATGACCGGCTCACCGCGGCGCTGCGGGATCGACACCGCTACGACCTCGTCGTCGAAGAGACCGTCCTTCCAGGCCTTCGCGGCCAGCTGGTGGCTGCGGGCCGAGAACTCGTCCTGCTCCTCCCGGGTGAAGGCCTGATCGCCCTGGTTGGCGCGCTCGGTGAGCAGCCCCATCGCCTCATCGGTGAAGGCGTCCCACAAGCCGTCGAAGGCCATGTGGTCGTGCATCGTCACGTCGCCGTACTTGAAGCCCTGGCGTGACTTCTCCAGCAGGTGCGGGGCGTTGGTCATCGACTCCTGACCGCCGGCCACCACCACGTCGAACTCGCCGGCGCGGATGAGCTGGTCGGCCATGGCGATCGCGTTGAGACCCGAGAGGCACACCTTGTTGATGGTGATGGCCGGGACCGTCATCGGGATGCCGGCCGCGTGCGCTGCCTGTCGGGCCGGGATCTGGCCCGCGCCCGCGGTGAGCACCTGACCCATGATCACGTACTCGACCTGGTCGGGGGTGACTCCCGCCTTCTCGAGGGCGCCCTTGATGGCGAAGCCGCCGAGGTCAGAGCCCGAGAAGTCTTTGAGCGACCCGAGCAGACGACCCATCGGGGTGCGTGCACCGGCGACGATCACCGATACCGGTCGGTCAGCAGTGGTCATGGTGGCAGGCCTCCAACGTGCTCGGAAAGGGTGTGCCTCCACTCTAATCGTGGCCGAGAGGGCATCCGATCAGCGCATGACCAAGCGCACACGGCATCCAGACGGTGGGGTCTGGTTCGACCCCTCCATGGTCCGTAGGCTCGCCCCATGAGCGAAACACTCTTCACGCACATCGACCACGTGGGCATCGCAGTCGCCGATCTCGACACGGCGATCGCGTTCTACGAGAACGCTTTCGGCCTGACGTTGCTGCACGAGGAGACGAACGAGGAGCAGGGGGTGCGCGAGGCCATGATGGGCGTGGGCGACCCGGCCGCGGGCGGGCCGTGCATCCAGCTGCTCGCCCCACTGCGCCCCGACTCGACGATCGCGAAGTTCATCGGCCGCTCCGGCCCTGGGCTGCAGCAGCTGGCCTACCGGGTGGTCGACCTCGACGCAGTCTGCGCCACGCTGCGCGACCGGGGCCTGCGCCTGCTCTACGACGAGCCCAGGCGGGGCACCAGCGACAGCCGGGTCAACTTCATCCACCCCAAGGATGCCGGTGGCGTGCTGGTCGAGCTGGTCGAACCGGCCGCGCCTGCACCGCAGCTCGGCTGAGCACCGCTGAGGGCTCGGAGCGCGCGATCGGTTCGTGACCCAGGTCACCGTGTGGGGCGGCTAACACCGGCCGCCGCGACCTACCGCGGAGTCACTACCTTCGGTGGGACACGTCCGATCACCGTGCAACCGTAAGGACCGCCATGCAGGCCATCCGCGATGCCATCCTCAGCGGCGACCGCTCCCCCGAGACCTACGCCGCACTGCCGATCCCTGCGACCTATCGGGGTGTGACCGTCCACAAGAGCGAGGTCGGCCTGTTCGAGGGGATGGCGACCTGCGAGAAGGACCCACGCCGGTCGCTGCACATCGACGACGTCCCGGTGCCCGAGCTCGCTCCGGGTGAGGCCCTCGTCGCCGTGATGGCCAGTGCGATCAACTACAACACCGTCTGGACCTCGATCTTCGAGCCGATGCCCACCTTCGGCTTCCTCGAGCGCTATGGCCGCACCTCCACCTTCGCCAAGCGCCACGACCTGCCTTACCACGTGATCGGCTCGGACCTCGCGGGTGTCGTGCTGCGCACCGGTCCCGGCGTGACGAAGTGGAAGCCCGGCACCGAGGTGGTCGCGCACTGTCTCTCGGTCGAGCTCGAAGACGCCGAGGGCCACAACGACACGATGCTCGACCCGCAGCAACGCATCTGGGGCTTCGAGACCAACTTCGGCGGCCTGGCCGAGCTGGCCATCGTCAAGAGCAACCAGCTGATGCCCAAGGCGGCCCACCTGACGTGGGAGGAGGCCGCGGCGCCCGGTCTCGTGAACTCGACGGCCTACCGACAGCTCGTCTCACGCAACGGCGCCGCCATGAAGCTCGGCGACCGGGTGCTCATCTGGGGCGCCTCCGGCGGCCTCGGCTCCTACGCCACCCAGATGGCCCTCGCCAGTGGCGCCACGCCGGTGTGTGTCGTCTCCTCGCCCGAGAAGGCCCGGATCTGCCGGACGATGGGAGCCGAGCTCATCATCGACCGCAGCACCGAGGGCTACCGGTTCTGGAACGCCGAGGGCACCACGCAGGACGTCGGCGAGTGGAAGCGCCTGGGCCGGCGCATCCGCGAGCTCACCGGGGGCTACGACGTCGACATCGTCTTCGAGCACCCGGGCCGTGAGACCTTCGGCGCCAGCGTCTACGTCGCACGCAAGGGCGGCACCATCGTCACCTGCGCCTCGACGTCGGGATACATGCACGAGTACGACAACCGTTACCTCTGGATGAACCTCAAACGGATCGTCGGCTCGCACTTCGCCAACTACCGCGAGGCGTGGGAGGCAAACGAGCTGGTCAGACGGGGCCTGATCCACCCCACGCTGTCGAAGACCTACCCGCTCGAGCTGGTCGGGCAGGCGGCGCTCGACGTGCACCGCAACGCCCACCAGGGCAAGGTCGGCGTGCTCGTGCTCGCACCCGAGCCGGGGCTCGGTGTCACCGACCCCGAGAAGCGGGCGACGATCGAAGTGGCCATCAACCGGTTCTGCGACGCCTGACCGGAGCGGCCTCTGGCCGGTGGGGTGCGAGGGCGACGCCGATCGCGGCCAGGTGTCGGTACCGGATGCCGGTCCCTGCTCTCGCGTAGGCTCGCCCGGTGGCCATCTGGGGACGCCTGCTCGACTACCGGCGAGCGCAGCGCGAGAGAATGCGGCAGCTGCGCTCTCGCGACCTCGGAGACGTCGAGCAGATCCTGTCTGATGACGAGCAGCTGGCCCACAACCTGCTCGAGAGCACGCTGCCCCTCGACGGGTCCACCCCAATGCCTTCGGTGCCCGAGGAAGACGCGCCGGACGGGGAGTCACCGGCAGCCGAGACCGACCCTCGCCAGGGCGTCAGGTCGCGAACCGGCAGTAGGCGCGACTTCGGTACCGCCGGCAACCCCCTCAACCGTCAGTCACCCTTCTTCGTGGGCTTCGTCGGGGCGCTCGGCGTGCTCGTGGCCTACGCCGCCGTGCAGGCGATCGGCCAGCTCGGCACCGTCATCACGCTGCTCGTCATCTCGTTCTTCCTGACCCTCTCGCTCAACCCCCTCGTCGAGGCCCTGACCCGTCGGCGCCTGGCCCGGGGCTGGTCGGTCGCGATCGTCTCCCTCGGTGCGCTGGGGGTGTTGGCCCTCATCCTGTGGGTCGTGATCCCACCCGTGGCTGTGCAGTCCACCGAGCTGGCCAACAACGCGCCCGGCTTTCTCAGCGACCTGCTGAAGAACCCGTGGGTGCAGGACATGGACCACCGTTACCAGGTCATCGCGAAGATCCAGGAGGAGGTCGACAAGCGGGTGGCCGACGGCAACCTCTGGGTCGGGGTCTTCGGTGGGGTGCTCGACATCGGCAAGGTGATCCTCTCCGGAGTGTTCGGCGTGCTGACCGTCTTCGTGCTGACGCTCTACTTCCTGGCCTCGCTGCCCTCGATCAAGCACGGGGCCTACTCGCTCGTTCCGGCCAGCCGCCGGCCCCGGTTCATGTCTCTGTCGGAGGAGATCATGCGCCGGGTCGGTTCGTACGCCATCGGGCAGGTGTGCGTGGCCGCGATCAACGCCTTCTTCGCCTGGATCATGATGACCCTCATCGACCTGCGCTTCGCCGCCGTGCTGGCGGTGGCCGTCGGTCTGCTCGGCCTCATTCCGATGGTCGGTGCCACGCTGGGCGCCTCGGTCGTGGCCCTGGTGGCCTTCTTCGACGAACCGAAGAAGGCCCTCATCGTGATCGTCTACTTCGTGATCTACCAGCAGATCGAGAACTACGCCGTGATGCCGCGCATCATGCAGCGCACCGTGTCGGTTCCCGGAGTGCTGACGGTCGTGGCCGCCCTGATCGGTGGCACGCTCGGCGGTATCGTGGGCGCCCTGCTGGCCATCCCGGTGGCCGCCGGTCTGCTGCTGCTCTACGACGAGGTGCTCGTCCCCCGCCAGCGACAGCACTGATCGCCGCCCGGCTCGGTCCAACCCCAGCCCAGCCCCAACCTGTGACCGAACTCAGCGTTCAGTGAGCCGGGGTGAGTCTCAGCGGTAGGCGTTTCCGGGGGGCCGGGCGTCGCGTCGCTGCCAGCATCCGGTGTGCCAGTGTCGACGGTCACCGAGGCCGCCGACCCCATCAGCCGGCCAGGTCACGACATGCGCGAGCCCGGGCGCGATGTCCTGCTGGCAGCCGGGGCACAGGTAGGGCCGCGTTGCCGATGCGCCGGTCACCGAGCGCACGGTCCATCGGCTGCCGGCGTACGACTCCTCGTGGGTCGCTCCGCCCTGGATGCGGGTGACGTCGAGCGGCACGTGCGTCCGGGCGTGCTTGCTCGGGCGACGACGTGACGGCATACCCCCAGTCTGACGGCAACCCACCGGGAAACCGACAACGACCTCTGACTGCAGTCACCGGGCCTTGTCGGTTTCTCGGTGGGTCTGCGCCAGACCAGCAAGCGCACGGATGCCGTCAGGTCGACGGGCCGGACGGCGCGCGGTCAGGCGTGGGTGCGAAACCCACGGCCGGTCTTGCGACCGAGGTAGCCGGCCCTGACCAGGTGCTCGAGCAACGGGGCCGGGGCGTAACCGCGCTCACGGAACTCGAGGTAGAGCTCTCGTTCGATCGCGAGCGAGACGTCGAGTCCCACCGCGTCGAGCAGCTCGAACGGGCCCATCGGCAGGCCGCAACCGGTCTTCATGGCGGTGTCGATGTCGTCGGCCGTCGAGTAGTTGGCCTCGAGCATCTTGATGGCGTCGTTGAGGTAGGGGAAGAGCAGCGCGTTGACGATGAACCCGGCCCGGTCGCCACAGGTGACGGCCTGCTTGCCGATCTGCTCGCACAGCGCCACCGCCGTGGCCACAACGTCGTCGGCCGTGGCGACCGTGTGCACCACCTCGACCAGGCGCATCACCTGGGCCGGGTTGAAGAAGTGCAGGCCCACCACATCACCGGGCCTGCTGGTGGCCGCCGCGCACTCCACGACCGGCAGCGAGCTCGTGGTGGTCGCCAGAATGGCTCCCGGCCTGCAGATCTCGTCGAGGTTCTCGAAGAGCGCGCGCTTGACCGTGAGGTCTTCGACCACGGCCTCGACGACGAGGTCGACGCCGGCGAGGTCGTCGAGCTGCGAGGTTCCCGTCACCAGGCTCAGGGCAACGTCGCGTTCCTGCTCGGTCATGCGACCGCGCTGCACCGCCTTCTCGAGGCCCTGGGCGACCTTGGCGCTCACCGCGGCGACCTTCGCGTCAGAGCGTGCGACGAACACGACGTCCAGGCCCGCCTGCGCCAGGACCTGCACGATTCCGACGGCCATGGTTCCCGACCCCACCACCCCGACCGAGCGGACGGGCTGCGTCACGGCCTGCGCCTGCCCTGCCGGCTCGGGCGTCAACGCGTCGGGGACCACCTGCGAGGCGCCGGGCTCGGCGTAGGTGTAGAAGCCGCGGCCGCTCTTGCGGCCGCGCATCCCGGCGCTCACCATCTGCTTGATGATGGGGCTCGGCGCGTGCAGCCGGTCGCGGCCCTGCTTGTACATCGTGTCGAGGATCTCGTAGGCCGTGTCGAGGCCGATGAGGTCCATGAGCGCAAGGGGGCCCATGGGGTAGCCGCAGCCGAGCTTCATGGCGGCGTCGATGTCCTCACGAGTCGCGTACTTGCTCTCGTACATCGACACGGCGTGGTTGAGGTAGCCGAAGAGCAGGGCGTTGGCGATGAAACCCGCCTTGTCGCCCACGATCACCGGCTTCTTGCCGAGCCGTTCGGCGAGCGCCTTGACCTCCTCGAAGACCTCGTCGCTCGTGATGACCGTCTTGATCACCTCGACGAACTGCAGCACCGGCGCCGGGTTGAAGAAGTGCATGCCGACGACCCGCTTGGGGTTGACCGTGGCCACGGCGATCTCGGTGACCGGCAGGCTCGAGGTGTTCGTGGCCAGGATGGCGTCGTCACCGACGATGGTGTCGAGCCGGGCGAAGATCGCCTTCTTGAGGGCCAGCTGCTCGGGCACCGCCTCGATGACGAGCTGGCACTGCGCCAGGTCGGTCATCTCGGCGGAGAACCGCACCCGGGCGTGCAGCGCCAACTGGTCGTCGGCGCTCAGCTTGCCGCGAGCCACCGCCCGGTCGGTCGAGTGGGCCAGCACCCCCCGGCCCTTCTCCACCGCCTCGTCGCTCACCTCGACGGCGATGACGTCGATGCCGTTGCGGGCGAACACCTCCACGATGCCGGCGCCCATCGTGCCGAGTCCGATCACGCCCACCTGGGTGAAGTCACGAGCCATGCCCGCAGTCTGGCAGAGCCCGGCTGCCGCTTCTGCCGTGCCGGGCGTGACGCTGCCCACCCCCCCTTTCTCCGCGAACGACTCGTTCGAGGTCGAACGCGCCGGTACAGCGACTCGTTCGACCACCACCGGCGCGTTCGGTCGTCAATCGGATGCTGGCGAGCCCGTTCCCAGCGTCATCTAGGGTGGTGCGGTGCGTCTCGTCATTGCCCGCTGCAGCGTCGACTACGACGGTCGGCTCACCGCTCATCTCCCCCTCGCGACCCGGCTGCTCGTGGTCAAGGCCGACGGCTCCGTGCTCGTGCACAGTGACGGTGGCTCCTACAAGCCGCTCAACTGGATGTCGCCACCCTGCGCCTTGGCCGAGGCCGCCCCTGACGACGATCAGGCGCAGGCGGGCGTCGTGGCCGTATGGCACGTGCGGCACTCCAAGACCGACGACCGGCTCACCGTGCTGATCCACGAGGTGCTCCACGACAGCAGACACGAGCTGGGCATCGACCCCGGCCTGGTGAAGGACGGTGTGGAGGCACACCTGCAGAGGCTGCTGGCCGAGCACATCCACACCCTTGGCCCGGGGTGGTCCCTCGTTCGGCGTGAGTACATGACGGCCATCGGCCCGGTCGACATCCTGGCGCGCAACGACGCGGGTGGCAGTGTCGCCGTCGAGATCAAGCGCCGCGGAGACATCGACGGGGTCGAGCAGCTCACGCGCTACCTCGAGCTGATGAACCGCGACCCACACCTGACCCCGGTCAGCGGCGTGTTCGCAGCGCAGGAGATCAAGCCGCAGGCCCGCACCCTGGCCGAGGACCGCGGCATCCGCTGTGTCGTGCTCGACTACGACGCCCTCAAGGGAGTCGACAACGCCGACTCCCGCCTCTTCTGATGAGCGCACCAGCGAACGAGGTTCGGGTGCGCACCGAGCAGCCGTGCTACTGGGTGTGCAGCCCGATCGTTCGAGCCTGGTGGCCCCTCGGGCCACGCCGGGTCTACTGGGTCGAAGACCAGAATCTCATGGCGGTGAAGCCTGACGGCACGGTGGTGCTGCGCGAGCCCCTCTCGTCGTTGCGCCTCTCGGTCACCCGGCTCGGGCACCTTCGGTTGGAGGCGGGTGGGGGCCGAACCTGGCTGCTCAGCGCCCTGAACCACCGCAACGGCACCCTTTGGGGTGCCTCGCTCGTGCGCCATGTGCCGGATGCCGTGCAGGGGCACCTCGTGGTCGTGTGGCGTCGGGCGAGCGAGCAGTCGATGACGTGGTCGACCCTGTCCTCCGAGTGGGCCCGCCGAGTGGCGTACACCCTCGAGTCGCTCGGGGCTCAGGTCGTCTCCGATCAGCCGTACTCCTCGTGGCGCGCTGCCCGCAACCTCGCCCTGATGAGCCTCGGGGCGCTGGCTCTCGCGGCGACCATCGCGGTGATGGTCGTGGCCCTGACCATCGGGTTCGGCTGACCGTCAACCCACCCCGGCGCCCATCATCAGGCGCGTAGTGCCGCGACGGTCTCGGCGTCGCCGGCGCCCCTGGGCGAGCGTCGGGACACCTCAACCGAGGGGTCGGCTCGTGATCCCGTCGGCATCCACGAGCAGCAGCTCAGGTGCGGACTGCTCACCTCGACGCACGACCACCACGGTCTCGCCGCGGTGGCGGTCGACGATCTCCTCGAAGCCGCCCGCCCCGTCGAGCAGAGAGTCGCGCACGAGCTCCGCCGAGGCACTGAGCCGCTCGGCCAAAAGCTCGGCACGGCTGGGGTCGGGAACATCATCAGCGGCGTACACGGCGGCTACCTTCTCGTGCGCCAGTGAAGACACCAACGACTCGATGTCGACGAGCCCGGGCGGGTTCACCACGATGAGCCGGGCCGCACACTGCAGGTCACTCATGAAGCGACCGTAGCGCCACGGCCCCTACCCGTCAGTCGTTCCCGACCTCGAGCGGGTCAAGCCCACGGGAGGCCCGGACGACCTCCACCAGCTGCCCCATGATCTCGGTGAGGCCGAAGTGCTTGGGCGTGAACACCATCGCGACCCCGGCAGCGCGGAGGGCAGCGGCATCCGGCTCGGGAATGATGCCGCCCACGACCACGGGCACGTCGGCCGCACCGGCCTCGGCCAGCCCACGCAGCACCGCCGGCACCAGCTCTAGATGCGACCCGGAGAGGATCGAGAGCCCCACGAGATGCACGTCCTCGGCAACGGCGGCCGCCACGATCTGCTCGGGCGTGAGCCGGATGCCCTGGTAGATGACCTCGAAGCCGGCGTCGCGCGCCCGCACGGCCACCTGCTCCGCCCCGTTGCTATGGCCGTCGAGACCGGGTTTGCCCACCAGCAGGCGAAGACGCTCACCGAGCTCGTGCTCGGTCCGTCGCACCGCGTCGCGCACCCGGGCCAGTGCGTCACCGGGCTCGGAGGGCCCGAGCCCGACCGAGCCCGACACCCCCGTCGGGGCACGGTACTCACCGAACTGGTCCCGCAACGTGGCCGTCCACTCGCCGGTGGTGACCTCCGCTCGCGCGCACTCGATCGAGGCGGCCATCAGGTTCGCCCCGGATGCCGCGTCGGCGGCCAGTTGCTGCAGAGCGGCGGCGGCTCGGGCGGACTTCGCGGGGTCGGCGTCGCGAGCGTTGCGCCAGCACTGCACGGCCCGCACCGCTGCGCCCTCGGCGTCGACCTCGACGCTCTGGGTCACCGACGCGAGGTCGGCCGTCAGCGGACTGGGCTCGGTGCTCTCGAACCGGTTGAGGCCGACGATGACGTCATCACCGGACTCGATGCGGCGCCGTCGCTGCGCGTGCGAGGAGACCAGCGCCGACTTCATGTAGCCCGACTCGACCGCGGCCACGGCGCCGCCGAGCTGCTCGACCCGGGCCATCTCGGCCCGGGCGCCGGCGACCAGCTCGGCCACCTTGGCTTCCACCACGACCGAGCCGTCGAACAGGTCGTCGTACTCGAGGAGGTCGGACTCGTAGGCGAGCACCTGCTGGATCCGCAGGCTCCACTGCTGGTCCCACGGCCGCGGCAGCCCCAGGGCCTCGTTCCATGCCGGCAGCTGCACGGCTCTGGCCCGAGCGTCCTTGGACAGGGTGACCGCCAGCATCTCGAGCACGATCCGCTGCACGTTGTTCTCGGGTTGCGCCTCGGTGAGGCCGAGGCTGTTGACCTGTACCCCGTACCGGAACCGTCTCGACTTCGCGTCGGTGACCCCGTAACGCTGCACGGTCAGCTCGTCCCAGAGCACGACGAACGCCCGCATCTTGCACATCTCCTCGACGAACCGCACCCCCGCGTTGACGAAGAACGAGATCCGGGCGACCACCTCGCCGAACTCCTCGGGTGGCACCTGCCCCGAGTCGCGTACGGCATCCAGCACCGCGATCGCCGTCGACAGCGAGAAGGCGAGCTCCTGCACGGGCGTCGCCCCGGCCTCCTGGAGGTGGTAGCTGCAGATGTTGATCGGGTTCCAGCTCGGGATCTCGCGCACGGTGTGGGCCACCAGGTCGGTGATCAGTCGCATTGAGGGAGTGGGCGCGAAGACGTACGTGCCGCGCGAGAGGTACTCCTTGATGATGTCGTTCTGCGTCGTGCCGGAGAGTCGGCGGACCGCCTCGACCGGGTCCCTGCCGGCCTGCACCGCCTGGCGCTCGGCCGTGACCTGGTAGAGCGCGAGCAGCCACATGGCGGTCGCGTTGATCGTCATCGAGGTGTTCATCTCGGCCAGCGGGATGCCGTCGAAGAGCGCCATCATGTCGCCGATGTGGCTGACCGGCACCCCCACCTTGCCGACCTCACCCCGAGCCAGCGGATGATCGGGGTCATAGCCCGTCTGGGTGGGCAGGTCGAAGGCGACCGACAGACCCGTCTGGCCCTTGTCGAGGTTGCGGCGGTACAGCGCGTTGCTCGCCGCAGCACTGGAATGGCCGGCGTAGGTGCGCATCACCCAAGGACGGTCGCGTGGACGATCCGTACGCTGCGTGGGTTCGACCTCGGGCATGCCCTGACGGTAGCGGCGCCAGGGCGAGGGTGGCAGTGGCTCAGGCGGTGAGAGGCGCCACAGTCGAGCCGCTGGCACGACGAGCGAGGATGCGGTCGAGCCGGCATCCTCGCAAAAGTCGCGACGTGCGGTCGCTGGGGTCGACGAGCAGCAGCCGACGGTCTGCTCTGGTGGCCCGACGGTGCAGGTGCACCAGCACCCCGAGACCGGTGGCGTCGCCGATCTCGGCCTCACGCAGGTGCAGGCGCAGGTCGCCTGTTCCCTGGTTGATGACCGCGTGGATGGCATCGCGGATGTCAGGAACGGTGTGGACGTCGAGGCGCCCGTCGATGTAGATGTCGTGGCCGTCGGGCCCGCTGGTGATGTGAATGGCACCCGGGCGTTGGGAGGACTGAACGTTCAGCGTCATCGTGACCCCTCTTAATGCTGCTGTTGTCACACATGATGACCCGCCAGCAGAGGAAAGTGGTGCTCATCGGAGTCAAGAAAGGGTCAAGAAAATACCACCGGTGAAGTTCACTTCTCAACCAGGGTGGCCTTGACTCACGCATCGGGATGCCACCGCCTGGCCGATTCAGCGTGTTCCCAATAACAGCAAGGGTTTTCGGGTCAGTCGAACCAGTCGTCGTCGGGCTCGCGCTGCACGTCGGCACCGAGCGCGCACAGAGCCTGCTCGAAGCGGGGGTACCCACGGTCGATGTGGTGCACCCCGCTCACCAGCGTCTCACCCTCGGCCACCAGCCCGGCCAGCACCAGCGCCGCCCCGGAACGGATGTCGCTCGACTCGACCGGCGCCCCGGAGAGCAACGGCACGCCATGGGTCATCACATGGTGCCCGTCGATCTGGGCGTCGGCGCCGAGCCGCGCAAGCTCCTGCACCGTGCGGAACCTGGCCTCGAAGAGGTTCTCGGTCACCATCGCGCTGCCCTGCGCCACCGCGTTGTACGTCAGGGCGAAGGGCTGCAGGTCGGTCGGGAACCCGGGGTAGGGCAGGGTCGCCACGTCGAAGGCTCGAGGCCGGTGCGGTCCCGCCGAGACCCGGAAGCCGCGCTCGGTCGGTTCGACCCGGCATCCGGCGGCCCGCAGTGCGGCGAGCGGGGCGCCCAGGTGCTCGGCCACCCCGCCCACCACCTCGATCGAACCGCGCGTGGTGGCCGCCACGAAGGCCCACGTGCCTGCCGCGATGCGGTCAGGGACCACCCGGTGGGTCGTCGGCGTGAGGGCGTCGACGCCGTCGACGACGAGGCGCGACGTGCCGGCGCCCTGGACGCGCGCCCCCATCTCGACGAGCATCTCGGCGATGTCGACGATCTCAGGCTCGCGCGCCACGTTCTCGATCGTCGTGCGCCCAGATGCGAGCACCGAGGCCGTGAGCACGTTCTCGGTCGCTCCGACGCTCGGGAAGTCGAGACGGATGTCGGCTCCCGAGAGCCCCTGCGGCGCCTTGGCCACCAGGTATCCGTGCGTCACGTGCACCGTGGCCCCCAGTGCCTCCAGGCCCGCGGCGTGCAGGTCGAGGCCGCGGGAGCCGATGGCGTCCCCTCCGGGCACGGCCACGTCGGCCTCTCCGACCCGGGCCACGAGGGGCCCCAGCACGGAGATCGAGGCACGCAGCGCCCGCACGAGCTCGTAGTCGGCCCGGTGGCCCAGCGTCTGCGGCACGTCGAGACGAACCACACCGTGCACGGGGTCGTGCTCGACCGCGACACCCAGGCGTCGCAGCAGCTCGGCCATGATCACCACGTCGGCGATCTCGGGCACGTTCGTCAGCGTGGTCACCCCGGGGGCCAGCAGAGCCACGGCCATCAGCTTCAGGGCGCTGTTCTTGGCACCGACGACGCGGGCCTCACCCGTCAGGCGGCCGCCCCCGACGACCCTGAAGCGCTCTCTCACCCTGAGACCCTATCCGGCGCCCAACCGAGCCGGGCACCGCCAGAACGCCGTACCTGTGGGCCTGTCGGTCGGCAGAGCGGACGGGTCGGTCACGGGGCGGTGGCGGTGGGTGAGAGCATGGCGCCATGGTCAACCTGACGAAGATCTACACCCGGACCGGCGACGACGGGACCACCAGCCTGGGTGACTTCTCGCGCACCAGCAAGAACGACCCGAGGCTGCACGCCTACGCCGACACCAACGAGGCCAACGCTGCCATCGGCGTCGCGATCGCCTGCGGCGAGCTGCCCGACGAGCTTCGCGCGACCCTGTTGCGCGTTCAGAACGAGCTCTTCGACGTCGGGGCCGACCTCTGCACGCCCCTGCGCCAGAGCTACCAGTACCCGCCCCTGCGGGTCGAGCAGCCCTGGATCGACGACCTTGAGACCGACTGCGACCACTACCTCACCCGGGTCGAGAAGCTGAGGTCGTTCATTCTTCCCGGCGGCACGCCCGGGTCGGCCTACCTGCACGTGGCCACCACCGTGGTCCGGCGCTCCGAGCGCGCCGCCTGGGCCGCCATCCAGACCTACGGCACCGAACCTGGCGACGACGCCGAGATCGGTGGGGTCAACCCGCTCACCGCGACCTACCTCAACCGCCTCTCCGACCTGCTGTTCATCCTCGCCCGTGTGGCCAACCTCTCGATCGGTGGCGACGTGCTGTGGCAGCCGGGCGGAGGACGGGTGGCCCAGCCGGAGCGGCATCCGAAACCCTGACCCCTCTCGACGCCACGTCCCGCGCGTCCAGCACTTTTTGCGCGACGCGCGGCGCGACGCGCCAAAAGTGTCAGATTCACGACACCACCTGCGCGACGCGCGGCGCGACGCGCCAAAAGAGTCGGATTCACGACACCACCTGCGCGACGTGCCGCCCGGGTGTCGGCTGACTCGCTTATCCACACCTGTCTACATCACTGGGCCCTGTCCCCAGCTACGCCCCGGCCCGTTCCTACGGCACCTCTCCCTCGAGACGATGCGCTCATGGAGATGTCATCGCGAAGTCGTGCGCTGGTCGAGGCGCAGCAAGGGATCCTCACCCGTCAGCAGTTGCTCGACGCCGGCGTGACCAAAGCGGAGCTGCGGTCACGGCTAGGAGCGAGCTGGCGAGTGCTGCTGCCCGGCGTCGTGATGCTCGACCGGGGGTTGCCGAACACCGAGCAACGACTCTTGGCCGCCCTGTTGTTCGGTGGCCCGAGCTCGTGGCTGGCGGGCCCGACTGCAGCAGCCCTCCACGGGCTCACATCGTGTTGCGTCGCCAATCCGATCCACGTGCGGGTTCCGGTTCCGCGGCGCAGCCGCTCCAGTGGATGGGTCTCCGTCAAGAACACCACGCTGGTCGACGAACGTCTGGTCGACCGTGGCCTGCTCCGCATCTCATGCGTGGCTCGCGCGGTGGTCGATGCGGCAGCGGCTGCTCCCACGGAGGATGACGCCCGGTCGATCATGATCGAGGCGGCGCAGCAGCGAATCGCACGGGTCGAGGACCTCAAGCACTGGGTCCACATCCGTGGAACCCAGAACGGCGCCCGGCTGCGACGAGCGCTCGCCGAGGCAGCGTCGGGGGCCTGGTCGCTTCCGGAGGCAGACCTGCTGCACCTGCTGAGCAGTTCGAGGGTGCTGCCCCCGATCATGGGCAACCCCGAGCTGAAGGATGCCGCCGGAAGCAGGCTGACGACGCCTGACGCCTGGATTGACGACGTGGCCATGGCAGTTATGGTGCACAGTCGACGTTTCCATGGTGGAGAGCTCGACTGGGAGAACACTGTCGAGACCGACACCGACCTGGCTGCCTGCAGGGTGGTCGTGGTGGGGGTTACGCCGAGGTCCATCTCACGGGAGCCGGCTCGGGTGCTGGCCAGGGTCGAGCACGCCTACCTCACGGCGCGCAGTTCGGGATGCCGCGCGAATGTCACAGCAACGCCGCGAGCTGGGCTCTGGGTTCCTCACGCCGCCGCCGGAGGCTGAGCTCGTTCGACGCCAGAACCTGTGGCGGTCGTCCGGCCTGAAACGAGCGCCCATCGACACCAACCGCGCGACGCGCAAGCAGGGTCGCGATACCGACACCAACCGCGCGACGCGCGGCGCGACGCGCAAGCAGGGTCGCGATATCGACACCAACCGCGCGACGCGCGGCGCGACGCGCAAGCAGGGTCGCGATACCGACACCAACCGCGCGACGCGCAAGCAGGGTCGGAGGGGGGCGGGTCAGGCGACGTTGACGTTGTAGCCCGGAGGCGACGCTTCCTGCCACGACCGCAGAGCGGTGTAGTCAGGGCTCTGGAGGGCCAGCTCGAAGTCGTTCGTGCCGTCGCTGGCCGAGACGCCGCTGGCCCCGGGCAGCACCGCGATGGCGTCGTCGTCGGCCAGCGGCTGCGGAACGTTCAACATCAGCGACTGGCGGTCCCACCGGTGACGCGGGCGCAGCGACACGCCCCCGAGGGAGTACCACTCGAGGGCGTTCTCGCCGAACCGGATGTGACCGAGGCGCCAGCGCCGACCCCGAGCGTCACGCAGTCCGCAGAGGGTCAAGGGCAGTCCGCGGGCGATGTAGCGCCGCCGTAGGAACGTGGTGGCCAGCACGACGGCGATCACCAGGAGCAGCGTTCCGACCACGATCTCGGTAGAGAACAGCGCGGTCGGCACGGGCGGGTCCTCAGCGGCCGGACGTGTGCATCGACGAGGCGTCGACGTGTTCGGCGACGATGGTGACCACGTCGGAGTCGACGGAGAGGAACCCTCCGTCGACCGTGACCGTCTGGCGCTGACCGTCGACCGACTCGATCGTCACCTCGCCCTCGACGAGGATGCCCAGCAACGGCGAGTGCCCGGGCATGATGCCGAGCTCACCAGCGATCGACCGGGCGCGAACGAACTTGGCTTCGCCTTCCCAGACCTTGCGGTCGGCGGCGACCATCTCAACCTTGAGCGAACTCACGTGTTCCTCCGGATCGTGGGGTGGTGGTCCTGAGTTTAGTGCCTCCAGCGGCATGCTCAGGACGGCCGGCGAGCGGCCCTGAGGCAGACCTTCACGGTTCGCGCATTACCCCTCGAATCCTCCTTCACGACAAGAGGAGTCGTCATGCCGCCCGGAGCCGCTGCCTGCGATCAGTTGCGCTGGTGAGCCGTGACGAGCTCGGGCTGGCGGTCGGCCGCGATACCCGGGAGCTCGGGGTTGAACTCGTCACCGAGGTCTTCGATGGCAGTACGGGCGAACACCTGCTGCTCCGTGACCACCCGTTCAGCTCTACCTCGGCCGAGGAAGCTGATGGCCCAGTGCAGCAACGTCGTGATCCGGTGCTTGAACCCGATGATGTAGACGAGGTGAACCGCGAGCCACATCACCCAGGCGAGGAAGCCGCTGAACTGCGCCTTGCCCACCGATGCCACAGCCGAGAAACGAGAGATGGTGGCCATCGAGCCCTTGTCGAAGTACTCGAAGGCGCCCTTCGGCTCGCGCCCGGTCAGCCGTCGGATGATCTGCTCGGCCGCGTAACGACCGCCCTGGATCGCCACCTGCGCGACGCCGGGCAGCTGTTTCAACGCCATCATGTCGCCCACCACGAACACCTCCGGATGGCCAGGGAGGGTCAGGTCGTCGTTCACCTCGACCCGTCCGGCGCGGTCGAGCCCGGCTCCGGACTGCTCGGCCAGCATCCGGCCGAGCGGCGAGGCGCTCACACCGGCAGCCCACACCTTGCACACCGACTCGATGCGTTCCTGGCTGCCGTCGTGGTGCTGCACGTCGATGCCGGTCGCGTCGACCCCGACCACCTTGGCCCCGAGACGCACCTCCACGCCCATCTTCTCGAGCCGGTTCTGCGCCCGCTCCCCCAGCTTCTCACCGAACGAGCCGAGCACCGCCGGCGCGAAGTCGAGCAGGATCACTCGGGCGTTCTTGGGGTCGATGCGCCGGAAGTCGCGCCTGAGGGTGCGGTGCGCGAGCTCGGCGATCTGGCCCGCCATCTCGACTCCGGTGGGCCCGGCGCCGACGACGACGAACGTCATGAGTCGTTCGATCTCGTCGGGGTTCGTGGCGAGCTCGGCCAGCTCGAAGGAGCCGAAGATTCGCCCACGCAGCTCGAGCGCGTCGTCGATCGACTTCATCCCGGGTGCGTGTCGGGCGAACTCGTCGTTGCCGAAGTACGACTGGCCCGCCCCGGCAGACACGATCAGCGAGTCGTAGCGGGTGACGCTCTCGCCGCCCACGCTGCGGTGGGTTACGGTCTTGCCCGCCAGGTCGATGGCGGTCACGTCGCCCAACAGCACGGTGGCGTTGCGCTGGGCGTGCAGCACCTCACGGGTAGCGGGAGCGATCTCGCCCTCGGACAGGATGCCGGTCGCCAGCTGGTAGAGCAGCGGCTGGAACAGGTGGTGGGTGGTCTTCGCGATGAGGGTGACGTCGACGTCCGCCCGCTTCAGCTTCTGGGTGCTGAAGAGCCCGCCGAACCCCGATCCGATGACCACGACCTGGTGGCGGTCGGAACTGTTGCTGGGGATGGTCACGATGATTTCTCTCCTTGGGGTCGAGCGACCCGACTCGGGCTGATCTGGATGTTTCCTGTGCCTCGTACAACACCGCATCCGCTCAGGTAATGCCCCGTCGCGACGGTCGTCACACAGAGCGGACCCCGGTGCCGGGCCACCCCTGCCGGGCCATCGGCCCGCAACGACGAACGGCGCCGGTGCCCCTCGGGGGCACCGGCGCCGGCTTCATGCACGACCTCCCTGGTGGGCCAGGGAGGTCAGTCACACGTGGTCAGAGGTTCTTCTGGATGTCGGCCCACTGGCGCTCGACGTCGTCGAGCCCACCGCACATGTAGAAGGCCTGCTCGGCGACGTGGTCGTACTCACCGTCGGCGATCTTCGTGAAGCCCTCGATCGAGTCGGCCAGTGACACGGTCGACCCCTCGAGACCGGTGAACTGCTTCGCGACGTAGGTGTTCTGCGACAGGAAGCGCTGGATGCGCCGGGCGCGGTTGACGAGGATCTTGTCCTCTTCGGACAGCTCGTCGATGCCGAGGATCGCGATGATGTCCTGCAGCTCCTTGTTGCGCTGCAGGATCGACTTGATGCGCACCGCGGTGTTGTAGTGGTCGGCCGCGATGTAGCGCGGGTCGAGGATGCGCGAGGTCGAGCTGAGCGGGTCGACGGCCGGGTAGATCCCCATCGAGGCGATGTCACGCGAGAGCTCGGTGGTCGCGTCGAGGTGGGCGAAGGTCGTGGCCGGCGCCGGGTCGGTGTAGTCGTCGGCCGGCACGTAGATCGCCTGCATCGAGGTGATCGAGTGACCACGCGTGGAGGTGATCCGCTCCTGGAGCGTGCCCATCTCGTCAGCGAGGGTGGGCTGGTAGCCCACCGCGGACGGCATGCGGCCGAGCAGGGTGGAGACCTCCGAACCGGCCTGCGTGAAGCGGAAGATGTTGTCGATGAACAACAACACGTCCTGCCCCTGCACGTCACGGAAGTACTCGGCCATCGTCAGGGCCGACAGCGCGACGCGAAGACGCGTGCCCGGCGGCTCGTCCATCTGGCCGAAGACGAGGGCGGTCTGACCGAGAACCCCGGCCTCCTCCATCTCGACCATGAGGTCGTTGCCCTCACGGGTGCGTTCACCCACACCGGCGAACACCGACACACCACCGTGGTCGCGGGCCACGCGGGCGATCATCTCCTGGATGAGCACGGTCTTGCCCACACCGGCGCCACCGAACAGGCCGATCTTGCCGCCCTGCACGTAGGGGGTCATCAGGTCGATGACCTTGATGCCCGTCTCGAACATCGTGGTCTTGCTCTCGAGCTGGTCGAAGGCCGGCGCCTTGCGGTGGATGCCCCACCGCTCCTTGACCTCGAAGGTCTCGCCCTCGGCCAGGTTCATGACGACACCGGTGGCGTTGAAGACCTTGCCGAGGGTCACATCCCCCACGGGCACGGTGATCGGGCCGCCGGTGTCCTGAACGGCAGAGCCGCGCACCAGACCGTCGGTCGGCTGGAGCGAGATGGCCCTCACCATGTTGTCGCCGATGTGCTGGGCGACCTCGAGGTTGATGTTCTTCGTCTCGCCGAGAAGGGTGACCTCGGTGGTGAGCAGGTTGTACTGCTGGGGCATCGCGTCGCCGGGGAACTCGACGTCGACGACCGGGCCGATGATGCGCGAGATGCGCCCGACGCCGCCCTGTTCGGACGACACCGCGTTGTCGCTGAGCGTTGCGGTCATGGTGTGTTCACGCTTCCTTACCTGTGGGCGTTACTTCTTGGCGTCGGCGAGGGCGTCTGCGCCGCCCACGATTTCACTGATCTCTTGGGTGATGCCGGCCTGACGGGCCTGGTTGGCGAGACGCTCGTAGCGCTTGATGAGGTCTCCCGCGTTGTCGGTAGCCGACTTCATCGCCCGCTGCCGGGCAGCCAGCTCGGATGCCGATGAGCTGAGCAGGGCGGTGTAGATGCGGTTGCGGACGTACTTCGGCAGCAGCTGGTCGAGCACCTCGGCCGCACCGGGCTCGAAGTCGTACTCGGGCGGAATCTCGCCCTTCTCGTACTGGTTCACGCTGAGGTCGAGCCCCTCCTCGCCCTCGTCGCTCGCGTCGACGACCTCGAGGGGCAGCAGGCGCAGCACGTGGGGGTCTTGACGGACCATCGAGCGGAACCGGGTGAAGACGACATGGATCTCGTCGTGACCGCCCTCGTCCCAGTCCTTGAGGAAGTCGGCGGTGATGCGGTCGGCGATCTCCTTGGCGTTCTCGAAGGTCGGGGCGTCGGAGAAGCCGGTCCACTCCTGCGCATACTCGCGCTTGCGGAACTTGAAGTAGGCGACCGCCTTGCGACCCACGAGGTAGGGCACCACCTCCATGCCCTCACCCTGCAGGTGGTTCATCAGCTCGACGGCCCGCTTGATGGCCGAGACGGAGTAGGCACCGGCGAGTCCGCGGTCGGCCGCGATGATCACGACGCCGGCTCGCTTGGCGTCAGAGCTCGAGGTGGTGAGCGGGTGGTCCTCGTTGGTGTTGCTCGCCACCGCACTCACCGCACGGGTCAGGGCGGTCGTGTAGGGCATGGCCTCAGTGGCCCGCTGGCGCGCCTTGACGACACGGGCGGCCGCGATCAGCTCCATCGCGTTGGTGATCTTCTTGATGGAGCTGACGGACTTGATGCGCTGGCGGTAGATCCGCATCTGCGCTCCCATGTGCTCCGCCTCTCTGTGTCTGAGTGTCTGGGTCGTGCCGTTGTTCGGGGATGCTGTTCGAGATGTCGTTCGTTCGAGCTGGTCTGCTGGCGGTCGGGGTCAACCTCAGCCCTGCCGGATGCCGCTGGGCGGGTTCGCGCTCAGCCCAGCGGCATCCGGGCGGGAGCTACTTGTTCTTGACGATCTTCGCCTGGTTGATGGCGTCGTCGTCGAGCTCTTCGACCCCTTCGGTGCCGGCCTGCAGGCCGTCACGCCCGGTGCCACGGAAGTACTCCTTGACGTCGGCGATGACCTTGTCGAGCGCGTTGATCGTGTCGTCGTCGAGCTTCTTCGTCTCACGGATCGTCGCCAGGATGCTGCCGTCACGCCGAAGCGTGTCGAGCAGCTCCGACTCGAAGGTGCGCACGTCTTCGACAGCGACCTCATCGAGCTTGCCGGCGGTGCCGGCCCAGATCGAGACGACCTGCTCCTCGACCGGGTAGGGGTTGCTCTGCGGCTGCTTGAGCAGCTCGACCAGACGCGCGCCACGGGCGAGCTGGGCCCGGGAGGCCGGGTCGAGGTCGGAGGCGAACATGGCGAACGCCTCCATGGCGCGGAACTGGGCCAGGTCGAGACGCAGCTGGCCGGCCACCGACTTCATGGCCTTGATCTGGGCCGCGCCGCCGACACGGGAGACCGACACACCCACGTCGATCGCGGGCCGGACGTTGGCGTTGAACAGGTCGGCCTGCAGGTAGATCTGACCGTCGGTGATCGAGATGACGTTGGTCGGGATGTACGCCGAGACGTCACCGGCCTTGGTCTCGATGACGGGCAGGCCGGTCATCGAGCCGTGACCGAGGTCGTCAGACAGCTTGGCGCAGCGCTCGAGAAGGCGGCTGTGCAGGTAGAACACGTCACCGGGGTAGGCCTCGCGGCCCGGCGGGCGACGCAGCAGCAGCGACACAGCGCGATAGGCCTCGGCCTGCTTGCTCAGGTCGTCGAACACGATGAGCACGTGCTTGCCCTGGTACATCCAGTGCTGGCCGATGGCCGAGCCGGTGTAGGGGGCGAGGTACTTGAAGCCGGCGGAGTCAGAGGCCGGGGCGGCGACGATCGTCGTGTACTCGAGCGCGCCCGACTCCTCCAGCGTGCCGCGCACCGACGCGATGGTCGAGCCCTTCTGGCCGATGGCGACGTAGATGCAGCGCACCTGCTGGTCCTCGTCGCCCGACTCCCAGTTGCGCTTCTGGTTGATGATCGTGTCGATCGCGACCGTGGTCTTGCCGGTCTGACGGTCACCGATGATGAGCTGACGCTGACCGCGCCCGATCGGGGTCATGGCGTCGACGGCCTTGATTCCGGTCTGGAGCGGCTCGTGCACCGACTTGCGCTGCATGACGTTCGGGGCCTGCAGCTCGAGCGCACGTCGCTCGGTGGTCTTGATCTCGCCGAGTCCGTCGATCGGGTTGCCGAGCGGGTCGACCACTCGGCCGAGGAACGCGTCGCCGACGGGCACCGAGAGCACCTCGCCGGTGCGCTTGACCGGCTGGCCCTCCTCGATACCGGAGAAGTCGCCGAGCACGACGACGCCGATGTCGTGCACGTCGAGGTTGAGCGCGAGTCCCAGCGTGCCGTCCTCGAACTGCAGCAGCTCGTTGGTCATGGCCGAAGGAAGGCCCTCGACGTGAGCGATGCCGTCACCGGCGTCGATGACGTGGCCGACCTCTTCGCGCGAGGCCGCACCGGGCTCGTAGGACTGGACGAACGAGTCCAGGGCGTCGCGGATCTCCTCCGGACGGATCGAAAGCTCCGTCATGTCAGATCTTCTCCTCGGTATGACCCGGCTTGGCGGGTCGGTGGTTGTTCACAGCTGATGGAGTGGTGCTCAGGCGCCCATGGCACGGCGGGCGCCGTCGAGCTTGCGGATCACGGTGCCGTCGATGACCTCGTCACCGATCTCGACCTTCACCCCGCCGAGAACTCGGGGGTCGATGAGGGTGTTGAGGTGGACCTTGCCGCCGTAGAGAGCGGAGAGACCCGAGACGAGACGCTCCCGGTCTCCGTCGGTGAGGGTGACGGCGGAGGTGACCGTCGCGGTCTGCTGGTCACGGCGACGCGAAGCGGCGTCGAGGAACCCCTCGACGACGCGGCCGAACCGCCGACCGCGAGGAGCCGACACGGCCTGGCGGACCAGCAGCGCGGTCTCGTCGGCCACCTTGTCGCGCAGCAGGTCGTCGACGAGGGCCAGCCGCTTGTCGGCGGGCACCGCCGTGTCTCCGAGAGCGGCGGACAGGCCAGGGTCGGCCGCGACGATGCGCTCGAACCGGAAGAGCTCGTCCTCGACCCGGTCGACCCGCTCGTTGCTCTCGGCCGCTGCGACGACGGTCTCGACGGCGTACGACTCGAGGCTGTCGGTGAGGTCACGGTCGGTGCTCCAGCGCTGACCGATGACACCCCCGAGCACGGTGAGCGCGGCGTCGCTGACCTTGCCCGCGAAGAGCCGTTGCGTCAGCGCCACCTTGTCGCTCTCCTCGCGGGCCGGGTCGGCCACGGCGCGACGCAGGTGAGAGTTCGAGTCGAGCAGCGTCACCACCGAGAACAGCTCGCCGGCCAGCCGGGGCAGGTCGACGCCCGCGGTCAGAGCGGCCGTGAAGGCCTCGCGGCTCTGAGTCGCCGCGGCCCGTGAGGAACCCTGCATCAGGCGTCGCCGCCCTCACCCGTGGTGGGCGCGGTGCCCACCTTCTCGCGCACGACCTCGCCCGCCTCGAGCTCGGCCAGGAACCGCTCGACGATGCCCTTCTGGCGGGTCTCGTCCTCGAGCGACTCGCCGACGATGCGGCTGGCCAGCTCGGTGGAGATGCGCCCGACGTCATGACGCAGCGACACGACCGCCTGCTGGCGCTCGGCATCGATCTGCTTCTTGGCGGTCTCGGTGATCCGGCTGGCTTCGGAGGCGGCTTGCTCTCGCATCTCGGCGATGATCGCGCTGCCCTGGGCCTTGGCGTCCTCGCGGATGCGCGACGCCTCCGCTCGGGCGTCGCTGAGCTGGGCCTGGTACTGCTCGAGGGCGGCCTGGGCCTGGGCCTGGGCCTCCTCGGCCTTGTTCATGCCGCCCTCGATGGCCGCGGTGCGGTCAGCGTAGATCTGCTCCAGCCGCGGCACGACCTTCTTGGCCACGACGTAGTAGAGGATCGCAAAGGTCGCCAGCCCGAAGAAGAACTCGAGCGGGTGCGGAATGATCGGGGCCGCGGTGGCCCAGAATCCTTCGTCGCCGCCCTCGGCGGTCACGAGCACTGCGTGCATGCGGGTCTCCTGAAAGAGATGCGGGTGGAGGTCGATCGCCCGAGCGGGCTTCAGCCGGCCTTGAAGACGAAGGCGAGCGCGATACCGAAGATGGCGAGCGCCTCGGTGATGGCCATGCCGAGGAAGGCGATCGGCTGGAGCATGCCGCGGGCCTCGGGCTGACGGGCGACGCCGTTGATGTAGGCGGCGAAGATGAGGCCGACACCGATGCCGGGGCCGATGGCGGACAGGCCGTAACCGAGGATGGCGATGTTGCCAGTCATGATGTGTCCATTTCCTTCTGGTCGGTCCCGCAGACGGGTTGTCAGCGGGGCTGGGGTTCAAGCGATGGGTTCAACGTGAGTGCTGCTGGTGGAACGTCGGGTGCGCCCGGGTGCTGCTGACGGACGCAGTGGGTCGGTTCAGTGCTCGTCGGCCACCGCACCGGCGATGTAGAGAGCCGCCAGGAGCGTGAAGACGTAGGCCTGGAGGAACTCCACGAGGATCTCGAAGAGGAACATGATGATGGCGAAGACCCAGGTGACGCCACCGGCGACCACGAGGATGCCGCCGTTGGTTAGCATGTACCAGCCACCGGTGACGAACAGCACGAGCAGGATGTGGCCGGCGAACATGTTGCCGAAGAGTCGCAGGGCCAAGGTGACCGGCCGCGTGAACAGGTCGGTGATCAGCTCGAGGACGAAGATGAACGGCACCATGGCCTTGGGCAGACCGCTCGGCACGAGCGAGGCCCAGTAGCCGAAGAAGCCGTGCTTGCGCATGCCGACGACGTGGAAGACGATCCAGACGATCAGGGCCAGCGCCACCGGGAAGCCGATGCGCCCCATCGTCGGGTAGCTCATCGGCGGCACGACACCGAACAGGTTGTTCGTGAGGATCAGCACGAACATCGTGAAGAGCAGCGGTACGAACCGCATGAACTCCTTGCTGCCGATCAGGTCTTTCGCGACCCCGTTGCGCACGAGGCCGTAGACCGCCTCGGTGCCCATCTGGCCCTTGCTCGGCACGACGGCCTTCTTCTTCGTGGTGGCGAGCAGCCACCAGCTGATCAGGGCGACCGAGAGCACGCTGAGCAGAATCGGCCGGGTGATGGCCCAGGCCCCGTCGGTGCCGAAGAGCGGCTGCCAGAACTCCTCCACGCCCGGGGGGGTGAAGTCGGCGCTCACGGCACCGACCGCAGTGGCCACGATGCTCACAGGTAACTCCTTCGAAGGCGCTGGGCAGTACTGGTGTCACGGGGCGTGCTGTTGCTGCTGTCGGTGGGCAACGTGTGCGGCAGTGGCTCGACGCTGCCGACGGTCGAGATGACGCAGAGGCGAAGCGGCACCCCGGCGACCACCGAGTTCAGTGCGTACCGTACCGGAACCAGATCAGGTAGAGCGACAACGCCATGCCTCCGACGATGCCCACCCCCACCAGCCAGGACGTTCCGAGCCAGTGGTCGGCGAGGGCTCCGAGGCCGCCGTAGATCAGCGGACCGCTCAGCAGGTAGGCGATGGCCCGCCAGGCGGAGTCCTGCTCGCTGGTGTTGAACCGCCGCAGCTTCTCTGCCTCCGACGGCTCGTCGGGACGAGGGGACGGTGTCGGTTCGGTGGCCTCGGCCATGGTGCTCTCCGGTCTCAGGGATCACGGCGCGGCTCCTTCGAGGGGTCGGTCGTGAGGGCAGCGGCGTCAGTGCCGGCGATACCGGCGATACCGCTGTCGGCGGTGTTGCCACTGTTGGCAGTATCGACGTCGTAGACGAAGATGCGTAGCCGCTTGTAGGCCCGCATCTCGAAGAAGAGCCACACGAGCGCACACACCGTGATCGACACACCGACGGCGTATCCCGACACCCAGCTCGCGTCTCGCAGGGCGAACATGGCGACACCGAGGACGACCACCTTGAAGGTGTAGGTGGCCATCACGATCATCATGACCGTCGTGGGGGCCAGGTCGGCGGTGCGCTTCATCACGATCAGGGTGGCGCTGAAGAAGAAGATGACCAGTGCGGCTCCGAAGGCGGCAGAGTAGGCGGCCTTCCCGCTCGAGAAGAGAGCGACCACGACGCAGACGAGGGCTGCCGCGGTGGTTGGCACCAGCGAGCCGCGCAGCAGCTGCGCGAAGGCGTCAGCAGATGATGCCTTCGGGGCCGTGATGTCGCTCAAGAAAACCTGCCTGGCTGCGTCGGTCGGCGTTGTGCTCGGGCTGGATGTGCTTGCGGTGCAAAAGGATCGGCTGCCGGTGGACTCCGGTTCCCAGACTCCCTTCAGGTGCTTGTGAATCCTATCACAAGCGTTCGGAGGCCCTCCACCTCGGCAGCAGGACGGTCAGGCCGGCACCGACGACCGCCGCAGCGAGCACCACCACGAGCGGCCACCAGCCGTCCCAGATCACGAACGAGACCGAGCCCAGGGCCACGATGGCCGCCCACAGGTAGAGGATGAGCACCGCCCGCCGGTGGGTATGGCCGAACTTCAGCATGCGGTGGTGCAGGTGCAAGGCGTCGGGCTGCCACGGTTTCTGCCCCTTGAGGGTACGACGCACCACGGCCAGGGCCATGTCGACCAATGGCAGCAGCATCACCGCCAACGGCACGATGACGGGCAGGAACGCGGCGGTCACCTGGTTGGCGCTGACGTCAGAACCGGGGTTGACGTTGCCCGTCAGCGTGATCGTCGCGGCCGAGAGCAACAGCCCGAGCGTCAGCGCCCCCGAGTCACCCATGAACAGGCGGGCGGGGTGGAAGTTGTGCGGCAGAAACCCCGCGCAGCATCCGACCAGCGCCGCCGAGATGAAGGTCGCCGTCGAGAACACGTTCGCCGGCACGAACGATCGCGAGACGATGTAGCCGTAGATGAAGAAAGCGAGCGCGGCGATGCCGACGACCCCGGCGGCGAGCCCGTCAAGGCCGTCGATGAAGTTGACGGCGTTGGTCGAGGCGATCACTACGAGCACCGTGAGCAGCACGAGCAGCGGCGTCGGGAGAAACGTGGTGCCGAAGATCGGCAACGACAGCAGCTGCACCCCGGTGTAGGCCATCAGCCCGGCAGCCAGCATCTGCCCGGCCAGCTTGGTCAGCCAGTCGAGCTCGCGGATGTCGTCGAAGGCCCCGACGAGGCAGACGACCCCGCCGGCCGCCACCACCCCGAGGATCTGCTTGGTGGAGAACAGCGTGCCGAGGTAGGGCAGCGAGCGGGCCACCAGCGCGGCGGCGACGAAGCCGAGGTAGATGCCCACTCCCCCCAGGCGCGGGATGGGGGTGGTGTGCACGTCGCGCTCGCGAACCGCCGTGAAGGCTCCGGTCGCCACGGCAAAGCTGCGCACCAACGGCGTGACGATGTAGGTGACCACAGCCGCCACGATGAGAACCAGTACGTACTCGTGCACTCAGGCCCCGACCCGAACACCCGCAGCCAGCGTCGCGCGCACGGTCGCACGGGCGCTGCTGGCCGGATGCCGCCGGGCCGGCCCAGCGGCATCCGGCCTCGACGCGGAGATGGGCACGGGCGGGCGATCAGCGGGGGTAGGCCGGGAAGCGGTCAACCAGCTCGGTCACACCGGCCCGGACCTCCTGGCTGACCGGGTGGTCAGGGTCGGCGTCGCCCTCGGTGACGGCGCGGTGGATGAGGGAGGCGATCGTCTTCATCTGCTCGATGCCCATCCCCTGCGTCGTCACCGACGGGGTACCGACCCGGATGCCGGAGGCGATGTTGGCCTTCTGCGGGTCGAACGGGATGGCGTTCTTGTTGAGCACGATGCCGGCGGCGTCGGCGCGGGCCTCGGCGTCGCGGCCGGTCACGCCGATGCCCTGCAGGTCGAGCAGCGCGAGGTGGGTGTCGGTGCCCCCGGTGGTCGGCCGGATACCCAGCTCGAGCAGGCTGGCCGCGAGCTGCTGGCTGTTGGCGATGACGTCCTTGGCGTACTGGGCGTACTCGGGGGTCATCGCCTCCTTGAAGTTGACCGCCTTGGCCGCGATCGTGTGCATCTGCGGACCGCCCTGCATCATCGGGAAGATCGCCTTGTCGAGTGCCGCGGCGTGCTCCTGCTTGCAGACCAGCGCGCCGGAGCGCGGGCCCCGCAGCACCTTGTGGGTGGTGAAGGTGACCACATCGGCGTGGGGCACGGGCGAGGGGATCGCCTTGCCGGCCACCAACCCGATGAAGTGCGCCGCGTCGACCCAGAAGATGGCGCCCACCTCGTCGGCGATGGCGCGGAAGCGCTCGAAGTCGATGAGCCGCGGGATGGCCGAGCCACCCGCACAGATCACCTTGGGCCGGTGCTCCCGCGCCAGGGCCTCGACCTCGTCGTAGTCGATGTTCTCGGTCTCCTTGACCACGCCGTAGTGCACGGCGTCGAACCACTTGCCCGAGAAGGAGACCTTGGTGCCGTGCGTCAGGTGGCCGCCCATCGGCAGGCTCATCGCGAGGATCTTCTCGCCCGGCTTCATGAAGGCGCCGTAGACCGCCTGGTTGGCGCTCGCTCCCGAGTGTGCCTGCACGTTGGCGTGCTCGGCGCCGAAGAGCTCCTTGGCCCGGTCGATCGCCAGGGTCTCGGCCTTGTCGACCTCGCTGCAGCCGCCGTAGTAGCGCCGGCCGGGGTAGCCCTCGGCGTACTTGTTCGACAGCGTCGAGCCGAGCGCCGTGAGCACGGCCGGGCTGCTGAGGTTCTCGCTCGCGATCAGCTGCAGCCCGCTGCGGATGCGCCCCAGCTCGGAGAGCAGCACGTCGGCGATGTCTGGGTCGAACGCGTTCAGGGCGTCGAAGTCTGAGCCGTAGAAGGTCTGGTCGTGCACCATGAGAGATCTCCGGGTGGTCGCGGAAGGGTGGGGGAACCTCGAGGGGTGGGCCGGGAGCAGGCCAACTCTAGTCCGACTGGCTCGGTGGTCGTTCAGGCTCGCTGACCTGCGCCGGCCCGGATGCCGCCCCGCTCGGCCGCGCTGGCGCGGCGTCATCAGACCCGACCTCAGCCACCACCGGCTCAGCGTTCTCGACGGGGTCGTCGAGCGGTGGCTGCGCATCGTCAGGCTCGGCCTCGGCCGCCTCCGGCCCAGCCTGTGCGACACCCTCGTGGGCGGCCTCAGGGGCATCATCAGGGGCATCGTGAGCAGCATCGTCGATGACCTCGTCGGGGTCGGCGTGGTTCTCGTCGTCGGTCTGGTCGCCGTCGCCGGTGTCGCCGTCGCCGGTGTCGCCGTCGCCGGTGTCGGTGTCGGCGTCGTCGGTGTCGGCGTGGTCCTCGTCGTCGGCCGCCGCCGCCGCCGCTTCGGCCTCGCGGGCCTCTTCTGCCTCGAGGAGCGCAGCCTCGATGACCTCCTGCGCGATGGCACCGAGGCGCAAGGTGACCGGCGACTCCCCGGTGCAGTCGATGATCGTGGAGGCCTCGCCGTCGGAGGACGGCCCGGCGTCGAGGTAGACCGCCACCGACTCCCCCAGCATCGCGAGGGCGTCGTCGACCGTGCGCGATGCGGGGTCGCCGGTCGTGTTGGCGCTTGTCACCGCCATCGGCCCGATCTCGCCGAGCAGCTCGAGCGCCACCTCGTTGGCCGGTACCCGAAGCGCCACGGTGCCGTTGGTGTCGCCGAGGTCCCAGTGCAGGGAGGTCTGCGCCCTGAGCACGAGGGTCAGCGGCCCGGGCCAGAACCGCTCCATCAGGGTCTGCGCGTAGTCGGGCACCTGGGTGGCCAGGCCCTGTGCCGTGCGCGCCGTCGGGATGAGCACCGGAGGCGGCATGTCGCGGCCACGGCCCTTCGCGGCGAGTACCGAAGCGACCGCCCCCGCGTCGAAGGCATCGCAGCCGATCCCGTAGACCGTGTCGGTGGGCAGCACGACGAGGTCTCCGCGGCGAACGGCCGACGCTGCGGCATCGACGCCCTTCACTCGCTCGTCGGGGTCGGAGCAGTCGTAGCGTTCGGTCACGGGGGCGAGCCTACTTCGACGCTGCGGTAGCACCGGCGAAAGGCCACTTCTCGCCGGCTGCCGTCAGGGCGTTGGGGTGTCTGCCCGACGGGCCGAGGTCACCCGTGGCCGTCCGGTGAGGTCGTCGTGGTCGGCGACCGCAGACCAGGCGCCCGACTGGCGCATTCGCCGGGGCAGGCTCTCGCCCTGCACGTCGGCGTGCTCGACGAGCAGCAGGCCACCCGCCCGCAACAGCCCGACCGCCACCGCGACGGTCTGCAGCGGGATGGCCAGCCCGTCGTCGCTGCCGCCGTAGAGGGCGATCTGCGGGTCGTGGTCGCGCACCTCGGGGTCGTTCGGCACCGCGCCGAGCGGGATGTAGGGCGGGTTGACGGTCACGACGTCGACCATCCCGGCCCAGTCGAGCAGGCACGGCTTCGTCGCGTCGCCGTGCACGATCTCGACGTCGAGGCCGAGCCGGTCGCGGTTCGACACCGCCCACGCACACGCCTCCGCGGAGACTTCGACACCGCGCACGACGGCATCCGGCCGCTCCGCCTTGATCGCGAGCGCGATGGCTCCCGAGCCCGAGCACAGGTCGACCACCCGCACCGACGCCCCACCCTTACCCGCGAACGACTCGTTCGAGGTCGAACGACGGGGTAGACCACCGCGTTCAACCTCGAACGCGTCGTTCGCCGAGATCAGGTGGTCGATCTCGGCGAGGGCGAGGTCGACGAGCACCTCGGTCTCGGGCCGCGGGACGAACACACCGGGGCCCACCGCGAGCGTGAGGTAGCGGAAGTAGGCCCGGCCGGTGAGGTGCTGCAGAGGGATCCGCCTGGCACGGTCGTCGACGAGCGCAGCGAACGACTCGGGCAGCGTGCGGCCGCCGAGCACCATCAGGCGGCGCAGCTCGGCGGCCTCGACCCCCAGGGTGTGGGCAGCGAGCTCGACCGCGTCGACCTCAGCCGATCGGATGCCGGCCCGCGTCAACCGCTCGACCGCGGCCCGGACGCCGGTGGCCAGGTCGGTCGCTCCGGTCACGCCGGCCCGTCGGCGAGGGCGGCGAGCTGCGCGGCCTCGTCGGCGTCGATCGCCGACTGCACCACGGCGTCGAGCTCACCACCGAGCACCGTGTCGAGGTTGTAGGCCTTGAAACCCGTTCGGTGGTCGCTGATGCGGTTCTCGGCGAAGTTGTAGGTGCGGATCCGTTCGCTGCGGTCGACGGTGCGCACCTGCGACCGTCGCACGGCCGAGGCCTCGGCGTTCGCCTCGTCCTGCGCGAGCTGGTGCAGGCGGGCTCGCAGCACCCGCATCGCCGCCTCCTTGTTCTGCAGCTGCGACTTCTCGTTCTGACACGAGACCACGAGCCCCGACGGCACGTGGGTGATGCGCACCGCGGAGTCGGTGGTGTTGACGCTCTGCCCGCCGGGGCCCGAGCTGCGGTAGACGTCAATACGCAGGTCGTGTGGGTCGATCGTCACCTCGACCTCTTCGGCCTCGGGCATGACCAGCACCCCGGCAGCAGAGGTGTGGATGCGACCCTGGCTCTCGGTGACCGGAACCCGCTGCACCCGGTGCACCCCGCCCTCGTACTTGAGGCGCGCCCACGGGCCCTCCCCCGGCCCGGGCGTGCCCTTGGCCCGCACCGAGACACGCACGTCCTTGTAGCCGCCGAGGTCGCTCTCGGTGGCCTCCTCGACGACCGTCCTCCAGCCGCGGCTCTCGGCGTAGCGCAGGTACATCCGCAGCAGGTCTCCGGCGAACAGGGCCGACTCCTCGCCGCCCTCCCCCGCCTTGACCTCGAGGATGATGTCGCGGTCGTCGTCGGGGTCGCGCGGGATCAGCATCCGGCGAAGATGTTCCTCCGCCTCCGCGTGGGCCGCCTCGAGGCCGGGCACCTCGGCCGCAAACCCGTCGTCGTCGGCAGCCAGCTCGCGGGCCGTGTCGAGGTCGTCACTGGCCGATCGCCAGGCCCGGGCCGCTGCCACCGTCGGGGCCAGGGCGGCGTACCGCTTGTTGAGGGTGCGCACGGCGTTCTGGTCGGTGTGGATCTCGGGGTCGGCCAGGCGCAGCTCGAGGTCGGCGTACTCATCGAGGATCGACTGCACGGAATCGAGCATGAGCTCTCCTACTCCTGGGTCGAGGTCTGGTCGCGGTCTGGTCGCGGTCTGGTCGCGGTCTGTTCGAGGTCTGGGTCGAGGTCTGGTCTGCGCGCTTCGGCGCAGGCCGCTGACGGACGGGATCGGGCTGGTTCGGCCCGGGAACGAGCAACGCCGGCCCCCGACGACCGAAGTCGTGGGAGCCGGCGTGCGGGAGACCTACTTGGCGTCCTTCTTGCCGTAGCGGGCGTTGAACCGGGCCACGCGGCCACCGGTGTCGAGGATCTTCTGCTTGCCGGTGTAGAAGGGGTGACACTGCGAGCAGACGTCGGCCGAGATCTTGCCCGACGTCTCGGTGCTGCGGGTGGTGAACGTGCTGCCACAGGTGCAGGTCACGATGGTCTCCGCGTAGGCGGGGTGCAGGTCGTTCTTCACAGCGGTCTCCTAGAGTGGTTCGGCCGGGTCGGAGTCGGTGCAGCGGCGTATCGCCTGCTGCTCGTCCGTGAACCGGTCCAGAGGAAGAGTGTGCCAGAGGTGGCGCACGATGATCAAAACACGGGATCCCGCCCGCGAATTCCCGCCCTCGCAGGCCTCCCCAGCCGGCTGAACGCAGCGTTCGTGGACGAATGCGCTGTTGGAACAACGAGTTCGAGAACGAACACCGCGTTCAGCAGGACGTGGCGCTTGACCGGCTAGTCGAGACGGTTGCTGGTGGTCGCCTGCACCTGGGTGAGGAACTCGTAGTTCGTCCGGGTCTTGCGCAGCCGGTCGACGAGCAGCTCCATGCCCTGCTGGTTGTCGAGGGCGGCGAGAACACGACGCAGCTTCCACATGATCTTCAGCTCCTCGCTCGCGAGCAGGATCTCCTCGCGGCGGGTGCCCGAGCTGTTGATGTCGACGGCCGGGAAGATCCGACGGTTGGCCAGGTCACGACTGAGACGCAGCTCCATGTTGCCGGTGCCCTTGAACTCCTCGAAGATCACCTCGTCCATCTTCGAGCCGGTCTCCACCAGGGCCGTGGCCACGATGGTGAGCGATCCGCCGTTCTCGATGTTGCGCGCCGCGCCGAAGAACTTCTTCGGCGGGTACAGCGCGGCCGAGTCGACGCCGCCGGAGAGGATGCGTCCGCTGGCCGGCGCCGCCAGGTTGTAGGCGCGCCCGAGCTTGGTGATCGAGTCGAGCAGCACGACGACGTCGTGACCGAGCTCGACGAGCCGCTTGGCGCGTTCGATGGCCAGCTCGGCAACCGTCGTGTGGTCTTCGGCAGGACGGTCGAAGGTCGAGGAGATGACCTCGCCCTTGACCGCGCGCTGCATGTCGGTGACCTCTTCGGGCCGCTCGTCGATGAGCACCACCATGAGGTGGCACTCGGGGTTGTTGGTCGTGATCGCGTTGGCCAGGGCCTGCAGGATCATCGTCTTGCCGGCCTTCGCCGGGGCGACGATGAGGCCGCGCTGCCCCTTGCCGATCGGGGCGACCAGGTCGATGATCCTGGTCGTCATGAGGCTCGACTCGGTCTCGAGGCGGAGCCGCTGCTGCGGGTAGATCGGAGTGAGCGTCTGGAACTCGACCCGTTTGGTCGACTCCTCGGGCGTCGCGCCGTTAACCGAGTCGAGACGCACGAGAGCGTTGAACTTCTGCCGCCCCACGTTGCCGGACGGCTGCTCACCCTCGCGCAGCGCCTTGACGGCGCCGGTGACGGCATCGCCCTTGCGCAGGCTGTGCTTCTTGACCATTCCCAGCGGGAGGTAGACGTCGTTCGCCCCGGGCAGGTAGCCGGAGGTGCGCACGAACGCGTAGTTGTCGAGCACGTCGAGGATGCCGCCGACGGGCACGAGCACGTCGTCGTCGTTGACCTGTTCCTCCGAGTCGTTCCACTCCTGGCCGCTGCCCGTGCCGCGACCACGCTTGCGGTCGCGGCTGCGCTGGCGGTTGCGGCTGCGGCGGCTGCCGCGCTCGTCGTCGTCGTAGCGCCCCTGCTGTCCCTGCTGACCCTGCTGGCTCTGCTGCCCGCCTTGGCTGCCTTGGCTGCCTCGACCCTGCTGGTGGTCGTCAGGCTGACCCGCCTCGTCTGGTCGGTCTGTGCCCGCCTGGCGGTCCTGCCGGTCTGTGCCCGCCTGCCGGTCCTGCCGGTCCTGCCGGTCCTGCCGGTCCGTGCGGTCCTGCTGGTCGCTGCGATCCTGGCGGCCCGACCTGGTCTGACGGTCGGAGACATCGCCGGCGCCGGAACCCTCGGGCTCCTCGTCACGGTCGCTCTGGCGACCGGCCGTCTCACGCACTGCCCGTAGTGCTTCCGCCTGGCGCTCCTGGCGGTCTCGACGATCGGCCCGACCCGTCTGGCCCTCGTCGCGCTGACCGGCACCGTCCTGTCGATCCCGCCGACGCTGACGACGCGCCTCGCCGGCCGCGTCACCCTGGTCGACCGAAGGTGCCTGCTCGTCGACAACGGGGGTCTGGGAGCCGGTCGGTGCTCTGCGCTCGTCGCCGGTCTCGCTGGTGCGGTCGCCGCCGGTCTGCCGGTCGGCCCCGGGCGACTGCCTGCTCTGGTCGCTGCGGGCACCGTTCCTGTCCCGGCCGGCCGCGCTGGTGGCCGACGTGACCGACGTGGTCGCCGTCCGATCGGAGCCGGCTTCGGGGGCGCCGGGGGCGCCTGGTGCGTCGTCGACCCGGCGCGGACGCGTGCCGGTGGATGTTCGTTCGGTCACCGGTGCGGCGGTGGCCGCCGCACCCGCCGCACGGCTGACCCGGCGACTGCCGCGGGCCGACGGCGCATCGGTCGAGCCCGAGGCCGCTTCAACAGCAGGGGCGGCGGTCACGGTAGGCGTCGACGCCACCGCAGGGGTCGAGGACCCTGTGGGGGCAGAGGTGGGGGCTGCGACTGCCGCGGTGGCGCCACCCGACTGCCGGGCCTTGATGGCCGCGACGAGGTCGCTCTTGCGCATCTTGGCCGTACCGGTGATGCCCATCGACGTGGCAACGCCCTTGAGCTCGTCCAGCCTCATGGCCGACAGGCCGGAGACCGGGCGCGAAGTTGTTTCTGACACGAAGGATCCTTCCCCCTCGTTTGCGGCCCGGGATGCTCCCTGATGCCGGACTGGGGCCAGTGACTCTGGCCGAGTGAGAACCACGTCGGCGGAACGCGCCAAGCGACGGCGAGCGCCGTCACGATGTGGGGGTGGTGCACCCGCCTGCGCTGACGCGGTCTGCGGTGCGGCTCCCACGCTATCACCGGCTGCGTCGCATGGCAGCCGACGGCAGCGGTCAGACCGGTCACTCGGCATCCGCGACCCGTCCACGGCTCAGCGCGCTGTGACCGTGGCCCCGACGTGGGCCACACCCGGTGTGATGCGGTGCCAACCTGCGCTCTCGAAGCCGAGCCGCTCGGGAAGCACCACCTCGTGGGCCTGCGAGGTGGTGGTCAGAACCAGCACGGTGGGGCCGGCGCCGGAGACGAAGGCTGCCCACCCCTGCGCTCGGAGCGCGTCGACGAGCGCCATCGAGTCGGGATAGGAGGCGCGGCGCGGCTCCTGATGCAACCAGTCGCGTGTGGCGGCGTGCAGGTGGGACAGGTCGGCGGTCAGGGCGTGCACGAGCAGCGCGGCGCGACCGGCTCCGCTCGCTGCCGACCGCAGCGGCACGGTGTCGGGCAGCACGGCACGGGCCGTGCGGGTGGCCAGCTGCCGGTCGGGCACGAACCCCACGACGTCGACCTGCGCTAGCAGCTGAGGTCGGGCTGTGACGGTGCGCTCCCCGAGGTCGAGGCCGGTACCGTCCGGCATCCAGCTGACGGTCAGACCGCCGTAGACGCTTGCCGATGCGTTGTCGGGGTGTCCTTCCTGAGCGCTGGCGAGGTGGTTGGTGACCTCGCGCTCGACCACCACGGGCTCACCCGCCATCGTGTCAAGATCGCTCGAAAGCGCTTGTGCCGCCATGACCCCGGCCACGATGGCCGTGGCCGAAGAACCAAGCCCCCGGCCGTGCGGAACCCCGTTGACGGCCTCGAGCCGAAGCCCGGCAGGTGGCGCCACCCCGAGCGCCGACCACGTGTGCCGCATCGTGGCGACCACAAGATGACGCTCGTCGGTCGGCACGTCAGCGCGGCCCTCCCCCGTCACCTCGATCTGCAGCCCAGGGACCTCGGAGGTCGTGGCGACATACTCGTCCCACAGCCCGAGGGCCAGCCCGATGGAGTCGAACCCGGGGCCCAGGTTGGCCGTGCTCGCCGGTACTCGAACGTGCACCGAACGACCCACCACCGCGGCGTGCTGCACGCGCCTCAGCCTTCGAGCCCGAGCGCGTGAGCGGTCGAGACTGCGTCGACCGAGACGCGGGTGGGCACGATCTCGGAGCCGTCGGCCGTGCGCAGCGCCCACTGGGGGTCCTTGAGCCCGTGACCCGTGACGGTGCAGACGATGCGGGCACCCTCGGGCACCAGACCGGCGGCGTGACTCGCGAGCAGCCCCGCCACAGAGGCCGCCGAGCCGGGCTCGACGAACACCCCCTCCTGCGACGAGAGGTAGCGATGAGCCGCCAGGATCTGCTCGTCGGTGACGGCGTCGATGCGTCCGCCCGACTCGTCGCGGGCGGCGATCGCCTGGTCCCACGAAGCGGGGTTGCCGATGCGGATCGCCGTCGCGATGGTCTCGGGGTCGTCGATCGGGTGGCCCTTCACCAGGGGCGCGGCCCCTGCCGCCTGGAAACCCCACATGACCGGCAGCTGCGTGGCCGGGCCGGGCTGGTTGCTGACGTGAGGGTCGCTCGAGTACTCGCGGTAGCCCCGCCAGTAGGCCGTGATGTTGCCGGCGTTGCCGACGGGGAGACAGTGGATGTCGGGGGCGTCGCCCAGCGCGTCGACCACCTCGAAGCTCGCCGTCTTCTGGCCCTCGATGCGCGCCGGGTTGACCGAGTTGACGAGCTCGACCGGGTAGGCCTCGGCGAGCTTGCGGGCCAGGGTCAGGCAGTCGTCGAAGTTGCCGTCGACCTGCAGCAGGGTCGCGCCGTGGGCGATCGCCTGGCTCAGCTTGCCCATGGCGATCTTTCCCTCGGGCACGAGCACGCCGCACGTCATGCCTGCCTTGGTCGCGTAGGCCGCCGCAGACGCGCTCGTGTTACCGGTGCTCGCGCAGATCACGGCCTTCGCTCCGCGCTTGGCGGCGAGGCTGATGGCCGCGGTCATACCGCGGTCCTTGAACGAGCACGTGGGGTTGAGCCCCTCGTACTTGAGATGGACCTCTGCGCCGACGAGCGCCGACAGCTTCTCGGCGAGGATGAGGGGCGTGCCCCCCTCATGCAACGTCACAACGGGCGCTCCGACCAGCATCGGCAGACGCTCGGCGTACTCGGCGATGACGCCACGCCACTGGTGGGCCATCACGAACCTTCCACGCGCATGACCGAGTTGACCCCGCGCACGACGTCGAGCGTGCGCAGGCGATCCACGGTGCCGGACAGGGCGGCGTCGCTGGCCGTGTGCGTGACGATGATGAGGTTGGCCCGGGCGCTCGAGTCACGAGTCTGGGCCACCAGCTGCTGGCGCACCGTCTCGATCGAGACGTCGTGGTCGGCGAAGGCGAGCGCGACCTGCGCCAGCACCCCGGAGCGGTCTTCCACGTCGAGGCTGATGTGGTAGCGCGTCAGCGCCTCACCCATGGGCAGCACCGGCAGGTCGGCATAGGTCGACTCCCCCGGCCCGAGACCACCTCCCACCCGGTGCCGCGCAACCGCGACGACGTCGCCGAGCACTGCGGATGCCGTGGGGTCGCCACCGGCGCCGCGGCCGTAGAACATCAGCTGGCCGGCGGCATCCGCCTCGACGAAGACGGCGTTGAAGGCCTCGCGCACCCCGGCGAGGGGGTGTGACCGGGGGATCATCGCCGGGTGCACCCGCACCGACACACCCTTGTCGGTGTGCTCACAGATCGCGAGCAGCTTGACCACACAGTTCATCTCGCGGGCGGCCGCGACGTCGGCCGCGGTCACCTCGGTGATGCCCTCGCGGTAGACATCGGTACCGGACACCCGGGTGTGGAACGCGAGCGACGCCAGGATCGCGGCCTTCGCGGCTGCGTCGAACCCCTCGACGTCGGCCGTCGGGTCGGCCTCGGCGTAGCCCAGGGCCTGCGCCTGCTCCACCGCGTCGTCGAAACCGGCCCCGGTGGTGTCCATCTTGTCGAGCACGTAGTTCGTCGTGCCGTTGACGATGCCGAGCACCTTGCGCACCTCGTCGCCCGCGAGGGACTCGCGAAGGGGACGGAGCAGCGGAATGGCGCCGGCCACGGCCGCCTCGTAGTAGAGGTCGACGCCGTGCTCGGCGGCCGCGGCGTACAGAGTGGGTCCGTCGTCGGCGAGCAGCGCCTTGTTGGCCGTCACGACCGAGGCACCGTGCGCCATCGCGCGCAGGATGAGCGACCGGGCGGGTTCGATGCCCCCGATCACCTCGACCACGACATCGGCCCGCGTCACGAGCTCGTCGGCATCGGTGGTGAACAGTGCGGGGTCGACGCCGAGCCCGCTGCGGTCACGCCCGTCGCGGCGAACCGCGATGCCGACGATCTCGAGCGGGCCCCCGATGCGAGCGGCCATGTCGTCGGCGTGATCGGTGAGAAGTCGCGCCACCGCTCCTCCGACGACACCGGCGCCGAGCAGGGCGACACGCAGCGGTTGGGGCGTGCTGACTTCAGTTACCACGAACGAATCCTGACGTGTGTCCGGGTGGTGGACAGTGATTGTTCCGCGATCCGGACAGCGTCGACGAAAAAGTCGTCGTCAGACGTCGAGCGCGATGATGTCGTCGATGGTCTCACGCCGCACGATGACCCGCGCCGCGCCACCTCGAACCGCCACCACCGGCGGGCGGGGGGTGTGGTTGTACTGGCTCGACAGGGCGCGGCAGTAGGCGCCCGTTCCGGGTACGGCAATGAGGTCGCCGGGCCGCACGTCGCTGGGCACGAACTCGTCCTTGACGACGATGTCTCCGCTCTCGCAGTGCTTGCCGACGACGCGGGCCAGCATCGGAGGCGCCTGCGAGGCGCGGCCGGCGACGGTGCACGAGTAGTTGGCGTCGTAGAGCGCCGTGCGCACGTTGTCGCTCATGCCGCCGTCGACCGAGACGTACGCACGGGAGGCGCCGCCGTCGAGGGCGACCATCTTGACCGTGCCGACCTCGTAGAGCGTGAACGTGCTCGGGCCGGCGATGGCCCGGCCGGGCTCGACCGAGATGCGCGGCACCCGCACGTTCTCGGCGCGGCACTCCCGCTCGACGATCTCGGCCATCCCCGCCGCGAGCCGCCGCGGCGGTAGGGGGTCGTGCTCGGTCGTGTAGGCGATGCCGAACCCGCCACCGAGGTCGAGCTCAGGCAGCTCGAGACCCAGCTCGTTCGCGACTCGTGTGTGCAGACCGATGACCCGCCGCGCCGACACCTCGAAGCCGGCGACGTCGAAGATCTGGGAGCCGATGTGGCTGTGCAGCCCGAGCAGCCGCAGGGTGCCTTCGTGGCCCGCGATGCGGCGAACCGCCTCGAAGGCGTCGCCGCTCGACAGCGAGAAGCCGAACTTCTGGTCCTCGTGCGCCGTGGCGATGAACTCGTGGGTGTGCGCTTCCACCCCGACGGTCACACGCACCAGCACGGGGGCGACCACCCCGAGCCGAGCGGCCACGGTCGACACCCGCTCGATCTCGTCGAACGAGTCGACCACGACGCGCGCCACCCCGTGACGTAGCGCCGCCTCGATCTCATCGACGCTCTTGTTGTTGCCGTGCATGCCGATGCGGTCACCGGGCAGCCCGGCCCTGATCGCGACGGCGAGCTCGCCGCCCGAGCAGACGTCGAGGTGCAGACCCTCCTGGTGCACCCAGCGGGCCACCTCGGTGCAGAGAAAGGCCTTGCCCGCGTAGAACACGTCGGCGCCACCCAGGGGCTCGAAGACCTCGGCGTAGGTCTGCTTGAACTCCCTTGCCCGAGAACGGAAGTCGTCTTCGTCGATGACGTAGCAGGGCGTGCCGAAGTCGCGAGCGATGGTGTCGGCGGCCACCCCTCCCACCGAGAGGACTCCGTCGCTGCTGCGACGCACCGACGTGGCCCACAGCGACGGCACCAGCTCGTTGACATCGACCGGCGACGCCAGCCAGGCGGGCCCCCGGTAGCCCTCCGCGTGAAGCGCGCCGGCCTCGTGTGCGTGCATGGCTACATCCTCTCCGGGGCCGCGGCGCCCAGACGGGCGAGTCCATTGCGCAAGACGCGGGCCGCGGCCTGCGCGAGGGCCAGACGCACGCCGTGCACAGGCTCGACGTCGGCGTCGGCGAGCATCGGGCGCACGGCATGGCGGTTGGCGTCGCACAGCTCCGCGAGGTCGGTGAGGGCGCGTACCTGTTGAGCACGGTTGCCCTCGCCGGTCGCGAGCCGCTGGGGCAGGTCGGCGAGGGCCACCTGCAGCCGCCGCTCGGAGACGTGGGTCAGCGAGTCGCGAGGGCCCACGGCTCGCGCGCTGACGCCGAGCGCCTGTGCGTTGCGCACCACCCGGCACAGCCGGGCGTGGGCCTCCTGCACGAAGCGCAGCGGGTCGCCCTGCTGCAGCGGAGCGTCATCGCCCGTGCTGGTCGGCAGCTGGGCAGCGCTGACCGCCGCGTCAGCGCCCAGGCCGTATCCGTCGTCGGCGAGAACGGTGTCGATGACCTCGGCCCGGCTCAGATCGGTGAGCGTGATGGCCAGCAGGCCTGCCGGTGTCACCTCGACGGCCCCGATCGGGCCCTGCTCGGTCAGCCCCTGCGCCAGCACCCGGGCGAGGCGTCGAGGCTCCAGCCCGAGCAGCGGAGCCCACCGCTGGGCCACCGGCGAGACCCAGTCGGCCACGACGCCGGCCGAGCGCGCGTCGACGGGTCGAAAGAGGGGGCCGGCCGGTGGGCCTGCCTGCGCCCCGTCGGGCAGCAGCCCGTCGCGGACGGCACGGGCGGCCACGTCAGAGAAGATCTGACGTAGCTGGTCGGGCCCCATGCGCCGAGTCTACGGCGAGCCGCTGGAGACGCACGGGCGCCGCAGACCTCTCGCCGGGCGCATTCCGCGAACACGACGCAGTGCTGCTAACCTCACCGGGCGCACGAAAGTGCGCTGCCGCCCCCGTAGCTCAGGGGATAGAGCGCCGCCCTCCGGAGGCGGAAGCGCAGGTTCGAATCCTGCCGGGGGCACCGTTTTCCACCGCTGGTCACCAATGGTCTTGGCCCGAGGGTCACCGAGGGTCACCAGGCGGCTTGGCCGGCAGGCGGCGTCGGTGAACCAGCGGCCTGCGCCCGTTGAGCCCCGTTCTGCCACCATGGGCGGGTGCTCATCTCGAAACCGGTCGCCGAGGGCATCCGCACCGGAGCCGTGAGCCAGGCGTTCCGCCGGTGGGACGCTCCTCGGGTCAAGGTGGGTGGCGAGCAGCTCACCCCCGCCGGGGTCGTACGCTTCGATGCCGTCACCCAGGTTCGGGACCCCTCGAAGCTGACCGAGCGCGACGCCCACCGGGCCGGGCTGAAGAACCTGTCGGCCCTGCAGAAGCTCTTGGCGCCCACCGACCGCAAGCCGTCGGCACGAGGTGGCCGCGGCGGAACGCGGGTGTACCGCATCCGGCTGCGCTGGGTGGGCGAGGACCCTCGGCTCGCGTTGCGAGAACGTCTGCCGGATGCCGTCGAGCTGGCCGACATCACCAGCCGGCTCGCGCGCCTCGACGCCCGGCCGACCGGCCCCTGGACCCGCCAGACCCTCGAGTGGATCCGCGACCACCCCCACGTCGTGTCGAAGGAGCTCGCCGCCGTGCGCGACGTGGACCTGCTGCCGATGAAGGTCGACATCCGCAAGCTCAAGGCGCTCGGCCTGACCATCAGCCACGAGGTCGGCTACGAGCTCGCTCCTCGCGGGCAGGCCTACCTCGACAGCCTCCCGATGTGATCCCTCCTGCTCACCGAACGGCATCCGGGCCACGGGCGGTGCAGCGCTCCGCCCCCGCTGACCCGCACCGGCGCCGCTGACCCGCACCGGCGCCGCTGACCCGCAGGGGCAACGCTCAGCGCTGGGTGGTGTCGGTGACCTCGCCCACCAGCTCCTCGAGCACGTCCTCGAGAAAGACGACACCGGTCACGACGGCCGCACGGTCGATGACCCGGGCGAGGTGGGCACCGGTCAGCTGCATCGTGGCGAGCACGTCCTCGACCTCGTCCTCCTCGCGAACCGTGGCCAACCGCCGGATCCGCTTGGCCGGCACGGGTAGCTCGTGCCGGTCGTCGTCGGCGTAGAGGATGTCCTTCAGGTGCAGGTAGCCGGCGATCTCACCCGAGTCGTCTCGCACGGGGAACCGCGAGAAGCCCTGCTTGGCCACGAGCCTCTCGATGTCGTTCGGCGTGGCCCCGAAGGCGACGGTCGTCAGAGCGGAGGTCGGCACCGCCACGTCGCTCGCGAGCTTGTCACTGAACTCCAGAGTCTTGGCCACCAGGCCGTGACGCTCCTCCTCGATGAGACCTTCCCGGCGCGACTCCCCCACGATCTGGGCGACCTCCTCGGCGGTGAAGGCCGAGGTGATCTCGTCTTTGGGTTCGATGCCGAAGCGGCGCACCAGGCCCTTGGCGATCACCTCCATCGCGTGCACGATCGGGCGCAGGGCCCGCGAGGTCATGTAGAGCGCGGGCACGAGCAACAGGGCGACCCGTTCGGGCCCCGCCAGTGCCAGGTTCTTCGGGATCATCTCGCCGACGACGACGTGCAGGTAGCTGACGATGAGCAGCGCCAGCACGAGAGCGACTGCCCCAGCGGCGGCGTCGGGCAGGCCTGCCGAGTGGAAGACCGGCTCGAGCAGGTGGTGCAGAGCCTCTTCCGCCAGGGCGCCGAGACCGACCGAGCAGACGGTGATGCCGAGCTGGGCCGTGGCGAGCATCGAACCCAGCCGCTCAAGAGCCTCGAGACAGATGCCGGCCCGCTTGCTCCCGGCATCGGCGAGCGGCTCGAGGGCTGAGCGCCGCACAGCCATGGCGGCGAACTCGCTGCCGACGAAGAACGCGTTGCCGAAGAGCAGCACGATGGACACGAAGTAGACCCATGACCCGCTCATGACCGGCCCTCAGGTCGCCTTCGCCGCGCCCGCGGAGGGCCCTTCGCGGCATCCGGTTCCGTCGGTTCACCCTCGATGAGGGCGACCTCCGCGGCAGCAGCGTCGGCCCCGCCGTCGGGTCGGATGGTCTGCGGCTGCGGTGGGGAGGCCGGCGTGAACCGCAGCCGCTCGACCCGGCGGCCGTCCATCCCCGCCACGGTGATGCTCCAGCCGGGCACGCTCACCTCGTCGCCCACGACCGGGAGCCGACCGAGGTGCTCCATCACGAAGCCACCCATCGTCTCGTAGCGCGACCCGTCGGGCACGTCGGCGTCGAAGGCGTCGCGCACCTCGTCGGGGCGCCACAACCCCGGCACGGTCCACGAACCGTCGACGAGGGCCCGGCCGCTCGGTCGGGTGCGGTCGTGCTCGTCGGCCACCTCGCCCACGATCTCCTCGACGACGTCCTCGAGCGTGACGATGCCGGAGGTGCCGCCGTACTCGTCGACGACGACCGCCATCTGGAAACCGCCCTCCCGCAGCTGCCGCAGCAGCGGGTCGAGCCGGATCGTCTCCGGCACGACGAGGCGGTCAGACATCAGCGCCGACACCGGCACGTCGCGGCGACGCTCGTGCGGCACGGCCATGGCCTTCTTGACGTGCACCACACCGTCGATGTCGTCCCAGTCGTCACCGAGCACCGGAAAACGCGAGTGGCCGGTGCGCCGCGCGAGGCGGAGCACGTCGTCGGCCGACTCCTCCCGGTGGATGCCGGTGCAGCGCACCCGCGGGGTCATCACATCATCGGCGGTGCGTTCGCCGAAGCCGAGCGAGCGAGTCAGCATCCGGGCGGTCGTCACGTCGAGGGTGCCGGCCTCGGCCGAGCGCTGCACGAGGCTGGCGAGCTCCTGCGGCGTGCGGGCGCCGGACAGCTCCTCCTGGGGCTCGATCCCGAGGGCCCGCAGGAAGGCGTTGGCCGAGCCGTTCAGCACGATGATGAGCGGCTTCGCGATCGTCGCGAACACCCGCACGGGCAGCGCCACCACCTTCGCGGTCGCGAGCGGGGCAGAGATGCCCAGGAACTGCGGGAGCAGCTCGCCGAACACCATGGAGAAGATCGTGGCGAGCACCAGAGCGGTCGTGCTGGCCACCGCCTCGACCGCTCCCTCCCCCAGACCGAGCGAGGTCAGCGGTGCCTTCAGCAGGGCCCCGATCGACGGTTGGGCCAGGTAGCCGACGACGAGGGTCGTCAACGTGATGCCGACCTGGGCGGCGGAGAGCTGGGTGGAGAGCTGCTTCAGCGACTGGAGCACCACTCGAGCCCTGGAGTCACCCTCGTCGATGGCCCGCTGCACGGTCGGGCGGTCGAGCGCGACGAGTGAGAACTCGGCGGCCACGAAGACAGTGGTGCCGGCGGTCAGGAGCACCGCTCCGAGCAGCAGCAACCATTCGGTCATAGTTCGCCAACTATAGGCAAGGGTCGGCCACCTCGAGCACCGGTGCCCGCGGTGGGTGGCAGCCTCGCGACGTCGCAGCGGCGCCGCCGTCGCTCACCGGTGGCCGGTGTCACGGTCTGCCGGGGCACGTGTGGTTGAGTTGACCGCGGTCCGTCGGCGAGTCGGGCCCTGCGAGAGGGTCGAGAGGAGCCACGGTGACCAGTGCGCGATCCGACAGCGGGTCGGCGACGTCGGCGATGAGCGGTCTCATCCAGGTGCGCGCGCTGACCAAGAGGTTCGGCTCGTTCACAGCCGTCGACGCCCTCAACTTCGACGTCGAGCCGGGACGGGTGACCGGCTTCCTCGGCCCGAACGGCAGCGGTAAGACCACGACGCTTCGGATGCTGCTCGGCCTGGTTCGACCCACCTCCGGAACCGGCACCATCGACGGCCGCCGCTATGCCGACATCCCCAACCCGCTCACGGTCGTCGGCTCGGCGCTGGAGGCCACCAACTTCCACCCCGGCCGTACCGGACGCGACCACCTCCGGGTGCAGGCTGCCGTGGCGGGAGTCTCCGACCGGCGCGTCGACGAGCTGCTCGAGCTGGTCGGCATCCCGGCTGCAGCCCGCAAGCGAGCCGGTGGCTACTCGATGGGTATGCGGCAGCGCCTGGGCCTGGCCGCCGCCCTGCTCGGCGACCCCAGGGTGATCATCCTCGACGAGCCGGCGAACGGTCTCGACCCGGAGGGCATCCGCTGGCTACGCGGGTTCCTGCGCCACCTCGCCGACGAGGGTCGCACCCTGCTCATCTCCAGCCACATGCTCTCCGAGGTCGAACAGACCGTCGACGACGTCGTCATCATCGCCAACGGCAAGGCGGTGGCTCAGGGCACCGTGGCCGAGCTGCGCGGCGAGCCGACCGCGTTCGTGCGGACCTCCGACCCGGAACGTCTCGTGGCGGCGCTCGAGGGTCGCGGCATCGCGGTGCGCCCGAAGGACGGCGGTCTGCGGGTGACGGTCGATGACCTTGCCGTGGTCGGCGACATCGCCCACGCGAGTGACGTGTCGATCCACGAGCTGCGCTCGGAGCAGACCCACCTCGAGGAGCTGTTCTTCAACCTCACCGAGAGCGACGAGAACCGAAACCGCAACCTCGGCGACGACCTCGGGCACGGCCGGGGGGCGGCGGACGGCAACGGGTCGAGCGCGCCGTCGAACCTCCCACCCCCCGTCGGGTCACCGATCGACCCGGCCCTGCTGAACGCGCCCGACCCCGAGGAGGACCGGCGATGACCGCCGCGATCCGCGCCGAGCTGCGCAAGTTCTTCACCACCCGACTCTGGTGGGGCATGGCCATCGCCGTGTTCGTCGTGGGAGCGGCCTTCGCCGCCGTCTTCGCCTTCCTGCTCACCAGCGACGCAGTTCGTGGCGGCCCGGGCGGAGCACCGAGCGCCCCACTCAACGACGCCCAGCTGGCGAAATCGGTGTTCACCGGTGCGATCCAGATCGGCTATCTGCTCACCCTCTCGATCGGGGTGTTGACGATCGGCTCCGAGTACCGACACAAGACCATCACGTCGACCTTCCTGGCGCAGCCACGGCGCGGTGTCGTCATGGGAGCCAAGGTGTTGGCGTTGCTCGTCATCGGAGCCTTCTACGGAGTGCTGTCGCTGGCGGGGTCGGTGTCCAGTGGCACCGCCATCCTCGTCGCCAAGGGCCACGCCCCGTTCGCGGACAGCTCGATCTGGCGCGCGTTGGCGCTCTCGTTGCTCGCACTGGGTCTGTGGGCCCTCATCGGCCTCGGCGTCGCGATCCTCATCCCCAACCAGGTGGCGGCGCTGCTGATCGCCGTGGGCGTGGCCTGGATCGTCGAGCCGATCGTCGGGACCCTGATCTCCCTGACGGAGACGGGAGCCAAGATCACGCCCTACCTGCCGAGCCAGGCGACCAGCGCCATGCTCGAGTCCGGTGGCGGTTTCGGCGGACCGACCACGTCGACGCTCTCGTGGTGGGCCGCCGCTCTCGTGCTGACGGCGTACGCGGCCGTGATGGCCGGTTTCGGCACCTGGCGCACCCTTCGCGCCGACATCAGCTGACGGCCGTCCGAGCTCGACCGGCACCCTTCGACGAGCAGAAGCACTCGACATCGCGGGCCTCCTCGGGTACACGCGCATTCGGGGCTAGGCTGCTCGGATAGCCAAGAACTCACACCTGTAGCGAAAGAGGCGCATTCGCCGTGTCCGATCAGTCCACCACCGGCGACCCGATGGCATCCTTCGGGCCGAACGAATGGCTCGTCGACGAGCTCTACCAGCGATTCCTCACCGACAAGTCCTCGGTCGACAAGGCCTGGTGGGCCTTCTTCGAGGACTACCAGCCGCAGGACGGCGGCGAGTCGAACGGCGACCAGAGCAAGGTTGGCAAGGGCAGCACGGTCGACAAGGACAGCACGGTCGACAAGGACAGCACGCGTGACAAGGGCAGCGTGGTGAAGCCGGCCGCGGCCCCTGCCGAGAAGAGCGCCGACCACGGTTCGTCCAACGGACAGGCGTCGGCGCCGGCGAGCAACGGCCAGCGCGCCCAACCGTCCTCGCCTCCCGCAAACCGGCCCGAACCCGCCCCGCAGCCCAAGGCCGAACCTGCCGCCAAGAGCCCCACCGCCGCCACCACCGCCACAGCCGAGAAGGCCGAGACGTCGGCCGCGCGCGCAGAGCAGTCGGCTCGGACGCCGCGCGACATCCCCCAGCCCAAGGAGTCGGGCCCGGTGAACGACGCCGTCGTCAAACCCCTTCGCGGCGCCACGGCTCGCGTCGTGACCAACATGGAGAGCTCGCTCGGAGTACCCACCGCCACGAGCGTGCGCGCCGTCCCGGCCAAGCTGCTGATCGACAACCGGGTCGTGATCAACAACCACCTGGCCCGCTCACGAGGTGGCAAGGTCAGCTTCACCCACATCGTCGGCTACGCGATGGTCAAGGCCCTCGAGCTGATGCCCGAGATGAACAACGGCTTCATCGAGCAGAACGGCAAGCCGGCGCTCCTGCAGCCCGCCCACGTCAACTTCGGTCTCGCCATCGACCTGCAGAAGCCTGACGGCAGCCGCACCCTCGTGGTGCCGTCGATCAAGTCGGCCGAGTCGATGGACTTCGTGCACTTCTGGACCGCCTACGAAGACATGGTGCGCAAGGCTCGCACGAACAAGCTCACGGTCGAGGACTTCCAGGGCACCACGATCTCGCTGACCAACCCGGGCGGCATCGGCACGGTCCACTCCGTGCCGCGCCTCATGGCCGGTCAGGGAGCCATCATCGGCGTGGGCGCTCTCGAGTACCCGGCGCAGTGGCAGGGGGCGAGCACCGAGACCCTCAACCGCAACGCGGTGAGCAAGATCCTCACGCTGACCTCGACCTACGACCACCGCATCATCCAGGGTGCGCAGAGCGGCGACTACCTCCGGGTCATCCACCAGCTGCTTCTCGGCGACAACCGCTTCTACGACGAGCTCTTCGAGTCGCTTCGCATCCCGTACGAGCCGATCCGCTGGAGCCAGGACCTCGACTCCTCGCACGACGACGACATCAACAAGGTCGCTCGGGTGCAGAAGCTGATCCGCGCCTATCGCGTGCGCGGCCACCTGATGGCCGACACCGACCCGCTGGAGTACAAGCAGCGGCGCCACGCCGACCTCGACGTCACGACCCACGGCCTCAGCCTCTGGGACCTCGACCGCAGCTTCGCCACCGGCGGTTTCGGCGGGGTGCCCTTCCTCAAGCTGCGCAAGATCCTCGGCATCCTGCGTGACTCGTACTGTCGTACCGTCGGCATCGAGTACATGCACATCCAAGACCCCGAGCAGCGCGCCTGGATCCAGCACAAGGTCGAGCGGCCCTACGCCAAGACCTCGAAGGACGAGCAGATGCGCATCATGCGCCGGCTCAACTCCGCCGAGGCGTTCGAGACGTTCCTGCAGACGAAGTTCGTCGGCCAGAAGCGGTTCTCCCTCGAAGGCGGCGAGTCGGCCATCGCGTTGCTCGACCGGATCCTCTGCCGGGCCGCCAGCGACGGGCTCGACGAGGTGTGCATCGGGATGCCGCACCGTGGCCGCCTCAACGTGCTGGCCAACATCGCCGGCAAGAGCTACGGCCAGATCTTCCGCGAGTTCGAGGGCAAGTCCGACCCCAACTCCGTGCAGGGCTCGGGTGACGTGAAGTACCACCTCGGTACCGAGGGTGAGTTCGTGGCCGAGGACGGCGCGAAGACGAAGGTCTACCTGGCGGCCAACCCCTCACACCTGGAGGCGGTCAACCCCGTGCTCGAAGGTATCGTGCGCGCGAAGCAGGACCGGCTCAACCTCGGTGGCGAGAGCTTCACCGTGCTGCCGCTGCTCATGCACGGTGACGCGGCCTTCGCCGGACAGGGCGTGGTGGCCGAGACCCTCAACCTCTCGCAGCTGCGCGGCTACCGCACCGGCGGCACCATCCATGTCGTCGTCAACAACCAGGTCGGCTTCACCACCTCGCCGAGCAGCTCGCGCTCGTCGGTCTACTCGACCGACGTGGCCCGGATGATCCAGGCGCCGATCTTCCACGTGAACGGCGACGACCCGGAGGCCTGCGTACGCGTCGCCGAGCTGGCCTACGAGTTCCGTCAGGAGTTCAACAAGGACGTCGTGGTCGACATGGTGTGCTACCGCCGGCGTGGCCACAACGAGGGAGACGACCCCTCGATGACCCAGCCGATGATGTACAACCTCATCGAGGCCAAGCGCTCGGTGCGCAAGCTCTACACCGAGTCGCTCATCGGTCGTGGCGACATGGCTCAGGAGGACGCCGAGGCGGCGCTGCGCGACTACCAGCAGCAGCTCGAGCGGGTCTTCATCGAGACGAAGGCGGCCAAGAAGGCCGACACCACCCGCAGCGACGCGGCGACCGACTCCGACGCGCCCGACAACCGCGGTCTCGAGAAGCCCCAGGCCCAGATCGACGACGACTCCGCCCCGACCCGCTCGGCCACCAGGACGGGCGTCGAGCTCAGCGAGCTCGTGCACATCGGCGAGACCTTCACCAGCCCACCCGAGGGCTTCACCATTCACCCGAAGCTGGGACAGCTGATGGAGCGTCGGGCGCAGATGGTGCGCGACGGCGGCATCGACTGGCCGATGGCCGAGCTGCTTGCCTTCGGCACGCTGCTCAAGGAGGGCACCCCGGTTCGTATCGCCGGCCAGGACACCCGTCGCGGCACCTTCGTGCAGCGCCACGCAGTGCTCATCGACAAGAACGACGGGGAGGAATGGACCCCCCTGCTCTACCTCGGCGAGGGTCAGGCCCGGTTCTGGATCTACGACTCGCTGCTCTCCGAGTACGCCGCGATGGGCTTCGAGTACGGCTACTCGGTCGAGCGGCCCGACGCGCTGGTGCTGTGGGAGGCGCAGTTCGGAGACTTCGGCAACGGGGCCCAGACGATCGTCGACGAGTTCATCAGCAGCTCGGAGCAGAAGTGGGGGCAACGTAGCTCGGTCGTGCTGCTCCTGCCCCACGGCTACGAGGGCCAGGGCCCTGACCACAGCTCGGCGCGTATCGAGCGCTACCTGCAGCTCTGCGCCGAGAACAACATGACCGTCGCCTACCCGTCGACCGCCGCGTCGTACTTCCACCTGCTGCGTCGACAGGCCTACGCGCGCCCGCGCACCCCGCTGATCGTCTTCACCCCGAAGTCGATGCTGCGCAGCAAGGCTGCTGCCAGTGCCGTCGAGGCGTTCACGACCGGAGGCTTCCAGCCGGTGCTCGCCGACCATGACGGCGTTACCGACACCGTCACCAGGGTGCTGCTCGCGTCGGGCAAGGTGGTTCACGAGCTCGACGCCGAACGTGAGAAGCGTGGCGACCGCGAGACGGCGATCATCAGGGTCGAAAGGCTGTACCCGATTCCCGACCAGGAGATCGCGGCAGCCGTGGCCAAGCACCCCGGAGCCGAGATCGTCTGGGTCCAGGACGAGCCGCGAAACCAGGGGGCCTGGCCGCTGATGGCGCAGTGGCTGCACGACGACCTGTCCGAGCGGGGTGAACTGCGTTCGATCCGGGTTGTCTCCCGCAAGGCATCGGCGTCGCCGGCCACGGGCAGCTCGAAGAAGCACGCCGCCCAGCAGGCCGAGCTGATCGAGCGGGCGTTCGCGCGCTGACCGACCGGGCGTCTCGATGTCGAGCCTGCTGTTCACAGTCCAGGGGAGCCCGCGACGCGTGCCTCCCCTGGACCGGCGGCCCGACGCGATAGCCTCCGAACGTGTACTTCACCGACCGGGGCATCGAGGAGTTGGCGGCCCGCCGGGGCGAGGAAGAGGTGAGCCTCGACTGGCTCGCCGACCAGCTGCGAGCATTCGTTGATGTTCACCCCGAGTTCGAGGTGGCAGTCGAACGGCTCGCGACCTGGCTGGCACGACTCGATGATGACGAAGACTGACACCCAGGGCTGACGACGAGGACTCACCATGACCGACCCCACCCCCGCCGGCACCGACGACGCACCGCTCGAGTTCGGTGTGGGCCCTGCCTACCCGACCTCACACATCAGCTTCACCGATGACCGGTCCTCAGCAGGGCCCCAACCGCAGTCCGTCTCGCGCACGGCGGAGGCCGGCCCGTCAGCGGCGTCGCGCCCGGTCGCCTCCGAGGAGCCGGTCTTCTCGCCGACCCCGGACTTCTCGATCGCCGACGGTGTTCGCGACGTCGGCATGGTTTTCATGGGAGCGTCCACCACGGCCGGCTACGGCGACCCGAAGGGGCTGGGTTGGGTGGGCCGGGTCGTGGCCCGCACGCAGCATCCCGACCTCGACCTGACGGCCTACAACCTGGGGGTGCGAGGCAACACCTCGGGCGACGTCGTGGCCCGGTGGAGCGCCGAGTGCCACCCGCGCTGGCAGGGCCGGGCCGAGCGGCGGCTCGTGCTCTCGGTGGGCAGCCACGACATCATGACGGGCATGACGATGGCCCGCTCGCGACTCAACCTTGCGAACGTGCTCGACGAGGCCGCCAACTCCGGCATCGGAGTGTTCGTCGTGGGCCTGACCCCCACCCTCGACCCCGAGACCAACCGACGCATCGAGAGCCTGGCCGAGGCTCAGGCCGACGTGTGCGCGCGGCGCGGAATCACCTACGTCGACTGCTACCGGCCGCTGGTCAGCCACGACCAGTGGATGGCCGACGTCGCCGCCAGCCCAGACCGGGTGCACCCGGGCCAGGCCGGCTACGGCCTGATCGCCTGGCTGGTGCTGCACAACGGCTGGAACGACTGGCTCTCGATCAGCTGATCCGACGTCGGTGCGAACCATCGTCGGGGCCACCGACGTCATCATCGTCACCGGCGTCACCGGGATTTTCGGGATTACCGGGATTACCGCGTCGGATCGGGTCGTTCGGCCGGGCCCCCAGCGCAGCCACCACGCTCACCACCGCAACGACGGCCACTCCCAGGGCGACCAGCGTGCGACCGGACTGGAACAGCGACCAGGCCACGGGCAGCAGCAGCAGGTTCCACAACAGGGTGGGGGTGCGCGGCCAGTCGGCCAGGCGCGCCCATCCGCGGGCCATCGCGAGCAGGAAGAGGGCGAAGACCAGGATCAGCACGCCAGAGCTCACCCCTCGGGTCGCGTCGTCGGTGGCGCCGGAGGCGATCTCGTAACCGTAGAAGCCGGCAAAGCCGAGGAGCGCGACCCCTTCGAAGGCCGCCAGCGCGGCAGACACACGGTGGGAGCGCAGGTCACGAGGCAGGTGGGCTTTCGGGTCGGTCACCGCCCAAGGGTAGCCAGTCGAGTGCGACACGCTCGGACGTGACTTATCTAACCTAGCCGGATCGCCTCCCAGCCGATAGAGTCACCTTTCGGTGCGGTCTGTCCTTTCGGGCACCTCGATCCTGCAGCCACCTCGCCGAAACACCGACGGAACTCGCTCGGAACATATTCGATACCGATTCCGTTGCGACCTTTAGGAGATCCTCAGGTCGCTGATGACGCTGAACCAGCACGACCCGTATGGCTCCGACAAAGACGCTGGTGCCCGAACCCAGTACCGAACTGTGCCCCTTGGGCGCCCCTTTGGTGCGTACGACAGATGATGAAGGAGCACGATCCACATGGATTGGCGCGACCGCGCTGCCTGCTTAGAGGTCGACCCAGAGCTGTTCTTCCCGATCGGGAACACCGGGCCGGCCATCTTGCAGATAGAAGAGGCCAAGGCAGTGTGCCGCACCTGCCCCGTGATCGAGACGTGTCTGAAGTGGGCCCTGGAGAGCGGGCAGGATGCCGGCGTGTGGGGCGGTCTCTCCGAAGACGAGCGCCGCGCCCTCAAGCGGCGAAACGCCAGAGCACGCCGAGCCAGCTGAGCCCCGGAACTGTCTGTGCCCGGTGACCTCCCGGTCGCCGGGCATTGCTGTTGTGAGGCGCCCCGTCTCGTTGTGAGATCTCGAGGCGGGCACCGTCCTAGGTGACGGGGCGCAGGCTGGCGGTGAACCGCGCCCGCGTGCCGTGGGGCACCACCGGTTCCCAGCTGATGCGGCCGGAGAGGTCTGCCACCAGAGACTGCACGATCTGGGTGCCGAGCCCTGACCCGGGTCGTCGCGCCGGGTCGATGCCCTTGCCGTCGTCCTCCACCGACACCACGACCATCGGGTTGCCCCGCTCGTCGGCCTGACGGTCGATCGTGATGTGCACCTGGCCCCCGTTCTCGCCGAGTCCGTGCTCGATCGCATTCTGCACCAGCTCGCTCATCACCATCGCGAGCGAAGTAGCGTCTTCGGCCCGGAGCCGACCGAAAGAGCCCTCGGTGGTCGTCCGCACCGGAGCACCGTTGGCCGACACCTCGACGACGGCATTGAGCCCTCGTTGGGCGATCGCGTCGAAGTCGACGGTCTCGTCGAACCCCGCACTCAGCTGGTCGTGCACGAGGGCGATCGTTCCGACCCGTCGCTCCGCCTCCGCCAGCGCCGCCCGGGCCTCCCCCTCCGGCACGCGCCGGGCCTGCAGGCGCAGCAGGGCTGCGACCGACTGCAGGTTGTTCTTCACACGGTGGTGGATCTCACGGATCGTCGCGTCCTTGGTCATCAGCTCCCGCTCACGACGGCGCAGCTCGCCCACGTCACGAAGCAGCACGATGGCCCCGAACCGCTGACCAGCCTCGGTGAGGGGGATCGCGCGCATCGACACCGTGGTGCCACCGGCGACGATCTCGGTGCGCCACGGTTGGCGGCCCGTGACCACGAGCGCCAGACCTTCATCGACCGGGTCGAACTCTCGCACGTTGTCGGTGACGATCTGCGCCAGACTCGCTCCCACGACCTCGCCGAGGTGCCCCAGGCGGTGCAGCGCCGACACCGCGTTCGGGCTGGCGTAGGTCACGACGCCGTCGACATCGAGCCGGATGACGCCGTCGCCGACCCGCGGGGCACCGCGCCGCAGACCAGTAGGTGCGCTCGTGTTGGGGAACTCGCCGCCGGTGACCATGCGGCACAGTGCGTCGGCGGTCGCGAGGTAGGTCAGCTCGAGTCGGCTCGGGGTACGAGTGGTCCAGAGGTTGGTGTGCCTGGTCATGACGGCGACAACCCGACCCTGACGCACGACGGGGATGTACTCCTCGCGCACCGACTGCTCCGGGACCTGCTCCTGGTGCACCACCACCTGCCGCACGCGCAGGATGCGCTGCTCGTCGGCGGCCTCGCTCAACAGGTCACCCATGCGCCCCGCCTGAGCGGTGCGGCCCACCTGGTCCTCGACGAACACGAGCTGGCCGGTCGTCGGGCGCACGTGAGCCAGTGCCTCCCACCGGTCGCTCACCGAACGCACCCAGAGCACGAGGTCGGCAAAACTGAGGTCGGCGATCAGCTGCCAGTCTCCGACGAGCAGGTGCAGCCACTCGGCATCGTGGGCAGAGACGTTGGTTCGTGCCCGCAAGAGCTCGCTCAGGGTTGCCACGACCTGAGCCTAGACGGCGCGCTCGGTCACCACCGAGCGGCCACTCGACCGTGCGGGGTGGCCGCTCGACCGCGTCAGACGCTCTTGGTCGTGCGCTTCCTGGAGGTGGCCTTCTTGGCCGGCGCCGCCTGCTTGGCCGGCGCCGCCTGCTTGGCCGGCGCCGCCTGCTTGGCGGGTGCCGCCTTCTTGGCCGGCGCCGCCTTCTTGGTCGGCGCCGCCTTCTGGGCGGTCGCCTTCCGTGTGGTTGCCTTCGCCGTGGTGGTCTTCTTCGAGGTTGTCTTCTGCGGAGCCGTCGTCTTCGGAGCTGTCGTCTTCGGGGGCGTCGTCTCCTTGGCCGGTGCCGCCCGCTTCGCGGCCGCCATCTTCTTGGTCGCCGCGGTCGCGGTGCGCGACTCCGACGTGCGAGGGGCCTGCGACGACTCCACCGACGCGGGGGCTCCAGAGGAACCGGCCTTGGTGACGGTGCGTAGGGTGCGCAGGGCCACCGAGAGCGCCGCGATCCCGGCGTGGCTCAGACGCTCGATGCCGCCGAGTGCGCTGCGCGCACGGCTGAGGGCGTCCGCGTTGTGTTGCGACCACTGCGCCAGTCGGTCCGGCGGCGACTGTCGGGGCTCACTGACCTCCAGCACCGACCGGGCGAGGTTGTCCAGCACCGCATAGAGGTCATCGCGCAGCGCACCGCGCGCCAGGGCGTCCCACCGGTCGTCGCGGGGCAACGCCGAGACGCGGGTCAACATGGCATCGATCGAGAACGTCTCCGAGGTGCTGAAGTAGACACCCACCACGTCGGCGAGCCGCTCGCCGGTGTCCTCGGCGATCTCGATGCAGTCGAGCACCGAGTAGGCGTCGAGCAGTGAGGCGGCCGTCAGGGCGAGGTCCTCCGGGATGCCCTTACCCTGCAGCTCTCGCGCGCGTCGGGTCAGACGGGTCTGTTCGCTACCGACAAGCACCTCCGGCATCCGCTCGGCGTAGACGGAGATACCCGGCCGGAACCGGGCGACCTCGGCCGCGATGTCGAGCACCGGGGGCCGGGAGGTGAGGAACCAGCGAACCGCACGGTCGAGCAGTCGGCGGAACTCGAGGTAGAGCACGGTCTGGGCGTCGGTGCTGATGACGTTGTCGGTGGCCTCGACCCGGCGCACGAACCCGGAGAGGTCGAACACCTCCCGACACACGACGTAGGCGCGGGCCACCTGTTCGGGTGAGGCTCCGGTCTCCTCCCCGGAACGGAAGGCGAACGTGATGCCGCCACGGTTGATCATCGAGTTGACGACCGAGTTCGTGATGATCTCGCGGCGCAGGGGGTGGGCCCCGATCTGCTCGGGGAACTTGGTACGCAGGGCCTGGGGGAAGTACTCGGCCAAGGTCGCGTCGAACCACGGGTCGTCGGGCACGCTGGTGTCGATGAGCTGGTTCTTCAGGAAGAGCTTGGCGTAGGCCACCAGCACCGAGAACTCGGGAGACATCAGGCCGAGCCCGTCCTTCTGCCGCCGGTTGATCTCGGCGTCGGAGGGCAGGAACTCGAGATCGCGGTTGAGATCGCCGCGCTCTTCGAGGAAGTGGATGAGCCGCTCATGGACGGCGAGCATGCTGTGCTCCTGAGCTCGCGCGTTGCCGAGCAGCACGTTCTGCTCATAGTTGTCACGCAGCACCTGGTCTGCCACATCGTCGGTCATCGACGCCAGCAGCGTGTTGCGCCGCTTCATCGTCATCTCGCCCGACCGCGTCAGCTGCGTCAGCAGGATCTTGATGTTCACCTCGTGGTCGGAGGTGTCGACCCCGGCGCTGTTGTCGATGGCATCGGTGTTGACCCGCACCCCCGCGAGCGCGGCCTCGATGCGGCCGAGCTGGCTCATGCCGAGGTTGCCGCCCTCGCCGATCACCCGGCAGCGAAGGTCGGAGCCGTTGACCCGGATGGCGTCGTTGGCCCGGTCACCGATCTCGCCGTTCGACTCGGCCTTCGCTTTCACGTAGGTGCCGATGCCGCCGTTCCAGAGCAGGTCGACCGGCGCGAGCAGGATCGCCTTCATCAGCTCGGCCGGGGTCATGGTCTTCGTGCCGGCCCGCATCCCGAGGGCCGAGACCATCGCCGGGGTGAGCGTGACCGACTTCGCCGCCCGGTCGATGACCATGCCTCCGGTCGACAGCAGTGAGGCGTCGTAGTCTCCCCACGACGACCCGGGCATCTCGAAGAGCCGCTTCCTCTCGGCGTAGGACGTGGCGGCTTCCGGCTCGGGGTCGATGAAGATGTGGCGGTGGTCGAAGGCGGCCACGAGCCGGATGTGCTCAGAGAGCAGCATCCCGTTGCCGAACACGTCGCCGCTCATGTCGCCGACGCCGACCGTGGTGAACTCCTGCGTCTGGGTGTCGAGCCCGAGCTCTCGGAAGTGTCGCTTCACCGACTCCCAGGCACCGCGGGCCGTGATGCCCATGCCCTTGTGGTCGTAGCCGGCCGACCCGCCCGAGGCGAACGCGTCATCGAGCCAGTAGCCGTAGTCGGCCGAGATCCCGTTGGCGATGTCGGAGAACTTGGCGGTGCCCTTGTCAGCCGCGACGACGAGGTAGGTGTCGTCCTCGTCGTGACGCACCACCCGGGGAGGCGCCACGACGGCTCCCTCGACGAGGTTGTCGGTCAGGTCGAGCATTCCGGAGATGAACGTGCGGTAGCTGGCGATGCCCTCCTCAAGCCAGGCACCCCGGTCGCCGGTCGGGTCGGGGAGCGCCTTGGCGTAGAACCCGCCCTTGCTACCCGTCGGCACGATCACGGCGTTCTTGACCATCTGAGCCTTGACCAGGCCCAGCACCTCGGTGCGGAAGTCCTCACGGCGGTCGCTCCAGCGCAGCCCGCCGCGCGCCACCTTGCCGAAGCGCAGGTGGACGCCCTCGACGCGGGGGCTGTACACCCAGACCTCGAACATCGGCCGGGGAGCCGGCAGGTCGAGCACCTTCTTCGGGTTGAGCTTGAGCGAGACGTACGACTTGTCGTTGCCGTCGGCGTCGCGCTGGTAGAAGTTTGTACGCAGGCACGCCAGGATCACCCCGAGCAGGGCGCGCACGATGCGGTCGTGGTCGAGGCTGGCCACCTCCTCGAGGTCGCTCTTGATGTGACCGACGATGGTCTTCTGTCGGGCGGCCCGCTTGCCCCGGCCGGCTTCGGTGTCGTCGAACGCCTCGGGGTCGAAGCGCACCTCGAACAGCTCGACGAGGCGCCGCGCGATCTCGGAATGGGTCACCAGGGCTGACTCGACGTAGTCCTGCGAGAAGGTCGAACGCGTCTGACGCAGGTACTTGGCGACGGTCCGCAGGATGACGACCTGGCGCCACCTGAGGCCTGCGCCCAGCACGAGGGCGTTGAAGCCGTCAGACTCGGCACGGCCTTCCCACACCGCAGAGAAGGCGTCCTCGAAGCGGGTTCGCACCTGCTCGACGGCGTTGCCGGAACCCCACCGTTCGACCGGGGCCCGCAGGCCGAAGTCGTAGATGTGCAGGCTGCCGTCGACCTGGGGCACCTCGTACGGGCGTTCGTCGGCGACCTCGACGCCGAGGTGGGTGAAGAGCGGCAGCACCTGGGTCAGCGACAGCTCGGACCGTCGGTACAGCTTGAACCGGCGCTCGCCGGCATCCTCGCTGTTCGGGTCGAGATAGAGGTGCAGGGACGTCGCCGACGCCGCTTCGTCGAGCGCGTCGATGCGTTCGAGGTCGGCGGCCGCCCGTTCGACGTCGAAGTCCTCCTTGAACGCCTCCGGCAGCGCCTTGGCGTAGGTGGCCATGGCGCGCGCCGCGCCCTCAGCCCCCCGCGCGTCTGCCAGTACCTCGGCGAGGTCCTCGTCCCACGTGCGGGTGGCGTCGACGACACGGCGCTCCAGGGCCTCTTCGTCGAAGTCGGGGATGTCGACGCCCGCCGGCATCCGCACGACGAAGTGCAGCCGGGCCAGCACCGACTCGCTGACCCGGGCCGTGTTGTCGATCGAGGCCCCCCCGAACGCCTCGAGCAGGATGGCCTCGATGCGCAGCCGGACCGTCGTGTTGTAACGGTCGCGAGGGAGGTAGACGAGGCACGACATGAACCGGCCGAACTCGTCACGACGCAGGAACAGCTTGGTCTTCCGGCGCTCCTGCAGGTGCAGCACACTGGTGGCCACCTCGGCCAGCTGGTCTGCATTGGTCTGCAACAGCTCGTCGCGGGGGTAGGTCTCCAGGATCTGGAGGACGTCCTTGCCCGAGTGGCTCTCGGGCGCGAGACCCGTCTTGCGCAGCACCTGCTGGGCGCGCCGGTCGAGCAGGGGAATGTCGTGGATCGTGTCGTTGTACGCAGCGGAGGCGTAGAGGCCGAGGAAGCGCTGCTCTCCGACACACTCTCCGCGCGCGTCGAAACGCTTGATGGAGATGTAGTCGAGGTAGACGTCGCGGTGCACCGTGGCGCGCGAGTTGGCCTTGGTGACGATGAGGATGTTCTCGTCGCGGGCCGCCCGGCTGGCCGCGGGACTGAGCACGAGGCCGGCGGCATCGCCCTTGCGGTCGGCTCGCAGCAGACCGAGACCGGTGCCCGGCACCTGGCGCGAGATGTCACGCCCCGACTCGTGCTTCAGCGCGTACTCGCGGTAGCCGAGGAAGGTGAAGTTGTTGTGGGCGAGCCACTCGAGGAAGCGGCTCACCTCACGCGCCTGGTGCGGGTCGGTGCCCGGAGGGGTGGCCGACTTCAGCTCGCTCGCGATGGTGAGGGCGTGGGCCCGCATCTTCGGCCAGTCCTCGACGGCGGCCCGCACGTCGCCCAGCACCTGGCGCAGCCGCGACTCGACCTCCGTCAGGGAGGCGTCGGGGAGCCGGTCGATCTCGAGGTGCATCCACGACTCACGCGCCAACCCGACCGCGCCGTTGTCGACGGTGGTCTCACCGTCGGTCAGCACGGAGTCGAGGTCGCCCGTCATCGACCGCGCCACGTTGAGCTGGGGGTGGATGATCAGGTGTACGCCGCTGTCGAACCCGCCGAGGGCCGACACGACCGAGTCGACGAGGAAGGGCATGTCGTCGATGACGATCTGCACGACGGTGTAGAGCGACTCCCAGCCATCGACGTCGGCGCTCGGGTTGAAGGCGCGCACACTGGTCGTGCCGACCGGGCGAAGTTGCGCGAACGCCTTGTGCCCCAGCGCTATCGCGGCCAGCTCGGCCGGCTCACGAACAATGAGGTCTTCGGTGGCGACGAGTCTGAAGTAGGCCTCGAGCAGTCCCTTGATGTCGTCACCACCAGTGGCACGAGCGCGCCGTCGGCCCTTCGGGGCGACAGGCGAGGCTGTTGCCACGGCAGACAACAGGGCATCGGTTCGAGACTTCTCCAGTGACGCAGACATGCGTAGCGACTTCCTCACCGTACGGCCCAAGTGCGACACGGCGGTGTGCCGCACATCTCTCGCACGACCCTATCGCCCTCCCCGCCTCATCGACCGCCGGGTCGCCCACGACGCTCCGACCTGTTGGAGAAGTCAGCACTGTCAGCGGCAGACGTGGAGAACTTCGCGGGTGCCGCGGCACTCCTGCCTAGAGTTGGGGCATGACCACCGGGCCCTCCCCTGTGCGGCCTTCCACCGGCGCCGCCGAGCAGCGCACGCTGCGCGCCCTGGCCCGGGCCCGATCGGTGACGGCAGCCCTCTCCGACGATCTCCTGACGCACGTACCCGACCTGGGCGACCTCGCCACCGGTCGGGTCCTCGATGCGTGGGTCGAGCAGGCCGCCGACACCTTGCGCGCCCTGTCGGAGGCCATCGAGGAGCGCCTCCTCGACACGGCGGTGGCCCCTGTCGTCGCGCCGGGTCGGTCATCGCGTGAGGCGCCACGGTGATCGACCGGTGAACGGTGGAGACCCGGGTTCGACCAGCGCCCTGGGGGGTGCGCTGCGCGGTCACGCGCTGCGTCTCGCCGACCTCGTCGACGAGCTGACCCCGACCGCGCACGCCGTCCACGCCGGGCGCGTCGACCACGCCGTCGCCGAGCGCGACCTGCTCGTCTCCACTGCCGACGAGCTCGACCGGGTGGGGGCCCTGCTGCAGCAGTGGACCGCAACGACCGTCGACTCGCTCGCCCGGCTGCGTCAGCTCGACCACCAGCTCGCGGCCGCAGGGCTCGAGGTGTCGGGCAACAAGGTGGTCGAGTCGCTCGGCCCCAGCCGGGTCGACCCCGACGAACGGCTCCGCTCGCGCGAGCTGCTCCAGGAGCTGCTCAACCGGGTGACCTCGGCCCGGGCCAAGCAGCTGGCCCGGCTGGCGCGCGAGCTCGACGCCTCTCGCACCACCTTGGCGCGCCTGTCTGACGTGGCCCGCTCCGGGCGGTAGCGAGCCGCGTTCGCTTCGTGCGGTCGGCGAGCGTTCGCGCTGACCGACCGGACCCGCCCCCGACGCCGCCGGCTGAGCAGCGACGTCCGGCCTTGGATAGCGTTGTGCCATGAGGATCACGCAGACGATGGACTACGCCGCCGCCCCCGAGGCGGTCTTCGCCATGATGACGAGCGAGGAGTTCCAAACCCAGAAGTGCGCCGACGCCGGCGCCCTGAGCCACCACGTCGAAGTGTCTGCCACCGGCGGCCACGCCCGCGTGGTCGTGAACCGCGACCTGCCGACCGACCGGCTGCCTGACTTCGCGAAGTCACTCGTGGGCCAGACCCTCTCGACGACGGAGACGTGGGAGTGGTCTGACGCGTCGGCCGGCGGTGAGCGCCATGCCACCCTGACCGTCGAGGTCAAGGGGACCCCTATCGCCATGCGCTCGACCGTTGTTCTCGCCGGCAACGGAGCCGGCTCTGTCGTCACCATCGACGGCGACCTCAAGGCCTCCATCCCGCTCTTCGGAGGGAAGATCGAGAAGGCGTCTGCCCCCGCCGTCATCGGGGCCCTGCGCAGCGAGCAGCGCACCGGCTCGCACTGGATCCGCTCGCGGGCCTGAGCGCTTCTCGCCCTCACCGGCGAGAGGGGGTTTCGCGTGACGCGAAGCCCCCTCTCGCCGATCAGGTCTGCGTGCTCAGCCCTGGTGCGGGTAGGCGTGCGCCTTCGGTGGAACGAACGTCTCCTTGATGGAGCGCACGCTGGTCCAGCGCAGCAGGTTCTGGGCGGCGCCGGCCTTGTCGTTGGTGCCCGAGCCGCGACCGCCGCCGAACGGCTGCTGACCCACGACGGCACCGGTCGGCTTGTCGTTGATGTAGAAGTTGCCGGCCGCGAAACGCAGCCGCTTCATCGCGTCGGCGATCACCATCCGGTCCTGAGAGATGATGGAGCCGGTGAGCGCGTACGGAGAGAAGCTCTCCATCTGGTCGAGCACCTTGTCGTACTGCCCGTCGGGGTAGACGTGCACCGAGAGGATCGGGCCGAAGTACTCGGTGCGGAACGACTCGTCAGCGGCATCCTTGATCTCGAGCACGGTCGGCCGCACGAAATAGCCGACGGAGTCGTCGTAGGTGCCACCGGCAACGACGTCGATGCCCGGCTTTGCGTGCGCCCGGTCGATCGCGTCGGAGTGCTTCGCGAAGGCGCGGTCGTCGATGACCGCGCCCATGAAGTTGGACAGGTCGGTGACATCACCCTGCGAGAGCGAGTTGGTCAGCTCGACGAGGTCGCCCTTGATCTTCTTCCAGATCGAGGCGGGCACGTAGGCGCGCGATGCCGCCGAGCACTTCTGCCCCTGGTACTCGAACGCGCCGCGGATCATCGCTGTGCGCAGCACGTCGGGATCGGCGCTGGGGTGGGCGAGGATGAAGTCCTTGCCGCCGGTCTCGCCGACGAGCCGTGGGTAGGTGCGGTAGCGAGCGACGTTCTTGCCGACCTCGGCCCAGAGGTGCTGAAAGGTCGGCGTCGAGCCGGTGAAGTGGATGCCGGCCAGGTCGGGGTCGGCCAGAGCCGCCTTGCTGACGTTGAGGCCGTCACCGGTCACCATGTTCACCACTCCGGGCGGCATCCCGGCCTCTTCAAGCAGCTCCATGATCAGCTGGGCGGCGAACTGCTGGGTCGGTGAGGGCTTCCACACCACGGTGTTGCCCATCAGGGCCGGCGCGGTGGGGAGGTTGCCGGCGATGGCGGTGAAGTTGAAGGGGGTGATCGCGTAGACGAAGCCTTCAAGCGAGCGGTAGTCGGAGCGGTTCCAGATTCCCTTGCTGTTGAGCGGGGGCTGCTGCTCGAGGATCTCGCGGGCGAAGTGGACGTTGAGGCGCCAGAAGTCGATCAGCTCGCAGGCCGCGTCGATCTCGGCCTGGATCGCGGTCTTGCTCTGGCCGAGCATGGTGGCCGCGTTGAGCCGTGCGCGCCACGGGCCGGCGAGCAGGTCGGCGGCCTTGAGCAGCACCGAGGCCCGGTCGTCGAAGCTCAGCTCGCGCCAGCCGGGGGCGGCGGCCTTCGCCGCGTCGACGGCCGCCTGCCCCTCCTTGACCGTCGCGTTGCGCAACGTGCCGAGCACCTTGCGGTGCGCATGCGGCTGTCGTACGGCGAGCTTGCGGCCCGTGCCAGTGACGCGCCGGCCGGCGATGGTGTGCGGCAGCTCGACCGGTGCACCCCCCAGCTCGGACAGCGCCACCTCGAGGGCGGCTCGCTCCGGCGAGCCGGGCGCGTAGTCGAGCACAGGCTCGTTGGTCGGGGCGGGAACGTGGGTCACGGCATCCATGGACGTCATCCTCGCACGGGTGGGCGCGCGGACGGCGGCCTCGAGCAGCCTCACCGGTGCGGGCGCACCCCGGCGCGCCGGTTCAGCTGAGAACGCGGATCTGCCAGGGGTAGGAGTACGACTCACCGCGATTGGCTCGCAACGCCGCCCGGATGTGGAAGAAGAGCCCGCCGATGCCGGCCACGATCCAGAGGATGATCGCGAACGGGATGCCGATCACGGTGATGAACAGCACCCAACCGACGACGATGAGGGCCCAGATGGCCAGGTTGAAGTTGAAGGCCCCGGCCGCGGCACGACGCACGAAGGCGCTCTTGTCCTTGAAGATCACCCAGATGACCAGTGGGCCGACGAAGCTGAGCCAGCCGACCGAGATGACGGCGGCGATGATGGCCGCCAGATGGCCGAGCACGGCCCAGGTGCGCTCTTCGCTCGAGGCCGGGGAGAGGCTGTTGCCAAAGGGGTTCGGAATCGGTTGGGTCATGTCTTCATTGTCGGGCCTGGGCCGCCCTTCGCGCGATGGAGGTTCCCCCTGACCTGACCCTGAGCCGACCCTGACCAGCTTGCCGGGCGCCGGGCGCAGTCACACGCGGGCGCAGTCACACGGGAGCGGAGACGCCCTCGACCTGGGTCGCGCACACCGCACTGTCGTCGTCGTCGATACCGAGGGTCCGGAAGATGGTGCGGGCCATCTCCAGATGGCCTCGCGCACCCGGGTGGGAGGGGTCGTCGAGCCAGCCGGCCGGGGCCGGTCCGCCCCCGCCCGTCGCTGACACCGTTGCCCAGTGTGCGGCGTGGTCGACGAGCACGACACCGAGGTCGGCCGATACCGATCGCACCGCCTCGACGTAGGCCGCGAGACCGGCGTGGTGGTTCTCGCCCTCCTCCATGACCGGCGGCGGGGTCTGCAACACCACCGTGGCTCCGAGGTCTCGGGTGCGCTGGACGATCTGGTCGAGCCGGTACCGGTACGCACGCACGCCGTCGGGGCCCGCCTGCCGGTCGTTCGTGCCGAACATCACGAGCACAACATCCGGGGCGAATCTGCCTGCCCGCCAGTCGAACTCGGCGAGAACGTCTTCGGCCCGGGCGCCTGAGACGCCGGAGTTGACCACGGCGTCGGGAAGTCGGCCGAGCTCCCCCCGCACCCGCTCGGCGAAGTGCTCGACGAAACCACGAGCACCGTGAGTGTGGACCACGGCCTGGGTGATGCTGTCTCCGAGGAAGACCCAGGTCACGGGTGGACCCACCAGCACCTCTGCGAGCCGTCTGGCGTCGCGATCGGCGTACTCGGCTGCGCTGAAGTCCATACGCGCAAGGTAACAAGCGCAGGACCCCTCTTGACTCCCCCGGCCCAGCCCGTGGGACGGGTCAGGTCGCGGCGTTCCATCGCGCGAGGGCGCTCGTCACCTCGCGCAGGCTGCGGCGCCCGGCCTCACCGTCGCCCTGGTCCACCGCGCGGGCCAGAGCGTGCCACGGCATGAGGGCGAACCACTGCGCAGCCCGGGTGGACTGCTCCGGAGTCACGCGATAGCTGCTTCTGACCTGACGCGAGAAGCTCTCGTTCGTGTCGTGCAGCAGCCACGCGAGATCGAGCGCCGGGTCGGTCACTCGCGCGTCGCCCCAGTCGATGACGCCGCTCACCCTCCCGGCCTGCACCAGCAGATGGTCACCGGTCAGATCTCCGTGGCAGAGCGTCTGCTCGCCGACCGCAGCCACCGCGCCCAGCAGCCGTTCGGCCACCGAGAGCAACGAGGGGGGCACCAGCGGCAACGCCGACGAACGCAACCTGGACACGAGCTCTTCTCGGGTGCGGTGATCGTCGACGGCTGAGCGCACCGCCGCAGCGCGCACGACCGAACCAGGTACGTCGTGGAGCGCGCGCAGGAAGTGCCCGACCTCGCGCCCGTCTTCACCCGCCAGTGCGGACGGGTCGCAGGCGGCGCCCTCGACCCAGCGGTGGCGAACCACGAGCGGATCGGCTTCGACGACGACGGGCACCGGTACCTCGATGGGAAGCCGGCCGACGATCGCCGGCAGCAACCGCGTCTGCGCCAGCAGCCCCGGGGCGAGGTCGTCGTGGCGTGGGCTGCGGTCGACCCACCGCCCCTCCACCAGCCAGGTGTGGTTGTCGGATCCGCCCTCGAGCTCGACCCGCTGCTCGTTCCACGCCGTCAGCTGGGCCGCCCACAGCTCGCGCGAGTCGGGCACGACGTCGTCGGGGGCCTGCTCCAGCAACCTGCAGAGGGCACCGACGGTGAACCAGTCGCCCCAGCTGACCTCCTCCGGCTGCCAGCAGATCGGGCCGTCGTAGGTGGTGGTGTAGCAGAACGCCCGGTACCGGCTGGACCGATCGGCGTAGTCGGCCTCACCCGCGGCCACGAGGGGCACCCCGTGCACCCCGAGCTCCTCCGCGGCCTCTCGCACGGCCCCGTCGTGCGCGTCCTCCCCCGCTTGCAGCACGCCACCGGCAGCGAAGTCGAGCAGACCCGGGTAGACGTCCTTGGTGGTGGTTCGCCGGTGCACGTAGACCCGGCCGAGACGGTCGCGCACCACGACGGCGGTGGCGCCGTGGCGCAGGTTCTCGGCCCGCATCCGCGATCGTGGCACCGCCGCGACCTCGCGACCGGCGTCGTCGTAGACCCCGACCTGCTCCTCGGCGGCCATCCTCATCACCTCCAGACGTCGGCTCACACGAAGAAGCCGCGCACCTCGTCGAGCTCGGTGGCGTCGTACCAGAGCAGTGCGTCGGCTGCCGCCGCTGCCGCCGCACCGTGCGCCGAGCCGGCCCGTTCGTCGACGTGGAAGGAGGCCACCCGGGCCAGCGGCACGGGCTCCGTCAGCTCGACCGCGCAGATCGAGTCGGGCCGGCTCCTCGGCTCGCCCGCCGCCAGCCACTCGGGGTCGACATCGGCCGCGATCACCACCCGGCGCCCGGCCGAACCACCGGAGCCACCGGAGCCACCGGAGCCACCGGAGGCTGCGCCGGCCGCGGCCACCGCGGCGCTGAAGGCCGCGTACTCGAGGTCTTCGACGTCGTGACCTCCCATGGACCGCTCGAGCTCGGGGGTGACGGCGTAGGCCACTCGAAGGTCGGCCGGGTCGGCCGACGTGGCCGACGTGGCTGGAGTGGCCGAGAGCGAGCCGCGCTCGGCGAGCCCGGTGAGGTCAGCGGGGCCGACGGGCAGGTAGACGCGAACAACCCCCATCAGCCTTCTCGTCCGCTCTTCAGCTCGGCGAGCGACTCGACGATCGAGTTGCCGAGGTCGTCGACGTCGGGCATGGCCTCGCGGTCGGCGTTGAGCCCGAAGTAGACCCCGCCGTTGTAGGAGGTGATGCCGATGGCGAGCGCCTGGCCCCTGGCGAGCGGCATGACGGGGTAGGTCGAGAGCATCCTCGCGTCGCCGGCGTAGAGCGGCGACTGGGGACCCGGGACATTGGTGATCATGACGTTGTAGACCCGGCGTGACATGGCCGAGCCCAACCGGGCCCCGAGGGCGTGCAGCGTCGGCGGCGCGAAGCCTGCGAGGTTGGCCAGTGACGTCGCCCCCACGGCCTGCCCACCCTCCATCTGCTGGCGCATGGAGAAGGCGATCTGGTGCAGCCTCATCGAGGCCCCCGGCTCACCGACCGGCAGGTTCACCACGCAGGCCATCACCTGGTTGGCGTACATGCCGGCCGGGTCGTCGCCGTAGATGCTGACCGGCACCATGGCCCGGACCACGCTCTTCGTGCCGACCGCCTCGCCCCGGCCGAGCAGCCAGGTGCGAAAGCCACCGGCGATGGTGGCGAGCACGACGTCGTTGATGGTGACGTCCTCGGCGTAGGCGCCGCGCGCGAGCCGCTTGCGGACCGCGCGGTAGTCATCGAGGTCGGTGCCGATCATCACCCACCTCCGGGCGGAGCCGATCTCGGCGTTGAGGGGTGAGTCCGGAGCCGGGCGGGCGGCCGTGCGGGCCACGGCGCCGATCACGGCGCCGGCCGACTCGAGGGCCCCGAGGCCCAGCTTCACGGCGTCGTTGAGCCCACCCCGCACGAGATCGACCACCTGGGTCGGTCGACGAACGGCGTCGACGACGGCGCCGGTGACGAGCTCGGCAGGAGAGGGTGAGCGGTGCGGCTCCCACGGCGGGGCCACCTCGAGATCCTCGTCACCCTTGATCGAGTCGACGATGACGTGCGCGATGTCGAGCGCGTTCACGCCGTCGATGAGGGCGTAGTGCGTCTTGGTGACGACGGCGAAGCGCCCACCCTTCAGCCCCTCGACCAGATACACCTCCCAGAGTGGTCGGGTGCGGTCGAGCTTGCGCGGCTGAACGCGCGAGACGAAGTCCTGCAGCTGCTCGTCCGACCCCGGGCGGGGCAACCCGGCTCGACGCACGTGGTAGCCCATGTCGAAGTTCTCGTCGTCGACCCACACGGGGTTGGCGATACGGCCCGGCACGTCGACCACCTTCTGGCGGAACCGCGGGATGGCGCCGATGCGGCTCTCGACGATGCGCACGAGGCGTTCGTAGTCGAAGCTGTTGCCGCCCTTGCGGTCGGGCGGCTCGAAGACCATGACCGAACCGACGTGCATCGAGGTCGTCGCCTGCTCGAGGTACAGGAAGGAGGCGTCGAGCGAGGTCAGACGGTCAGACATGACCCCACTCTGTCAGACCGTCCGACCGCTCACGCCTCCGCGGGGCGCGTCGTCCGCCTCGCACCGGGGGCCCAGCGGCGACGGCGTTGCACCTGGCGTGAACGGGTCCATGGTGCTAGGGCGGTGGCGAGATCGGCGACCGCGCGGCTCACCGCCGAGTCGGGGGCGAGCTCGACCACTGAGCGCCCGGCCAGCACGGCGGCATCGACCGTGGCGGGGTCGTCGGGAACGAACCGCACCGAGTCCAGGCCGGCAAACCGCAGCAACGACTCTGCGATGCGCGCCTCGGGCTTCGAGCCGACCGCCGCACCTCGAACCCGGTTGACCACCGCGACCGGGGGTGGCGAGGGCACCGATCCCAGCTCTTGCAGCCCGCGCACGAAGCGCTGCAAGGCGATCGGGTCGGCTCCGCTCACGGCCACGACGATGTCGGCGCCGGCCAGTGAGGTCAGGGTCGCCTCGTTGCGTCGCGGAGCAGCCGTGTCGTAGCTCAGCTCTTCGTCGTTCTCGAGACAGAAACCGCAGTCGACGACGACGACACTGACGAGCTCACGGCTCAGCTCGATGACCCGCTCGAGGGCGGCAGCGCGAACCTCCGGCCAGCGTTCCGCCTTCGGCAGACCGGTCAACACCCGAAGCCGAGGAGTGACGGTGGGGGCCAGCCGCGCCAGGGACGGCACGTCGAGGGTGCCGTGGTCGGCCGCCCGGCAGGCTGCCGCGATGCCCGGCGCCTCGTCGAGCAGCCCCAGGGTCTGGGCGATCGACCCGCCGTAGGTGTCGGCGTCGACGAGCAGCACGTCGGCGCCCCGCCCCGCCAGCTCGGCGGCGAGCGCTGTGGCGAGAGTGGTGCGACCGGGTGCGCCGGTCGGGCCCCAGACGGCGATGACCCGGGCGCGGGCCGGCGCGGGCTCCTGCGAACCGGCCGACCGGTCGTCGTGGTCGCTCCCATCGGGCCCGACGTCAGCCGCAGCTGCCGAGCCGGCTGGGCTCCACCCGGGCGGCGCCGACGAGGCGAGGCCGGGCCGGGCCGCCATACCGGCACGGACCCGCGAGCCGCCCGCCCGGCCGACGTCGGGAGTGGCGGGTTCACCGTCAGCACCACGTTCGGTTCGCCCCCGACCGTCGGCACCGTCGGCACTGTCGGCACTGTCGGCACCGTCGTCGCCGAAGAAGCCTGGCTCGCTGCTTGCCGCCTCATCGTCACCCGGCACGCGATCGAGATCGGCGATGACGTTCGCGAGCTCGGGGCCGGTGGTCTCCACCGAGAGCACGTGGCTGATCGAGAGCTGTCTCAGGCGACGCTCGCTGGGCTCGTCGTCGGGAGGAAAGAGCCCGACAACCTGCACCCCCCGAGCGCGCAGGCGGCGCACGGTCGCGAGGTCGAGCCCGCGCAGGTCGGATCCGATGACGGCCACCTGACCGACCCCGGCCTCCACGACCGACAGCAGCTCGGCCAGGTCGGCACAACGCCGCGCGATCGTGACACCGGGAACTCTCTCGAGCAGCGTCGCGACCGAAGCCTCCCAGCGGTGGCCGAGGGCCGTGACGACGTCGGTCATGAGCCGGGAGCCGACGAGGTCGACCCGTCCGGTTCGGTCAGGGGGTCGGTCCCGCCCCCCACGACAGGCACCAGCGTCAGCTTCGCCTCGCCGTCGACCGCCTCGACCACGGTCTGTACGCGGTCGGTCGGTACGTAGAGCTGAACCGAGGTGGTGGCGTTCGACCCGAGGCCGCCACCCGAGCTCTGAACCGAGGCGACCCCTGCGGCCGTGAGCACCTTGGTGGTCGTCGCCTTCTCGGTCGAGGCCAGGGAGGTCTTCGGGGTGACGAACAGGTCGACCCTGCTGCCGCGAGCCAGGCCGGTCGCCGACACCGCGTCGGCCCGCACGGTGACCCGCTGCAGGCCGACCTGGCTCGCCGCCGCGAAGGCCGACCGCGGCACGAGCTCTCCGGCCCGGACGTCGCGCACCACATAGGTTCCTGCGGCCGGGGGCGTCGCCGCGCTGAGGTAGGACACCATGTCGTCGTCGAGCCGCACGTCGGCCCGGCGCACCGAGTCGGCGGTGACCATGTCTCCGGCGACGAGGTCGCCCGTCGCCACCCACATCGGCACCCGGTCGTCGGTGCTGGCGACAGCCTTCGCGCCGAGGGTGGCCGCCACGAGCACGAGCAGCACGCCGACGAGCAGGCGGCTGTCGCGCCACGAGGGTCGTTGCAGTCGTTTCGCGACCGGCTGCGCCAGTTCGGTCATCGTTGTCCCCTGGTCTACATTCTTCGTCGCGCCACGCGGGGCGCCACCTTCGTGGGCCATTTTGCCTCACGGAGGACCACCGCCGCGCCAGCTGCCCACCCCTGTGGACAAGCCGTCGTCCTCCACCGCCGGCCTGCCTAGGATGTCGTCGACCCCTGGAAGGAGCCGACGTGGCCCAACGCTTCCTGCAGCTGACCGAAGTGTCGGAGGTGCTCAACATCTCCGCGGCTCAGGCCTACGCTCTCGTGCGTTCCGGCGAGCTGCCCGCCATCAAGGTGGGCGGGCGCGGCCAGTGGCGGGTCGAGGCGACCGAGCTCGAGCTCTACATCCAGCGCATGTACGCCGAGACGAAGTCGTTCGTCGAGTCCCATCCGTTCGGCGCCGGCAGCGACGACTGAGCTGCCCGCCGTCCCCGCGACTCCCGCAGCCCCCCCGCCGGCGACAGGTGTGACGGATGCCGGTCGACCCGAACGGGCCTCCTGCGTGGCAGAAGACGGCGGATGCCGGTCGGCGCCTTACCCTGATGGGCATGAACAACGCGGACGTGTGGCTCGTCGTGCCGCTCTACAATGAGGCGAGCGTCATCGGTGGCGTCGTGCGCGAGTCCCGGTCCGTGTTCCCCCAGGTGGTCTGTGTCGATGACGGCTCGAGCGACGAGTCGGCCGCCACCGCCGAGCGGTCAGGAGCCGTCGTCGTGCGGCATCCGGTCAACCTCGGACAGGGCGCGGCCCTGCAGACGGGCTTCGACTACGCACTCTCCGACCCGGGGATGCGCTATGTGGTCACGTTCGACGCCGACGGGCAGCACCAGGTGTCCGACGTGGAGGCGATGCTCACCCGCATCCGCCGCGGTGACGTTCAGGTTGTCTTCGGCTCCCGTTTCCTCGACCGATCCGGCCAGGCGAGCGCTGCGGGGGTCCTGAAGAAGCTCGTACTCCGGTCGGCCGTGGCCTACACCAACCTCACCACCGGCACCCGCCTCACCGACGCCCACAACGGCCTGCGGGTGCTGGACCGCAGCGTGGTCGCCCGGGTGCAGATCACCCAGAACCGCATGGCGCACGCCTCCGAGCTCGTCTCGCAGATCGGCGCCATGCGCATCGACGGGCGGGCTGTGGCCATCGCCGAGGAGCCGGTGCACATCCTCTACACCGACTACTCCCGGGCCAAGGGACAGTCGCTCTGGAACGCGGTCAACATCCTCGCGGAGCTGATCTGGCGATGAGGCAGCTCACCATCCAGCTCCTGCTCATCGCGGGCACCCTCGCCATCGCCTGGCGCCTGCTGATGAGCTACGGCCAGAAAGCCCAGGCGGTGCGTCGCATGGGCCTGCTCGTGTTCGCCGCCTTCGCGGTCTGGTCGATCCTCGACCCCGGCATATGGACCCGGTTGGCCCAGCTGGTAGGAATCGGTCGCGGCGCCGACCTGATCCTCTACGGTCTCGTGGTGGCCTTCTTCGGCTTCGTGGTCACGACCTTCCGTCGCTTCCGTGAGCTCGAGAACCGCTACACCCGGCTGGCCAGGCGGCTCGCGCTCGACGAAGCGGGAACCCCCACCGGCCCCCGAGACGTTGACCCTGCGGCTCCACGGCCCGCGCCCTCTGCTTCCCGGGCGCCCCAGCCGCCGCCTCACCTGCCCTCCAGCCTGCCACCAAGCCCTCCCCCGACCGCCCGCGACGCACGCCCACCGGCGAGAGGCCAGGGCGCCGTGCCCGTCACCCCGATCGTGAAGGCAGCAGATGCCGACTGAACCAGAGAACCCTCGTGAGCGCCCCGACGACGCGTACACCGTCGACACCCGTCGCCGGCGTGGTCGAGCCCCTGCGTCTCGCTCGGGCAGTCCGGCCCCACGCGCCACCCCTCCGGCCGCTCGACGGGCCGGCCAGGGAAGCGCGGAACCGGCCTCCGACGACGCCTACACGGTCGACACTCGCAGCCGCGGCTCCAACGGGCCGACCGCAGGGCTGCCAGGTCGGCCCAAGCAACCGCCCCGACAGCCCGCCCCGGCACAGCGGCCCCACTCGAACGACGCAGAAACGGAGGCCGGAGCGCCGAGACGCCGCCTCCGCAAGGGCCGCCTCATCGCCCTCGTGGTGGGCCTCGTGCTGCTCAGCTGGATCGTCTTTCTGGTCTGGGTGCCCTTCAACGCCTGGAACTCGGTCGGGCGGGTCGACAACATCCCCGCGGGTGAGCGGCCGGCCGACACGACCGGCCACAACTACCTCCTCGTCGGTTCAGACAGTCGCGAGGGCCTGACGGCCGAGCAGAAGAAGGCGCTGGCGACCGGATCCGCCGAGGGCAAACGCACCGACACGATCATGCTCGTGCACGTCTCCGAGAGCGGCGGCAAGCCGGTCATGGTCTCGATCCCGCGCGACTCCTACGTGCCGATCCCCGGCCATCGTTCGAACAAGATCAACGCCGCCTACTCCTTCGGGGGCCCGAAGCTGCTCACCGAGACGGTCGAGAACGTGACCGGCATCCACCTCGACGGCTACGTGGAGATCGGGCTGGGCGGGTTCGCCTCCGTGGTCGACAGTGTCGGCGGCGTGCACCTGTGCGTGCCGCGACACATGGTCGACAAGAAGGCCGGCATCGACCTCCAGAAGGGCTGCCAGACTCTCGACGGGCCCGACGCCCTCGGCTATGTGCGCTCGCGCTACGAGGACCCGCTCGGCGACATCGGGCGCGCTGCCCGCCAGCGTCAGTTCCTCGGCGCCCTGATGAAGCAGGCCGCCACCCCCTCGACCGTGCTGCTGCCGTGGCGCTACAAGAGCTTCGCGGATGCCGCTGCCGGTGGCCTCACCGTGGGCACCGAGACGGGGCTCATGGATGCCGTCCGGGTGCTCCAGGCGATGCGTTCGGTCAGCAACGACCAGGGCCTCTCGCTCTCGGTGCCGACCTCTGACCTCGCCTACCGCACCTCGAACGGCCTGGCCGTCAAGTGGGACACCGAGCGGGCCAAGGCCCTGTTCAGCGCTATCAAGAACGACGACCCACTCGACACCGCGCCCGCCGGGAGCACCGTCAAAGAGGTCGGGAACAGCTGATGGCACGCCAGTACCCGGCCGACCTGCTCGCCGCCATGCTCGCCGACGACCCCGGTCGGCCGCGCCTGACGTGGTACGACGACGAGCCCGGCCCCACGGTCGGCGAGCGCATCGAGCTGAGCGCGAAGGTGCTCGGCAACTGGGTGAACAAGGCGGGCAACCTGCTTCAGGACGACCTCGCCGCCGGGCCGGGCACCACCGTCGGTCTCGACCTGCCCACCCACTGGCGCGCCTGCTACTGGGCGCTCGCGGCGTGGGGGGTGGGCGCCAGCGTGGTCATCGGGGGCGATGTGCTCGACGCCGATGTGCTCGTCACCGCCGACCCGGGGCGTGCGAGGGCCCACGCCGGCGACGCCGTGCTCGTGTCGCTACCGGCTCTGGCTCGGTCGCATCCAGACGCCGCCGACGCCGGTGGGGCCATCGACGAGGCCCGCGAGCTGTCGACCCACGGTGACCAGTTCGTCTCCCTGGCCGACCCCGAGGCGGCCGACCTCGCCCTCAGCGACAGCGGTCACGACACGGCCTACGGCTCGCTGGTCACGACGCAGCAGGAGTGGGGCGCGGCCCCACGAGTGGCTCTGAACGGGTCGCTCGGCGAGGTGCTCCGTCAGTCGCTCAGCGCCTGGGCGGGCCGGGGCTCGGTCGTGCTGTCGCGGGGGGTGGCGCCGAACGCGGCTCGCCGGCTCGAGTCAGAGGGCGTCACGGTCACACCGGGTGAGGTCGGCTGACCCTGCCGGCCTGACCCTGCCTGACCCTGCCTGACCTGCCTGACCCGAGCCGGGATCAGGCCGAGAGCCGGTCGAACAACGACCAGGTGCGCGACGCCACCACCCCTGTGCTGGCCAGTCCGGCCTGGGACTGAGCGGCCTTGACCGCCTCTCGAGTGTCCAGGTCGTACACACCGGTGGTCGCCACTCCCAGCACACGCTGCACCGCGATCACCTCCGGGCCGGAGTCACCGACACGAAGCACCGACGCCCGCTGGTGCACGAACGGGAAGTCCCGAGCCTCGAGCACATCCCAGAGCTCGGGGGTGACGATGCCGGTCGCGGGCTGCGCCATCGACCGCTGCAACGCCATGACCCGGTCGCGGGTCACCGTGCCGAACACGCCGTCGACCGCGACCGCGCCCAGCGCGAGCTGCAGCAGCCGCACCACAAAACCACGGGCGCCCATGCCGACGACGGTGTGCTTGTGCTCGGTGTAGGAGGTCGAGAAGGAGACCGTCGACACGCCGGCACCGGTCGGACCGACGCCGCCCAGAGCTGACCTCGTCGCCATGACCGTCACGGTTCCTGCCTCCTCCAGCGGGTTGCTCGAACTTCACCATGACCATTGAGGCACTCCTGTCACACCCTTCACAAGGCCCCCGGGCGAACTACCAGCCTGTAATTCAGGGTCGGAGCGGTCGAGGCTAGAGTCGGCCCCATGGACAAAGTCGTCTCCTCCCCCGTCGAGGCCATCGCCGGCATCACCGACGGCATGTCGCTCTCGGTCGGTGGCTTCGGGCTCTGCGGCATCCCGAGCGTGCTCATCGCCACGATCCACGAAACCGGCCTGAAAGACCTCGAGGCGGTGTCGAACAACTGTGGGGTCGACGGCTGGGGCTTGGGCATCCTGCTCAAGGACAAGCGGATCCGCCGCATGATCAGCTCGTACGTCGGCGAGAACAAGGAGTTCGAACGCCAGTACCTCTCCGGCGAGCTGGAGGTCGAGCTGACGCCGCAGGGCACGCTGGCCGAGCGGCTGCGCGCCGGCGGTTCCGGCATCGCCGCCTTCTTCACCCGAACCGGGGTCGGCACGCAGATCGCCGACGGCGGGCTGCCGTGGCGCTACGACGCCGCCGGCGCAGTGGTTCTGCAGTCGCCGCCCAAGCAGACCCAGCAGTTCGAGGTGAACGGCGAGAACCAGACCTTCGTGCTCGAGCGGGCCATCACCACCGACTTCGGTCTGGTTCGCGCCGCCAAGGGCGACCGGCACGGAAACCTCGTGTTCAACCAGTCGGCGCGCAACTTCAACCCCCTCTGCGCCATGGCCGGCCGGGTCACCGTGGCGGAGGTCGAGCAGCTCGTCGAGCCCGGTGAGCTGCATCCCGACGAGATCCACCTGCCCGGCATCTTCGTGCAGCGGGTGCTACCGCTCACCCCCGAGCAGGCAGCCGACAAACACATCGAGCGGCGCACCGTGCGCCAGAAGCAGGAGGCGTGAGCATGGCGCTCACCCGTGAGCAGATGGCCGCCCGGGCGGCCTCCGAGCTGACCGACGGCGCCTACGTCAACCTCGGCATCGGCCTGCCCACCCTCGTGCCCAACTACGTTCCCGACGATGTCGAGATCGTGCTTCAGTCCGAGAACGGCATTCTGGGGGTGGGCGCCTACCCGTTCGAGGGGCAGGAGGATCCCGACCTCATCAACGCCGGCAAGGAGACGGTGACGCTGCGCCGGGGGGCGGCGTTCTTCGACTCGGCCATGAGCTTCGGGATGATCCGCGGGGGCAAGGTCGACGCCGCGATCCTCGGCGCCATGCAGGTCTCGGAGGGCGGCGACATCGCCAACTGGATGATCCCCGGCAAGATGGTCAAGGGGATGGGCGGCGCGATGGATCTCGTGCACGGAGCGAAACGGGTGATCGTGCTCATGGAGCACACCGCCAAGGACGGCTCGTTCAAGATCGTCAGGGAGTGCTCACTGCCCTACACCGGTCGCGGCGTGGTGCAGCGCATCATCACCGATCTTGCGGTGCTCGACGTCACGGCATCCGGGCTGGTGCTTCGCGAGCTCTCCCCCGGGGTCACCGAGGCCGAGGTGCGCGACAAGACCGAGCCCGACCTATCGGTCGACCTGGCCTGAGCCCCGGCGGCAAGCCGGTGCCGACGCAGAGGGCCGCCCTCAGGCGCCGGCCCTGGCCAAGGCGTTGACTGCCGTGACGATCCGCTCCAGGTCACCCTGCGACAGCGATGGGTGCACCGGGAGGGAGAGGCACTCGCGCGCGGCCCGCTCGGTCTCGGGCAGGTCGACCTCGACCTGGAACGGGGCCAGGCGGTGGTTCGGCACCGGGTAGAACAGTCCCGAGCCGACGTTGTACTCGGCCCGCAGCGCGGCAGCCAGCCCGTCGCGGTCCTGCGGCACCCGCACCGTGTACTGGTGAAAGACGTGCACCGCGCCCTCAGCGACCGGGGGTGTGGTGACGCCCTGCAGGTTGGCCGACAGGAACGCGGCATTGCGCTGACGCGCCGTGGTCCACTCGTCGACCTTGGTCAGCTGGACCCGGCCGATGGCTGCGTGGATGTCGGTCATTCTGGCGTTGAACCCGATGACCTCGTTGTGGTACTGCTGCTGCATGCCCTGGTTGCGATAGAGCCGCAGCAGGCGCTCGACCTCCGCGGTGCCGGCCGACACCATCCCACCCTCGCCCGCGGTCATGTTCTTCGTCGGATACAGCGAGAACATCCCGAACGCGCCGAACCCGCCGACCGGGGTCCCGTTCAGGGCGGCTCCGTGCGCCTGGGCGGCGTCCTCGAACACCGAGAGCCCGTGCTCGTGGGCGATCTGCATGATGGGGCCCATCTGAGCCGGGTGTCCGTACAGATGCACGGGCATCACCCCCACCGTCCGCTCGGTGATCGATGCCTCGACGGCCGCGGGCGACAGGCAGAAGTCGCCAGCGTCGATGTCGGCGAAGACCGGGGTGGCACCGGTTAACGCAACCGAGTTCGCGGTAGCGGCGAACGTGAACGAGGGCACGATCACCTCATCACCGGCTTTGACCCCGCACGACAGGAGCCCAAGGTGCAGCCCCGAGGTACCGGAGTTGACGGCTACGCAAGCCCGGCCGAGCCGGAAATGCTCCGAGAACTCCTCCTCGAACGCTTTCACCTCCGGGCCCTGGGCCAGCATGCCGCTGCGCATCACCCGGTCGACGGCAGCGCGCTCCTCGGCGCCGATCAACGGCTTGGCAGGGGGGATGAAGTCGTCCATGTCGCAGGTGCCCTCCGTCGGTGCGTCGTCCTTCTCGGGGTGGGTTGCACCGGTTCGCGTGCAGGCAGGCTCTCGCTGCCCGCCCCTCCAGAGGCACTCTCGCTCGACCCAGACCTTATCCGACGGGCCAGGCACCCGCTCACCGTCAGGCGCGCGACGTCCGACCCGTCATCTCTCCCCCGCGAGCATCCGGCCTTGGGTCACGGCCCTCGGTCGTGACAGCATGAGGATTGGCCGTGCCCGGTGGCGTCGTCGCCGGCTCGGCGCGAGCTGACGCTGCGATGCGGTGATGGCAGGCCGGCCGTGACGTTCCGCCTCGGTACCGAAGAGGTGCATGGTCGGATGCCGCTGCCGAACCCGTCGTGCTCGAACTCGAGTGACCAACCCTCCCAAGGAACAGGATGAACCCCGGACCGTCTCACCAGGACGCTGTGCGGAACGCCTCGACCGCGCAGACCCCCTCCCCCCGCCATGAGAGCGCCCTCGCCCGATGGCTCGACGGAGCCACCGACCTGGCGGTGCTGGCCTTCGCCGCGTGGACCCTGCTCTACCAGGCCGCTCAGCTGCTGGGCTGGCCGACCGACCCGATCGTCATCACCTGGGCAGTGCTGCTCGTCGCCCTGGGGGCAGCGGTCGTGCGCCAGTTCCGGAACAGGCCATCGGCCCCCTCCGCGGTCGACGCTCCCACGCTGTCGTGGCGCAGCCCGTGGTTGGCCATCTCGGTTGTGCTGGCGCTGGGGTCCGCCGTGGTGGTGCGTGACGCGACCGGCGTCAGCTGGCGCCTCGGTTGGGTGCTCGCGGCCGTCTCAGGGCTCATCGCGGTCGTGCACCTCGTGCGGGCGAGTCACCCCTCACCCAGCGACCGCCCTCACCCGCACAGTGCCCCATCCTCGGCCCCATCCTCGGCCCCACCCTCGGCGGCGGCGGGCTCGGAGCGGCAGCCGGTGCGCCTCCGGTCGCATGTGCTCGCCCTGGTGGTAGGCCTCGGCTGGGCCGCCTTCTCGCTGTTCACGCTGCGCCGCGACCCCGACGACGTCTTCTACGTCAACAAGGCGGTGTTCGTCGCCGAACACGGGCTGATCCCCGGTCGCGACACGATCTTCGGTGACCAGACCCTTCCCGCGCTGCCCGGCGCCGGTACGGCACCGCTCCAGTCGATCGAGGTGCTCCAGGGAGCCTTGGCCCGCTTCCTGTCGCTGGACCCGACGGCCCTGGTCTACCTCGGTTTTCCGCCGCTGCTCACCTTCCTCGCCACCTGGTCGATCTGGCGCCTGGTTCGCGAGTGGTCCCGCGCGCGGGCCACGCTCGCCTTCGCCGTGTCGATGGTGTATCTCGCCATGGCAGCCAACACCCCGGCCGGGGTGGGCGTCTTCTTCCTGGCCCGCATCTGGCAGGGCAAGGTCGTGTTCGTCGCCGCCCTGATCCCGCTCATCTATCTCTACATCACCCGCTGGGCGCACAACGGTTCGCGCTGGCAGCAGCTCATGCTGGCCTCGGCCGGTATCGCAGCCGTCGGGCTCACCTCGTCGGCGACCTTCATCGTGCCGATCATCGCGGTCAGCTGTGCGACGGCCCTGCTGGTCACTCGACGACGCTGGGTGGGCGTGCTGGCGCTCGCCGCGTACCCGGTGATCACCGGCGGTGTGGTCGCCCTGGCCGGAGTACCCGGTGACCCCGGCGGCCGCTTCCGAGCGGGCGATGTGGCCTTCCACTTCGTGCTGGGCACCGGGCTGCTGGCCGCGATCGGGTGGGCCGGCATCCTGCTGGCCGGCTGGCTGAGCGTCTCGGGCGCGACCCGGGTGGTGGCCACCGCGGCGGCCCTGTCGCTGCTGGTGGTGCTCGCCCCCGGGGTGGCAGGGCTGTTCAGCTCGGCGACGGGCGCGGGTGCCGTCGCGTGGCGCCTGATGTGGGTGGCACCGGTCACCGTGATGGTGGGCCTGCTGGCGACGGTCCCGCTCGCGAGGGCCGAACCGGTCGCGGGCGCTTGGTCGATGGCCAGGCGGATGCCGGCCTTCGCGGTCGCGGCCGCACTGGTGGCCGCTCTGGTCGTGACGGGTACGCCGTTCTGGTCACCGGTGCGCGATGTCGAAGTGAAGTCTGTACCCACGTGGAAGTACCCGTCGCTGCAGGTCCAGCAGGCGCTGGCCATCCGGCGCCTCGACCCCGGCCCGGGCCCGGTGCTCGCACCACTGCGCACCATGCGGGCCCTCTCGCTCGTCTCCAGTGAGGTGCACGCGGTGGCGGCACTTCCCTCCTACATCTCGATCCTCACCGAGCCGCCACGAGAGCACGAAGCTCGCATCACGCTGACCGAGGTATTCGGGGGAACGGTCACCAGCCCGCGGCGGACCCACTCGCAGCAGCAGTTCACGGCGGCCTTGAGCACTCTCGAGGTGAGCATGACGTGCGTCTACCCGTCGCAGCAGAAGCTGTCTCGCTGGCTGCGCGAGGCCGGCTGGAAACCTCAGCCGGTGCGCGAGCTGAGCTGCTACACGCCGTGAGTCGGACCCGGCGCACGGTGCTCTGACGGGGCCGTCGGCCCACCCGGGATGTCACCGGGACCGGTGATGGTGGCGTGGGTGGCCGGCGCATCGTCGGTCACCTCACCGGTGGTGGGCGACGCGCCGTGGCGCAGCACACGAAGGGCCGAGAGTGCGGCCACACCGGCGAGCGCGATGTCGGCCACCGTGAAGAGCATCCGTGAGACGACGGCGACACCGAGCGCCTCGCCACGGCTCATGACACCGGCCAGGGCACCCACGATCAGCGCCTCGCGGGCACCGGCCCCGCTCGGGGCCACGATGAAGACGATGCCGGCACCGAGTGCGAGGGCGAAGCCGCTGAGACATCGCACGAAGCCGAGCAGACCGGGCGTTCCCAGCGAGTTGGCGAGCAGCCAGAGGTGTGTGCCGTAGCAGAGCCAGGTGACCAGCAGCCAGCCGAAGGCTCCCCGCACGCCCCGCCAAGTGAACACGTGCGGCAGTGGAGGCTTTCGGATGAGACCGAGCAGCCGGTCGACGATCTTGGTCAGCACCGCCGGGTGCGAGCACACGAGCGCGACCGGCAGCAGCGGCAGCAAGACCCAGATGATCGCCGTGTCGGCGCCCAGGAACGGAAGGCCGATGACACCGACCGTCAAGGCGCTGGCCAGGGAGAGCCCGGTCCAGCACAAGGTGGCGGTGAACGTGCGCGCGCGAGGAACCTTCAGCCGAGTGGCCAGCTCCATCTGAACCACGATCGACCAGACGCTACCGGGGAGGTACTTTCCGAGCTGGCCGACGAAGAAGATGCGGGCAGCGTCGACGAACCCGAGCGGATGCCCCTCCTCGGCGAGCAGGATGCGCCACGACATCAGCGCGGCGGCGCTGCCCAGCAGCACCATGAGAAAGGCGAGGGCGATGCTCAACCAGTGCATCTCACCGATGGCCTCGGTGACCTCCGCCCACTGGGACGCCACCGCGTAGCCGACGGCTGCGACGATCAGCACCCCGATGACGGGTCGCACCACGGGCATCAGCCGAGCCAGCACCCCTCTCACCGGCCCACCTCCTGCAGCCACCATGCCCACGCCCGCTCGAGCTCCGCCGGCACGCCACTTCGGGGCACCGTTGACTGGCGGTAGGCCCAGGACACGAACTCGATGGCGGCCGGCGAGAGGCCCTCACGCTGCATGCCCACCGCGTTGGCTCCCCTCAACCGGCTCGGGTTGCCGAAGGCCATGGCGTACGGCGGGATATCTCGCGTGACGACCGAGCCCATACCGAGCATGACGCCCGGACCGATCACCCGTCGCTGGTGCACCACGCTGTTCATGCCGAGGTTGGCACCGCGCCCCACGCGGACATGGCCTCCCAGCGTCACCGAGGAGGCCATGGTCACCCCGGACTCGATACGGCCGTCGTGGCCGATGTACACCTTGTTCATGAGGTAGCAGTCGTCACCGACCGAGGTGAGGTCATCGTGCCCCTGGTGGATGGTGAGGAGCTCGCGGAACACGTTGCGACTGCCGATCACCACACCGGCCCCGACGGGGCTACCGTTCCAAGCCTCGCCGTGGTCGGCACCGCGAATCTCCGCCGGCGCTCCCAGCACGCTGTTGACACCGAACCAGTTGCCGTCGCCGATGGTCATCGGCCCGAGCAGCACGACTCCGGGACCGACGATGTTGCCGGAGCCCATCGTGACCTCGGCAGAGACGAGCGCGCTGGGGTGGATCGAGTTCATCGCCGTCCTTTCTGTGGCAGCGGCTCAGGGTAACGCGTTGGTGTGGTTGTCTCCTGGACGCGGCAGGTAGCATCGGCCGCGCTGCACACCTCACCCTCGAGCAGCCTTCAAGGAGCACTGCCCATGACCGCACGGATCCGCATCGCCCTCGTCGGCTCGGGGACGATGGGCTCTCTTCACGCGCGGGTCGTCGTGGGGCACGATCGCACCCGGCTGGCGGCGGTCATCGACCCGGACCGCACGATCGGTCAGGCAACGGCTCAGCGCTTCGGCGCGACCTGGGCAGCCGCCCTCGAGGACGTCCGGAACATCGACGCGGTGATCGTGGCGGCCGCGACCCAGCACCACCATGCCATCGGGCAGCGCGTGCTCGAGCACCGTCTTCCGCTCCTGATGGAGAAGCCGCTGGCCGACACCCTGGCCGATGCCGAGGATCTCGTGGCGCGCAGCCGCCGCGACGACGTACCGCTCATGTGCGGTCTGCTGGAGCGTTACAACCCCGGGATCCTCACGGCGATGAGCCTGCTCAGAACCCCGCTGCAGATCACGGCCCAGCGCCACTCCCCCTACGTCGCCCGCATCCGCACCGGGGTCGCCTCCGACCTGTTGATCCACGATGCCGACATCGTGGTGCGCATGATGGGAGGCGAGCCGAGCCACGTCGTGGGGTCAATGGGGTATCTGCACCCCGATTCGGAACCCACCGCCGAGGACGTGGCCGAAGCCCTGCTGACCTTCCCGGGTGGCGGGGTCGCCAACGTCTCGGCCAGCCGCATGAGCCAGCGCAAGGTCCGCGGGTTCGTCATCCACGAGATCGACCGGCTCATCGAGGTCGACATGCTGCGCAACGCTGTCACGCTCTACCGTCACGTGCTGGGTGAGAACACCGAAGACGGGCTGTCGTACAAGCAACAGACCATCATCGAGATCCCCCAGCTCGTCACCAGTCGCGAGCCGTTGGCTGCCCAGCTCGACCGGTTCGTCGACCTCGTCGACGGCAGCGTCGATCTCGAGGAGGAGAGGTCCACGATCCTCCCCGGGCATCGGGTGGTCGAGGCCGTTCGCCAGAGTGTCGCCCAGACCGCGGTGAGCTGACCGGAGCTTGACCATCAGCCTCCTGCTCGAGTGGGCCACCCTCGTCGCCCTCGCCTTCCTCCCCGGGGCGGCGCTGGCCTTCGCCGTCACGCCCAGGCACTCTCGGCTGCGTCGGGTCGCGCTCATCGCGTCGCCGAGCATCACCTACGGCCTCATCGGCATCGCCGTCGCCTGGAGCGGTTACGCCGGTGCGACCTGGTCGCCCTTGACCGTGCTCTGGTTCGAGCTGTCCGTGGCTGCCGCCGCGTTGACGGTGAACCTGGTTCTCCGGCATCGGCGACGCCGACCGGGCTGGGGCGCAAGCCGGAGTCGCCTCGTTCACCGACTGCGCGTTCACGCCGCAGACCTCGCCGCGCTGGGTCTGGCCGCCGCCGCGGCCCTGGTCGTCGCGTGGTTCCTCGTCGGAAGGCTGCCATCGGCTCCGGGCTGGGATGCGATGAACCATGCGTTCCTCATGAGCCGGGTGCTCAGCTCCGGCAGCGGGCTGGCTTCGCAGGTCTGTGTCACAGGAGACATCGCCTTCACATCCTCGTGCGGCTTCTACCCCCTGGCGCCCCACGTTCTCTGGGCGCAGGCCAGCCAGCTGACCGGGGCCGGCCCCACCGCCGTGATTCTCGCCTCGACCTGGCTGGTGACTCCCCTGACCGCGGTGACGGGGGTGTTCGGGATCACGCGAGTCCTGGGGGCTCGGCCGGCGGTGGCCGGGGCCGCCGCTTTCCTGCCGATGCTCATCGGTCCGCTCTGGCCGAGCCTCGCGACCGGTCGGCTCACGGTGCTGCTCGGTGCCGCGCTCGTCCCCTCGGTGGCGCTCCTGTTCTGGCTCGCGGCCCGGATCCCCCGGGCCCCGGCGGTGCTGGCCCTGGCCGCCATCGCACTCGCGGGCATGTTCGTGACCCACACCTACGACGCTCTGGGCGCTGCCCTTCTGCTCCTCGGCCTGCTCGTGACGAGCTTGTCCTGGCGTTCCTGGCGCGGGTGGGCCCGGCTCGTCGTCGCGGGTGGGCTCAGCCTGGTTCTGATGATTCCGAACCTGGTGTTGCTGCTCGTCGCCAGGAGCGAGCGGTTGGCCGACCGGACGGGCGCGCCCGGCCGGTCGTTCTGGGAGGTCGTTGCGCAGGCCACCTTCCCCCAGGGTGGCCCCATCGGCACCCTGTTCGACCCCGTTCCGCGGCCTGGCGGCATCCCCATCCAGCTCAGTGGCATGGGCGTCGCGGTCAGCGCGGTGCTCACCGCCCTCCTGCTGGTCGGCATGACCGCGAGTCTGCTCCCAGCCTTCCGCTGGGCCCGGCCGTTCGCCATATTGCACCTCGGCATGCTCGTGGTGGCCGTCTTCGTCGCCGTCGACCTGGGCCCTGTTCATACGGTGGTCGCCAGCCTCTTCTACGACGATCCCCGTCGAGTGCTCTGGTCGTCGGCGCTGGCTCCGGGGGCGTTGACCCTCGCCGGAGCCGTGGCGGCCGTGCAGATGGCACTGCTCGTGGCTCGCGCCCCGGCGCGCCGGCGCAGGATGGGCCGAAGGCCTGACACCGGGAACCCGCCTCGTATCCCTGGGCGGGAGCCACCTGGCCCTGAGACGGCTGAGCCGCTCGACGTCGCGGCCGCGAGTCGGGCGCAGGGGCGTCGGCAGAGCCGGGTGGGAGTCGCGGCGGCCGTCTGTCTCTCGGCGCTGGTCCTCGCTGTGCCCGAGACCGCCATGGCGCATGAGCGCTTCGCGGCACGGGCGATGCCGGACGATCCGGCCTACGCACGCACGACCGAATGGCTGCGAGGGCGTAGTGGGTCGGTCGCCGAGGACTTCCATCGCGACTTCGTTCCGTGGATGACGGTGGATGCCGGGTTGCCCCTGCTGCGGGGCATCGAGCCACTCAGCGGTCCCGAAGAAGCAGAGTGGCAACGGCGCGTGCAGCTCTGGAAGACTCTCATCGGCGCCCGGAAGAGCCCCACCGCGTGCCTGGTGAACGACTACGACGTCAGCTGGGTGGTCGTGGGCCGGCCGGCGATGCCGGGCGGCCGCCGGACATGGAACATCAACAAGCTCACCAGAAGCCCGTTCCTGAGGTTGGTAAGGGTCGACGGGCCGGTGCGGGTCTACGCCGTGCACGACCCGTGCGCGAGCCGCTGACCGTCAGCGGCCCTGGGCCACCATGTCCTCGAGCACGTCGAGGTGCTGGCGCAGCACCGTCTCCATGGAGAACCGTTCGCGAACGAGCTGCTGTTCGGCTGACCCGATGCGCTTGCGCCACTGTGGGTCGTCGAGCAGGTCGGCGAGCGTTGCGCCCAGAGCAGCGGCATCGCCGGTGGGCGTCAGCATGACGTTCTCACCACTGCGCAGCTCGACGCCGGGAAAGTTGTCGGGTCGCACCGCAACGACCATCGGCACGCCGGCGGCCATGCTCTCGAGGCTGGCCGTACCGAGTCCGTAGCCCTGCAGGTCGTGAGTCTCGACGTCGGCGGCCGCCAGGTAGTCGGGCACCTCTGACTTGGGCACCGGCCCGACGGCCAGGACCGCGTGACTCACGCCGAGCTCACGGGCCAGCTCGAGAAACTGGTCGAAGTAGACGCTGCCGACGACCAGGAGCCGCACGTGCGGGTGCCGGTCGATCACCCGCGGCAGGGCCTGCACCAGCAGGAGGCGGTCGCGCAGCGGGATGACGTGGCCGAGGCTGACGATCAGCGGCGCGTCGCCGAGATCGTGCTTCTCGCGCACCCGTGCACCATCACCGCCAACGACCCATCCGGTGTCGACGCCGACGGGGATGTTCTCGAGTGACGTGTAGGCGCCGGTGTAGCGATCGACGATGTACTGCTGCATCTGCACATCCATGACGACCAGACGCGGCCGGTAGCGCTTGAGGATCGGCCTGACGACGACCGCGTCGAGGCTGCGGAAGACGCCGTGGTAGGTCGCTGCGGGGTTCTCCAGCCGAGTATGGATCGAGAGCAGGGCAGGGACGCGATGCCGCTTGGCCCAGATGCCGCTCAGCCAGGTCAGGTCGAAGAACTGGCCGTGCTGATGGATCGCATCCGGGCCGAACCCGCCCAGCAGCTTCGAGACCTGGCGGTAGGCGCCGGTGCGCATCGTGAAGGCGATGTCGAAGCTCACCGAGAGGCGGCTCTTGGGGATCATCGCGGCCGGCAGTCGCACGATGCGCAGGCCGTCGCGCTCTTCCTCATCTGGCGCGTCGGCGTACGCAGCGGTGAGCACGAGCACCTCATGGCCGGCCGCCGCATACCCCTTGGCCAACGCCTCGGACAGGTGCGAGCTGCCACCGACTCTCGGCGGGAAGAAGTTGTTGACGACCGCGATGCGCATCTTCTCAGGGCTCGCGGGTGCTCGGATGGACGGAGTCAGAGGGCTGAGACGCCAGGGGCGCGAAGGTGACGTCTTCGCCCGTCAGCACCACTCTCGCGGTGGCTCGTGCCGGCACACCCTGGACGACCGTGTGGGACGGCACGTCACGGGTGACCACCGCCCCAGCGCCGACGATGGCGTGGTCACCGATCGTGACACCCATGTTGATCGTCGCGTTGGCACCGATGAACACGAAGTCACCGATGCTCACCGGTGCGCGGTCGACCGTCGGATACCGGCGACCGCTGACGCAGCGCCTCGCGCTGGAGTGCGTGTAGACGTGCACACCGGAGGAGATGTCGCAGCCGCGCCCCACGGTCAGTCCACCACTGCCATCGATCACGGTGAAGGCACCGATCCAGGTTCCCTCACCGATGACGGGCTCCCCCACCACCCAGGCGTGCTGGTTGTACGGGTTGAGCGGCAGCCCCGGCGCAGCCGGCGTCGGCGGGCGCGCCGAGGACGGCTGCGGGTCGCTCATCGGCTCGGTAGCGACGCGTTGACGAGATCGGTCATTCCTGAAACGACGTCGATCGTCGTCTCGAAGCCGATGCTCTGCTTCGCGAGCTCGGTCGCAGCCGCCCGGCGGTCGACGAGCACGTCGCGAGGGTTGAACTGCGGCTTGACGTCGACACCGACCGCTTCGATGAGAATCTCGGCGAGCCGGGCGATCGTGGTGTCGACACCGCTGCCGATGTTGACGGCGAGGTTGGCCGTCTCCGACTCGAGCGCGAGCACACCGGCCCGGGCGATGTCCTCCACGTGGATGAAGTCCATCGACTGCTCGCCCCGGCCGTCGATGACCGGCGGCTCGCCGTTGCGCAGACGGTTGACGAAATGGTTGATGACCGACGTGTAGTACGCCGTGGTCTTCTGACCGGGCCCGTAGACGTTGAAGAAGCGCAGCGCGACCCACGACAGCCCACTGCGGCGCTGGTAGAAGGCCAGCAGGTCCTCACCGGCTCGCTTGCTGATGCAGTACGGCGTCTGCGGGTCGAGCCGGTCGGTCTCGTACATCGGCAGCTGCTGCGGCGGGCCGTAGACCGACGCGCTCGAAGCGAACACGAGGCGCTTGACGCCGTGGTCTGCCGCCGCCGCGAACACGTTGTGGTTGCCGATCATGTTGATGTCCATCGACTCGGACGGGTCGGCCTGGCTCTTGTTGATCGAGACCGCTGCGTAGTGCATGACGTGCGAGCAGCCCTTCATGGCTGCGTGGACCGACCCGCCATAGCGCACGTCCTGGTCGATGAGCTCGACGTCGCCACGCTCGACGAGCTGGGCCACGGCGTCGCGGTCACCTCGGAACATGTTGTCGAAGATGCGCACCTTGTAGCCCTGGTCGAGCAGGCGCGGGATCGTCTTCATGCCGATCCAGCCAGCGCCGCCGGTGAAGAAGACCGTCTTGTTCTCAGACATCGTGGTGCAGCTCTCCTTGTGGGTGGGGGTTTCAGGCGCGGGTCGAGGGGAGACCGACGACCTCGCGCACGACGGCAGACACTCGCGCGACCTCGTCATCGGTGAGGTTGGCATGCATGGGGATGGCCAGGTGTGAGGCGAACAGCCCGGCGGAGACGGGCAGGGCCGGCTGGTCGCCGTAGAGGGGCTGCAGGTGCGAGGCATAGGTGCCGAAGTTGCAGCCGATGCCGCGGGCACGCAGCTCGAGGGCCACTGCGCCCCGGTCGAGCTCAGGGCCGATCGTGATGACGTAGGACTGGTAGGGGTGCACGCGGTCATCGAGCTCGACGGGCAGCGAGATCGCCTCGATGTCATCCATGAGCTCGCGATAGCGCTCAGCTACGGCGCGACGACGGGCCACGAGCGTCGGCAGTCGGTCGAGCTGGGCCAGCATGATGCCGGCCTGCACGTCGGACATGCGGTAGTTGTAGCCGAGCTCGTCGAACGCAGGGACGGGCAGGGTGGCGGCACCCTCCCGGCTAAGGGCGGGCGCGATGCCGTACGTGTGCAGCTTGCGGGCATGACCGGCCAGCTCGGGATCGTCGGTGCTCAGGGCCCCGCCTTCGCCGGCCGTGATGCCTTTGCGCCCGTGAAAGCTGAAGGAGGCGATGTCGGCGAGGCTGCCGGTGGGCCGACCCTTGTAGCTGGCGCCCGCCGCACAGGCAGCGTCCTCGACGAGCCACAGCCCGTGTCGGTCGGTCAGCTGTCGCAGCTCGTCGTAGTCAGCCGGCTGACCGAAGGGGTCGACCGCGATGATGCCGACCGTGCGGTCGGTGACCAGCGACGCGGCGTGCTCGACGTCGATGCTCCAGATGTCGGCGCGCACGTCGGCGAAGACCGGCTGAGCGCCCGACCACATCACCGAGTGCCCGGTTGCCGGGAAGGTGTAGTCGGCGACGATGACCTCATCGCCCGGCTCGGTGCCCAACACGCGTTGGGCCAGGTGCAGGGATGAGCCGCAGTTGGTGGTGGCCACGGTGTGGGCCACCCCGGAGATGAGGGAGAAGGCTTTCTCGAACCTCGCACAGGTGGGTCCAGCGCCAGAAAGCCACCCCGACTCGAACACCCGCTGCACCTGCGCCAGCTCGCTCGCCCCGACGGTCGGCTCACCGAGGGCGATCGGACTGGTGGTCATCGAGCTCCTTCACGGGGTCGGCGAGTGCCGTCCTAGTCTAGGCCCATGGTTTCCGGCCCTCGGTACGTGGTGATCGGCGGTGGCATCGTCGGTCTGGCCGTCGCCGACCGCCTCTCGGTCGATGATCCGACCGCCCACGTCAGCGTGCTGGAGAAGGAGCAGACCTGGGCGTCGCACCAGACCGGGCGCAACAGCGGCGTGATCCACTCCGGGCTGTACTACCCGCCAGGTTCCCAGAAGGCGTCGATGTGCAAGGCCGGCGCAACCTCGATGGTCCGCTTCGCCGAGGAGGAAGGCATCGCTCACGAGGTCTGCGGCAAGCTCGTTGTGGCGACCGACCGAGCTGAGCTGCCGGGCCTCCAGCGCCTGCACGACCGAGGCCTTGCCAACGGGCTCGAGGTGCGCCGGCTGAACGCCGAGCAGGCCAGGGAGTACGAGCCCCACATCAGCGCGGTGGGCGCGTTGCACGTCGCCGCGACGGGCATCATCGACTACGGCGCCGTGTGTGCTGCCCTGGTGCGGCGCCTCGAACGCCGAGGTGTCCTTCTGCGCCTCGGCACCGAGGTTCTCGGTGCGACGACCAGGGGCGCCGAGACGCTCGTGCAGACCTCGACCGGCACCATCGCCGCCGACGTCGTGGTCGCGTGCGCCGGGCTGCACAGCGACCTCGTCGCCCGGCGGCTCGGGCACTCCCCCTCGGCCCGCATCATCCCCTTCCGCGGTGAGTACTACGAGCTCACGCCGGAGGCGACACCACTCGTCCAGGGGCTGATCTACCCCGTTCCGAACCCCGACTTCCCCTTCCTCGGCGTCCACCTCACTCGCGGGGTCGATGGTCATGTGCACGCCGGCCCCAACGCGGTGCTGGCCTTCGCGCGTGAGGGTTACACCTGGGGCACCATCAAGCCACGCGAGGTCTACGACGCCCTGACCTTCCCCGGCTTCTGGAAGCTGGCCCGCAGGAACTACCGCGCCGGCTCGAAGGAGATGGCGCGCTCGGCCTCCAGGAGACTCTTCGGTGACAGCCTTCGGCGGCTCGTTCCCGAGATCCGTGACGAACATCTGACCAAGGCCACCGCCGGTGTGCGAGCCCAGGCCATGAAGCCCGACGGGTCACTCGTCGACGACTTCCTCATCGAGCGAACGGGTGCGATCGTGCACGTCCTCAACGCCCCATCGCCCGCCGCGACCGCGGCGCTGGAGATCGCCAGGCACATCGCTGCGCTCGTCACCTCAGGGCGCTGAGTCGCCTCTGGGCTCAGGATGGGCCCGGCCCGCAGACCGGTCGCCTCGCGGGTCGGCAAAGGCAACCGGTCTGCGCGGCTCGGTTCAGCCGGTGAAGAACCCGGTGACGTCGGCGATGAGGTCGACCGCGCCGGCGTTGTTGTAGACCCACATCCAGTTCGCCGGGTCGACGCCCACGGTCGCGGAGTTGGTCACGGTCACCCCCGGCACGACGTTCAGCACGGAGGAGTTCGGTCGCGACACCCCTCTCGGGTAGGCGGAGACGTACGAGGCGGCGCTCGCGCCGACGGCCGTCATCGTGACGCTCACTGCCGACGCGCTCGTCGGCAGGCCGGGAACCTGAACGGCCAGTGCCTCCTTGGCGCCGACCCGCCGTAGCACCGGCCCACGCCCCGTTCTCGTGTCGAGCATCCGCTGCGGGCTGATGGGAACGAACCTGGTGCCGGAGCCGGGTGCGTAGTAGCCGGCCAGGTCGGCGATCAGGTCGACCGAGGCCGAGTCGGAGTAGAGGCTCACGGTGCCGCCGGCTCCGACGGCCACGGTCACCAGGTTGGCCACCGTGCTACCGCGCACAGCGTTGACGCTCGAGATGCTCGGCCGGCTGCTTCCGCCGGGGTAGGCCGTCACGAACCCGTTGCCGGACGCGTTCGTCGCGGTCAGGTTCACCGTCACGGCGCGCGTGCCCGTCGGCAGCCCCGGCACCTTCATGGTCACGGTGCGGCCCGCACCGACCCGGCCCTTGACGCCGCCGGTGCCCGAACGGGTGTCGAACACCCGCCGCGGCGTCACGCTCGAGTATCCGGAACCGCTCGCCGCGTAGTAGCCCGCGAGGTCGGCGATGAGCTGCACGCTGCCCGCGGAGTTGTAGAGGCGCACCGTGTTGCCGCTGCCCACTCCCACGGAGACGAGGCCGGCCGAGGTCTGCCCGCGTCTCAGGTTGAGGCTGGAGGTGCCTCCGCTGCTGCGACCGTTGGGATAGACGCTGACGTACGTGTCGGCGGTCGGTGATGTCGCGGTCACGTTGAGAACCACGGCGGTGGTACCGGCCGGCAGTCCGGGCACGGTGAGGGTCACCGCACCTCGAGCTCCGACGGCACGCCGTGGCGCTCCCACTCCGGCTCGGGTGTCGAGCACCCTGCGGGGGCTCGCGGCCGTGAAGAGCGACGCCGCGGCCGTGGGTCGTCCGATGGCCCAGTAGGAGGCGGCCCGAGATCGGATCGACGCCACCTGCGGGTAGGCGGTGTTGCCGGGGCACTCGGTGAGGCTGGTGTCACGGTGTCCGATGACGCGCGGCTTCACCACTTTCACCCCGGGTTGGTAACGGGTGCTGCCCTCCGACGTCAACGTCACCGAGCTCGCCGGGTCGAAGTTCGACCTGGCCGCCTGCCAGGCGATGACGCGGGTGACCGCCTCGACGGTGGCGGCACCGAACGGGATGCTGCTGTAGTCGCCGATGACCGAGACCCCGAAGGTCTCGGCGTTGAAACCCCCTGCCTGGGCGCCCTGGATGAACCCGGTGATGCCGCCCTTGCGACCCTCGTAGGTGCGACCGAACCGGTCGACCACGAAGTTGTAGCCGATGTCGCACCACCCCAGGCTCTGGGTGTGGTACGCGTAGATCCCGCGCATGAGCGACGCGGCCTGCGTCGAGGTGTAGCTGTTGGAGTTGACGGTGTGGTGCACGACGGCGGCCTTGAACCCACTCAGGGTGTTGGGGGTGCACGGCCGCATGCTCTCGTCGGCTCCCCACTGCGCCCTGGTGATGATGGTCGGCATCGAGACCGAGGTCGAGGCGGCCGCAGCAGCTGCTGCGGAACCCGGTGCCGCATTCGGCGAGCCTGCGGTCACGGGCGCTGCAGCGAGGGGGCCCGGCGCGGGAAGGCCACCGTCGGCGCTCGACGTGCCGCCGTCGACCAGGCTGGCCGACAGGCCGGCCGGGACTGCACCTGACGGTGACGACACCCGCACGTCGATGGCATCGGAGCCGGCGGCGAGCAGGGGCGCCGTGCCGGTGGTGGACCGTCGGGCCTCCGCCGAGCCCGGGTCGGGCCCGTCCCCGTCGACGTCCAGCTCGTGCCAGGCACCCCAGCCGGCGGCTGTGTGCGTCCGTGCCTCGATCAACAGGCCGGGAGGGGGCTTGCCGGTGAACGCCACCCCCGCGACATCGAAGTGGACGGCGCTTCGAGACAGCGCGGCACCGACGAGCCGACCGTCGCGGGCCGTCAAGGACGAACCTGCCGAGCGGCTCGCCCCCAAGACCTCGGGCACCGGCAGCGACACGATGGTCGGAGCCACCGGATGAGGGGAGACCGCCGAGACCGCGGAGACCGCCCTGCCCGACGCGGCGGGCGACGGCATCGCCACCGCGCTGGGCGCGAGGGGCCCAACCGTCGCCAGGGCGACAGCGAGGATGGAGATGGCGGTGGTGGGCTTGCGCAAAAGAACTCCTGGGACCGTTGGGGCAGCAACCGTCGCAAGGCTCGCATGCGCCCCATCAGTCACATAACCCCCGTTATCGTTTCGTGACCACATCCACCTGACTCACCTTCCGTCCCTCCCCCTGGTTGTCGCCTGCTCGAGGAGCACCACCACGACCGAGCCGGCCCCCGAGATCACCTACCCTGAGCGACATGGCCACACGCCCCTCGCCGGTCGGTCGGCCCCCCCTCCGAGGGGCCACGGGCGCACGGGCGGTGGCCTGGTGGTCGACCGCCGCCGTCTCGCTGGCGGTCGTCGCGGTGCTGCTCGCGCGACAGACTCCCCTCGGTGCGCTGGTCGGCTACGGGTTCTACCTGGTGTTCGGCGTACTCGTTCCCGGCACCCTCGTCCACAAGGGCCTGCGCGGGGCGCAGAACAGCTGGCTGGCCGACCTCGGACTGGGAGCCGCCACCGGCCTCGTGCTCGGGCTCGTCGCCTGGGCCGGCAGCAGCCTCCTCGACCTGCGTGGGCTGCTCTGGGCGTGGCCGTTGCTCACCCTCCTCGTGCTGCTCTCGCCCACGGCTCGAAGGCGTCTACGGCAGCGGCCCCTGCAGCGTTGGCCACCCTGGCCGACCGTCGTGCTCGCGCTCGCCGCGCTCGTGGTCATCTGGCAGCAGACCACCGCCTACATCGGTGAGGTAGACCTGCCGCCCAGCGACCGGGCCGTCTACCCCGACCTGCTCTGGCATCTCGGGTTGGCGGCAGAGGCGACGAGCGCCTTCCCGCTCCAGACACCACAGGTTGCCGATGCCGGGGCACTGCACTACCACTGGTTCTCCAACGCGCATGTGGCCGCTTCCTCGCTCATGACCGGCATCGACGTACAGACCATCATGCTGCGGCTCTGGGTGCTGCCGATGGCGCTGCTCTTCGTCGTGCTGACCGCCGCTCTCGCCGAGCGGGTCTCGGGCAAGCCCTGGGCCGCGGCGGCCGCCGCCTGGATCGCTCTGCCGACGACCACCCTGCCCTTCTGGCCCGCAGTCGTGCCCGACCTCGCCCACCTGAGCGCCTACTCCCCGTCGCAGCTGTTCGCCTATCCCCTGGTGGCGTTGACCCTGCACGCGCTCGTCGACGCCGTGCGCGAACGTCGCCTCCACTGGGGCACCCTCGCCGTGGCGGCCATCGGCGCACTGGGCTGCTCGGGGGCGAAGGCATCGGCGCTACCGGTGGTGCTCGGTGGCCTCGCGCTCGCTCTGCTCGCCGCACTGGTGCTGCGCCGCGTTCGGCTGCGGGTGCTCCTGCTCACGCTGGTCGGCCTGGTCATGACGTCGGCCGCCCTCGTGCTCGTCTCGGGTGGCGACAGTGGCACCGGCATCCAGCTGCTCTCCAGCCTGACCGTACTGGCGCCCTACCGTCTGCTGGCCCGAGCGGCGCCCGACTTCGCCACCCTGCTGCCGGCCGGACTGGTCGACGGCACGGTCGGGCCGTTGTTGTTGCTCGCGCTGCTCGCCGCAACGGCCATCGGTGCGCTGCGCACGATCGCCTTCGTCGTCGTGGTGCAGCGACCGCTGCGGGGCGATCTTGCGGCCTGGCTCCTCGCGGGGGTGTGCGCGTCGGCCCTCGTCCCCTTCTTCGCGCTGGGGCACCAGGGCTACAGCGAGTACTACTTCGTCTACACGACCGTCCCGATCGGCAGCGCGCTGCTGGCCTGGTCGTGTGCCACCTCGCTCGACGGACGGCGAGTGGGTTCCCGAGCGGTGGCCATCACGGCTGCGGCCTCAGGGGCCGCGACGACCGTCATCGCGCTCGTCACGCTCTCCCGCCCGCTGCCCGACACACCGGCTGCGATGGCGTCGACCGTGCGCGCGTTCCTGCTTCAGGTGCTCGTCGCCGGCCTGGTGATGGCGGCCGTGGTCGCGGCGTCGCGCAGGCGGCATCCGCCCGCTGGGCGAGTGAGGTCTGGACAGCCTCCACCGGGAGCACCCGCCGGCCTGCGGTCTCATGCGCTGCTGTTGCCCCTTGCCTCGGTGGCTCTCATCGCGGCACTGGCCGGGTCGGCGGTGGCCACGACGGTCACCGGGCGGTCGGCCGCGCCGACGGCCGGCGCCTCTGACCCGGCGACGCGCGCGCAGGGAGAGGCCGCCCTCTGGGTGCGGGCACACGTGCCCCTCGATGCCCTGACGGCGACCAACACCCACTGCCTCGCCGGCACCGGGCTCGGCCCCGAGTGCGACTCACGACGATGGTGGCTGTCCGGGCTGTCCGGCCGCCGCGTACTGCTCGAGTCGTGGAGCTACGTGCCCGCCGCGGCTCACGTCGGCTACTACGACTCCGCCCTCTATGCGCTCAACCAGTCAGCCTTCGCGGCCCCCTCACCCGCGGTGCTGGCGCGGATGCGTGCCCTGGGTGTCTCGTGGCTGGTGGCTGAACGGCTGCCCGGCGAGGTGGTCTCTGGCCGACTCGACGTTCTGGCCACACGGCGCTGGTCCAACGACCTCGTGACGGTGTGGCAGCTGCACTGACTCACCCCCCCGCCCCTGCTCCGGAACGGTCGGAACAGGCCGACCACCCTTCACCGGCGGCGCCGGTCAGCGAGAGGCCGGGGCCGCCTCGCCGCGCTGCTGGCGGCGTTGCAGGTCAGCCAGGGTGGCCGCGACCCCGGCCGGGAGGGTCGTCAGCGTTCGACGATCGAGCTCGGGCCACACGCGCGAGACCAGGCTGAGGTCTCTGGACTGGAGCGACGAGGTGGGTGACGCACCGAGCACGATCGTCGGTCGCCGGCGGAAGATGCGGCGCAGCTCGGCGATCACCGCACCGATCGTGATGGCCCGCTGGGTCGCGATGACCTTCGTGACGATCGGCGCCGTCGTCGGTCCGTGGGCGGGCCGGCTCGCCTCGGCGCGAAGCCGGTCCATCAGGTCGAGCACCAGGGCGGCGCAGTCGGGGGCGAAGAGGTAGTCGCGCAAGGTGTCCAGGGAGACCCAGATCATCGCCGGACGACGGTCGAGGTGCGCGGCGCAGAGGGTCGAGATCAGGCCCTGGGCCTTGCTCAGGTTCTGTCCCGGCCCGTAGAGGTTGGCGATGCGGCCGATCGCGACCGGGGTGCCGGTCTGTCGGGACCAGTGCGAAACGGTCGCCTCCGCCCGCAGCTTCGCGACGCCGTAGGCGCCCAGCGGCGCCACGGGTGACCGCTCGTGGAAGGGCGAAGGGCGTGCGCCCGCGTAGACCGCTCCGGCCGACGAGGCGAGGAAGAAGGCTCCGCGCTCGGAGGCGCCACGAGGCCGCGGCGACGCCAGCCCCTCCAGGGTGGCCTCCATCATCGAGTGCTCGGCCTCGAGCGCCGCCTCGGACGTTCCCGTCACCCCCGCCCCGGCGCACCAGATGACCTGCCACGGCCGGTCACCGGCCGCGTCGACGAGGGCGCGGGCCGTATCGGCCAGCACTCGTCTCGCCTCCTCGGGTCTCCCCCACGCCACCGTGGGAGCGAGGTGGAGCGGGGCCCGGCCGGTGAGACCGGTCACGACGTGCTGCCCGAGTAGGCCGCCGCCCCCGACGACCCAGGTGAGGGGCGGCCTGTGCGGCTCGGGTGTCACCGGTGGCCCGGTCGCCGCCCGAGTGGCCCCTGACCCGGGTCGCTGATGATGAGATAGGGCGGCTTGCCCATCGCCATGCCCACGGCGACCCCGATGTACTCGGCGATCACCCCGAGCGAGAAGAGGATGGCGCCGGTGCTGAGCAGGATGACCACCATGTTCGAGGTCCACCCCTCGGGGGTCCGGCTGCCGAGCACGTTCGAGATCACGATGTAGGCGGCGAAGGCGACACCGGCGACACCGAAGACGGCTCCGAGCGCGCTGACGATGCGCAGTCCGCGCGTCCCGCTCGAGAGCACGAGGCGCCAGAAGTGCGAGAGGAGGCGGCGCAGGTTGTAACCGGAGGCCCGGTCGCCCTCGTCGCGCAGCGCCACGTCGACGTGGCTGATGCGGCCGACGACCCACCCGAGGGCGACGTCGAGGTACACGCCGGCGCCGGCGTAGGCCGCCACGCTGCGACCGAGCTCGCCGAGCACGAGCCGGTAGCTCTGGAAGGTCTGCACGGCGCCGCCCGCGAGAAAGGTGGCGAACATCCACTTGGCGCTCTTGGACAGCACGTTGCGAACCAGACCGTGCGGCGCCTCGTTGGTGGGCTCGGCGTAGACGAGCTGGGCGTTGTCGCGCAGGGCGACGTCGAGGAACAACCCGATGTGGGCCGGGTCGTGCTGGCCGTCCTCGTCGAGCGTGACGATCCAGTCCCCGTTGCTGGAGGCCATCCCGGCCAGCGTGGCCGGGTGCTGCCCGTAGTTGCGGCTCAACCAGATGGGCCGCACGAAGGCGTGGGCCTGGGCGAGCTCGGCGATCGTGTCGGCCGATCGGTCGGGCCCGTTGTCGTGCACGAGCAACCACTCACCGATCTCCCAGCGATGGCCCTCCGGGGTCAGCTGCACCCCCATCAGGGCGTCCAGCTCGGCGGCCAGCGCCGGCAAGGTGCGCTCCCCCTGGTAGACGGGGGTCACCACCGAGATGCGATGGGTGACGAGAGCTTGGGGTTCAGTCACGGGATGAGACTAATCGCTCCCGCACCGAGGGCCGTGCGGGCTGTCGCGGGGAGCCACCTGTCGGCCCCGTGCCCACCTCAGCGCGAAGCAGTCTCGGATGCCGCCTCGGGCGGGGTCATCTTGCGGCCCAACCACAGGTAGGCCGCTCGGCGCACGTAGGCCATCGCCCGGGCGAGCGTGTCGCCGCGCACCAGGTCGAGCCTCGACAGCAGTCCGGGGTGGTCGGCGGCCAGCCGGTGGTGGAAGGCGACGACCTGGTCGGACTGCTGCTTGGCCAGGTCGACGCTCCACTGGGACGAGCTGAGACGAAAGCTCGCCAGCGACCGCGGCAGAGCGTAGAAGTCTCCCGTCATCAGCAGGTTGCAGAAGGTCTGCTGGTCGATGACATACGGCTGGCTGTCGGCCCAACCGCCGATGCTCGCCAGCGCCTCTCGGCGCATCAGGTTGCAGGCCGGCTCGCCGAAGATGTTCGACCCGACGGTCACGGCCCGACGCGCCGCGGCGCCACCCGGCACCACCCCCTGGAGGCCGGCCAGTCCGCGAGCGCTCGTCACCTTCTTGCCGTGCGCGTCGATGAGGTCACGTTGGCACGACGAGAGCACGACCCCCGGGTGCGCCTCCATGACCGCGACCTGCGCCGCGAGACACTCTGGGTCGATGAGGTCGTCACCGCAGACGAGCTTGAGGTAGGTGCCGCTCGCGGCGGCCGTCACCCGGGACCAGTTCGCCGGGGCGCCCCCTCCGGCGGGGGTCTGCAGCAGGGTGACCCGTGGGTCGGTCGCGTAGGGCTGGAGCAGCGACCAGGTCTCGTCGGTGCTCGAGTGGTCGGCGACGACCAGCTCGAAGTCTCGGTAGGTCTGGGCCAGGATCGAGTCGATGGTCTCCTCGATGAACTCGGCGTTGTTGTAGGCGGGAACGACGACGGAGACGCGCGCAGACACGCTCATCCTCTCTGATGGTCATGGATGATGGGATCGCCCGCGTCCGAAGCGGCGCCCCGAGCCTCACCGTCGACCGACCTGACGCCCGGACGCCTGAACGAGAAGCGGTGGTGACCCACCCAGCTGAACACGGTGGTCACGAAGGTGATCAGGCACTGCGACGGGAACGGCCGCCAGCCCAGTCCGTCGACGAGCAGCCCCAGCAACACGATGTTGACGGCGAAGGCAGAGACGTAGACGGTGCTGAACCGGGCCAGGTCGCGCAGCACGTGCCCGTGCACGCGGAACACCAGCCGCCGGTACAGCACGAACGCGCAGAGGATGGCTGCGACGTAGGTGAGCACCAGGGCCGGGTAGTGCCCGTGACCGCCCCAGCGTGCGCCGATGAGGTGGTCGAAGAGCAGGAACCACAGGGCACCGATGACGGTGTTGAGGCCGCCGACGAGGAGGAAGGCGACCCTGCGGTCGTGCACGACCCTCAGGAGCAGCCCGGGCGGCCCCTCGAGACCGGCCGGCAGCGTCGGAGTCGGAGTCGGGGCCTCCGGCCGGCCCACCGGCGCTCCACTGCTGTCTGACCCGACCGGCAGGCGCAGCCGTCCACTGCCCGGCTCGCGCTGCTCGTCGGGTCGGGACACCACCTCAGTCTACGGTCAGCACGGAGCGCACCTCGGCGACGTCGACAGGGGGCGGCAGCACGGCGTCGAGCAACGACCGCTGACGCCCGCTCAGGGTGCGGTCGAGGCCCGCCAGGCCTGGAGTGCTGATGCGCATGACGCGGCTGCCGTGGATGGCCCGGATGTTGACCAGGGCCGTGCTGCTGCCCCCGATCACCAGATGCGCCTGCGCGATGCGGCGGTCGAACTCCGCCGCTGAGCGGTTGGTCATGACCCACACGTCCGGGTAGAGCAGCTCGTCGTCGAGCGGGTGGGGCCGCACCCCGAACCCGAGACCGTGCCGCTCGCACTCGTCTCTGAGCAGGGCCAGGTGCTGTGCATGCTCGTCGACGGTCATGGCGCCGAGCTTCACCCAGGGCTGCGTCAGGTAGACGACAGTGGGCCGTTCGAGCTGCTGGTCGTCGAGATGGCGCCGGAACTCGGCCGCGACCACGGGGTCGATGTGCCAGGTGCCGTTCAGCTTCTGGTAGAGCGACCACCGCACGTCGGGAACGACGGCGTTGGCGCCGGCGACCGCTGCCGCCCGCAGCGACACCTCGGGCTCTCGGCCCCCCTTGCGCACGTAGGCCGCCCGACGGCTACGCCAGTTGCCGTACGAACCGATCCCCTCATCGACCACCACGACGAGCGGTTTGCTTCCCCGCCGGGTCCGCAGGAGCCTCGCCAGGGCGCGGGTGCCGGGCGCTCCGATCGACAGCAGCACGCAGTCGGGGCCGACGTCTCGCCACCAGGGCGTTCCGGGCGTCACGATCTGCGTCGTCAGTCGTTCGTCAGTGGGAAGCAGCTCGCGCACCTGCTCCTCCGTGAACTTCACCAGCAGCTCGGCCCCGGGGATCACGAGCAGCCGGACGCCGTCGATGGACCCGTCGTTGACCAGTCGGTGGCGCAGGTAGGAGCTCGCGTAGACCAGATGCGTCAGAGACTTGACCCCGGTGAGTACCACGTCGACGTATCTGCGCATGATCGCTGCGGCCCTCAGATGATGGGAGGACGGCCGGCGCGGGTGAGACGTGCGACGGTCGACCACGACATGGGACGTCGCTCTCCGGCATCCGTGCGCACGCCCTCGACGAGACCGCGGAACCAGGTCGCGAGGTTCTCGCGGTCACGCTCGCGCACGAGCGTGACACCGGACCACACGGCGACATAGAGCTCGGCCACGGGGTGCGGCAGGTTGCGCTTGGCCACCCATACCCGGTTGCGGGCGTTCATCCGGTAGAAGACGGCGTGTCGGGCGGGCGAGGTGGCGGGGTGGTTGACGACGACGTCGGGCCGGTAGAGCAGGCGCCAGCCCGCGTCGACGAGCCGGAAGGCCAGGTCGATCCCCTCGTGCCCGTACCAGAAGTGGCCGGGCCAGCCGCCGACCGCGTCGAAGGCGGAGCGACGGATGACGCACACGGCCTCCCAGAAGACGACCACGTCGCCGTCTCGGCCACCGTCTCCCGTGCGCAGCCTCGGCACCCAGCGTCGCGGGCTCGGCAGACCGGTCGGGTCGACGCCGCGGGGCTGGACCAGAGCGACGCGGGGGTCGCGGTCGAACTCGGTCGCCAGGCGAGCCAGCACGTCGCTCGTCGGCAGGGCCGCGTCGTCGTCGTAGAAGAAGACCAGCTCGCCCCGGCTCTCACGCGCACCGACGTTGCGCCCCTCGGGGATCCCCACGTTCTCGGGCAGATGGACGGTTCGCACGACGTGCGGCAGGCCGGTCGGCTCCCAGCCGTTGCCGACCACCACGATGTCGAGGTCGACCCCCTCCTGGGCGAGCAACGTGTCGATAGCGCGGGCCAGCTCGACCGGACGGTTGCCCATGGAGAGCACGACCGCGGCGACCTGGGGTCGAGGCGACATGGTCTGCTCCTCTTTGCCGTGAGCTCTGGGAGCTCTGTGAGCACTGCGAGCGCCATCAGCGCCTGAGCGGTCCGTCGTGGCGCCACCGGGACCAGCGGGCCATGATGATTGTATTGCTGCGAGACCGGCCGGGTTCCGATGGCCGGGTGGACCCACGATGACACCCGGGAGGACGTCAGGTGAGCACCGACCAGGCCAGCGACGAGCAGACGCACGATGAGGTGTCCGGAGCGCGGGTTCTCCGGGGGCACCAGATCGGGGGTTCCGACCTCGACGACGCGCCCGTACCCCTCGCGACGCTCGAGGTGCTGCTGCCGCTGCTCGCCCGCTCCCCCGCGCGCGTGCTGCTCGCCGGCCCACGGGCCGCGCTGCTCGTCGCCTCGATACCGTCGGCGGCCAGGGTCGACGTGCTCGTGCGGGCCCTGCCCGACGTGCGGCGCATCGGCGACCTCGCCGGCCTGCGCGACGGGGTCCGCCTCTACTGCGGCGGGGTGGATGCCTTCCCGGCCGAGCACGAGTACGACCTCGTGCTCGCCCTCGGCGGGCCGCAGAGCCTGCTCGGGCCCGACTCGCAGGGGCTGCGCACCCGCGAGGTGGTAGGACGCCTGGCGGGGTGGGTGCGCGAAGGGGGGGTGCTCGCGTTCGACCTCGCGAACGAGCTCGGGCTCGACGACCTCGTCTCCGGCCGCCCCGACCCGCTACTGGCCTCAGACCACGGATGGTTCGTCGGTGCCGACGGCTTCGACCGGCGCCACCTGTTCGCGCGCGAACGAGCAGCCCTTCTTTCTGAGCACGGTCTCGTGCCCATGGTGACCTACGCCGCCCTCCCCGGCCTCGCCACCCACCGCGTGCTCGTGCGCGAGGCTGCCTTCGCGAGCGATGACCTGCGTGAGCTGGCGGTCAGCGCGGGTGGCAGCGCGCTCGAGCACCTCCTCGACGACGGTCCCGTGCTGCGTGACCCACGAACCACGGTGCGCCGGGTCGTCGAAGCGGGGCTGCTCGACGAGCTGGCACCGGCCTGGCTGGTCATCGCCCGCCGCGAGGGCCCACCCGAGACCGACGCCGACGACCGCTTTCCGCTCCTGGTCGACCTCGAGCCGGCCAGCCGATGGCAACGGCTCTGTGTCGTCGACGCTGACGGCGGCCGCAAGCGGGTGTGGGCCGACGGGTCTGAAGATGACGAGCGCAGCGAGGGGCCCTTGGTGCGCCGCCTCGAACCCGCCGCCTCGCCCGGCCGGTCGCTCGAGGGAATCATGCGCGAGGCCTGTGCGGCCCGCAACCACGCTGCCATCCGCACCGAGGTGAGCCGCTACGCCTCCTGGATCCGCAGCGAAGCGCACTGGAAGGCTCCGGTGGGCGCCCGCGTGTTCGCCACCCCCGCCAACGTGCTCGTCGACTCCGTCGGCGAGCTGCACCTCGCCGACGCCTCGTGGCAGCTGGCGTCGACGATCACGAGCCAGGAGGCACTGGTGCGCGGCCTTCGCGACTTCGCGGGGCGGCTCCTGGCGAGCGCCTCCGTGCATCCGTGGCGCGCGGCCACCACTCCCGACGAGATGACCGTGACACTGGCGGCCATGGTGGGGGTGAGCGTCACTCCCACGATGGTGGGTCGGATCGCTCGCATCGAAGGTGAGATCGAGGCGTTGCTGCGAGGCCGGCCCGACCAGGCCGACGAGCTGGCCGAGCTCAACCACGATCGTGGTCGCTTCGCCCGTGACCTGCCGGTGCGTGACGCGGTCGGCTACCGCGAGCTGTTGGCGCACGACCGGTCACAGGCGCGAAGCCTGCGCGAGAAGGAGGGCCAGGTCGAGTGGCTCGAGGGCACCCTCCGGCACCGAGACCGCTACATCCGCCGGCTCGAGCGCATCATCGAGTCGTACGAGGGCACGCTGACCTACCGCACCGTGCAGGCGATCCGGCTGCCTCGCCGGGCGGCCACCGCCAAGGCTGTGTCGGTGGCGAAGACGACAGCCGGCGACGTTCTCCCTCCCGAGGCCATGACGCGGGCCAGGCGGCTCGCGGCGCGGATGCTCAAGTGACCGGCGGCTCGAGCTCTGCCCGCACCCCGTAAGACGCCACCACGCCCGCCCTCACCCGCGTGACGACCTCGAGCTCTGCTTCGAGGTCGGCGTCTGCGGGCCAGTCGACCATCGCGAGCCATGCCGCGATCGGGATGCCGTGCAGCTTGGCCCGCACCTCGGCGCGGGTCCACAGCGGCCAGAACACGGCGGGATCATCGGTCGTGGCTCTGCGCGCCAACGCCCGCGGCACGGCTTGGCCGTCGAGCTCCGCGTCGATCGCCAGCACGAGGCCCGCCGGCCTGACGGGGCGCCAACACAGCAGCCGCCCGTCGGCGAGCCGGCTGTGGGTCCGCTCGGCACAGGAGTGCGGTGCGGCCGACGCCACGACGTGGGCGGGCGCTCGCCGCACCTCCCGCGGTAGCCAGGGCTCGGGCCTCTGCGGGTCGGTGGTCACGAGTCAGATGCTCGCGCCGCCGTCGACTGTGATGACCTGCCCGTTGAGGTTGGTGTCGTCGAAGAGCAACGTGTGCACGATCGGAACGATGTTCTCCGGCTCCACGAGGCGGCCCGACGGGGTGCGGCGCGTGATCGTGTCGAGCTGGGTCTGGCCCAGCACCGAGCTCATCTCCGAGGCGAAGAAGCCGGGGGCGACACTGTTGACGAGGGCGCGCCCGTGCATCTCGCGGGCCAGCGTGCGCATCGCGCTGTCGAGCCCGCCCTTGGTGGCGGAGTAGGCCACCAGACCCGAGTAGCCGCGCTGGGCACACACGGAGGTGACCATCACGATGCGGCCCCGGTTGCCCTTGGCCAGGATGCGGCGCAGCACGGCTCGAGCCAACAGCAGGGGCGCGGTGAGGTTGGTCTCGATGATGCGGGCGATGTCATCGGGCGAGGTGTGCACGTGCAGGCTGTCCTGGCCTACGGCAGCGTTGTTGACCAGGGCGTCGATCGGGCCCAGCCGTGCCTCGGCCGCCTTGAGGAAGGCGGCGACGGCGTGTCGGTCGGTGGCGTCGACGGAGGCCACGTGCACCCGGTCGGGGTGGGCGCTCGCGAGGGCTGTCAGCTCTGGCGTGAGGGTTCGCGCGAAGGCGGCCACGCTCGCCCCCGACGCGAGGATGTCGCTGACGATGGCCAGCCCCAGACCGCGAGAGCCTCCGGAGACGACGACGACGGTGGCAGCGCCGATGGGTTCGTTGGTGTCAGACATCGCTCTTCAGGCTCTCCTTGATCGGGATCTGGTCGAGAACGCGGAGGCGACGCGGCACGGCGTACTCCGGTAGCCGCTCGGAACACCAGGCGGTGAGCTCGGCAACCGTGGTCTCATCCGAGAGCACGACGTCGGCGGTGACGATGCGGCCGACGATGGGGGCTCGGCGGCCCCGAACGGCGGCCCAGACGACGGACGGATGGGCCAGGAGCACGTCGCGAACCGCGGCAGCGGACGCCTTGGCCCCGCCGACGTTGATCTCGTCGGAGGCGATGCGGCCGGTGATGAGCACTCGCCCGCCGACCACCTCGACACGGTCGCCCGTGTGCAGCACCGCGTCGACGCCCTGCCCGCGTCGGGCCGACTCGATGAGCAGCTCGCCGTCGACGACCGACAGCGTCGCGTGGCCCGCCCCGGTGCGACCCAGCCACTCCTGCGGAAAGCCCGCCCGCCCGTCGTGGACGGCGATCGAGGCACCTGCCTCGCTCGAGGCGTAGATCCAGCTGACCCGGGCGGAGGGGAACAGCTCGGAGAGCCTCGTGAGGATGGCCTGGTCGACGGGCTCACCGCCGAGAGTGATCTGGGCCAGCGGAAGGGCAGCCACGGCGTCGGGGTCGCGGTAGAGCGCCTGGCGCCAGAAGGTCGGGGTTCCCGACACTGCGGTCACTCCCACCTCGAGCGCCCGAGCCGGCCAGCTGTCGAGCTCGTCGGGCTCGATGAACAGCACGTCCTGGCCGGGGTGGCGCAGCGAGAGCGTCACGACCTGCCACCAGGCGTAGGCACCGTGGGCGTAGGGGCACAGCCAGGTACGGGGCGGCTGGGAACCGGTCACGGTCGTCAGGGAGTCGAGCGTGTGGGCCACCCGCTTGGGCCGACCCGTGCTTCCACTCGTCAGCAGCCAGACGCGCCCGGACGAGGGCGGCCGCGGGGCGGTCGCCTCCGCCACGGAGACCCGCTCGCCCACCCTGTCGCCCAGCCGCTCGTCCACCCTGTCGCCCAACCCGCCGCTCGGATCGTCGTCAGGCCCGAGGTCGACCACCGCCAACCCAGCGGCGCGGAGCTCGTCGCGCAGGTCTGAGGTGAGTCGGGTGCGCGACGCGACGAGCAGCTCACCGCCGTCACGGGCCGCCGACCAGACCGCGCGAACCGCCTGGAGGTTGTCGAGCACCGCTACCGCTGCCGCGGCCGGAAGCGGCAGGTCAGCGAGCTGCTCCCAGGCGCCGTCGAAGCCGCGGGCCACCACGCGGCTGGATCCCTGACCGGCGCCTCGCCCGCCACCGACCCGGGCAGTGGCAGGCGTCACGCGGCCTGCAGCTGCTCGAGAAAGTCCAGCACGTCGGAGACAGTGGCGATCTGCCGCAGCTGCGGGGCGTCGAAGTTCAGCTCCTCGTCGATCTCGTCTTCGACGCGCAGGGCGAGCTCAGAGAAGTCAAGCGACCGGAACCCGATTTCCTCGAGGTTTGCCTGGTCGTCACCTGGCATCTGCTTTCCTTGCGCCACAAGGACTTCCGCCATCATGGCCCGGATCTGGTCGCGGCTCAGGGTGCTCATCGTTCCCTCGTGTCGTGGGGGTGGTGCCGTCGGGTAGTTTAGCAAGCGAACGCCCCATCGACTCTCGGCCGTCAGGGTTCCCGGCCGCCTCGGAGGCCACCGCCCATGCTTCGCCCCGCTACCGACGACGACCGCGACCGCCTGCGCCTGTGGCGCAACCACCCACAGGTGCGCGAGGTGTCGCTCACCCAGCACGAGATCGGCGCCGACGAGCATGACGCCTGGTGGCAGCGCACCCTGGCCGACCCCAGCCGACGGGTCTACGTGTACGAGCGTCACGACGTGCCCTCCGGAGTGGTCACCTTCTTCGACATCGAGCCCACGACCCGGTCGGCGTGGTGGGGCTACTACCTCGACAACGACGGCCTACGCGCCCGGGGAGAGCTGCTGCCGGCCTGGATCGAGATCCAGCGTCAGGCCAAGCGTTTCGCCTTCAACGAGCTGGGCCTCGAGACCCTCGAGGGTGAGGTGCTCGAAGAGAACGAGGCCGTGCGACGCTTCAACCGTCGCAACGGCTTCGAGGAGATGTCCCGGGAGGTCCGCGACGTCGGGGGGCGTGAGGTGGCGGTGTGGCACGTGCGGGCGACCAGGGGCAACGAAAGGAAGAGGACATGACCGCGACGGCACCCACCCAGACGGGCCGCGGCCCGCAGGCCACCATCCACATCGGCGGTGTGCCGGTAGGCGCCGACGTCGAACCGTTCATCATCGCCGAGATGTCGGGCAACCACGACGGGTCCCTAGACACCGCCCTCGCGATCGTGCGCGCAGCCGCTGCCGCCGGCGCCCACGCGATCAAGCTGCAGACCTATACGGCCGACACCATCACCCTCGACGTCGACGCCCCCGAGTTCCGGTTGAGTGACGACCACCCGCTCTGGGCCGGTCGCCGCCTGTACGACCTCTACGAGGAGGCGCATACCCCCTGGGAGTGGCATGCCCCGATCTTCGAGCTGGCCCGAGAGCTCGGGTTGCTCGCGTTCTCCAGCCCCTTCGACCCGACCGCCGTCGAGTTCCTCGAGGGCCTCGACGTCCCGGCCTACAAGATCGCCTCGTCCGAGATCGTCGACCTCCCGCTCGTACGGTTGGCGGCCGGCACCGGCAAACCCATCATCATCTCCACGGGGATGGCGTCCGTGGGAGAGATCCACGCGGCCGTGCAGGCGGCCCGTGGCACCGGCAACGACCAGGTCATCGTGCTCTCCTGCACCGCCGCGTACCCGGCCGACCCGTCCGCTTCCAACCTGCGCGGCATCCCTGTGATGGCTGCCGCCTTCGACGCTCCGATCGGGCTCTCCGACCACACCATGGGTATCGGCGCCGCAGTGGCCTCGATCGCCTTCGGTGCCGTGTTGGTCGAGAAGCACGTGACCCTCTCGCGCGAGAGCGGCGGGGTCGACAGCGACTTCTCGCTCGAGCCCCCCGAGCTGGCCTCGCTCGTGGCCGAGACGAAGGTGGCCTGGCAGGCGCTGGGCCAACCCCTCATCGGCGCCCGTGAGTCCGAACGCGAAGGGCTCCGGTTCCGCCGGTCCCTGTTCGTGGTCGAAGACGTCCGAGCGGGCGAGCCGGTCACCTCGCGCAACGTGCGGTCCGTCCGACCCTCCACGGGGCTGGCCCCAGACCTGTTCGACCTCGTGGTGGGCCGGGCCTTCACCCGTGACGTCCGCCGAGGCACCCCCCTGCAGTGGGAGCTGGTCTGACCGCACGTCACGCCGCCGCGATCCGTGGGTTCAGTCGGCCGTCACGGCATCCGTCATGGCCGGGTCGCTGGAGCCGCCTCGAGCCCTCCCCGGAGAAGGCTCGTGGGACGATCGGCTCGCTCGGTCTGGTTCGTCGCTGGAGGCGGCATCCAGCGGGGCCACGTCACCCGCTGACGTGACGACCACGCCGAGGTCGATGGTGGGCTCTGCGTCGGCCGGGCCTCGGTGACTCCCGGCCTGTGGGCGAGACGGATGCCGGCCGCGGCCTGAGGGCTGCTCGAGCGAGGGCGCAGGCGGCGGCGGGCCGGGCACCGCGATCTCGGGGCCCCACCCGAAGGCGTCGATGACCTCCTCCGGAAGCAGCACTGTGCCCGCACCGAGCTCGGTGAGCGCGACGTCGCTCGCGTGGTCTCGGGGGGCCTCGACCTGATGCAGTCGGGGCCACAGTCGGCGGGGTTTGCCGACTCCCCCCAGCACGGCGTGGTCGGCCTCGAGCTCCATCGGGTCGCCGTAGATCCCGACGTCGGCGCCCGCCGACGCCGCGTAGAGGATCGCGCTGCTCATCCGGTTGCTCACCACCCTTCGGTGGGAACGGATCTCGTGCAGCTGGCGGTAGAGAAAGGCGACGTCGGTGTCCTGCCAGAGGTAGCCGCGCTGACCGTGGGTGATCACCCGAACCCCGGCGTCCTCGTACTCGCGGCGCACCTTGGGGTTGTCGTACTCGTTCCAGTGCAGACAGACGGTGATGGGCACGTCCCCCTCGGTCGCCCGCACCTGCTCGACGTAGGCCGCATGGCTGCCGACCACCTGCTGGCCCTCCCACCCGTGGAACGGGTAGACGATCGTGCCGAGTCGCGGAGGCGCGGCAGCCAGCCACTCCCGCTGCCGCTCGAGCTCGAGCAGATAGAGCCACGGCGACCCGACAACCATGTAGTCACGCAGGCCAGCTGCCCATCCCCGACGTGAGCAGGCCTGCGACCAGACGAACTTCGGATAGCCCTCGGCGAAGACCGTTCCGACTGCGAAGCCGTCGTGCATGTTCCACCCGTGCTGGAGGTACCCCCAGATGCGGGGTGGCTCGGCCAGGCCGACATACCTGGCCATGATGTGGGCGTGGCCGTAGAAATGGTTCGCGTGGTGCATGGTCTCAGCCTCGCAGGGCGGTCGTCACCGAGTCGATGACCCGGTCGATGTCGTCGTCGGTGAGCTCGACGTGCATGGGCAGTGAGAGCTCCTCGGCGTAGAAGGCCTCGGCGTTGGGGCACATCCCGCGCCGCATCCCGAGGTCCTCGAAAACGGGGTGCCAGTAGACCGGCAGGTAGTTGACCTGCACCCCGACGCCGTCGGCGCGCATCGCCTCGAACACCGTGCGTCGTCTGCCCTCGAGCACCCGCAGGGGGTAGAGGTGCCAGATCGGGTCGACGTGCGCTCGCCGGGTCGGCAGCCGGATGCCGTCGACGCCGGCCAGACCCTGCTGGTACCGGGCGAACACCTCGGCCCGCCGTGCCTTGAAGGCGGAGAGACGCCGGAGCTGGCTGTGGCCGAGAGCGGCGAGCACGTCGGGGAGCCGGTAGTTCAGGCCCCACTCGTGCACCTCCTGGTGCCAGGGGCCTTCGTCGGGGTGACGCAGCAGGTCAGGGTCGCGAACCAGCCCGATGTTGTGGAAACGATGGGCGCGAGCACCCAGGTCGGGGTCGAGGGTCGCGACCGCCCCGCCCTCCGCCGTCGTGAGGTTCTTGGTCGGGAAGAACGAGAACGTCGTCAGGTCGGCGAGGGAGCCGACCGGACGCCCCCGGTAGGTCGAGCCGATCGAGTGCGCCGCGTCTTCGACGACCAGTGCACCTGCGCGAGAAGCGATCTCGTTGATGGCGTCGATCTCGATCGGGTGACCGGCATAGTCGACCCCGGCGATCACGGTCGTGCGGTCGGTGACCGCGGCCGCCACGGCCTCGGGGTCGATGTTCGCCGTGTCCTCCTCCACGTCGACGAACCGCACGGTCGCGCCGAGCGCCAACGCGCTCGATGCCGTGGCGACGAACGTCATCGGGGTGGTGACGACCTCGTCGCCCGGCCCGACCCCGGCCGCTGCGTAGGCGACGTGCAGTGCGGCGGTACCGCTCGTGACGGTCACACAGCGGTCGGCGCCGGTGAGCTGCTCGAGAGCCCTCTCGAACGCCGCGACCGTCGGCCCGGTGGTCAGCCAGTCGCCGCGCAGCACCGTGGCCACCGCCTCGACGTCGTCGTCGTTCACCGACTGCCGACCGTACGGGATCACTGTTTCTCGCTCTCGAGGATCGCGACCATCTCCTCGCCACTGAACCACTGGTCGTTCGTGTCGGAGGTGTAGTGGAACCCCGAAGGCACGGGCACCCCGCCCTCGGGCGGCTGGTAGCCCCACGAGGCCAGGTCGGGCTGGAGCACGTACCGGCTACCGAGCCGCAGGGCTCGCCGGCCCTCCTCCGCCGAGATCATCTCCTCATGGAGCTTCTCGCCCGGGCGAAGGCCGATCTCGTGCATCTCCGCCCCCGGCGCCACGGCCTGGGCCAGGTCGGTGATCTTCATGGAAGGGATGCGGGGAACGTAGAGCTCACCACCTTGCATAGTCTCGAACGAGTCGATGACGAAGGCCACGGCCTGGGGCAGGGTGATGAAGAAGCGGGTCATGCGCAGGTCGGTGATCGGCAGCGACTTCCCCTTCTTGGCCAGCTTGCGAAAGAAGGGAATGACCGAGCCGCGTGAACCCATGACGTTGCCGTACCGCACGACGCAGAAGCGGGTGGGGTAGGCGGCGGCGTAGTGGTTTCCCGTGATGAACAGCTTGTCGGCCGTCAGCTTGGTCGCGCCGTAGAGGTTGATCGGGGAGCTGGCCTTGTCGGTGGACAGCGCGACGACCTTCTTCACGCCGGCGTCGATCGCGGCCTCGATCACGTTCTGCGAACCGACGATGTTCGTCTTGACGAACTCCCACGGGTTGTACTCGGCCGTGTCGACCTGCTTGAGGGCCGCGGCGTGCACGACATAGTCCACACCGTGCATCGCCCTGTCGAGCCGGTGCTGGTCGCGGATGTCGCCGATGAACCACCGCAGACGGGGGTCGTCGTCGAAATGCTGGCGAACCTCGTACTGCTTGAGCTCGTCGCGGCTGAAGACCACGACCCGCGACGGCTGATGACGGGCGAGGATCTCGCCGATGAACGCCTTGCCGAACGAGCCGGTACCGCCCGTCACGAGGATCGAGGACCCCTCGAGAATGCTCATTGAAGATCTTCCTGGTCAGCCAAGCCGGTAGCCGCCGACGGCAGCAGTCATGAGACGACGGTTCGACGCCAACGCGAGATTAACACCGGAGCAACACCCGGTGAGTGGCCTGAACGTGGACGGCAGATGGCCTGCCCGTGAGGCACACTGGGCCCCATGCCGTTCCACGTCGTGCTGCGCTGTGACGGTCGGCCCGATCTCGGGGTGGGTCACCTGATCCGCTGCCTTGCCCTAGCCGACGAGCTGCTGATGCGGGGGGCCGGAGTCACCCTGGTCGGTGATGTCGTCGGAGTGCCCTGGGTGCAGGAGCAGCTCGTCGGGCGCGGCCTGACGCCGGTTGTCCCGCCGCCCGGCCCCGACGGACTCGCCGCGTTGGCCCGTGAGCTCGGGGCCGATGCCGCCGTGCTCGACGGCTACCACCTCGACCCGGGCACCGGCGTAACCCTGCAACAGGCGGGCCTCACCGTGCTCGCCATCGTCGACGGGCCGTTCGGAGCCGCACAGTCAGCCGATCTCTACCTCGACCAGAACCTCGGCGCCTCGCAGGTGTCGGGTCCCGCGGTGCCGCGCGATGCCCTCCACCTGCTCGGCCTCGACCACGTCTTGTTCCGCGACCAGATCCTGGAACACCGCCGTTTCGCTGAGGTCGTGCGGGCCGACCCGCCGCGCGTGCTCGCGCTGTTCGGGGGAACCGACGCGACCGGCGCCGCGCCGGTCGTGGTGCCGCTCATCGTCGAGACCGGGCGACCGGTCCACGTGCTCGCGGTGGCCGCGCGGCCAGCGATCGCCGAGGCTCTCGCCGCCGTTGCCACCGGTGAACAACAGCGCATCGAGGTTCTCTCCCCCACGCCTGCGATCGCCGAGCTCGCAGCCACCTGCGACCTCGCCGTCACCGCGGCGGGAACCTCGGTCTGGGAGCTGCTCTGTCTCGGGGTACCCGCCGCCCTCGTGTGCGTCACGGACAACCAGCGCGTGGGCTACGACGCCGTCGTCGGCGGGAACGTCGCCCTGGCGGTCGGTCACCTCGACCGGCTGCGCTCTGACCCGTCAGCCCGGCGCGGCGCGGTCACCGCGCTACGACGGGCGCTCGATGATCCTGACGGTGGCCGGCGACGGTCGCTGCACGGCAGCCGCCTCGTCGACGGGCGCGGGCGGGTGCGCGTGGTCGACGCCCTGCTCCAGGTCGCCGCCCGTCGACACTCGGCTGACGTTGTGACGAACGAGGTGCGATGAGAACCCGAGTCGTCATCCAGTCACGGCTGAACAGCTCGCGGCTGCCGGGCAAGGCGTTGCTGACGATGGGCGGGATGCCGCTCGTCGAGCTGGTCGCCCGGCGGGCGGCCCGCAGCGGTCACGAGGTCGTCGTGGCCACGAGCGCCGAGCGTTACGACGACCGCATCGCGGCGCACCTGGCCTCCGTCGGCATCGCCGTCGTTCGCGGTTCACTCGACGACGTGCTGGCTCGCTTCGGGCAGGCGACCGCCGACCTCGACGACAGCGACCGCGTGGTGCGGCTGACCGGCGACAACCCGGTCGCCGACGCCGACCTCGTCGACGACCTCCTGACGGCGGTGGCGGCGTCAGGGCACCGTTACGGCCGCATCGACATCGATCAGGTGCCGGAGGGGCTCGGCGCCGAGGTCTTCCTCGTGTCCGACCTGCGCCGTGCGACCCGAGAGGCCACCGAGGCCTACGACCGAGAGCACGTCACGCCGTGGCTGCGCCGGACCCTGGGCGAGCTGCTGCACGTGCCGCCGGGGTCGCCCACCGACGTGAGTGCGTACCGCGCGACCGTCGACACCCTCAGCGACTACGTTCGCGTCTCCGCCCTGTTCGACGGCGTAGCGGACCCGGTCGCCGTTCCGTGGCAGCAGCTGATGGGCGAGCTGTCCCTGCAGGTCGACGCGCTCGGGCCGCGGGTGCCGCTCATCGACAGCGAGATCGGTCTGGTGTCGCGCGTCGTGCTGTCGTCACGTCACTTCGCGAACCCGCCCCAGGGCACGGGGTCTGCGGCCTGGGCCGAGCACCTGCGCGCGCTGCTCGCCGGTGCGATCGACCGGGGGGTCACGCACGTCGACACCGGGCTGAGCCCGGCATCCGACATCAGTCCCACCGCCATCGCTCGCACCGCCATCGTTCGGCAGCCGGTCGACCTGCTGCGCGCCATCACCGACCCGGCTCTGAACAGACGGTTCGCGGTGGTGTGTCGCGTCGTGCCTGCAGCGGCCGGCTCAGGTGACGCCTGCGATGCACAGCAGGCGCTCGAGGCTGTCGTGGAACGCACGTTGGCTGGGCTGGGTCGTCGCGGCCCGGTCGTGCTGGTGATCCCCGCCGACTCCACGCCCGCAACGTGGCAGCGCGCACGCGCCTACCTGGGCGAGGGGGTGGCCTCCTGCCTGGGCGTGCTCGTGACCCGCCGCAGTGACCTCGATGACCTCGATGACCTCGACCGCGACCTGTTCGACCGCGATGTTCGTTGGGTGGAGCTCGACCCGGCAGCCGGGCCGCTCAGCGCCCGTCACGAGCAGAAGATGGCCGACCTGAGCTCGCGTGGCGTCGTGGTGGCAACCCCCTGGCAACGCACCGACCCGCCACCGGCGGCGTGGGTGACCTGCGTGCTGGTCACCGAGGCCGAGGCGGATGCCGTCGAGCAGGCGATGGCCCTCTTCGGCCGGTGAGCGTGGCCACGGCGTGCTGGAACGCACTCGCCGCGGGGAGCCTCAGCCGAGGCTCGAGATGTGTTCGATCAGTCCCGTCGTCGACACCGAGGGAGTCCGTGGCAGGTAGACGACCTCGCACACGTCTGAGACCCAGTCGAACTTGCCGGCCCAGTCGTCACCCATGACGAGCACGTCGGCGCCGTGGTCGACGATGTACTCCTTCTTCCTCTCGAGCGACTCCTCGATGAAGACCTCGTCGACGACGGCCAGGCTCGAGATGATCTCGAGGCGTTCGTCCTGGTTGAACACGGGGGCTCGCCCTTTCTTGGCCACGTTGAGGGCGTCAGCCGAGACCCCGACGACGAGACGGTCGCCGAGCTCGGCGGCCCGGGCCAGCACCCGAACGTGCCCGACGTGGAACACGTCGAAGGTGCCGAAGGTGATGACGGTCCGGTTGGGCAAGATGGCTCCTCGGTGGAGGGCCCCGCACGACACAGGGCCTCGTTTGTGCCAGACGTTACCGGCCGAGCCACCCCGAGGAAGACTCGAACGGGCGTGTCGGTCAGTCGAGCCGTGAGCTCGTCACCACGCCGACGAAGTGGCCGCCTGCCGTCGCCAGAGCCGCGGGAACCATGAGCAGCAGCAGCCACTGGGTGCCCACGAGGTCATCTCGCCACGTGTCGACGACCGCCGCGAGAAAGATCAGGATGCTGGCCTCGATGGCGATGAAGGCACGATAGAACGGCACCCAGGACATCAGCTGACGGGCGCTGGCCAGGCCCGAGGACTTGGGCCGAGTCGTCTCCTTCACGTCGGCCAGCACCTCGCGCCCCGACTTCGCCCGGGCCACATGAACAAGGTCGGTGAACGACTTGGTGAGCAGCACGAGCACCGCGACGACGAACCCGAGCACGCTCCAGCCGTCGACGGCCAACGGCTCCGACCAGGTCCATGAGCCGGCGCGCAGCCCGAGGGCGATCGGGATCGCCGACTCGGTCACGTAGTGCCCCACCCGGTCGAGCCAGATGCCGGCCGGAGAGAAACGCTGCCGCCACCGGGCCACCTCCCCGTCGGAGCAGTCGAAGAGGATCTGCAGCTGCATCGCGACCATGGCGAGGAAGGCGCCGGTGAGGCCCGGTATGAGCAGGGCCACCGAGCCGAGGAGGCCGCAGGCGATCATCAGCCCGGTGACGCCGTTGGCCGTGATGCCCGTGGGCAGCAACAACCTCGTCACGTAGATCGAGAGGTGTCGCAGGTAGAGCGAGCCGGCCCAGTGCTCGGCGTTGTAGCGGGCGATGTGCTCGGGAGGCTGGGCGACGGCCCGGAGCTCGCTGATCGACGGGCGGTTGTCGGTGGGGTCGTGGGTGATGCTCATCGTGCCCCTCTCCCCCGGTAGCGGATCAATGGGAGTCAGCCTGAGGTCCCACCATCGACCGCCAAGAGTAGCGTGACTCCCCGAACCAGCCGAGCAGTAGGAGCGGCGTGGCGACGCCGAACAGGATCGCCGGGTTCCACCCGAGCGCCCACCAGAGCACGACGAGCAGCATCCGCCCCTCCACCCCGAGGGTCAGTCGCGCCACCCAGTCAGCAGGCCCTCGCCCCGTCTCGCGCACTCGGTAGGTGACGTCGTAGTGGTGCCAGGCGATCGCTCCGAACCACGCGTAGCCGACCCACTGCTGCGCCGGCGGCAGACCCGCAGTGACGCCCAGCACCAGGGCGCCTTCGCCGGCCACGATCCATCCGGGCAGCTGCCAACCGAGTCGGGAGCGGGCAGCCTTCACGCACCCCGGGCCGAGCAGAAACGCGGCCACCGCCACTGCCGCCACCGCGGCGAAGGGGCCAAGGGGTGCGGCGAGGCTCACCGGGTCGACGTTCAGGCCTGCGACGACGGACGCGAACCCCACGAGCAGCACCCCGACCCAGGCCACCACCACCGGAGCCCGTACGGCGGCGGCCACGCCCTGCGACAAGGGACCGAGATCCATCAGGAGGACCAGCGTGGCATCGGGGCGATCCGGGTCGAAGCCGTCGCACCCGGCCAGTGCGCGCACGATGCGACCGATGTGCGTCCAGAGGAAGGCCACCCCCACCGCTACCGCCAGGGCCACCAGGAGCACCACCGCGCTGCCGGTGAGCAACCCCACCGACATGATGAGATAGCGCTCGGCGATCGGCACGTGCAGTACCTGCTTGACCGTGCGCACCACGCGCGCCCGGCCCGTCACGGGCTCGGCGACCGAGTCGGACGCCCCAGCGGGGCCGCCGTCGTCACGTTGCGTGAGTGGCGTCGTGCGACCCGGTCGGGCAGCGGCGGCTCGCAACCGCGCGTGGTAGGCGTGATCCTCGACCTGACGGATCGTCAACACCGTGATGAGGGCGATCGCCAGGCCCCACAGGTCATGGCCCTGACGCACACCGACCACCGTGACCGTGGCGATGACCGCGAACTCCTTGATGCGGTCGCTCACCCCGTCGAGCCAGGCTCCCAGCTTGCTGTACGACCGGGTGAAGCGGGCGACCTCCCCGTCGACGCAGTCGACCACCAGTGACAGCTGCAGCAGCACGGCCGCCGCAGCGAAGGCCCACCGGGTGTCGAAGAGCACGAGGAGGGCAGCGATCAGGCCCAGAGCGAAGCTCACGAAGGTGACGACGTTGGGGCGCCAGTCGAGGCGCAGGCCCACTGCCGTCACCCGACGTGACACCGGACGCACGACCGCCCTGGAGAAGGCCCCATCGTCGCCTCGAGACGAGCTGCGCAGCCGCTGCTGCCATCCGGAACCCGACGCGGCGGTGACCTCCAGCCCGCCCTTCTCGACCGCATACAGCCCGAGAGGGAGGGCGACGACGGGCAGGCCCCCGCGAACCAGGGCCAGCAGGGCGAGGTCCATCGGTGCCACCTCACCCAGCTCACGGCCCGCCAGCGTACGAGCAGCGTCGCCCCACAGCACTGCAGCGCGGGCTCGATCGGCCCCGGAGACACGAAGCAACCCCAGCGCGTAACCGCTCGGGTGGCTCACCGAATGGCAAGCGGTGGCCGATGACTCGATGCGCCTGGTCCGCGAGACCCGCACGGGGGCGAGGGTGCCGTGGCGCGCGGCGCTCATTACCTGGGACGGCTCGAGGGTGACCGCAGCGGTCTGGGCTCCCGGCCCGTCGACGACATCGATCAATGCCACCGGGCTGAGGCTCAGGTCGGCGGCGCCGACGAGCAAGGGCACGACGTCGTTGTCAGCGGCCACTGTCGCCAAGCGCGCCAGGTCGGCCAACGCGTCCGCGGTAACCGACGGCCCGGAGACCGGGAGGCTCGGTACGGCTGTGCGCGGGTCAGGTGGCTCAGGGCCATCACTGCTCGGCCCGACCCGCACCACCACGCCGAGCTCGCGCAACGACGAGCCGAGGTGCCCCGTCGAGGCGGCCAGTCGGCCGTCGCCATCACGCGAGCCGACCAGTACCGCCTCGAAGCCGGGGTGGGCATCGTGCAGCGCACGGGCTCGCGCGCTCCCGACAACCGGTGGCTCGTCGAGCCTCACGGACCTTCCGTTTCGGCCCGGTACTGGTCGAGCACCTCGGTGATCGGTCCGTCACCGACCAGCCGACCCGACTTGAGGTAGAGGCCACGGTCAGCGAAGCGCTTGAGGTCACCCTCGCTGTGCGACACGAGGAAGAGGGTCTTGCCGCCGGCGAGCATGTTCTCCATGCGCTCGTAGCAGCGTTCGCGGAAGGAGCGGTCGCCCACGGCGAGCACCTCGTCGACGAGCACCACCGGCTGGTCGAGGGTGGTGATGAGGCCGAAGGCGAGCCGTACCTTCATACCCGACGAGTAGTGCCGGAAGGACTGGTCCATCGCGGACCTCACCTGGGGGCCCGCGAAGTCGACGATCTCGTCGTACCGCTCGTCGATCTGCTCGTTGTTCAGTCCGTGCAGGCCGGCGGCGAGGTAGACGTTGTCGCGCCCGGAGAGCTCGCTGAGGAAGCCGCCGGTCAGCTCGATCAGGGGGGCGACACCACCGCGAACCTTGACCGAGCCCTCGTCAGGAATGAGCGTGCCCGCGATCATCTTCAGCAGGGTGCTCTTACCGCCCCCGTTGCCTCCGACCAGCCCGACCGCCTCACCCTTGTTGACCGTGAAGGACACGTCCTTGAGGGCCCAGAAGGTGTCGCGAGGGGCGGTGTTGCGGCCCTTGAAGACGATCTCCCGAAGGGAGAGCTGCCGACGTCGGCTGCGATAGAACTCGATGCCCAGACCCTTGGCCTCGATGACCGGCTGCATCAGATCTCCTTGAGAACAGCAGGTTCGAGGCGCTTGAAGACGATCGTTCCCGAGATGAGGGTGATCACGGTGATGATGCCCGCAGACACGATGGAGGGGATGTTGAGCTCCTGCGGGAAGAAGCCCCCCCTGTACATCTCCAGAATCCCCGCCATGGGGTTGAGCAGCAGCACCTTCTGCAGCACCGGAGGAGCCGCATGGGCCCCGTAGATGATCGGAGTGGCGTAGAAGCCCATACGCAGCAGGATCCGGACGATGCGGGGCATGTCGCTGAAGATCACCGTGATCGGCGCGAGGAGCAGCCCGAGACCCACCAGCAGCAGGGCCTGCATGATGATGGCTACGGGCACCAGCACGATGCGGTAGTGGATCGTGGTCTCACCACGCAGGATGAAGACGAGGGCGAAGGCCGCCAGCACGGGGAGCGACAGCACGAACTCGATGCCCTTGGCGATGACCACCCGCACCACCCATAGCGGACGGGGCAGGTTCGTCGACCGCACCAGCCGCGCCTCGGCGAGCAAGGACCTCGAGGTCTCGTTCACCGACGAGCTGAACCACTGCCAGGCGAGGACACCGATCGTGATGAACAGCACGTAAGGCTGGTAGCCGACACTGCCCCGCTTGAAGATGTAGCTGAAGACGACGAAGTAGATCAGCGCCATGGCCAGTGGGTCGATGATCGTCCAGAGATAGCCGATGGCACTGCGCGCGTAGCGGACGCGCAGATCACGACGCACCAGCGTGTCGAGCACCTGTCGATGCCTGACGACACCTCGTACCTGCGGTAACAGGATCATCCTTCGGGCCCACCTCTGGTTGTGCCGCAGCCGCGGCGCGGCTCGAGGGCGCAAGAGACCCACGCCGAGCGACAGTGTAGGACGCACTGATCCGCAGCGGCTCAAGCACGCCCACGAGAGCCGACCAGACGTGTCGTCGGTCGGCCGAGCGCGCGCTCCTCCAGCCGGTGCCGTGGGCTATATTCGCCCTGACGGCGCTGTGGTACCTGGGTACTTACTGGCCGTCGAGGTGTCTTGTCACTGCCCGAGGCCAGTGGCCAGGTCATCGACAATCGACGTCCACGCCACCAGAAGAGTCTTCCCTGACAATGACGACCACCTCCCCGACCGTCAAGCTCCCTGACGTCTCCGTCATCGTCATCTGCTACAACGACGCGGCCAACCTTCCGACGGCGGTGGCCTCGGTGCTGCGGCAGTCGTTGCGCAACGTCGAAGTCATCATCTCTGACGACTGTTCCACCGACGAGACTCAAGAGGTGGCCAAGGCCCTGGTCGACTCCGACCCCCGGGTGAGGTATCACCGGCTGGCTCAGAACTCGGGAGGTTGCGGGGCCCCCCGCAACGAAGGCATCAGTCTGAGCTCGGCGCCCTACGTCATGTTCCTCGACAGCGACGACGAGCTGGAGCGGCACGCCTGCTACAACCTGGTCACCACCGCTCGGGCCCACGACAGCGAGGTCGTGTCGGGCAAGTGCAAGCGCCACTATGTCGCGACCGACAAATGGACGACCTGGTACGCGCCCCTCTATCGGGAGCGCAGACTGCTCGGCTCGGCCGAGGAGATGCCGGGCATCGTCTTCGACTCCATCTCGACGAACAAGCTCTACCGCCGTGAGTTCCTCGACCGTCACGAACTGCGCTTCCCCGTGGGCGTCAAGTACGAGGACCTCCAGTTCACGGCCAACGTCTACGCCAAGGCAGAACGTCTGGCAGTGATCCCGGAGACCGTCTACCACTGGCGCATCTACACCACCGTGATGCGCACCACCATCACTCACCAGCGCAGTGAGGTCAACAACCTGCGCGACCGCCTCAAGGCCATCGAGGTGGCGGCGAAGGTGTTCGACCAGAACGACAAGCCGAAGCTGCGTCATGAGCTGTATGTGAAGTTTCTGCGCCATGACGCACGGATCAGCATCGAAGATGTCGGCGACAGCGTCGAACCGGAGTTCCAGGCACAGATCCTGGCTCTGTTGGACCCGGCGCTGCGCGCCGTTCCGCGTCACTACTTCGACGGGCTCGAGGCGATGGAGCGGGTGGCCCTCGGAATGGCTCTGTGCCGCAGCGCCGAAGGGATCCGACAGGCCAAGAAGTTCGCACGGCACAAGGGCGCTCAGGCGGGCCGGCTGGTCTCGTCCGGCGACCGGGTGCTGTGGTCGCCCGTCGGCGACTGGACGCCGCCGCCCACCGGGTCGCTCGAGGAGTCCTTGACCGACCTCACCGACAACCCCATCCTGGAGACCCCCGCAGCATCGATTCGCCTCTACCACAACATCACCGCAGCCACTCCCCTGCCCAAGGGGGTCCGCATCTGCGGTGAGACCCACGACACCTTCGGCAAGTTCGCCCAGGGGCCGGCGCATCCGACGATGGATCTGCGCATCGCCCTGCGCGGCGGAACAACGACCCAGGTCGTCCCGGTGACGGTCACCTCGGTCGACGCGGAGGTCATTCGCTGGACCCTGGACCTGCTCGACTTCTCGGAGCGCAACAACCAGCACGGGACGCGCTGGTGGTTGTCCGTGCGAACGGTTCAGCAGGGCAGGGTCAACGACTCGCTGCTCTGCCTCGACGACGAGCTCCCGCCCGTCTTCTTCGCGGAGCCCAACGGCGCCACGAGGCTGCTGCGGGCCAGGATCCGGCTGTACGCCACCGGCGAGGGCGACGCCGCCCTGAGGCGGGCACGCGTGCCCGGGCGGGGCGCCAAACCCGCCCATGCCCTGCACCTGGCCGACCGGCTGAGGTCATCGCGCCGCGCCGGCAACAAGAAGCGCCAGGCTCGCGCCCGGATGGCCGCCTACAAGGCAGCGCGGCGGCTGCCGGTCGACGCCAAGGCCATCTTGTTCGACTCGCACATGGGCAAGCAGTTCTCCGACAACCCACGGGCCATCTCCGACGAGCTGGCCCGCCGAGGAACCGGCCTGAGGCTCACCTGGGACTTTCTTTCGCCCCAACGGCATGAGACCGGAGACCTGGCCGTCATCCGGCGTCACACCCTGGCCTACGCGATCGCGGTGGCGCGCTCAAAGTACATCGTCGACAACCAGGGACTGCCCTCGTGGGTGACCAAGCGCCCCGAGCAGATCCACCTGCAGACCTGGCACGGCACACCCCTGAAGAGAATGGCCCTGCACAAGCTAGAGAACATGCATCCCACGCCTGAAACGGTGGCGCGGATCACGGGAGAGGCAGCCTGGGATGCTCTCGTCTGCCCGTCCGACTACTTCGAAGCAACCTTCGTCGACGCCTACCGCTACACCGGGCACCTGATCCGTGGGGGCTCACCTCGCAACGACATCCTCATCAAACAGCCCGCAGCAGACCCGGCTTTCGCCGCGCGTCTCGACCTGCCGACCGACCGGACCGTCGTGTTCTACGCGCCGACGTTCCGCGAGAACCTCCGCAACCGGTCTCAGGCGGCCACGGTGCTGCTGGACCTCGATCGGTGGGTCGAGCAGTTCGGCCACTCCCACTACCTACTGCTCCGACCGCACTACCTCAACCGGTTCGACATCAAGCGGGAGTACGCCCCCCACGTCATGGACGTCTCACACGTCGAAGAGATCAGCGACCTCTACCGGATAGCCGACGTCATGATCACCGACTACTCCTCAGCCATGTTCGACTACTCCTGGCTCGACAAGCCGATCGTCATCTACGCCCCCGACTACCAGAAGTACGCACAGGACACGAGGGGAACCTACTTCGACCTTCGCGCCGAGTCTCCCGGGCCGTTCTGCGAGAAACAGGCCGGCCTGCACGAGGCCATCGCCAGAATTGCCGACCAACCGACCGCACACCTTGACGACCTTCATCGGTTCCGCGCGAAATACTGCGGAACCGAAGACGGCCAGGCATCGGCGCGGGCGGTCGACTACCTGCTCGAGGTCATGGCGGAGTCGCAATGAGCAGCGCAGTCGACGACGCGGTGGCCTCCGCACACCGGCCCCTGCCCACGCCGATCACCCGGGTCATCCTGGCCGGGATCGAACACTCGCGCCTGGGCGGCGTCGCGGGCTTCATGAACACGATGGCGCACGGCTTCCTGGGTCGCGGCTACACCGTGGGAATCATCGGGATGAAGCCCACCCCACCGGAAGAAGAGATCACCTTCGAACGTGACCCCCGCATCACGATGCGCACCGTCTACGAGACGGAGCCCCCTGCCTGGGTGTCGCTGCGCCGACGTGACCGGCTCAACCGGAGGAAGGTGGCCGCGTTCACGGCGTGGCAACGGTCTCATGATCAAGCCATCGAGAGACTGCGCCCCATCGTGTCGCAGTGGGGTCCCGAGACGCTGGTCATCTGCACCCAGATCTACGCGATGGAACACCTTGTGCCGGCGGGCCTCGAGACGGGGCGACCGGGCGGTCCCTTCGTGATCGCGCAGTACCACGGGTCCCGGGATGGCTCGGTCAGACAGAAGTCGATCCGTCGCCTGCGAACGTGGTACCGGGATGCTGACCGCCTCCTCGCACTGACGGAGAAGGACGCTCATCAGTTCCAGCAGCTCGACGGGATGAACAACACCGGCTGGGTTCCCAACCCGATCGCCCCGCCTCGCGTCACGACGTCACCGCAGCGGCGCAACGAGGTCATCTCCCTGAACCGGTACTCACCCGAGAAGTCCTTGGACTGGCTGATCCGCGCCTGGGGGGTGCTGTCTCCAGAGTTTCCCGACTGGAGACTGCGCCTCTACGGAGACGGCCCGCTGCGTCAGGACCTGGCCGCGCTCATCACGTCACTCGGGCTGGAGGAGACGGCTTTTCTGGAAGGGACCACCTCCGACCCCGAGACGGCCCTGCTGGGCAGCAAGGTCTACGCGCTCACCAGTCAGCACGAGGGCCTGCCCCTGACCATCGCTGAGGCGGCCCAGGCCGGAGTGCCATCCGTGGCCTTCGACTGCTCCCCCGGCATCCGGGCGCTCATCGACGACGGGGCCGACGGGATCGTCGTCGCGCGAAACCAGCTGGGGGGCCTGGTCAAGGGTCTGCGGGCGCTGATGTCAGACGACGACCTGAGGTCGAGCATGGGCGCCCGGGCCAAGGAACGGTCTGCGCGCTTCAAGCTGGACACGATCCTCGATCTCTGGGAGCACGAGTTCCGGTTGCTGGCCGGCACGAGCGACGCTGCGGCCGTGCGTGATCCGCTGAGCTGACGCTGACCGTGCAGCTGGCCCGGCCGCGGTCGCGAGCAACAGCTCAGACCCGAGAGCCGAGGGCCTCGACCAGCTCCTCGATGGTTTCGGCGTTGTAGCGGTTGGCGTCGAACGGCGGGGTGGGCACTTGACCCGCGAGAGCCGCACGAAGCCCGTCAGCGAGCGCAGCAACGGAACGACTGACGATGAGGCCGTCCTGCGGGCTGACCGCCGAGGACACCGACTCGAACGCCGTCGTGAGCACGGGTAGTCCGAGGGTGCGTGCTTCCAGGATCACCATCGGTTGCCCTTCGTAGTCGCTCGAGAGCACGAAACAGTCACATCGGGCCATGATCGACCACGGGTTCGACACCATCCCGGCGAGCAGCACCGACTCGCCCAGCCCGCGTTCGGCGATCTGGTGCTGCAGGGCATCGCGCAGCGGGCCGTCGCCGATGATCACGAGCTGGGTCTCAGGGTGTTCGGCATGCACGGGCGCGAACGCGTCGATGAGCCTCGCGTGGTTCTTCTCCGGTGACAACCGCCCCACGCTGACGAACGTGAACCCGTGGGCGCAGCCGTGTTGCTCGCCTTCCCCGCGTCGCTCATGCCGCCCGTCGGGCGGCGCGGTGGGCAGCATCCGCCTCAGCCGAGCGGGTTCGTCGGGTAGTGGCGCGGCCGCACTCGTCAGGACCCGGTCGGCGTCCACGGTGTTGCGAGCGGCGACGAAACACTCTGCGGGAGCCCACTGCCCGAGGTGGCGGGCGTTGATGTCCCGCAACGCGGCGGAGACCGACACGAGCCGGTCGAAACGTCGATAGGTGGCGAAGACTCCCGCCAGGTTGCGCCGATGCGGGTGGCGGCCCCCCACTTCACGCAGCTGGTCGGCCAGCAGGTCGTTGTGCAGCCAGATGGCTCGCGAGCCAGCGGGTGCGCCCACGACCAGGTTCGCCCAGAGCGGGGAGTAGCCGCTGAAGTCGATGACCTGGTCGAAGTGAGCCGCGCCCACCGTTCGTTGCCACTCCGACGCCAGCAGCCCCTCGAAAGCCAGGCGGTGCGAGGGCCGGATGCGGTCTGCCTCCCCGGCGAAGAGCCGTCGCCGGGTCAACCAGTTGACCTTGGCCGGGTTGAAGCCGCTGGTTCGCACGAACTGCCGTACCCGGGAGTCGATGAGCGCAGCGTTGGCGACCCGCTCCGGCACGATGCTCGCGTCGTAGACCACGGAGACGTCGAAGGCCTCATGGTCGAGGTTGCGCAGCAGGTTGAGGGCTGAGGTGGTGATGCCGTTCGACATCATGCCCCCGAGGTAGATCAGCATGGTCGGTCGGCCGTCGCCGGCGATGGCCCGGACCTCCACGCTGTCGGACCGTCCCCGCACCACGACATCGAGAACGCGCTGGGTCACTGCACCGTCCTCGTGTGCCGCAAAACGACTTCGGGCTGCTGCGTACGCCCCTAGGTGGCTCACCTGGGGGTCAGGCAGCTGCCCGGTACCCACGGCGTTGATGACCACAGACAGGTCTTCGACGTCGACCACCTGGGGGCCGGGCAGCTCTTTCTGGTCGAGATACAGACCACGGTGATCGTCGTACCGGGCCGCGTCAGGGGTGAAGAACACGATGGGCCGGCCCGTGGCGAGGAAGTCGAAGAAGATGCTCGAGTAGTCGGTGACCAGTACGTCGGTGATCGCGAGCACCTCGTTGGTCGGTACGTCGTTCGGCACGAGCAGACCCAGGAGCGACGGCTGCGTCGCGGCCAGGTCTGACACCTGCTGGTGCACCTTGAGGAGCACCCGGTGGCCGGCCGGCAGGTGCGCCGTGAGGCGGCGCACCCGGTCGGCCAGCTCCCTCGTCTCATCGAGCGGTCGATGGAAGGACTCGCCCTTCCAGGTCGGCGCGTAGAGCACGACCCGTTCCCCCGGTTCCACCGACACCCCACGGGCCTGCAACCGCCTCGTGACCTCGCCTCGACCGGCCTCGTCGAGCACCTGGCGGTCGGTTCGCGGGAACCCCCCCTCGATGATCTTCCCCGGGGCGACGTTGGCCAGGCGGTAGGCCTGCTCGTACATCGTTCTCGACATGAACGAAGACGACGACAGCAGGTAGTCGGCCATCATGAAGTTGCGCAGCACGTTGCCGGCGCCCGACGCCCCCTGCCGTTCGTCGTAGCCCATCCGCTTGAGCGGCGTGCCGTGCCACGTGTTGAGGTAGGTCTGCCCGGGCCGTTTGCCGAACTCGGCCGGGAACGTCGCGTTGTTGATGAGCAGCCCTGCCGTCGCCAACGCCCGGTGGTAGGCGCGCGAGCCCCGTCTGACGAACCGCACCCGCCGGTCTGCGGAGAACTCATCCGTGGTGCCTCGGTGGCGCCGCGGCTCATCGAGCACCCAGACGTGCTTGCGGTGCTGCTGCTCGGGATCAGCAAGGAGAGCCCGGAAGAGCGCTTCGGGACTGTCGAGCATCCCGTTGCCGGCGAACGACTCGTAGAGCACGTCGTCGGGCTCGATCGGCAGCGTCCGCACCCACGCCCGGTATTCGCTGAGCGGGGTCTCCGAGATCTTCCGAACCAGAAACCGGGGCAGATCCGGGGTCGCGAGGCGACGCACTGACGCGATCAGCGCCGCGGCACCAGGCATGAGCTCCCGATCAGTGTGGACGGACGGATGTCGGCTCACATGTTATGACGACTGCGCACCTTGGTGGCGGCGACTCAACGGGCGAGGCTCCTCGGGCTGGTGAGGAAGCCGAACCCCCAGCACCAGTGCATCGTCGCCAGCACCAGGGGCGCGACCAGGCGGGTGCGCACGGACTCCCCCGACGTGATCGCGACCCCGCCGACGACGACACTCGTGCCGTAGGCGACCGGGACGAGCCAGGCCGGTGGCCAGACAAAGCCGACCAGGGCCGCCGCCGTCGTTCCGAGCACCATCGCCGGCGGCGCCAGATAGCGCAGGTTGATGGTGCCCTCGTGGTGGCGAGCCACGACCCGTCGCCACCTGCCGTACTGGAAGTACTGCTTGGCCAGCGCTTTGAACGAGCCACGAGGTCGGTAGGTGACGCGCAGGTCGGGAGTGAACCAGACCCGCCCCCCGCTCTCGCGGATCCGGTGGTTCATCTCCCAGTCCTGAGCCCGCGTGAAGTGGATGTCGTAGCCACCGACCCGCTCGAGCGCGTCACGGCGGAACACCCCCAGATACACCGTCTCGGCCTCCCCCGCCTCACCGCCGACGTGGAAGGCAGAGCTACCGACACCAAGCCGGCTGCGCATGGCGCTGGCCACGGCGCGGCCGAAGTCGTCGGCGCCCTGGGCGTCCATGATGCCGCCCACGTTGTCGGCGCCGACCCGTAACAGCTCACGGACCGCCACCGTCACGTAGTCGCTCGGTATCTCCGCGTGGCCATCGACCCGAACGACGATCTCTCCCGTCGAGGCCGCGATGGCCGCGTTCAGTGCCTCGGGCGTTCTACCGGACGGGTTGGGCACGGTGTGCACCCGAGCATCGTGGGCCACGAGGTCAGCGGCCACCTCGGCCGTGCGGTCGGTGGAGGGCCCGATCGCGAGGACGATCTCGAGGTGACCGCGATAGTCCTGCCCCAGGATCATCCGCACCGCCTCACGCAGGTGCCGCTCCTCGTTGAGGACCGGCACGATGACGCTGACGGCCGGCAGCGCGGCAGGGTCGACGGATTCGCTCATGGTGACCGCATCATTGCGTAGATCCACGGCTGAGTCCTGCGGCACCCCGTGGTGATCGCAAAATCGGCTGGCCGTGGCCATGCCCCTGGCCATGCCCGTGGCCATGGCCGCTGTCGACCGGCCGACGCGGCTGCGCCGCACGCGATCAGCGCTTGAGCAGCTGGCGGGCCATGACGATGCGCTGTACCTGGTTGGTGCCCTCGTAGATCTGGGTGATCTTCGCGTCGCGCATCATCCGCTCGAGCGGGAAGTCACGGGTGTAGCCGGCGCCCCCCAGCAGCTGCACGGCATCCGTCGTGATCTTCATGGCGACGTCGGAGGCGTAGCACTTGGCCGCGGCTCCGAAGAAGGTCAGGTCGCTGTCGTTGCGCTCCGACTTCGCGGCCGCGACGTAGACCAGCTGCCGGGCGGCCTCGAGCTCCATCGCCATGTCGGCGAGCATGAACTGGATGCCCTGGAAGTCGGCCACCACCGAGCCGAACTGCCTGCGCTCCCGCACGTACGCGAGCGCCTGGTCGAGGGCCCCCTGGGCGATGCCGACCGCCTGCGCGCCGATGGTCACGCGGGTGTGGTCGAGCGTGCGCAAGGCGATCTTGAGGCCCTCACCCTCGGCGCCCACGAGGCGGTCCTCGGGGATGCGCACGTTCTCGAAGATCAGCTCGCGGGTCGGCGAGCCCTTGATGCCGAGCTTGCGCTCCTTCTCGCCGAAGGTGAAGCCCGCGTCGCTCTTCTCGACGACGAACGCGCTGACGTTGCTCCCGCGCTGTCCGTCGGGGTCGGTCACGGCGAGCACCGTGTAGAACTCGGAGACGCCGGCGTTGGTGATCCACGACTTCTGGCCGTTCAGCACCCAGTCGTCGCCCTCGCGGCGGGCGCGACACTTCATCGCCCCCGTGTCTGAGCCGGCCTCACGCTCGGAGAGGCCGTAGGAGAACGTCGACTCGCCGCGGGCGAGCGGCGGCAGGTACTTCGCCTTGATCTGCTCCGAACCGGCCAGGATGAGCGGCATCGAGCCGAGCTTGTTGACCGCCGGGATCAAGGAGCTGCTGGCGCAGACCCGGGCGACCTCCTCGATGACGATGCAGGTCGCGAGGGCATCGGCACCGACACCGTCGTACTCCTCTGCCACGTGCGGGGCGAAGAAGTCGGAGGCCACGAGTGCGTCGTGCGCCTCCTGCGGGTAGCGGGCCTCTTCGTCGACGGACGCCGCGTAGGGGGCGATCTTGTCTTCGGAGACCGCCCGGACCGCCTCGCGCAGGGCCTCATGGTCTTCGTTGATCCGGAACAGGTCGAACTCGGAATTCGTGCTCACGCACCGAGTCTACTCGCTGGTAGCCGTTGCTAGGACGTCCTCACGACTGCCCACCGCCGCGACTGCAGCGGGCGTGGGCCGACCGGTTGCCGGCTCCTCGGTCGCTGACGTCTCGGTCGCTGACGTCTCGGTCGCTGACGTCTCGGTCGCTGACGTCTCGGTCGCCGCCCGACTCGATGCCAGGCCGGCACGGACAGCCCGTCGAAGCGGCCCCGACAGGGGCCGCTCCACCAACCGGTGGATCAACCAGGCCAGCAGCAGCACGAACAGCATGGCCATGACGAGGGCCAGCCGGTCTGGGACACGTGAACGAAGCACCGAGATGGCCCACCATCCCCAGTACTCGTGAACCAGGTAGAGCGGGTAGGTCAGCGCCCCGAACCAGACAGCCGCCCGCCAGCTGACCAGGCGAAGCCTGGTGGTCGTCACCGCTGCCACCGCCAGAAAGCTCACGACAACGACGAGCGAGACGATCGTGGGATCGACCTCAGCCGCGTACTTCACGATCTCGGTGGAGGCATCGCCGGCCGTGGTCATCGCGAAGATCACCTGAACAGCGCACATCCCCGCCAGCAGCAGGCTCCAGCCCTCACGGTGCACGACGTAGAGCAGCATGCCGGCGCTGAAGAACGGGGCCCACTCCGAGATGAGCAGCAGCTCGAGGAACCCGCTCTGGGTGCGCGCGGCGATGGCGGCCACCACCGGCCAGGCCATGGCGAAGGCCAGCACTCGCGCGCGGGTGATCCCGACGACCATGAAGAGGGCGATGAGCGCGTAGAAACGCAGCTCGACCCAGAGCGTCCAGTAGACCCCGTCCACGTTGCGCACCCCGAAGGGCACCTGCAGCATGGTGAGGTTCACCAGGACCTCGCGAGGGCTCACGTCCTTCCACGGCGCCGGCAGCAGCACCAGCAGCAGCCCGGTGAGCACGACCCCCACCCAGTACGCCGGAAAGAGCCGGGCCACGCGCGAGGCCACGTAACCGGGCACATCGCGCCCCCATGCCGTCATCAGGATGACGAAACCCGATACGAAGAAGAACAGCTCGACACCGAGATAGCCGTACTTGGTGAACTGGTGCACGTTCGGGAAGACCGTGGTGACCCCTTCGGACCACGCCGGGCTCGCGCGTGCCGTGAAGTGGTAGAGCAACACCGCAAAGGCGGCGAGGAACCGCAACAGGTCCAGAAGGGACAACCGGGAAGGACGAGGCGGCGGTGGGCCGGGCGAGCTGGAGGGGGCATCCCGGCGCGTCTGGTCGAGAGGCATAGCCCGATCGTAATGAGTCACGGGCGAATCCGCTCAAAGCGGAGAAGCCGCACCCCGACAGGCCGACCGAGAACGCGCAGCCGTGCACCGACGTCCACGATGAGAACACTGGTTCCCACTCCGTGGACAGGTCGATCTAGTCTGTGAACAGGTCATGAGCGTCAGCGACAAGCCCCGGCTCGCTGGCCGGCAACCCTCCACCCGCGGTGGGGTGCCCCGGGTGAAGACCTGGCCCGTGGGCGCCGCCGACGGGCAAGCGCGGAGAGTCATCTCCGCACCGACCAGTAGTCGGCGTGCCGGGTTCGCTCGGTGCCCGACCTGCCGACGAAGCAGACGAGGAACCCACCATGAGCGACTCCCCCACCTGGTCCTTCGAGACCCGACAGGTCCACGCCGGGCAGGAGCAGGCCGACTCCGCCACCGGAGCCCGCGCGCTGCCCATCTACCAGACCACGTCCTACGTCTTCAACGACACCGACCACGCGAAGAACCTCTTCGCGCTCTCGGAGATGGGCAACATCTACACCCGCATCATGAACCCCACCCAGGATGCCGTCGAGAAGCGCGTCGCGTCGCTCGAGGGTGGGGTCGGTGCGCTGCTCGTCAGCTCGGGCATGTCGGCCACCTTCCTCGCGATCATCAACATCGCCCAGGCCGGCGACCACGTCGTGGCGAGCCCCGCCCTCTACGGCGGCACGTACAACCTCTTTCAGAACACCCTGCCCAAGCTCGGCATCGACGTGAGCTTCGTCGAGACCCCGGCGGATGCCGAGTCGTGGCGCGCCGCCGCCCGCCCCAACACCAAGCTGTTCTTCGGCGAGACCATCGCCAACCCGAAGTCCGACATCCTCGACATCGAGACGGTCGCGGCTGTGGCGCACGACGTGGGCGTGCCGCTCGTCGTCGACAACACGGTCGCCACGCCGTTCGTGCTCCGACCGTTCGAGCACGGCGCTGACATCGTCGTGCACGCGGCGACGAAGTACCTCGGCGGCCACGGCAACTCCATCGCCGGCGTGATCGTCGACTCCGGCCGCTTCGACTTCGGGGCCGACCCCGAGCGTTTCCCCGGCTTCAACGAGCCCGACCCGAGCTATCACGGCCTGGTCTACGCGCGCGACCTCGGCAAGGACGGCGCCTTCGGGGTGAACCTGTCGTTCATCCTCAAGGCCCGCGTGCAGCTGCTGCGTGACCTCGGACCGGCCATCTCGCCGTTCAACGCCTTTCTCATCGGGCAGGGCATCGAGACGCTCAGCCTGCGCGTCGAACGCCACCTGCAGAACGCGCACGCAGTCGCCGCGTTTCTCCAGGGGCACGCCCAGGTCGAGAAGGTCGTCTGGGCGTCGCTGCCCGGCGACCCCAACTACGAGCTGGCCCAGAAGTACGTGCCGCGCGGCGCCGGAGCTGTGCTGTCGTTCGAGATCGTCGGCGGCCTCGAGGCCGGGAAGAAGTTCGTCGAGGGGCTGACGCTGCACAGCCACGTGGCCAACATCGGCGACGTGCGCTCGCTCGTGATCCACCCCGCGTCGACCACGCACTCCCAGGGCCCGGATGCCGACCGGCTCGCTGCCGGCGTGACGCCCGGGCTGGTGCGGCTCTCGGTGGGGATCGAGCACGTCGATGACATCATCGCCGACCTCGAACAGGGCTTCGCCGCCGCCAAGGTCTAACCTTCGCCACCGAAAGAAGACGTCGAGAGGGCGTCTCGTGCTGCACGCCACGCCCTCTCGACGTCCTCACGGCCTACGTCAGCCACCCCCTACGGCTGACCCAACGACCCCTCCGGGCCTCGCTCGTTCCTCGCTCGTGTCCTCACGGCCTACGTCAGCCGAGAACCTCGTCGACATAGCACCAGCGCCACGCCTCCCCCGGCTCGAACGAGCGCATCACCGGGTGGCGGGTCTGCTCGTAGTGCTTCTGGGCGTGCAGCCCAACCGATGAGTCGCAGCAGCCGACGTGCCCGCACGTCAGGCAGAGTCGAAGGTGCACCCAGTCCAGGCCCTCCTGGAGACAGCCCTCACAGCCCTCGGGCGTGTTGGGCGCAACGAAGCCCGGTGCAGCGCTCAGATGCTCGCATTCCTCTTCGACGGTCTCGGTGGGCAGCAGGTCGTCCTCTCCCAGCCGGTTCGCCTCGTACTCGATGCGCTCGAGCACCATCTCCTCCACATCAAGGGCGTTGAGCACGACCCGAAGCACCTCGTGCTCGGCCCGGCCCTCGTCGCGCACCTTCAGCACGACCTCCCGCTCCGCGTCGAGCATCTGGAGACGGCCGCGCCGGTACTGGTCGCTGGGGGTCTCGTTGCCGCCCTCGTTCGGACCGAGACGCTCCCACATCTGGTTGACGCGGTCAGCGGAGCGGGTGCGCAGCAGCTCGACGGTCGACTGAGCGAGCCCCTCCTCGTCAGCCAGCTGCTCGAGCCGCTCGAGCCCGGCCCGCGACGCCAGCTGCATGACGGATGCCGCCTGCAGGGCGTCCTCGCGGGCGTCGGGTCCGCGCACGCCCAGACGTCTCGCCAGCCAGGGCAGGGTGGTGCCCTGGATGAGCAGGGTGCCGACGGTCACAGTCACCGCGATGAGCACGAGCACGTCGCGCTCCTCGGTGTCGGCCGGGAGCAACAGAGCGGCCGCCAACGTCACCACGCCCCGCATACCGGCCCACGACACGACGGCCTGGTAGGTCCACGGCTTCTTGCTCTCCTTGCGCAGCACGGTCGTCATGACCCAGCGGTACGGGAAGACCCACAGCGGTCGCAGCACCAGCACGACCACGAGTGTGCCGCCCGCCGCCAGCATGATCGTGCCGACGCCGAGGTGGGAGGCCCGGACCCGGTCGACGACGTAGAACACCTGCAGCCCGATGAGCAGGAACACCGAGTTCTCGAGCAGGAACTGGATCGAGCTCCAGTTGATCCGCTCGCTGAGCCGCGACGCACCGGGCTGGTAGCGCGGTGAGCGGTGGCCGAGCACCAGGCCGGCGGTGACCACGGCGATGACCCCCGACGACCCGACCTTCTCGGCCGGCACGTAGGCGGCGAAGGGGATCATGAACGAGATCACGGTGTCGAAGGTCGGGTCACTGCTCAGCTTGCGCCGCACGACCTCGATGAGCCGAGCCAGCACGTAACCGATGGCCGCCCCGCCGACCAGCGCCCAGCCGAAGTCGAGCGCCACCTCGCCCACGGTCACGTGGGAGGCAGCCGCCCCCGCCAGGCCGGCCACGGCGAGCGCGGTGCGCAACGACACCAGCGCCGTCGCGTCGTTGAGCAGCGACTCCCCCTCGAGGATGGTGGTGAGCCGGCGCGGCAGCCCGATCGCCCGCCCGATCGCCGTGGCCGCCACGGCATCCGGTGGCCCCACGACGGCGCCGAGGGCGAAGGCCACGGCGAACGGGATGCCGAGCAGCATCCAGAGGAAGAGGCCCACCCCGAGCGCGGTGAACAGCACGAGACCGACCGACAGGCTGAGGATGGCGCCCCGGTTGGTGCGGAAGTCGACGAGCGAGGTCGAGATGGCTGCCGCGTAGAGCAACGGGGGCAGGATGCCGTAGAGCACGAGATCGGGGCTCAGCGCGATCTCGGGAACGAACGGCAGGTACGAGCCGGCGATACCGACCACGATGAGCACGAGCGGGGCCGGTAGCCCGAGACGGCCGGCCAACCATGAACCGGCGAGAACGGTCGCAGCGACGGCGAGCAGCACTACGGCAATCTCCACCTGCCCATCCTGCCGTAAGCGAGGTGAGCATCGCGTCCGCCGCCCGCGGCAACAGGCCGGGTGGGGGCGCCCGTGGCTCAGTGGTGCGAGCTCGGCGGTTCGAGCGACGCCGCTGCCTCCGCCAGGGCCGCTCCGACCCGGGCGATGTTGGCCGGTTCGAGCACGTGCGGGGCGCGGGGCGGGTCGATCACGACGCCCTCCCAGGAGTGGCGCACGTAGTCGTGCACGAACCACTCCTCGATCGCAGAGCGGTCCGCCCGCAGCGACTCCCAGCCGCGGTCGGCCACGAAGGCGGTGAGGTCGTCGGGCACCGAGAGGTGGGCGACGTTGGCGAGGCTGCTCCACGGCATCCGCGCGCCGGTGACGACGGGCAACCCAGCCAGCCCCGCCTCCAGACCGACGGTGCCGGTGGCGGTGACGGTGAACACGGCGTGCTGCATCAGCTCGCGGGAGTCGGAGTGCGGGTCGATGGCGGCGATGTTGGGGTGCGCGTCGAAGGGCGGCCAGTAGTCGGGGTCGCGGCGCCAGATGAAGTTCGCGTGCTCCTTGACGGCGACGGCGATGTCCAGCGGAGCGAGCGCGTCGGCGAGCACCCTTGCGGTGTAGGCCTGGTCACGCCACTCCTGACCCATCACGTCAGCGCTCGACTCGGGCTGCACGTGCAGCGGCAGGAAGACGTAGCGCTCGGGCAGTGGGTCCCAGCGACGCTCGCGGTACTCGCGGAGGTTGAGGCGGGCCTTCGCCGGGTTGAGCCACGGGAGGCGCGCGTAGTCGGAGGGCTTCGGCAGCTGCAGGTTGGCTCCCCGGTCGGCCACGAACTCCTTCACGCGGTCGGTGGCCAGCCGCAGGATCTCGGAGCCCGACTCGACCTTGAGGTTGTGTTCGTAACCCGGCGGGCGCCCGCTGGGCCCGGCCCGGCGCGCCTCGAGGAAGGCCTCCCCGGCCGTGACTGCGGCGGGGTCCTCGACCTGTCGCTGCCAGTGGGTGATGCCCTTCGGGGCCCCGAACAGGCCGAACCGGTCGGACGGCAGCCGCAGGCCCCGCGGCCAGGTCGCGAGGCCGCCGTGGTGGGTGACGAGGCCGGCGGTGAGCAGCTCGGAGGTCACCGTGAACTCGACGAGGGCGAACACCGGGCCACGGCCGGCGACTGCGGCCTCGATCTCCTCGGCCGCCAGGTTGAGAAAGTTCATCGCCGTGTCGACCCGGTTGCGGCGCAGGGCCCGCTCCGAGACGAGCAGGTCGAGAATGTCGAGGCCCACCCCACCGCAGGCCCGCTTGAGGGCGGCGTGGGGGGCGAGCCCGCTGACGACGTTGGCCCTGCGGGCGGCGGCGTACGGCAGCCTGACCACCGTGGCGCCGGGGGCATGCTTACGCACCCACGAGAGGTTCGCGTCGGTGCGCGCGATGAGCACCATGTCGCGCGTGGCGAACCCGGCCTCGACCAGCGCCGGCACGAGCAGGTCGTCGAACCCGAGGCCCAGGTGCAGCAGGGGGGTCACCACGGTCGTTCTCCTGGGGATCGCACGGAAGATGAGGTGCTCGAGGCGGGCCCGACGATCCTAGCCCCGCAGCACCCGCAGCACCCGTGGCGCGAGCACCAGCGCGACCGTTGCGACCACGGCTGCCGTGAGCAGACGTACGACTGCCCCCCCTCCGGTGATCGGCAGCAGCGACGCCCCGACGGCGAGCGCGGCCGAGGCCAGCCAGACCACCACGAGCCGCGGCGGCCAGCGCAGCGGCGAATGAGCACGTGCGAACGCAACCGTGAGCGCCATCAGCACGACGTAGGCGACCGCCTTGGCCACGGCGATGCCCACGATGCCGTGGGCCGGCGCGAGCCACCAGGCCATCAGCACCAGCACGGCCAGGGCCGCCGCGGACGCCCAGGCGAGACGGCCGGTTCGTTCGGCGTCGAGCACGGCCAGCGAGCTGCCCTGGTAGATCATGTAGGCCACCGACACGCTCGAGATCAGGCCCAGGGCCGCCACGATCGCCACCGTGTCGAAGTCCGGCCGGGTCATCACCGTCACCAACCAGGGCCCCAGGAGCGCGACACCGACGGCGCCGATCGCCACCACGGTGGTCAGGGCCGTGCCCGTGCGCGCCGTCCACTGCCACCGCCGCTCGATCGGGTGCGAGAGCACGAGCGGGGCCCACGCGTTGAAGAAGGCGACCGCGAGCACGAACGGCACGTACCCGAGCTGGAGGGCCACCTGGTAGCTACCGGCGGCCGCCTCACCGAGCAGGGCCCGCGTCAACAGCACGTCGCCCATGAGCAGGCCGAGCATCGCGACCGCCTGCGGCAGCAGCGGCGCAGCGAGGCGGGCTCCGGCCCGCACCCTGGTTCGCTCCCGGGTGGGCGGCAGGGGCCGCGTGAGGACGATGCCGCCGATGGCCACCACGGCCAGAACCGCGGCGTAGGCCAGCAGGTAGCGCTGGGCCGTGGGCTCGGCGCGGGCGGCGAGGAGCCCCGCGAGCTGGGCCACCACGGTGGCCGCGACGGCCAGGGTCAGAAAGCCGCCGGGGCGAAGTCGGGCTCGCATCAGGGTCTGGCTCGCCACCACGGTGGTCAGGCTCGCGGAGGCCACGACGATGGGCAGCCACTCGTCGAGGTCGGCCCAGCCGAGCTTCGACAGCACCAGTCCGAGCAGCGTGCCCACGACACCCAGACCCAGGGCCAGGGCGATCATGGCGCCGGCGAGGGCTCGGGACACCCTGGGGCCGTCGTCGCCGCGGTGATGCTCACGCAGGATCACCTGTGGCAGGCCGGCTCCCGCAATGGTGCCGACCATCTGCACCACCACCAGGGCGGTGGCCACCTTGCCGAACTCCACCAGCCCCAGCAGCCGGGTGGCGAAGGGCAGGATGAGCAGCACTGCGAGACCCTGCAGCGCCGTGCCGACCAGGTAGACCACCGAGTGCGACCCAAGGCGGGTGCCCTGGGAACCGAGCCGGCTGTCACCCACGACGAGGGGTAGGGCTCGAGACGGTGAGGCGGTGATCTGCCGGCCGGCCGTCGCTCATGGGGACGGACAGGCGTAGACGGAGATCTCCTGATCCTGAACCTGGGCCGACAGCCGACAGCGGTCCCGAACGTACTCGTCGACCAGCCCTGAAACTGACTCTGGCCAGGCCGGTGACACCCGCATGACGATCGCTCGCGGACGCTGAGCCAGGATGGCTCGCACCTCGGCCGCAGGCGTGCTGTTCATGGCCGCTGCGTTCGACTCCTTCAGGTGTTGGGAGGGGAAGAAGAACTTCGTCGGCAGCCCTGCGCCGGTCAGGAAGTAGTCGTGAACGTCCATGGTGTAGATCACATCGCCCGGTTCGACCACTCGTCTGACGGCCTGAGCCACCTCAATCTCCGGGGCACTGCGGTCGGGGCCCAGACTGAGCTGCGCCCTTGCGACCTCCGCCCCCTTCAGCAGCCTGGGCAGCTCCGGAACCACCATCGCCCAGACTGCCACGGCCAGCACGACCGAGGGCAGCGTGATACTGCGAGCCGCTCCGTCATAGCGCCGCACCGCGATCACGGCGATCACCAGAGCGGCCGGTGCGATGATGATCGCGTAGTGCGCGTAGAAGAACTGGTTGTAACAGGCCGTGGCGATCGAGACGACGAGAAACACCACTGACCAGGCGGTGACCTTGACCTGCCGGCTGCGAGGCGCACCCAGCACCAACGCCGTAATCGGCACGAGCAGGACGGCCAGCGTGGGGGCCAGGAACCCTTCCACTCGACGGAGCGTCTTGGGCCACCACACGGGGGCCTTGTCGTAGACGCTGAGGAACGTTCGCTGCAGCTCGAAGTAGTTCGTGATGTTGGAGAAGAGGAACACCGGGAGCAGGATGACGAGGCAGCCGACCAGGAAGGCGATGAACCCGCCGGCCCACGCCATCTTCGCCTTCCGTCCGGCAACGAGGAAGTAGAGGCCCGGAATGACGAGTACCGGGCCGATCAGGTAGTTCGTGTTGATCGCGACCGCCATCAACAGGCCGAACACGGCTCCGCGCCAGAAGGTCGGTCGGTACGTGAGGACCAGGAGCAGGCCCAGCACGTAGAGGTTGAGAGTCGGCTCGCTGAGCGCGGCCAGACCGTCGCTCCCCACACACATGAGGGCGTACACCCCCGACAGCAGCGCAGCACCCCATCCGCCGAGCCCCAGCCGTCTGCAGATCAGGTAGGCGAGTACGAACGAGAGCACGGCCACGACCAGCGACAGACACCGGAGCGATGCCGTGGAGGCGCCGAAGACCGCCTGCGACAGCGCATAGGGGTAGTAGAGGGCGGCCGGCTTGTGGTCGAAGGCGGTGGTGTAGGGCCAGTGCCCCGCCAGCACCTCGCGCCCGATGATCCCGTAGGCGGCCTCATCGGCGCCCAGTCCGACGACCGGGAAGATCATGAGTCTGGGGAGCAGCACGGTGAGCGTGAAGACCACCACGAACGGCACGATCGAACGCGCCGTGGTTCGCTTCGGCTCAGGCTTCGTCAAGGGAGCCGCTCGGTCCGGGCGGCCGGGTTGGTCCGTCAACGACGCAGCTCCGGCGCGACGGAGCTCTCGAAGAGCTCGATGCCCGACCGGTCGTAGGCCGCCTCGGCGAAGTAGGTGATGGCGTAGGTCATTCCCTTCGCCTCCATGCCCTTCAGCGTCGTGACGATCTGCTCCGGGGTGCCGACGGCGGGCTGGGTACGCAGGCCCGCGACCTGCTCGGCGACCTTCGCCTCCGCCACTCCACCACGGCGCAGCAGGTCGCCGTAGAACGCCAGCCGGTCCTCGACCTCGGCTTCGGTCTCGCCGATGACGACGTTGTAGTTGGCCGACCGCACGATGGAGTCGAAGTCGCGGCCGGCATCCGCGCAGTGGCCGCGCAGCACCTCACTCTTGTGGTCGAACTCGTCAGCACTGCCGTCGAAGTTCGTGTAGTCGGCGTACTCGGCGGCGATCTTGAGGGTGACCTTCTCACCACCGCCGGCGATCCACATCGGGATGCCGTTCGCCGCGCTGCCGGGCGAGCTCGTGCCCTGCAGGGGTCGGGGTGCACAGATGGCCCCGTCGACCTGGTAGTGCTCGCCATCGAGCGTGGCCGATCCCTTCGTCCACATGTCGCGGAAGACCGCGACCCCCTCGCGCAGGGCACCCAGCCGTTCACCGGCTCGCGGAAAACCGTAGCCGAAGGCCCGCCACTCGTGCTCGTACCACCCGGCCCCGATCCCCATCTCGACCCGCCCACCGGAGATGACATCGACGGTGGCGGCGACCTTCGCGAGGTAGGCCGGGTTGCGGTAGCTCATGCACGTGCACATCTGCCCGAGCCGCACGCGCGAGGTGGAGGCCGCGAACGCCGCCATGAGGGTCCACGCCTCGTGGGTCGCCTCACCGCTCGGCTCCGGCACGGTGTGGAAGTGGTCGTACACCCAGACCGACTCGAAGGTCTCACCCTGGTCGACGTGGCTGACCACGTCCGACATCGCTTCCCACTGCTGGCTCGGGTCGATGCCGACGAGGTCCATGCGCCAGCCCTGGGGAATGAAGACTCCGAATCTCATGCGCTCATCATGTCACTGCGACGTTCTGCCACTGCGCCGCCGCGGCCGGCCCGGACTCGCGCGGCACAGCGACGTTGCGCTGTCCGGCATCCGCGCCGCCGTGTGAGGATGATCTTCATGACGCCCGCGAGCCCCACCCGCCACCGCAACGACCCGAACGTCATCCGTGACCTGCTGGTCACGCCGGCCACGTGGGCGGTGGTCGGGCTCGGCGACAACCCCGACCGCACCGCGTGGGGCGTCTCGCTGTGGCTGCAGCGCGAGCTCGGGATGCGCCTGGTCCCCGTGCACCCGAGCGCGGCCAGGGTGCACGGGAGCGTGGGATACCCCTCGCTCGCCGATGTGCCCGACGGCGTTGTCGTCAAGGTCGTCGACTTCTTCGTACGCAGCGACCGGGTGGGCGGGCTCGTCGACGAGGCCATCGCGCAACGCGACCGACTCGGGGTGCAGGCCCTGTGGCTGCAGCTGGGAGTGGTCGACGAGGCGGCCGCCGCCCGAGCCGAGGAGGCCGGTCTGTCGGTGGTGATGGACACCTGCCCGAAGATCGAGTACCCGCGTCTTCAGCCGGGTGACGGCGCGTCGGCCGTCACCGACTGACCCCCGACCTGCGCTCGCAGCGCGGCCCCCTTCGCGTGCGCCTCCTCGCGCAACGCCTCCTGGAAGGCCACCATCGCCGTACGCACCCGGATCGACAGCTCGTCGCTTCCCGTGCCGACGATCCGGGCCGCCAGCAGACCGGCGTTGCGTGCACCGCCGATCGAGACCGTCGCCACGGGCACACCGGCGGGCATCTGCACGATCGAGAGCAGCGAGTCCATGCCGTCCAGAAACTTCAGCGGCACCGGCACCCCCACCACGGGCAGCGGGGTCACAGCCGCCAGCATGCCGGGCAGGTGGGCCGCACCCCCGGCCCCGGCGATGATGACGCGAAGGCCCCGCTCGGATGCCGTCCGGCCGTACTCGATCATCTCCGTCGGCATCCGGTGAGCCGACACGACGTCGACCTCGTAGGCGATCCCGAGCCCGTCAAGGGCGGTGGCCGCTGCCTTCATGACCGGCCAGTCGCTGTCGCTGCCCATCACGATCCCGACGACCGGTGGCTCCGGCGAGAGGTCCGGGCGCTGGTGCTGCGCGGTCATTGCGTCACGACTCCGCTCAGGTAGTCGGCCGCGTGGCCGGCCCGGTCCCGGGCGTCGTCGAGGTCGTCGCCGCTGACGTTGACGTGCCCGATCTTGCGGGAGGGGCGAACCCCCTTGCCGTAGAGGTGCACCTTGGCGCCGGGATCGCGGGCCATGACGTGACGGTAGGCGCTGTAGAGCTCCTCGTGCTCGCCGCCGAGAACGTTGGCCATCACCGTCCATGCGGCCCGCGGTCGAGGGTCGCCCAGGGGCAGGTCGAGCACCGCCCTGAGGTGCTGCTCGAACTGACCGGTCACGGCGCCGTCCATCGACCAGTGCCCACTGTTGTGCGGCCGCATCGCCAGCTCGTTGACCACGTAGGTGGTGGCCCCCGTGTCGTCGGCCACCTCGAACATCTCGACGGCCAGAACTCCCGTCACCTCGAGAGCGCCCGCGATGCGAAGCGCGGCCTCGGTCGCCACCGAGGCGAGGTCGGGGTCGAGGTTGGGGGCGGGCGCGAGCACCTCGGTGCAGATGCTGTCGACCTGCACCGTCTCGACCACCGGCCACGTCGCGGCCTGCCCCGATGGGCTGCGAGCCACGAGCACTGCCAGCTCACGAGCGAAGTCGACCTTCTCCTCGAGCAGGATGCCGTGTTCGAACGGTCCGGGCTCGCCGACGGCAGCCAGCCACTCGCCGAGGTCGGCACTCGAGCCCACCACGGCAACGCCCTTGCCGTCGTAGCCTCCGGTGGGCGTCTTCGCCACGATCGGCCACCCCCACTGCTCGCCGCATCGCTCGACATCATCGACGGTGCGCGCCCGGTACCACCTCGGGCACGCGATGCCGAGCTCGGTCAGCCGTTCGCGCATGGCGAGCTTGTCCTGGGCGAACACCAGCGCCGACCGGCTGGGATGGGTCACGACACCATCGGCCTCGAGGGCGGCCAACACCTCCTGCGGCACCTGCTCGTGGTCGAACGTGACCACATCACAGGTCGCGGCGAAGGCGCGCACGGCCTCGAGATCGGTGTGGTCACCCACGGGCGCGCTGGGCACCACGAGAGCCGCCGACGCGGTATCGGCCTCGGCCAGTACTGAGAGCGTGATGCCGAGCTCGATGGCCGGGCCCTGCATCATCCGGGCCAGCTGACCACCACCGACGACACCGACGACGGGGAAACCTCCGGGGGCGCGCTTCGGCTGTTCGGTCACGGCGACCAACCTACCGATGCGGCTGCGGCATCCGGACCGCGGCTCCTGACGACAGCGTGCGGCGGTGAGGGCATGGGGTTCGGCAGGGGGGTCTGCAGGGTGCGTCGGTAAGGGCAGCGGCGGGTCAGCGGGCGCGGTCGACGGGTCCGGGCACATCGGGCGTCGGCACAGGCTGCTCCTGAACCACCCGTTCGGCAGGGTCGGCGACGCCGAGCGCGGCAGCGGCGCGGCTCGGGTCGACGAGGCCCGGGTGCCGGCTGCGAACGGCGGCGAACGTCCACATCTTGTTCAGCACGAACGAGAGCGGGGTGACGACACAGATGACGATCAGCTGCGCCCAGTAGAGCCGGGTGCGCAGGCCGGTCGAGTCGTCGAGCGCCGACAGCGAGAGGGCGATCGGGGAGCCTCGGTGCATCAGGGCGGTCAGCAGCACCAGCCCGATGGCCTGACCCACGAGACCCACCGCCACGAAGGGCCCGTACTCGCGCCACCAGCCGGCGTGTCGGGAGCTGTGGAAGGTCCAGGAGCGGTTGAGCTGGAAGTTCCAGAGGTTCGCCGCGAAGAAGGCGATGGTCGAGTACACGTGGTACCAGCGCACGTTGAAGGCCGTGAGCGGCACCCCGACGATGGCCTCCTCGGGCAGCGGACCGAGCCGCTTGACGATCACGAGGGCCATCAGGTTCACGAGCACGCCCGAGGCGCCGACCAGCCCGAACCGGAGGAATAGCATCCAGTTGTGCCGGTGGCGCACGAACAGGAACGTGCCGAACCGCTTCACAGGCCGACGATACCTGCGGCGTGTCGATTCGGTGCATCCGAACCCGGTCGTCCGGCGCGCTCGTGGCCGGTCACCGCACGGAGCGGCTCAGCCGTCGTCGGACTCCGACAGGAACAGGGCGAAACGGGCAGGTTGGGCCTGCACGAGGTCGAGGCGGCCCCCGTTCGACTCGGCGAGGTCGCGGGCGAGGGCCAGGCCGAGCCCGGTGCTGCCAGCCGTTCCACTGCTGACCGACCGTTCGAAGATGTGCGGAGCCATCGCGGATGGCACACCGTCACCCTCGTCACTGACCTCGACCACGACGGAGGGGCCGGAGCGCCGAGCGTGCACGTCGACGGTGCCGCGACCGTGAACGAGGGAGTTCTCGAGCAGCGTCGAGAGCACCTGTGAGAGGGCAACCGGCGTGGAGCGGACGAACAGGCCGCGCTCACCGCGCACGCGAACCGAGCGACGGGCCTGCTCGAAGGCGGGTTGCCACTCGCGCTGCAGGGCGGCGATGGTGGTGTCGAGCGACACAACCGGGGTCGGCCCACCCGCCCCTCGGCCGCGGCCGAGAAGGTCGTCGACGACACGGGTCAGGCGCTCCACCTGGGCGATGGCGATCGAGGCCTCCTCCTTGACCGCCGACTTGTCGGCCATGAACGAGATCTCCTCGAGCCGCATCAGCAGTGCCGTCAGCGGGGTGCGCAGCTGGTGGGAGGCATCGGCGGCGAAGTCACGCTCGGCGGCGAGGGTCTTGGTCATGTCGTGGGCTCGGCGCGCGATGATGTCGGAGACGTGGTCGATCTCGCGCACCCCCGACCGCACCGGCGCCAGACGGGCCTCTCCAGCAGAGAACCGCGACGCGAGGTCGACGAGGTCGGCTGCCGCGCGAGCGGCTCGACGGCGCATGCCGAGCGTGCTGACCACGGCGGCCAGCACTCCGACCAGCGCGGACACGAGCACGAGGGCCACGAGCAGGGCCGCCGCCTGCCGGAGGTCGGTCGTCACCGCTTCATCGACGAGCTCGGGCCTCTGGGTCACGATCCACCAGACAACCCCAGCAACCACGACCGCGGTCAGTGCCGCCGTGACCCCTGCGGCGACCAGGACGAGACGATCGAGCTGGCGCCGCACGGTCAGTCAGCCTCAGGACGTTCGAACCGGAAGCCGACCCCGCGCACCGTGGCGATGTACTGCGGCGAGGTCGCATCGTCGCCGAGCTTGCGGCGCAGCACGGAGATGTGCATGTCGAGAGTCTTGGTTGACCCGAACCAGGCGGTGTCCCAGATCTCGCGCATGAGCTGCTCACGCGAGACGACCTTGCCCTGTTCGCGCACGAGGACCCTGAGCAGGTCGAACTCCTTCGCGGTGAGCTGCAGCTCGATGCCCTTGAACCAGGCTCGTCGACCGTCGGAGTCGATCCTCACCAGGTCGACGACCGCGGCGATCTCGGTCGGCTTGCGCCGCAGCAGGGCGCGCACCCGCGCGAGCAGCTCGGCCAGCCGGAAGGGCTTGGTCACGTAGTCGTCGGCGCCCGCGTCAAGGCCGACGACGGTGTCGACCTCGTCGGCGCGAGCCGTGAGGATCAGCACGGGGATGGTCAGCCCCTCGGCCCGGATGCGCCGACAGACCTCGAGGCCGTCGATGCGGGGCAGTCCCAGGTCGAGCAGCACCAGGTCGGGGCTCTGCTTGGCGCCCTCGAGCGCCGCCACGCCGTCCTCGCGCACGTCAACGTCGTAGCCCTCACGGCGCAGCGCCCGGGCCAGTGGCTCGGAGATGGCGGGATCGTCCTCGGCGAGGAGCACGCGGGTCATGTCATCCGTTCTGGTTGTTCACGAACCGGCTCAATGCCGACCCTCGCCAGCCTACCGACTCCCGGATGCCCGCCAGCCCCCTCCGGGCAAAGCCGCCACCGGATTCGGCCCACTCTCGCCCCCAACCGCGCCCCCCACCCTGCGCGACGCGCCGCGCGACGCGCCAAAAGTGTCGGATTGACAACACCACCTGCGCGACGCGCCGCGCGACGCGCCGAAAGGGTGTCAGGCGGCGTGGTGGTCAGTGCCCGGGCCAGTTCGGCCGGCGCTTCTCGGCGAACGCGGCCACGCCCTCGCGTCGGTCGGCCGAGAACGCCGTCGCCCGCCAGCAGGCGTCCTCGATCTCGAGCCCGGCCTCCAGGCCCACGTCGGCCCCCAGCCGCATGGCCCGCTTGGCGTTGCGCAGCCCGACCGGCGAGTTCGCGGCGATGGTGCGGGCCAGCTCGAGGGCGCGAGCGCGGGCGAAGCCCTGGGCCACCAGCTCGTCGACGGCCCCGAGGGCGAACGCCTCCGCGGTCGTCATCCTCGCCGCCGAGAAGATGGCGCGAGAGGCCCGTGACCACCCCACTCGGCGCACGAGCAGCTGCGTGCCCCCACCACCGGGGATCACTCCGACGCCCACCTCGGGCAGACCCACGAGCGCTCCCTCCCCCGCGATGACCACGTCGCACGAGAGCGCCAGCTCGAAGCCGCCGCCCAGCGCGTGACCGTCGACGGCCGCGATGGCGGGCATGGGCAGCCGCAACACTCCCCCGTACGCCGCGCGCGCCGTCGGCCGCTGGGCAACGAGGTCGGCATCGCTCATCGAGCTGCGCTCCTTGAGGTCGGCGCCGACGCAGAAGGCACGCTCGTTGCTCGAGCTCAGCACGACACAACGCACGGTGTCGTCCGACGCGACCGACGAGGTGGCCTCGGCTATCGAACGGGCCATCTCGGTCGACACCGCGTTGAGCGCCTCCGGTCGGTCGAGCACGATCTCGGCCACGTGTTCGAGCCCTGGCTCATCGAATCGCTCGATGCGAACCAGGTGCGTCGATGACGGCATTCGAGGGTCTCCTTGGGCGTTGGTGTTCGTCGTGAATTCGTCTACCGGGGTGGTCTGAACGGGTTGGTCTACCGACGACCCGTGGTCGGGGCGCGGCGCAGCACCGAGGGGGAGACCGGCCCGACCCCCCGCAGGATGCGGCGTCGCTGGCCGGTCAGCTCGAACCCTGACAGGGTGGCGAGCTCACGGGCCATCGTGGCGTCGACCATCACCGTGCCGGCCTGCGCCACCGCGGTCAGGCGTGAGGCGCGGTTCACCGTGGTGCCGAAGACGTCACCGAGCCTCGAGAGGATCGGGCCACGGGCCATCCCGACCCTCGCCTCGGGCAGCACGTCGTCGTCGCTCATGGCATCGAGCAGGTCGAGGGCGACGGCGGCGGCCGGCGCGGCGGTCACGGTCGTGAAGAGCACCTCGTCTCCCACGGTCTTGATGAGGCGTCCCCCGTGTGCCGTGATGACGTCGGCCGACAGGGCCTCGAACCGGGACACGAGGCGGGCGAGGTCGCGCTCTGACATCTTGCGCACGAGGGCGGTGAAGTTGACGAGGTCGGCGAAGCCGACAGAGCGCATCTTCGTCAGGCCATACGACTCGGGATCGGCGTCAGCGAGCATGCGGGACACCGTGGCACTGAGATGTCGACGCCAGGCGTAGACGAGCAGCGGTTCGAGCCGGTCGGTCAGCACCGCAAGACGGTTTGCCGTCTCGACCGCCGTCTCGTGGCTGGGCACCCCCCTCGACTCGGACAAATCGCCCTCACCCTCTGCCGCGAGGGCCGAGGTCATGTCGGCCTCGACGGCCTCAGCGATCAGCTGCGACTGCCACCCGGCGAGCCGGTCGGCAGAGCGCGCGAAGGCCCGGGTGAGCGACAGCGCCGTGGTCTCATCGAGCAGTCCCTCGCGCACGATCTCCGCCACCGTCCGCAACGCCTCGACGTCGGCAGCGGTGAACAGCTCGTCGTCGGTGTCGACCACGGGAAAGCCGAGAGCGTGCCAGAAGCGTCGTGCCGAGGAGAGCGAGACCTCCGCGCCCACACTGACCTCGCGGCGTCGCAGGGCGAGTGGACGACCGAGCAGGCGCGCGGTGAAGTCCTCCCCAGCCGCGGTCTGCGCGGACTGCGAGGACTGCGCGGTCAGTGCGGACTGCGAGGACTGCGAGGAGGTCGGAGACTGCGGCGACGCCGAATCCGTCATGGGCCGATCATGCCAGCCCTCCGTCGGGGCGGCGCACGTGAACGACGTCGCCGGCCGAGAACGCGCGTCGACCCGTCGAGGTCATCACGACGAGGGCTCCGGACCCGTCGAGACCGACCGCGTCCCCTTCGACCGTGGCCCCGCCGGGCAGGTGTACCCGCACCCTCGACCCGATGGTCGAGCACGCGGCCTCGTAGGCCCCTCGCACGACCCGTTCGAGGTCGGAAGACGCGGTGTACCGGCACCTCCCCTCTTCGACCGGGGCTTCGCCGGAGGCCGCTCCCAGCAGGGCACCGAGCTCGCGCAGGTAGGCCACCACGAGGGTCTCGCGCCGCACCGACACCCCCGCGAGGGCGAGAGAGGTTGCGGTGTCGACGGGTAGCTCGGCGCGAATCTGGTCGACGTTGACGCCCACGCCCACGACCACGGCGGCGGCCGGCTCCCTCTCCGAGCCGCTGGTGCTGCCGAGAGGCGACCCCAACGACACGAGCTCACACAGGATGCCGCTGACCTTGCGGTCGTCGTCGTCGACGAGCAGCACGTCGTTGGGCCACTTCAAGGTCGGAGTCAGCTCGCGCCCGGCCGCCCGGGTCACCCGGCGGATCGCGCGTGCGAGGGCGAGGCCGGCGCAGAGCGGCAACCAGGCCGCCGACGCGACCTGAGCGGCGCCGTGGAGGGGCACGACCGCCGACACGGCGACCGCGGCACCGGCAGGCACCTCCCAGGCCCGCCCCAGCCGTCCGCGGCCGCCCGTCTGGTGGTCGGTGACCACGACGTACCAGCGGGGATCGGGGGCGTGGCCGGGATCGGCGGCGTAGGCGGTCACGAGGTCGCGGGCCACATCGTTGGTCGAACGCGTCTGGGCGTGGAAGCGCACGGCGCGCCACGGCTGACCGGGAGTGACCAAACCCTCATCCACGAGGCTCGGCTCGAACGGTAGGCGCACGCCCCCAAGGCTAGAGTGCGGCCATGGCATCCGATCAGGGCGTGGACGGGCCGGCACAGCCCGCAGGGCAGGGCCCCGACCTCAGCACGACGGCCGGCAAGCTCGCCGACCTCAAGCGACGGGTGGCCGAGGTGGCCCAGGCCGGGTCGGCCCGCGCGGTCGAGAAGCAGCACGACCGAGGCAAGAAGACGGCACGTGAGCGCATCGCCATGCTGCTCGACGAGGGCACCTTCATCGAGATGGACAAGTACGCCCGGCACCGCAGCAACGCCTTCGGCCAAACCAAGAACCGGCCCTACGGCGACGGGGTCGTCACCGGCTACGGGCAGGTCGACGGGCGAACGGTGGCCCTCTTCGCCCAGGACTTCACCGTCTTCGGTGGCTCGCTGGGCGAGGTGTACGGCGAGAAGATCGTCAAGGTGCTCGACTTCGCGATGAAGATCGGCTGCCCCGTGGTCGGCCTCAACGACTCCGGGGGAGCCCGCATCCAGGAGGGCGTGGTCTCGCTCGGGCTCTACGGAGAGATCTTCATGCGCAACGTTCGCGCGTCGGGCGTCATCCCGCAGGTCTCGCTGATCATGGGGCCGTGCGCGGGCGGGGCGGTCTACTCCCCCGCCATCACCGACTTCACCGTGATGGTCGACCAGACCTCGCACATGTTCATCACCGGCCCCGACGTCATCAAGACCGTCACCGGTGAGGACGTCGGCTTCGAAGAGCTCGGTGGCGCTCTCACGCACACCACCAAGTCGGGCGTCGCGCACTACATGGGCTCCGACGAGCAGGACGCCATCGACTACGTCAAGGCGCTGCTCTCCTACCTGCCGAGCAACAACCTCGAGAGCCCACCGGGCTACGACGAAGGCGCGGCCGATCTGTCCGTGACCGACGACGACCGGTGGCTCGACACGTGCATCCCGGACTCGCCCAACGTGCCCTACGACATGCGTGAGGTGATCGCGCACCTCGTCGACGTGGCCGACGAGGATGGTGATGGCATCGACGGCGCCGACTTCCTCGAGGTGTCACCACTCTTCGCCCCGAACATCCTCACCGGCTTCGCCCGCATCGACGGCATGTCGGTCGGCATCGTCGCCAACCAGCCGATGCAGTACGCCGGCTGCCTCGACATCGACGCGTCCGAGAAGGCCGCCCGCTTCGTGCGCACCTGTGACTGCTTCAACGTGCCGGTGCTCACCCTCGTCGACGTGCCGGGCTTCCTGCCCGGCACCGACCAGGAGTGGGACGGCATCATCCGGCGCGGCGCGAAGCTCATCTTCGCCTACGGCGAGGCCACCGTGCCCAAGATCACCGTCATCACCCGCAAGGCCTACGGCGGGGCCTACGACGTGATGGGCTCCAAGCACCTCGGCGCCGACATCAACCTCGCCTGGCCGACCGCCCAGATCGCGGTCATGGGCGCCCAGGGGGCCGTCAACATCCTCTACCGCAAGGAGCTCGCAGCGGCGGTGGCGGAGGGCCGTGACGTCGAGGCGATCCGCACCGACTTCGTCGCCCACTACGAGCAGACCCTGGCCAACCCGTACATCGCCGCCGAACGTGGCTACATCGACACCGTGATCAGCCCGTCGAACACCCGGATGAACGTCACGCGCGCCCTACGCGCGCTGAAGAACAAGCGCGACTCCCTGCCCCCGAAGAAGCACGGGAACATCCCGCTATGAGCACCACACCCACCCCGTCGGATGCCGCAGAGCCCGATCCGCAGGCCCCGGCGCTTCGCATCCTTGCGGGCCATCCGACGCCGGAGGAGCTCGCGGCCCTGGTGGTGGTGCTGGCTGCCCGCCAGGCCCCCGACGCAGCGGCGCCTCTGTCGGTGCGCTCGCCGTGGTCCGACCCGGCGCGGCGACTGGTGGGCCCGTCCGGGTGGCGCGGCTCAGCCCTGCCCCGCTGACCCCAGCCCGCCGCACCCGCTGACCCCAGCCAGGCTGTGGGATACCTTCGCCCTGTGACCGCGACTCCCGCTCAGACCGAACGTCCGCAGACCGATGTCGACCGCATCGCGGAGCGCTACTTCGACGCAGCGGTCGATCTCAGCCCGATCAACGCCACCTCCCTCGGGGTGCCTGGTCGCGACGACGAGCTCGATGACCTCTCCCCGGCCGGTAACGCCGCCGTGGCCGCGCTGCGACAGGCGACCCTGGCCGAGCTGGCGACCGCGACCGCGGTCGACGACGTCGACCGGGTGACCATCGCGGCGATGTCCGAGAGGCTCGGGCTCGCGCAGGAGCGGTATGCCGCCGGGCTCGACGAGATGGCGCTCAACGTGATCGCCTCCCCCCTGCAGAGCGTCCGCGACGTGTTCGACCTCATGCCGCAGCAGACCGAGGAGAACTGGCGCGTCTTCGCGGCTCGGCTCTCGAGGATCCCGGCCGCCCTACAGGGCTACCAGGAGTCGCTGGCGCTGGCGCGAGAGCGTGGGCAGGTCTCGTCGAGCAGGCAGGTGACCGCCTGCGCCGAGCAGTCGCGTGCGCTCACCGACGACGACGGCTACTTCGCGAAGGTCGTCGCCGACGCTACGGTCGGCGGCGCGCCCATCGATGGTGAGCTGCGCGATCGGCTGGCTCGCTCCGCTGAGGAGGCGTCAGCGGCCTACCGGGAGATCGCCGACTTCCTCGAGAGCGACCTGTTGCCCCATGCTCCCGCCGAAGACGCCTGCGGCCGCAGCCGCTACGAGCTGGAGTCGCGCTACTTCCTCGGTGCTGCGGTCGACCTCGAGGAGACCTACAGCTGGGGTCAGCAGGAGGTGGCCGACCTGCGGGCGCAGATGGAGCAGATCGCCGACGGCCTGGAGGCCGGAGCCTCGGTCGAGCGCGGCGTCGAGATCCTCAACGCCGACGAGACCTACCAGCTGCACGGCACCGATGCCCTCAAGGCGTGGATGCAGCAGCGCGCCGACGAGGTCATCAGCAACCTCGCCGACGTGCACTTCGACATCCCGGAGCCGGTGCGCACCATCGAGTGCAGGATCGCCCCGACCCAGACGGGCGGCATCTACTACACCGGCCCCAGCGACGACTTCAGCCGCCCCGGGCGGATGTGGTGGTCGGTGCCCAAGGGCAACACCGAGTTCGGCACCTGGAACGAGCTGACGACCGTCTACCACGAAGGGGTCCCGGGCCATCACCTCCAGGTCGCGCAGACCGTCTACCGCTCTGGTCTGCTGAACAAGTGGCGCCGGCTCGAGGCGTGGACCTCCGGGCACGGTGAGGGCTGGGCCCTCTACGCCGAGCGGCTGATGGCTGAGCTCGGCTATATGGACGACCCCGGCAACCGGATGGGCTGGTTGGGCGGCCAGTCGCTGCGTGCGGCCCGCGTCGTCATCGACATCGGCGTGCACTGCGGCTTCGATGCGCCCGACGAGGTCGGCGGGGGCGCCTGGACCTACGACAAGGCCTGGACCTACCTGACGCGCTACGGGTTCATGGACGAGAAGGTGCTGCACTTCGAGCTCGACCGCTACCTCGGCTGGCCGGGTCAGGCCCCCAGCTACAAGATCGGCGAGCGCCTCTGGCTCTCACTGCGTGACGAGGTCAAGCAGCGCGAGGGCGACGCCTTCGACCTCAAGGCCTTCCACCGTCGAGCCCTCGACATCGGTGGGGTCGGCCTCGACACCCTGCGCGCCGCCGTGCTGGGCGAGATCTGACCGTGGCCGACCAGCCGGCATCCGTTCGGCTCGTGCTCGCCTCCGCGTCACCGGCTCGCCTGGAGACGTTGCGTCGGGCGGGGGTCGAGCCGACGGTCGTCGTCAGCACCGTCGATGAGGATCTGGCGGTTGCCGAGGCGAGAAGTCGCTACGGCGAGGTCGAGCCGGTCGATGTCGCCCTGCTGCTGGCCCGCGCCAAGGCCGAGAACGTGGCCGGCCGCGGTGAGCGAGCCGCCCTGGTGCTCGGCTGCGACTCGGTGCTCGAGATCGACGGTGAGGTGCACGGCAAGCCGGGCAGCGTCAGCGAGGCCACCCGACGTTGGCGGCGGATGCGGGGCCGGTCCGGTGTGCTGCACACCGGGCACTGGCTCGTCGACGACCGGCCGAACGGCACCGGCGCCACCCTCGGCGCGACGGCCTCGACGACCGTGCACTTCGCGCAGGTCAGCGACGCCGAGATCGACGCCTACGTCGCCACCGGCGAGCCTCTGCTGGTGGCGGGTGGGTTCACCATCGACGGCTTCGGCGGGCCGTTCGTCACCGCGATCGAGGGTGACCACCACAACGTCGTGGGCCTGTCGCTCCCCCTGCTTCGCGACCTGCTGGGGCAGGTGGAGGTGGCCTGGTTCGACGTGGTCGGGACCGTATCCGGGTCGAGCTCTCAGGGGTAGAGGTCGTCGCCGAGCGTCTCGATGATCAGGTAGTGCTGGGTCCACCACCACATCTGCGCCGCTCCCAGCACGAGGATGCCGCCGAGCAGCCAGTAGCGGTAGCGGTCCCACCACCGCAGCCGCAGCACCCAGGCGATGATGAGCGTCATCGGGAACGCGAGCAGGGCATAACGCACCCGGCTCGCCGTCGGGCTGGTCACCAGCAGGATGTAGGCGGGGTAGGCGCCGGCCCAGGCCCAGATCTCCGGCCCCCACCGCCACGAGTGCTTCGAGAGCATCCACCAGGCGAAGGCCGCCACTCCGGCCACGCCCAGCACCTGCGCGCTCACCCCGGCGTACTCGTCGAGCAGCTGCCACCAGAGCCCGAGCTTGATCTCGGTCTGGATGTTCCACGCCTGCATGGTGCGGTTGTAGGCGTCGGGGGTGTTCGTGGCCATCGACACGATGGTCGGCCACAAGAACGTCAGGGCGGCGGCGAAGCTGGCAAGCGCTGCCATCCCCCACCGCCAACGCACCGGCTGCGGTCCCTCATCGCCCTGACGCCAGCGCACGATGGCGTGCGTCACGATGACCGGCGCCATGACCATCACGACGTTACGGGTCAACGACAGCACCACGAGAGCCACCGCCACCCACCAGTAGTGGCGGGCCCGCAGCAGCAGCAGCACCGTGACGACGAGCAGCAGGGCGGTCGACTCGGTGTACGAGGCGTTGAAGATCGAGGAGGCGATGAAGAAGCACGTCGCGGTGACCGCGACGATGGCTTCCCAACGGCCCACCGCCCGGTCGACGAGGCGAAAGAGCAGGTACACGGCGGGGAAGCCGATGACCGTCGAGAGCACCGGCGCGACCACGACGAAGGGCAGACCGGTCAGCGACATGATCGCGCCGACGCTGAGCGGGAACACCGGGAAGAAGGCCCAGGGGTTCATGTCGATCTGCCCCGACGGCAGCGTCGGCAGCACGGCCGGGTAGCCGTTCTCGGCGATGATGCGGTACCACTGGCCGTCCCAGTTGGTCATCGCGGTGAGGTAGCCCGGGTCGGCTGGGGTCGGGTAGGCGATGCGGATGGACTCGAGCCCCGGGCTCAGCGCGATCTGGTTCTTCGCCAGCACGACCACGGCCACGAACACGTAGAGGCGCGAGACGGCATACATGCCTACCGGGAACCAGAACGCGAACTGCCGGTAGAACGGGGCACGGGTCTCTGCCGCCCGGTCGGCATGCTCCAGTCGGTGACCGAGTCGCGAGTCAGACCGGCGGGACGGCCCGGCGTCGGTCGCTGAAGTGACGGTCACGCCGGGAAGCATAGGCCAGACGGCGGAGCAGGTCAGAACGCAGTTCGTCGGCCTCGATGATGGAGTCGAGCACCAGGTCGGCGGCCAGGCGCTCGATGTCGACGTCCTGCTCGTACTCGGCTCGTCGTTCGGCGACGAACCGGTCGCGGGCGGCGGGCCCGTCGGCCTGCTCGATCTCGGCGATCTTGTTGGCGTACACGGCGTTGACGGCCGCCTCGGGACCCATCACGGCGATCCGGGCCGTGGGCAGCGCGATGGTGGCGTCGGGGCCGAAGCCCGGGCCACCCATGGCGTAGAGGCCGGCACCGTAGGCCTTGCGCACGATGACGCAGAACTGCGGCACGGTGGCCGACGCCACGGCGCTGACCATCTTGGCGCCGTGCCGGATGATCCCACCCCGCTCCACTTCGGAGCCGATCATGAACCCGGGCACGTCGGCCAGGTAGACGAGCGGGATGTTGAAGGCGTCGCAGAGCCAGATGAAACGGGCCGCCTTGTCGGCGCTGTCGGTGAACAGCACGCCGCCCTTGACCATCGAGTTGTTGGCCACGATGCCGACGGTCTCGCCGCTCATCCGGCCGAACCCGATGACGAGCTCGCCGGCCCACAGCGGCTTCAGCTCGAAGAACGAGTCGTCGTCGACCAGCCCGTCGATGACCTCGTGCACGTCGAACGGCACCGACTCACGCTCGGGCACCGTGAAGCGGGTGAGTGCCGCGGACGGCTCCTCGGCGCCGTAGACGGGCGGGTGGTCTCGCCAGCAGCCCGGCACGTAGGAGAAGTAGAGCTTGGCCAGCTCGATCGCCTCGGCGTCGTCGTGCGCCAGCAGGTCACCCACCCCCGAGACGGTGCAGTGCATTCGGGCACCGCCCATCTCCTCGAGCGACACCTTCTCGCCGACGACCATCTCGGCCATCCGCGGGCTACCGAGATACATCGAGGCGTTGCCCTCGACCATGATGATGAGGTCACAGAAGCTGGGGATGTAGGCGCCGCCCGCGGCGCTCGGGCCGAAGAGGGCACAGATCTGCGGCACCTTGCCCGACAAGGCGACCTGGTTGTGGAAGATCCGCCCGGCCCCGCGCCGGCCGGGGAACATCTCCACCTGGTCGGTGATCCGGGCCCCGGCCGAGTCGACGAACCAGAAGACGGGCAGCTCCTCACGCAGCGCCATCTCGGTGGCTCGCACGATCTTCTCGACGGTGCGGGCGCCCCATGAGCCCGCTTTGACGGTCGGGTCGTTCGCGATCACGATGGCCGGTCGCCCCTCGACCGTGCCTCGGCCGGTGACGACCCCGTCGGCGGGCAGACCGGTCGCCAGCGCGTTGGCGTAGCGGCCGTCCTCGACGAAGGAGCCTTCGTCGAAGAGCAGGGCGATGCGCTCGCGCACGTAGATCTTGCCCTGGCGGTCGAGCTTGGCCTGGGCCTTCTCGGGTGCGCTGCCCGACGCCCGGTGTGCCATCTCGAGGCGTTCACGCACGTCGGCGACCCGGGGATCACCGTTCTGGCCCGTTCGCGGGTCGGCCTCGTTCATGCCGGGAGTCCCAGCCCGCGGGCGATGACCATGCGCTGGATCTCAGAGGTGCCCTCCCCGATCTCGAGGATCTTCGCGTCGCGGTAGAACCGGGCCACGGGATACTCCTCCATGAAGCCGTTGCCCCCGAACACCTGGGTCGCGATGCGGGTCGCCGCGACCGCGGCCTCGGTCGAGTACAGCTTGGCCACCGCGGCGGCCTGCTTGACCTCACCGACGGAGCGCCGGCCCGCCTGGTGCTCATCCTTGAGCCAGGCCGCCTTGTAGGTCAGGGCCCGCGACGCCTCGACCATCACCTCGACGTCGGCGAGCTGGAACGAGACTCCCTGGTTGGCGCCGATGGGTCGCCCGAACGCCACCCGGGTCTTGGCGTGGTCGGTTGCCAGCTCGAGACATGCGCGAGCGCAGCCCAGCGCGAGGGCGGAGATAGCGATCCGTCCGTCGTCGAGCGTCTTGAGGAACTGCTTGAAGCCCTGACCGGGCTCCCCGAGCAGGTTTGCGGCGGGGACACGACAGTTGTCGAACGAGAGGCCATGGGTGTCGGAGACGTGCCAACCGAGCTTGTGATAGGCGGGCTCGACGGTGAGCCCCGGTGTGCCGGCCGGAATGAGGATGGCGGACAGCTGCGGCGAGCCGTCGGCGTTCGTGCCCGTTCGGGCGGTGACGGTCACGACCGAGGTGATCTCGGTGCCCGAGTTGGTGATGAAGGCCTTGGAGCCGTTGATGACCCACTCATCCCCCTCGAGGGTGGCTCGGGTGCGCGAGGCAGCGGCATCCGACCCACCGTCGGGCTCGGTGAGGCCGAAACCGGCCAACGCGCGGCCGGCGACCAGGTCGGGAAGGAAGCGCTGCTTCTGCTCGTCGTTGCCGTAGGTGAGGATCGGGTTGATGCCGAGGCCGACTCCGGCCGACAGGGTGATCCCGATCGACTGGTCGACCCGGCCCAGCTCCTCGATGGCCACGCAGAGACTGGTGAAGTCGGAGCCGCCCTCCCCCGCGGTTCCACCGAGCTCCTCGGGCACGACGAGGCCGAAGAGCCCCAGGTCGCCCATCTTGGGCACGAGGTCGGTGGGGAAGTACGCGGCCGCGTCCCACTTCGCGATGTTCGGAGCCACCTCCCGCTCGGCGAAGTCGCGCACCAGCGCTCGGAGGTCTTCGTGGTCTTGGCTGAGCTCGAACATGGTGTCCTCGAATTCGTGTCGCTGCGCTTGTGGCGCGTACTTGACGTTTACGTAAAGGTAAAGCACGATCGGGGGCATGACAAGTTCGCCGTCGGATGCCGCTGACCGAGAGGGTGCGTGGACCATCGCCCAGGTGGCCGACGCGTTCGGGGTGACCCACCGCACCGTGCGCCACTACGAGGACCTGGGCCTGATCGCCCCGGAACGTCGGGGCACCCACCGGCTCTACCATCGCCGCGACCGCACCCGGCTCGCACTGATCCTGCGCGGCAAGCGACTCGGCTTCCCGCTCGAGGAGATCCGCACGATCATCGACCTCTTCGACGCACCGCGCGGGCGTCGCACCCAGCTCGAGTACGTGCTCGGGCAGGTGGAGCAACGCCGTCACGACCTCGAGCAGCGACTGCGCGACGTGCAGGACACGATCGAGGAGCTCGGTGAGTTCGAGCGGCGCTGTCGGGCCGACCTCACCCGGGTCTCACTGGCATCGACGTCGTCGAGCGCGAACACCTGAACGGGCAGAGCGGCCCGCGTGACACGATGGGCGCATGAGCGAAACCGACCCCAAGATCGAGGCCTACGCCCACCCGAACCGGCTCGTGACGACCGACTGGCTCGCGGAGCAGATCGAGGCCGGTCACGTCGGCGGACCCGACGGGATCGCGCTGCTCGAGTCTGACGAGGACGTGCTGCTCTACTCCACCGGGCACATTCCCGGGGCGCTCAAGGTCGACTGGCACGTCGACCTCAACGACCCCGTGTCGCGCGACTACGTCGACGGCGCCGGTTTCGCCGCGGTCCTCGGTGCCCGCGGCATCTCCCGCGACACGACCGTCGTGATCTACGGCGACAAGAGCAACTGGTGGGCGGCCTATGCGCTCTGGGTCTTCAGCCTCTTTGGTCACGAGGACGTCAGGCTGCTCGACGGTGGCCGGGCGAAGTGGATCGCCGATGGGAGAGAGCTGACCCGCGACGTGCCCACTCCGACGCCGGTCGACTACCCCGTCGTGGAGCGCGACGACGCACCCATCCGGGCGTTCAAGGACGATGTCCTCGCTCACCTGGGCAGCCCGCTGGTCGACGTCCGCTCCCCGGGAGAGTTCTCCGGCGAGCTGCTGCACATGCCCGACTACCCGCAGGAAGGGGCCATGCGGGGAGGGCACATCCCCGGCGCGGCGTCGGTGCCCTGGGCACGGGCGGCGAACGACGACGGCACCTTCAGGTCGCGGGCCGAGCTCGAAGCCATCTACCTGACCGAGCAGGGGCTCAGCCCCGACGACGACGTGGTGGCCTACTGCCGCATCGGGGAGCGCTCGTCGCACACCTGGTTCGTGCTGACGCACCTGCTCGGCTTCGAGAAGGTACGCAACTACGACGGATCGTGGACCGAGTGGGGCAACGCCGTGCGCGTGCCGATCGAGAAGTGAGGTGCGCGTGAGCGACTCCTCCGCCTCCCCTGTTCCGCTGCCCTCCGCCCTGGCCGAGATCGCCGACGACTTCACCTCCGCGAACAACGACCTGAAGCTGCAGCTGCTGCTCGAGTTCAGCGACGGACTGCCGCCCATGCCCGAGCGGTACGCCGGCGACCTGAGCCGGCTCGAGCGGGTCGACGAGTGTCAGTCACCGCTCTTCCTCACGGTCGAGGTCGGCGAGGGTGCGTCGCTCGATGCCCGCGTCGTCAACCTCTTTTTCGACGCCCCGCCTGAGGCGCCCACCACGCGCGGGTTCGCCGGCATCCTGCACGAAGGTCTCGACGGGCTCTCGGCCGCTGAGGTGCTGGCCGTGCCCGACGACGCCCCGATGCGGTTCGGGCTCGCGGCCGCGGTGTCCCCCCTGCGCCTGCGCGGCATGGTGGCGATGCTCTCGCGCATCAAGCGTCAGGTGCGGGCCAAGACCGCCGTCTGATGCCACCGGGCACCCCCAGCCCGCGACGTCACTGACCCGCCCCACGCATCAGTGACGTAGGGGGTCCCGAGCCCGACCCCCCAGCCCGCTACGTCACTGACCCGCCTCACGCATCAGCGACGTAGCGGCCGCGCCACCTCTGGCCGCCCAGGCTGTCAGACCCTGCTGTCACAGTGCCCTCATGAAGAAGCACCCCGGGAGTGAGGCCGACCCCGCCGCCCTCGTGGCGCGGTATGTCGTTCGCGCCCGACGACGAGCCGACCTGAGCCAACGCGAGCTCGCGCAGCTCGTCGGGCTGTCCCAGTCGACGGTCTGCCGCGTCGAGGCCGGCACGGCGCAGGTCACCGCGTCGACCTTCGTGAAGATCCTGGCGGCGGCAGGGCTGTGCCTGGCGGTGACCGACTCGTCCGGAGCCATGGTGGCACCGGTCTCCGTCGACACCGTGCGCGACAACGCGGGGCGCCGCTTTCCGGCCCACCTCGACGTCGGCCCTCCTGACGTGCTCACCCAGGAAAGGCTCCACAGCCCGCGCTACGACCGAGAGCAGCCGACCGCCGCCTACCACCTGCGTGGTCACCGTAACCGCATCCGTGCGCTCGCGCCGGATGCCAAGCGCGAGGCCCTGGCCATCGGACGTCCGGACGCGACCACAGACCACCCCACGACCGCCGACCTGCAGCAGCGACGACGTCTCATGCGCGGCCGTCAACCGCGGGTCGACCCGATGCCGGTGTTGCTCGTCGACTGCGCGTGCCTCCTGGAGTGCCACGAGGTCGGTCCGTGCCTCGGACCGTGCCCGTGCCAGTGCGAGCCGCTGCGCTGGCAGCGGCGGCCGGTCAACCTGCCCGGAGCCGGCTGACGGGGCGTCATCCGATGCGGGTGCGCACCTCGTACAGCTCGGGGAAGAACGTCAGGTCGAGCGCGCGCCGCAGGAAGTCGACGCCGCTCGACCCGCCCGTTCCCACCTTATGGCCGATGGTGCGCTGCACGACCTGAAGGTGCCGGAAGCGCCACTGCTGGAAGTTGTCCTCCACGTCGACGAGCTCCTCGCAGGCCTCGTAGACGCCCCAGTGCTGGGCGGGCTGCGCGTACACACCCGCGAAAACGTCGACGAGGCCGTCGACAGCTCGGTAGGGCTGGCTCCAGTCACGCTCGAGAGCCGGTGCGGGCACGGCGTACCCGCGCCGCGAGAGATAGGCGATGAACTCGTCGTAGAGGCTGCGTTCGACCAGCAGCTGCTGCAGCTCACCTCGAGCCTGTTCGTCGTGGGTGAAGACGTCGACCATGTCGGCGTTCTTGTTCCCGAGCAGAAACTCGACCTCGCGGTACTGCGCGGACTGAAACCCCGAGCTCGCGGCGAGGAAGGGCCGGATCTGCGCGTACTCGCTCGGCGTCAGGGTGGCCAGCACCGACCACTGGTCGGTGAGGCTGTGCTGGATGTGCTTGATGCGGGCCAGCCGCTTCAACGCCGGGCCCAGCTCGTCGTTGGCCAGCAGGCTCCGGGCCGAACGGAGCTCATGGATCAGCAGCTTCAGCCAGAGCTCGGACGTCTGGTGCTGGATGATGAAAAGCAGCTCGTCGTGCTGCGGCGGGTTGCTGCGGGGGTGTTGGGCGCTCAGCAGTCGGTCGAGCTGAAGGTAGTCTCCGTAGGACATCTTGCGCGTGAAGTCGCGCTCGATTCCCTCCTCGAGATCGCGGCGGCTACGGTGCTCGTCACTGTCCATCCCGCGATCCTAGGCGCGGGTTGCTCCGCCCTTCGGCTGCTTCGGTCATCGATCCCGAGTCTGCAGCGCCACCAGGTGCGACACGACGCCGGGAATCCAGCCGCGTTCACCACGCATCCACCGGGCGCTGACGATGTTGTGCGGCACGATCACCGTCTCTGCTCGCGCCGCCACCAGTCCGAGGTCGGTGCCGAACACATCGGTCACCACGGCCCACTGGCGGGCGCTGTGACGCGCCAGGTGCTCTCCGATGGCCACGCCGTACAGCTCTACGAGCTCACCAGAGTCGACCGAGCCCGGGTCGTTCTGCCAGCCCTGGAACGCAGTGTCGTAGGCGGCGCCGATGGAATGGAGGTCGTCGACGTCGACGGCCAGCGCAGCCAGCCGACCGGATGCCGCCTCGATGCGGGCCCGCTCGGCTGGTTCGAGGGGCCTCGACACCGGCCGACCGGTGTGCCCCTCGGCGACGAGCGAGTCATCGCCCTCCAGCGCCACGACGTCTGAGGATGGCTCGCCGTCGTCCTTGCCCTTCTTCGAGAACCAGGCCATGACCGAGAGGTTATCGGCTCAGGCCCAGAACCGGTCGGGGTCGGGCCCGGTGCGCCGGCCTCGATCCAGAGACCCGAGCGCCTCGTGGTCGCCGGCGGCCAGCTGAAAGCCGAAGATGTCGAAGTTGTCGCTGATCCTCGACGGCGTCACCGACCGGGTCAGCACCACGTTGCCCAGCTCGAGGTGCCATCGCAGCACCACCTGAGCCGGGCTCACCCCGTGCGAGGCAGCGATCTGGGCCAGCACCGGGTCATCGAGCAGGCCGGCGCGAACGGCGAGCGGGCTCCAGGCCTCGGTGACGATGTCGTGCTCGGCGTGGAAGGCGCGCAGCTCGCGCTGCTGCAGATAGGGGCTCAGCTCGATCTGGTTGATCGATGGCAGCACGCCGGTCTCGTCGAGAAGTCTCTGCAGATGTGCCGGCTGGAAGTTGCAGACTCCGACCGAACGCACCCGCCCCTCCCGGTGCAGCTCGAGCATGGTCGTCCAGGCCTGCACGAAGGTGTCCTGCCCCGGCGCCGGCCAGTGAATGAGATAGAGGTCGAGCACGTCGACGCCGAGCCGCGCGACCGACGAGTCGAAAGCCTCCCGGGCGTTCGCGTGGTCGTCGTTCCACAGCTTGGTGGTCACGAACAGGTCGTCGCGGGCCACGTCGGTGGTGGCCAGCACGCGCCCGACACCAGCCTCGTTGCCGTAGATCCGGGCGGTGTCGACGTGTCGGTACCCCACCTCGAGGGCACGGGCCAGCGCCGCTCCGACCTCGGAGTCCGGAACCTCCCACACCCCGAAGCCCAGCTGGGGCACGCGAAGGCCAGGCTCGGAGGCGTGCCCGAGCGAGACGGACGGGAGATGGTCGGGCGTGGTCGAGGTCATGCTCCAACGCTATCGACCTGACGCTAGGCTCCGATCCATGGCACCCATCAGCAAGGTTCTGATCGCCAACCGCGGCGAGATCGCGGTGCGCATCGCTCGCGCCTGCCGCGACAGCGCCATCGCCTCGGTCGCCGTCTACGCCGAACCCGACCGTGACGCCCTGCACGTCAAGGTCGCCGACGAGGCCTACGCCCTGGGCGGTTCCACTCCGGGCGACAGCTACCTGCTCGCCGACAAGCTCATCGAGGTGGCGGTCAGGGCAGGCGCCGACGCGGTACACCCCGGCTACGGCTTCCTCGCCGAGAACGCCGCGTTCGCCCAGGCCGTCATCGACGCCGGCCTCACCTGGATCGGGCCCGGCCCGGTCGCCATCGACACCCTCGGCGACAAGGTCAAGGCGCGCCACATCGCCCTCAAGGCGGGCGCACCGCTGGTGCCCGGAACGGCCAACCCGGTCGAGGGCCCTGACGAGGTCATCGCCTTCGCCGAGGAGCACGGGCTGCCGGTGGCGATCAAGGCGGCCTACGGAGGTGGCGGCCGCGGCCTCAAGGTCGCCCGCTCGATGGAGGAGATCCCCGAGCTGTTCGAGTCGGCCGTGCGAGAGGCGGTCTCCGCCTTCGGCCGCGGCGAGTGTTTCGTCGAACGGTTTCTCGACCACCCGCGCCACGTCGAGACCCAGTGCCTGGCCGACGAGCACGGCAACGTCGTGGTCGTCTCGACCCGCGACTGCTCGCTGCAGCGCCGCAACCAGAAGCTCGTCGAAGAGGCCCCGGCGCCGTTCCTCACCGACGAACAGCACACCGAGCTGCTCCGAGCCAGCAAGGCCATCCTGAAGGAGGCCGGCTACGTCAGCGCCGGCACCTGCGAGTTCCTCATCGGCCCGGCCGGCGACATCAGCTTCCTCGAGGTCAACACCCGACTCCAGGTGGAGCACCCGGTGAGCGAGGAGGTCACGGGCATCGACCTCGTGCGAGAGCAGTTCCGCATCGCGAACGGCGAGGCCCTCGACTTCGACGACCCGACGCCGCACGCCCACTCCATCGAGTTCCGCATCAACGGTGAGGATGCCGGCCGCGGCTTCCTCCCGGCGCCGGGCACGGTCACGACCTACCGCCCACCCTCGGGTCCGGGCGTGCGTGTCGACTCCGGCGTCGTCGAGGGTGACGTCATCGCCGGGGCCTTCGACTCGATGCTGGCCAAGCTCATCGTCACCGGCCGCACCCGCCAGGAGGCCATCGAACGGTCGCGGCGGGCACTGTCCGAGTTCGAGGTCGACGGCATGCCGACGGTGCTGCCGTTCCACCGGGCGGTCGTCAACGACCCGGCGTTCGCGCCTGACGGCGATGCCCCCTTCACGATTCACACCCGGTGGATCGAGACCGAGTTCGACAACACCATCGAGCCGTACGCCGGCCAGACCGGGTCCGACGATGAGCACGGCGCGGCCCGGCGGGTGGTGGTCGTGGAGGTCGACGGCAAGCGCATGGAGGTCAGCCTCCCCGACGACCTGGCCCTGGGTGGTCCCGCCGCCGGCCACGGCGCTCGGAAGAAGGCACCCAAGCGAGGCTCGGGCAGCAGAGGGGGGGCGGCGGCATCCGGCGACTCCCTCACGGCCCCGATGCAGGGCACCATCGTCAAGGTGGCCGTCGAGGAGGGCGCCACCGTGGCTGCCGGCGATCTCGTCGTCGTGCTCGAGGCCATGAAGATGGAGCAGCCGATCAACGCCCACAAGGCCGGGGTCGTCACTGCGCTCTCCGCGACCGTGGGAGCCACGGTCACCTCGGGAACCGTGCTCGCCGAGATCAGCGACGCGTCGGACGAGCCGGGCCAGCCGGGGCTCTGACACACTTCAGCGGTGTTCATCACTCTCATCACCGAGACCGGGCCAGGACGTGGTTTCCCCGTTCAGGGGCTGATCACCCTGCTCGTGGTGGCGGTCATCTTCTACCCGGTGCAGAAGAAGGTCCGCGAGGTGGCCCGGCGCCGCCGCCGCGAACGCTGGGCGCAGGAGGGGCTGCTGACTCAGGAGGAGCTGCACGGCGACGACGAGCTCAGCCCAGGTGGGCCGGAGCAAGACTCTCCCCCCGTCGCCAACCCGACCCAGCCGCCGCCGGCGCCCCCGGGTGAGGACCGGCCGGCCTGATCGGCTACTCGGACTGGTGCAGCTGACGAGCCGCCTCGGCGATAGAGCCCGAGAGCGACGGATACACCGTGATGGTGCTCGCCACCTGGTCGACGCTCAGCCGGTGCTGCACCGCCAGCGCCACCGGAAAGATCAGCTCAGAGGCCTTGGGCGCGACCACGACGCCGCCCAGCACCGTGCCGAAGTCCCGGCGGCAGAAGAGCTTGACGAAGCCGTCGGTGATGCCCTGCATCTTGGCGCGCGGGTTGCGGGCCAGGGGAAGCATGATCGACTCCACCTCGGGCGACTCGTCGGCCGCGATCTGCCCGAGCCCGACCGTGGCGATCTCCGGCTCGGTGAAGATGTTGGCCGCCACGCCGGTGACGTTGAGGGGCGCCACGGCGTCGCCGAGGGCGTGCCACATCGCGATACGGCCCTGCATCGCGGCCACCGAGGCCAACGGCAGCACGCCGGTGCAGTCACCGGCCGCGTAGATGCCGGTCACACTCGTGCGCGAAACCCGGTCGACCTGCACGTGACCCGACTCCGAGAGCTCGACCCCGACCTCTTCAAGGCCCAGACCCGACGTGTTGGGCACCGAGCCGACGGCGAGCAGCGCATGCGTGCCCTCGACGGTTCGCCCGTCGACCAGAGTGACCAGCACCCCGGTGTCGGTGCGCTCCACCCCTGCGGCCCTCGACCGGCCGAGCACCTCCATCCCCCGCTTGCGGAAGACGTCCTCGATCACGGTGGCCGCATCGGCGTCCTCCCCCGGCAGCACCCGGTCACGGGAGGAGACGAGCACGACCTCCGACCCCAGCCCGAGGAACGCCTGGGCGAGCTCGGCACCGGTGACCCCGGAGCCGATCACGATCATCCGCTCGGGCAGCTCGTCGAGGTCGTAGATCTGCTGCCAGGTGAGGATCCGCTCACCGTCGGGCACCGCGCTGGGCATCACCCTGGGGCTGGCGCCCGTCGCGATGAGCATGACGTCGGCCCGCAGGTCGTGCGCCTGCCCGTCAGCGGTCGTGGCCCGCACGCAGTGTCCGTCGACGACGTGTGCGACACCCTTGAGGAAGGTGACGCCGGCGCGTTCGAGACCGACCTGGATGTCGGCGCTCTGCGCGGCGGCCAGCGCCAGGATGCGGCCGTTCACGGTGTGCGGCGAAGCGATGGCCCCCGAGACCGGGCCGCCCGCACGGTCGTGCAGCCGCACCCCGAGCCGCTCGGCGACGCCGATGTCGGACATGTGGTCGGCCGTCGCGATGAGGGCCTTGCTCGGGACGCAGTCGGTGAGCACCGCAGCACCGCCCAGGCCGTCCTTCTCGACGACCGTCACGTGCGCTCCCAGCTGGGCAGCGACGAGCGCGGCCTCGTAGCCGGCCGGGCCGCCACCGACGATGACGACAGAGGTCTCACGGGTGATCACCGATCCATCCAACCACCGACCGAGCCGCCGGTAGCGCTCCGGTCGGTCCCTCGCCCGCTCGATAGGGTCAGGAGGTGACCACCGCACCCCGTGACCTCAGCGACCTCAGCGACCCGTCCACCGACCCGTTCGCCGTGGCCGACGCGGCCGCCGCCGTGATCGCCGAGCGCACCGGCGCCGAACGCCACGACATCGCGCTCGTGCTCGGCTCCGGCTGGGGCAGCGCCGCTGACCTCATCGGTGAGACCGTCGCGACGATCGACAACGACGAGGTGCCCGGCTTCCACCGGGCCGCGGTCGAAGGACACTCCGGCACGATGCGCTCGGTCGAGATCGGCGACACCGGCCGACGAGCGCTGGTCTTCGGCACCCGCACCCACTTCTACGAGGGTCGCGGCGTGCGCGCGGTCGTGCACGGCATCCGCACGGCCAAGGCCGCAGGCGTGTCGACGGTCGTGCTCACCAACGGTTGCGGCGGCCTCAACCCCGAGTGGGCGCCAGGCACGCCAGTGCTCATCCGTGACCACCTCAACCTCACCGCCACCTCACCGATCGAGGGGGCCAACTTCGTCGACCTCACCGACCTCTACACCCCCCGCCTGCGCGCCATCGCTCGCGAGGTCGACCCCGACCTCGACGAAGGCGTCTACGTGCAGTTCCGCGGGCCCCACTACGAGACCCCGGCCGAGGTCGCCATGGCCAAGGTGCTCGGCGGCGACCTGGTCGGCATGTCGACCACGCTCGAGGCCATCGCCGCCCGGCAGTGCGGGCTCGACGTGCTCGGCATCTCGCTCGTCACCAACCTGGCGGCCGGCATCTCCGACGTGCCACTCAGCCACGCGGAGGTGCTGGAGGCCGGCCGGGCCGCGGCCGACCGGTGCGGCCGCCTGCTCGCCGACGTCGTACGGAGGATCGGGTGAGCACTGCAGCAGGGGGCGAGCTGAAGGCCGCGGCGCTGGCGTGGCGTGACGACGACCCCGACCCGACGACGCGCACCGAGATCGACGACCTGCTCGCTCGTGTGGAAGCGGGCGACGCCGCGGCCCTCGACGACCTGGCCGACCGGTTCTGCGGAACGCTGGAGTTCGGCACGGCCGGCCTGCGTGGTGCCATCGGCGCCGGCCCGAACCGGATGAACCGAAGCGTGGTGATCCGCGCGGCGGCCGGGCTGACCGCCTACCTGCAGCGCGAGGTGGCGGTCACCCACCCGGTCGTCGTCATCGGCTACGACGCCCGCTACAACTCCGACGTCTTCGCGCGCGACACCGCTGCCGTCGTCGTGGCCGCCGGTGGTCGGGCACTGCTGCTGCCCCAGCCGCTGCCGACGCCCGTGCTCGCCTTCGCAATCCGTCACGTCGGAGCCGACGCCGGGGTGATGGTGACCGCGAGCCACAACCCGCCGCAGGACAACGGCTACAAGGTGTACCTCGGTGACGGCAGCCAGATCGTTCCTCCCGCCGACGCCCTGATCGCCGCTCACATCACGGCGGTCGACCGGGTGGCCGACGTGCCGCGAGCGGCCGATGGCGCGGAGACCTTCGGCGAGGGTCTGCAGGACGCCTACCTCGACGCGGTCGTCTCCGTCGTCGACCCCGACTCACCCCGCGACCTGTCGGTGGTGCACACGAGCCTGCACGGGGTGGGCCACGCGACCGTGCACGACGCCTTCGTCCGCGCGGGGTTTGCCGCGCCGGTGGTCGTCGACGAGCAGGCGGTGCCCGACCCCGACTTCCCCACGGTGGCCTTCCCCAACCCCGAGGAACCGGGCGCCATCGACCTGGCGCTCGCCAAGGCCGTCGAGGTCGGTTGCGACCTCGTCATCGCCAACGACCCCGACGCAGACCGGTGCGCTGCGGCGGTGCGTGACCCGGCAGTGAACGGCTGGCGGATGCTGCGAGGTGACGAGGTGGGCACCCTGCTGGGGGCTCACCTCGTGTCGCGCGGCGTGAGCGAGCACGACGTCTTCGCCTGCTCGATCGTCAGCTCCCGAATGCTGGCCGGGATCGCCCGGGCGGCCGGCATCCGGCACGAGGAGACCCTTACCGGCTTCAAGTGGATCGCCCGGGTCGACGGGCTGCGCTACGGCTACGAGGAGGCGCTCGGCTACTGCGTGGCTCCCGAGATCGTGCGCGACAAGGACGGCGTCAGCGCCGCCCTGCTGCTCGCCGAGCTGGCGGCCGGCCTCAAGGCCGAGGGCGCCACGCTGCTCGACCTGCTCGACGACCTGTCGGTCACGCACGGCGTGCACCTCACCGACTCGTTCTCGGTGCGGGTGTCCGAGCTGGCTCAGATCGAGGTGCTCATGGGCAGGCTTCGCGCGCAGCAGCCGAGCAGCCTGGCCGGAGTCGCCATCGAGGGGATCGACGACCTCGCGCGCGGTGACGGTGGCCTGCCCCCTACCGATGGGCTGCGCTACCGCTTCGCTGACCGGTCGCGCGTCATCGTCCGCCCGAGCGGCACCGAGCCGAAGGTCAAGGTGTATCTCGAAGTCATCGAGACCGTGGGGACCATCGAGACGCCAGAGCAAAGTCCCAAGCAGCGGTTGGCGCACGCTCAGGAGGCGGCCACGCAGCGCCTCACGTCGATCCGTTCCGAGTTCGAACGTCTGACTGAGCTCCCCCGGCTCCCCCAGCCACCCCAGCGCTGACCGCGCGCTCTCCCCGACCGGCCCCGGGGAGCCGGCCGGCTGGGGCTGACTGTGCTCAGCCGAACAGCAGAGCGAGCGCGAACAGGGCGAGGGCCGCCAGCAGCATCCCGACCGCCGCCGGGTCCCAGCTCTGGCTGGCGATGCGCGGAGTGCGCCCGTCCTTGCGTCGGCGGTCGGCGGCGATACGCTGCTCCACCTCGACGGCCACGGTCTGCGCCTCGACCTTGACCTTGGGCTCAGCCTGCGGCACCGCCGACCCACGGGCGCCCCGAGAGCCCCGAGAGCCTTGGGCGCTCCCGACCTTGTTGGCCCCGAGGGTCAGCAGGCCGCGACCGTGCCGTGGCCGTTTCGGGTCGGCCGGGATGCCCCAAGCGGTGTACCGCGTGGTTCCGACGAACAGCTCCAGGGCCCACTTCGAGCGCACCTCGGTGATGACCGGCCAGGTGAGGTCGACCACCCGAAGCGGGTTGACGAGCCGGATTCCCTCGGCGTGGATGAGGGCACGGGGTCGGGCGACGAAGAGCCAGAGCAGCACGAGAGCCAGCACGACCGAGGCGATCAGTGTGGGGCTGCGGTCGTTCGACAGCAGGGAGGGCACAAGCAGCGACAGCCCGGCGAGGGCTCCGGCCACGCCCACGACCACCGACGAGGTAGGCCGCAGCGACCGGGCTCCACGCAGGCCGGCCCCTTCGCGGTCGGCCCTTGCCCGGGCGGGCTGCGGATCAGCGCTCTCTGGTTCGTGACCTTGTCGTTCGTGACCTTGTCGTTCGTGACCCTGTCGTTCGTCGCGCCGTCGTTCGTCGCCCCCGCTCACCGCGCCGACTCCTCGTTTCGCGTGCTGCCCATGCCCTGACTGTCTCAGACGAAGCCGTGGTCCGGAGCATCGGGCGGACGGCTCACCGGAGGATCCGCGTAGCCGAGGTGGATACACTCGCGGCGTGACCGTCCGCACCACCTCACCCAGCCTGCCCAGCCCGGCCGCCCCCTCTGTGGCCACGACCGCCGGCACCGTCGCCCACGCGCGCGACGTGCTCGGGGTGTCGCGGCTGACCAACCACGCCCTCACCGGTTGGTTGCACGGTCTACCCGGCGTCGACCAGGTGGGCTGCGAAGCACGGGCGGCGTCACTCGGCACGCGCTCGGTCAAGACGACGAGCAAGGCCTGGGCCATCGACCTCGCGATCGGGATGATCGACCTGACGACGCTCGAGGGCGCCGACACCGTGGGCAAGGTGCGCTCCCTCTGCGCCAAGGCCCTCGTGCCAGACCCGCTCGACCCGAGCACCCCTCGACCGGCGGCGGTCTGCGTGTACGGCGACATGGTGGCCACGGCCAAGGAAGCGCTGGGTGACAGCGGGGTTCGGGTCGCGGCCGTGGCGACCGCCTTCCCTTCGGGGCGCGCCAGCCTCGCGGTGAAGCTGGCCGACACCCGCGACGCGGTGCGGGCCGGCGCCGACGAGATCGACATGGTCATCGACCGTGGCGCGTTCCTGTCGGGCGAGTATCTGACGGTCTTCAACCAGATCGCCGACGTCAAGGCAGCCTGCGGCGACACCCACCTCAAGGTGATCCTCGAGACCGGCGAGCTGGTCACCTACGACAACGTGCGCCGAGCTGCGCACCTGGCCATGCTGGCGGGCGGCGACTTCATCAAGACCTCCACCGGAAAGGTGGCACCCGCCGCCACCCTGCCCGTGACCCTCGTGATGCTCGAGGCCGTGCGTGACTGGCGCGAGCTCACCGGGGTGCAGGTCGGGGTCAAACCGGCCGGCGGCATCCGCACCACCAAAGACGCCATCAAGTACCTCGTCATGGTCAGCGAGGTGGCCGGTGAACCCTGGCTCTCCCCCGACTGGTTCCGCTTCGGAGCCTCCGGCCTGCTGAACGACCTTCTGCTGCAACGACAGAAGCTCGTCACCGGCGCCTACTCCGGGCCCGACTACGTCACGATCGACTGAGAGCAGAGCAGATGCCCACCTTCGAGTACGCCCCGGCCCCCGAGTCCCGGGCCGTCGTCACGATCGAGAAGTCGTACGGGCTCTTCATCGACGGCACGTTCACCCGGCCCAAGGCGCTCTTCGACACAATCAACCCCGCCGACGAGAGCGTGCTGGCTCAGGTGACCCAGGCTGGGCCTCGTGACGTCGACAAGGCGGTGGCGGCGGCCCGTCGCGCGTTCGACGGCGAGTGGGGAGCGCTCAGCGGCGCCGAGCGCGGGAAGTACCTCTTCCGCATCGCGCGCATCCTGCAGGAACGGGCCCGCGAGTTCGCGGTGCTCGAGACGCTCGACAACGGCAAGCCGATCAAGGAGACCCGCGACGTCGACGTTCCCGTGGCGGCGGCCCACTTCTTCTACCACGCGGGCTGGGCCGACAAGCTCGAGCACGCCGGCCTCACGCCTTCGGGCGGGCCGCTCCCCCGACCCCACGGTGTCGTGGCCCAGGTGATCCCGTGGAACTTCCCGCTGCTGATGCTCGCCTGGAAGATCGCCCCGGCTCTGGCGACAGGTAACACCGTGGTGCTCAAGCCGGCCGAGACCACCCCACTGTCGGCGTTGCTCTTCGCGCAGGTGTGCCAGCAGGCCGGGTTACCGGCCGGGGTGGTCAACATCCTCACCGGAGACGGCCGCACCGGCCAGGCCCTCGTCGAGCACCCCGACGTCGACAAGATCGCCTTCACCGGCTCCACCGAGGTCGGCAAGGCGATCGCCCGGTCCATCGCCGGCACGACGAAGAAGGCCACGCTCGAGCTGGGCGGCAAGGCGGCGAACGTCGTGTTCGACGACGCTCCCATCGACCAGGCCATCGAGGGCATCGTCAACGGCATCTTCTTCAACCAGGGCCAGGTGTGCTGCGCCGGGTCGCGGCTGCTGGTGCAGGAGAACGTTCACGACCAGGTCGTGGCCAAGCTCAAACGCCGACTCGAGACCCTGCGGGTCGGTGACCCGCTCGACAAGAACAGCGATCTCGGTGCCATCAACTCCCGGGCTCAGCTCGAGCGCATCACCAGGCTCGTTGACATCGGGGTGGCCCAGGGTGCGCAACGGTGGAGCCCCGAGTGCTCCCTGCCGGCCACCGGCTTCTGGTTCCCCCCGACCGTGCTCACCGGCGTCGCCCAGACGCACCGGGTCGCGACCGAGGAGATCTTCGGTCCGGTGCTGTCGGTGCTGACCTTCCGCACACCCGCCGAAGCGGTCGCCAAGGCCAACAACACGCCCTACGGGCTGTCGGCCGGTGTCTGGACCGAGAAGGGCTCACGCATCCTCTGGATGGCCGACCAGCTCAAGGCGGGCGTCGTCTGGGCCAACACCTTCAACCGCTTCGACCCGACCTCGCCCTTCGGCGGCTACAAGGAGTCCGGCTACGGCCGCGAAGGCGGCCGGCAGGGCCTCGCGGCCTACGTGACCACCAGCCCTCGCACGCCCTCCTCGACGACGGGAGACACCCGATGAGCCGCCTCGACGTTCGCAAGACGTACAAGCTCTACATCGGGGGCGCCTTCCCTCGTAGTGAGTCGGGCCGCTCGTACGAGGTGGTGTCCGCGTCAGGCGAGTTTCTGGCCAACGTCTCGATGGGCTCGCGCAAGGACGTCCGGGATGCCGTCGGGGCGGCACGGTCCGCCCAACGCGGCTGGGCTGCGGCCACGGCCTACAACCGCGGGCAGGTGCTCTACCGGGTGGCCGAGATTCTCGAGGGCCGGCGCGGCCAGTTCGTCGACGAGGTCGCCGCCGCGGAGGGCCTGACCCCACGGGGTGCGGCGGCATCGGTGGAGGCCGCCATCGACCGGCTCGTCTGGTACGCGGGATGGACCGACAAGGTGGCGCAGGTGCTGGGCAACCTCAACCCGGTGGCCGGCCCGTTCTTCAACGTCTCGGTCCCCGAGCCGACCGGCGTGGTGGGCGTGCTGGCGCCGCAAGGCTCCTCGCTGCTGGGACTGGTCTCGGTCGTGGCCCCGGTGATCGCGACGGGCAACACCGCAGTCGTGCTCTCGTCGGCAGACCGGCCGTTGCCCGCAGTCACCCTCGGCGAGGTCTTCGCGACCTCCGACCTGCCCGGGGGTGTCGTGAACATCATCACCGCACGCACCGCCGAGGTCGCACCGTGGCTGGCCTCGCACCGTGACGTCAACGCCATCGACCTCACCGGCGCCGCAGGGGTCGACGATCTCGTCTGGGGCGAGCTCGAGGCGGCCGCCGCCGACAACCTCAAGCGGGTGCTGCGCCCGACCGTCGCGGGGAACGTCGCCGTCGAGCCCGACTGGTCGGCCGACCCCGGTCTCGGGCGCCTCCGCGCCTTTCTCGAGACCAAGACGGTCTGGCACCCCAAGGGCATCTGAGTGACGGCCGGCACCGACGAGCCGGCCAACGCCGCGGGTCCCGGCCAGACCGCCGACCGGGTTGGAGACGGCTGCGGCGGCGCGGCTGTGGTCGGTGCCCGCCGCCGCGTGGTGCTGCTCACCGGGCCGAGTGGGGCGGGCAAGAGCCGGCTCGCCGCACGGCTGGCCGCTCGCACCGGGTGGCCGGTCCTGCGACTGGACGACTTCTACCGAGAGGTCGACGACCCCCGGCTCCCCCGGTCTGGTCTCGGCATCCCTGACTGGGACCATCTGCAGTCCTGGAACACCGACGCCGCTCTGCTGGCCCTGCGGACCCTCACCGAGACCGGAGAGGTGGAGGTTCCGGTGTACGACATCGCCACGTCCCGGGTCACTGGTCGGCAGCGGCTCACCGCCCGGCCCGGTGACCACGTGCTCGCGGAGGGGCTCTTCGCCGGTCGCCTCGCCTCACCGTTGCAGGCGGAAGGACTGCTGGCCGATGCCCTGTGCGTCCGTCAGAACCGCTACGTCACCGCCGTCCGTCGCCTGGTTCGCGACCTGGCCGAACGCCGAAAGCCTCCGCACATCCTCGTGCGCCGGGGCTGGTCGCTGCTGCGAGAGGAGCCGGCCGTGGTAGCAGCCGCTTCCGCGCAGGGCGCGCGCCCCACGACCCCGCGCCAGGCCGAACGAGACCTCGCACCGCTGCTCGCAGCATCAGGTTGAGCGGTCCGACAATTTTCTTGACCGATCGTTCTTGACTAACTGGTCATAAATCTGCCATCGTGAGGGGATGGGCAGGAACCGGGGTTTCGACGAGGACGCGGTGGTGGCTGCGGCCGCCGCGGCCTTCAGCACGGGAGGCTACGAAGCCACGTCCATCGATGATCTCGTCCGCTGCACCGGCCTGCACAGGGGCAGCCTGTACCAGGCCTTCGGCAGCAAGCGGGGGCTCTTCCTGCTCGCCCTCCGTCGCGTCAGCACTGACCTGAACTTGCAGCCATGGACGGGACCGACGGCGTCAGCCCGTCTCGACCTGCTGCTCATCGCTCTGCTCGAGCTGGCGCCGCGCGACCGAGTCGTGGCTGACCTCGTCGACGAGACGCTGCGCCGTGCCCCCGTGGCCGACGTCACCGGCGCGCTCGGGCGACGCCTGGTCACGCGAGCAGGGCTCGACACCGACCGACCGGCCGGCGTCTCACCACCCGCAGACAGCGGTCCACCCGACAAGGAGTCACAGTGAACACCGTCACGCTCTCCGAGACCACCCTCACCATCGAGCCTCAGGGGCTCGACAAGATGTGGTCGTTCACGAAGCGACTCGAGATTCCCCTGGCCCACGTCCGCGGAGCCACCTGGGACCCGGGCGCCAACCATGGCAGCAAGGGCCTACGGGGACCCGGTCTCGGTCTCCCCGGCAAGTGGTCGGGCACCTACACCCAAGGCGGCGACAAGCACTTCTGGAACGTGAGCAACGCTCCCGACACCGTCGTGATCGAACTGGTCGACGAGCATTTCACCCGGCTCTACCTGACCGCTCCTGACCCCCGGCAGCTCGTCGACCACATCAACGCCGCCGTCGACTCCTGAGCAGCCGGCGACTGGTGATCAGCCCGCCGGTTGCGCCCACTCACCCAACACGGCGTACCCCGGCTTGATCACGTCGTCGATGAGGGCCAGCCGCTCGTCGAACGGGAGGAAGGCTGACTTCATGGCGTTGATGGTCACCCAACGCAGGTTCTCGGCCGTCCAACCGGCCTGATCCATCAGCAGCATGGCCTCGTTCGACATGGTGGTACCACTCATCAGCCGGTTGTCGGTGTTCAGGGTTACCCGGAACCGCAACCGACCGAGCAGCGTGATCGGGTGCAACGCGATCGACAAGGCCGCCGAGGTCTGCAGGTTGCTGCTGGGACACATCTCGAGAGGAATGCGCATGTCTCTGACGTAGGCCGCCAGCCGGCCGAGCGACACCCGTTCCAGCTCGACCTGTTCCAGGGCGCGCGGATCGTCACGGTGCTCCTCGAGCCACGGCGCGAAGGCCTGACCGTCGATGGTGATGTCGTCAACGATGCGCACACCGTGGCCCAGGCGGTCAGCCCCACACCACTGGATGGCCTCCCAGATCGAGGGCAGCCCGAACGCCTCCCCGGCGTGAATGGTGAAGTGGGCATTCTCCCTCCGCAGATACTCGAAGGCGTCGAGGTGCCTCGTGGGAGGGAAGCCCGCCTCTGCGCCGGCGATGTCGAAGCCACTGACTCCTTCATCGCGGTAGCGCACCACGAGCTGCGCGATCTCGGTCGACTTGGCGGCATGGCGCATCGCCGTCAAGAGCGCAGTAACCCGAATCGGGTGGCCGGCCCGGCTGGCCTTGGCCTCACCGTCACGGAAGCCGGCGTTGACCGCCTCCACCACGTCCTCGAGTGTCAGTCCGTCGACCAGGTGCTGTTCCGGTGCGTACCGGCTCTCGGCGTAGACGACACCATCGGAGGCGAGGTCCTGCACGCACTCACTGGCCACCCGGAACAGACCGTTCACCGTTTGCATGACCGCGATGGTGTGGTCGAACGTCTCCAGATAGCGAGGCAGAGATCCCGAGTCGGCACTGTCGCGAAACCACCGACCCAACCCTTCGGCGTCGCCGACCGGCAGGTCTCGATACCCGACCTCGGTGGCCAGCTCGACCACCGTCGCTGGACGCAACCCTCCGTCGAGGTGGTCGTGCAGCAGTACTTTGGGAGCCTGCCGAACCTCGTCCGGGGTCATCACGACTCCTCCTCACGGTGAACCCGCTCGGGGCTGAAGGCCGGCAGACACACAGCGACGTACGAGGCGCCGTCAGACCCGCACGAGTAGCGGATGCGCTCACCACTTCTGGTGATGACACTCTGCCCGGCACCAACCTCTAGCGTGCCACCGTCATGGTCGACGAGCACCGATCCGGACAACACCAGGGTGACCTCGTCGAACTCCGGCGTCTGGTAGGGCTCCGCCCACCCGCCAGGAGCCACCATGTGGGCTACCGAGACGGAGGCGGAGAGGTTGGCCTGCGGGGTCGTGACCGCGCCGACATGTTCGTTGATGACCTTGCCGCCGGGCACCGGGATTGTGGTGGGCGTGGGAATGAGTTCAGGCACGACCCCAACCCTACGCCCCGGGGGCCGTTCCCATTCGGGCACGCAAGAACGCCCCACCCGGTTTGACCCGGGCGGGGCGTTCTCTTCAAATGATGTCCGGCTGCGTCCTACTCTCCCACACCGTCACCAGTGCAGTACCATCGGCGCTGAAGGGCTTAGCTTCCGGGTTCGGAATGGGACCGGGCGTTTCCCCTTCGCTATGACAGCCGTAACTCTATAGAAATATCAAACAAAGAAACTTTGTTGGGTTCCCGTTTGTATTCCGGGAACTACACAGTGGACGCGAGCAAAACTCGTTGAGATTGTTAGTCAAGTTATCGGCTTATTAGTACCGGTCAGCTCCACACATTACTGTGCTTCCACGTCCGGCCTATCAACCCAGTGGTCTAGCTGGGAGCCTCTCGCCCTCGCGGGCATGGAAACCTCATCTTGAAACGTGCTTCCCGCTTAGATGCTTTCAGCGGTTATCACTTCCGAACGTAGCTAATCAGCGGTGCCCTTGGCAGAACAACTGACACACCAGAGGTTCGTCCATCCCGGTCCTCTCGTACTAGGGACAGCCTTTCTCAAGTTTCCTACGCGCACAGCGGATAGGGACCGAACTGTCTCACGACGTTCTAAACCCAGCTCGCGTACCGCTTTAATGGGCGAACAGCCCAACCCTTGGGACCTACTCCAGCCCCAGGATGCGACGAGCCGACATCGAGGTGCCAAACCATGCCGTCGATATGGACTCTTGGGCAAGATCAGCCTGTTATCCCCGGGGTACCTTTTATCCGTTGAGCGACGGCGCTTCCACAAGCCACCGCCGGATCACTAGTCCCGACTTTCGTCCCTGCTCGACATGCCTGTCTCACAGTCAAGCTCCCTTGTGCACTTACACTCAAAACCTGATTACCAACCAGGCTGAGGGAACCTTTGGGCGCCTCCGTTACTTTTTAGGAGGCAACCGCCCCAGTTAAACTACCCACCAGGCACTGTCCCTGGTCCGGATCACGGACCGAAGTTAGATATCCAGAACGACCAGAGTGGTATTTCAACGTTGACTCCACACCCACTGACGTGAGCGCTTCACAGTCTCCCACCTATCCTACACAAGCCGTACCGAACACCAATACCAAGCTGTAGTAAAGGTCCCGGGGTCTTTCCGTCCTGCTGCGCGTAACGAGCATCTTTACTCGTAGTGCAATTTCGCCGAGTTCGTGGTTGAGACAGTGGAGAAGTCGTTACGCCATTCGTGCAGGTCGGAACTTACCCGACAAGGAATTTCGCTACCTTAGGATGGTTATAGTTACCACCGCCGTTTACTGGCGCTTAAGTTCTCAGCTTCGCACTTACGTACTAACCGGTCCCCTTAACGTTCCAGCACCGGGCAGGCGTCAGTCCGTATACATCGTCTTGCGACTTCGCACGGACCTGTGTTTTTAGTAAACAGTCGCTTCTCCCTGGTCTCTGCGGCCGATCACGCTCACCCAGCAAGTGGGATCACGATCAGGGCCCCCCTTCTCCCGAAGTTACGGGGGTATTTTGCCGAATTCCTTAACCACGATTCACTCGATCGCCTTGGTATTCTCTACCTAACCACCTGAGTCGGTTTGGGGTACGGGCGGCTCGGACCTCGCTAGAAGTTTTTCTCGGCAGCATAGGATCACCCTCTTCCCGCATTCGCGGTCACTATCAGGTCTCAGGCTTGCAAACAAATGCTACGACCCGGATTTGCCTAGGTCGCGCCCTACACCCTTGGACGTGGACAACCATCGCCACGCGGAGGCTACCTTCCTGCGTCACTCCATCGCTTGACTACTACCAGTTCGGGTCACGCGCTCACCGCCACCAGCAACCACCCCCGAAGGGGTAAGCCGCCTTACGTGGCGCTTCGGGCACTTAGCATCACAAGGTTCATCATGGGCGGTCCTTCGCCGGTTCCGGAATATCAACCGGATGTCCATCGACTACGCCTGTCGGCCTCGCCTTAGGTCCCGACTTACCCAGGGCAGATTAGCTTGACCCTGGAACCCTTGGTTATTCGGCGGACGGGTTTCTCGCCCGTCATTCGCTACTCATGCCTGCATTCTCACTCGTGTGGCCTCCACGGCTGGTTCACACCGCCGCTTCCCTGGCCACACGACGCTCCCCTACCCATCAACACGCCTGGACACCGAACCCGCAGGTATCGATGCCGAGCAAAGTGTCAATGCCACAGCTTCGGTGGTGTGCTTGAGCCCCGCTACATTGTCGGCGCGGAATCACTTGACCAGTGAGCTATTACGCACTCTTTAAAGGGTGGCTGCTTCTAAGCCAACCTCCTGGTTGTCACAGCAACTCCACATCCTTTCCCACTTAGCACACGCTTAGGGACCTTAGCTGGTGATCTGGGCTGTTTCCCTCTCGACTACGGAGCTTATCCCCCGCAGTCTCACTGCCACGCTTAAACTTACCGGCATTCGGAGTTTGGCTAACGTCAGTAACCTGGTGAGGCCCATTAGCTATCCAGTAGCTCTACCTCCGGCAAGAAACACGTGACGCTGCACCTAAATGCATTTCGGGGAGAACCAGCTATCACGGAGTTTGATTGGCCTTTCACCCCTACCCACAGCTCATCCCCTCAGTTTTCAACCTAAGTGGGTTCGGTCCTCCACGCAGTCTTACCTGCGCTTCAACCTGGCCATGGGTAGATCACTCCGCTTCGGGTCTAGACCCAGCGACTCAAACGCCCTATTCGGACTCGCTTTCGCTACGGCTTCCCCACACGGGTTAACCTCGCCACTGAGCACTAACTCGCAGGCTCATTCTTCAAAAGGCACGCTGTCACCCCACACGCCCAACGGCGGGAGGCTCCAACGGATTGTAGGCACACGGTTTCAGGATCTATTTCACTCCCCTCCCGGGGTACTTTTCACCTTTCCCTCACGGTACTTGTCCGCTATCGGTCACCAGGGAATATTTAGGCTTAGCAGGTGGTCCTGCCAGATTCACACGGGATTTCTCGGGCCCCGTGCTACTTGGGATCCCCACCGGGAGTCCGCACCATTTCGTCTACGGGGGTCGCACCCTCTACGCCGGCCCATTCAAGAACCTTCGACTATGACACGGATTTTTTACTCCCTACCAGCATGTCAGCACCGGTTGGCGGGTCCCACGACCCCGAACGTGCAACGCCTGACAGCTATCACACACGCCCGGTTTAGCCTCTTCCGCTTTCGCTCGCCACTACTCACGGAATCACGGTTGTTTTCTCTTCCTGTGGGTACTGAGATGTTTCACTTCCCCACGTTCCCTCCACACACCCTATATATTCAGGTGCGGGTGACTGGACTTGCCTCCAGCCGGGTTTCCCCATTCGGAAATCCTCGGATCACAGTCTGGTTATCGACTACCCGAGGCTTATCGCAGATTCCTACGTCCTTCTTCGGTTCCTGGTACCAAGGCATCCACCGTGTGCCCTTAAAAACTTGACACAACAAAAAAAGATGCTCGCGTCCACTGTGAAGTTCTCAAAATACAACCGGCACCACACCCCAACCCCAGCAAACGCCAGAACCAGAACACGGCCCAACCAACCAGAAAAACCCAACCCCCACCCAGAGCCAGACACACCAAAAGTGCACCCAACCCCAACCAGGAGCCCGATTCCTCAGGACCCAACAACGTGTCACGACCCGACACCCACCAGCAGCCCCCGTTCCACAACCACCACACCCCCCAAAAAGAGGAGCACAACAGCCAGTACTAAAGCGCACACCAGAAGATGCACGAACCAATAATCGATGTTCCACCCTTGAGCACCCGCGCAGGAACATACGCCCTGACAAACGGGTCTCTGAACCAACCACCACCAAAAGCAGTGAGCCGGCCAGAAGCTCCTTAGAAAGGAGGTGATCCAGCCGCACCTTCCGGTACGGCTACCTTGTTACGACTTAGTCCCAATCGCCAGTCCCACCTTCGACGGCTCCCCCCACAAGGGTTGGGCCACCGGCTTCGGGTGTTACCGACTTTCGTGACTTGACGGGCGGTGTGTACAAGGCCCGGGAACGTATTCACCGCAGCAATGCTGATCTGCGATTACTAGCGACTCCGACTTCATGGGGTCGAGTTGCAGACCCCAATCCGAACTGAGACCGGTTTTTTGGGATTCGCTCCACCTTACGGTATCGCAGCCCTTTGTACCGGCCATTGTAGCATGCGTGAAGCCCAAGACATAAGGGGCATGATGATTTGACGTCATCCCCACCTTCCTCCGAGTTGACCCCGGCAGTCTCCCATGAGTCCCCAGCCACCCGAAAGCGCTGCTGGCAACATGGAACGAGGGTTGCGCTCGTTGCGGGACTTAACCCAACATCTCACGACACGAGCTGACGACAACCATGCACCACCTGTACACCAGTCCGAAGACTCACCCATCTCTGAATGATTCCGGTGTATGTCAAGCCTTGGTAAGGTTCTTCGCGTTGCATCGAATTAATCCGCATGCTCCGCCGCTTGTGCGGGCCCCCGTCAATTCCTTTGAGTTTTAGCCTTGCGGCCGTACTCCCCAGGCGGGGAACTTAATGCGTTAGCTGCGGCACGGATCTCGTGGAATGAGACCCACACCTAGTTCCCACCGTTTACGGCATGGACTACCAGGGTATCTAATCCTGTTTGCTCCCCATGCTTTCGCTTCTCAGCGTCAGTAATGGCCCAGAGACCTGCCTTCGCCATCGGTGTTCCTCCTGATATCTGCGCATTCCACCGCTACACCAGGAATTCCAGTCTCCCCTACCACACTCTAGTCTGCCCGTACCCACTGCAAGTCCGGGGTTGAGCCCCGGATTTTCACAGCAGACGCGACAAACCGCCTACAAGCTCTTTACGCCCAATAATTCCGGACAACGCTCGCACCCTACGTATTACCGCGGCTGCTGGCACGTAGTTAGCCGGTGCTTCTTCTGCAGGTACCGTCACCCCGAAAGGCTTCTCCCCTGCTGAAAGAGGTTTACAACCCGAAGGCCGTCATCCCTCACGCGGCGTCGCTGCATCAGGCTTGCGCCCATTGTGCAATATTCCCCACTGCTGCCTCCCGTAGGAGTCTGGGCCGTGTCTCAGTCCCAGTGTGGCCGATCGCCCTCTCAGGCCGGCTACCCGTCGTCGCCTTGGTGAGCCACTACCTCACCAACAAGCTGATAGGCCGCGAGCCCATCCCAGACCGAAAAACTTTCCACACCATAACCATGCGGCTTGATGTCATATCCAGTATTAGCACCGGTTTCCCGGAGTTATCCCAGAGTCTGGGGCAGGTTACTCACGTGTTACTCACCCGTTCGCCACTGATCACAAGAGCAAGCCCTCGATCACCGTTCGACTTGCATGTGTTAAGCACGCCGCCAGCGTTCGTCCTGAGCCAGGATCAAACTCTCCGTTGATGTTCAAACACCCACCAACCAACCCCACCCCAAAAGGCGAAACCAGCCAGCAGACAAAACTTGAACCCCAAAAAAGGGCCCGAAACCCAGCAGAAGCCAAACAACTGACCAAAAACAGGTCAATCATCCGAATCAACCAAAGGATTACAAAAAATTGGCATCGATTATCTGACACGCTGTTGAGTTCTCAAAAATCGGACA
>NZ_MAST01000051.1 GCF_001758225.1 Humibacillus sp. DSM 29435 | reverse complement strand
ACAAAAAATTGGCATCGATTATCTGACACGCTGTTGAGTTCTCAAAAATCGGACACACACCTTCACGAGACTCAGTGAGTCACGCTCCGGGGCCGAAGGTCCAATCTACCCGCCGTCCATCTTGGTAGTCAAATCCGTGAACCACCTCTTGGAGGGGCCGGACGACTCGCTTGGCTTCACGCGGTACGGGAACAGTAGCAGGGGCGCGACGGCAACGCCTAATCCCGCCCACGGCGGTCGGGCACAGGGGCGGAAGCCGGGTGCTCGCAGCCGCGCCGGGACGTTCTCCCACCGGCCTGACCTGCGAGGACGCCGTCAACCGACCCTCTCGATGATGAGGGGCAGCAGATCAGCGGTAGCCCCCGCAGGCGCGATGCTGTACCCCGACTCCAATGCCTCCAGGGCACGGTCGAACCGTTCCGGCGTGTCGGTGTGCAGCGTCATCAGTGGATCGCCCCGGCGCACCGCGCCGCCGGGCTTGGCGTGCAGCTCGACCCCCGCGCCCGCCTGCACCGGGTCCTCCTTGCGCGCGCGGCCGGCACCGAGGCGCCAGGCGGCGACCCCGACGGCCAGGGCGTCGAGCGAGGCGAGCACCCCGTCGGTCGGCGCCAGCACCTGCTGCTGGTGCCTGGCCACGGGCAGGGGCGCGTCAGGATCGCCGCCCTGGGCGCGGATCATCCGTTTCCAGACGTCCATCGCCCGGCCGTCGGCCAACACCTCGGCCGGGTCGATGTCGTGCCTGCCGGCGCCGGCGACCATCTCCCGAGCCAGGGCCAGGGTGAGCTCGACGACATCAGGCGGGCCGCCCCCGGCGAGCACCTCCACCGACTCACGCACCTCGAGGGCGTTGCCGGCAGTGAGCCCGAGCGGCGTCTGCATGTTCGTCAACAGAGCCACCGTCGGCACGCCGGCGTCGGCGCCGAGGCGCACCATGGTGGTGGCCAGCTCGCGAGCCTGATCGAGGTCCTTCATGAACGCACCCGACCCGACCTTCACGTCGAGCACGAGCGAGCCGGTGCCCTCGGCGATCTTCTTGCTCATGATCGAGGTGGCGATGAGCGGAACGCACGACACCGTCGCCGTGACGTCGCGCAAGGCGTAGAGCTTCTTGTCAGCAGGGGCCAGGCCCGTGCCCGCCGCACAGATCACCGCGCCGACGTCGTCGAGCTGCCTCATCATGGCGTCGTTGTCGAGGTCGGCCCGCCAGCCGGGGATCGCCTCGAGCTTGTCGAGGGTGCCCCCCGTGTGACCCAACCCCCGACCCGACAGCTGGGGAACGGCGACGCCGCACGCCGCCACGATCGGTGCCAGTGGCAAGGTGATCTTGTCGCCCACCCCTCCCGTGGAGTGCTTGTCGCTCGTCGGCCGCGACAGCCCCGAGAAGTCGAGCCGCTCCCCCGAGCGGATCATCGCGTCGCACCATCTTGCGATCTCGCGTGGCGTCATCCCGTTGAGGTAGATCGCCATCGCCAGGGCAGCCATCTGCTCCTCCGCCACCACCCCCCGGGTGTAGGCGTCGATCACCCAGTCGATCTGGGGGTCGGGTAGCTCACCGCGATCGCGCTTGGCGGCAATGACGTCGACGGCATCGAAGGCTTCACTCACCGGGCCATCATGGCCCAGCACCGCGGCATCCGGGCGTCTGTGCCGCGTCGGCCTGGCGTGGGTGCTGCGTCAGCGCGCCCCGTGATGGCTCTCGAGGTCGTCGCGACCGAACGCCTGGGGCAGCAGCTGCGCCATGGGAACCACCCCGAGGGGTGTCATCACGAGGCAGTCGGGGCCCCCGTTCTCCCAGAGCAGCTGCCGGCAGCGACCACAGGCCATCAGGGCCTGCCCATCGCCCCCGACGCAGTAGACCGCCACCAGGCGCCCGCCGCCGGTGGCGTGCAGGTCGGAGACCATGCCGCACTCCGCGCAGAGAGCCACGCCGTAGGCGGCGTTCTCGACGTTGCAGCCGGCCACCACCCGTCCGTCGTCGACGAGACCGGCCACGCCGACCGGAAAGCTCGAGTAGGGCGCGTACGCCCGCTGCATCATCTGGGTCGCCCGGCGGTGCAGGTCGTCCCAGTCGACGCCTCCGCCGCTCGTCACGTCGGAAGCTGGGTCAGAGGCGGGGTCGACCCCCGGACCGCTCATCCGGCCTCACCCTTGCGGTAGACCAACCCGTCGGCGGCCGGCATCCGAAGTCGCTGAGAGGCGAACGCGAGCACGAGCAGAGTGGCGACGTACGGGGTCATGCCGGTGAACTCGTCGGGAACGCGAGCGCTCAGCAGGAACCAGGCCAGAGAGAGCAGCCCGGCTATGACCATCGGTAGGCCGGTGATGCGCTTGCCCTGGCGGCGTCGGCGGAACTGCCAGACGCCCCACGCGATCAGGGCAAGGGCGATGGGCAGCAGGTAGGCGCGCACGACGTCGCCACCGCCACGCAGCTGCACGGCATCCGTGTACCCGAAGAGGGCCGCTCCCCCGGCGAGACCGCCCGGCCGCCAGTTGCCGAAGATCATGGCGGCCAACCCGATGTAGCCCCGCCCGCCGGTCTGGCCGTCGCGGTAGAGGTTCGAGGCCACCAGCACGAGGAAGCCTCCGGCGAGACCCGCGAGGCCGCCCGAGATGAGCACCGCGACGAACTTGTACCGGTAGACGTTCACCCCCAGCGTCTCGGCCGCGACGGGCGACTCCCCGCACGCGCGCAGTCGCAGCCCGAAGGCAGTGCGCCAGAGGATCCACCAGGTCAGCACGAGCAGACCGATCCCGATGATCGTCAGCACGTTCACGTTCGTCAGCAGGGCCCGCAGCAGACCGGCAACGTCGGAGACCAGCCACCACTGCTTCTGTTCCAGGTCACCCAGCGGGTCAGAGATGCCGGGCACACTGAGAAAGGGCAGCTGCTCGAGCGGAGGCGACTGCGTCGGACCGCCGCCGGGCAGGCCAGTGAACGTCCGGACAGCGAGGTAGGAGGCGGCGCCCGCGCCGAGGAGGTTGATGGCGACGCCGGAGACGATGTGGTCGACGCCGAACACGACGGTGGCGAGGGCGTGGACGGCGCCACCGACCATCCCGAGCAGGATGGCCCCGAGGATGCCGGCCCAGGGGCCGTAGTGGTAGCCGATGAAGGCGCCACCCCACGTGCCGAGGATCATCATCCCTTCGAGGCCGATGTTGACGACACCGGCGCGTTCACTCCACAGGCCGCCGAGCCCGGCCAGCCCGATCGGCATCGCCAGGGCGATCCCTGCCGTCAGCGCACCCGAGGAGTCGATGTCGTTGGCTCCGGTGAGCACCCGGACGGTCGAGATGACGATGATCGCGCCGGCGACGACGGCGTACCAGAACCAACGGGGGCGGGCTCTGCGGGGGGCAGCGGTCTCCTGGACCACCGCGACGTCGAGGTTGGTGGCGCTCATGACCTGGCTCCTTCCAGGGGCGTACGGGCTTGCTCGGCCAGCTGGGCCGCCACGGTGCGTTGTTCGAGGCGGATGCCGGCTCTCCTGACCACCTCGTAGGCGATCACCACGGAGAGCACGATCACCCCCTGGATGACGAGCACGAGACGGTCGCTGACCCCGGCCGTGATCTGCAGTCCGTTGCCCTGGGCGTCGAGGAAGGCGAACAGCAGAGCCGCGAAGGCGATGCCGATCGGGTTGTTGCGACCGAGCAGGGCGATGGCGATGCCGGCGAAGCCGAGGCCGGACTGCACCGTGTCGCCGTACACGTAGTCCTGACCGAAGAGCAGGGGCATGCCGACGAGGCCGGCCGCGGCGCCGGAGAGCAGCATCGAGGTGAAGACCATTCGCTTCACATTGACGCCGCTGGCGACGGCGGCAGTCTCGGACCGGCCGGTGGCGCGCAGGTCGAAACCGAAGCGGGTCTTGTTGAGCACGAACCAGTAGAGGAAGCCGACGACGACCGCGAGCACGATGAGCCCGTACACCCTGCTCGGCGTCGCGATGAGCCCGTCGAGCGAGATTCCCGGCACTCGCGACCCTTCCGGGATCGGCTTGGTGTTCGTCGCGTTGCTGCCCACGACCTTGACGGCGGTCTTGCTCAGCAAGAAGGCCACCAGGAAGGTGGCGATCGCGTTGAGCATGATCGTGGAGATCACCTCAGAGACACCACGGGTGACCCTGAGCAGACCCGCGATGCCCGCCCAAAGAGCCCCGGACGCCATGGCGACGAGCAGGGCCACGATGACGTTGAGCCAGCCCGGCAGCCAGCCCTGCCCGGCGAACAGCGCAGCAGCGAACGAGGCAACGCGGTACTGGCCGTCGACACCGATGTTGAACAGGTTCATCTTGAAGCCGATCGCCACGGCGATGGCCGAGAGGTAGTACACGGTTCCGGCGTTGATGATGGCCACGATCTGTCGCGGGAGCGGGACCTTGAACAGCTGCGCCCAGACGGCCCCGACCGGGTCGCCGGCCACGAGCAGGATGAGCGAGGTGACGACGACCGCCACGACGATCGCGAGCAGGGGCGCGGCCGCCCCCATCAGGATGCGGCGGACACCGAGTCGCGTGGTCATGGCTGGCTCCGCTCGGTGGGGCTCGCTGGGGGCGCCTCGCGGCGGGAGGGGTGGCTGCTCGGCGCGTCGAGGGCATCCCGTGCGACGGCGTCTGGCTCTACGGCATCCGGCTCATCGGATCGTGGCTGCACGTCGGCGGCACCGGTCATGGCGGCACCCAGCTCTTCCTTGGTCACGGTGTCGGGGTCGAAGTCGCCCGAGAGCCGGCCCCGCAGAATCACCCGGATGGTGTCGGAGAGCCCGACGAGCTCTTCGAGGTCGGCCGAGATCAGCAGCACACCGAGGCCGTCGCGGCGGGCTGCCTTGATGTGGTCCCAGATGGCCGCCTGGGCGCCGACGTCGACTCCCCGGGTGGGGTGGGCCGCGACGAGCACCCGAGGGTTGCGCCGCATCTCGCGACCGATGATGAGCTTCTGCTGGTTACCGCCGGAGAGTGACCCCGACGTCACGTTGATCGACGGCGTGCGCACGTCGTAGAGGTCGACGATCTCCTGGGTCTCTCGTTTGGCCGCCGCCGCATCGATGAGCGTGTTGCCTGGACCCGTCAGGTTCACGGGATCGGTCTGGTGCCCGAGGATGACGTTCTCCCACAGCGGCGCCTCGAGCAGCAGCGCGTGACGCTGCCGATCCTCCGGGATGTAGCCGATGCCGGCCTCGCGGATCTCGCGGGTGTGCCAGTCGGAGGTGTCGATGTCGCCGAGCACGATCTGACCCGACGCGGGCTCGCGCATCCCCATGATGACCTCGACGAGCTCGGCCTGACCGTTGCCCTCGACGCCGGCGATGCCGACGATCTCACCGGCGTGGATGGTGAGGTCGATGTCGGTGAGCACGTCGCGGCCTCCCAGCGGGTCGGCCACCGTCGTGCTCTCGATGCGAAGGACCGGCCGGTCGGTGACCGTGGACTCCTCGGTGGAGGGCGATGGCAGCTCGGAGCCGACCATCAGCTGGGCCAGGTCGCGGGCGGTGACGCCCTCGGGAAGCACCTCGGCGACCGTCGTGCCACGACGGATGACGGTGATGGCGTCGGCGACCTTGAGCACCTCGTCGAGCTTGTGGGAGATGAACATCACCGTCAGCCCCTCCGACTTCAGCTCGCGCAGGTTGCCGAACAGCTCGTCGACCTCCTGCGGCACCAGCACGGCGGTCGGCTCGTCGAGGATGATGATGCGGGCGCCCCGGTAGAGCACCTTGAGGATCTCGATCCGCTGGCGAGCGCCGACCCCGAGGTCAGCGACGAGGGCATCGGGTCGCACCCCCAGGCCGTAGGCGTCGGAGATCTCACTGATCTTGCGGCGGGCCCGGTCACCGATGCCATGCAGCTTCTCCGCGCCAAGTACGACGTTCTCGAGCACGGTGAAGTTGTCGGCCAGCTGGAAGTGCTGGAAGACCATCCCGATCCCCGCCGCGATCGCGTCGGAGGGCGTGCGAAGCGTCAGCTCCTTGCCCTCGATGACGATCGTGCCCTCGTCGGGCTGCTGCACGCCGTAGAGGATCTTCATCAACGTCGACTTGCCGGCGCCGTTCTCACCGACGATCGCGTGAACCGTGCCGCGTTCGACCGTGAGCGCGATGTCCTTGTTCGCCACGACTCCGGGGAAGCGCTTCGTGATGCCGCGCAGCACCACCACCGGTGTGCCCGAACCACCCTCGGTGGTGACCGGCTCAGTCCGGCTCATGCTGCCGCCGTCGATAGCGGCATCCTCGGAAGTGCGCTGCGGGTCGGGCTCGCTGGTGATGACGCACACTCCTCGTCCGGAAGACCGGGCTCGCTACGTTCTGAGGTCGACGGCCGACGGAACCCGCCGACACGCAGAACCTACACAGTCAGTGCAGGCGGTGGGACGCGAACGGCCCGACGACGCTGGGCGTCGACCGGGCCGTTCGTCTGTCGAGGCGGATCAGGAGGTCGGAACCTTGATCTCGCCCGAGATGATCTTGGCCTTGTACTCGTCGAGCTTGCTCTTGATGTCGTCGATCTTTCCACCGGTGGTGGAGTAGTCGACGCCACCGGCGGCGAGGTCGAAGACCCGGTTGCCAGCCTTGAAGGTGTTGTCCTTGACCGACTTGATGAAGTCGTAGACGCCGACGTCGACCTTCTTGATCATCGAGGTCATGATGACGTCGCGCACATCAGGTGCCGCCGTCTTGGCCTGGTCGGAGTCGACGCCGATGGCCAGCTTGCCGGCCGCCTTCGCCGCGGTGAAGACGCCGCCGCCTGAGCCACCCGCAGCGGCGTAGATGATGTCAGCGCCACCCTGGTACATACCTTCGGCGGCTGCCTTGCCCTTGTCGACCGAGCTGAAGCCGGAGAAGTCCGGCGGCTGGGTCAGGTACTTGACGTCGATCTTGATGTCCGGCTTGACGGCCTTGGCGCCGGCCACGTAGCCCGCCTCGAACTTCTTGATGAGGTCGGTCTGCACTCCCCCGATGAACCCGACGTGGTTCGACTTGGTCTTGAGGGCAGCAGCAGCGCCGACCAGGTAGGAGCCCTGCTCCTCCGCGAAGGTGATCTGGTCGACGTTGGGGCCGGCCGAGTCGGGCGAGGCGTCGTCGACGATGGCGAACTTGACTTCGGGGTTGGCCTTGGCCACCTGACCCACCGACTTGGCGTACGCGAAGCCGACCGCGACGATGTTGGTGTAGCCGGCGTCGATGAGCTGCTGCAGGCGCTCCTTGCGGGCCGACTCGGCCTCGCCGTTGACCGCGGAGGCCTCCTTCGTCTCGACCCCGAGCTCGGTCTTCGCCTTGTCGAGGCCAGCCGCGGCGGCGTCGTTGAAGGACTGGTCGCCACGCCCACCCACGTCGTAGGCCATGCCGACCTTGAGGGCGGCTCCGCCCGTTCCGGCCGGGGTGTCGCCCGCTCCGGGGCTGGGGGTGCTGCTGCTGCCGCAGGCTGCAAGGCTGAGCGCTGCCGCCGCAGCGATCGCTGCAAGCTTGGTTGCGTGACGCAAGAGGGTGCTCCTTAAGACGCGGGGCCGACGACGACATCGGCCCACATGGGATCGAACTGTAGCGCCGCCTTGTGGCAGATCCGGCTGGGTCGAGCGATCTGGCAGGAAGTGTTACCGATCCGCGACCGCTGCCCCCAACACCTTCCGCGCGACGCGCACAAAGGGTCGAAACCACGACACCAACTGCGCGACGCGCGGCGCGACGCGCACAAAGGGTCGAAACCACGACACCAACCGCGCGACGCGCGGCGCGACGCGCGAGGGGTGCTTGGGCTTGGCCCGGGTGGTCAGACGGCGGTGGGCTGGCCGGCCGTCGGAGCGGCCCCGACGATCGCCACGACGCAGCCGGCCAGGGTCTTGGCTCCGACGGCGATCGCTGCCTCGTCGATGACGAGGTCACCGCGGTGCAGGTCGTAGGTCATGCCGCCGGGCGCGCGAGTGCCCAGCCGGGCCATCGCACCGGGCACGTGGGCGAGATACCAGGCGAAGTCCTCGCCCCCCAGCGACTGCGGCGTCGGCGACACATGAGCGCCGACACCGGTCACGGCGGCCGTGAGCACGTCGACACACTCGGCATCGTTGACGACCGGCGGCACGCCCTTGACGATGCGCACGTCGGCCGTGACGCCGTAGGGCGCCACGACAGAGTGGACGACCTCGTCGAGCAGCCGCCCGGCGCCCTCCCATACCGTCGCGTCGAGCATTCTCAGGGTGCCCATCGCCGTGCCGGATGCGGGGATGACGTTGTGCGCACCGCCGGCGTGCACCGCGCCCCAGACGAGAGCGACGGCTGCGCGCGGGTCAAGGCGGCGCGAGAGCACCGCAGGCGTCTCCGTCACGACCTTGGCGAGCGCAAAGGTGAGGTCCTGGGTCAGGTGCGGCCGCGACGTGTGCCCACCCCGGCCGGTGAGCAGCACCTCCACCTGGTCGGCCGCCGCGGTGATGGCGCCGACGCGAAGCCCGACCTGACCGACATCGAGCGACGGGTCGCAGTGGAGCGCGAAGATGCGGTCGACTCCCACGAGCCCGTCCTGGGCCACGACGTCCTCGGCACCGCCGGGCATCAGCTCCTCGGCCGGCTGGAACACCAGCCGCGCACCCACGCCGGCGGCCACCAGCTGCGGCTCGATGGCCTTGAGCGCGAGGGCTGCCCCGACGAGTGCCGCGGTGTGCACGTCGTGCCCGCACGAGTGGCTGACGCCTTCGGTCTGCGACGCGTACGGCAGCGCCGTCTGCTCGGAGATCGGCAGCGCGTCGATGTCGGCGCGGAGCGCCACCCGAACCCTCGGAGCGGGCGCTCCCACCTCTGCGATGAGACCGGTGCCCCGAAGTCGGCGCACCGTGAGGCCCGCTCGCTCGAGCCGACCGGCGACCAGGCCGGTCGTGCGCAGCTCGGCGCGACCCAGCTCGGGGTGCAGGTGAAGATCGCGTCGTAGGGCGATGAGCTCGTCAGCATGGTCGTCGATGACGCGCACAACGGAGTCGAAGGGGTGGCACTGTGTCACGAAGACAAGAGCCTACCGAGAAGAATGGGCCTCCCCGACCGTCCGAAGCAGCGAGGTGAGCCGTGCCGCGACCACACGACGTGCCCACCGGCGACGACGAGCGGGCGACCGAGCCGCGAACAGCGGGGTCGCTGCCGGCATCCGACATCGTGTCGGTCGTCGCGCGAGTCGACGCGGCGTCACCCTTCGTCGAGATCGCCACGTCGGGAGGCTCAGCCACGACGTGGCTCGCCGACGTGGCCGCGCACGTCGGCGCCGGTGTCGACCCGTTGAGCCCGTGGCGCGAGGCCCTCAGGCAGCAACAACAGCGAGCCAACGCCGTCACGGTGCCGACGCACGTGCCCGCGGCGTTCGTGCTGCAGTGGTGGTGCGAGGTCGTGGCCACCCCCATCGCGTATGCCGCTGAGCTCGGCCCCTGGGTGCTCGTCCCCGAGCCGGCGGGGTTGGGCTTCGAGCTCGCGCCCGCACTGCACCCGATCCGGATCGTGGTGGCGCCGGAACGCACGTCCCTCTGGCTCGAGCGATCTGAGGCGACGCGGGCCCGAGCGGCGAGAACGGCCTACGACACGCTGGTCGCCGACCTCGTGGCCAGCTACGCGCCCGAGGTGCGGATGGGGTCGAGACAGCGTTGGGGCGTGGTCGATGACATGTGGAGGGCCGCCGTGCGTCGCGGGGCGGGCGCGGCCGGCAAGACGGTCGGCCCCGAGCCGGTGCGCACCTCGTGCTGCTTCATCTTCGTACTGCCGGGCATGCACGAGTGCGCGTCCTGCCCCAGGGGCGGGCCCCGGTAGGCGGCGCTGGGTGGCCGTGGCCGGGTCACTACTCTGGCGCCATGTCGAGTGCCCCCGGGAAGCTGTCGGTCGATGAGCTCCACCCCGTCGTCGTCGTGCACGAGGAGGTGCGGGCGGCCCTCGCCTCGGGCGCCGGGGTGGTGGCCCTCGAGAGCACGATCCTCGCTCACGGGCTGCCGCACCCCGACAACATCGAGATCGCGGCCCAGATCGAGGATGCCGTTCGGGCCGGAGGTTCGGTGCCGGCCACCATCGCCCTCCTCGACGGAGTGGTGCACATCGGCCTGGAACCGGCCGAGGTCGAGCGCATCTGCACCGACCCGGCCGTCGCCAAGCTCTCGATGCGCGACCTCGGAGTCGCGGCGGCGCTGGGCCGCTCGGGCGCGACGACCGTGGCCTCCACCTCGGCCCTGGCCGGCCTCGTCGGCATCAGGGTCTTCGCCACCGGCGGCCTCGGCGGCGTGCACCGAGGGGCGGCGCAGACCTTCGACGTCTCGGCCGACCTCGGCGTCATCGCCTCGACTCCGGTGCTCATCGTGTGCGCCGGAGTGAAGTCGATCCTCGACGTGGCCGGCACCCTCGAGACCCTCGAGACCCTTTCGGTGCCGGTGCTGGGCTACCGAACCGACGCGTTTCCGGGGTTCTACCTCTCCGACTCGGGGCACGAGGTTCCCTGGCGGGTGGAGTCAGCGGCCGAGGCCGCCCGCGTGGTCGTCACCCGCGACCGGTTGGGAACCGACCGGGCCGGCGTCGTGCTCGCCAACCCACTGCCGGTCGACCGGCAGGTGGACCGCGCCCTGCATGACCGTCTCGTCAGTGAAGGCCTGGAGGTGCTTCGCCGCGAAGGAGTCCGCGGCAAGGACGTGACACCCCGCCTGCTCGAGTACTTCCACGACAACTCCGGAGGTGAGTCGCTGCGCGCCAACGTCGAGCTCGTGCTGTCGAACGCCCGCCTGGCCGGCGCAGTGGGGGCCGAGATCGCCCGGCAGTCATGACCATCCGGCCCGTGGTCGTCGTCGGTGACGTCGGCCTCGACGTGATCACCCGCCCGTCGGGTGAGATCCACTGGGGTTCCGACACCCCCTCGTCGGTGGCTCTCACCCCGGGCGGGGCCGGTGGCAACTCGGCCTCCTGGCTGGCCGCGGCGGGAGCCTCGGTCACGTTGCTCGCTCGGGTGGGCGACGACGCGGCGGGCGCGACCGCACGCCGAGAGCTCGAGGCGGCCGGGGTGCGGTGCGCCTTCGCCGTTGACGACACCCTGGCGACGTGCATGGTGGTGATCCTGCTCGATGCCCACGGCGACCGCACGATGCTCCCCGACCGCGGCGCCAACCGGGCCTTCTGCGTCTCCGACGTCGACCTGCCTTCGCTCGGCCTGCCTCAGAACCCGCGCCCGCACCTGCACCTCAGCGGTTACGTGCTCTTCGACGCCGGCTCGCGCGCGGCGGGGCTCGAGTCGCTGCGCCAGGCGCGAGACCTCGGCTGGAGCACGTCGGTCGACCCTCAGTCACCTGCCCTGATCCTGCGGGAGGGTGTTGACACCTTCCTGGGCTGGGTGACCGGCGTCGACCTCCTGCTACCGAACGAGAGCGAGGTCGAGACCCTCGGCGGGCTCAGCGCCATCCTGGCTCACACCCGGGAGGTGGTCGCCACGTTCGGGGCCGGCGGCGCCCGATGGGTGGCAGAAGGCACTGCGGAGACGGCCCACGCCCCGGTCGTCGAGAACGTCGACGCGACCGGATGCGGCGACGCGTTCAACGCCGGACTGCTCTCCTCCTGGCTGCGCGGGGACGACCGCTCAGCCGCCCTGCGCGCCGGGGTGCTCGCCGGCAGCACGGCCGCCGGTCGGCTCGGTGCCCGCCCGCACTGAACGCCCAGGTGGGCACCCGGTTGGAGCGGGGTCGGTTGAGAAGGCTCACACCCCTCCCACCTGTCGGCCGTGACCCACCGCACCTATCCTGCGAACATGACGCCAGGCACCGGAGCCGTCGCACCCGATCCCGTCTCACTGGCGGGTGGGGGCAGCACTGCCACGCGCGCGGACTGGGAGCACGCTGCCGCCGCGGTGCTCCGCCGAGCTCGTCGCCTCACCGACGCCGACCCCGACAGCGACGTGTGGTCGGCGCTGGCCACGACCACGCTCGACGGCATCACCGTTTCCCCACTGGGCACGGCGTCGGATGCCGGTCCCGATGGCTCGATTCCCGCGCCCGGTCGGTTTCCTTACACGAGAGGCCGGTTGGCGACTCGGCCAGCACCCGGGTGGGACATCCGCTGCCACCTCGGGGGAATGACGGCCGACGCCACTCGGGAAGCCGCGCTCCTCGATCTCGAGGGTGGAGCCACCTCGCTGTGGCTCACCGTCGGTGGCCCGCTCTCGCCCAGCGACCTGGACGAAGCGCTACAGGACGTGCTGCTCGACCTGGCGCCCGTGGTGCTCGACTCCCCCGCCGACCCGGTCGGCGCCGCCACGGCCCTCACCGACCTGTTGGTTGAGCGGGGCACCACCCCAGCCCCCGGCACCAACCTCGGCTCCGACCCGGTCGCAGTACGACTGCGTGGCGGCAGCCCACCCACTGGTCAGACGGCGGAGACGGTTTCGGCCGTGGCCGGCCTCGCCCGCGGGCACGACCTGCTCGCCGTCGTCGTCGACGCCACCGCGGTGCACGACCTCGGCGCGTCTGACGGCCAGGAGCTGGGCTACTCCCTTGCGGTCGGCGCAACCTACCTCCGGGCCCTGACCGCAGCCGGCTGGCCGGTCGACCAGGCATTGGCCCTGATGGAGTTTCGCTACGCAGCGACGGTCGAGCAGTTCGCCACGATCGCCAAGCTTCGGGCCGCACGACGACTCTGGGCCCGGGTCGCCGAGCTGTCCCAGGCGCCGCCGGAGGCCGCCGCGCAGCGTCAGCACGCCGTGACGAGCCGCGCGATGACGAGCAACCGAGACCCTTACGTCAACATGCTGCGAACGACCGTCGCGGCCTTTGCGGCGGGCGTCGGCGGCGCTGACGCGGTCACCGTGCTCCCGTTCGACTCCGGTCTCGGCCAGCCGAGCAGCCTGGGGCGACGGAATGCTCGCAACACCTCGTCCCTGCTGGTGTGGGAGTCGCACGTGGCTGCGGTGCTCGACCCCGTCGGTGGCTCCTACGCCATCGAGCGGCTCACCAACGACCTGGCGCAGGCCGCCTGGGCCGAGTTCGTTCGCATCGAGGGCGATGGCGGCGTGGAGGCCACCATCGACGACGGCTCGCTCGTCGCCCGCATCGCCGAGGTCGCGGCTCGCCGTGACGACGACGTCGCCTATCGACGACGGCCGATCACCGGGCTCAGCGAGTTTCCCAACCCCGGCGAGCCGGTGCTCGAACGCGCTGCCGACCCGACGGCGCCAAAGGTGCGGCGCTACGGGTGGGCCTTCGAGGAGCTGCGTGACGAGCCGGTCGAAGCCCCGGTGTTCCTGGCCACCCTTGGCACCATTGCGGCCTACACGGCCCGAGCCACCTTTGCCACCAATCTTTTCGGGGCCGGTGGCGTTCCCGTCGTCTTGTCCGGACCGACCGACGGCGTCGAGTCGCTGCTCGCGGCCTACGACGGCCAACCCGTGGTGTGCCTGTGCGGCACCGACGCCGCGTACGCGCAGTACGGCGCCGAGGCGGTCGACGCACTGAGGGCAGCCGGGGCCCGGTGGGTCGTGCTGGCCGGGCGGCCGGGCCCGGGCACGGTGGCTGCCGACCTGGTCGATGACCACGCGGCGGTCGGCGTGAACGCCTTGGCCATGCTGCGCAGAACGAGGGAGAAGCTGGCATGACGGTCCCGAAGAGCTTCGCCGGCCTGTCGCTAAAGAGCGAGACTCCCCTCGAGGTCGGCGCCGGCACGGTGGCCCACGGTGACGCGACCTGGACGGCGCCCGAGGGCATCGACGTGCTGCCCGTCTACGGCCCCGAGCACACCGCCGGCCTGGACGCGCTCGACACGTGGCCCGGTCTGCGTCCGTTCCTGCGCGGGCCCTACCCGACGATGTACACGACCCAGCCGTGGACCGTGCGCCAGTACGCGGGCTTCTCGACCGCCGAGGAGAGCAACGCGTTCTACCGCCGCAACCTGGCGGCCGGGCAGAAGGGCCTGTCGGTGGCCTTCGACCTCGCCACCCATCGAGGTTACGACTCCGACCACCCGCGGGTGCGCGGCGACGTCGGGATGGCCGGGGTGGCCATCGACTCGATCTACGACGCCCGAACCCTCTTCGACGGCATCCCGCTTGACGAGATGTCGGTGTCGATGACGATGAACGGCGCGGTGCTGCCGGTTCTCGCGCTCTACATCGCCGCGGCGGAGGAGCAGGGGGTGAAGCCGGAACAGCTCATGGGGACGATCCAGAACGACATCCTCAAGGAGTTCATGGTTCGCAACACCTACATCTACCCCCCGGCGCCGAGCATGCGGATCATCTCCGACATCTTCGCCTACACGGCCGCCCGAATGCCGCGCTACAACTCGATCTCCATCTCGGGGTACCACATCCAGGAGGCCGGGGCGACGAACGACCTCGAGCTGGCCTACACCCTGGCCGACGGCGTCGAGTACATCCGGGCCGGGCTGGCCGCCGGGCTCGACATCGACCACTTCGCACCCCGCCTGTCGTTCTTCTGGGCGGTCGGCATGAACTTCTTCATGGAGGTGGCGAAGCTGCGCGCCGCTCGAGCCCTCTGGGCCCGCCTCGTCGCCCAGTTCGAACCGAAGAACCCGAAGTCGCTGTCGCTGCGTACCCACTGCCAGACGAGCGGTTGGTCGCTCACGGCCCAGGACGTGTTCAACAACGTTCAGCGCACCTGCATCGAGGCCATGGCGGCCACCCAGGGTCACACGCAGTCGCTGCACACCAACGCGCTCGACGAGGCCCTCGCTCTGCCGACCGACTTCTCGGCCCGGATCGCGCGCAACACCCAGCTGCTGCTTCAGCAGGAGTCGGGTACGACGAACATCATCGACCCGTGGGCCGGATCGTTCTACGTCGAGCGGCTCACCCATGACCTCGCGACCCGGGCGTGGTCGCACATCGAGGAGGTGGAGGCGGCCGGCGGGATGGCTCGGGCGATCGAGGCCGGCATCCCGAAGATGCGTATCGAGGAGGCCGCGGCGCGCACCCAGGCGCGCATCGACTCGGGCGCTCAGAAGGTGATCGGGATCAACCTCTACCGGCTCGAGACCGATGACCCCGTGGAGGTGAAGAAGGTGGAAGGCGAGTCGGTCTACCGCCAGCAGGTGGCCAAGCTGGTGCGCTTGCGGGCCGAACGCGACGACGAGCAGGTTCGGGTGACCCTCGAGGCGCTGACCGCTTCGGCCGCAGCCGGCCCCAGGCATGGCTCACTCGAGGGAAACCTGCTCGGGCTCGCCGTCGACGCTGCTCGGGCCAAGGCGACGGTCGGCGAGATCTCCGACGCGCTCGAGAAGGTCTACGGGCGCCACCGCGCCGTCATCCATACGATCAGCGGTGTGTACCGCGATGAGGCGAGCCATGCCGCAGACGGCAAGTTCGAGGCCGTGCTGGCGGCGACGGCCGAGTTCGAGCGGCAGGAAGGCCGCCGTCCGCGCATCCTCGTGGCCAAGATGGGCCAGGACGGTCACGACCGCGGTCAGAAGGTGGTCGTCACTGCCTTTGCCGACCTCGGCTTCGACGTCGACGTGGGCCCGTTGTTCTCCACCCCCGAGGAGGTGGCGCAGCAGGCCGTCGACGCCGACGTTCACGTCGTCGGGGTGAGCTCGCTCGCGGCCGGACACCTCTCGCTGATGCCCGCCCTCAAGGCGGCCCTCGCCAACCTGGGCCGTCCCGACATCATGATCGTCATCGGGGGCGTGATTCCCCCGGCCGACGTGCCGACGCTCAAGCGGATGGGCGCGGCCGCCGTGTTCCCCCCTGGCTCGGTCATCGCCGACTCCGCGCTCGACCTGCTTGCCAAGCTCACGACCCGACTGGGCGAGTGAGCACTTCATGACCTCCGACGATCCCGCCTCCTCCAGCGACCCACCCGACGGCATACCGGATGCCGCCCACCCGGACCGTCCTGTCGGGTCCGTGGGACCTCGTCGCCGCGCAGCCGTCGACGTCGACGCCCTCGTGTCGGGTGTGGTCGCCGGCAACCGGGCCGATATCGCCCGGGCGATCACCCTCGTCGAGTCGAGGCGTGACGACCACCGAACCGCCGCCCGGGTGCTGCTCGAGCGGCTGGCCGCGTCAGGCCATCCGGCGAGCAGAGACGGGACGGCCAGCACGTCGCTCACCGTTCGGGTGGGGATCTCGGGGGTGCCCGGCGTCGGGAAGTCGACCTTCATCGAGACGTTGGGGCGGCACCTGCTCGCCAACGGACACCGCGTCGGTGTGCTCGCCGTCGACCCGTCGTCGGTGCGTACGGGCGGTTCGGTGCTCGGTGACAAGACCCGGATGGCCGCCTTGGCCGCCGACCCCCGAGCCTTCATCCGTCCCTCGCCGTCGGCCGGCACCCTCGGCGGAGTGGCCCGGGCCACCGCACAGGCCATGTCGGTGCTCGAGGCCGCCGGTCACGACGTCGTCATCGTCGAGACGGTGGGGGTCGGGCAGTCGGAGGTGACCGTGGCCGGAATGGTCGACACGTTTCTCTTCCTCACGTTGGCGCGCACCGGTGACCAGCTGCAGGGCATCAAGAAGGGCATCGTCGAGATTGCCGATGTTGTTGCCGTGAACAAGGCCGACGAGGAGCGGGAGAACGAGGCGAAGGTAGCCGCTCGCCAGCTCGCCGGCGCCCTGCGCCTCGTGCACGGGCCGGCCGAGTGGGCACCCCCTGTGGTCACCTGCTCCGCCTTGACCGACGTCGGGGTGACGCACGTCTGGGAGAAGGTGCTGGCCCACCGTGAATACGTCGGGCCGGCTGGTATCGCCCGGCGTCGTGCCGCGCAGCAGCTCGACCTCGCCTGGGCGCTGGTGCGCGACGAGCTTGACCGGAGGTTGCTCCATTCTGCGGGCGTGGAGCGCGTGCGAGGCGAGGTGCGCGAGGCCGTGCTCTTGGGAGAGCTGTCGGCCCCGGCCGCAGCCGACCGCATCCTCGCGGCGTGGGACGAAGCCAGCACGCATCAGCAGTGAAATGGCCCTCCGTCCAGGCACTTTCATGATGCCGGCCTCGCCCATCGTGGTTCCGGAGCCGCTGGCCACCATGCGCTTGACGCATCTGGCCCAGGTGAGTGCGTCATGAGGTTCAGCCGGCGACGAGGTCGGTGAGGTAGCGCTCGAAGGGGATGAGGGGTGGCGGCGTGGATTGGTGGGTGTGTCCGGTGGGGTGGTGAGCTCGACGAGGTGTGGTGCGCCGGGTTGTCGAGTTTCGAGGGTGCGGGCGGTGAAGCCGGGGAGCTGTTTGGTGTGGGTGCAGCGCACGCGACGCTCGCGGTCGAGCAGCTGGTCGACGGTGGTCTCGAGCGACAGCCCGGAACGCCGACGAATCACGTCGAGGCCCGCGTACTGCACAACCCTTGGCCGTTGGTGGCGGTGGTGGGCCCGCCTTGGGCGTGGTCGTGGATATGGTCGAGGTGGCGGATGCGAGCGTCGCACCAAGGGGTGCGGCAGACGCCGGCGTCGCTGGCCAGGAGGTACTTGCGGAGGTTGCCGCCGAAAACGCGGCGGGTGGAGTCCATACCGACGAGCTGACCGCTCTTCGGGTGGAGATACAGGCGTCTCAGCCAGACCCGGGCGAGCATGAAGGCGGCACCGAGCCGCAGCTGCCCAGGGGTTTGGGCCAGGCCCACGACTCCGCTCCCCATATGCCCAACCTATGACCGTGTTCACTGTCCGCGGCCAGTGAGCATGCTGGGAGGAGGCCAAGGCACAATCAGGCAGACCCAGCGCCAACGCCTGCTGGTCTTGCTACATCCCGAACCGCGCGTGTCGCACCGCTTCGACGGCGGCGGGAGACCCGTCCAGCTCAACGTGTGCCGCGCGTTGGCGGCCGAAGAGGTACAGGAGCAGTTCGCCGGGCGGGCCGGTGATGCGGGCGATGGGTCGCCCTCGCCGTGCGGTGAGGGTCTTCACCGCTCCTGCCCAGTGCAACTCCAGGCCTGCACCACGTAGTCGCCGTGTGAGGAACCACGGGGCGAGCTGAACGTTCTTCCACAGGGCCTCGTCCATCGCAGGTTCGTTGCGTCGAGGACCGCGACCGTTGGCCCTGCGTACGTCCTCATGGTGGACGAAGAACTCGTTGAGGTTGGGTCCGCGACGCACCCATCCGACCCGGAAGAAGCCTGGCGGCGGTCCGGAGCGGATCGTGTCAACGAGCCAGGGAAAGTCTCTGCATGCCAGGGCTCGTGTTCGCCCTTCGGCGAAGCGGCCCCACCAACCGGGCAGGACAAGCCCGGGGCCTGCCAGGCGATCGAGATCGCGCAGGACCAGGTGCGCGGCGAGGTCACGAGACGTCCAGGGCGCGAGCAGGGTTGGTGCGTCAGGACCGAGCTCATCCAGCAGGTCGCACAGTTGCGCTCGCTCACTGGCATCGAAGAGCTGCCCGACCATAACCACGAAGTGTAGGCCGAGCCCGACCAGAGTCCTCGCAACCGACTGGCCATGACGATCGCTCGGTACGAAGCTCGCCACTCGATGTTGTCCCGTACGAAACTGGCCACTCGACTATGGGGTGGCTCCCACCACAGTCGAGTGGCCAGTTTCGTACGGGCGGCGCCGCTGGCAGCGCTCGGGACCGCGAGGCTTGGGATGTCGTCTACCGAGTTCGACGGCTTCTCCCGTGCGCGTTGGTCGGTGCACTCGGCCTATTACGAAAACAGGATGCCGGCGCTCATCCGCTTCACAGGACGTATGGCCGCAACGGCAGCAAGCCGCGTACTACCCCTTCGCCCGGACCGTGGATAGTGATGAGCGACGCAGCATCGTGCCCCACGACCACTACCCACCAGTGGGTTGCGTCAGGTCCATCCTTGACGCCCCACCAAGCCCAGCAGCACGGCATCCGACCGCATCATCGTTCCGCTCGTCACGCGAGCGTCGTCAGGACGGTGGCCAGCCGGCGACGATATCGGCCTTTCGCCGATCCCACTCGATGCTCATCGTGGCCATCGACTCGGCCACAAAGTCCAGGAACTCGATCGAGAGGCGAAGCCGCTGGCCCGGCGCAGTGCGCATTCCCCCCACCGCGTCGACCCCTGCCTGCATGCCCGAAGACAGCTGGCCCAAGAGGTGGTCGCGGCGCATGATGGCCTCGTGCCACGCGTCGGTGTGCACGACGTAGACGTCGCGGCGAGAACCCCGCTCACGCTCCTTGCCGATCATCGACACCTGGGTCAGGTAGCGCACCGCACCAGAGATGGCAGCGGGGCTGACCTCAAGCGACTCAGTGAGCTCGGCGGCGGTCATCCGACCGTCGTCGTCGGCCAGCAGCTGGGCGAACACGCGCGAGGCAAGTCGTGGGATCCCCGCCTCGGTGAGCGTGTTACCGAACCGCTCGACGTAGGCGGAGACTGCTCCCTCGTCTCGGCCAAGGCCGTCGACCGCGGGCCTGGTAGTTCGGGCTGCCGCTCGTCGGGCTGCGCCCACGATCGCCTCCTCATGTACGACTGCACGCAGCATATCGTCTTCTTATTAAGATTCAGAATCTAGTGAATGAAGTGTACTCTGGAACGCATGACCTCAGCGATCCAGGTGGTCGACCTTCGCAAGACATTCGGGCGCACAAAGGCGCTCGACGGCCTCGACCTCGAGGTGGACACGGGCGAGATCCACGGCTTTCTCGGCCCGAACGGAGCCGGTAAGTCGACGACGATCAGGATTCTGCTCGGCCTGATGCGCGCCGACTCTGGAGCAGTCTCGCTACTGGGGGGCGACCCGAGGCGCGACGTGGAGACACTGCACCGACGCCTGTCGTACGTGCCGGGTGACGTCGCCCTGTGGCCCAACCTCAGCGGCGGCGAGGTGATCGACCTGCTCGGCAACCTCCGTGGCGGCCTCGACGAGAGGCGCCGCGCCGAGCTGCTGGAACGCTTCGCTCTCGACCCCACCAAGAAGAGCCGCACGTACTCAAAGGGCAACCGGCAGAAGGTCGCTCTTGTCGCAGCCCTGTCCTCAGACGTCGAGCTGCTCATCCTCGACGAACCCACATCGGGTCTCGACCCGCTCATGGAAGCGGTGTTCCGCGAGGCCGTTCGCGACTTTCGTGACGGCGGCGGCACCGTGCTGCTCTCCAGCCACATCCTCGGTGAGGTCGAGTCGCTGTGTGACCGGGTCAGCATCATCCGGGAGGGGCGCAACGTCGAGTCGGGCACCCTGTCACAACTTCGTCACCTGGCCCGCACCACGGTGGGGGCCGGCCTGGAGCGACCGGTGGCCGAGACCGATCTTGCCGACCTGTCTGGGGTCGTCGACCTCGTCATCACCGACCATGAGCTGCACTGCACGGTCGAGACGGCCCACCTGGGCGCCCTGCTCGAAAGGCTCGGGCGGCACGGCATCCGCACGCTGACCAGCGCTCCCCCGACCCTCGAGGAGCTCTTCATGGAGCAGTACCGCACTCCTGAGGTGGCGGGTCCGCGATGACCGGACTGTCTGGCACCGCTTCGCTGCTGCGCCTGGCCGCCCGCCGTGACCGGGTGCTCATCCCGACCAGCGCCCTGGCGCTCGTCGTCGTCGTCGCGGGCTCGGCCCAGGCGACGGTGGCGCTCTACCCCGACGAGTCAGCCGCGCTCGCGCCCCTCAGGGCGGTCTTGGCCAACCCTGCCCTGACGGCGCTCTACGGGCCCATCACCAGTGAGTCGCTCGACTCGTTCGCGACCTTCAAGACCATCCTGACCGGTGCGGTGTTCCTGTGCCTGCTGGCCTACGTCGTGGTGAGGCGACACACCCGCACCGAGGAGGAGGAGGGGAGGCTAGAGCTGCTGGGGGCCGGGGCCATCGGTCGGCGGGCTCCCCTTGCCGCCGCCGTGCTGCTCGGCACTGCAGCGGTGCTCGGAACCGCGCTGTTGACCATGGTGGGTGCGATCGCGGCGGGCCTCGACCGCACCGGCTCGGTCGCCCTCGGCGTCTCGTGGATCGTCATGGGCCTGACCTGGGTCGGTGTTACTGCCGTCGCTGCACAGCTGACCGAGACAGCCCGTGGCACAGCTGGATTCGCCTTGGGCGCCCTGGCCCTTGCCTACCTGCTCAGGGCGCTCGGTGACGTGGCGGCTGACGACAGCCCCCTCCACCTGCTCACCTGGCTCTCACCCCTCGGATGGGGCGAGAAGGTGGCGCCCTACGGTGCGAACCGCTTCTGGCTGCTCGCGGTGGGCCTGGTCGCCTACGCGGCGCTGCTCGTCGGAGCCTTCGTGCTGCAGAGCCGCCGCGACCTCGGTGCCGGCATTCTGCCGAGCCGGGTCGGCCCCGCGCGCGGCCGACTACACAGCAGCCTCGCACTGACGCTGCGACTCGCGCGCGGAACCCTCGCCGGCTGGTTCGTCGCCTTCGTCGTGCTGGGCGCAGTGGTGGGCTCTCTCGCCGGCAATGTGCAGTCGTTCCTCGACTCCCCCGAGACGGCCGACCTGCTCAGGAAGATGGGTGGCAGTGACGGCAGCATCGTCGACACCTTCTTCGCCACCGAGATCCACGTCGCGGCCGTCGCGGCGGCTGCCCTCGGCATTTCCCTCGTGACGCGGTTGCGCACGGAAGAGACGGCGGGCCGGGCCGAGGCGGTGCTGGCGACGGCAGTGCCGCGCCGACGCTGGGCCCTGGAGCACCTCGTGGTGGCGATGGCCGGCACGGCCGTACTGATGGCCTGCCTCGGCGTCGTCGCCGGCGCCCTGGACTCGGGCCGAACCGGTGACGTGGCCGGCTCGATCGGCCGACTCAGCGGGGCCGCCCTGTCGACCCTGCCGGCCGTATGGGTGTGCATAGCGGTGGCTGCCGTGCTGATCGGCGTGGCGCCGCGGTTCACCGGGGTGTCCTGGGCGGTCCTCATCGCCTTCTTCACCCTCGGCGAGTTCGGCGACCTCCTCGGGCTACCTTCTGTCGTGAGCGGGCTCTCACCGTTCGCACACCTCCCGTCGCTTCCCGGCGGCGAGACGGCGGTCGGCGCCTCGCTCGTGCTGCTCGGGGTGGCCGCACTGTGCGCGGCCGTCGGCCTCGAGGGTCTGCGCCGACGGGATCTTCCCTTCGGGTGACTGCCCCCCCGGTGCGGGCGACCGACGATCGACCGGCTTTCGCGGCCGCCCGAGTCGGTACGGTTCTGTCATGAGCGAGAGCGAGCACATCGACGGACTGTGGGCCGTCATCCCGGCCGGCGGCGCCGGTACCCGGCTGTGGCCGATGTCTCGGCGGCACTCGCCCAAGTTCCTGCACGACCTGACCGGGTCGGGGCAGTCGCTTCTGCGGGCCACGTGGTCGCGGCTCGAGCCCCTCGTCGGCGAGCGGATGCTGGTCGTCACGGGCGCCGCCCACGAGGATGCCGTGCGAGCGCAGCTGCCGATGCTCGGCCGTGACGCAGTCGTGGCCGAGCCCTCACCCCGTGACTCGATGCCGGCCATCGGGCTGGCCGCTGCGATCCTCGAGCGCCGGGATCCGGAGGCCGTTCTCGGCTCGTTCGCGGCAGACCACGTGATCACCGACACCGTGGGGTTTCGTCGCGCGGTCGAGGAGTCGGTCGTGCTGGCTCGCCGAGGTGAGCTGGTGACCATCGGTATCGTACCTACGCATCCGGCCACCGGCTTCGGCTACATCCGGTTGGGTGCCGACCTCGGTGTGGCCGGCGCGCCGACCGGACGGAGGGTTGACGAGTTTGTCGAGAAACCTGATGTCGACACCGCTCGCCGCTACCTCGAGAGCGGTGAGTACCGCTGGAACGCAGGCATGTTCGTCGTGGGGGCCACGACTCTCCTCGAACTGCTCGGCCAGGAACATCCTGAGATGGTGACCAGCCTCCGCACCATCGCGAGCGACCCTCGCCGGATGCGTGACGTGTGGCCGACGATCACGAAGATCGCCATCGACCATGCGGTGGCCGAGCCCGCGGCCGCCGCCGGTCGGGTTGCCGTCGTGCCCGCCTCGATCGGTTGGGACGACATCGGCGACTACGCCTCGCTGGGCACCCTGCTCGGTGACGATGCGGTGCTCGCCGGACATCCTGGGCTGCGGGTGATCGGCTCCCCCAGCGACGTGGTGGCCATCGACTCCTGCGGCCTGGTCGCGACGAGTGGCCGGCTGGTGGCCCTCATCGGTGTCGAGAACCTCGTGGTTGTCGACACCCAGGATGCCCTGCTCATCACCACGCCCGCGCGGGCGCAGGAGGTCAAGCAGATCGTCCAACAGCTCACCCGAGACGGCAGGGTCGAGCTGACCTGAGCGACCCCAGGCGAACGCTGCCACGGCAAACGCCTGGTGGCGGCGCCCGTCAGTCGCGACGGTAGAGGTCTCGGGTGTACACCTTGTCGGCCACGTCGGCGAGCTCGTCGACGTAGCGGTTGGCGACGATGACCTCCGAGAGGGCCTTGAACTCCTCGAGGTCGCGCACCACGCGGGAGTGGAAGAAGGTGTCATCGGCCAGCGACGGCTCGTACACCACCACCTCGACCCCCTTGGCCTTGATCCGCTTCATGATGCCCTGGATGCTCGAGCTCCTGAAGTTGTCAGATCCCTCTTTCATCACGAGGCGGTAGAACCCGACGACGTCGGGATGCCGGGCCAGGATCTCGCTCGCGACGAAGTCCTTGCGCGTGCTGTTCGAGTCGACGATCGCGCGGATCAGGGTCTGCGGCACCTGGTCGTAGTTGGCCAGCAGCTGCTTGGTGTCCTTGGGCAGGCAGTACCCGCCGTACCCGAACGACGGGTTGTTGTAGTGGTTGCCGATGCGCGGGTCGAGGCCCACCCCTTCGATGATCGCGCGGCTGGCGAGGCCGTGGGTGGCGGCGTAGGTGTCGAGCTCGTTGAAGTACGCGACCCGCATGGCCAGGTAGGTGTTGGCGAACAGCTTGATCGCCTCGGCCTCGGTCGGGCTGGTGAACAGGATGGGCGCCGGCTCGTCGGCTCCCTGCAGGAGCAGGTCGGCGAACACCTTGGCCTCCGGGGCGTCCGAGCCCATCACGATGCGGCTCGGATGGAGATTGTCGTGCAGGGCCTGGCCCTCGCGCAGGAACTCGGGCGAGAACACGATCCGCGCACCGGACATCCGCGACACCAGACCGGCTGTGAACCCCACCGGGACGGTCGACTTGATCACGATCGTCGAGCCGGGCGCCAGGCGCACGGCATCCGCAACGACACTCTCGACGGAGGAGGTGTCGAAGTAGTTGGTGCGTTCGTCGTAGTTCGTGGGCGTGGCGACGACCACGAAATCGGCGCCGCCGTAGGCGTCTTCGAGCTCGGTGGTCGCCCTGAGCGAGAGGGACCCCGTGGCCAGATGCTCCTCGAGCTCGCGGTCGACGATCGGGGAACGGCCCTGGTTGACCAGCTCGACACGGTGGGCGTCGATGTCGAGCGCGACGACATCGTTGTGCTTCGCCAGCACGACGGCATTCGACAGGCCGACGTATCCCAGACCGACCACGGTGATCTTCACGCCGACAGCCTAGGACGTGGCTACCGTGTCGGCGGTGCCGGTGGCTCCGCACACGAAGGCCCAGAAACGATGCACCTCAGCAGCAGACTCCACCCCGATCGGGGCGTAGTGGGTCGCGCGCCGGCGCCGGTCGTTCCAGAACCCGCCGTTGCCGATCGGCTCGTCGGTGGCCGCCAGCCACACCGCCGTGTCGGCGCCGCCCTCGTCGTCGCGAAGGAGCGGAGCCATCACCTTGGCGAACCGAGGGAGCCCGTCGGTGACGCCTGGGGTGTCGGCCCAGCCGGGGTGCATTGCGTGCGCGACCACGCCCCGCCCGGCGAGGTCGGCCGCCCACTGCCCCGTGAGCACGAGCTGCATGCGCTTGGTCCGCGCGTAGGCGGTCACCCCCGAGTAGGTTCCCGAGCGCTCGGCCCGCGTGTACTCCGGGTCGTCGGCGTCGAGTCGCTGCCCGTAGGCGCCACCCGAGGTGACGACGACCACCCGCCCCCCGGCGAGGATGTCGGCCAGCTCGTAGGTGAGAACCTGCGGGCCGAGCACGTGTGTGGCCAATGCGAGCTCATGGCCCTCGTCAGTGGTGACTCGCTCGGGAGGCATCACGCCCGCGTTGTGAACCAGGGCTCGCAGCCGAGGTATGCGCGCCGCGAAGGCGCGGGCGAACTCGCGGGTCTCTGCCAGATTGCTGATGTCGGCCACGACCGGCTCGACAAGGGCGCCGGGCACGTCGCGCTCCAACCGCTCCTGGGCCTGGCTCAGCCGCTTCTCATCGCGCCCGGTCAGGTGCACCGTGGCGCCGAGCCGCGCCATCCCCCGGGCGGCCGCGAGACCGAGACCACCACTGCCTCCGGTGACCAGCACATGCTCGCCGACCAGTGCGTCAGGAGCCGGATCGGGTGGCCACCAGTGGCGACGCACCATGGGCCCGATCTTCGTGTAGCCGAGCACGAGCGACTTGTCCATGAACCAGTCGAGCGCCCTGGCCGCCGGGAGGTCAGCCTTCGGGGTGTTCATGGCCACCACCCTAGGTTGACGGACCACAGTCACTGACCCGCCCGCCGTTCGAGCGGACCCCAGAGACAGGGTCACCGAGGGGACGAAGGGATGGTGCAAAAAGTCACAGTGGAGCACATACCGGCGAGTAGGCCCCGGGTGCGGCGGCCCGCCCCGATAGGCTGACAACGTGGCCACCAACACTCTCCCAAAGGCGGGACCGGTGACGGCACGTCGCACCACGGTCTTCATGAAGCTGCTCATGGCACTGTCGGGCGCACTGTTCGTCTTCTACGTCCTCGTTCACATGTACGGCAACCTCAAGATCTTCGGGGGCATCGAGCCGTTCGACGAGTACGCCCTGCACCTGCGAACCCTGCTGACGCCGATCCTGCCCTTCGGCGGGTTCCTCTGGCTGTTCAGAGCGCTGCTGGTCATCGCCCTGGTCGCGCACGCCTGGTCGGCCTTCTACCTGTGGAGCCGCGCGAAGGGCGCGCGCACCACTCGGTACGTCGCCAAGGAGGCCGCGCGGGTCACGTTGCGCAGCAAGACGATGCGGTGGGGCGGGGTGGCCCTGCTCGCGTTCCTCGTCTGGCACCTGCTGCAGTTCAGCATCCTGAAGTTCAACGTGGGTTCGGGCGCTGTGAACGGCAGCGAGGGCCGCCTGGTGATCTCGAGCTTCCAGGTGTGGTGGGTCGTGCTCATCTACTTCATCGCCATGGTGGCGCTCGGCATGCACCTGTGGCACGGGGTGTGGAGCGCCTCGCAGACCCTCGGCTGGGCCGTGTCGCCCCGCGCTCGTGCCCGAGCCCAGGCCACTGCGACCGTCGTGGCCCTGGTCGTATCCGTGGGGTTCATGCTTCCGCCCCTCGCCATCCTGTTCGGCATCGTCAAGGGAAACTGACCAATGACCCAGACCGTCTCCAAGCCCAGCGTGCAGAGCTCGACGACCACCGTGGCTCACGACCGCACCGAGGTGACCGACCGCGAGGCCGAGCCCAACGCCGGCGTCGTGCACGGCCTCTACACCGACGGGGCCGCAATCGTCGACAGCAAGGCCCCCGCCGGCCCGATCTCCGAGAAGTGGACCCAGCGAAAGTTCGACGCGGCCCTGGTCAACCCGACCAACCGGCGCAAGCTGTCGGTCATCATCGTCGGCACAGGCCTGGCGGGTGGAGCGGCCGCAGCGACCCTCGGCGAAGCCGGCTATCACGTCAAGTCCTTCTGCTACCAGGACTCCCCACGGCGCGCTCACTCCATCGCCGCTCAGGGCGGCATCAACGCGGCCAAGAACTACAAGGAGGACGGCGACTCGGTCTACCGCCTCTTCTACGACACCGTGAAGGGGGGCGACTACCGCTCACGCGAGACCAACGTCTACCGCCTCGCCGAGGTCAGCACGAACATCATCGACCAGTGCGTCGCCCAGGGTGTGCCGTTCGCACGCGAGTACGGCGGTCTGCTCGACAACCGCAGCTTCGGCGGCGTGCAGGTCTCGCGCACCTTCTACGCTCGGGGTCAGACCGGCCAGCAGCTGCTCATCGGGGCCTACCAGGCCCTGGAGCGCCAGATCGCAGCCAAGACCGTCGAGATGCACCCGCGGCACGAGATGCTCGAGATCATCGTCGCTGACGACGGCTCCGGCCCCCGCGCCCGCGGCATCATCGCCCGCGACCTTGTGACCGGTGAGATCGAGACCCACCTCGCGGATGCCGTGGTGCTGGCCAGCGGTGGGTACGGCAACGTCTTCTACCTCTCCACGAACGCCATGGGGTGCAACGTGACGGCGTCGTGGCGCGCGCACCGTAAGGGCGCACACTTCGCGAACCCCTGCTACACGCAGATCCACCCGACCTGCATCCCCGTGTCCGGTGACCACCAGAGCAAGCTCACGCTGATGTCCGAGTCGCTGCGCAACGACGGACGCATCTGGGTGCCGAAGAGCGCCGACGACTGCGACAAGGACCCCCGCGAGATCGCCGAAGGTGACCGCGACTACTACCTCGAGCGGCTCTACCCCAGCTTCGGCAACCTGGTGCCGCGTGACATCGCCTCCCGGCAGGCGAAGAACATGTGCGACGAGGGTCGTGGGGTGGGCCCGAAGGTCGGCGACTTCCGGCGCGGCGTGTACCTCGACTTCGCCGAGGCGATCGACCGCCTCGGGCAGGCTGCGGTCGCCGAGAAGTACGGCAACCTCTTCGACATGTACCAGCGCATCACCGGTGAGAACCCCTACGAGGTGCCGATGCGCATCTACCCGGCGGTGCACTACACGATGGGTGGGCTCTGGGTCGACTACGACCTGCAGTCGAGCATTCCCGGACTGTTCGTCGCCGGCGAGGCCAACTTCTCCGATCACGGCGCCAACCGACTCGGCGCATCAGCCCTCATGCAGGGCCTCGCCGACGGGTACTTCGTGCTGCCCAACACGATCCGCGACTACCTGGCCAAGGGCCCCTTCCCCGCGATCGACGAGCAGAACGACGCCGTCGCTGCGGCCCGCGCCTCCGTCGAGTCTCGCGTGCAGAAGTTCCTCTCGATCAACGGTGACCGCTCGGTCGACTCCTTCCACAAGGAGCTCGGGCAGATCGTCTGGGAGTACTGCGGCATGGAACGCTCGGAGGAGGGCCTGCTCAAGGCGATCGACCTCATTCGCAGCCTCCGCGAGGAGTTCTGGCGCAACGTGCGCGTGCTCGGCGCCGCTGACACCCTCAACCAGAGCCTCGAGAAGGCCGGCCGGGTCGCCGACTTCCTCGAGCTGGGCGAGCTGATGTGCATCGACGCCCTGCACCGGCGCGAGTCGTGCGGTGGCCACTTCCGCACCGAGTCGCAGACCGACGAGGGTGAAGCACTGCGCCACGACGACGAGTACGCCTACGTGGCGGCCTGGGAATGGGGCGGCGAGAACGGCACGCCCGTGCTGCACAAAGAAGACCTGACCTACGAATTCATCCAGCTGAAGCAGCGGAGCTACAAGTGATCACGCAATGAACCTCACCCTCAAGATCTGGCGCCAGACCGGCCCCTCGGCCAAGGGCGCAATGCACACCTACCCGGTCACCGACATCTCCGAGGACATGTCCTTCCTCGAGATGCTCGACGTGCTCAACGAGCAGCTGAACGCTCGCGGCGACGAGCCGATCGCCTTCGACTCCGACTGCCGAGAAGGCATCTGCGGCGCCTGCGGGCTGATGATCTCCGGCCGAGCCCACGGCCCCGAGGTCACCACCACGTGCCAGCTGCACATGCGGTCGTTCAGCGACGGTGAGGAGATCACCATCGAGCCGTGGCGCGCCGACGCTTTCCCCGTCATCAAGGACCTCGTCGTCGACCGCAGCAGCTTCGACCGCATCATCCAGGCGGGCGGCTTCATCAGCGCCAACACCGGCGCCGCCCCCGAGGCCCACTCGGTGCCGGTGCCCAAGCCGGCCGCAGACCGGTCGTTCATGGCCGCCGCCTGCATCGGCTGCGGCGCCTGCGTGGCAGCCTGCCCCAACGCGTCGGCAATGCTCTTCATGGGCGCCAAGATCACCCACCTCGGTGAGCTCCCCCAGGGTCAACCGGAGCGAGACGCCCGCGTCGTGTCGATGGTGAGCACGCATGACCACGAGGGCTTCGGCGGGTGCACGAACGTCGGAGCATGCTCCGACGCCTGCCCCAAGGAGATCCCGCTCGACGTGATCAACCAGCTCAACAAGGACCTGCGTCACGCCCTCACGCACGGGCACTGACCAAGCCGGGCGGCAGCCTCCACGGAGCGAAACACCGACCGCCTACCCGGCAATGGTACGAACGCGAGGCGGCCGCTGAGCGCGTCGTACCTCGCTGATGGCGCAAGGCTGTGCTTATTCTGTCCCGATCATGGTCGACCGCCCCACCCACCGGCCCCCGCTGACCGGCATCGTCACCGGGCTGGTCGGTGCTGCCCTCGCGTTCACCCTCTCACTGGCCCTGTTGGTGCCTGTGGCGGATGCCGCTACCACGCCGGTCCCCACGCCGCTGCCGACCCCGTCGTGCCAGCCCTGGCAGCGTCCGACCACCGTGCCCGCCGGGGTGACACTGACGCCGCGAGTCTTCCCACCCGGCCCGACGACCGGTGTCCTAGCAACCGGCAACGCACGTGTCGGCGCCACCGCCCGGCCCCGTTCGACCACCCCTCCCCGGCGGATCGTGTGTCGCACCGTCCCCCCCACCCCGTTCATCGCTCCGCCCGTCGACACGGCCACGGTGGTCGGCGGGCCGGCGCTGGCGGCATCCGGTGTCATCGTCGACCTGGGTCGCGGGGCCACGCCCCCTCCTGAGGTCTACGACGTCTCCTACGTCATCGCCGACCTCGACAGCGGTGAGATCCTCGCAGCGAAATCGCCGCACGCGTGGTTGCGGCCGGCGAGCACGCTCAAGACCCTCACCGCGCTGACCCTGCTGCCCCGGCTCGACCCACGACGAAAGGTGACGGCCACGGCCGACGCCCAGGCCGCGGCCGGAACCCGGGTCGGCATCATCGCCGGCAACCCCTACCCGGTGGGCGACCTCGTCGACGCGATGCTGATGTTCTCGGCGAACGACGCGGTCTACGCCCTGGCCGATGCTGCGGGCGGCTACGACCGCACGGTAGCCCTCATGAACGCGAAGGCGAAGGCGATCGGCGCCTTCGACACCGTCACCGTCGACCCGAGCGGGCTCGACGAGGGCAACCAGCGCTCGAGTGCCTACGACCTGGCGTTGATCGGGCGGGCCGCGATGAAGCTGCCGACGTTCCGCCAGACCGTGGTGAAACGCACCGCGATGTTTCCCGGCGGCACCGACCCGGCCCACAAGGTCTGGCCGGCGTTTCAGATCTACAACATCAACCCGCTGCTGACGCACTACCCGGGGGCGATCGGGGTCAAGCCCGGTCGCACCGACCGGGCCCAGCACACCTTCATCGGTGCCGCGACCCGCGGAGGTCGACGCCTGATCGTGACGCAGATGGGCAGCGTCACCGGAGCCTGGCAGCCGACGGCGGCCCTGCTCGACTGGGGCTTCGCCCACGTGGGCACGGTCAGGCCCGTGGGCCGGCTGGTGAAACCGGGCACCGCCGTGCCCCCGAGCCCCGCGACCAGCCCATCGCCGGTGCCCGCCCCGTTGACCAGCACCCCGCCCGTCGTGCCGAGCAGTGGCACCAGCGAGCCGGCGCCGCTGGCCGTGGCGGTGGATGCCGCGAAACCTCCCGGAGAGACAGCATCGGTCGGGGCCTCGGGCACCGTCGTGGCGATCGTGATGGGCACGGCCTGGCTGGGGGTGCTCGTGGGGCTCGTGCTGCTGGCGCGCCGGCTGACCTCTCGTCGAGGGCGTCGCAGACAGACGTCCGCCGGGTTCTGAGCTGCGACACCCGGAGGTCTTCGTGCTGGCGGGTCTTCAGCGCCGCCGCAAGCGGCGCCACCCCGACAGGGCGATGGCGGCCACGGCGCCGAGAACGGCGCCCGCCGCCATGCTCACCCGGTCAGCGGCACGGCTCGGACCGGATGGGGAGGCGGCGGCACCGGCGGCGGGTAGAGAGGTCGGATCGACGCGCGGCGGTCCACCGGCGTACGGCACGAGGGTGGTGTCGTCGCCGGCCGTCAGCGGGGCCACAAAGGCTGGACGCACGACCCGGGCGAAGGGGTTGACCGCCTCACCGCTGACGATGGTCGCGATGTCAACGCGGGTGGCGGCCCAGGCCGCCGACAGCAGGATCACCCGCGCCATCAGGTTGAGCCAGAAGAGCAGGCCGACTGCGACCGCGACCGCGCCCAGCAGTGGGTTCTTGGTGGCGTTGGCGATGAGGGCCACCCCGAAGTACTTCAGCAGGCCGAGCAGCACGGCGCCGAAGATCGCCCCGTCGCGCACGTTGTGCCACGGCAGAGGCACGCCGGAGAGCACCCTGATCATCAGCACCATCAGCCCGGCGTCGAAGGCGACACCGAGCAGCAACCCCACTACGGTCACCAGCCACTCGCTGTCACCGAGGCCCACGACGCCGGCGACCTGTTCGGTCAGCCCGCCCGCAATACTCGAGACGGCCGCCGAGACGGCGATGCCGATACCGAGGGCAGCAAGCACGCCGAGGTCACGCAGCTTCGTCAGCACCGGGTTGCCGGGCGAGGCGCCGAGCCCGAACACAGCGCGGATGCCGGTGCGCAGGGCGCCGATCCAGCCGAGGCCGGCGAGCAGCAGGGTGACCAGGGCCACGAGGCCGGTGATCGTCAGGGCGGTCGAGGTCGGTGTCGAGATCCCGATGAAGCCGTCCTGGTTGCTCGGCGTGCGGATCATGTTCGGGAAGGTGTTGTTCAGCTGGTCGGCGATCGCGTTGAGCAGGTCAGGCCGGCCCTGCAGCACGAAGCCGAAGACCGTGAACGCCAACGCGATGGCCGGGAACACGGAGAAGAAGGAGTAGTAGGCCACCCCCGAGGCCAGCAGGTTGCCGTTCGCCTCGCCGTAGCGCTGGTAGGCCGTGTAGGGGCGGTGACGCGTGATGGCCTGCCACAGCTTCTTCAGGGCGGTCATGACGTGCTGCGCCGAGCCAGCTCGAACTCGTGCTTGGGGCGCCAGACGCCATCGGCGCCGAGCTCGTAGAGGTGGAAAGTGGTGACCTCGAAGGTCACCGAGAAGCTCGCCAGCTCGTCGAAGGCCCGGTCGAGCTGGGCCGGAGTGACGTCGTGCGCAACCGTGACGTGCGGGTGGTAGTAGAAGTCGAGGGCCCGCATGACCGGGCCGGAGCGCAGCGACATCTCCAGCGCCTCGCACGCCGAGACCCCCTGGGCCACCTGGATGAAGACGACGTCTGAGAGCGGTCGGAACGTGCCCGTGCCGCGCAGCACGACATCGAAAGCCGGCTCGGCGGCAGCGACCGCCGCGCAGTGGTCGAGGAACGCCGCGTAGGTGGTGGCGTCGACCTCGGTGGGCGGCAGCAGGGTGATGTGAGCGGGGATCTGCCACGCCGACTGGTCGCCGAAGTCGGCCCGGCGCGACTGGAGGAACTTCCCGTGGGGTGGCGGGACCGGGATCGATACACCGATCGTGGTCGGTCGCTCGTGATTCACCCTCAAACCGTATCGAATGACGAGCCGGTGTCTGGACCGACCACGCCAGCTCGGACCGGCATCGGTCAGGCCCGCGGCAGCAGCCCCACCTTGTCGTAGACCCGGCGCACGGTGGCCTCGGCGATGGCGCGAGCCCGGTCTGCGCCGTCGGCCAGGATGCGGTCGAGCTCGGCCGGGTCGGCCATCAGCTCGAGGGTGCGGTTGCGGAACGGCGTGACGGTCTCGACGACGACCTCGGCAACCTCCTTCTTCAGGTCGCCGTAGCCGCGGCCGTCGAAGGTGGACTCGAGGCTGGCGATCGGCGTGCCCGACAGGGCGGAGTGGATCGAGAGGAGGTTGGACACGCCCGGCTTCTCGGTCTCGTGGAAGCGGATCTCACGGCCGGTGTCGGTCACCGCCGACTTGATCTTCTTGACGATGCGCGATGGCTCGTCGAGCAGGCTGATGAGCCCTGCGTCACTGACGGCCGACTTGCTCATCTTCGCCGTCGGGGTCTGCAGGTCCTGGATCTTGGCCGTGGCCCGCATGATGTGCACCGAGGGCACGACCAGCGTGTCACCGAACCGGGCGTTGAACCGGGCTGCGAGGTCGCGTGAGAGCTCGAGGTGCTGACGCTGGTCCTCTCCCACCGGCACGACGTCGGCGTCGTAGACGAGGATGTCGGCCGCCTGAAGCACCGGGTAGGTGAACAGCCCGACGTTGGGCCCGGCGCCCTTGGCCGACTTGTCCTTGAACTGCGTCATCCGCCCGGCCTCGCCGAACCCCGTGAGACAGCTGAGCACCCACGAGAGCTCGGTGTGTGCGGCGATATGGCTCTGCACGAAGAGCACCGACCGCCCGGGGTCGACGCCGCCGGCGATGAACTGGGCAGCAGTCAGGCGCGTTCGCTCGCGCAGCACCGCCGGGTCGGGCGCCACCGTGAGGGCGTGCAGGTCGGCCACGAAGTAGAACGCATCATGGGTCTGCTGCAGACGCACCCACTCGACCAGCGCGCCGATGTAGTTGCCGAGGTGCAGCGAGTCGCTGGTCGGCTGCATCCCCGAGAGGCTGCGCGGCGGCATGGTTGGCGCGGTCATCGTGTCGTCGGGCATGGCATGCATTCTGACCCATGTCGGTGCACTGTCACTCACTCGGTCGCTACCAGACCGCCAGCGAGCGCCAAAGACCCGTCGACGTGCCATCATCAGGCAGCATGAGCACCCCACCCAGCGAGCTGACCTCCGCCGCCGTCGCCTTGTTCACGGCCACGTATGCCGCTCCGCCCGAGGGGGTGTGGTCGGCCCCGGGCCGGGTCAACCTGATCGGCGAGCACGTCGACTACAACGGGGGCCTCTGCCTGCCGATGGCCATCCCCCAGCGAACGCACGCTGCGGTGCGACGCCGTGACGACCGGATGGTGCACGTCATCTCGGGCGAGTCGGGGGTCGAGCGCGTCGCGCTCGACGACATCGGCCCGGGAAGCCCGAGTGGCTGGGCGGCCTACGTGGCCGGGGTGTTCTGGGCTCTGGAGCAGGCGGGCCATGTCATCGCGGGAGCCGACATCGCCCTGACCTCCGACGTGCCCTCCGGCGCCGGGCTGTCGAGCTCGGCTGCGCTCGAAGCCAGTGTCGCGCTGGCCATCGACGAGCTGTGTGGTCTCGGTCTCGGGGGTGACGACGCCGGTCGACGCGAGCTGGCCACGGCATGTCAGCGAGCCGAGAACGAGGTGGTCGGAGCACCGACGGGTGGGATGGACCAGGCCGCGTCGCTGCGTGGACGAGCCGGACACGCCCTCGAGCTCGACTGCCGCACCATGGACGTGGCGTATGTACCGTTCGAGCAGGAGCTGCTCATCATCGACACGCGGGCCCATCACGCGCTCGTCGACGGCCAGTACGCCGCCCGCCGTGAGCAGTGCGAGTCGGCCGCCCGCGACCTGGGGGTGCCCCTGCTCGCCGACGTGTCGCTCGACGGGCTCTCCCATACGCTCGAGGCGGTGACCGATCCGGTGGCGCGGCGGCGCGCCCGTCACGTCGTCACGGAGATCGGCCGGGTCAAGGAGTCTGCGCAGGTGCTCCGTCAGGGTGACCGCGTCGACCTCGATGCCCTCGGCGCTCTGTTCACGGCGTCGCACGTCTCCCTGCGCGACGACTTCGAGGTGTCGTGCGCCGAGCTCGACGTGGCCGTCGAAGCGGCGATCGCGGCCGGTGCCTTCGGAGCCAGGATGACCGGCGGAGGCTTCGGCGGCTCCGCCATTGCCCTCGTTCGCCCCGGTCGGTCCGGCGCCGTGGTCGCAGGCGTGCGCCGGGCCTACCAGCAGCAGGGGTGGAAGCGCCCGAGAACCTTCCGGGTCAAGGCCGGCGCCGGCGCCGGTCGCGACGACACGTCGGAGTAGCACCGGCGACCCTTCGGTGGTGGCTCCGTCAGTCAGACGCGCGGCGCGCGTACCAGTCGCTGCAGGCGGCCCAGGTGGGCAGCATCCGCTGCGCCGTTGCGGTTGCGAGCGACGGCGCCGCCGCATCCTTGGGTGAGAGCCGGATGTCGACGCCGTCGGGCAGAGGGAGCGCCACCTCGGGGTCGAGGGGGTCGATGCCGTGCTCCGCGCCCGGGTCGTAGGCCGCCCCGCACAGGTAGTGAGCCGTCGTGCCGTCCTCCAGCGCGAGGAAGGCGTGCCCGAGGCCTTCGGCGACGTACACAGCGCGGCGGTCGGTGGCGTCGAGGAGCACGGAGTCGACCTGCCCGAACGTCGGTGACCCGACCCGGAGGTCGACGACGTAGTCGATCAGCGACCCGGTGACCGCGGTGACGTACTTGGCCTGACCGATAGGCACGTCGGCGAAGTGGATGCCGCGCAGGGTGCCGCGCGACGAGACCGAGACGTTGGTCTGCACCACGTCGAGACGGTGGCCCACGTGCTCGGCCAGCAGGTCGCCGCGGAAGGACTCGAGGAACACTCCCCGGTCGTCGGCGAACTGACGCGGGGTGACCTCGAAGGCTCCCGAGACGGAGAGCGGGCGCACCTGCATCACCGTGCACCTCGTCGTTCGTCGATGAGCCCGCTCAGGTAGAGCCCGTAGCCGCTCTTGCGCTGGTCGTCAGCATGCCGAGCCAAGGCGTTGTCGTCGAGCCAGCCGTTGCGCCAGGCGACCTCCTCGACGCAGCCGATCTTCTGACCCTGACGAGCCTCGACGACGTGGACGTACTGGCTCGCCTCCATCAGACCGTCGAAGGTGCCGGTGTCGAACCAGGCTGTGCCGCGGGGCAGCACACTGACCGTGAGCGTGCCGCGACGCAGGTACTCGGCGTTGACGGCCGTGATCTCGAGCTCGCCGCGCGGGCTCGGGGTGAGGCTCCGCGCGATGTCGATCACGTCGTTGTCGTAGAAGTAGAGACCGGGAACCGCGTAGCTCGACTTCGGACGCACAGGCTTCTCCTCGATGGAGAGCACCATTCCGTCGTCGTCGAACTCGACGACGCCATAGGCGGAGGGGTCGGACACGCGAAAGGCGAAGATGCTGCCCCCGACGACGGCGGTGTTGTCTCGCAGCCGGGTCCCGAGGCCCGAACCGAAGAAGATGTTGTCACCGAGCACGAGCGCGACCGTCTCGTCTCCGATGAAGTCGGCTCCGAGGATGAACGCCTGTGCCAGCCCGTCGGGCCGGTGCTGAACCTCGTACGTGATGGACATCCCCCACTGCGAACCGTCACCCAGCAGCCGTTCGAACTGGGCGGCATCCTGCGGGGTGGTGATGACCAGCACGTCCCGGATGCCGGCCATCATCAGCGTCGACAAGGGGTAGTAGACCATCGGCTTGTCGTAGACGGGCATCAGCTGCTTGCTGATGCCGCGGGTGATCGGGTGCAGTCGGCTGCCCGTTCCGCCGGCGAGAATGATCCCCTTCATGATGGGCCAGCCTAGGGTCTGCGCCGGCCCAGGCCGTCGCAGGAGGCCGACCGGCGAGCGCGAGGATCTTGGATAGCCTTCCTCACATGCGTGTACTCGTCACCGGCGGAGCCGGCTTCATCGGCTCGAACTTCGTTCTGCGCGTGCGCGAGACCCGGCCCGACTGGGCCCTGACGGTCGTCGACTCGATGACCTACGCCGCCAACCGAGCCTCGCTCTCGTCCGTGCTTGAGGAGGGTGACCGGTCCGTACGTCTGGTGGAGGGCTCGGTGGCCGACTCCGGTCTCGTCGACGAGCTGGTGGCCGGGTGCGACGTGGTGGTGCACTTCGCCGCCGAGTCGCACAACGACAACAGTCTCGACAGCCCGTGGCCGTTCGTCGAGTCCAACGTCGTGGGCACCTACACGCTGCTCGAGGCGGTGCGTCGTCACGACAAGCGCCTCCACCACATCTCGACCGACGAAGTCTACGGCGACCTCGAGCTGGATGATCCGCTGCGGTTCACCGAGTCAACCCCGGTGAACCCCTCGAGCCCCTACTCGGCGACCAAGGCGAGCGCCGACCTGCTCGTGCGGGCCTGGATCCGGTCGTTCGGCGTTCGGGCCACCGTCTCGAACTGTTCGAACAACTACGGCCCTCGGCAGCACGTCGAGAAGTTCATTCCTCGGCAGATCACCGGGATCCTCGAGGGCACGAAGCCCAAGCTCTACGGCTCGGGGCTCAACGTGCGCGACTGGATCCACGTCGATGACCACAACGACGCCGTGGTGGCCGTCATCGAGCAGGGCCGACTCGGTGAGACCTACCTGATCGGCGCCGACGGTGAGCTGAACAACCGCGACATCGTTCGTCTGCTGCTCGAGCTCACCGACCGACCGGCCGACTGGTTCGAACACGTGAACGACCGCCCCGGTCACGACCTTCGGTATGCGATCGACTCGAGCAAGCTGCGGGCCGAAACCGACTGGCAGCCCCGCTACGGCGACATCCGGGCGGGTCTCGCCGCCACCGTAGAGTGGTACCGCGAGAACGGCGACTGGTGGCGTTCGGCGAAGGTGGCGGCCGAGAAGACCTACTCCCGGCTCGGTAGGTGAGCGCCGCTTCGGGCCGGGCCCGGCGGGTTCTCGTCACCGGCGCGAACGGGATGCTGGCCCACGACCTCGTACCAGCATTGCGGGCCGCCGGGCACGTCGTGTCGGCTCTCGACCGGGCTGATCTCGATGTGACGGATGCCGCCCAGTGCGTCGCCGGCGTCACCGGCCACGACCTGGTCGTCAACCTGGCCGCCTGGACCGCCGTCGATGACGCCGAGAGCCACGAACCGCAAGCCTTCTCGGTCAACGCGGTCGGAGCGGCCAATCTCGCTCGCGCCGCGGCGCAGGCCGGCGTTCGCATCGTGCAGCTGTCGACCGACTACGTCTTCGACGGCTTGGCGACCGAGCCGTACGCCGCCCACCACCTGGCCGCGCCGGCCTCCGCCTATGGCCGCACGAAGGCCGCAGGTGAGTGGGCGGTTCGCGCCCTGTGCCCCGACTCGTGGGTGGTGCGCACGGCGTGGCTCTACGGCGCAGGCGGCCCGAACTTCGTGACCACGATGCTGCGGCTGGCCGGCGAACGCGACGAGCTCTCGGTTGTCGCCGACCAGCACGGACAGCCCACCTCGACCCTCGACCTGGCTGATCTTCTCGTGCGGATGATCGCCGCCGATGCACCGGCTGGGGTCTACCACGGCACCGCGACGGGCGAGACGACCTGGCACGGACTGGCCCAGGCGGTCTTCGAACACCAGGGCCTTGCGCCGGCCCGGGTTCGGCCCACGACGAGCGCGGCCTACGCCCGGGCGGCGCCGCGGCCGGCCTACAGCGTGCTCTCGCACGACACCCTGCTCACTGCCGGGATATCGCCGATCGGCGACTGGCGCGAAGGCCTCGACCGGCATCTCTCGGGCTGACCGGGCCACTGCCGGCGGCCGGGGGCCGAGCCACGGGCATCGCCGACCCGGAATCTCGGCATCAGCGAAGATGAAGGCAGGCTGTTCATCTAAGCGATATGAATCTATAGTCTTCACATGGTGGAAATGAAGCGCGAGGCGTCAGCGGTCGCGCTCATCGGTGACCTCGTCGAGTCCCGCGAGTCCCCGGATCGACAGTCGCTGCACACCGCTCTCGACGACGTTCTTCGCACGGTCAACCAGCGCCTCGAACCGATCGTAGCGGCGGCCATCACGGTGGGTGACGAGTTCCAGGGTGTCTACCGGAGCGTCGGCGACGCCCTCACCGCCAGCTTCTGGGTTCGGCTGTCGTTGCGACCCGTCGGCGACGTGCGGTTCGGCGTCGGGCGCGGTGACGTGCGCACGCTCGACACCACCCGCGGCATCCTCGACGGGTCGGCCTTCTGGCGGGCCCGCGACGCGATCGAAGCAGCCGAACGGCACGCCGGACGGGCTCGCACGCGCACCTCGAGAACGGCCTACCACTCCCCTGACGACCCTCCCCACCAGGTCGCGACGATCCAGGCCACCCTCGACTGTCTGGACTTCATGATTGGCTCTCTCACAAGCCCCTCAGACGTCATCCTCGAAGGACTCATGAACGGAAACACCCAGCTCGAGATCGCCGAGCGAGCCGGCATCAGCGCTTCGGCCGTGTCCCAGCGCGTGCGGCGCGACGGACTGGGCGTCGCCCTCGACACGATGACGACCTTGGGGTCCCTGCCGTGACGTGGGTCTCGATCGTGCTCATCGGGCTCGGGGTGGCCGACCTCGTGCGCTCGTCGTTGTCGCGCAGGCGGCGGCTCGCGGCGCACCTGGCCGGCCCCCTGGTCGTGCTGGCGGCCGCCCTGCTCTCGGGAGTGTCCCGGTGGGCCGACGCCGTTGCGCTGCTGTTGGCCCTCGGGGGCGGCGCGCTGTGGACCGAGCTCTCCGACCGGGCCCAGACCACGGGCCGACAGGCGATCTGGGCGCTCATCAGCCTGGCCGGCACCCTGGTGGGTCTGCTGGCTTTCTCCGGAGCGGCGACCAGCCCGGCGGGGCCACTCCAGTCCTGGCTCGCCTGGGCCGACCTGCCCGGCTCGGGGCGAGCCGACAGCGGGCGGGTGCTGCTGCTGACGGGCCTGGTGCTGTTCAACATCGCTACCGCCAACATCGTCGTGCGCCTCGTGCTGCTCGCCATCGGGGCGCTGCGACCTGACCAGCTGACCCTGCCCCCGCAGCCACAGGCCGCCGACCGCCTCAAGGGCGGACGCCTGCTCGGGCCGATGGAGCGGCTCGTCATCCTCGGGCTCGGCCTCGCGGGTGAGTTCGGTGCAGCGGGGCTGGTGATAGCCGCCAAGGGGCTGCTCCGCTTCCCCGAGATCCAGGCATCGGCCCGCGGCGGCGCGAACCCGCTCGGGCCCGGCCGCACGACCGGGTCAGCCAACCCAGCGCTTCCCGGCGTTGGCGCCGGCGCCGGACCACGCTCCGGACCGGTCGGCATCGACGATGTCACCGAGTACTTCCTGGTCGGCAGCTTCGTCAGCTGGCTGCTCGCGCTCGTCACCCTCGCGGTGGCCCGTTGACCGGGTGACTGGGGTCGTCATGCTCCACTGATAGCGTCGAGTCGTCCCACCACCACACAACCGTGAAGGGCCCATCGTGAGCACAGCTCCCACCGCTGCCAGCCGCCAGCCGGTCAAGATCGCCGTGACCGGCGCCGCCGGCCAGATCTGCTACAGCCTCCTGTTCCGCATCGCGAGCGGCGCGCTGCTCGGCCCCGACACCCCCGTCGAGCTGCGCCTGCTCGAGATCACCCCGGCCCTGAAGTCGCTCGAGGGTGTGGTGATGGAGCTCGACGACTGCGCCTTTCCGACGCTCGCGAACGTCGAGATCGGTGATGACCCCAACACGGTCTTCGACGGAGTCAACCTCGCCATGCTGGTCGGGGCCATGCCGCGCAAGGAGGGGATGGACCGCTCAGATCTGCTCTCGGCCAACGGCAAGATCTTCACGGGCCAGGGCAAGGCCCTCAACGACAGCGCCGCCGACGACGTCAAGGTGCTCGTCACGGGCAACCCCGCCAACACCAACGCCCTCATCGCGATGACCAACGCACCTGACATCCCCAACGAACAGTTCAACGCGCTGACGAGGCTCGACCACAACCGGGCGAAGTCGCAGCTGGCCAAGAAGCTGGGGGTGTCAGTGAGCGAGATCAGCAAGCTGGCCATCTGGGGCAACCACGACGACTCGATGTATCCCGACCTCTACAACACGATGGTCGGCAACAAGGTCGCTGCCGACCTGGTCGACGAGGCCTGGATCACGGGCGAGTTCATCCCCACGGTGGCCAAGCGTGGCAGCGCGATCATTGCCGCCCGTGGCAGCTCGTCGGCCGCTTCGGCCGCCAACGCCACCATCGACCACATGCGCGACTGGGTGCACGGCACCGACGACTGGGTGTCGATGTCGGTCCCGTCCGACGGCTCGTACGGCGTCACCGAAGGTATCGTCTCCTCCTTCCCGTGCACGGTGCAGAACGGGAAGTACGAGATCGTGCAGGGAATCGAGCTGTCCGACTTCTCCAAGGAGCGCATCCAGGCCTCCGTGGCCCGACTCGAAGGAGAGCGCGACGCGGTGAAGGGCCTCGGGCTCATCTGAGCCCCGGTCTGACCCCGCGGCGGCGGATGGCTGTGTCGTGCGGGTGGCCCTGTCGTGCGGGTGGCCCTGTCGTGCGGGTGACGCGGCCGGGCGTCAGCCCGTGATGGAGCGCGCCGGCGGGCGTTCGTTCGACGGGTCGAGGTTGACCGTGGCCGAGGCGATCAGCACCCCGACGGCCAACGCGAGGAGCACGATCACATCGAGGGTGCGAGAACGCACCACCAGCCCGCCCGCACGCCGGGCGGGCTGGGCCAGCAACCGCACGACAGCCGCTACCACCAGGGCGCCGCACATGACCTGCCCGCCCAGCCTGATCTGACCCAGCCCCGTTGCGACCACCCCCGCCGCCGTCAGCAGCGCCACCGGCCACCAGACCCCGAGCACCACGAACCCGCTGCCGCGCATCTTCATCGGCGGTCGTTCATCCGTGCGGGTGGGCAGCCTCGGCGCGGTCAGCCGCCTCAGCATGGTCAGCGGCTTCAGCGGCTTCAGCGGCAGAGACGACATTGGTCAGCAGCATCGCCCGGGTCATCGGGCCCACCCCGCCGGGGTTCGGGCTGATCCACCCCGCCACGTCGGCCACGTCGGCAGCCACGTCTCCGGCGATCTTGCCCTCGACCCGGCTCACACCGACATCGAGCACGGCGGCGCCGGGTCGCACCATGTCCTTGGTGATGATGCCCGGCACGCCCGCTGCCGCAATCACGATGTCGGCTCGACGCACCTGCGCCGACAGGTCTCTGGTGCCCGTGTGACACAGGGTCACCGTCGCATTCTCGCTCTTGCGGGTGAGGATCAGCCCGAGCGGCCGGCCGACCGTCAACCCCCGACCGACCACCACCACGTCGGCACCGGCGATTGGCACGTCGTGGCGACGTAGCAGCTCGATGCACCCCATCGGGGTACAGGGCAGCGGCGCCATTCGGCCGAGCACGAGCCAACCCAGGTTCATCGGGTGCAGCCCGTCGACGTCCTTCTCGGGGTGCACCCGTGAGAGCAGAGCCATCTCGTCGAGACCGGTGGGCTGCTGCACAAGGAACCCGGTGCAGCGCGGATCTGCGTTCAGCTCATCGATGACCTCCTCCACCTGCGCCTGCGTCGCGCTGGCAGGCAGATCCCGGCGCAGGCTGGTGATCCCCAGCTCGGCACAGTCCCGGTGCTTGGCCGCCACATACCAGTGGCTTCCGGGGTCATCCCCCACGAGCACGGTCCCCAACCCTGGCACCACGCCACGGGCCGCCAACCGGGCTACTCGCCCGGCCAGCTCGGCCTTCATCGTGCGCAGAGTGGCCTTGCCATCGAGAATTCGAGCCGTCACGAGGGCCATCCTGCCACCCGACCGCCTCGCCGCCTCACCGGGAGGTCAGCGTGAACAGGCCCTCTCGGTTCGACGGGCTCAGAGCCCCCCTTGCTCAGGTGAGGTCGGTGAGCGCCACCTCAGGGTCAGCCAGCTTCGTGCGGTCGACAGTCGTTCGCTCGCGTACGAGCTGCTGCACGGCATCGATGGTGTCCCAGACGTTCACGTGCATGCCCGCCAGCACTCGCACGCCACCGGCAGACTCGTCAGAGGCACCGGCCTCGACCACCCAGAAGGCCATGAACTCGTTGCTCTTCAGGTCTCCGCGGATGACGAGCTCGGTGTCGGTGTCGCGGGGGACGTAGCCGGCGTACTCGAGCCCGATGTCGTACTGGTCGGAGAAGAAGAACGGGATGGGGTCGTACAGTTCGTCGCTGCCGGCCATGATCCGCCCCGCCGCGAAGCCGCCGTCGTTCGCGTTCGCCCAGTGCTCCACCCGCACGTGCGTCTCGAGCGTCGGGCTCAGCCAGCTCGCGACGTCACCGGCGGCCCACACGTGGTCATCGGAGGTGCGCAACGAGCTGTCGGTGACGATGCCGTTCTCGACCGTCAGCCCGGCACCCTCCGCCAGGCCGGTGTTCGGGCTGATCCCGACCCCGACAACCACCGTGTCGGCCGCCAGGCTCAGTCCACTCTTCGTCTCGACCGCGGCGACCTGGCCCTCGCCGGCCAGTCGCTCGACCCCCTCGCCGAAGCGAAACTCCACCCCGTGTGAGCGGTGCAGATCGGCGAACCAGCCACCGACCTGCGGGCCAAGCACTCCGAAGAGCGGCGAGGGCTGGGGCTCGACGACGGTCACCTGGCAGCCGGCCTCGACGGCCGCCGCCGCCACCTCGAGACCGATCCAACCAGCGCCCACGATCACCAGTCGGTGCCCGTTCGCGAACCGAGCGCGCAGCGCGGTCGACTCGGGCATCTCACGCAGGTAGAGCACGCCCTCGAGGTCGGCTCCCGGAACATCGAGCGCTCTGGCCGACGAGCCAGTGGCGATCAGGACCTTCTCATAGGCCACCGTGTCTCCGCCGCGCAGGCTGACCGTGTGAGCCTCGGCATCGAGCGAGGTGGCCGGGTCGCCGAGCCTGATGTCGACGTGGTTGGCCTCGTACCAGCTGTGTTCGTGGGTGAAGGCCGACTCGACGGGGTCATCGCCCTTGAGTGCGGCCTTCGACAAGGGCGGACGCTCGTAAGGCAGGCGCTCCTCCTCGGTCACCAGCACGATGCTCCCGCTCTGGTCGAGGCTGCGGATGCCCTCGACCGCGCGAGACACGGCGAGGCCGCCGCCGACGAGGAGATAGGTGGCTGATGACTCGTGTGCGCTCATGCACCCACCCTCACACGCCGTGCCGATGCCGTCGAGGGGTGCTCTTGCGCCGGGCCCGGTGCCGCGCCAGGTCATACACCGAAGATGGGCCGAAGATGGGCCGATGCACGAACCACCGTTCACAGGCTGGTACCTGTATCCTGTGTCTAAGATGCCCGCATAACGGACTAATTGCCCATCTTTCGAACGACCGGAGGCCCCATGCTCACGGTTGGCCCGCACGGCACGATTCCGTCAGCGGTGATGAGGGTCTATCTCCATCAGCGCCGGCTCGATCAACTACGGTCGGCGCGCCGGGTTGCCCGCTGGCTGACGGTCACCCTGGCCCTCGTCCTCGTGACCATGACGGTCATGCGGGGCCCCGACCTGCTGAGTCCACCAGCCGTGGTCACCGCGCTCATCGTGGCCCTGGCGGCCTGGCTCGTGGCCGTGTTCCACGGCTATCGCGTGCATTCGTGCCGCATCGACGCCCGGCTCTGTCTGGTCAGGCTCGAGTCGGTGCGCCGACACCTCGAGGCGCGCGAGCACAGCCGCAAGGTGGAAAGCGCCGGAGCGCGACGCCCTGGCGCAGATGTGCTGACCGACGACCATCTGCTCGAGCTGCACGCTCAGGTGCGCACGCTGGAGTCCGAGATCGAAGAGTCGGAACAGCGAGTGGAGCAGGCCCTGCTCGCAGGCGCCGTGGCGGCCGGGGCGGCAGTCTTCGCCCTGACTGCCGCCGTCGCCACGAGCGCGATGTCGATCTCCTAGCCGGTCAATCTCCTAGCCGGTCGACACCGGCCGGCTGGGCGCAAAGTCGTCAGGTCGAGGTCAGGAGGTCCAGGCAGACCAGAGAGCGGCGTACTCCCCTCCCAGAGCGACCAGCTCGTCATGGCTGCCCAGTTCGGCGACGCGTCCGTCGATGACGACGGCAATGCGGTCGGCGTCGTGCGCCGTGTGCAGCCGATGGGCGATCGCCACGACCGTTCTTCCGGTGAGCAGTGCGTTCATCGACCCCTCCAGATGGCGCGCCGTGCGCGGGTCGATGAGGGAGGTCGCCTCGTCGAGCACGATGGTGTGGGGGTCAGCGAGGATCAACCGCGCCAACGCCACCTGTTGGGCCCGGCCCGGCGTCAGCACGAGCTGCCCTGAGCCCAGCCGGGTGTCGAGCCCGTCGGGGAGCCGGTCGACCCACGCCTGCGCATCGACGGCAGCGAGCGCCCTTGACACCTCGTAGTCGCTTGCCCCCTCGCGAGCCAGCACCACGTTGTCGCGCAGCGTGCCGATGAAGACGTGGTGCTCTTGCGTGACGAGGGCGACCTCCGACCGCAGCGCCTCGAGGGGTAGTTCGGTCAGCTCGACGCCACCGACCGCGACCGACCCGGTGCGCGGGCCATGGATGCCGGACAGCAGCCGCCCCAGCGTCGACTTACCGGAGCCACTCGGCCCCACGATGGCCAGCCGCTCACCGGTGCGCAGCACGAGGTCGATGCCGTGCAGCACATCGTGCCTCTCGCGGTAGGCGTAGCGCAGGTCGGTGCCCACGAGGTCGCGGCCCTCCGGAAGACGCTTCCCGGCCTCGCGGTCGGCGGGAACGGTCGCGATGCCGAGCAGACGCGTCGTCGAGGCGACGCCCACCTGCACCCGGTCGACCGTGTGAACCAGCATGTCGAAGGGGCCCCACAGGGCCTCGGTGTAGAGAATGGCCGCCGTGATCTGCCCCAGCGACGCCCAGCCCTGGGCGTAGCCGACCGCTCCGAGCAGCAGCACCAGCACCCGCGGAAGGCTGAAGGCAATGTCCATGACGATGAAGAGCAGGTTGCGCAACGTCATCGTGTAGCGCTCGGCCTGCGACGACACGGCGATGTCACCGTCGCCACGTTCGAGGCGGCGACCGGCCAGACCGAGAGCCTCCACCGTGCGGGCCCCCTCGACCGTCTCGGTGAGGGTGGTGTTGATACGCGAGTAGGTTCCGCCCTCGGTGAGGTAGCCCTTGGGCGCGCGCATCAGGTAGCGCCGTACCTGGATCATCGCCAACGACATCAGCACGATGGAGGGCACCGAGAGCACTACCGAGTTGCTCACCATCGCCAACAGGGTCAGCACGACGGTGATGCTGGCGACGATCGACTCGGGCAGAGCCCAGCGCACGCTTTCACTCATCGTGCCGACGTCGCGGGTGACTCGGGTGATGAGGTCGCCCGAGCTGGCGCTCTCGACGCGCGAGAGCGGCAGGCGCAGGATCGCCCGCACCACATACTCGCGGGCCGAGGCGAGCACACCTTGGCCGAGCACGGTGGCCGACAGCTTCGCGGCGAACGTCACGACCCCCTGCACGACGACGAGGCCGGCGACGACCAGGGCAGCAGCGTTGGCTCCGGCTAGAGCGGCATCCACCCGGCCGGCCTGAACGTCGGCCACGGTCGAGTCGACGAGCTGGCCGAGCAGGCGCGGCACGAACAGGCCGGCGATCGCAGCAAGCGCGTTGAAGCCCACGACCCCCGCGACGAGCAGGCGCTGGTCGCCGAGCAGCCGACCGACGAAGCGGACGACGCTGCGGGTGTCGGCGATCGGCAGGCCGGTTCGCGCGTTCATCGTGTCGGCCACGAACTCCTGCGCCCGGCGCTCCCGCAGCAGGTGGCGACGTCGCATCGCGGCGACCCGTTCAGACGGTGAAGCCTGGGTGGGCGGCCTCAGCTCGTCGGGCACAACCGGCAGGTCGACCGCGGCGTCCCAGGTGCGTCGCGACTCCGCTGCCAGGGCGGGGGGCAACGGGACAACCCGGGTCGGTACGTCAGCGCTCATCGGGATCCCTCCCCGGCGGCGGCGAGCTCGTTGGAGCCGGCGAGCTCGGTGGTGTCGGTGGTGTCGGTGGTGTCGGTGGTGTCGGTGGTGTCGGTGGTGTCGTTGGAGCTGTCGCTGTCACCAGCTGGCGCGGAGGCGCGCGGCTCGTCGTCGCCCCGAACCACGACGGATCGGTAACGCGCCGAGCCGGCCAGCAGGTCGGCGTGCCGGCCACGTTCGCTCACGCGTCCGCCGACGAGCAGCACCACCTCGTCGGCGTGGTGCAGCAGCAGGGGTGAGGCAGTCATGACCACGGTGGTTCGCCCGGCCCGATGATCACCGAGTCGGGAGGCGATGCTGGCCTCGGTGTGCGCATCGACCGCCGAGGTCGGTTCGACGAGCACGAGCACCTCGGGATCGGCCGCGAGGGCACGCATGAGCACGAGCCGTTGGCGCTGACCACCGGAGAGGCCGCGTCCGCGTTCGTCGAGCTCGCCCTGCCAGCCGCCGGGAAGAGCGTCGAAGACGTCGTCGGCCGCGGCCGTGTAGAGGGCCCGCTCGGCCTGGGCGCGGGTCAACCGACCGAGGGGGTCGACGGCGTTACGCAGAGTGCCGGCGAACACCTGAGGCGCAGTGTCGCTGACGAGGATGCGCTCGCGCACGACCTCGAGCGGAACCTCGAAAAGGTCGACACCCCCGACGGTGACGCCCCAGGGCTGGGCGGCCCGCACGTCGTCACGGTCGGCCTGAGCGGCGCGGGCAGCCGCCCTCACGGCACGTTCGCGACGGGCCGCGCGGCCCCTGAGGTCTTCAGGGATCTCCTCGCTGACCAGGGCCTCCTCCTCGTTCGGCAGGTAGCGACCCAGCCGGTCGGCCAGTGCCGAGGAGTCGTCGGGAACGGCCGAGACGACCATGGTCAGGCGATGGGGCGCGATCGTGACACCGGAGACCTCGTCGACGATGGTGGCGGCGTACGGCAGCTCGCGCAGCTCGGTCGGGGGGTGCCATGGGGAGCGCTGTTCGTAGACGGCGATCGCCTTGCGCGCGGAGACTGCGGACCGTGTCCACTTCTGGGCGAACTCGACGAACGTGCGCATCGGCTGCACGAGGAAGAGCCCGTAGCCGAGAAAGCTGACGAGCTGACCGACGCTGAGGCGTCCGACTGCGACCTCGCGGGTGCCGAGCCACAGCAGTGCGACGACGAAGCCACCGGAGAGCAGTACCCCGATCGACTCGACGGCCGACAGCCATCGACCGGCCGCCACCCCCGACTGGCGGACGCGCTGCGACTGGGCTACGTAGTTGCCGCCGAACGTCTCCTCACCGCCGATTCCCCGCAGAATGCGCAGCCCGGCGACGATGTCGGTGGCCATCGAGGTCAGCTCGGAGTTGCGTGACCGCTCGACGCCCTGCCACCGCTGCATCGGGCGCAGCAGCGGCGCGCCGAGGACCACGAGCAGGGGGGCCGAGACGAGTACGAGCAGACCCATGCGTACCGACGTCGTGAGCACGATGCCTGCGACGACGAGGTAGGCGGCGAGCTGCGAGAACGCTCGGGTCGTGACCTCCATGAGGGCGCCGAACTGGTCGCCGTCGCTGCCCGAGACCGACAGCACCTCGCCTGTAGGGGTACGTCGGGTCAGCACATGACCGAGCCGCAAGGCCTTGCGGGTCACGAGCATGGTTGTGCCGTAGAGGGCGATGAGCCACTCGCGCACGATGACGGTGTGGAACACGACACCGCTCAGAGCGCCGGCGACGGTGACGACGGCGAGCACCACCACCCACTTGACCGTCTCGGCGGAGTTGCCCGCGACGATGCCGGTGTCGATGGCCCGACCGACGATCCACGGGCCGAGAGTCTGCGGCACCATCCAGATCAGCGCGACGAACAGGCCGAACCAGAAGAGCCGGCCCTGCTGGACCACCATCCAGCGCAGGAAGGCGCGCGGGTTTCGCGTGTCTGGCTCGTCGCCCGCACGCCCGGTATCGGTGTAGGCCCGGATGTCGGGCGGGAAGTCTCGCATGGCAGGTCAAGAGTAGGCGGCAGCGGCGACACTCCCCAATCGCTTTTCTGCTCCTGCCAGCACGAGGTCGACCCAGTGGCAGCGCACGGTGAACCGCCCCGTCGTCGCGGCTTTGCGGCCTTGCGGCCTTGCCGGCCCTCACGTTGCCCACCCCACCCCACGCCACCCCACGCCACGCCGGTCCTGCACGCACCGGGCAACGAACAGCGACGGACAGCGACGGCCACTGTCAGGGTGTGCGAGCCGCCAGCGCCGCGAGGGCCTGGCTGAAGCACGCGGCGGGTGGGGTGACCAGGCCGGCGCCAACCTGACCGGTGCCGGCGACGCGCCCCGCCATCCCGGTGTTGATCTGGGGCAGGATGCCGGTGCGCGCCACCGCAACGACGTCGATCCCCGTCGGAGTACCCCGGAACTCGAGGATCGGCACCTGGTAGGCCGGGTGCTCGCCCACCGTGATCTGGTACATCATCGCGGTGGTGCGAAGCGCGAACGCCACGTCGCCGCCGACGAAGCGCACAATCGCCGGTGCCGCCGCCATGGCGAACCCGCCGATGCCGGCGGTCTCGGTGATCGCCGAGTCGCCGATGTCGGGGTTGGCGTCGGCGGGGCCGTAACTGCCCAGAAAGAGGCCCTGAGGGGTGCCCGCCGGCGCGGTGAACCACTCGTCGCCCGTGCCGGATACACGGATGCCGAAGTCGGTGCCGTTGCGGGCCATCGTCGTCACCACCGAGCAGCCCGGGATGCCGTGGGCCGCCACCGTAGCCAGCTTGCAGGCCGGCATCCCGAGGTTGAGGAAGAAGTGCTCGTTGGCCCCCGAGAAGCGCACCGCCTCGGCGATGTCGCTGCTCGGTGCGTCGGCGGTGATCATCGTGGGCAGCAGCTCGCGCAGCAGCAACAGCGACCCGGCCCGGTTGCGGTTGTGCCCCTCGTCGCCCATCTGCAGCATCGCGGCGATGATCGCCTTGACGTCGATCGGGCTCTGTTGCTCCAGACGCGCCCGCACCGCCTGCTGCAGGATCGGCCCGAGCACGGCGCCCATCCAGCGCAGCCGCTCGATGACTTCCGGGCCGAAGGCCCCGTATCGCAGCACCTTGCCGAGGCCCTCGTTGAGCGAGCACCACGACGTGTTGCCGTGCCCGCTGTCGTGCAGCTCGTAGACCCACATCGACGCTGAGATGACCCCGGCCATCGGGCCCACGGCGCCACGGTGGTGGCAGGGCTCGAGCACGATGCCCTCGCCACGGGTCAAGACCGCCGCGGCCTCCTCTGCGGTGTCGGCCAGGCCCTCGAGCAGCATCGCGCCGATGAGCGCCCCCCGCAGCGGGCCCGAGGCTCGCTCGAAGGTGATCGGAGGCCCGGCGTGCAGGAAGGTGCCGCGTTCGAGCCCGAGGGCCTCTCGTGCGGGCCGTACGTCGACGAGGTCAGCGCCGGCTGCCGTCATGCGGGCCAGCGCCAGGGCATTGGCGGCGTCCCGCCGGGCGTCGGTCGACACCGCCCAAAGGTCGCCCTCGGTGCCCGTCATCGGCGGCTGCCAGTTCGCCTCCGTGATCGACACCGCTTGTGCACGAAGGGCGTCAGACAAGACCCCGGCGCCCACCGTAGCCACCGTGACCTCCCCTTCGAGCGGCATCCGCACGCCATCACCGGGCGGGTTGACTGCGCGCCGACCGGCCTCGGGCGACGGCGGGAGCGTCTGCCGCGGCCTCGTTCGGTGGCCCAGCAGGTTCAGGGCGTGACGGGTCGCTTCGGCGTTCGAGAGCAGCACGGCGGCCCCGGCTTCGGCGAGCAGGTCGGCCGATCGCGTCCAGCCCTGCGGGTCGGCGTCGGTGCCGATGAGCGAGACGACCACAGCCAGCTCACGCCCGCCGGCGGCGGCGGCCCGACGGGCCGAGGCGATGGCTGCGGCGAGGTCGGGTGCCGGGTCGGGGTGCGCGCCGTGGCCCAGTACGAGGTCGAGCAGCAGCACCCCGCAGGAGGGGTCGACGGCCTCGAGGGCGATTCGGCTCAGCCGGAGCGAGGGGTCGATCATCGGGTGCGCCCTCCCCCGCGTCAGCGCGTCGTCGCCGAAGTCGATGACGACGTGGCCGTCGTGACGCAGGTCGGGCCCGAGCCCCAGCTCGGGAGTCAACGCGATGTTCGACCGGATGCCGCCGACGTACTCGCTCGCGATCAGCATCGCCTCGTCGGCGAGCGTGCCCCCGCAGAACAGGCCCCGCAGCGAGCCGGACGTGGTCGTCGGCCCGTCGACCGGTGCAGCGACCGGTGCGGAGGGCGGCTCGACCTTGCGGGTCGGCCATCTGGGCGGCATCGCGCCGGACAAGCTGACCATGGCCTCGATGGACGCAGTCAGGTCAGGCCGCCCCGGGCCGAGGATGGCCCAGGTCACCGGCTTGCCGAGCCCAGCGGCATGCGCCTCGAGCGCCGCCAGAACCTCCGGGGCCGGCGGCTTGGAGACCACGACGATCGAGGCGGTGGCCGGGTCGGCCGCGAGTGCCGCGAGTGCCTGCCGGGTCGACCGGCCGCCCACCGGCGAGGAGAGGTCGCGCCCCCCGACGCCGAGGCAGTGGCTGATGCCGACGCCTGCCGCATCGAGCAGGCACATGACCTGCTGGGCCCCGGTGCCGGAGGCCGCCACGACACCCACCGAGCCGGCTCGCACGACGTTCGCGAACCCGAGGGCGACCCCACCGACGATCGCCGTGCCGCAGTCGGGGCCCATCACGAGCACGCCGCGGACGGCGGCCTCGCTCTTGAGCAGCACCTCCTGCTCGACGGGCACGTTGTCGGAGAACACCATCACGCTGACCCCCGACCGGATCGCGTCAAGGGCCTCGATGCCGGCATGCGGCCCAGGAACCGACACGAGGGCGAGGTTGGCCTGCGAGGCCGCCACCGCGCCGCCGACGGTGCGGGGCCGGGGGGGCGCGCCGAGACCGGTCGACGTGGCGGCTGCAGAGTGCAGATCGGCCAGTGCCGACTCGAGTGCTTGCAGGCCTGCGTCGACGGTGGCGGCGTCGGCAGCACGAAGCGCGACGACAAGGTCGTTCGGCCCGGCGCCCGCAGGCACGGTGAAGCCCATCGAGGCGATCACCTCGAGGTTGAGGTCGGTCGCCATGGCGACCTGGGCCGCTACCACCCCGGGCACGATGGCCACCGCATGTGAGACCTGCATCAGGCTCACCGAGTCGTGGTAGCCGCCCGGCCTGAGCTCGACGTGATCAGGCATGGGCGGCCTCCGACTGACGCAGACGAACGCTGAGCGGGTCGGTGTCGCGCATGGGCGAGGCGAGCGACGTCAGCGCGGTCACCGTTGCCGTGATGCCTGCGAGCAGGTCGGCGCCCGAGGTATGACCGATGCACTGCGCCCGGTTCCATACCGCGCAGAGCTCGGTTGGGCGAGGTGGCACGCTGCCGGCGAGCAGGCCGAGAAGTCGAACGATGTCGGGCGCGGCCCACCCCTGCGTGGCCGCCGAGATCAGAGCAGCCGAGATGCTCGTCGTGCGGTGCAGCCGGGACAGCACGGCCCGCTTCAGCGCTGAGTGCGCGCCGTGAGGAGGGCGCTCGAAGGCCCGGAGGCTGAGCAGGATGCCGCACAGCAGGTCGTCTCCGCTCGGGGTGAGACCACGGCCGGCACCGACGAGCCGGCCAACGCCGGCCTGAACGGGTCGGCCGGTCAGCGCCGCCACACAGAGCCGGGTGGCGACGTCGTCCAGGCCATCAAGGTCGTCGCGAAGACCGGCCCCGGGGAGCGCCAGTCCGAGCGACCGCCACGCGCTCGGCGCGGTGCCGCCGCCCAGGCCGACGCGAACAGGCCTCGAACGGCGGACGCCCACGACGTCGGCGCCCGGCAGCTGCACGCGGCCGCCACCGACGGTCACCACGTCACCAGCATGTACCAGGTCGTTCAGACGAACCGGCCCTGACAGGCGCACACCGATCGGCAGCTGGACGGCATCCGGCGTGTGCACGGCCATCACGCGGTCGTGGGAGCCCAGCTCGACGTAGAGGCAGGTGGCGAAGGCGCTGAGCACGCGGCGGCCACGTGGCGGCCCGTCGATCCAGGCTGCGACGAGTGGCGAGACGGCAGCCGGCCACGACGCGACGACAAGGGGCCCCACCAGCGCACTCACCTTTCCCTCCGGTCTGAACGGGCCCGGGCCTGACCCCGACCGTGAGGCGACGATACCGAGGCTGGGTACAGTGCGCGCATGGCCAATGTTGCCAACGATGTCCCCTCTCATGCTGCACAGTTGCCAGCGTCTGTCGGCGGCTCCGACGTGTCGGGAATCGCGCTCCGTCTGATCGTGGGCCTGGCGTCGAGTCGGGGTGGCGTCGTGCACGCTGCGCCGACGGGGCTCGAGATCTCGGTTGACCGCGCCGCCCCGTTGCGGGCCGCTGACAACGGGTTCAGCGACCTGCGCCACCAGCTCGTCATCGCAGACGCAGCCACCCTCACGGACGCCGGTGTCGCTGCCTCAGACCGGAGGCGCCTGGTCGAGCGGCTGGCCGAGGCGGGCGCTGTCGGCCTCGTGGTCGGGGTCGCAGTCGGGCCGGCTCCCGGCGCCGGCCTCGACGCAGACCTCCGCGCGGCCGCTCACGACCACCACCTGCCCCTCATCGAGCTGCCGGAGGAGCACCTCCCCCGGTTCACCACCGAGGTGCTCGAGGCCATTCTCGAGCACCAGACCTCGATGCTGCGTCGGCTCGACGACGCCGACCGCGCCTTGGTGCAGATCGTCCTGGCCGGTGGTTCGCTCGACGACCTCTGCGAACGGGTGGGCGGCTTTCTCGACGGGGCGGCGATGGTGACCACGACCGACGGGCGGATCATCGCCGCGGCGGGCTCCCAGCACGAGCGCGACCATGCGACATCCCTGCCCTGCTTCGACCGCTCGGGACGACTGCTCACCGAGTCGGAACCGATCGGCGCACGCCTCGACGGCCCCACGGCGGGGCGAGTGGCCGTGCGTATCGCGGCCGGCCAGTTCGACCACGGGCTGCTGGTCGCCTTCTGCAGTCACCGCTGCCTCACCGTCGACGACGTGCACCTGCTCGAGCGCGCAGCGACCGTCGCGGCCCTCGCGATCACCAAGGACCAGGCCGTGGCCGCGGTGGAGAGCAAGTACCGGGCCGAGTTTCTGCGCGACGCCCTCACGGGTCGGGCCGGGTCGGTCGCCGATGCCGTGGCCCACGCCCAGTCGCTCGGCTGGAACATCGACCGGCCCATGGTGGTCGTCGTGGCCGAGACCGACGAGGACGACGACCGGTCGAGCCGCGACGCGGAGGAGGTGCGCTTTCTGCAGGAGCGGTTCGCGCGGGCCTGGACCCACGCCATGGCGGTTCGCGAGAACCGTTCCCCGGTCATGGGGTTCAGCCGTGAGGTCGTCGCGCTGGTCGGCGTGCCGGCCGAGGCCGACACCGACCGCATCATGCGGTCGGTCCACGATCTTGTGCGGGTGGTGCGCGGCGACGGGGGTGGCGGAAGGCGCAGCTTCTCGGCCGGAGTGTCGCGCATGATCACCTCTCCGGCCGATCTGCCCCAGGCCTACGACGAGGCGCAGTCGGCCGTCACCGTCGGCCGCCAGCTGCACGGTCATGGCGCGCTGACCCACGTCGACGGCCTTGGCGTCTACCGGCTGCTCGGACTCGTTCCCGACGGCGCCGACCTGCGGCGTTTCGTGGCCGAGACGCTGGGCCCGCTCGCCACCGACGACCTCGCCGAGAACGCCGACCTGCGCCGCACGCTCGGCCTGCTGCTGGACACGAACCTCAACGTCGCCGAGACGGCCCGGCGCCTCTTCTTCCACTACAACACGCTGCGCTACCGCATCGGCAAGCTGGAGAAGCTGCTGGGGCCGTTCACGACCGACCCCGAGCTGCGGCTGGCGCTCGCGCTGGCACTCAAGGTGCACCGCATGCGCGGCCTGTGACCCGCCCCGCCCCCCCCCCGTACCCCCACTCGAGTGGCCACTTCCGTACAGTCGCGTGGCCACCCGCGTCCGACGGCGGATGCTGCCGGGCGGACGGCGCCGCAGCCGGTGTGGCAGATATGACGCAGAGTTGTGGCTGTGTGGCGGTCGACGCCGGCACGCTCGACAACCGGGTGGTGCTCGTGGCGGACGGCTGGGCCGTGATCACCGATCGCGACCACACTGCGACGCTGCACGTCGCCGGCCGTTCGAAAGTGGCCACTCGACTGGGTTGACGCTGGCTGCTCGACCGGCGCGGCGAGGCCTGAAGGGCAGGTCCTGCCAGACCGCCTTCGGCGCGTCAGCAGCAATTGCCCACCGCGACCCCCCTGTCTCGGAGTAGTTTTCGGGCCAAGGTGCCCGGGCACGGGTCTGAGCACCGACCGCGCGGGCGAACCTGCGTTGTTCCGATGGGAGTCGTTCATGGCACTGGGCTGGAAACTGCACGGCGACGGCAAGACGCTCGGGCCCGATGAGGTCGTGGCGCCCGACGAACGGCTCTCGTGGGGACGAACCGTGGGCCTCGGGGCGCAGCACGTGGTCGCGATGTTCGGCGCGACGTTCGTCTTCCCGTTGCTGATGGGCCTCAACGCACAGCTGGCGATCATGATGAGCGGCATCGCCACCATCTGCTTCCTGCTCATCGTGGGCGGCAAGGTGCCGAGCTACCTCGGCACCTCGGCAGCGTTCGTCGGCGCGGCCGCGGCGATCCGCAGCCAGGAGGGGGCGACGTCGGCGACCGTGACGGGCGCCATCCTCGTGGCCGGCTTCGTGCTCACCCTCGTTGGCGTCGCGATCCACTTCTTGGGCTCGCGGCTGCTGCACCAGGTGCTCCCTCCCGTCGTCACCGGCGCCGTGGTGATGCTCATCGGGTTCAACCTCGCCCCGGTCGTGGCCAACGTCTACTGGCCGCAGGACCAGTGGGTCGCCCTGTGCGTGATGACGTTCGCCATCGTGTGCGCAGTCGCCTTCCGTGGGTTCATCGGGCGCATCGCGATCTTCCTCGCCCTCGTCTTCGGGTTCGTGCTCTCGTGGGTCTTCGACGGGATCTTCGGCATGATCACCGCCTCCGACGGCACCGGCAAGGTCACCGACCATTTCCGGGTCAACCTCGACGCCTTCAACTCCGCGCCCTGGTTCGGGTTCCCGCCCGTGAGCTCCATCGGTCCTGACGGCAAGGAGATCGTCGGAGCCCACCTACCGAGCTTCTCGGTGGCGGCGATCCTGCTCGTGCTGCCAGCTGTCATCGCTCTCATTGCCGAGAACACCGGCCACGTCAAGGCGGTGGCCGAGATGACCAAGACCAACCTCGACCCCTACATGGGCAGGGCGATCGGGGCCGACGGTGTCGGCACCATGCTCGCCTCCGCCGTGGGCGGTTCGCCGACGACGACCTACGCCGAGAACATCGGTGTGATGGCCGCCACCCGCGTCTACTCGACCGCGGCCTACTACGTCGCTGCCGTCGTCGCCATCGTGTTCGGGCTCTCGCCCAAGTTCGGCGCGCTGGTCGCGGCCACCCCCGGTGGGGTGCTCGGCGGTATCACCGTCGTGCTCTACGGCATGATCGGCCTGCTCGGAGCCAAGATCTGGAAGGAGAACGGCGTCGACTTCGCCAACCCGATCAACCTCGTGCCGGTCGCCGCTGGAATCGTCATCGGCATCGGCAACGTCAATCTGGTCTTCACCAAGGACTTCCAGCTCGGAGGCATCGCCCTGGGCACCATCGTGGCCATCGGCGCCTACCACCTGGCGCGCAACCTGGCCCCCGCAGACCTTCGTGAGCGGGCCGACGGCGCGATGATCATCGTCGGGCCCGCCGGCTACGACCACGACGACGACGGCGACGGCGACGACACTGGTGACCGACCCGATCGGCGGCGGCCCTAGATCTTGGCCACCCCGGGAGGCAGGATCAACAGATGAAGCCCGCTCCGTTCGTGCACCACGCGCCTCGCACGGTCGAGGAAGCGGTGGCTGTTCTCGCCGAGGTCGGCCACGACGGCAAGGTGCTGGCGGGCGGGCAGAGCCTGATCCCCATCCTCAACATGCGCCTGGCGTCACCCGGTCACCTCGTCGACGTCAACCACGTGTCGGGGCTCGGCGACATCACGATCACGCCGGAGGCGGTCAGGGTTGGGGCCCTGGTGCGCCACTCGGGCCTCGAACGGTCCGAGGCGGCGCACGCGGCGCTCCCCCTGCTCAGACAGGCGGTCGTCAACGTCGCCCACCCGGCCATCCGCAACCGTGGCACCACCGTCGGCTCGATCGTCCACGCCGACGCGGCCGGTGAGATGCCGGCGGTGCTGGCCCTGTGCGACGGCACCGTTGAGGTGGTCGGGGCCAACGGCATCCGCGAGATCGGTTGGCACGATTTCTTTCTCGGCGCCCTCGAGACCGTGCTCCGACCGGACGAGCTGGCGGTGGCAGCCCGCTTCAACCGGATGCCGCCCGGCACCGGCACCGCCTTCGCCGAGTCGGCCCGGCGTAGCGGCGACTACGCCCTCGCCGGAGTCGCCGTGGCCCTCACCGTGACCGACGGAGTGGTCTCGGCCGCGTGGGCATCGTTCGTGTCTGTCACCGACGTGCCGAGCGTGCTCGACCTCACACCGGTCGTGGGCGGCCACGAGGCCCGGTCTGGGTCCTTCGACAACGCGCTCGACCGGGCGGCCGAGGCTGTCCGCGAGCACGTGGCCCCCGAGACCGACATCCACGCGAGCGCCGACTACCGGCGGATGCTCGTCGCCGAGCTCACCCGACGCGCCCTCCCCCTCGCCGCCCTCCACGCCACCTCCCCCGCGAACGACTCGTTCGAGGTCGAACGACGGGGTGCGCCAACGCGTTCGCTCACGAACCCGTCGTTCGACCACCACAGGGTCGTCTGATGAGTGAGGTGCTGCACGAGGTGACCCTCACCGTGAACGGTGTTCGCCGTACGGCGTCGGTGCCGGCCCGGCGCCTGTTGTCCGACTTCCTGCGCCACGACCTGACTCTGACCGGCACCCACGTCGGCTGCGAGCACGGCGTGTGCGGCGCCTGCACGGTGCTGGTGGGGGGCGAGCCGATGCGCTCGTGCCTGATGTTCGCCGTGTCGGCGCAGGGCCTCGAGGTCACGACCGTGGAAGGCCTCGGGCTGCTGCCCGACGCCCGCGTGTGCGCAACCGGCCAGTCGATGAACCCGGTCCAGCAGGCGTTCACCGAGTGCCACGGCCTGCAGTGCGGCTTCTGCACCCCCGGCCTGCTCACCACCGTCACCGCGTACCTCGACGATCATCCCGACCCGACCAGCGACGAGGCTCGCGCCGCCATCTCGGGCAACCTGTGCCGGTGCACCGGCTACCAGAACATCGTCAAGAGCGTGCTGCGGGCGGCTGAGATCAGGGCCGAGCGACGCGTACCGGATGCCGCTGAGCCGGGCGAACGGCATCCGAAACCCGCTGCGGCGGGGGGAGGCCCGTCGTGAGCACGAGGCTGTTCGGCACCCCGATCAAGCGCAAGGAGGACCCCCGACTGGTCACGGGTGGAGGCCGCTACCTCGACGACCTCGGTCATGACGCCCTCGCGGCGGCTTTCGTGCGCAGTCCGCACGCCCACGCCCGGGTCGTCGACATCGACGCCGACGACGCCTTCGAGCTCGACGGGGTGCTCGGCATCTACGCGCACGACGACCTGCCGGGCAAGGTGGGTGAGCCGCTCCCGCTGCTCATCCCGCACCCGGCCCTCACCCACGGGCGCACCGGCTACGCCCTGGCTCGCGAGGAGGTCAACCACGTCGGCGAACCGCTCGTGATGGTCGTGGCCACTGACCGCTACGTCGCTGAAGACGCCTGCCAACGCATCCGGGTGCGCTACGAGCCACTGCCGGTCGTGGTCGGCATCGAGTCGGCCCGTGACGGGGCAGCGGTGGTGCACCCCGACGTTCCTGGCAACGTCGCCGCCCACCTCACCCAGGTCGTCGGCGACGTCGACGCAGCGCTGGCGACCGCGCCGCACACCCTGACCCTCGAGCTCGACATCGAACGCAGCGCATCGACGCCCCTCGAAGGGCGTGGCGTCTACGCCCAGTGGGACGACGAGCGCGACGAGCTGCGGATGTACTCCTCCACCCAGACCTCGACCGGCGTGCGCGCCGCGGTCGCGGCCAAGCTCGACCTGCCGCTCGCGAAGGTCGAGTGCATCGCGCCCGATGTCGGAGGCGGCTTCGGCGTGAAGATCATGCACCCGTGGCCGGAGGAGGTGCTCGTGCCGTGGGCGGCTCGGCTGCTGCGTCAGCCCGTCAAGTGGGTCGAGGACCGGCGCGAGCACTTCGTCTCGGCCGCTCACGAGCGCGGCCAGCTGCACACCGTGACGGTGGGCTTCGACGACGACGGTCACCTGTTGGCGCTCGACGTGAAGTTCTGGCACGACAACGGGGCCTACACCCCCTACGGCATCATCGTGCCGATCATCACCGCGACGCAGCTGCTCGGGCCGTACAAACCCGGCGCCTACCGAGTCGAGTTCTGGTCGCTCTACACCAACACCGTTCTCGTCACGCCGTATCGGGGAGCGGGTCGGCCGCAGGGATGCTTCGCCATGGAGCGCACGATGGACGCCATCGCCGACCGGCTCGGCCTCGACCGGGCGCAGGTGCGGGCGCGCAACTTCATCCTGCCGAGCGAGATGCCCTACGACCACGGCCTGCTCTTCCAGGACGGGCGCCCACTGAAGTACGACTCCGGCGACTTCCCCGCCACCCTGAACAAGCTCAAGGCGCTCGTGGGCTGGGACGACTTCGCGACCGAACGTGCGGCCGCGGTCGCCCAGGGCCGCAAGGTCGGGCTCGGGATCGGCTGCTACGTCGAGGGAACCGGCGTCGGGCCCTACGAGGGCAGCCACGTGCAGGTCGAGACGAGTGGCCGCGTGAACGTGTCGATCGGCCTGACGTCACAGGGCCAGGGCCACGAGACGGTGTTCGCCCAGATCGTCGCCGACGAGCTCGGGGTGCGCATGGAGGACGTGTTCGTCACCACCGGCGACACCCGGAAGATGGGTTATGCCGTGGGCACCTTCGCCTCGCGGGCTGCGGTGATGAGCGGCAGCGCCGTCGCCCTGGCCGCTCGCCGGGTGCGGGCCAAGGCGCTGCGCATCGCGGCCGACGCCCTCGAGGTGTCACCCGACGACCTCGAGATCGTCGAGGGCACCGTACAGGTCAAGGGCGCCCCAGCCACGTCGATGACGCTGGGCACAGTGTCGGTGCTCAGCAACCCCTTGCGCTACGCCTTCGACGAGGCGACCCAGGCCGCCACCCAGTTCGCCGGCACCTTCGACCCCCAGAAGCCGCCGGTCGCCGAGGGCGAGGAGCCCGGGCTCGAGGGGAAGGACTTCTACTCCCCCACGCAGGCCACCTTCGCCAACGGCATGCACGCGGCGATCGTCGAGACCGACCCGGTCACGGCCGAGATTCGCATCCTGCGCTACTGCGTCGTGCACGACTGCGGGCCGATGATCAACCCGATGATCGTCGAGGGCCAGGTGCACGGTGGGGTGGCCCAGGGGGTCGGCGGTGCGCTGTACGAGCGGATGGTCTACGACGACTCGGGCCAGCTGCTCAACGCCTCGTTCATGGACTTCCTGATGCCCTACGCGTCAGAGGTTCCGACCATCGAGACCGACCACCTCGAGACCCCCTCACCCCTCAATCCCCTGGGGATCAAGGGCGCCGGCGAGGCCGGCTGCATCCCGGTCTCGGCTGTCATCGCCTCCGCGATCGAAGACGCCGAAGGCTTCCCGATCACCCGGATGCCGATCTCGCCCGCCGACCTCTGGGCGCTGCGTCGTCGGTACGCCGCTGGAGAGATCAGGCCGCTGCGCCGTGCGAGCCACCCGTCAGAGTCTGCCGCCCGAGCCGAGGAGCCCACGCCATGAAGAGCACCCGATGAAGATCACTGGCACCGCCACCCTCACCTCCGACCCCGGCCAGGTGTGGGACGCCTTCCACGACCCGGCCGTGCTGGCCCGGTGCCTGCCCGGGTGCGAGCAGCTGAGCGAGGTGTCGCCCGACCACTACGCGATGACCGTGACCGCTGGGGTTGCCGCCATCAAGGGCACCTACGACGGCGAGGTCGCTCTACGTGAGCCGCGACGACCCGACTCGTTCACCCTCAAGGCCTCGGGCTCGGGGGCGCCGGGCACCGTTGACGCCAGTGTCGTCGTGCGGCTCACCCCGGCCACGAACGGCGGCACCGACCTCGTCTACGACGCCGACGCCTCGGTCGGCGGCGCGATCGGCGGGGTCGGTCAGCGGATGCTGTCGGGCGTGACCCGCAAGCTGGCCGGCCAGTTCTTCAGCGCGGTCGATGCCGACCTGACGGGCGAGCGAGCGGCGGAAGTGGTCGTCAACCCGACCGACGAGGGCCAGGCCGCAGGGGTGGCGGGTGGAGAGCCGGCGCCGCTCGGTGCGGCCGACGCGGCGGCTGGGCGCTCAGCGGCATCCCCCACGGTCGCAAGCGACTCGCGCGCTGCTCTCGACTTCGCGCTGGGGGTGGCCGCGGGCGCTGCTGTCGCTCTGCTCGGGGTTGCCCTCGGCTGGCGGCTACGAGGGCGGGGCTGACGTGCGCGCCTTCACTGCTGCCGCCGTGCAGGTCGCACCCGTGCCGGGGCCGCTCACCGGCAAGTCGGTAAGCACCAACCTCGACCACTGCATCGACCTCACGCGTCGCTGCGTGGCCGCCACAGGCGCGGAGCTCGTCGTGCTGCCCGAGTCGGCCACCACCGGGTTCACGCCCGCGTGCTCGGCGGAGGAGCTCTGGGATCTCGTCACCGAGCTGCCCGGGCCGGTGCTGGAGCCGATGCAGCGGGTGGCCCGCGAGCTCGGCGTGCACGTGTGCGTGGGCACCTACGAGCGCGGCCCCCAACGGGGAACGGTCTACAACGCCTCAGCGCTCATCGACCCGGCCGGCGACGTTCTCGGGGTCTACCGCAAGACGCACCCGTTCTGCTCCGAGATCGTCAGCGGCGGTGGCTGGGTGACGCCGGGCGACACGGTGACCGTGTGCGACACCGAGCTGGGGCGCATCGGCATGATGATCTGCTTCGACGGCGACTACCCCGAGGTCGCCCGAATCCAGGCGGTACAGGGAGCCGAGGTGATCTGCCGACCGTCGGCGCTGCTGCGGTCGGCCGACATCTGGGACCTCACCTCTCGCGCCCGCGCCTACGACAACCACGTCTACGTCATCGGCACCAACGCCACCGGCACCGACCCGGCAGGGGTGCTCTACTTCGGCAACTCGCACATCGTCTCGCCGATCGGGCACGTCCTCGCCCGGGCCGCCTCTCACGAGGGATGGGTCTCGGCCCGGCTCGACCCGGCCGAGGCCTTGGCGTCGCTGACCCCGGGCTCCAGTGTCGGTCAGGCCTTCGACCACCTGCGCGACCGCAACCTGAACCTCATCCGCAACTACCGCGACGATCTCGAACGGCCCGCAGAAACCTCGTTCCCGCACGCCCCCGTCCATCGCGGCGAGGCCGGCTGACCTGCGTCGCGCCACGGTGACGTACTGTGCGGACACTGCCGTACGAGACGAGGGATCCGATGAGCGACGTTGACCAGGTCACCCCCGCCCGCGGCGGTCCGGATGCCGCTCGCCGCGCGAACCGCCCCGCCTCCTCGCGCACCGTTCTCCCACCGGGTCTGCCCCCCGGTGCCGAGGTACCACCCCTGGTGCCTGACCACGACCTTGACGAAGACTCTGCCCCGCCTCGCCGCCCTGCCGCACCACTGCGGCTGGCGGCCGCAGTCACGGCCGTGGCGGTGCTCGGCGCGCTCGTCATCGGCGTCTCTGGCCGGTCTGCCATCGGTGAGACACCTCCCCAGCGACCTGGGGTAGGCGGGCAGGTCGTGGCGGCCGAGCGGGCCCAGACGAACGTTCCTGCCGCCGGCGGCCAGGCCGGCGCGCCCGACTCGCTCACCAACCTCGTCATCGAGCTCGACGGATCGGGTCAGGCCGACCTTGTCGTGGGCTCCACCCTCGGTATCGAGACGTTGCGGGTCTCGTTGCCCTACCGGGGCAGCCTCTCGACATCGAGTGGTTCGGCGGCGGCGACCCAGGCCATTCGGGTCACGGCGACAGCCCGCACCCCAGGCTCCTCGCTGCGCTGTCGCCTGCTCAACGGCGACCGTGTGCTGAAGGCGGCCAGCGCACAGGAGAGGGTCGACTGCAGCATCCGCGGGTCGTGATCGGCGAGGGTTGACCGAGCGCCCCGCCCGGGTTGGCAGGTTGTGCCAGCGCTCTGGCCGAGGGTGCACGGGTTGACTCGGGTCATGACGACCTCGTGCACTCTCCCCCGGTGACCGCGGTGCGCGCGGTGCGCCGCATCCGGATCGGTATCGACACCGGCGGCACCTTCACCGACGTCGTGGCGCTCGACGAAGACCTGGGCGAGCTGGTGACGACCAAGACCCCGTCGACGCCGGGCAACCCGGCCGACGGCTTCATGACCGGGATTCACAAGGTGCTCGAGATGATGGGGGCCGAGAGCCACGACGTGACGTCTGTCTCACACGGAACGACCGTCGCCACGAACCAGCTGCTCGAGGGCAAGACCGGGTCGCTCGGTTTCATCACGACGGAGGGGTATGAGTTCATTCTCGAGATCGCCCGTCAGTCGGTGCCCGACGGCTACGGCAACTCCTACTTCTGGGTCAAGCCGCCCCGCATCGTCGCGGCAGACCACGTCAGAACCGTGGGCGGGCGTCTCGATTTCGAGGGGCACGAGATCCGCCCGTTCGACGAGGCAAGCGCCGTCGCAGCGGCGCGGTGGTTCCGCGAGCGACACATCATGGCGATCGGTGTCTGTCTGCTGCACTCCTACGCCGACGACCGCCACGAGCTGGCGATGCGGGAGGTGCTGCGCCGCGAGCACCCCGAGGCCGTGGTCTCGATCAGCTCCGAAGTGCTGCGCGAGTACCGCGAGTACGAACGCTCCATGACGACCCTGCTCGACGCCGCGGTGAAGCCCACCGTGTCGCGCTACGTCGCGACCATCGCCGAACGGTTGTCAGCGCTGGCGGTCGACCAACCCGGCCCGGCCGACGGCACCGGCGCGCCGTCACACCAGCCTGTCACGAGCGTGCGCCCCCGTGCGTCGTTTCACATCATGAAGTCCAACGGCGGCGTGCTCTCGGCCGACGAGGTCGTGCACCAGCCCATCACCACCGTGCTGTCCGGGCCGGCGGCAGGTGCCCTCGGCGCCGGCCTCATCGCCAGCCGGGCCGGTTTCGACCGGGTGCTGACCTGCGACGGCGGCGGCACCTCCACCGACGTCGCCGTCGTGCTCGAGGGCGAACCGACCCTGACGACCGAGGGGTCGATCGGGGCCTACCCCAGCAAGATCCCCATGATTGACGTCGTGACCGTCGGCGCGGGCGGTGGGTCGATCGCCTGGGTCTCCCCCCAGGGTTCACTCAAGGTCGGCCCGCAGTCGGCCGGTGCCGAGCCGGGGCCCCTCTGCTACGACCAGGGTGGGAGCGAACCGACCATCACCGACGCCCACCTGATGCTCGGCCGCATCCCGGCACACCTGCTCGGTGGCGAGATCCCGCTCGACGTCGAGGCTGCGCGGGCCGGTATCGAGCAGCTGGCCGAGCGCCTCGGGCTCGGGCCGGCGCAGTGTGCGGCCGGCATCCTCGAGATCTCGGCCTGGAACCAGGCCAACGCGCTGCGCCAGGTGAGCGTGAAACGCGGCCTCGACGTGCGTGACTTCATGCTCACCACCTTCGGTGGCTCCGGCTCGCTGCTCGCCTGCCGGCTGGTCGACATCCTCGGTCTGGCCGGTGTGCTCGTACCCCGCGACCCCGGCAACGTGTCGGCGTTCGGGCTGCTCACCGTCGACGTCAAGAACGACTACGTGCAGACGTCGGTCGCCCGCCACCACGCCCTCGACCACGCATCGGTGCAGAAGGCCTTCGCCCTTCTCACCGCCCAGGCCGCGAAGGCCCTTGACGCCGAGGGGTTCCCGCGAAGAATGCAGCGGTACGTGCGCACGGTCGACCTGCGCTACTTCGGCCAGGCTTACGAGGTGCCCGTCGCGGCCCCCGACGGCGACGTCGACGCAGACTATGCCGACGTCATCGCCGGGCGCTTCCACGACGAGCACCGCGCTCTCTACGGCTACGACTTCCGCATCGACCCGACGCAGCAGGTCGAGTGGGTCAACCTTCGCGTCTCCGGAGTCGGGCCGATCAGCCGGCCCGAGCCGCGAGCCCTCGACCGGGCCGACGCTGACGGCAGCGCCACCGTGCGTGAGCGCGCCCACCGCAGCGTTCGACCGGTGTGTTCCGACGCCGACGTGGGTTACGTCGAGACCGACGTGTGGTGGCGACCGGCTCTGTTGTCGGGCGACATGATCACCGGCCCGGCCGTCATCGAGGAGTTCGGATCGACGGTGCCGGTGCACCCCGGCTTCGTGGTGCGGGTCGACGCGCTCGGCAACCTCGTCATCACCAAGGAGGTCGACCATGGCACCGGACCCTGAGCCCCGTGGCGGCTCGAGCCCCCCGGTGAACCCGGCGGGGCTGCCGACCGCCTACGAGCACGGCAACCGGCTGACCCTGGAGGGCAGCGCGGTCGACCCCATCCTCGTCGAGATCGTCGAGGGCACCCTGGCGAGCGTCGAGCTGGAGGTGGAGACGGCCATCGGCCGCACGTCTCGCTCCCCGATGATCCGCGACGCCCATGACTTCCGCGCTGGCATCCACGACCGTCAGCTGCGCAAGCTGACGGGGCGTTCCTACAGTGCGCTCGTACACCCGGTCGCGCGTGACTTTCCCCTCTCCGAGATGGCCGACGGCGACATCTTCTTCCACAACGACGTCTACGAGTCCGAGGGCGGCATCGGCCACCTGCCTGACCTCTGCGTCACAGTTCCCGTCTTCTGCGACGGTACGGTCGTCGCCTTCGTTCAGGCCTTCGGCCACCACGACGACATCGGCGGTGCGGTGCCCGGCTCGATGCCGAGCCACGCCCGCTCGGTCTACGAGGAAGGCCTGATGGTTCCGCCGATCAAACTGTGGGACAAAGGGGTTCCCAACCGTGCCGCCCTACGGATCATGACGCGAAACAGCCGCATGCCGGAGAGCCTGGCGGCCGACCTCGACGCGGAGTGCTCGGCCTGCTTGATGGGGGCCCGCCGCCTTGCCGAGCTCTTCCAGCGCTACGGCCGCGCCGCCGTCGAGGCCGCGTTCGACGAGATCCTCGATCGAACGACCGAGACCTATCGCCGCGAGATCCTCTCGAAGATTCCCGACGGCACATACGTCTGGGAGGACTACGCCGAGCACGACGGCGTCGACGAGCCGCGGCTGCACGCCCAGCGGATCACCCTGACCAAGACCTCGACCGGAGGCCCCGGTCACCCCGACCGCTATCCCGACGGCGGGCCGAGGATCATCATCGACTTCACCGGCACGTCGGCGCAGGCGAAGGGGCCGATCAACCACTGCGGCGACTACGTCGGCGGCAACTTTCTCAAGAAGTGGCTGGCCCCCATCCTGCGCAACCTCGCCGACACTCCGGAGCGCATGGCCCAGCTCGACGTCAACGAGGGGGTCGTGCCGCTCATCGAGATGCGCTTCCCCGAGAAGGGCACGTTGCTCACCCCGATCTACCCGGCTCCCACCAACGCGCGCACCTTCGTCATCCTGCGGCTGCTGGGGGTGCTGGCCGGAGTCGTGGCCAAGGCGGTCGACGGGCAGATGCCGGCCGACCAGGAGACGATCCGCTACACCGGCGTCTACGGCACAGACCGTGACGGCAACGACTACCTCATGCGGGAGGTGCTGGGTGGCGGCTCCGGTGGCCGCCCCTACGCCGACGGCGAAGACACCATCCACGTGGTGCCCGACAGCCGCAACCTGCCGACAGAGTTCACCGAGAGCCGCTTCCCCTTCCTCGTCGAACGGCTCGGCCTCGCCGTCGACTCGGGAGGCCCCGGTCGGCACCGTGGGGGCCTCGGCTACGAGAAGCACATCCGGATGCTGCGCGATGCGCACTTCATGTCGATCGCCGACCGGTCGATCCTCGCCTGCTGGGGCATCAAGGGAGGTCGGGCCGGGGCCTCTTTCGAGGTGACGATCGACCCCGGCGGCCCCGACGAGCGCATCGTCGACGCCCTGGCCGACGCCGAGCCGGTACTGGCCGGTCAGGTCATCCGCATCCGCACCACGGGTGGCGGCGGCTGGGGTGACCCGCTCGAGCGGCCCTACGGGGAGGTCGAGCGCGACCTGCGCGGGGGCAAGGTCAGCCTGAGCGGTGCCCGCCGAAACTACGGTGTGGTCGCCGTCGGAGACCGGGACCACCCGGTCATCGACCAAGCCGCGTCCGACGGCCTGCGGGCCGAGCTGCGAGCAGCCCGACCCGAGCGCCAGCCGTTCTTCGACCGCGGGCCCGGCTACGCGAAGCTCTCAGGCGGACAGTCGTCGGCCGAGGTCGACTGGCTGTGAACGGCATCCGACACACATTCAGGGCAACGCGGCCCCGACGGGCGCACCGGTTTGGGCACAGCGTGACAACGCCGAGCCAACCCCTCACTGCCTATGCTCGCGCCATGGCCAGCGAGACCGAACCCGGCGAACGATGCTGAGGGCGACGTGAGAGTCGTGGTGGCGCTCGGCGGCAACGCCATGATCGGGCCCGACGGCAGTGCGACACCACTGTCTCAGCGGGCTGCGATCGCGGCCGCCATGTCGCCGGTCGCCGACCTCGTCGCGGCGGGCCACGAGGTCGTGCTCACCCACGGAAACGGGCCCCAGGTGGGCAACATCCTCGTCAAGAACGAGCTCGCGGCAGCCGTCGTGCCGCCGGTACCGCTCGACTGGTGCGGCGCCCAGACCCAGGCCACCATCGGGTTCACCATGCTCGACACCCTGGAGGCCGCTCTCGCCGAGCGGGGCCTGACCACGCCGGTGGCTGCGATCGTCACCCGCACCCTCGTCAGCGTCGACGACCCCGGTTTCACCCACCCGACCAAGCCGATCGGTCGCTACCTCCCGCGCGAGCAGGCCCAGACCCTCATCGACCACGGCGAGCAGTGGGAGGACCGCGGCGAGCACGGCTGGCGGCGGGTGGTCGCCTCCCCCGAGCCGGTCGACGTGCTCGAGACGTGCACGCTGCTGACGCTGCTGGGCGCGGGCTACGTCGTGGTCGCCGCCGGCGGTGGCGGCATCCCGGTGGCCCGCTCGGCGAACGGTCAGCTGCACGGGGTCGAAGCCGTCATCGACAAGGACCTCACCGCCGCCCTGCTCTCCCAAGCCGTCGGGGCCGACGTGCTGGTGATCGCCACCGACGTGCCGAACGCCGTCATCCACTGGGGCACACCGCGGGCCGCGCCCATCGGGCGGGTCAGTCTCGAGCAGGCGCAGGCGTATGCCGCCGAGGGCCAGTTCGCGTCGGGGTCGATGGGCCCCAAGGTCGAGGCGGCGATGCGCTTCGTACGCGCCGGCGGATTGCGGTCGGTGATCACCTCGCTCGACCAGATCGCCGCCGCCATCGACGGTGAGGTCGGCACGGTCATCGAAGGCCGAGCCGAACCCCGACCACCCTGCCCGTCACCCCCCACTCTGCCCTCCCACGAAAGGTGATCCCGTGCCCGAAGCCATCGAGGTCCGCAAGGTTGTGCTCGACTCCGTCAGCGACGCGTCCGGGCTGGCCCGACTCATCGACGACGGCGTCATGGACGCCTCCCGCGTCGTCGCCGTCATCGGCAAGACCGAGGGCAACGGCGGCGTCAACGACTACACGCGCATCATCGCCGACCGCGCCTTCCGGGAGGTGCTGATCGCCAAGGGCGCCCCCGCCGAGCAGGTCAGCCAGGTGCCGATCGTCTGGTCAGGCGGCACCGACGGGGTGATCAGCCCCCACGCCACGATCTTCGCGACCGTGCCCGCCGAGCGAGCCGAGCCGAGCGACGAGCCCCGGCTCACGGTCGGGTACGCCATGAGCGAGCCCCTTCTGCCGGAGGAGATCGGCTACGTGGCCATGGTGACGAAGGTGGCGGATGCCGTGAGGGTCGCGATGGAGCGGGCCGGCATCACCGACCCTGCCGACGTGCACTACGTACAGACCAAGACCCCGCTGCTCACCATCCACACGATCCGTGGGGCCAAGGCGCGCGGCCACCAGGTCTGGACCGAGCACACGCACGAGTCGATGGACCTCTCCAACGGCACCACCGGTCTCGGCGTCGCGGTCGCGCTCGGCGAGATCGAGATGCCCACCGACGCCGACATCATGAACGACCGGTCGCTGTTCTCGTCGGTCGCCTCGTGCAGCTCCGGGGTCGAGCTCGACCAGGCCCAGGTGGTCGTCGTCGGCAACGCCCGCGGCATCGGCGGGCGCTACCGCATCGGCCACTCCGTCATGCGCGATGCCCTCGACGCCGACGGCATCTGGGACGCGATCCGCGATGCCGGTCTCGACCTGCCCGAGCGGGCGCACCCGAGCGACATCCAAGGACGGCTCGTCAACGTGTTCCTCAAGTGCGAGGTGAGCGCCGACGGGCAGGTGCGTGGTCGGCGCAACGCGATGCTCGACGACTCCGACGTGCACTGGCACCGCCAGATCAAGGCGTGTGTCGGCGGCGTCACCGCTTCCGTGACGGGCGACCCGGCCTGCTTCGTGTCGGTATCGGCAGCGCATCAGGGGCCCGACGGCGGTGGCCCGGTCGCGGCCATCGTCGACCTCGGCGCAGGCGAACCGACCGGCTACACCTGGCGCCCCTGAGGGTACTGACACCGTCGAGAGGGCGGTTCATGTCGCACGAAACGCCCTCTCGACGGCAGCGACCGGTACAGTGTGACGCATGGTACCTGGCGACGAACGCATCCTGACGCATCTGCGTCGGGGCGCGGTCGAGTACTGCGTGCTCGCGATGATCGCCGACGAGCCCGCCTACGGCCTCGACATCGCTCGCCGCCTCACCCGTGACGGCATCCTGATGTCGGGTGAGGGCACTCTCTACCCACTGCTCGCGCGGCTGCGCACCGCAGGACAGGTCGAGACCACCTGGCGGGAGTCGACCGAGGGGCCGCCACGCCGGTACTACGCCATCACCCCCGCCGGACAATCGTCGCTCGAAGCCTTTCGAGCCGTCTGGATGCCGTTTCGTCAAGCCGTCGACGACGCTGTCGCCGACACCAAGAGGAGTCAGTTATGAACCAGACCCGCCCACTGGTCGACGCCTATCTCGAGCGCCTGCACGGACTCCTTGACGGCGCGCCGCGCGAGACCCGGGCCGAAGTCATGGCCGGGGTTCGTGAGCACCTCGACGCCCGCCTGCCCGACGATGCCAGCCCTGCTCAGGTGCGCTCGGTGCTGGGCGAGCTCGGCACGCCTGAGCACATCGCCGACGAGGCGAATGTCGCTGTGCCCGATCGCGCTTCGGCGCCAGCCAGTCCCCGGCTGATGGAGCGCGCGTGGGTGCCAGTGATCGTCATGTTCGTCTCGCTGCTGTGGCTCGTCGCGCCAACCGTGATCGTCGTCGGGTCGAGCGGCAACTCGGCCCTGGCGCTGCACCCCATCGAGCTGCTCGCGCTGTTGTTCGTGCCTCCGGCATGGCCAGTCGTGGCAATCATGGTGGGTATCTCCCGGCTATGGATCCAGAGCGAGAAGGTGGCGCTGATTGCCACCCTTCCCATGCTGGCAGGGTGGCTGCTACTCCTCAGCCCCCTTCCGAACGTCCTGAGAACCGTGGGGAGTTTGCTCGGGGTCGTGACCGCGGCCTGGGTCGTGGTGCGAGCCGGCCGCAAGGGACTGGCCCGCGCCCGCTGACCCCCCGCTCATGAACGTCCTTTCGACGGTGAAGAGCGGCTCGAGCGGGCCGCTGGTGTTCTAGCGCGCGGTGACGGCGAGGGCCTCGTCGGCCCGGTCGGGTACCGGCACCGACGGGCGGCGGGAACGTTGCTCGTGCACGGCGAGCCCCACCACCGACAGAAGCACCACGACCAGCCCCAGCCACTGCGAACCCGCGAGAGTGGCGCCGAGGGCGGTGACCCCGACGACGGCTGCGGTGAGGGGGAAGGCCAGCTCGGCGAGCGTGGCGCGGGACGCCGGCGTGCGCCCGAGGGCCCGGTAGTAGAGCAGCAAGGCCAGCAGACCGGGAACGACCGCGAGCAGCAGGAGGTTCGGGGCCGCGTCGAGGCCGATCGCGAGCGGGGTGCGGGTCACCCCGCTGAGGGCCAGCAGCGTCAGCAGCCCGACCCCGAAGCGCAGAGCCGTGATGTCGGCGAAGCGCAGCTCAGCGCTGGCGGCCCGTCCGAGCACAGTGCCGGCCGCCCAGAGAGCCGCGGCGCCGACCGCGAGCAGCGCTGCCTGGGCGCTCGACACGCTGACGCCCAGCGGGTCGGGGAAGGCGAGCAGCCAGGCCCCCACGAGCGCCGGCACCGCGAACAGGGCGTAGCGGGCGCTCAGTCGCTCGCCGAGCAGCAGTGCCGCGAGCGCCACCGCGATGAGCGGTTGCAGCTTCTGCAGCACCTGCGGCGTGATCGGGTCGCCGAGGCGGAAGGCGGCCGTGAAGAGGGTCGTGGCGATCGCCGAGCTGCCCGCGCCGATCACGAGCACGCTGACCTTGGTGCGGGTGCTCGAGGCGAACAGGCGCCGCACGGCCGGCACCAGCCACGGGCTGACGAGCACGGTCAGCACAAGGTGCTCCCAGAACACCACTGCGAGAGCGGGGTAGGCCTGGGCCAGGGGCTCACGCCACAGCGCCGACAGCCCCCAGAGCGAGGCCGCCACCGCCACCAGCCAGGTGAGGTCGGCGGGGGCGGCGCGGGAGGGTCGAGTCTGGGTCACCGCGTCAGCCTTCCATCCGCGCTACGAGAGATGACACCGGGGTCGGCTCGGCCCCCAAAGCCTAGGACTGTCGTCTGGGCGGTCAGAGGCGGCGTGTCCGGGTTACCTCAGTGGGCGAAGTGGCGGGTGCCGGTGAAGTACATCGTCACACCAGCCGCTTCAGCCGCGGCGACGACCTCCTCGTCGCGGATCGACCCGCCGGGGGCCACGACCGCGCGCACCCCGGCATCCAGCAGGATCTGGAGACCGTCGGCGAACGGGAAGAAGGCGTCGGATGCTGCGACCGAGCCCCGCGCCCGCTCCTCCCCCGCCCGGCGCACCGCCAGCCAGCACGCGTCGACCCGGTTGACCTGTCCCATCCCGACGCCCACCGCCGCACCGTCGTGTGCGAGCAGGATCGCGTTGCTCTTGACAGCGCGAATGGCCCGCCAGGCGAACTGGAGGTCGGCCAGGGTCGCCTCGTCAGAGGCCCCCCCTGCCACGAGCCGCCAGTTCACCGCCTCGTCGCCGCCCGTGACCTGGCCGTCGTCACCGCGAACGACCGCATCGACCCGGTCGACCGTCTGCACGAGCAGTCCACCGCTGACGGCTCGCATCTCTATCGGGTCGGCGGCCTGCGCCATGCCGTCGGGCAGGCGCAGCACCCGAAGGTTCTTCTTGGCCGTGAGGATCGCCAGGGCCTCCGGCTCGTAGTCAGGGGCGATGATGACCTCGGTGAACACGGGCTTGGCCGCGCGGGCCATCGCCGCCGTGACCGTGCGGTTGGCCGCGATGATGCCGCCGTACGCGCTCACCGGGTCGGTCGCGTGGGCCCGCTCGTAGGCCTGCTCGATCGTGTCGCCGATGGCGATGCCACACGGGTTCGCGTGCTTGACGACGGCCACCGTCGGTTGGTCGCCGTGGTCGTGGGCGGCGCGCACAGCGGCATCCGTGTCGACGTAGTTGTTGTACGACATCGCCTTGCCGTGCAGCTGTTCGGCGCTCGCCACGCCCGGCCGCTCGTGCCGGTAGAGGCCGGCCCGCTGGTGCGGGTTCTCGCCGTAGCGCAGCACGTCGGCGCGGTCCCACGTGGCCCCGAGCCAGGCGGGGAAACCGGTGCCGTCGCTCGTATCACTCACGACGTTGCCCATCCAGTTGGCTACGGCGTTGTCGTAGCTCGCGGTGTGCACGAACGCCTCCGCGGCGAGGCGGCGCCGCTGCTCGAGGGCGAAGCCGCCAGACCCGAGTGCCTCGACGACCTGGGCGTAGGCCGCCGGGCTGGTGACGACGGCAACGCTGGCGTGGTTCTTGGCCGCAGCCCGCACCATGGACGGCCCGCCGATGTCGATCTGCTCGACGCACTCGTCGGGGCCGGCCCCCGAGTCCACGGTCTCGCGGAACGGGTAGAGGTTGACGACGACAAGGTCGAAGGGCTCGACCCCCAGGTCGTCGAGCTGTTTCAGGTGGTTCGCGTTGCGGGTGTCGGCGAGGATGCCGGCGTGCACCTTCGGGTGAAGCGTCTTGACCCGGCCGTCGAGGCACTCCGGGAAGCCCGTGAGCTCTTCGACCTGGGTGACCGCAACCCCTGCCGCCGCAATGGTCTTCGCTGTCGACCCGGTGGAGACGATGGTGACGCCGGCGGCACCGAGCGCGCCGGCGAGCTCGGCCAGGCCGGTCTTGTCGTAGACCGAGACCAGCGCCCGCCTGATGCGGCGGCGACCCTCGCCGGGTGCCTCGGCTTCGCGGGTCGGGGTCGGGGTCGGGGTCGGGGTCAGGGTCAGGGTCGGGGTTGGGGTGGCAGCCATGTTCACTCCTGGACGAGGTCTGGGACGAGCCTGAGACCGGGGCACCCAGGCGTTCGATGCTCCCGACGTCACTCCCTGGTGGTTGCCCACCTGCGCCAGTCGTGTGCGGCCAGAGTAGCAATCAGCGGGGGCCAAGCCGAACGGCTCGGCCCTCGACGGTGAACCCGTCACGAGCCATCCGGCCGACGTTGTCGACGAGCATCTGCCGCTCGAGCACCTTGATGCGCTCGTGCAGCGTCTGCTCCGTGTCGTTGTCGGCCACGACCACGGTGCGCTGCTCGATGATCGGCCCCGTGTCGACCCCGCCGTCGACGAGGTGGCACGTCGAGCCGGTCACCTTGACCCCGTACGCCAGGGCGTCGCGCACCCCGTGGGCGCCGGGAAAGCTCGGCAGCAGGGCCGGGTGGGTGTTGACGACGGTTCGCTCGCCGAGCGAACGCACGCCCAGCAGCCTCATGAACCCCGCCGTGACGACCAGTCGAGAGTGAGCCGCCTCCAGGTGGGATGCGAGAGCAGCATCCCACTCCTGCCGGGTCTCGAAGTCCGACAACCGACAGACGAACGTCGGGATGCCGGCCCGCTCGGCGCGTTCGATGCCGACACACGCACGGTCGGCACCCACGGCCACGATGCGCACCCCGTAGGCCGGGTCGGCGCAGGCGTCGATGAGGGCCTGCAGCAGGGTCCCCGAGCCTGAGACCAGCACCACGATGTCGACGCTGTCGGGGCCCGGTCTCGCGTCGCTCGTCACGTGCGGGAGTGTATCGGGCGGCCATTTGGGCCGATGGCACCATGTCGGTGCCGCTGTGGCGGCAGCGGGCACGAATTCACCACGACGGGCACGATGAGCGAGGATGGGGCCCATGAGCAGCGAGGAAAGGGAGCGGTCGATCGCCTACGCCCGCGAGAAGGCGCGGCGCACCGTGCCGGTGCTCATCTGCGTGCTGTTGGCCGTCGTCGCCATGTACCTGCCGCTGCCGAAGCGGTTCATCGCAGTGGTGCCCCTGCTGTTGGCGGTCGGCCTGAGCGTTCGGCTGCTGAGGTTCCTGTCGAACCGACGAGGGCGCGAGAAGATCTGGCCGGCCATGACGCTCGGCATCGTGGGGCTGCTGCTCGCGTCGCTGGCCGTGCAGGGGGCGTTCTACCGAACGGTGCAGGCCTACGAGCAGTGCATCGACGGGGCCCAGACCGCACAGGCCAGAGCCGACTGCGAGGGACTGCGCGACTCGATCGTGCTGGGCGACGTGATCCGCCTGGCCTGAGGCCCTGCCTCGCGCCGGCTCGGCGACCGGTGGCCGCCGACGATCAGTCGGCAGATCAAGCGGCGTCGGGTGCTGCTCTGACGACAGCAGCTGCAGGCTGATCCGCCGACTGATGGCAGACCCGGTCAGTTGTCGGACGCGACGCCCGGTTCGCAGTCGCCGGTTGAGTCAACGACCCGGCGCTCGCGCAGCAGCCGCCAGCCGACCCAGAGCGCTGCCCCACCAGCGACCTCCACGAACAGCGCCGCACCGAAGGGCAGAACGGCCGGGCCGATGTTCGCGAGCCGCTCGACGCCCAGGGCACCGTTGCCGATGGCAGTCAGCACCGTGACGGCGGCCACGGCGAGCCCGGCTGCAGTGACGACGGCGGCCAGACGGGCACCGACGTTGCCGAAGAACTCCAGCTCGCGGTCTACCCAGCGCGCGATCACGGCTCCCGCGGCGATCGGCAGCAGGAGAACGGCATACAGCGCTTGGGGGTAGCTGGCCTCGTCGGGGAGAGCCGCCAGCACGGGCACCAGCGGCATCAGGCCAGGATGGGCCGCGGCGGGGCTGATCACCGCGCCTGCCGCGATACTGAAGCCCGGGCCGGCGACGAACGACAGGGCCCAGGTGGCGGCGTTGGCCACCATCAGCAGCTGGCCCACGACGACCACGAGGGCGGCCACGAGGTTGATGCCGTACTGGCTCTGCACCGAGGCGACGGCGCCGAACGAGACGAGCACGCGAGCGACCACCACCGCGAGGCCGACGAGCATGAGCAGGCCGGCGCCACGCCAACCGGTGCGCCAGACAGCGGGCAGCCAGGTGGGACCGCGCCGGAACCAGGAGAGAACGAAAGCCGGAGACGTCTCATCGTCGGGTCGCAGGAACACGAAGGCCAGGGCGGCCAGCGGAACGATCAGGGCGCCGACGATCGCTGCCAGGCCAGGGCTCGCCGGCCCGGCCAGGGTGAGCAGGGCCGCCACCGAGGCGATGAGCAGATACCCACCGAGAAAGCCCGGAACCACCGATCTCGCCGTCAGCCGGCTCCACTCGGCGGAGCTGGATCCCGGGCGTCCGGTGGCGACCAGGCGTCGCACGAAGCGGGCGCCGATGTAGACGTTGGCGAGCAGCAGCAGGATCGGGGTCAGCGAGACCGACAGCTCACCAGCGCCCACCGACTGACCGTGCCCGAGGAACCACAGAGCGCTGCCCACCGAGACGGCCGAGAACCAACCGAGAGAGCTCTCGGGAGCGGCGATCCAGCCGACGAGGGAGGGGAGAACGACCAGCGCCCAGGTGGCGACCGCCGCCAGCGCTCCGGCCCGCAGGGCAACGGTCAGGGTGGCGGGGAGGCCGGCGGGCCGGGCGGGCGATGATGGTGCGCGCCTGGCCGCGGACTTCGCTCCCGTGGTGGCGGACGTAGAGGTGGGCACACCCCATGGTCACAACTGCGAGGGCCTCGTGCGAGCACCCACGCCGCAGCCCCGTTGCCGAGTTCTGCCGACCGGCCCAGGGCGATCGTCCTGGGCCGGCGGCCTTCACCCGCCGCGTCGTCCGGATGCCGCAGCGCACGGCAGCCGGAACGGTGCAGTCTCGCTCAGCCGGCCGCGAGGCCGTTCATGATCTCGCGCATGAGCTCGGCCGTCTCCGACGGCGTCTTGCCGACCTTGACGCCGGCGGCCTCGAGCGCCTCCTTCTTGCCCTGCGCGGTGCCTGAGGAGCCTGACACGATGGCCCCGGCGTGCCCCATGGTCTTGCCCTCGGGGGCGGTGAAGCCGGCGACGTAGCCGACGACCGGCTTGGTCACGTGCTCCTGGATGTAGGCCGCAGCACGCTCCTCGGCGTCGCCGCCGATCTCACCGATCATCACGATCGCGTCGGTGTCGGGGTCGTTCTGGAAGGCCTCGAGGCAGTCGATGTGCGTGGTGCCGATGATCGGGTCGCCGCCGATGCCGACGGCGGTGCTGAAACCGAAGTCCCGCAGCTCGTACATCATCTGGTAGGTGAGGGTGCCCGACTTCGAGACGAGCCCGACCCGTCCGGTTCCGGCGATGGTGGCCGGGATGATCCCGGCGTTCGAGACGCCGGGAGTGATCAGCCCGGGGCAGTTCGGCCCGACGATGCGGGTCGTGCCCTTGTCGGTGGCGTACGCGTAGAACTCCGCGGTGTCCTTGACCGCGACGCCCTCGGTGATCACGACGGCGAGCGGGATCGCGGCGTCGATCGCCTCGACCACAGCCGACTTCGTGAAGGCGGCCGGCACGAAGATGACCGAGACGTTGGCGCCGGTGGCCTCGATCGCCTCCGTGACGGTGCCGAACACCGGCACGGTCACGTCGTCCTCGAAGTCGACGGTGGTGCCGGCCTTGCGGGGGTTGACCCCCCCGACGATCGTGGTGCCCGACTTCAGCATCCGCTGCGTGTGCTTCATGCCTTCCGAGCCGGTCATGCCCTGCACGATGACCTTGGAGTCGGCGTTGAGAAAGATTGCCATGGTGTGTCAGTTCTCCTGAGGCTCGGGTCAGCTCGCCGCGGCGGCGAGTTCGGCGGCACGGCGCGCGGCGCCGTCCATGGTGGCTTCGATGGTGACGAGCGGGTGAGCTCGCTCGGCGAGGATGCGGCGTCCCTCCTCGACGTTGTTGCCGTCAAGGCGCACGACCAGGGGCTTGGTCGCCTCGTCACCGAGGGCGTCGAGCGCGCCCACGATGCCGGTGGCCACGGCGTCGCAGGAGGTGATGCCCCCGAAGACGTTGACGAACACGCTCTTGACCTGCTCGTCGCCGAGGATGATGTGCAGACCGTTGGCCATCACCTCTGCGCTGGCGCCGCCACCGATGTCGAGGAAGTTGGCGGGCTTGGCGACGAACCCGTCCGCTGAACCCCGCAGGTCCTCTCCGGCGTAGGCCACCACGTCGAGGGTGCTCATCACCAGGCCCGCTCCGTTGCCGATGATGCCCACCGAGCCGTCGAGCTTGACGTAGTTGAGGCCCTTCGCCTTCGCCGCCGCCTCCAGCGGGTCGGCTGCCGCCGTGTCCTCCAGGGCTTCGTGGTCGGCGTGCCGGAAGTCGGCGTTCGCGTCCAGGGTCACCTTGCCGTCGAGGGCGATGATCTTGCCGTCCTCGGTCTTGACGAGGGGGTTCACCTCGACGAGCGTGGCGTCCTCGTCGCGGTAGACGGTCCACAGCGCCTTGAACGCCTCGATGAGGGCGGGTTTGTCGGCGTCGTCGAACCCGGCAGCGTCGGCGATCTCCTTCGCCTTGGCGTCGTCGACCCCGGTGTTCGGGTCGATGGCGATGCGAGCCAGGGCCTCGGGCCGTTCCACGGCGAGCTGCTCGATCTCGACGCCACCCTCCTTGGAACACATGGACAGGTAGCTGCGGTTCGAGCGGTCGAGCAGGATGGAGAAGTAGTACTCCTCGGCGATGCGCGCGCCCTCGGCGATCATCACGGTGCCGACGGTGTGGCCCTTGATGTCCATCCCGAGAATGGCCTTCGCGGCCTGTTCGGCCTCGTCGGGGCTCTTGGTGACCTTGACGCCACCCGCCTTGCCGCGTCCGCCCACCTTGACCTGGGCCTTGACGACCGTGACGCCGCCCGATCCCGCCCCGATCTTCTCGGCGGCCGCGCGGGCCTGCTCGGGGGTGGTGGCGATGGCGCCGGCCAGAACCGGCACGCCGTGCTTCTCGAACATGTCGCGCGCTTGGTACTCGAAGAGATCCACGGGGGTCCGTCCTCATCGTCGAAAGGTGGTTTCGACCGCGCCGAAGCGGTGACCCGGGGCTCTGTCCGCGCCGAGATTGCTCACGGGCGGTCGGTCCCAGCCGTTTCGCAGGCGACGCCGCGGTCGAACAGGCTGCGCAACGGACTCTAGTGCCACCGCCTGCCTGTGACGCCACCGGGACCGCCGCCGTTCGGGCCCAGCGGCGTCCATCAGAGGTCGTCGGGGGGGCCGGCCGGGTCCGGCGGGGTCCCCCGGAGTCCGGTGGCGCCCGGCGGGTCACGGTCGCGACACGCGGCGGGCGTTGACCTGACCGGCGGCTCGGTCTCGGGGTACCGTCCACGGGTGGTCATGGCAGCACGAGGGGCGAGGATGCCGCTCCAGAACGTCCCGCCCGAGGCTGACGACGGGCCGGGTCGCGGGCTGCTGGGTATCGCGGGAGGAGCCGCCAAGGCCCTGCTCACCCCGACGGGTCTGGCCGGCGCGGCCCTCGAGGCGACGTGGATGGGCCTGCACCTCGGCCTGTACCCCTTGGGCCTGCTCGGGTCGCGGGCGCGAGACCACCGCGACGGCTACGCCCTCGACCACCTGCCGCCCTCCCAGCGAGGCCTGGCCATCCACGACGTCGAGGCAGCGCACACACCGATCCTGCTCGTGCACGGCATGGTCGACAACCGATCGATCTTCACCGTGCTGCGGCGCGGCCTGAAGAAGCGCGGTTTCGGTCGCATCGAGACGATCAACTACTCGATCTTCACCGGTGACATTCGCGTCGCGGCCGCCCAGCTCAGCGAGGAGGTCGAGCGGGTCGTCGAGGAGACCGGCTACGAACGGATCCACGTGATCGGCCACTCGATGGGCGGCCTGATCGCCCGGTACTACGTGACCCGGCTCGGTGGTGACGAGCACGTGCACACGCTCGTCACGTTGGGCACACCGCACCAGGGCAGCTACCTCGCCTATCTCTGGAACAACTCCCTGACCCGGCAGCTGCGGCCCGGCAGCGCCCTCTACGCCGAGCTGGCCGGGCCGGTACGCGACTGCAAGACCCGTTTCATCGCCTACAGCTCCGATCTTGACCAGGTCGTCATACCGGGAAGCAATGCCGCCCTGCGACACGAGAGCCTCAACGTGCACAACATCTCGCTGCACGGAGTGGGCCACATGAGCCTGCCGATCACGAGCTCCGTCGTGCACGGCATCTCGGCTGCACTGGCGCACATCGACGCGTCCGGCGCCACGGTCACGCCCGGGGTCAGCGCCTTGGGCCTGCGTCGTCGCTCGGCAGCTCGCACGTCGACGAGCCTCTGACGGCAGGCTTCCCGCCCCTGTGGAGAGCGAGCACAGGGCTGTCCCCAGAGCACCTACGGTGAAAGGGCCCGCCACCTGACGCTGTCGATGCGCCCGGATGCCGCTCAGCACGTCGGGCAACGCCCGAAGGCCCGTTTTTGCATAACGAAACGATCACGGTATCGTCGAAACCTGCCCTCAAACCCAGTTAGGTCATCACTTCGTGAGAAACGCCACCTACACCGGTCGACATCGGCCGGCAGCCCAGACACCACGGGGTCGACGTTACGTCGTCCCCGTTGCTCTGCTCTCCGCCACCGTTGCGGGTGGTCTCGTCATCCGCGAAGCACGGGCCGGTGAGCTGGGCCCTGCTGCTGCCGGGGCCATGAGCAACGCGTCGACCTCGGTCGACGCCGTCGGCCTACCGGCGGATCCCGACGCCGTCTCCGCCGCCACCGCCGCCCGTGCTGGTGGCGGTACCTCGCGCGACACCAGTCGTGAAGCGCTGGCCGGCGTCGACACAGCCGGCTCGACGTCCGGGCCCTCATCGGTCGAGGCCGCTACCGCAAGGGCCCGCGCCGACGAGAAGGCCAGGGCGGCCGCGAAGGCGGAGAAGCAGAAGGCCGCCAAGGCCCAAGCCGCCAGAGACAACGCCGTGAAGGCCGCCCATCGATGGGTCTCTCCCCTGGCGAGCTACACCCTGACGTCGGGGTACGGCTTTCGCTGGGGCAAGCTGCACCCGGCCCAAGACCTCGCCACGCCCGTGGGTAGCCGGGTGCACTCCCTCTCCAGCGGCACCGTCATCTTCGCCGGCTGGGACAGCACCGGCTTCGGCAACCTCGTGCGCATCCAGTACTGGGACGGCACCGTGTCGTTCATGGCCCACAACAGCCGGCTCGTCGTCTCGGTCGGTCAGACCGTGGCACCCGGGCAGCTCGTCTCCTACAGCGGCAACACCGGTCACTCGACCGGCCCGCACGTGCACCTCGAGATCCATCCCAGTGGTGGCGAAGCCGTCCCGCCGATGCCGTGGCTGGCCAACCACGGCATCCGGCTCTGACGTTCGTTCGCTGCACAAGAGCGAGAGTGCCGGCTGCTCAGTCGGTTTCGTCGGGACTGGGCCGTAGTCGGGCGTAGACCAAGGCTGCAGGGGCCAGCACCCCAGCCGAGACGAGCAGGGCCACGGGAATCGAGGTTCGGGTGGCGAGCGCTCCGAGCGGCGGGCCCCCGACCACCTGGCCGATGGCATCCGCCTGACTGGTCAGCGACAGGGTGGTGGCCCGGGTGCGCGACTCGACGTTGCGGTTGATCCACGCCCCCTGCACCGGGTAGGCGATGGCCCGGGCGGAGTCGCGGACCCACAGGGCGACCAGGGCCGGCCACAGCGACCCGGATAAGGCGAACCCCACCATCCCCGCGACCTGCACCAGCAGCAGGGTGGCGAGCAGCCCAGCCGGGTGCAGCGCGTTGAGCCGCTCGGTGGCGAGGCGGTTGGCGAGCACGCTGGCGAGCAGGGCCAGCAGACTGCCGATCAGAGCGAACGCCGTGAACCAGATCGCGGGGTCGTCGACCCCCAAGACCGTCGGCAACCTGAAGGCCTCGAGCACGCGCGCCGTCCAGAGCCGGTCGAAGACCTCCGACGAGACGCCGGTCAGCACGGCGATGACCAGGAACGAGCGGACCACCCCAGGCCGTCGCGCTGCGGCCACGCCCGTGAGCAACGTGCGCCGCAGGTGTGACCACGTGTCGCGCTCCGGCCTCGGGACCGGGTGAAAGCCGTTCTCCGGCATGACGACCGTCATCACGACGCCGAGCACCAGGAAGCCGGCGCCGGCGACGATCATCGGCAGCTGGAGGTTCACCTGCCCGACGACGCCGGCCAGAATGGTTCCGACGACCGTCAGCGCCAGATGCTGCTGCTGGTACCGGGTGAAGAGCGGTTGCATAGCGTTCTCGCCGACCTCGTCGGTGATCCAGGCGTCGACCGCGCCGGACACGAAGGTGTAGCCGATGCCCCACACCACCGTGGCCAGCACGATCGGCCCGAACGAGGGCCAGATCCCCTGGATCAGGATGCCGATGCCCACGACGAACGCGCCGATGAGCGCGGACAGCCTTCGGGAGTAGAGGTCGGCGACGATCCCGGTGGGAATCTCGAACAGGAAGCACGTCGCCTCCATGACGGTCCCGACGAGGATCAGCTGGAACGGGGTCAACCCAGCCACCTGAACCTGGTAGAGCAGGGCGAGGGTGAAGGCGAGGGCGTGCAGCAGCGACCAGCTGCCCTCGAACCAGTAGTAGGCGGTAGCCGCGCGAACAGGCCTGCGGCCGATCAGCATCAGGGCGGATTCCCCGAGCAGTGTGCCGGGGAGGCCCCGAGACGGTCACGGGGCATGGCCCACCTGCGCGCCGTCAGGGTGAGCGGCATCCGTCAGAGCTTGAGCAGGGGTGCGTAGCGCAGCAGCAGCCGTTTGGTGCCGGTGTCGACGCCGAAGTCGACGTGGGCCATCGACTTCTCACCCTCGCCCTCGACCCGCACGACCGTGCCGAGGCCGAAGGTGTCGTGGCTGACCTTGTCGCCGGAACGCAACGACAGGATCGGTCGCTTACCGAGACTGCGCACCCCGGGTCGAGCCGCCAGCGTGGCGACGGCCGGCTGGCCTGCGCCACGGGCCCCGCTGAACGACGGGCCCAGCCGTTGCCAGTCGACCAGGTCGCCGGGGATCTCGTCGAGGAAGCGCGAGGGCGGGTTGTACTGCGGAGCGCCCCACGCCGAACGCACCGAGGCCCGCGAGAGGTAGAGCCGCTCGCGCGCGCGGGTGATGCCGACGTAGGCCAGGCGACGCTCCTCCTCCAGCTCCTTCGGGTCACCGAGGGAGCGCAGGTGCGGAAAGGTGCCGTCTTCGAGCCCGGTAAGGAAGACAACCGGGAACTCGAGCCCCTTGGCCGTGTGCAACGTCATCAGCGTGACGACGCCCTGCTCGGCCGCCGCCTCACCCTCGGGAGAGTCGGGGATCTCGTCGGCGTCGGCCACGAGCGAGACCTGCTCAAGAAACTCCTCGAGCGCGCCGGCCGGCCCGACGTCTTCGGGTTCCACGCCCGGAGGCAGCTCACCGCCCGACTCCTCGAGCTCGGTGGCGCGCCGCTCGTCGTACTCCTGCGCGACCGCGACGAGCTCGGCGAGGTTCTCGACACGCGTCTCGTCCTGAGGGTCGTGGCTGGCCCGCAGCTCGTCGAGGTAGCCGCTGTGCTCGAGCGTGGCCTCGAGCAGCGCGGCCACGCTGTCGTCGGTCTCGTAGATCACCCGGATCTTCTCGAGCAGCATCGTGAAGCCCTTGATCGCCACCACAGATCGGGTGGCGATACCGGGGGCGTCCTCGGCGCGGCCGAGCGCGGCGACGAACGGGATGCGTTCGCGATCGGCCAGAGCGGCGACGCACGCCTGCGCCCGGTCACCGATCCCCCGCTTGGGGGTGTTGAGGATGCGGCGCAGGTTGACGGTGTCGGTCGGGTTGGAGATGACGCGCAGGTACGCGAGCGCGTCCTTGACCTCACGGCGTTCGTAGAACCGCGTGCCACCGACCACCTTGTAGGGCAGGCCGACCCGCACGAGCACCTCCTCGACGGCACGGCTCTGGGCGTTGGTGCGGTAGAAGACGGCGACGTCGCCGGGCTTGACGCCGTGCTCGGCCAGGTCGTCGATCTCCTTGGCCACGAACGCCGCCTCGTCGTGCTCGTTGTCGGCGACGTATCCGGTGATAATCGCGCCGTCGCCGGAGTCGGTCCAGAGGTTCTTCGCCCGCCGGCCTTCGTTACGGCTGATGACCGCGTTGGCCGCCCTGAGGATGCGCTGGGTGGAGCGGTAGTTCTGCTCGAGCAGGATCGTCTTGGCGTCGGGGTAGTCGTTCTCGAACTCGAGGATGTTGCGGATGCTCGCCCCACGGAAGGCGTAGATCGACTGGTCGGAGTCACCGACCACGCACAGCTCGCCCGGCGGCACGACGTAGGCGCCCTGGGGGCTCGCATCCGTCGGCACCGCCCCGACCAGCTCGCGGATCAGCTGGTACTGAGCCTGGTTGGTGTCTTGGTACTCGTCGACGAGTACGTGACGGAACCGGCGGCGGTAGTACTCGGCGACGTCGGGAAAGGCTTGCAGCACGTTGACGGTCATCATGATGATGTCGTCGAAGTCGAGCGCGTTGGCCTGGCGCAGCCGACGCTGGTACTGCGTATAGGCCTGCGCGACCGTGCGCTCGTAGTGGTCGCCCTCGGCCACCTTCGAGGTGTAGGTCTCCTCGTCGATGAGCTCGTTCTTGAGGTTGCTCACCTGATGGGTGAAGCCGCGTGCCGGGTAGCGCTTGGGGTCGAGGTCGAGGTCGCGCAGCACGAGCGCCATCAGCCGCTGGCTGTCGGCGGCGTCGTAGATCGAGAACGTCGACTTCATGCCCACCTTGGCCGCCTCCCGCCGCAGGATGCGCACGCACGCCGAGTGGAAGGTCATCACCCACATGGCCCGGGCCCGGGGGCCGACGAGGTTCGCGACCCGCTCGCGCATCTCGGCCGCCGCCTTGTTGGTGAAGGTGATGGCCAGCACCTGCCCGGGTTGGACCCCCCGTTCGCCCAGCAGCCAGGCGATGCGGTGGGTGAGCACGCGCGTCTTGCCCGACCCGGCGCCCGCCACGATGAGCAGCGGGGCTCCCTCGTGCACGACCGCGGCCCGCTGGCTGGGGTTGAGCCCCTCCAGCAGCTGCGTCGGATCCATGCCCGGATGCCGCCCCGCGGCGCCCACTCCCCCGGCCGCTGCCGCCTCGGCCCAGGTCGGAACTCCCCGGTCGGTCACCTCACGCCGGGCCTCCCGCGACGGGTCGAGTCCACTCGACCCACCCCCGGAGGGGTGGTCGGGACCCGGGGGCCCAGAGATCGGGAGGTCGTCAAAAAGCGTGCTCATGATGGCCTCCAGCCTACGTCTCGCCACCCACACGCCCGGCCAGCCACGCACACCCGTGACCACTCAGCCAAACTCACAGTCGAGTGGTCACTTTCGTACCGTCGTCTGCCCACCGGATGCCGCCCCCGCCCGGCCCCGCGGCCACCTGCCCCCCAGGCGCGTCTCGCGGCGCCCGTGACTCTGGGCACAATGAGCGGATGACCGACTTCGAGATCCGCGATGCCCGGCGTGACGACGTTCCTGACCTGATCCGGCTCGTGCAGGCCCTCGCCGAGTACGAGCGAGAGCCGGCCTCGGCCGTCGCCACGACGGAGCAGTTCGCGAACGCCCTCTTCCCCGCGCAAGGCAGCCCGGCGGCATCCTGCCTCGTGGTCGAACGGGACGAGCAGGTGGTGGCCATGGCCCTGTGGTTCACCACGTTCTCGACGTGGACCGGGCAACAGGGCATGTGGCTGGAGGACCTCTTCGTCGAGGCCGACCAGCGCGGCTCGGGGATCGGCCGCGCCCTGCTCGGGCGGTTGGCGCAGATCTGCGTCGAACGGGGTTTTCCGCGGTTCGAGTGGACCGTGCTCGACTGGAACACCCCGTCGATCGAGTTCTACCGCTCACGAGGTGCCCTTCCCCAGAGCGAGTGGACGACGTTCCGGCTCGACGGGGAGGCGCTCGACCGGCTGGCCGGCGAGGGCTGAGGCGGTCATAGGGTGGCGACCATGACCACTGCGACGAGTGTGTTCGTGACCGAGCCCGGCGACGGCAGCGTGCTGGCCGTGCAGACCCATGACCTGCCGGCACCGGCGCACGGCGAGGTGCAGATCGAGGTCGCGGCCGCTGGCGTGAACTTCATCGACGTGTACAAGCGCCAGGGCGTCTACCCGGTGCCGACCCCCTTCGTGCTGGGTGAGGAGGGAGCCGGCACGGTTGTGGCCGTCGGGGCCGGCGTGGTCGGCATCCAGACCGGCGACCGCGTCGCGTGGTGCCAGTCGACCGGCAGCCAGTCGACCGTCGTCAACAAGCCGGTTGCCGCGCTGGTTCCGGTGCCTGACGGGCTCGACCTGGAGGTCGCGGCGTCGGTGATGCTGCAGGGGCTGACGGCGCACTACCTGGTCAACAGCACGTACGCCGTGCAGCGCGACGACATAGCCCTGGTGCACGCGGCGGCCGGCGGGGTCGGACAGCTGCTCGTGCAGCTCATCACGGCCAAGGGGGCCACCGTCGTGGCCACGGCCGGGTCGAGCGAGAAGCTCGAGGTCGCAGGGCGGCTCGGCGCCCAGCACCTCATCGACTACGCCGACGTCGACGACCTCGCGGCGGCGGTGCGGAAGGTCGCCCCCCAGGGAGTCGACGTGGTCTACGACGGCGTCGGCAGGTCGACCTTCGACGCCTCGCTGGCCTCGCTGCGACCGCGCGGCATGATGGTGCTCTTCGGCGGCGCGAGTGGTCAGGTGCCGCCGTTCGACCTCCAGCGGCTCAACTCCGGAGGGTCACTGTTCGTGACGCGGCCGACGCTGGTGCACTACGTCGCTGACCGAAAAGAGTACGAGTGGCGGGCCGGCGAGGTGCTCGGTGCTGTCGCCGACGGCTCGTTGAAGGTCGACGTCGGCGGGCGATACGCCTTCGCCGACGCGGCCGCTGCCTACGAGGCCCTGGAGGGCAGGCAGACCACCGGCAAGCTGATCCTGGTACCCAACGCATGACCCGGGCTCTGTTGCGCCACCGTCGCATCTGGACCGGGTCACCCGAGCTACCTTGGACAGACGCCTTGCTGGTCGAAGACGGTGTCGTGGTGGCGGTCGGCGCGGAGGCGCGGGAAGCGGAGTCGTCGACGACCGTAGACCTCCCCGGTGAGGTGGTCACACCAGGGCTGCACGACGCCCACATCCACACCGAGTGGCAGTCCCGCGCCCTGGCGTCGGTCGACCTACGCGAAGCCGGCTCGCTCGCCGAGTGTCTCGAAATGGTGCGCATACACGCTGTCTCGCTGCCCGACGGCGCGTGGGTCATCAGTGGCCGCTGGAACCACAACCGGTGGGACGTCGCGACCCAGCCCGACCGGTACTCCCTCGACAGCGTCGTCCCTGACCGGGGCGCAGCCCTCGTCAGCGTCGACGGGCACACCGTGTGGGCTAACTCCCTTGCCCTGCAACGCGCCGGCATCACCAGAGACACGCCCGACCCGGTCGGCGGCGAGATCGCTCGCGACGTCGATGGCGAGCCCACCGGCATCCTGCGAGAGTCGGCACAGGAACTGCTCGACGCCGTGCCCCGGCCGGTCGAACCCCTGCGCCCGTGGCTCGAACGATGCCACGACTGGCTTCTCTCCCTGGGCTTGACGAGCATCACCGACATCGACGGCGAGGAGTGCCGGGCGGCCTACGCGGCCATGCACACCGACGGCCGATTGCGGCTGCGGGTCACCAAGTGCACCCGCGACGACGACCTCGAGCTCGCGATCGCGCAGGGACGGCGCTCGGGTCAGGGCGACGCCCGCTTCCGCGTGGGGCCTGTGAAGTTCTTCAGCGACGGCGCGCTGGGCTCGCAGACGGCCCACATGACCGCACCGTTCATCGGGCACGAGGGCTGCGGCATCGCCGCCATGCCGTATCCCGTTCTGCTGCAACGCACTCGGCTGGCCCTCGAGGCGGGCCTTGATGTGTGCACGCACGCCATCGGTGACGAGGCGAACCGGCTGGTGCTCGATGCCTTCGCCGTGATGCGCGACGAGGGGCACACCGGCATCCTGCGCATCGAGCACGCCCAGCACCTGCGGCCCTCCGACGTGGCCCGGTTCCGCTCGCTCGACGTCATCGCGTCGGTGCAGCCGAGTCACTGCACCGCCGACTTCGAGATGGTCGACCGCCTCATCGATGAGCGGCCGTTGCTCTCGTACGCGTTCCGCACGCTGCTCGACGCGGGGGTGCGACTGGCCTTCGGGTCGGATGCTCCCGTGGAGGAGCCGAACCCCTTCCACGGCATCCACGCTGCCGTGACGCGGCAGCGCGAGGGTGGAGTGCCGCCCGGGGGTTGGCGGCCCAGTGAGCGTGTCACGCTCGACGAGGCGATGCACGCGCACACCGTCGGCGCCCACGAGGCGGTGGGGCGCGCCGATGTCGGCCGTTTGGTGCCGGGGCAGCTCGCCGACCTCGTCTGCCTCGACCGTGACCTGTGGTCGGTCGACCCCGCCGACCTGCGCGACACCCAGGTGCTCCAGACCGTGATCGGCGGCGAAGCCGTCTATACCCGCTGACAGCCCTGCGACCCGTTCTTCTCGATTTCTCGATTTCTCGACGATGCCCCCAACCCCGCAGGGGGTCTGTCGCGTTCAGAGGGTGACAAGGGAGGTGCACGCATGAGACCGATCGATGACGATTTCGCCGACTACGTGCGAGCCCGACAGCACCGGCTGCTCCGAGCGGCCTACCTCGTGTGCGGAGACGCCCACCGAGCCGAAGACCTGCTTCAGCAAGCCCTGGAGAAGCTGGCCCTGCGCTGGGACACCGTCAAGCATGGCGCCCCCGACGCCTACGTGCGCCGCATCCTCTACCGCGACGCCGTCTCGTCGTGGCGGCGCACCCGCCGCGAGCACCTGCGTGCCGTGCCACCCGAGCCGGATGCCGCTCACCCCGGCGGGCACGACACCCTGGGTGATCGGGTCGGTGACCGCGTCGACCTCGACGCCGCCCTGGCCCGCCTGACCCGCAAGCAACGGGCCGTGCTCGTGCTGCGGTTCTTCGAGGACCGCAGCGAAGCCGACACCGCTGACGTGCTGGGCGTGACCGTCGGCACCGTCAAGAGCCAGACGCACACCGCGTTGGCCAACCTGCGAGAGCGGGTACCCCACCTCGCGCCGGCGCTCCGTCAGGAGGACCCGTCATGAACCCCGACATCACCGAGCTGCTCGAAACGGCCAGCGCCGATGTGCGCGAGGTCGACCTCGTCGAACGATCCTGGGCCGGCGCCCAGCGCCGTCGGTCTCGCCGGCGTCGCACGTCCGTGGCGGGCGTGGCGGCTGCCGCCGTGGTGGCCGTCGTGGCCGGAACGTTCGCCGCCGGTCGCACGACTCCACCCCCCACCCCGGCGCCCAGCGTCAGCCAGACCGCAACCGCGACGGCCTGGCGGCTGGCCCCAGACGGCACCCGGTACGTCGTCGCACCACCCCTCGGCACCGAGGGAGGCCTTCCGACCGCGTCGTTCACGCCGGTGAACCGGCTCGAGAAGATCGACCCCACTGCCACCCGGCGAGAGCTGGCCGATGTCATCGCCAACGACCCCAGCTGGCGGGGAGAGACACCGATCGCGGCCTTCATCGAGGCGGTCGACGCCCCGAGCTATGCCGACGCGACGACCTTCCAACCGGTGTTCGCCCTGCTCGACGGCAGTCTCGTCACTACCGACGTGCGTCTCGGCTGGGTGCGCGACACCGATGGCAACCGGTCGGTGCCGTTGGCGACCGGCTCTCTGTCATTTCGCGGAGTGGCCTTCGCCCAGCCGGGTCGAATCATCACCCTCGATCTGACTACTGGCACCGTGAAGACCCACTCGGTACCCTCCCAGACCATCGAGCAGGTGCGGTGGGCCGGGACCAAGGTCGTCGCCAGTGGTGACGGCGGGGCCTGGCAGATCGACACGGCGGCCGCGTCGCCCACGGCAGAGAAGCTGCCCGAGGGCTACACCGGCGCCAAGAACGTCATCGGTGTCGACCCCACGGGCGCACCCTCGGTCACGTTCTGGGAGCTGGAGGGTCTGAGGAAGACCCCGACAGCGGTGAGCGCGCCGGTGACCCAGACCAACGGACAGACCTTCTCGACGAACCTCTCTGCAGCATCCGGGGTCTTCCTCTCCGACGGCCTGGACGCCGGCGACGGCGTCGCCCCGTCCCAGGGCATCCTCTCGGTGACGCTGTACGACCCCAGCGAGCGCCGGCTGCTCGTCATGGGCGAGTCCCCCGCCCGAAGCAAGGGATGCTGCCAGGTCGTCGGCTACTCGATAGAGCAGGAACTTCTCTACACGAACACCACGGCAGACGGGGTGTGGCTGCTGCAGTGGAACCCCGACACCGGCCTCGTGAGCCGGGTCGCCCTGCTCGAGGCCGATCCGGCGGTGCCAGCGGTGCTCAGCTTCGGCTTCAACATCGCGAACTGACACCCACGACCGGCTACGGGGGGCCGGGTACGACGGCGAGCAGAAGGGTGGCGAACAGCGTCAGGCCGCCGACGGCGAGCAGGAAGACGCCGATCACTGCGGCGCCACCTGCCCCCTCCTGCGCCGAGGCGGCTCGACGTCGACGACCCGTCACGACCAGTGCGACACCGACGACGAGCCACACCACGCCGATCAGAAGTCCCGTGAGCACCCCACCGTTCCAACGCATCCCCTCAACCGCCTGTCAGCTCGGCCAGGTCTCGCCATGACGCCGTCATCGACAGGGCGCCCAGCTCGTCGGGTGTCACCCACCGTGCGGCCGAGGTCGTGCCACCGACGTCGTGGATCACGATCTCGGTCGGGTCGGGGCAGGTGGCCCGGTACACGATGCGCACCGCGTGGAAGTCCTCGACCACACCGGTAGGCGCACGCCCCACCCAGTGCTGCGCCTGCACCGTGACCAAAGGCCCCAGCACGATGCGCTGGCCGGTCTCCTCCCACACCTCGCGGTGCACACCGTCGACCGGGGACTCCCCCTGGTCGAGGCCGCCCCCGGGCAGGCCCCAGTTTCCCGGAATGGCGGTCTGCGAGTTGAACTGCGTCAGCAGCACCCCCGGCGAACCGTGCACCACGGCGTAGGCACCCACCCGCTGGTGTGGCTCACCCACCTCCTCGTCGGCGATGTCGGGGTCGCGCCGCGTGGCCGCCCGGGCCAAGGGTGGACGACCGGCAAGCGGGCTCACCGCGTAGGTGAGCTCGAGAGCGCCGTCTGGCCCCAGCTCAGCGGCCTCGGGAGCACCGACAGACCAGCCGAGCCTCCCGAGCACCACCTCGGGGTGCTCGCCGTGGTCGAGGCCGATGGTCACGACCCGATCGCCCGCGGCAGTGACGCCGAGCACGCGGATTCCGGCCGCGACGTTGGTTCTCATCGGCGCGCCAGGGCGATGGCCCGCTCGTACTCGCCCACGGCGATAGCGACGACCGCCGCCCAGCGCTGATCGGGAGGGTTCTCGACGTTGAAGGCCCGCATCCGGGAGACGTCGTCGGGGTGGTCGGCCAGGTGGGCGATCGCAGCAGCCATGGCCGAGTCGCTGTCAACCACGAGTCCGTTGACACCGTGAGTGACGAACTCGCCTACTCCAGAGCCGGATCGGCCGATGACCGGTAGCCCGACGGTGCGGGCCTCCAAGGCGGCGATCCCGAACGACTCGAGACGGGCGGGTGAGAGGTAGACATCAGAGCCGGCGTACCGCTGGCGCAGCTCGTCTCGCGTGACCCTTCCCGGCAGGGTGACCCAGTCGAGGCCCTTGTCGCGCACAGAGGCCTCGACCTTGTGCCGGTCTGGCCCCTCCCCCAGGATCGTCAACGACAAAGAGCCACGACCAGACCTGCGCTCGGCCTCAGCGACGAGGTCGACCAGCGCCCCGGGCCGCTTGCGGGCCGCGAGACGCATGGCCGTTACGAGCCGAAGCGGGCCTGGCTCGGGCGCGACCGGCCCCACCGACCACCGGGCCACGTCGATGCCGTTGGGCAGCACCCCCACCGTCGCGGCCGGTCCGACCAGCCGCCGCAGCGGTTCGGCCGCCACCTGCGAGACCGCCGACATCGCCACGCCTCGTGCCGCCCACCGATGCACGAACCGGGCCACCTCGAAGACCGGCGTCACGCCCGCCAGCATGCAGTGCCAGGTCATCGCGGTGGGCAGTCGCATGCCCACGGCCACCCGGGTGGCGTCCCAGGCAAATGGCGAGACCACCCCGGTCTGCACGTGCGCGACGTCGAAGCCTCCACTCGTCAGCCGGCGGCGCAGCTCGCGCGGGGCGAAGGGGTTCACCGGCAGCTCCCACGGCATCCGGGCGGCGAGCCGGTGCACGGGCACGTCGTCGACCACGGTGACGGCGCCGTGCATCTCTGCGTCTGCGCCGCGAGTGGCCGTGAACACCTCGACCTCGTGGCCTCGAGCGATGAGCTGGCGGGCGAGGTCGTGCGACTGCACCTCGATGCCGCCCAGCCGGGGCAGGTAACAGTCGGAGATCAGCGCCACCTTCACGAGGATCACTCTGTCATGCGACAAGATGGCGGTGATGACCCACACTCTGCTCGCCTTCCACGCCCACCCCGACGACGAGGCGCTGCTCACGTCGGGCACCATGGCGCGCGCTGCCGCCGAGGGCCATCGCGTCATCGTCGTCGTCGCGACCGACGGTGAGCTCGGCCTCGCCGCAGCGGAGTACACCGGCGACGGCACCCTGGGCAGTCGGCGGATGGGCGAGCTGCACTGCAGTGCGAAAGCGCTCGGCGTGGCCCGAGTCGAGCATCTCGGCTACGCCGACAGCGGGCTGGGGCCCGACCTCGAGCCGGACCCGCCTGGTCGCAGCCGCTTCGTACGGGTCGACACCGAGGAGGCGGCCCAGCGCTTGGCCGCCATCCTGCGCGAGGAACAGGTCGACGTGCTGCTCGGCTACGAGCCCAACGGCGGCTACGGCCACCAGGACCACAAGAAGGTGCACGTGGTGGGAAGGCGTGCGGCCGAGATCGCCCGCACACCAAGGCTGCTCGAGGCGACGGTTCCACGCGACACGATCTGCCGCGCGATAGACCTCGCGGCCAAGGTCTATCGCTTTCCGCCCGAGTTCGACCGGTCGAGCTTCGACCGCGCCTTCTCGGCCCGCGGCGAGATCACCCACCGGATCAACGTGAGTCGGCACATCGCCGCGAAGCGAGCCGCCATGCGCGCCCACACCTCCCAGGCCAGTGCCGACGGTGGTGCCGACCGCACCCTCGCCGCCTTCCTGCGTATCCCCAGGCCCCTCTACGACCTCGTGTTCGGCCGGGAATGGTTCATCGACCCGGCCGCCGGCCCCGACGACCCGATCCGCCACGACGTCTTCCACGGGCTCCACTGAGCCGGTGGCGGTCGACCGACCGGTGGCTGCTCGGCCGGCGTGGAGTCGCTCTAGACGGGAGGCTGCACGAAGACCAGCGCCATCGGCGTCTGCTCTGAACCCTGACCAAGCGGGTTGTCGGCGAACATCGCCTCGTAGCGCGACTTGGGGCCGGCGGCGTCCTGCCCCAAGGCGTTGCGGCCGAGGTCGTTGGCATCCATGACGACCGTACCGGCGTAGGTGGAGCGGTACGGCTCAGGCACGAGGGCCCGGATGCCGGCCGAGAGCGCAGCGGCCACGGCGTCGGGGTCTTTCGGGGCGAGCTTGGCCGACACGTTGGCCGGGTAGACCGAGTACTCGGTAGGCCCGTCGATGGCTCGGATGTCGCCACCGACCAGCTCGTAGAAGGCACCTCGGCGACCGAACGCCCGGGCTACGCCCCCGCCGACCGCGGCGTAGAGCACACGCGGCAGGCCGGCCTCCTGGATGGCCAGCTGCATGGTGAAGGGCGATCCCAAGCCGATACCAGCGGGGGTGCGGGTGACGTGCTTGCTGAGCAACCGAGCCGGTCGCCCGACCTTGATGTCCCAGATGAAGTACGAGCGTCCCTGCGTGATGGCGACGATCTTCTCCGAGATGAACAGGTGCCACGAGCCGCTCGTCGCCGCAGCATGCTCGGGGCCGGCCGTGGGCAGACCGTCGAAGAAGCGGGCGACCTGCGCCAGCGTCCTGGCCTGAAGGTCGTCCTCGCGCGAGAACAGCTCGGTACGCAAGGGGTAGCGACGAACGACGGTTCCGTCGCCCAGCGTGAGGTCGAGCTGCTTGCGGGCGTTGGCCTCGTAGTCGCTCTTCACGTGTTCGGGCGCAGGTGCGGCATCCGCCGGCTCGTCGAAGAACTCCTGCAGCCACAGCTCGAGGTTGAGCAGTCGCCAGATGGTCAGGGAGTCGGCCGGGCTGCCGCCCTTGATCCACCCCTCGAAGGTGTGCAGCACCTCGCTCTGGTCGAAGTAGGGCCGGTTCGCGAATGGCTCAGACAGGAACACCCCGTAGATGTGGTTCTTCAGACGCAGGAGCCACTCCGCGTGCGGGGTCGTGAGGCCGACCTTGACGCGGCGGCCGACGACGGAGGAGGGCAGCAGGTCGCGCACCGCGTCACGGAGCACCCGCTTGCTGACGCCGTCCTTGAGCAGGGCCTCGCTGCCAAGGCCGAAGTCGAAGCGAACCAGGTCTTTGTCGAGCAACGGCATCCGGGTCGTGACGGCAAAGCGGCGCGCGTTGCGGTCGTCGTAGCGCAGCCTCGCGGGCAACGAACCGACGAAGATGTCGTCGAGCAGCCGCTCACGCAGATCGGTCAGGGGTGCAGAGACCGCCTCGTGACGATGCCGAGCGACGAACTGCTGGTCGAGCAGCTGTGTGACGGGAACCGCCTTTCGGCCGCGAAGGCGGTCGCCCAGACGCGACCGGCCCCCACGGGCAAGAACGTCGGCCGACCGAGCCAGCTGGGTGACGGCAGCGAGCGAGCTCGTCTGCCGAAGCTCGCGGAGGTTCACCAGATGGTGGGCCCCGTCACCGGCCAGGGTCTCGTCGCCACCCAGACCTTCGAGCACTGCGGTGGCCCCGGCCTCAGCCGCCTCACGCAGAACGCGGTACTGCGTGTAGGGACCCGTGGAGTCGAGCGGCTCCTCCTGGGTGCGGACGAAGTCGGTGAGGTCGTTCTTGAACTCTGTGGGGGTCGGCGACACCGAGTGCGGGGCGACCCCGAATGCGAGGGAGGAGGTCACGGCATCGATGTGTTCCGCTTCGTCGTTGAGCGACTCAGGAAACAGGGCCGAGAACGTGTTCAGCTGTGCCCCAACGGCTTTGGTCACCGAGTTGCCCGAGTCGCCCGTGGTCGCCAAGGTGTCGACCACGGCGGTGATGGCCGCCGAGTCGATCCCTCCGGACAGGGCGATGGCCACGGGGCCGGGTGCCCGCAGTCGGACACGCACCGCCTCGGTGAGACGCGAACGGAACTCACGCACGACCGAGGCGTCGTAGTCGCGTGGCTGCGACGTGGCGTGGCTCAGCTCGGATCGCAAGGCAGTGAACGGGCGCCGGTGCACACCGGCATCCGTGATGGTGACCGCCTCACCGGCTCCGACCCGTTCGATGCCGTCGAAGAAGGTCTCGCGGCCGTCGTCGTTCACCCCGAAACGCAGATAGCGGTAGATGATGCGGTCGTTGGGCCTGCGGTCGTGGTGCCCGCTGTGCAGGATCGGGGTGATCGACGAGGCGAAGAGCCACCCCCGGCCCGACGCGGCGAGATAGAGCGACCGGATACCGAAGTGGTCGCGGGCCAGCGTGATGGAGGAGGTCTCGCAGTCGCGGACGGCTACGGCGAACGGCCCGTTCAGCCGGTCGAACCCCTCTGCGCCCCACTCGATGAAGGCGGCCAGCGCCACCTCCCAGTCGTCACCGGTCGTGAACTCGTGCCCCAGCTGGGCGAGCTGGCTGCGCAGGACCACCCGGTTGTAGACCTCGCCGTCGAGCACGATCTCAAATCGCTCTGCGACGCGTCCCGCGCTAACTCCCGTCAGACCTGAGCTGCCCTGAGCGAACGCCGTCGCGTCGACGGCTGGATGGCACGAGCAGCGCCCGAGGCGTTCGGTCAGCCCCTCGTCGGCCGTGATTCCGTGAAAGCCGGCGATTCCACACATGCGTTCCACCCTACTGGCGCGATGCCGTACCACCGGCATCTGGGACGGTCCGGCGACGTGTCTCCCCTGACGGGTGTGCCCGCGGGCGGGCGCGCGGTCGGGGGGCTCGCGGGCGGACGAGCCAGGGGTCAGGTGCTGGGGTGGGGGTAGTCGGCGCTGCGGTGCTGGAAGGCAAGGATCGCCGGGTTCTGGATGACCCCGTCACGGATCTCGATGGCGTGTCGGATCGTCGGGTCGGCGGCCCAGGCCTCGTGCCCGCCCATCACCGTTTCGAGGAACGGGAGCAACGCCTCGCTGTTCTCCCAGGTGGCCGAGTTCCAGAAGTAGGACGGGCTGTGGTCGACCGCGTAGTAGAGCACGTTGTCGCCCACCACGAAGGTGGGGCGGCGAAAGGTCGTGGGCTTGGCCCACTCGAAACCCATCCCCTCGTCGCACGAGACGTCGATGATGATGGTGCCGGGGTTCACCAGCGCCAGATCGTCGTTCATGATGAACATCAGCGGGTGCTCAGGGTCTTGCAGCACGCAGTTGACGATGATGTCGTGGTCGGCGAGAAACTCGGCCAGCGGCACCTCGCCCTCCTCGGTCGCGACATGGCTCACGCTCGTGCGGGTGTCGGCGGCCCCGAAGTTGACGATGGTCGCGGAGTGGATTGGGGCGGCCACGGCCGCCACGTCTCGGTGCGTGAGCACGTCGACGTCATGGACGCCGATCGCGTTCAGGGCCGTGACGGCACCTCGGGCCGTTGCGCCGAAGCCGATCACGGCGGCGCGCAGACGCCGGCCGTAGGTGCCGGTGGAGCCGGCCAGCGCCGTGGCGTGCAGCACCGAGGAGTAGCCGGCCAGCTCGTTGTTCTTGTGGAAGACGTGCAGCTGGAAGGCGTCGTCGCTGCTCCAGTGGTTCATGGCCTCGAAGGCGATCAGCGTCAGCTTCTTGTCGATGGCCACCTGGGTCATGGCCGTGTCCTGCACGCAGTGCGGCCAACCCCACAGCACCTGGCCGTCGCGCAGCTGCGACACCTCGCTCAACACGGGCTTGGGTTGCACGATGACGTCGCACCGCTCGATCAGCTCGTCGCGGCCGAGCACCCCGGCCACCACCTCGCGCAGGCCGTCGTCGGTCATGCCGAAGTCGGAGGCGAACCCGGTCTCGAGGTAGAGCGAGGCGAGCGCCTCGTCGGGGATGCGCCGCAGGTGGTCGGGATGCAGGGCGATCCGCCGTTCGTCGAGCTTCGACGACGTGGCCATGACGCCGACCTTCAACGGGTTCGTGCTCATCATCACTCCCATTCGATGGTGCCGGGTGGCTTGCTCGTCACGTCGAGCACGACGCGGTTGACCTCTTCGACCTCGTTGGTGATGCGGGTCGAGATCGCGGCCAGCACTTCGTAGGGCACCCGGGCCCAGTCGGCGGTCATGGCGTCCTCCGACGCGACGGGGCGCAGCACGACCGGGTGGCCGTAGGTGCGGCCGTCACCCTGTACCCCCACAGAGCGCACGTCGGCCAGCAGCACGACGGGGCACTGCCAGATGTCGCGGTCGAGCCCGGCCTTGGTCAGCTCGTCACGCGCGATCGCGTCCGCCCGTCGCAGCAGGTCGAGACGCTCAGCCGTGACGGCACCAATGATGCGGATGCCTAGCCCGGGGCCGGGAAAGGGCTGACGCCAGACGATGACCTCGGGCACCCCGAGCTCGAGGCCGACGTGGCGAACCTCGTCCTTGAACAGGGTGCGCAGCGGCTCGATGAGCTGGAACTGCAGGTCGTTGGGCAGCCCGCCGACGTTGTGGTGGCTCTTGATGTTGGCCGCACCCTCGCCGCCACCCGACTCGACCACGTCGGGGTAGAGCGTGCCCTGCACCAGCCACTTGACCGGATGCTGCTCATCACCACGGTCGGCCACGACGTCGCGCGCCGCCTGCTCGAACACCCGGATGAACTGGGCGCCGATGATCTTGCGCTTCTGCTCGGGGTCGGTCACTCCGGCCAGCGCGGTGAGGAACTGTTCGCGGGCGTCGACGACGACGAGGTCGACCCCGGTCGCCGCCACGAAGTCGTTCTCGACCTGCTCGGCCTCGCCCTCGCGCAATAGCCCGTGGTCGACGAACACGCAGGTCAGCTGGTCACCGACCGCCCGCTGCACGAGAGCGGCCGCCACCGAAGAGTCGACACCGCCCGACAGGGCACAGAGCACCCGGTCGTCACCGACCTGCTCGCGGACCGTGTTGACGAGGTCGTCGACGACGTTGGATGCCGTCCAGTCGGGAGCGATGCCGGCTCCCTTCCAGAGGAAGTTCTCGAGCACCCGCTGCCCCTGCTCGCTGTGCAGCACCTCGGGGTGCCACTGCACGCCGTAGAGCCGGCGTTCATCGTCTTCGATGGCGGCGACGGGGGTACCCGGGGTGGAGGCTGTCACCGTGGCCCCGGGAGGCGCGCTCGTCACCGAGTCACCGTGCGACATCCACACCGCCTGGGTGGTCGGCTGGCCCGAGAACAGGGTCGAGTCGAGGCCGGTGATGGCCGCGCTCGTGTTGCCGTACTCGCGCGAACCGGTCTGCTCGACGGTGCCGCCGAGGGCCTGGGCCATGGCCTGGAAGCCGTAGCACATGCCGAAGACCGGAACTCCGGCCTCGAGCAGGGCGGGGTCGAGGCCGGGGGCGCCATCGGCGTAGACCGAGCTCGGACCCCCAGACAGGATGATCGCGGCAGGGTTGCGCGCCAGCAGGTCGGCGACCGGGGTCGAATGGGGAACGACCTCGCTGTAGACCCGGGCCTCGCGCACTCGTCGGGCGATGAGCTGGGCGTACTGAGCGCCGAAGTCGACGACGAGGACGGGGTGGCTCTGCAGGTCGGTCGGGTGCGGGTCGCTCACGCGGCCACCCTATCGGCCGGCCGGCTGTCGATCCCCGCGGCCGGATCCGGCATCCGCGCCCCGCAACCCCGCCACAGTCCGATCCCCGCGGCCGGATCCGGCATCCGCGCCCCGCAGCCCCGCAGCCCCGCAACCCCGACACGGTCCGATCCCCGCGGCCTGACTCAGCCGGCATCCTCACGCCGCAACCCCGCCACGGTCCGATCCCCGCGGCCGCATCCGGCATCCGCGCCCGGCAGCCCCGCCACGGTCCGATCCCCGCGGCAGGATCCGGCATCCGCGCCCAGCAAACCCGCCACGGTCCGATCCCGGCGGCAGGATCCGGCATCCGCACGCCCCGCAGCCCCGCCACGGTCCGATCCCCGCGGCAGGATCCGGCATCCGCGCCCGGCAAGCCCGCCACGGTCCGATCCCCGCGGCCCGACCCGGCATCCACGCCCCGCAACCCCGCCACGGTCCGATCCCCGCGGCCGGATCCGGCATCCACGCCCCGCAACCCCGCCACGGTCCGATCCCCGCGGCTGACTCAGCCGGCGGTGGGGGCGGCGTCGTGGGTTGCGTCGGGACCGGAGGCGAACTGTGCCCGCTGCAACAGCGCCTCGGTGTCGGCGGTGTTGCGCCGTTCGGCGACCCACGGCACCACCGGCACGAACCCGGCGAGCAGGTTGCGCACGATGCGGCCCATGCCCCACGAGGCCTTGATGCCGAGGTTGGCCACCGATGCCGCGTAGCCCATATAGATCAGCCCGTGGATCGGGCTCCAGTACTCGGTCAGCACGTTGGTCTGCTCGAGCACGTACTTCATCAACATCTCGAGCAGCAGCACGAACAGGGCGATGCCGGCCACGACAGCGAGCACACGGTAGATCTTGAGCGCCGACCGAATCTGGGTCGCTCCGGCGGGGCGGGGCGGGGTTGTGCTCACGCTGGGACCTCTTCCCGGGGGGCTGCCACGGCAGGCTCCCCCTGCTGTTCTGCTCGAAACATCTTCCACCACATCCAGATCGCGAAGAGCCCGAAGACCCACCACTGCACTGCATACGCTGCGTTCCTGAGATTGAGCGGGGCGTCGAGCGTCGGTGGGGGCACCCGGTCGAGGGACGTCTCGGCGCCGACTGCCGCGCCCCCGACCTGCTCGTTGCTCGCGAAGATCACCGCGTTGTAGAGGGCACCGGGCCACTGGTTGACCAGCTCTGCCAGGTCGATCGAGCGGCGCTGGTCACCGGGCAGGGCAGGCCCGGCCCGAGGAGACTCTCCGGGCCCGAGCGTGCCGTCGACGGTGACCACGCCCCCCGGGGCTGCCTGCGGCGATGTCGGGCTGCCGGGCACGAAGCCGCGCAGCACCGCAATCGTTCCTTCGGACGTGACGAGTGGCGTGACCACCCATGAGCCCGACCGGTCACCCAGTCGGCGGTCGACCACGACGAGACCTCGCTCTACGGCATACGTGCCCCTGGCCGTGACGGGCCGGTTCGACAGCTCGGGCGTGAAGGGCGCATGCGGAGCGAGCACGGCGGGCAGGGCTGCTGGAGAGCTCGTTCCGGCAGCCGCAACGGCATCCTTGAGTCCCTCGTCACGCGCCACGCCCAGCTGCCAGAGGCCGAGCAACACACAGACTGCGACGGCGAGCAGGGCGAGACCCAGAAACCCCAGCCAACGGGGGGTGAACAGGGCACGCAGCACCCCTTCAGGGTAGGTCACCGGCGGTCCACGCCCTGCACCGTGCCGACCAGAGCAGACGAGAGCCGACCAGATCCGACCAGGCCCAGGATCCGTGCCAGACTCGGCGCCCATGATCGACCACGCCCCACTCGCTCGGACCCGCATCCGCACCTGCTTGGCCGCGACGGTGGGCGTGGTGGGGTTTGCTCTGCTCACCGGCTGCGGCTCGACGTCACCGGCGCCCCCCGTGACCACCGTGACGGTGTACTCCGACGGCACCACCGTGACGCCCGGCCCTACGGCTGTCCCGGCGGCGCCGGCCGGCCCGTCGTCGGTGCCGACGGTCACGGCGCCGTCGCTGGATCCGAGCGGTCCACCGCCGGTGCGCGTCGGTAAGCTGCGCGGCGCCCCCGCCGACTTCGCCGAGGCCAGCTCCCGGGTGTCGAAGGCTGCCGCGTCGGATGCCGCTGCCACCTCGGTCGTCAGCCCGAGCGACAACATCTTCTGTGGCGTCGTCGACAACGGCGCCGCAGTCGCCTGTGAGGTCGGCACGGGGCGGGCCCCGGCCCCGAAAGCGACGCCATGCCCCGGCGGTGGCGGCGCGACAGACGTCGGCCGGGTCGAGCTGACGGCGGCGGGGGCGAGGCCGATCTGCAACTCCGACACGATCCGGGTTCCCGGAGCGCCGAAGCTCGCGTACGGCAAGCGCTGGAGCCCGGACGGCACATCGTTCTCCTGCCTCAGCGAGGAGGCCGGCATGACCTGCGTCGACAGCAAGCACCAGCACGGGCTGTTCATCGCGCGAGCGACGTACGCGACCTTCTGACGTCGTCGACACCAACGCCGAGACGATCTCGATCCGTCGACCGGGCGGGTGACACCTCGCCGGACCTCTCCGCAAAGTCTGAGTTTTCGCCCTATTTATGATCTCTTTTGGATAACGATGGTTGAACACTCTGTGGCGTCTCACCACGTGGTACTTGACTGGGCCAGCGCTCGAGGCAGAGGTGATGGTGGCCCGCGGCGCTGTCCATCGGTCACTCGCACATTAAGGACGGTCCTTCGTGGGTCACTCACTCATCTCGCGGCGACGCAGACTCATCGGCGTGCTCGCCTCCGGGGCCCTGGTCGCCGGAGCCGCTGCAGCCACTCCGGTCCAGGCGGCTCTCGCGGCCGGAACCCCCAGCGCCACCGGCACGACCGGTGCATCGTCAACGGCATCCGTCGACGACAACCTTCGCCCACCGCAGGCCGTCAAGCAGGACGCCCTGCGTCAGAAGGCACTGCAGCGGCGCATCCTTGGCGACCCGAGCGCCCAGGGCAAGGTCGCCCAGGTCGGTGGCACCTCCAGTGCTGCAAGGTCGGGCGCCGCGAAGGGCAAGGGAAAGTACGTTCAGCTGGAACGCGAGGGCACCGACAAGATCTTCGTCGTCATCGTCGAGTTCGGTGACCAGCAGTACCCCAACGCGGTGTTCCAGGGCCCGCCGCCCGACGGCAGCACCACCGATGTGACCGGGCCCCTGCACAACCAGATCCCGGCGCCCGACCGCAAGGTCGACAACAGCACCCTGTGGCTGAAGGACTACACCAAGGCGCACTACGAGAACATGTACTTCAACCGCATGGCGAAGTACTACGAGACGCAGTCGTCGGGTCGCTACTCGGTCGAAGGCACGGTCACCGACTGGGTCAAGGTCCCCTTCAACGAGGCGCTGTACGGCCGCAACTACTGCGGCGACATCGTCTGCGCCACCTCGAAGGCGCTCGTGCGCGACGCCCTGGCGATGTGGGTGCAGGGCCGCCTTGACGCGGGCATGACCATGCCGGAGATCACGGCCTACCTCAAGACGTTCGACCAGCAGGACCGCTACGACATCGACGGCGACGGCAACTTCGACGAGCCCGACGGCGTCATCGACCATTTCCAGATCGTGCACGCAGGGGGCGATGAGGCCGCCGGCGACCCGAACCAGGGCTCGGACGCCATCTGGAGCCACCGCTCGGCCGCGAACCTGCAGGCCGGCGGCCCGCTCGGCGCCGGAGTCGACATCGGCACCAACGGCGGGCTCGTGTCCAGCCCCGACGTGCCCAACCACTCGACCGGGATGTGGGTCTACGACTACACGGTTCAACCCGAGAACGGTGGTCTCGGCGTCTTCGCCCACGAGTTCGGCCACGACCTCGGTCTACCTGACCTCTACGACACCTCCGGCAACACCGGAGGCGCCGAGAACAGCACCGCCTTCTGGACGCTGATGAGCTCGGGCGCGAACATCGGCGACGGTTCGCGCAAGGGCATCGGCGACGCCCCCACCGACATGGGGGCCTTCGAGCTCTTCCAGCTCGGCTGGCTGCAGCCGCAGGGCAAGAAGGGCCCCTTCTACGACATCGCTCAGTCTGACGAGCGCTCGGTCCACAAGCTCGGCACGAACGCACCGGCGAGCAAGAGGTCGGTGCAGGCGCTGTTCACCGTGCTGCCCGAGAAGCAGGTGGCCCTCGACATCGGCACGCCGTTCGCCGGCGAGAAGATGTACTGGAGCACCTCGGGCGATGAGATCGAGACCACGATGACGCACGCGGCCACTGCCGGTGTGCTGTCCGCCAAGGTCAGCTACGACATCGAGCAGGACTGGGACTACGCCTATCTCGAGGCCTCGCCTGACGGCTCGACGTGGACTCCGGTCGCGACGAACCTGTCCACCACGGCCAACCCGAACGAGCAGAACCAGGGCCAGGGCATCACCGGCTCGAGCGACGGCGCGTGGGTCGACGTCACGGGCACCCTGCCTGCTGGCACGACTGCGGTGCGGTTCCGCTACTGGACCGATGTCGCGGCCACCTTCCCCGGCATCAACATCGACCAGGTCGCCCTCGACGGCGCCCTGATCGGCACGGCCGAGACCGACACCGAGGGCTGGACCTTCGACGGCTTCGTGTCGACGACCGGCACCGAGGTGCAGTCGTACTTCAACGCGTACATCGCCGAGAACCGGCAGTACGACGGTTACGACACGTCACTCAAGACGGCCTACAACTTCGGGTTCCTCACCACGACCCCCGACCGGGTCGAGAACTACCCGTACCAGAACGGGATGCTCATCAACTACTGGGACGGCTCGCAGACGGACAACAACGTCGGCGACCACCCGGGGTCGGGGCTCGTGCTCCCGGTCGACGCCCACCCGGGGTTCACCCACTGGGCCGACGGCACCCTGATGCGACCCCGCATCCTCTCGTACGACTCGACCTTCGGGCTCGAGAGAACCGAGACGATCACCCTGCACAAGGACGGCGAGACGCAGAGGGTCTGGGGCCGGAGCGCTGCTCCCGTCTTCGACGACACGAAGAAGTACTGGTACGACTCCGACGAGCACGGCGCGACCGGCGAGCACCCCGGCCGCTACCAGCCGGGCTGGTACGGCGTGAACGTGCCGAAGACCGGTACGACGATCCGGGTCGTCAGCTCCACCGCCAAGGGCCAGACGTTGACGGTGAAGGTGCAGCCGAAGTGCTGACCCCACCCGCGGTCACGACGAAGGGCCTCGCCGGCCAATGGTCGGCGTGGCCCTTCGGCGCGTCTAGGATTGGCGCTCAGCAATCGTCCTGACCACCCGACCGAGGGGCCGCCGTGGCACAACTGCTGATGCTGCACCTGGTCGCTGCCGGGCTCGCCCCGCTGCTGGTCAGGCTGCTGCGCGCCCGGGCCTTCCTGGTGCTCGCCCTCGCCCCCGCCGCCGGGTTCGGTTGGCTGGTCTCCGTCGCGACCACGGTGCGCGACGGTCGTTACCCGACCCAGAGCTTCTCGTGGGTGCCCGGTCTCGGGCTCGGCATCGACTTCCGCCTCACGACGCTCTCGTGGCTGCTCGGTCTGCTGGTGACCGGTGTGGGCGCCCTCGTGCTCGTCTACTGCCGGTGGTACTTCCGTGACGACGACCCGACGCTCTGGCGCTTCTCCGCCGTGTTCACCGCCTTCGCCGGGGCGATGTTCGGCCTGGTGCTGACCGACAACTTCCTCGTGCTCTACGTCTTCTGGGAGCTGACGACCGTCTTGTCGTACCTGCTCATCGGGCACAACCCGGCGAGCTCGACGAACCGTCGCTCCGCCATGCAGGCGCTGATGGTGACCACCGCGGGCGGCCTAGCCATGCTCGTCGGCATCATCGCCCTCGGCGTGCACCACACCTACTCGATCAGCGGGCTGCTGGCCGCGCCTCCCCCTCCCGACGCCGTGACGACCGTGGCGGTCGTTCTGCTGCTCGTCGGCGCCCTGTCGAAGTCGGCGCTCGTGCCGTTCCACTTCTGGCTGCCGGGGGCAATGGCGGCGCCCACCCCCGTCAGCGCCTACCTGCACGCCGCCGCGATGGTCAAGGCCGGCATCTATCTCGTCGCCCTGCTGGCCCCCATCTTCGCCGGCTCCCCGGGCTGGCACGCACTGACCCTCGGGCTCGGCCTGTTCACCATGCTCGTCGGCGGCTGGCGGGCACTGCGACAGCACGACATCAAGCTGCTCCTCGCCTACGGCACGGTCAGCCAGCTCGGCTTCATCGTGGCGATCGCCGGGCTCGGCACGAAGACGTCGGCCCTGGCGGCGATCATGCTCGTGCTCGCTCACGGACTGTTCAAGTCGACGCTGTTCCTCACCGTGGGGGTCATCGACAAGTGCACCGGCACCCGCGACCTGCGTGAGCTGTCAGGGGTGGGTCGGAGCCTGCTGCCGGTGTCGGTCCCGGCCTGCCTCGCCGCGCTGTCGATGGCCGGGGTGGTGCCACTGGCCGGCTTCGTGGCCAAGGAGGGCGCCCTCGAAGCGCTCTGGGACGCTTCACGATCCGGAGCCCCACTGCCCCCCGCCCTGTCCGCGCTCGCCCTGGTCACCCTCGTCGTCGGCTCGGCCCTCACGGCCGCCTACACCGCCCGGTTCATCTGGGGTGCGTTCGCGACCAAGCCCGGGGTGGCGCCGACGCGGGTGCGGGCCCCGCATCCGGGCTTCGTCGTCGCGCCCCTGCTGCTGGGCACGCTGTCGCTGCTCGCCGGGGTGCTCGCCCCCGTCGAGTCGCCGTTCCTCATGCCCTACGCCGACCCGTTCGAGGGAGCCGCCCCCACCTCTCTCTCGCTCTGGCACGGGCTCACGGTTCCGCTGGTGCTCTCGCTCGTCTCGCTCGTCGTCGGCGGCGCCCTGTTCGTGTGGCGTGACGGCGTCGGAAGGGCCCAGGCGAGGGTGCCTTCGGTCGTCGACGGGGAACGCGGCTACAACCGGGTCATGCGCGGGGTCGACCGGTGGGCGGTCGAGACGACGGCGTTCACCCAGCGCGGTTCGCTGCCCATCTACCTGACCGGCATCCTGCTGGTGTTCGTGGCGCTTCCTGGCGTCGCTGCCCTGACCCGCGGCACAATGCCTTCGATCCGCTTGTGGGACAGCCCTGCTCAGGCGGTCGTCGGAGTCGTGGTCGTCGCGGCCTGCGTTCTGGTGCTGCTGACCCGCCGACGCCTCACTGCGGTGCTTCTGGTGAGCGTGACCGGCTACGGCTCGTCGCTGCTCTTCATCCTGCACGGAGCACCTGACCTCGGCATCACCCAGATGCTGGTCGAGACCGTCGGGCTCGTGGTGTTCGTGCTCACGCTGCGTCGCCTTCCGGCGAAGTTCACCCGACACCCGGACTCCCCGGCCCGAACCTGGCGCATTCTGGTCGGCGTCGCGGTGGGCGTTTCGGTCGCCGCCATCGCCCTGGTCTCTTCCGGTGCCCGCAAGGCGCTACCCGTCTCGGCCGAGTTCCCCGCCCAGGCCTACGAGTTCGGTCACGGGAAGAACATCGTCAACGTCACGCTCGTCGACATCCGGGCGTGGGACACCCTCGGCGAGGTGTCGGTGCTCGTGGCCGCCGCGACCGGCATCGCCAGCCTCGTCTTCGTACGCACCCGCAACACCCGGCTGTCAACGGCGAGCGCCAAGACCGTGACGGGCGGCGAACCGGAGGGGGTCACCTGGCTGCGCGGTGGCTCCATCATGCGGCGTGAGCGACGTTCGATCGTGTTCGAGGTGGTCACCCGCCTGATCTTCCACGTCATGCTGGCGGCCTCGCTCTACCTGCTCTTCTCCGGTCACAACCAGCCGGGCGGCGGCTTCGCCGGCGGGCTCGTCGCGGGTCTGGCGCTCGTGGTGCGCTACCTCGCGGGCGGTCGCTACGAGCTCGACGAGGCGCTGCCCGTCGACGCGGGCCTGGTGGTCGGTCTCGGGCTGCTGGTGGCGATCGGGTCAGCCGTGGCCCCACTCGCCTTCGGCGGCACCATCCTCGAAACCACCTCGTTCGACTTCTCCTGGCCGATCTGGGGTGAGGTGCACATCGTCAGCTCGCTCACCTTCGACGTCGGCGTCTACCTCATCGTCGTCGGCATGATGCTCGACATCGTGCGCAGCCTGGGCACCGGCATCGACCGGCAGATGGCCGAGGAAGAGCGCAGTCAGGAGGTGGTCTCGTGATCGCGACGATGACCCCGGTTGCGGCGGTCGCTGCTGCGTCGGCGCACAGCGCTGTCGCCCCGGCCCTGATCGAGGCGACCCTGCGACCGAGCCTGACCCTTGTGGTCATCGTTGCCGCTCTCGTGGCGACCGGCACCTCGCTGCTGCTCGACCGTAGCCTCGTGCGGGTGCTGCTCGGCCTGCTGCTCATCGGCAACGGGGTGGCGGTGCTCTTCATGGTGGTGAGCGGCGCGGCCGGCGCGGCTCCGTTCGTGGGCTCGGCCGCACCCAGCGAGATGAGCGACCCCCTGCCCCAGGCCATGGTGCTGACCGCGATCGTCATCTCACTCGCCACGATCGGCTTCCTGCTCGCTCTCGCCTACCGCCTGTGGCAGATCTCCGGCACCGACGACGTTCCCGACGATGCCGAGGACGCCCGCATCCAGCGGCTGGCCGAGGCCCGTGAGACGTCAGAGACCTATGACCCCTCCGAGGTGCCGACGACGACCTCCGACGAGCTGGCGGGCGAGTGGCCCGACGGCCCCGACCAGCGGCAGCCGACCGGTGATCAGGTCGTGGGGGGTGGGCGGCCATGAACGAGCTCGCGATGCCGGCTCTCGTGCCGATGCCGGTTCTGCTGCCCCTGTTCGGCGCGGCGTTGACTCTCGCGTTCCGACGCTCGGCCCGGTTGCAGCGCACGACGAGCGTCACCGTGCTCAGCCTCGTGGTCGTCGTGGCCGCAGTGCTCGTGCACCAGACCGACGCGAACGGGCCGCAGGTGCTCTGGCTCGGCGGCTGGGACGCACCGCTCGGCATCGCCCTGGTCGCCGACCGGCTGAGCTCGCTGATGCTGCTCGTCTCGAGTGTGGTAACGCTCATCGTGCTCGTCTTCGCCATCGGGCAGGGCAGCGCCGACGACAACGACGACGGCCAGCAGACGCCGTTGTCGATCTTCCACCCGACCTACCTCGTGCTCACGGCCGGCGTCGCCAACTCGTTCCTGGCCGGCGACCTGTTCAACCTCTTCGTCGGTTTCGAGATCCTCCTCTTCGCCTCGTTCGTGCTCATCACGCTCGGTGGAACGGCAACCCGTATCCACGCCAGCACCACCTACGTCGTGGTCAGCCTGCTCAGCTCGGCGCTCTTCCTCGTCGCCATAGCCGGCGTCTACGCCGCCACCGGCACGGTCAACATGGCGCAGCTCGCGATCCGGCTGGGAGACATCTCGCCGGGCGTCAGCCTCGTACTGCAGCTCAGCCTGCTCACCGCCTTTGCGGTCAAGGCGGCGGTCTTTCCCATGTCGGCGTGGCTTCCCGACAGCTACCCCACGGCCCCGGCTCCCGTCTCGGCCGTGTTCGCCGGGCTGCTCACCAAGGTCGGCGTCTACGCGATCATCCGCGTGCAGACGCTGCTGTTTCCCGACTCCCCCCTCCAGGGCCTACTCATGTGGGCGGCATTGCTGACGATGGTGGTGGGCATTCTCGGCGCCGTGTCGCAGTCGGGCCTGAAGCGCATCCTGTCGTTCACGCTCGTCAGCCACATCGGCTACATGATCTTCGGCATCGCGCTCGCCACCCCGCACGGCATGGCGGGGGCCATCTTCTACGTCGTGCACCACATCACCATCCAGGCGGCCCTGTTTCTCATCACCGGCCTGGTCGAGCGGCTGGCCGGCACCACGTCGCTCCACCGGCTCGGTGGCCTGGCGCTCGCATCACCGGCCCTCGCGATCTTGTTCTTCGTCGCGGCCATGAACCTGTCCGGCATCCCGCCGCTGTCCGGCTTCCTGGCCAAGATCGGGCTCGTGCAGGCGGGGATCGAGGTCGGCACCCCGCTGGCGTGGGTACTCGTCACGGCCGGCATCGTCACGAGCCTGCTGACCCTCTACGCCCTGACCAAGGTGTGGAGCCAGGCGTTCTGGCGCAGTCTCGTGGAGGCACGCGCCACGAGCGACCTGCTCGAGCCGGGCAGTGGTGACACGACGGCGGCCGAGGTCGAGGTGAGCGCCGTCGAGAACGCCAACCTCGCCGCGGTCTCCATCGGTCGCACCGGTCGGGCGGCCATGATTGCGCTCGATGCCGACCCGGCCACGGGCGAACGACTCGAGACGAACGCCCGATCCCTACCGCGCACGATGATGGCGGCCACCGCCGCCATGACGGCCGTCGGCCTGGTCATCACTTTCGCCGCGGGCCCACTCTTCAGCTACACGCAACGGGCCGCCGCCGACCTCATCGGCCGACAGCCCTACATCACGTCGGTGCTTCCCGTCGAGGTGCGCCGATGACGCACCCCAGCACCCCGGATGCCGCTGAGGCCACCCGCTCCGACGGCCCGCGGGGACGACGCCGTCAGCTCCAACCACGCGCGGTCGTGGCGATCGCCACGGTCTGGATGCTGTTGTGGGACCAGCTCAGCTGGGGCAACCTGGTCAACGGTCTGCTCGTCGGTCTTTTCGTGACGCTCGCGTTCCCGCTTCCCTCGATCCAGTACGCCGGGTCGTTCCGGCCCCTGCGGTACGCGATGCTCATCGGCCGGTTCCTGTTCGACCTGGCGCTCTCGTCGTGGCAGGTGCTGCGCCTCGCCCTCGGGGCCCGCACCCCGCAGAACGCCGTCATCGGCGTGCAGCTGCGGTCACGCTCCGACTTCTACCTCACCATCACCGCCGAGCTGGTCACGCTCGTGCCGGGCTCGGTCGTCATCGAGGCGCGGCGGTCGAGCTCGATGCTCTACCTGCACCTCATCGACGTGGGCCGGCCGGGAGCGATCGAGGCCCAGCGGCGCAACGTGCTCGAGGTCGAGGAACGGGTGATCAGGGCGCTCGGCTCCCGAGCGGAGATCGCCGCTCTCGAGCAGAAGAAACACTCGGGGCGCGCCGCCACCCCTTTGAGCGAGGCAACGTGACCATCGTCGCTGCCGCTGCCATGCTCATGCTCGGTGCCGCTGCTGCGCTGGTGCTGGTGCGCATCTACCGCGGCCCGAACAACCTCGACCGCATCATCGCGACCGAGATCCTGCTCATCATCGTCATCGCCGGGATCGCCATGGAATCGGTCTGGCACCGCACGTCAACGAGCCTTCCGCTGCTCATGATCCTGGGTCTCGTCAGCTTCGTCGGAGGGGTGGCCGTGACCCGGTTCATGGCGACCAACTCCGAAGAGCCCGAACCGAGGCCCTCGATCCACGCCGACGAGCCGGACGAGCCGGAGACAACCCGATGAGCTGGACCACCGCGCTCGACGTCGCGGGCGCCGTCGCCCTGCTGCTCGGCGCTTTCCTCTGCCTTGCCGGCGCCATCGGTCTGGTGCGTTTCCGCGACACCCTCTCGAGGCTGCACGCGGCGACCAAGCCCCAGACCCTGGGCCTGATCCTGGTGCTGACGGGCCTGGCTCTCACCCTGCGCACCTGGGCCGCGGTGACCACGCTCGTGCTGCTGGCCGCCACCCAGTTCTTCACCGGCCCGGTCTCTGCCCACCTCGTCGGCCGGGCGGCCTACCGCACCGGCACCGTCGACAAGGAGAGCCTGATCCTCGACGAGCTGAGCGAGGCGCTCGAGCAGGCAGAGGCGCCCGAAAGGGGTTCGCCTCCCGAATAAACGGGATGAGGCACGGCCGCCGGGATCGTAGGATGAACCAAGTGATCCGCCTGCCCCTCGCCGACCCCGGCACCCCTGCACTGACCAGCCCGACCGCCTATCTGACCTGGGTCGCTCGAGGCCAGCGCCGCACCCTTGTGGTCGCGGTCTGCTTCGGTGTCGTGTGGTTGGTGAGCCAGGCCCTCTTCCCTGCGGTGATGGGCAAGGCCATCGACCAGGGCATCATCGGTCGCGACAGTGGGGCCCTGCTCCGGTGGTGCCTGGTGCTGCTGGGCCTGGTCGCCGTGAGCGCGATCTCGGGGATGTTCCGCCACAAGTACGCGGTGCTGAACTGGATGCAGGGCGCGTTCCGCTCGGCCCAGCTGATCGGCCATCAGGCGGCCGACACCGGGGAGGCGCTCACCCGGGCGGTGCCGACGGGAGACGTGGTGGCGACCGTCAGCTCCGATGCGATGCGCGTCGGCGGGCTGTACGACGTCTTCGCACGGTTCGTGGGCAGCGTGGTCAGCTACGTGGTGGTGGCGCTGATCCTGCTCCGCGCCTCGGCTCCACTCGGTCTGGTCATCCTCATCGGTGTGCCGGTGCTCGTAGCCTGCCTGGCCTTCGTCGTGCGGCCGCTCCAGGCCCGCCAGCTCGCCCAGCGTGAGGAGGCGGGAAAGCTGATCGGCCTCGGAGCCGACACCGTCGCCGGTCTGCGCGTGCTGCGCGGCATCGGTGGCGAGCGAACCTTCCTGCGGCGGTACGCCGTTCAGTCGCAGGCGGTGCGCAGCGTCGGCAACCGAGTGGCCGGCTACCAGGCGGCCCTCGACGCCGCGCAGATCCTGCTGCCCGGCATCTTCGTGCTCATCGTGGTGTGGCTCGGTGCGCGGTTCGCGGTGGCGGGCCAGATCACGGCCGGTCAGCTCGTCGCCTTCTACGGCTACACCGCCTTCCTCGTCATCCCGCTGCGGACTGCCACCGAGATGGTCGACCGTGCGACCCAGGCCCACATCGGGGCCGGCAAGCTCATCAAGATTCTCGCCGTGAGACCCGACCAGACCGAGCCCAGCAACCCCCGACCGCTGCCGCCGCATCCGGCTCGGCTGGTCGACCCCACGAGCGGCGCCGGCTTCGAGCCGGGTCGCTTCACCGTCGTCGTGTCGGCCCGGCCGGAGGAGTCGGCCGCGCTCGCCGACCGGCTGGGCCGGTTCGGGGCCGGCGACACCGATGCCCGCCTCGACGGCACGCGGGTGGCCGACGCACCCCTCGCCGAGCTGCGCCGCCGCATCGTCGTCTCCGAGACCGATCCGCGCCTGTTCACCGGCCCCCTGCGTGGCGAGCTCGACCCTCGTGGCGAGCACGACGACGCCACCATCCTGGCCGCCCTGTCGGTGGCCAGCGGTGACGACGTGCTCGAGGCCCTGCCCGGCGGTCTCGACAACGAGGTCGAAGAGCGCGGTCGTGCCTTCTCCGGTGGTCAGCGCCAACGTCTGGCGCTGACCCGCGCCCTCTTGACCGAGGCCGAAGTGCTGGTGCTGGTCGAGCCGACCAGCGCGGTCGACGCGCACACCGAGGCCCGCATCGCCGCGCGACTCTCGGCCGCCCGCGCCGGCCGCACCACCGTCGTCATGTCGGCCAGCCCGCTGCTGCTCGACCAGGCCGACCAGGTGGTCTACCTCGAGGAGGGTCGCGTCGCCGCGTCCGGTACCCACCGGCGGTTGATGAGCGAGCTGCCCGCCTACCGCCGGACCGTGACCAGAGGGGAGGACGACTGATGGCTCTCACCGCCGAACCCACGACCCGCAGCCTCCCGGTCTCTGACATGGCCTCGGTACGCGAGCACACGCGCGGCCTGTTCAGGCGCCATCGGTCAAGCCTGCTGGGCGTGGTCGGACTCCACGCAGTGGCGGCCGTCGCCGCCCTGGTGGCGCCTCGCGTCATCGGGCTGCTCGTCGACGAGATCAGCGGTGGCCGGTCACTGGCCCGCGTCAACACGCTCGCCCTGTGGATCGCCGGCGCCGTCGTCGTGCAGACGGTCGTCACCTGGTTCGCACGCCGTGCCTCGTTCATCATGGGAGAGACGATCTTCGCCGAGCTGCGTGAGCAGTTCATGGGTCGGGTCGTCGAGCTGCCGCTCTCGACCGTCGAGCGTGCCGGAACCGGCGACCTCGTCTCACGAACGACCAACGACGTCGAAGCCCTCTCTCGCGTGATCCGGTTCGGCATCCCGTCCATCTTCGTCGGGGGCGTCACCACGGCCATCACCGTCGTGGCGGCCCTGCTGACCGACTGGACGGTCGCGCTCGCGATCGTGGTCGGCATCCCCATGCTGTGGGCCTCCACGCGCCGGTACCTGCGCTATGCCCCCGCAGGGTACCTGCGCGAACGGGCGACCTACGCGGTGCTCAACGGCGTGGTGACCGAGTCGTCGGAAGGAGCCCGCACCGTCGACGCCCTCGGGATGAGGGGTCGCCGCCGTCGTCGGATGGACGACGCCCTGAGCGAGTGCTACGACGCCGAGGTCTACACGCTCGGGCTGCGCATGCGCTGGTTCCCGTCGGTCGAGTTCGCGTTCTTCGCGCCGGTCGCCGTGACGCTGCTCTGGGGCGGCTGGCTCATCAGCCGCGATCTGGCCACGGCCGGTACGGTCACCGCGGTCGCCCTCTACGTGCAGCAGATGGCCGGCCCGCTCGACGAGCTGATCTCCTGGCTCGACGAGATCCAGGTCGGCGCCACCTCCCTCGCTCGGGTGATCGGCATTGCCGACGTCCCGGCCGATCGGGCCGCGACGGGCGAGACACCGACCGATGACCACCTCGAGGTCAACGACGTGCACTACGCCTACCGCTCAGGCCGCGACGTGCTCCGGGGAGTATCCCTTGACCTGCGACCCGGCGAGCGCCTCGCGATCGTCGGCCCCTCGGGCGCGGGCAAGTCGACCCTCGGGCGCCTGATGGCCGGCATCGACGGGCCGCGCGAGGGCCGGGTCGAGGTGGGCGGGGTGCGACTGGTCGATCTCGAGCTGGCCCAGCTGCGTGGTCAGGTCGCACTGGTCACCCAGGAGCACCACGTCTTCGTCGGCTCTCTCGAGGACAACCTGCGCCTGGCCCGGCCCGAGGCGTCACGCGAGCAGCTGTGGGACGCGCTCACGGCCGTCGACGCCCTCGACTGGGCCGAGCACCTGCCCCAAGGGCTCGACACCACCGTCGGCTCGGGAGGGCACCGACTGACCGAGCCTCAGGCGCAGCAGCTCGCACTGGCCCGGCTCGTGCTCGCCGACCCACACACCCTCGTGCTCGACGAGGCCACCTCCCTGCTCGACCCGCGCGCCGCCCGCCATCTCGAGCGCTCGCTCGCCGCCGTGGTCGACGGGCGGACCGTGGTGGCCATCGCGCACCGTCTCATGACCGCCCATGACGCCGACCGGGTGTGTGTGGTCGAAGACGGCCGGATCAGCGAGATCGGTTCACACGAGGAGCTCCTCGTGGCCAATGGCGCCTACGCAGCACTGTGGCGCTCCTGGCGGGACGAACCACAGGAGGCACCTGCGAGCGCCGGGTGAGGCGCCGGCTCACCCAGCGGCGGCGGCTCTCTCAGCCCGCAGCGCGATGCGAGGCGGGACAGACCTAGGAGGCGGCTTGGTTGAGGGCCGTTGCGAGATCGTCGAGAAACGCCGCAAGCTCGGGGGCGGGAAGCTGCGGATGGGAGGCGTACACGGTCTCGAGTGCCGCACGGTAGCGCTCGATCACCCACTCGACCGCGTGGCGTCCTGCCGGGGTGAGGTGTAGCACCACGCTCCTGCGGTCATCGGGGTGCGGCTCGCGGCGCAGGAAGCCTGACCTCACCAGGTTGTCGATCGTGCCCGTCGTCGAACCGGTGGTGATCCCGAGCAGGTCCGAGAGCTGTTTGGGCGCCATCCCCGGCGCGGCGGCCAGGTGGCTGAGGGCCGAGAGACCGGTCAGGTTGACGCCCAGCTCGGACGCCATCGAGGCGTGCAGCCGGTTGCTGCCCACCAGGGCTCGCCGCAGCGACCCCAGCACGGCGTCCCGACTCCATGGCTCGACGGGCTCGACGGGCTCGACGGGCTCGACGGGCTCAACGGGCTCGACCGGCTCGACCGGCTTCTTCGACCCGGAATGTACCTCGGTTGTCATGCCACCTCTTTCCCAAGCCGTTCGGGGGGCCACGTTACACCTGCCTACTGCCCTGCCAACCCTCACCGACACAGGGCAGTTGGTCGGCGTCGTCTCCTCGTGCCCCCGGACCGACGCCATCCAGACTATCTGGGGAGCCGAACAACTTGACAAACAAGTGATTGAATATGTAACTTATGTCTAGCAGCCGAGGTTGTTCGCGTCGGGGGGCGTGGGGGACGGCAACGGTTCGGCTGGGCGGCGAGTTCGGGGGGACTCACGAGCCGCCGGGGGTGGCAACACCGGGGTGATGAGGGTCTGTGCCGGGGGGCACGGGCCCTCATCCGCGTCCCCGACGAAGGGCAGGACGCACATGCTGCGCGGGCCGGTCGTCGGGCCGGCCCAGCACGGGCCAGAACGACATCGCTCGCTCAGCCTGCGCGGTGATCGTCAGGCTCGGGTTGACGCCGAGGTTGGCCGACACCGCAGCCCCGTCGACCACGTGCAGGCCGGGGTAGCCCCAGACCCGGTGGTACGGGTCGATGACGCCCGTCTCGGCGGAGTCGGAGATCACGGCCCCTCCGAGGAAGTGCGCCGTCATCGGCACGTCGAACACCTCCCCGACCGAGCTGCCCGGCCACGCGCGGAGGCCGGTCGCCCTCGCCAGACCCGCGGCGAGCGCACGAACGGCGGCATTGCCTTCGGCCAGGTAGGTGGGGTTCGGCTCGCCGTGACCCTGCGCGGAGGTCAGCCGCCACCCGAACAGGCCCCGTCTGCGGCTCACGGTGATCGAGTTGTCACGGCTCTGCATGACGAGCGCGATCACTGTTCGCTCGCTCCAGCGCCTCGTCGACAACGACCGTACGAACACGGCCGGATGCCGGGCGGCCTGCCCGGCGAAGCGAACGAAGCGGGGCACGCGGCCCCCACCGTCGACCTGCATGACGGCCAGCGCCCCCATCAGGTTCGAACCCGGGCCGTAACGGCAGTTCTCGACGTGGGTCGCCTCGTCGACGTTGAAGCTGGACGTGATCGCGACCCCGCGAGTGAGGTCGACATCGCTGGGCACCCGGGCCGTCATCGCACCACCGAGTGCCTCCGAGTTGGTGCGGGTCAGCTCGCCGAGACGCGCTGACAGGTGGGGCAGTCCGTCTGCTCGCATCGCCTGCAGCAGCGACGCCGTGCCCCAGGCGCCCGCGGCGATGACGACCTGGCCGGCCGTGACGGTGTGCCGGGTGCGACCCGCAGCCCATGCACCGCTGCGCACCGTCGTGACCGCGTAACCCTGCTCGGGCGCGGCCGGGTCGAGCGGGCGCAGGTCGACCACCGTGCGCAGTGGCTCGATGGTGACCCCTCGCCGCTCAGCCAGGGCAAGGTAGTTCTTGACCAACGTGTTCTTCGCTCCCACCCGGCATCCGACCATGCAGTTGCCGCACTGGGTGCATCCGGTGCGCGCCGGCCCGTCACCACCGAAGTAGGGGTCAGGCACCCGGCGCCCAGGTTCGCCGAAGAACACGCCGACCGGCGTCTTGCGAAAGCTGGCACCCACGCCCAGCCCCTCGGCCGTGTCGCGCATCAGTGCCTCGACGGGGCCCTCGCAGGGGTTGGTCACCACGCCGAGCATCCGCTGGGCGGTGGCGTAGTGCGGGGCGAGCTCGGCCTTCCAGTCGGTGATATGGCCCCACTGCCGGTCTCGGAAGAAGGCGTCGGGCGGCACGTAGAGGGTGTTCGCGTAGTTCAACGACCCCCCACCCACGCCCGCCCCGGCCAGCACGACGACGTCGGGCAGTCGGTGGATGCGCTGCACCCCGAAACAGCGCAGGCGTGGAGCCCAGAGGTAGCGACGCACGTCCCAGCTGGTGCGAGCGAAGTCGTCATCCTCGAACCGACGGCCTGCCTCGTAGACATGAACGCGGTAGCCCTTCTCGGCCAACCGCAGGGCGGCCACCGAACCGCCGAACCCCGAGCCGATCACGACGACGTCGTGGTCGTGGCCCCGATCGTCGGGCCGTTGCTCTGCTGTCACGTCAGCGCCTCCACGCGGTCCCAGTGTCGCTCCATCAGCTCGCCGGCCACCCGCCCGTCGTGAGGCCGGTGCCCGGCGCCGGGAAACGCGCGCACGGTCGCGCCGTGGCCGGCCAGCACCTGCGCCACCTCTGCGTACATGCTGTCATCATCGCCGATGAGCACCAGGGTCGGGATGCCGGTCACGACCGTCGCGTCGACGGGGACGCCCCACGGCGGACGCAGTGCTCGCAGGTGCTCGGCCATGCGCTCGAGAGCCTCTTCGGATACGTCGGGGACGGGGGTGGTGTTGGCCGCGGCGAACCGGGCAGCGAACTCTCGAGCCGAGACGGCCGCATCGCCGGCCACTGCGAACACCGGGCTGAGCGCAGCGATGTGGGTCGCCGTGCGAGGCGATCGTGACGACACCGCGAGCGCCGCAGGCTCGACCAGGGTCAGTGAGGCGACGCGGTCGCGCCGAGCCGACGCCATCAGCAGGGCGGCGATCGCCCCGTAGGAGTGTCCGACGAGATGAACCGGGGAGTCGAGCCGTGCGTCGAGCGCGGCGACGACGGCCTCGGGGTTGTCGCCCACCGTCAGCCGTTCGAGAAAGAGACACTCCCGTTCGGCGGCCAGGTGTGCCTGGCCCGGCCACGCGGAGGCGCCGGCTCGACCGTTGCCGGCAACGAACACGACCGGGAGACGGCTCGAGATGACAGACACGTGACCAGACTCCCAGACGGTCACCCGTGACGGCGCCCCTTCTTCCGGCGGTTCTCGTCCGGCCGACAGACCGGCTCCTGACTCCCGGTCAACCCATCTCGAGGCGTGTCAGCGCGCTGTAAGCGGTTGTGAGCGCTCTGTGAGGGCGCGGCCCCAGGGTGGAGACCGACACCAGCTGCCAGTGAAAGGACACGCCATGTCGAAAAGCTCAGACTGGGCCGTCGAGGCCCACGGGCTCGTCAAGACCTTCGGCGACAACCGCGCCGTCGACGGGGTCGACCTCAGCGTTCGCACCGGAACCATCTACGGGGTGCTCGGCCCGAACGGGGCGGGCAAGACCACGACCATCAGCATGCTCGCCACCCTGCTGCGCCCCGACGAGGGCACCGCCACCGTCTTCGGCCACGACGTGCAGAACGAGGCTCAGGTCGTGCGCCAGCTCATCGGGGTCACAGCCCAGTTCGCTTCGGTCGACGAGCGGCTCAGCGCCTCGGAGAACCTCGTGATCTTCGGTCGCCTGCTCGGTCTCGGCCGAACAGAGGCGAAGCGCAGGAGTGCGGAGCTGCTCGAGGAGTTTGCGCTGACGGAGGCCGCCAGAAGACCGATCAGCAAGTTCTCGGGTGGGATGCGCCGTCGGCTCGACCTCGCGGCCAGCCTCATCGCCCAGCCACCGCTGATCTTCCTGGACGAGCCCACCACGGGCCTCGACCCCAGAACGCGCGCGCAGATGTACGACACCATCCGCCGTCTCGTCTCCACCGGCTCGACCGTGCTGCTCACCACGCAGTATCTCGACGAGGCCGACCAGCTCGCCGACCGCATCGCCGTGATCGACAACGGCAAGGTCGTAGCCGAGGGAACCTCCAACGAGCTGAAGGCCTCGGTGGGCGAGTCCTCACTGCAGCTGCGGCTCATCGACCCGGCCGACACCGAAGACACCCGGCGCGCCATCGCCAGCGTTCTCGGTGTCGAGGCCACCATCACCTCCGAACCCGGTCGCGTCACCGCACCGATGACGAACCCCGACGCGGTCACCGACCTGTTCATCACCTTGCGAGAGGCCGGCATCCGGCTGGCCGAGATGTCGGTGCAGAAGCCCACGCTCGACGAGGTGTTCCTGACCCTCACCGGTCACGGCGTCGAGGCATCCACCGAAGCGAGCGACGCTTCAGAGCCAGAAAGGGTCAGCGCATGACCACCACGTCCACCACTCACGCCCGCACCTCAGACATCACCCCGAACATCACCCCGGGGGCGACCCGGCAGCCGCGCAACCACGTCAGCTTCGAACAGACCGTTCGCAACTCTTTCACCATGGCCTATCGCGGCCTGCTGAAGATCAAGCGGACACCCGAGCAGCTCGTCGATGTGACCCTTCAGCCGATCATCTTCACCCTGATGTTCACCTACATCTTCGGCGGCGCGATCTCGGGCAACATCGCCGGCTACCTGCCGATCATCATTCCTGGCATTCTCGCGCAAACCGTGATCACCACCTCCGTGGTCACCGGTGTGCAGCTGCGTGAAGACATGGACAAAGGCGTGTTCGACCGCTTCAAGTCGATGCCCATCGCCCGCATCTCGCCGCTGGCCGGAGCACTGCTCGCCGACACCGTGCGCTACCTGATCGCCTCGACGCTCACCTTCGTCATGGGCTACATCATGGGCTGGCGCCCCGCCGGCGGGCTCGGTGCCGTCATCATCGCAGGCCTGCTGGTGATCGTCTGTGCCTGGGCGATCAGCTGGGTGTTCGCCTTCTTCGGGGTGATCGCGCGCAGCGCCTCCAGCGTGCAGGGCATCTCGTTCCTCGTACTGTTTCCGCTCACGTTCCTCTCGAACGCCTTCGTGCCGGTCGAGACCATGCCGGGATGGCTCCAGTGGTTCGTCAACGCCAACCCGGTGTCGCACCTGATCACCGCGGTGCGTGACCTGACGGGCAGCGGGACGATCGGAAGCGACTTCGGCCTGGCCCTGCTCGGTGCGGCGGTCGTCGTCGCGATCTTCGCCCCGCTCACGGTTCGGGCCTACATGCGCAAGGCGTGACGGCTGGCGCTACCGCAGTCGCAGCCCGGGATGCCGGAGCAGGTCGCAGGCCAGGGTGAGGGCCTCCATCGGGCCCAGGCCCTCGATGGCCGCACGGGCGTCGTCGACCGCGGCCGACCCGTGTTGGGCGGTCGCGGCAGACACGTGTCGTGCGAGGTTCAGCGACGGGAAGTCCTGCCGACTGCCGAGCACCTGGGCGATCGCCAACAGCTGCAGGCCGGTACGGACCAGCTCGGGCGAGCGCACACTGCACTCCGGCGACGTGAGCCAGACCGCGACCCCCAGGGCTGCAGTGCCGGCCACCGGCTGGTCGACGAGGTCGGTCTGAGCTCGCTGGGTGACCAACAGCCGCGTGCGAAGCTGACGAGCTGTCTTCTCCACCCAGGCCAGGTCGGGGCTGCGGGCCGCCACGTGCGCACTGATGGCGCCGCTGGAGATCACCGCGAACCACGCCGCCACCCGAGGGCTGACCGACCTGCAGCTCTCGGTTGCGTTGCGGTAGAGCGCGAGTCCCGCAGCGGTGTGACCTTCCATCAGCTCGATCTCAGCGAGGCCCGTCAAGCCGATGGCGCGCAGATCAGCGAACTGTGGGCTCAGCGACTCTGCGTCTTCCGAGATGAAGGCGGTGAAGACGGAGCGGGCGCGGCTGGTCTCTCCGAGGGAGATCTCGTTGATCGCGATCAGCCAGCTCAGCTGCTGCAGGTCGGCACTGGCCTGCAGCTCGCCGAGCGCCGTCTCCGATCGAGCGGCCCAGACCAGTGCCTCTGCGGCATCCCCCGACTGGCTGTACAGGCTCGCGAGCGACTGGGCGGCCGACGCCAGACACCACACGTTCAGTGTCTGCTTCGACAGCTCGTACGACCTGCGCACCTCGGCCATCGCCCCCACCACGTCTCCCGCGTTCTCGGCGAGCTGACCGCGCAGAAGCGAGCTGAGCGAGGAGATGGCCGGATCGGATGAGGCACGGAACCGTGCGAGCAACCTCTCGACGCTCACCAGATCGGTCGACGCGAGCACGAGACTCGACAGCATCTCGATGCGCGCGTCGCGTGCAGCGCCGAGCCTCTTCACGGTGCGCAGCCGGCCCAGGCCGAGGAGCATGGTGCGCCGGTCTCCCGAGAAACCCGAGGTCGCGATCAGGGAGTACGCGGCGATCGCCGCGTCGAGGTGGTTGGAGTCAGGGCGGTAACGCCTCGTGGCGTGAAGCACTGAGGCGCTGAAAGCCGTCACGTCGGTGTGCGCCCCCCGCATCAGCCAGTAGTCACCCAGCATCGCGTACACCGCGAGCACCACCTCTGCATCGCCACTGCCGATGGCCTCTCGAAGCACACTGACCAGGTTGTCCTGCTCGGCGCCCACGCGACGGAAGGCGGCAACCTGGTTTCGCCCGTTGAGCTGCGGTGACCAGGTGGTGGCGAACCGCTGCGCCCACGCGAACATCGCGGTTCGCACGCGTGGCTCCTCACCCGAAGCGGCGAGCTCGAGCTCACCGAACTCGCGCACGGTCGCCAGCATGCGATAGCGCATCAAGCCGGTTGCCGGGTTCTCGGAGGCCGACACGAGTGACTGGTTCACCAGCCCTTCCAGCGCGTCGGTGGTGTCGCTGCCTGACGATGCGGCACCAACAGCCGCAACCGCGTCTGCGTCGAAACCGTCTGGAAACAGAGACAGCCGGGGCAGCAGCGCCTTCTCGTCATCACCCAGCAGGTTCCAGCTCCAGTCGATGACGGCCATGAGGGTGCGGTGGCGTGCTGGTGCCGTGCGTTCGCCGCCGGTGAGCAGCGCGAACCGGTTGTTCAGGCGACGTTCGATCTCCTCCACCGACATCGACCGCACGCGCGCGGCCGCCAGCTCGATCGCGAGAGGAAGACCGTCCAGCCTCGTGCAGAGCCGGGAGACGGTGACCTCCGGCAGGATCACGCCAGGTCGAGCGGCCAGCGCCCGTTCCATGAACAGCTGGGTCGCCGGGCCCGGGACCGACCCCTCGTCGTCGCTCGTGAGCGAGTCGAGCAGGTAGACGCTCTCCCCGCTGATCGCCAGCGGTGACCTGCTGGTGGCGAGAATACGGACCGTCGTGGTTGAGGCCAGGAGGTCGGCGATCCACCCGGCCGCGGCGTCGACGACGTGCTCACAGTTGTCGACGATCAGCAACGTCTGGCGCTCACCGAGCACCGACAGGATGCGTTCGCGCAGGTCGAGCTGCACCCCGGCGTCACTGAGCTTCAGGGTCGCACTGCTGACCTCGCGGATGCCGAGAATCGAACCGAGCGCCAGCACGACGTCCTCGCCTGAACGCACCCCGGCCAGCTCGAGGAACACGACGGCGGGCGCAGAGGATCGGTGCGCGAGCTCCTGCGCCAGCCGAGTCTTGCCGAGGCCACCGGGCCCGAGGATGGTCGCCAGACGCGAGTCGAGCAGAAGCTGTTCCAACGCGGCGAGATCGCGCTCGCGGCCCAGCAGCCGGTTCGGCACCTCGCGCAGGCCGATGCGCACCCGCCCTGGCGGCTGGACTGCGACCGGAGAGCTGTCGTCTCGAAGCAGCTCCGTGTTGAAGCGCAGCAGCGACGCCGAGGGAGAGATGCCCAGCTGGTCTCGCAGGGCGGAGCGGAAGCGCGCGAACGCGGCCAGCGCGTCGTTGCGGCGCCCCCCGTCGACGAGCGCACGCAGCAGCAGCAGGTGCAGCTCCTCGTCGAGCGGGGTGGCAGCGAGCAGCGACTCGATCTCGCCGATCTCGCCTGCCGAGCGACCTTGGTGAAGACGGCACTCCACCCGGATGCGCCGCAGCTCAGACTGCAGGGCACCGGCCCGGGCCGCGAGCTCGGAGGCCGGCGCATCGGCCAGCCCGGCGCCGGGTTGCGCACGCCAGAGGGCCAGACCCGCGCTCGCCTGTCGCTCGGCTGTCGCATGGTCGCCCAAGGCAACAGCGGCCCGCGCCGCATCCCGAAGGCTCCCCGCCTGCCCCAGATCGGTGCCATCGGCCCCCGTCGCGAGGGCATAGCCACCGTGCGACGACACGAGCAGGCCGGCAGCGCTCTCAGCCCGCACCCGCGACACGAGTGTCTGCAACGCCGCCTTGCCCTGCCGTGGAGGCTGGCCGCCCCACAGCTCGTCGATGAGCGATGCGACAGACAGCACGTCCCCCCGCGCGAGCACGAGGGCGACCAGCAGGCTCCTGCCCAGAGTTCCGGTCGGCTCCACGAGCGAGCCCGCACGTCCTTCGACCAGCACCGGACCGAGCACGGCGACCCGGGTCGCGGTGCTGGGGGTCAAGGTCACTTGGTCCATTCTGTCAGTAGGGCGAGACCACGACCTCGACCCGCTGGAACTCCTTCACGTCGGAGTACCCCGTCGTGGCCATCGCCCGGCGGAGCGCGCCGATGATGTTCGTCGTGCCGTCGGCCAGACGACCTGGACCGTAGAGGATCTCCTCGAGCGAGCCCCGGCTGCCGAGCTCCATCCGCACGCCACGCGGCAGCTCGGGATGGTGCGCCTCGGAGCCCCAGTGGTAGCCGGCACCCGGAGCGTCACTGGCGCGGGCGAGCGCCGCACCGAGCATCACGGCATCCGCCCCGCAGGCGATGGCCTTGACGATGTCACCCGAGGTGCCCACCCCGCCGTCGGCGATGACGTGCACGTAGCGACCCCCCGACTCGTCGAGGTAGTCACGGCGGGCCGCGGCCACATCGGCGACGGCACTGGCCATCGGGGCGTGGATGCCGAGGGTCTTGCGGGTCGTGTGGGCGGCTCCCCCACCGAACCCGACGAGCACGCCCGCCGCGCCGGTGCGCATCAGGTGCACCCCGGCCGTGTAGGAGGCGGCGCCCCCGACGATGACCGGCACGTCGAGCTCGTAGATGAACCGCTTGAGGTTGAGCGGCTCGGCGCGCCCCGACACGTGCTCGGCCGACACGGTCGTGCCCCGGATGACGAACAGGTCGACACCGGCATCGACGACGGTCTTCCAGTGCTGCTGGGTGCGCTGAGGCGACAGCGCCGCGGCCACCGTCACGCCGGCCTCGCGCAGCTGGCGCAGCCGTTCGGTGATCAGCTCGGGTTTGATCGGTTCGGCGTAGATCTGCTGCATTCGCGCCGTGGCCACCGCGGGGTCGAGCCCGACGATCTCGGCGAGCTGCGGCGTGGGGTCGTCGTAGCGGGTCCAGAGGCCTTCGAGGTCGAGCACGGCGAGCGCCCCGAGCTTGCCCAGCGCGATGGCCGTGTCGGGCGAGACGACCGAGTCCATCGGGGCGGCGAGCACCGGGGTGTCGAAGTGGTAGGCGTCGATCTGCCACGACACGCTGACCTCCTCCGGGTCACGCGTGCGCCGCGAGGGCACGACGGCGATGTCGTCGAAGGAGTAGGCGCGCATGCCGCGCTTGCCTCGGCCAATCTCGATCTCGGTCACCGGTGGATCCTATCCAGTGGCCTCCCGGTCGAGATCCGCCGTACCACCAGCCTCGAACGCAACACACCGAGCAGCCCTCAACACACCGAGTAGCTTCCCGGTGTGTTGAGGGTTACTCGGTGTGTTGCGGCTTGGGTGGCGCGGTCAGGCGGGGCCGTAGTTCGGGGCAGGCGCGATGGCCTGGATGTCGTGCGGGTGGCTCTCCTTGAGCGAGGCCGAGGTGATGCGCACGAACTTGCCCTTCTGCTGCAGCTCGGGGACCGTGCGGGCACCGACGTAGAACATCGACTGCCGCAGGCCACCGATCATCTGGTGCGCCACGGCCGACAGCGGCCCCCGGAACGCGACGCGGCCCTCGATGCCCTCGGGCACGATCTGGTCGTCGGACTCGACCTCGGCCTGGAAGTAGCGGTCCTTGGAGTAGCTCTTCTTGCCGCGTGAGCTCATCGCGCCGAGCGAGCCCATCCCGCGGTAGGTCTTGAACTGCTTGCCGTTGACGAAGATCAGGTCACCGGGGCTCTCCTCGCAGCCGGCCAGCAGCGAGCCGATCATGACCGACTCGGCTCCGGCCACGAGCGCCTTGGCGATGTCGCCCGAGTGCTGCAGCCCTCCGTCGGCGATCACCGGGATGCCGGCCGGCCGGCAGGCCAGCGAGGCAGCGTGCACCGCGGTGATCTGCGGCGCCCCGACGCCGGTGACGATGCGGGTCGTACAGATCGAGCCCGGGCCCACCCCGACCTTGACGGCATCCGCGCCGGCGTCGACGAACGCCTGGGCGCCCTCTCGGGTCGCGACGTTGCCGCCGATGACCTGCACGTGCCGGGTGGCGGGGTCGCTCTTGAGCCGTTGCACCATCTCGAGCAGCATGCGCACGTAGCCGTGGGCGGTGTCGGCGACCAGCACGTCGACCCCGGCCTCGATGAGGGTGGTGGCGCGCTCCCACGCGTCACCGAAATAGCCGATCGCGGCACCGACGAGCAGGCGACCATCGGCGTCGTTGCTCGCGTTGGGGAACTGCTCGCTCTTGACGAAGTCCTTGACGGTGATGAGCCCGGTGAGGTGGCCGGCCTCGTCGACGAGAGGCAGCCGCTCGCGCTTGTGCTGGCGCAGCAGCAGGGTGGCCTCGTCGCGGCCGATGCCGTCGGGCCCGGTGATGAGGGGCATGGGCGTCATGACATCGCGCACGATCGTGGTGGCCCACTCGGCGACGGGGGTGAAGCGCAGGTCGCGGTTGGTGATGATGCCGATGAGCAGCTTGTCGCCGTCGATGACGGGCAGCCCCGAGACGCGGTACTCACCGCAGATCTGGTCGAGCTCTTCGAGGGTCTTGTCGGGGCCGATGGTGACCGGGTTGGAGATCATGCCGGTCTGGGTGCGCTTGACCAGGTCGACCTGGTAGGCCTGGTCGGCGATCGAGAGGTTGCGGTGCAACACGCCCAGGCCACCCTGGCGGGCCATCGCGATGGCCATCCGGGCCTCCGTCACCGTGTCCATGGCGGCTGAGACCAGCGGCGTGCGAATCGACAGGCCCCGGGTCAGTCTCGTCGTCGTGTCGATGTCGCTGGGAGCCAGGTCGCTGTAGCCCGGCAGCAGCAGCACGTCGTCGTAGGTCAGGCCCAGATCGGAGAACGGATTCGGTGGATCTGAGGGCGCGAGACTCATGGCCCGATCCTAGGGCAGCCGACTGAGAGCCCCCGGCGGGGTCGGCCGACCCGAGACGACTCGAGCCGAATCGAGCTGACCCGAAGGATGCCAAGGGGATGGCAAGTCTTGAACAACTCTTGAATGTCCGAGCCCTTCACCGTGATGGTCACCGCGGCTAGCGTCGAAGCACGGTCGTCGATTGATGCAACGACGCACGAGCGAGACCCGCCAGAGACACCGAGCGACACCGAGAGACCCCGAGAGAGAAGGACATGGCCGAGATCACGCGCCTGCCCGGACCCGTTGCCGACCTGTGGACCTGGCAGCTCGACGGCGCCTGTCGCGGGGTCAGCCCCGAGGTCTTCTTCCACCCGGAGGGCGAACGCGGCCCACGCCGGCGCAACCGCGACGCCGAGGCCAAGTCGGTGTGTGACGCCTGCCCGGTCATGACTCAGTGCCGGCGGCACGCCCTCGAGGTTCGTGAGCCCTATGGCGTCTGGGGCGGCCTCACCGAGACCGACCGTGAGCGCCTCTACGCGCAGGACCCGCCACGCGAGAAGGGCATCCCGGCCGCCTCCTGACGCGATACGCGGGTCGGCGTCCGAACGCCGCCGTGACGAACGAGCGAAGGGCCGCTCCCCATCGGGGAGCGGCCCAACTCGTCGTCACCCTCAGAAGGGCAGGACCGGCCCAGCGGATGCCGCTCGGCTCAGTCACCTCAACAAGTGACGTCGATCAGTGACGTCGATCAGTGACCGTGGCCGTGGCCGCCCGCTGCGGGCTCCTCGTCCTCCGGCTTGTCGACCACGAGCGTGTCGGTCGTCAGGATCATCGAGGCGATCGACTCGGCGTTGCGCAGGGCCGAACGGGTCACCTTGACCGGGTCGATGACGCCGGCGGCGATCAGGTCGCCGTACTCGCCGGTGGCCGCGTTGAGACCCTGCCCGAGCGGCAGCTCGGCCACCTTGGAGGTGACGACGTAGCCCTGGAGGCCGGCGTTCTCGGCGATCCACCGAAGCGGCTCGGCCACGGCCTTGCGCACGATGGAGGCACCCGTCGCCTCGTCACCGGTGAGACCGAGGTCGTCGATGACGACCGCGGCGTGGATGAGGGCAGTTCCGCCACCGGCGACGATGCCCTCCTCGATGGCTGCGCGAGTCGCCGAGATGGCGTCCTCGATGCGGTGCTTCTTCTCTTTGAGCTCGACCTCGGTGTGAGCGCCGACCTTGATGACGCAGACGCCACCGGCGAGCTTGGCAAGACGCTCCTGGAGCTTCTCCTTGTCCCAGTCGGAGTCGGTGCGCTCGATCTCGGCCTTGATCTGGTTGACCCGCCCGGTCACCTCGGCCTCGTCGCCGGCGCCGTCGACGACCGTCGTGTTGTCCTTGGTGATGACGATGCGGCGGGCCTGGCCCAGCACGGTGAGGTCGGCCTTGTCGAGCGAGAGCCCGACCTCGGGGGCGATGACCTCTCCGCCGGTGAGGGCAGCGAGGTCCTGCAGCATCGCCTTGCGGCGGTCGCCGAAGCCGGGCGCCTTGACGGCGGCGACGTTGAACGTGCCGCGGATCTTGTTGACGACGAGCGTCGAGAGAGCCTCGCCGTCGACGTCCTCGGCGATGATCAGCAGCGGCTTGCCCGACTGGACGACCTTCTCCAGGATCGGCAGCACCTCGGCGACCGAGCTGATCTTGCCCTGGTTGATGAGCACGTAGGCGTCCTCGAGCACGGTCTCCATGCGCTCGGTGTCGGTGACGAAGTACGCCGACAGGTAGCCCTTGTCGAACTGCATACCTTCGGTGAACTCGAGCTCGGTGACGGTCGTCGAGCTCTCCTCGACGGTGATGACGCCGTCCTTGCCGACCTTGTCGAACGCCTCACCGATGAGGTCACCGAGCACGGTGTCCTGGGCTGAGAGGGCCGCGACCGAGCTGATCTCGTCCTTGCCGCCCACCTCGCGGGCCTGGCGCAGCAGCTCGTCGTTGACGGCCGTCACGGCCTTGTCCATACCGCGCTTGAGAGCAGACGGGGCGGCCCCGGCGGCGACGTTGCGCAGACCCTCCTTGACCATGGCCTGCGCCAGCACGGTTGCGGTGGTGGTGCCGTCACCCGCGACGTCGTTCGTCTTGGTGGCGACCTCCTTCGCGAGCTGGGCGCCGAGGTTCTCGTAGGGGTCTTCGAGCTCGATCTCGCGGGCGATGGTGACGCCGTCGTTCGTGATCGTCGGAGCGCCCCACTTCTTGTCGATGACGACGTTGCGGCCCTTCGGGCCGAGCGTCACCTTGACGGCGTTGGCGAGCGCGTCGACGCCACGCTCGAGCGACTTACGGGCGGAGTCGTTGAACTCCAGCTTCTTGGCCATGGTGTTCCTTTGGCTTGGATTGCGTTGTGGTTCAGGTGATTTGGGAGAGGATGCCGCTCACGACGACCTCTGGCACAACCGGACGCACCCCAGCAGACCCCGAGGGGTCCACCGGGGTGCGGTCACGGCATCTGTTCTGAGCGGTGGCTCAGCCGACGATCGCGAGCACGTCGCGAGCCGAGAGAATCAGCAGCTCCTCGCCGCCGTACTTCACCTCGGTGCCGCCGTACTTGCTGTAGATGACCTTGTCGCCGACGCTGATGTCGAGCGGGACGCGCTCGTCGCCGTCCTCGTTCCAGCGACCGGGGCCGACGGCCAGGACCTCGCCCTCCTGGGGCTTCTCCTTGGCGGTGTCAGGAATGACGAGACCGGACGCGGTGGTCTGCTCGGCTTCGAGGGACTTGACGACGATGCGGTCTTCGAGCGGCTTGATGGAAACCGACACGGTGATGACCTTCCCTTCGGGACTGTCGATGTTGACTGTCATGTGGATGGTGACTCTGACTGGTGGCTCTCCGTGGCTGGCCGCCGTCGCGGGGATCGACCGGTTACGGGGAGCAAGCTGGCACTATCGAGGTGAGAGTGCCAACAAGGAAGAATCTAGGTTCGCGGTTAGCACTCGGTCAAGTCGAGTGCCAATTTCGGCGTGCCGTGGTCGCCCGACGCGAGCCGGCATCCGGGTCAACCACCCCAAGTCCACGTTCTGCGCCGCGGCGGCAACTGGGAGGATAGGGGCCATGGACGCCGCGATGGTCGCCCGCCTCGCCGGCGGAGAGGGATGGGGGCTGCTCCAGTCGCTGCCGCCCTACGACGAGGCCCAGGCGCTGCCGCTCCAGCTGCGACTGCGCGAGGCCGGCTTCGACGCAGAGCTCGTGGCCGCAGCCCTGACACAGTCGCGGCTGCGTTCCCGCGCCGTCGACAAGTTCGGCGCCTTCGCGAACGGCATGCTGTTCACCCCCGACGGGCTCGAGCAGGCCACGCGGCTGCCCATCGCCGCCCGGCACGCCCATCGGTACGCGGAGGCGGGGCTGGGCGTGGTGCACGACCTCGGTTGCGGCGTCGGCGCCGACGCCATGGCGTTCGCCGGTCTCGACCTCGAGGTCAGCGCGGTCGACTCCGACGACGTCACCGCCACGGTGGCGGCCGTCAACCTGCGTCACTGGCCCTCGGCGGTGGTGTCCTGCGCCAGGGTCGAGGACGTGCGCCTCCCCTCGGGTGAGGCCGCTCGGCACACCGGGTTGTGGCTCGATCCGGCCCGCCGCGTCACGGGGGTCGCGAACGCTCAGGGACGCACCCGACGGGTCTTCTCGCTCGAGGCGATCTCGCCCTCGTGGCGGCAGGTGCTCGCCCTGGCCGAGACAGCGCCGACGGGGGTCAAGCTCTCGCCGGGCCTGTCCCACGGGGCGGTACCGCGCGGGTGCGAGGCCCAGTGGACCTCGTGGAACGGCGAGGTGCTCGAGTGCGCCGTCTGGTGGGGGCCTCTCGTCACGACGGTCGGCCGCACCGCCGCCGTCTGCTCCGACACCGCGACCCACGTCATCACCGAGGCGGATGCCGCCCCGGCCACGGGGCGCCCGCCCCTCGGCTCCGTGTCCGACGTCGGAGACTGGTTGTTCGAGCCCGACCGGGCCGTGATCCGGGCCGGGCTCACCGGGGCCCTGGTCGCCAGCGTCGGCGGCGCCGAGCTCGATGCCGGCGTCGGCTACGTGACCGGCGACACGGCATCCGAGGTGGCCTGGGCCCGACGGTTCCGGGTGGTCGAGGCCATGCCCCTGTCGACCAAGAGCCTGTCCCGCTGGCTCCGCGACCGCGGCTATGACCGGGTGACCATCAAGAAGCGCGGCGTCACTCTCGATGCTGACCTGCTGCGCCGCCAGCTGAAGATGACCGGCCGCGGCAAGGGCGGCTCCGAGGCGACCCTCGTGGTCACGCGAATCGCCGGGAGCCAGGCCGCGCTCGTCGTCACCCCCGCCTGACCTCCCCGCCCGCCGTCCCCCCACCCTCCCCCGCGAACGACTCGTTCGAGGTCGAACGGCCCGGTGTGCCAGCGCGTTCGCTCACCAACCCGTCGTTCGAGCCCGGATGCCGTGAGGTCGGTGCAGATCTGCCACAGGTCGGAGGCGTCGGTTGCGAAAAGACGGTCAAAGTCGTCGCGTTCGACACGACCTCGCACCTCCGTGAGTGCCGTACGTACCGTTCTCGTTCATAGCTTCAGCTGTCGTCGGGCCCGTCGACCACGGATGGTTTCGGTATCCCTGGCGTCGAGGCGCTGATGCCAGAAGGAGCGAACGGCCATTCCTACCGGCAACACACCGAGAAATCGTCAGACCCCTGCGACGGTAGTCAGCGACAGTTGACGGCTTCTCGGTGTGTTGCGGGGACATCGGGTTCACAGGGCGGCGTCGGGCTGCGCCCCGGCCCAGCGCACAGCCGCGGCCCCCGCCTGGTTCGCCGCGTCGAGGGCGACGGCCCGGTCGGAGCCCGTCGCCAGAGCGGCGGCCAGCGCCCCGCAGAAGGCGTCACCCGCGCCGATGGTGTCGACCACCTCACGCTCCGGCACCCGGATGCCGTCGACCTGGATGCCGTCCCAGCTGGCACCGGCCGCCCCGAACGTCACGAGCAGCGACGTCGGCAGCAGGTCGGAGTCGGCCAGGAGCCGCATCTCAGACTCGTTGACGACCACAGGGTCGGCCAGGGCGATCACCTCGTGCGGGAGGGCCGCGTAGGGGGCGAGGTTGATGACCACGCGGGCATCCGCGCGGGCCGCCTGCAGGCTGAGGCGCGTGACGAGGTCGGGCGCCACCTCGAGGCTGCACAACAGCACGTCGCCGGGGCCGATCCCGAGGTCGACCGCGCTGAGGGCGTGGTTGGCCCCCGGCACGACCACGATCGAGTTCTCGCCCGTCTCGTCGACGGTGATGATCGCGCTGCCCGTCGGCTGGTCAGGGCGGGTCTCGACCCGGGCCTCGACACCAACCCGCTCGAGCCGTGCCCGGTAGGCCGCGCCCGCATCGTCGGCACCCACGGCCGCCACCATCGTCACGTCGGCGCCGGCTCGCCGGGCCGCCATCGCCTGGTTGCCCCCCTTGCCTCCCGCGAACCGCCCGTCTGACCGACCCAGCACGGTCTCTCCCGGCTGCGGCAGCCGTTCGACGCGCGTCACCACGTCGACGTTGAGCGAGCCGAGCACCACGACCTTGCCCATCAGGCTCGCCCCACCGCCAGCAGCGCCTCCCGCCAGAGGCCGGCGCACCGTGGCCCGTCGACGCCCAGGGCCACCTCCACCCGGGTGGGCGCCAGACCGTGCGGGTCGTGGGCGAGGTCACCACTCCAGTCCCGACGGTCGACGATGGTGCGGCCCCGCGACCAGGTGCCGCCCAGCTCGACCCGGATCGGGAGGGGACGGGTGCTCAGGAGGGTCGGGTCGATCACCGCACACACCGCGCCGGCGTCACCGATCGTCGCACTGTCACGGTCGAAGCGGTCGCACTGGAACTCGATGAGCCGACCGCCCAGCTCGGCCGCCCCCCTCCCCCCGAGCGCCACGAGCCCGGCCGCCTCGGCCCGGGTGACGACCGGGGCGTAGAAGACGTCGAGGCCGTACATCGTCACGTCGATACCGAGCTCTGCTGGGGCGTCGAGCACGACCGCAGCTGCCTCCGGGTCGTGAAAGACGTTGAACTCGGCCGAGGCCGTCGCATTGCCGACGTCGGCACCACCGCCCATGAAGACGATCCGCGAGATTCCTTGTGCCACCTCCGGATACGTTCGCAACAGCAGGGCAATGTTCGTCATGGGGGCCAGCGGCACGAGGGTCAGCGGCATCCCGTCGTGGGCGGCCGACCGGCAGACGTCGCGCAGCAGCTCGACCGCGTGACGAGGGTCGACACGGGTCGGGGCGGCCGGCCAGCCCAGCTCGCCCATCCCATCCGTGCCGTGCACATGCCGGGCGTCCACCGGTGTCTCCAACAACGGCCGCTCTGCGCCACGCGACACCGGCACGTCGCGACGCCCTGCCGCCTCGAGCGCGATCAGGGTGTTGCGCACCACGTCGTCGACGGGAGCGTTGCCGCCAACGCACGACACCGCCCGAAGGTCCAGACCCGGATGCGTGGCAGCCAGCAGCAGCGCGCACGCATCGTCGACACCGGTGTCGACATCGAGAACGATCGGGATGCGAGCAGTTTCCATCGCAGCAACGTAGCGCCTGCCCGCCCCACACCGGCACGGCACGACGCACCGCGAGTCGACGTGCCCAGGCAGGGCGTCGGATCCGCGCCGGGTCCTGCGCTCGGCCTACGCGGGCGGCACCGACTGGGCGAAGTGGAAGAGGTCGGTCGGGTCGACGTTCGTCTTGACCGCACGAAGCCGGTCGAAGGTGCCTGGCCAGTAGGCGTTGCCGTAGTCGGCGATCAGGGGGTCCTGGTAGTTGACGTAGGCCGAGGGCCCGACGTACGGGGTCATCGCGTTGCGGAAGCCAGAGACGTACTGGTCGAACGGCCGCGGATCCAGGGCAGGGGTGTTCGGGCTCCACCGAGCCAGGTAGTGCACCATGAACAGGGCGTCTCGGTGAGCGAAGGCGGAGTCCGACGTCGTCGTGTCGCTGACGGCGCCTCGCATCCCGTCGAGGGTCGCACCCGTGTAGGTCTGACCGGGCACGGTCAACCCGTTCCGCAGCTGCTGCATGAACACCGCGATACCAGCATCCGTCAGGGGCGTCGAGACCATCGACGAGGTCGCGGATCCTGGCACCCGGGTGATGTCTGCGCCCGGAACGCACGAGCCGAAGGAGCCGCAGCCCGCGTGGTCCAGAACCGAGGACACGAAGCTCTGGTGAAGAATCGAGCGGGTGGTCGGAGCGACACCGATCGCGGTGACGAGCGCATCGACCTGCGCCGCGACGTCGCTCTGCGGACCGGCCCAGTCACCACGCACCGTCACGTTGATCTTGCCGCTGGAGCGAACCGCCCGGAACTGCACTTCCACCCCGAACCTTCGGTCGGCCGTGGCCACGATGGACTGGAACCCCTTGAGCACGCTGGGGGTGGCCGAGAAGGGATAGCTGAGGGAGTAGCTGTCGATGGCAGCCGGCATCGTGTCAAGACTCATCGTCAGCGACGTCAGCACCCCGAAGGAGCCTCCACCACCACCGCGCAGCGCGAAGTAGAGCCCGGCGAACCGGGTGGGGTTCACAAGCTGGCTCTTGCCGTCTGCGGTCACCACCGTGGCCGCCACGAGCCGGTCGCAGGTCAGGCCCCAGAGCCGGGTCATCGGCCCGATGCCGCCGCCCATCGTCAGGCCCGAGATCCCCACGTCCGGGCACGTGCCGGTGGGCAACGCAAGAGACTGGTCGGTGGTCGCGCGGTGAACATCGATCAGTCGGGCACCGGCACCGATGGTCGCCGTTCTCGCTGCACCGTCGATGGTGATGGCATTCATCAGCGTCGTGTCGATCACCAAGCCGGTGCCTGTCGACCAGCCGCTGGCCGCGTGCCCACCCGATCGCACCGTGAAAGGGACGGCGTACCTTCGGGCAAAAGCGATGCAGGCAGCGACGTCGCCCGTCGAGACGCACCGGGCAACCGCCTTGGGGTTGATGCCGTCGTATCTCGGGTTGGTGCCGTGCGCCACCTGCGCATAGGCACTCGTGCTGGGTTGGTAGAGGGTGCCCACCAGCGACTTCCTCAGCTTGGGCCAAGGGATTCCGGCGGCTACGGCGCTGGTGGCACCGACCGTTGACGTGGTGACGAGCAACCCGGCTGTACCGGCACCCGCAGACAGGACCGTTCGACGACTGATCGGATGACTCGAGCTGTTCATCACACCCCACTCCAGGTCGGGCGCACCCGTGAGGTGCACCTACGTTCGCGAGGCTAGAGGCGAGCGTCGGTGCTGGGCAAGGGGCTCCACGATCGAATCCATCGAGGACACCGCCCGGAGCCCGATGGGTGCAGAGGCGGAATCAGGGAGGAAACCCTGCCACGAGCCGGAGGCGCCGGCCGGTGGCGACACGGCCGACCCAACCGACGAACGTGCAGTCATCCGGCGGATACGGACACCACGGTTGCGGGTCTAGGCTCGCACGGTGAGCCACAAACTGCGACCCACGGGTCGCCCCGCACTCCCCGCGGCCGCCACGGTGCTGGCGCTGTGCGGTGTGGCCGGCCTGCTCGGCGCGTGCTCGAGCCCTGCCCCGACCGTTGCCGGAACACCGACCGTCACCACCCCAGCATCGGTCACCTCGAGCTCGGTGCCGACCGCGTCGGCCACCTCGGCGAGCTCGCCTCCCACCTCGAGCGCGTCGGCCTCGTCGTCGAGTCCCGCGTCGTCGACGACCGGCACCCCCTCCCCCCCGCCGACATCACCGCCCACCTCCTGCTCGGCTCGCATCGTGAGCAGCCTCTCGGCCTCTGAACAGGCCGGCCAGCTGCTCATGGTGGGGCTCGACGTGAACGCCTCGCGCACGAGCCTCGACTCTCTTGTCACCGGGCAGCACCTCGGCGGGGTGATCCTGCTCGGAGGCTGGTTCAACGGGGCGGCTGCCGTGCGGTCGACGACGGCTCACCTGGCCGGTCTCGCGTCCGACTCTGCCACCGGAGGCCTCGGGCTGATGCTCGCCGCCGACCAGGAGGGCGGTGCCGTGCAGCAGCTGCGCGGTGCCGGGTTCACCCGGATGCCGTCCGCCCGGTCGCAGAACTCGCTCAGCGACTCGTCACTGACGGCGCAGGCCACCACCTGGGCCAGGCAGATCAAGGCGGCCGGCGTCAACGTCAACCTCGCGCCGGTGGCCGACACCGTGCCCGCCTCCCTGGGCACCGGTAACGGCCCGATCGGGCAGTACGGACGAGAGTTCTCTAGCGATCCGGACGACAACGCGGGCAAGGTCAGCGCTTTCATCGCCGGCATGAGTGCCGGCGGCGTGGCGTCGACGGTGAAACACTTCCCCGGCATCGGCCGCATCCGCAACAACACGGACTTCTACTCGACCGGCATCACCGACACCACCACCACGACGACCGACCCTTACCTCAGACCGTTCGCGAGCGGCATCCGGGCCGGGGCCGACATGGTCATGGTCGGGTCGGCCATCTACAGCCGTATCGACCCGGGGGTCAACGCTCCGTTCTCCCGCGCGATCGTCACCGACCTGCTGCGCGGCAGGCTCGGTTACGGAGGAGTCGTGATCACCGACGACGTCGGCGCCGCGAAGGCCGTCTCGGGCACCCCCACCGGTGAGCGGGCCACCCGCTTCGTCGACGCCGGTGGTGACATCGTGCTCAGCGCCACGCCGAGCAGCATCCCGACCATGCACGCCGCCCTCACGGCCAGGATGGCCAGCGACCCGGCGTTCGCCCAGAAGGTCGAGGTGGCGGTGACCCGCGTCGTCAAGCTCAAGCTGAAGATGGGCCTGGCCCGCTGCGGCTGACCGACCCCACTCGGGCATGAGGAGCCACCGCAACCCCGCCACGGCCTGCTGGGTGCGGTCGCTGGGCCCCCTCAGGCCTGGACGAGGGTGACCGGCATCGAGGAGTCGGCCGGCAGCCCGAGGTCGCTCGGAGCCCGACCCTTCAACACCATCTGCGCACCCAGGGTCGCGACCATGGCGCCGTTGTCGGTGCACAGCTCGGGGCGCGGAACACGCAGCACCACCCCCGCCTTGTCGCACCGCTCCTGGGCCAGGGCCCGCAACCGGGAGTTGGCCGCCACTCCCCCGCCGATCAGCAGGTGGTCGACCTCGTGCTCCTTGCAGGCGAGCAGCGCCTTGCGCGTCAGCACGTCGACGACCGCCTCCTGGAAGCTCGCGGCGACATCAGCCACGGGGATCGCTTCGCCTGCGCGTTGCCGCGTCTCGACCCAGCGCGCGACGGCCGTCTTCAGCCCGGAGAAGGAGAAGTCGAACCGGTGCCGCTCGAGGTCGCGACCACTGGTGAACCCGCGTGGGAAGTCGATCGCGATCCGGTTCCCCTCTCGCGCAGCACGATCGATGTGAGGCCCGCCGGGGAACGGTAGCCCGAGCACTCGAGCCACCTTGTCGAAGGCCTCGCCGGCCGCGTCGTCCATCGTGGCTCCCAGGGAGCGCACGTCGTGCGTCACGTCGGGCACCAGCAGCAACGACGAGTGGCCACCCGACACCAGCATCGCCATCGCCGGCTCGGGCAGCGGCCCGTGCTCGACGATGTCGACCGCGACGTGTGACGCGAGATGGTTGACGCCGTAGAGCGGCTTGCCCAGCGCGACGGCCAACGCCTTGGCCGCCCCCACCCCGACCAGCAGTGCTCCGGCCAGTCCAGGGCCCGCGGTGACCGCGATGGCATCGACATCGCGCAGAGCGACGCCGGCATCGCGACAGGCCCGCTCGATGGTCGGCACCATCGCCTCGAGGTGGGCGCGACTGGCCACCTCGGGCACGACCCCACCGAACCTCGCGTGCTGGTCGACGCTGCTCGCGATCGCGTCGACGAGCAACCTCTCACCGCGCACGATGCCCACACCGGTCTCGTCGCAGGAGGTCTCGATGCCGAGCACCAACGGTTCGTCAGCCATGCGCTTGACTCCTCACGTGGCGCCGCAGCACCAGGGCGTCGACATCACCGGGCTGGTAGTACCGCCGGCGTGTCGAGATCAGCTCGAACCCACTGCGGTCATAGAGGCGTCGAGCGGCCAGGTTGTCGGCACGCACCTCGAGCAGCACAGCCTTGACCCCATGCTCGGCGGCCCGGCTCAGCAGCTCGTCGATCAGCCGCCGGCCCACGCCACTCCCGCGCGCGCTGGTCGTCGTCGCGATCGTCATGACGTCGGCCGTCTCACCGGCGATGTCGAGACCCGCGTAGCCGAGCACGGCGTCGCCCTCGTCGACGGCCACGACGTAGTCGCGTCGGGGTCGCGCGGCGAGCTCGGCCCACCAGGTCTGCTCCGCCCAGGCGTCGTCGGCGAACAGCTCGGTCTCGAGCCGGGCCAGCAGGGCGAGGTCGGTCCACTCCACGTCGCGCATCCGGACGTCAGTCATCGCCGTCATCCGAGCGTCGACTTGCGGCTCGGCGGCGCCGGTTGGGTGTCGGGCCGGCGCAGGTAGAGCGGCTCGAGACCGTCGAACCCTCCCCCCGGCTCGAGCGCCGCGGTCGGTAGTGCCTCGCCCGCTGACCACCGTCGGGCGGCCAGGTCGCCCAGGGCGCCGGCAGAGACGTCCAGCAGCTCGCTGCCGACCACGCCCGACGGGATGCCGCCGAGCAGGCTGTCGGGGTAGAGCAACGGGCCGCGCCCGACCGTGGGCAGCACGCGCCAGTGTTCGGGCAGGTCGGTCGATCTCGAGACCAGCACGTCACCCACTCGCTCGGACCCGGTTGAGGTCAGGGTGAACTCGGCCGCGTACACCTCTTTGCGCCGGGCGTCGGTGGCCACCAACAGTCCCCCGCGTCGCCCGGCCAGCCACGCTTGGTGGGCGAGGGCCTCGTGGCTGCACAGGCCACGCACGGGCACCCCTAGAGCGAAGCCGAACGTGCGGGCGGTGACGATGCCGACCCGCAGCCCGGTGAACGGGCCGGGACCGATCCCCACGACCACGCCGGTCACCTCCCCGGGCTCGACCCCGGCCTGGTCGAGCACGTCGCGGATACCGGGTGCGAGGTGCTCGGCGTGGGCCCGCGGATCCAAGGTGGTCGACTCTGCGGTCACCCGGGAGCCATCGAACAGCGCCACGGTGATGGCTGACGTCGAGGTGTCGATGGCGAGCAGATGCACGACGACAGGCTACCCGCTGGCGAGGGCAGGCCCGTCGGCGAAGCCAGGCTCCGACAGCAGGAGCAGCACGCCATCCCAGCGGTCCCCGACGCCGACGACGCGGGCGGTTCGTTCGCCGTCTCCGCGCAGAGTGATCTCGAGCCTCGCGTCGCTCAGCTGTTCGGCGAGACCGGCGCCCCACTCGACGACGGTCACACTGTGGTCGAGGTCGGCGTCGAGGTCGAGGTCGTCGAGCTCGACCGCGCTGCCGAGGCGATAGGCGTCGACGTGCACAAGGTCGGGCCCGCCGACGAGAGAGGGATGAAGGCGCGCGATGACGAACGTCGGTGAGGTGACGGGTCCGCGAACGCCCAGCCCCTCGCCGATGGCCTGGGTCAGTGTCGTCTTGCCGGCGCCGAGGTCACCCGTGAGCACGAGCACGTCTCCGCCGCGCAGCAGCGGGCCGAGTCTCCTGCCGAACGCCCGGGTGGCCGCCACATCGGCCCAGTGCAGCTCACGCTCCACGTGACCGCTTCTCACGCTGTGCTGGTGCCTTCGGCGCAGCCTGCTTCGTGGACTTCCCGGGCTTGGCGCCGCGGCCTGCCCTGACGATCTCGTCGGCCTGGCGCTCCATCCGCCGCAGGCGCCGCGCCTTGGCGACGTCGGTCACCACCTTGCGCACCCTCGGCCCGGGATCGGGCGGCACGTCGTCGGCGTGGGCGCGGGCCGAGTGCTCGATGAGGTCGATCAGGTGCCCGTTCAGCAGGTCGGGGTGCTCGAGCATGATGACGTGCCCAGCGTCGTTGACGAGCACGTGCTCGGCGCCGGGGATGGCCTCGACGATGAGCTCGCTGTGAGCCGGCGGTGTGAGGATGTCCTGCCGGCCGTTGAAGACCAGCACCATGGCGTGCCGGAACTGGGCCAGCACCGGTCGCTTGTCGAAGCCGTCGAAGGTCTTGAGGTAGCCGTTGATGACATCGAGCGGCGTGCCGAGCAGGATGTCTGCGGTGTAGCGCACGACGCTCCGCGGCACGGGCGAGGCGAAGGAGTTCTGCTCGACGAGGAAGAGCTCGACGTCCTTGCCCACGCGGCGGATCGTGCCGAAGACGTCGGGACGCTTGCTGAGCGGGGTGAGCACGCTCGGGCCGAGTCGTTCGAGCAGGGTGCGGGCGATGGTGGCGAGCCGACCACCGTTGGCCAGCGTGAGACCGCCGGGACTCGTGCCGACGAAGGCGACCCCGGTGACCCGGTCACGCAGAATCTCTGGATACTGCTCGCCGAACGCCATGATCGTCATACCGCCCATGGAGTGCCCGATGAGCACCAGGTCGTCACCGGGCGCGAACTGCGCGATGACCGCGTGCAGGTCGGCGCCGAGCCGGTCGATGACGTAGCTCTCTGTCGACCCACGACCAGACCGGCCGTGGCCGCGCTGGTCCCAGCTGATGACCTTGAAACCGGCGTCGCGGAAGGCACGACGCTGGTAGGTCCAGCAGCGCAGGCTGAGGCAGTAGCCGTGGGTCAGCACGACGGTGGGGAGGTTCTCCGGGTGGTCTCCTCTGACCGTGCCCACCGCTGCGGCGGCGGCATCGTCGGGGTGGGGCAGGTCGATCTCCACGTGCAACGGCACCCCGTCGTCGGTGAGCACGATGTGCTCCTCGTCGGGCACGATGTCGAGCAGCTCAGGTGTCTCGAGTGCCGTCATCGCGGCTCGGTATCTCGTGGCGCGGTCAGCCGCGACCCCGGCTGCTGCTGCCGCCGCCACACCGACGGCCGCAGCGGCGATACCGAGCACGGGGTTTCGGCCCAGCCACGAGCTCATGAGAGACCCTGCGAGCCGCCGATGACGATGCGTGGCACCCGCGCCCCGATGCGGGTCACGATCTCGTAGCTGATGGTGCCGGTCGCGTCGGCCCAGTCCTGCGCGCTCGGCTCGCCCGGCCCCGCGCCGAACAAGGTGATGACGTCGCCGGCGACGGCATCGCTGTCGGGGCCGAGGTCGACGACGAACTGGTCCATGCACACGCGACCGGCGACGGTGGTGCGGTACGTGCCCCTGCTGACGGGCCCGACGTTCGAGGCGTCGCGTGGGATGCCGTCGGCATAACCGGCCGGCACGAGGCCGACGACCGTGTCGACCTTCGGGGTGTAGGTGTGCCCGTAGCTGACCCCCTGACCGGCCGGCAGACGCTTGACCAGCGCCAACCGCATCCGCAGGCTCATGACCGGTCGCAGGTCGAAGTCGTCGTCGACCTGCGGCACCGGGCTCAGCCCGTACATGGCGATGCCGGGCCGTACGAGGTCGGCCTGGGCCGAGGGGTGCACGAGGGTGGCGGCCGAGTTGGCCAGGTGGCGCACCTCGGGGCGGATGCCGGCCCGCTCGGCCTCGGCCACGGCCTCGAAGAAACGCTCCTGCTGGGCGATCACCGTCGGGTGCCGGGGGGAGTCGGCGAAGGCGAAATGGGTCCAGACGCCGACGACGCGGATCGCGCCCTCCGCCTCGAGCGAGCGGGCGTGCGCCACCAGGCTCGTGAAGTCGGCGCCGAACGCACCCCCTCGCCCGAGCCCGGTGTCGACCTTGAGGTGGACGCGCGCCGTGGTGGCGAGGGCGCGGGCCGCGGTGGCGATCTCGTCGAGCACCCACGTCGCCGATGCCGAGAGGTCGATGGCGCGTCGTACCGCGCCCGTGAAGTCGGCGCCGGGCACGCTCAGCCAGGTGAGCAGCCGGGTGTCGAGGCCCGCGTCACGCAGGGCGAAGGCTTCCGAGAACTGGGCGACGCCGAGCCAGCCGGCTCCGGCCCGCACCGCCGCCCGAGCCACCGGCAGCAGCCCATGGCCGTACGCGTCGGCCTTGACGACGGCCATGAAGTCGGCTTCAGGCGCCCGCTCACGGAGCGTGCGCACGTTGTGCTCGAGCGCCGAGAGGTCGATCTCGGCCCAGCCGGGAAGGCCGTGGGTCTGAGGCGTCTCACGGTCGGCGGTGGCACCGGGGTCGGCAGCGACGGGGCTCGGCGTCATCTCGCGAATTCTGCCATGCACGGCAACGCATCGGTGACGGCCTCCGGCGGCCGCCGGGGCGACCGAACCCGGCCCGGCTGATGTGACACGGCTCAGTGACCTGTCGAACCGGCACGTACGAGCAGATGACGCACCGCGGAACGGATCTCGTGCGCGAGCGCGAGGGCGCGAACCGGGCCACCTCCTGACACGCGGCCGCCGGCCACACCGTGAACCAGGGCGCCGAGCGACGCCGCGTCGACGGCCGAGAGGCCGGAGGCCAGCAGAGCTCCCACCACCCCGGCCAGCACGTCGCCCGACCCGGCCGTGGCCAGCCAGGGCGTGCCGTCGGCCTGTGACCGCGCCGCTTGCCCGTCGGGGGTCACCACCAGGGTCGTCGACCCCTTGAGCAGCACGACGGCGTTCGCCAGCGCCGCGAGGCGTCGGGCCTGCTCGAACGGTCGCGCCTCGACGTCATCGCGGGTGACCTGCGAGTTTCCCAGCCGCGTCAGCAGGGTGGCCGCCTCACCGGCGTGCGGGGTGATCAGCGTGACCGCGGTGCGGGCCCCGTCGAGCAGGCTGAGCGCGCCCGCGTCGACCACGACGGGCAGGTCGGACGCCAGGGCCTGCTGGGCCACCCGCAGCTGGGCCTGCGCCTGCTCACCGTCGGCTTCGGGGTCGAACCCCGGGCCGATGACCCAGGCCTGAACGTGCCCGTCGCCCATGACCACCTCGGGCGCCGCCGCCCGCACCAGGCCCGTGGGGGTCGCGGTGCCCACGTAACGCACCATCCCCGCGCCGGCCTCGACGGCGCCGGTGACGCAGAGCACGGCGGCACCGGCGTACCCTTCGCCGCCGGCGACAACGCCCAGCACGCCACGGGAGTACTTGTCGTCACTCGGGCCGGGAACGGGCCACAGCGTTGCGACGTCGTCCCAGACAAGACGTTCGACAGCCGCCGGTCGGGCGCTGAAGTCGACGCCGATGTCGATCACGGTCAGCAGGCCGGATGCCGGTTCGCCGGCGGGCAGCAGGTGCACCGGTTTGGGCGTGCCGAACGTCACCGTCTCGTCGGCCCACACCGTGTCGTCGGCCGCGACCTCCCCAGCCGGGTCGAGCCCGCTGGCGAGATCGACCGCGATGACCCACGCCTCCTCGGCGATCGCATCGACGAGTGCGGACGCCCCCGGGCGCAGGCCAGGGTGCCCGCCGATGCCGACGATGCCGTCGAGCACGAGATCAGCCTCGGCCACGAGGGCGGCGGTGGAGTCGTCATCGGCGGAGACGGTGTCGACCCCCTGATGTTCGGCCTCACGCAACCCACCAGGGTGAACGGCTTCGCGGCCACCCTCGGGGACGAGCACTGCGGCGCAAGCGAACCCGGCCTCGCTGAGGAGGGCGATGGCGTACAGGGCATCGCCTCCGTTGTCACCGCCGCCGACCAGCGCCACCGCCGTCGTGCCGTCACGCTCGTCGAGACGCGTCGCGGCGACCTCGGCCAGCCCCTGGGCCGCCCGCCGCATGAGCTCGCCGTCTGGCAGCTCAGCCATGGCCTCGGCTTCGGCGGCGCGAACGGTCGTCACCGAGTGGGCGCGGATCATCAGCCCTCCGCGATGACGACGGCAGACGCCACGCCGGCGTCGTGCGAGAGCGAGACGTGGAAGCAGTCGACACCGAGGTCGCTCGCTCGTGACTGCACGGTGCCACCGATCACGAGAGAGGGCTTTCCACTCTCGCTCGTTACGACCCGGGCATCGGTCCAGTACATGCCGGCCGGGGCACCGAGCGACTTCGCGAGGGCCTCCTTCGCCGCGAAGCGTGCTGCCAGAGAGGCGATCCCGAGCCCGCGCTCCTCCGCTGTGAAGAGCCGATCACGTAGGGCCGGGGTGCGCTCGAGGGTCTTCGCGAACCTCTCGATGTCGACCACGTCGATCCCCACGCCGATGATCACGGGCGTGGTCGGGCGCGTCGGGTTGCGTCCGCCTGCCACCAGCGCGACCGGGCGCTCACTCGACGGTCACCGACTTCGCGAGGTTGCGGGGCTGGTCGACGTCGAGACCCTTCGCGGTCGAGAGCCAGAGCGCAAAGACCTGCAGCGGAACGACCGTCAGCAACGGGGCCAGCAACGGAGCCGTCACCGGCACCCGGATCACTTCGTCGGCAAAGGCCTCGACGGCCTCGTCGCCCTCCTCGGCGATGACGATGGTGCGTGCCCCCCGGGCCCGGATCTCCTGGATGTTGCTCACGACCTTGCCGTGCAGCCCGTGCTCACTCGAAGGCGAGGGCACGATGACGAACACCGGCTGGCCCGGCTCGATGAGGGCGATCGGGCCGTGCTTGAGCTCACCGGCGGCGAAACCCTCCGCGTGGATGTAGGCGAGCTCCTTCAGCTTCAGCGCGCCCTCCATCGCCACGGGGTAGCCGACGTGGCGCCCGAGGAAGAGCACGGAGCGGGTGTCGGCCATGAAGCCGGCGATCTCCTTGACCCGGTCCATCCGGCCCAGCAGGGTCTCGATCTTGCCGGGCACCTCGCCGAGCTGCTTCATCACCGACTGCGCGTCGTCGGCGAACGAGCCACCACGCAGCTGCGCGAGGTAGAGCCCGAGCACGTAGCAGGCGGTGATCTGCGCGAGGAAGGCCTTCGTCGATGCGACGGCGATCTCGGGGCCGGCGTGGGTGTAGAGCACGGCATCCGACTCGCGGGGAATGGTGGCCCCGTGGGTGTTGCAGACGGAGATCGTCAGGGCGCCGAGCAGCCTGGCGTGCTTGACCGCCATCAGGGTGTCCATCGTCTCGCCCGACTGGCTGATCGACACCACGAGCGTGCGGTCGTTGACGATCGGGTCGCAGTACCGGAACTCGTGCGCGAGGGCCACCTCGACCGGGATGCGAGTCCAGTGTTCGATGGCGTACTTGGCGACGAGGCCGGCGTAGGCCGCCGTTCCACACGCGACGACGATGATGCGGTCGATCTCGCGCAGCTGGTGCTCGGTGATGTCCATCTCGTCGAGGGTGAGCCGGCCGTCGGCGTCGGTGCGACCGAGCAGGGTGTCGGCGACGGCGTGGGGCTGGTCGTGGATCTCCTTCTCCATGAAGGTGGCGTAGCCGCCCTTCTCTGCGGCGGCGGCGTCCCAGGTCACCTCGAAGGCCTTGCCTTCGGCGGGCGCGCCGTCGAAGCCCATCACCGTGACGCCGTCGGCGGTGATCGTGACGATCTGGTCCTGGTCAAGCTCGAGCGCCTGGCGGGTGTAGCCGATGAAGGCCGCGACGTCGGAGCCGAGGTAGTTGGCGTCAGCGCCGAGTCCGACGACCAGCGGGCTGTTGCGCCGCGCGCCCACCACGACGCCGGGCTGGTCGGCGTGGATCGCCAGCAGCGTGAAAGCTCCTTCGAGGTCGGCCACGACGACCCGCATCGCCTCGGTGAGGTCGTGGTGCTCGTCGTAGGCCGCCGCGAGCAGGTGGGCCACGACCTCGGTGTCGGTCTCGCTGGTGAAGACCGTGCCCTGCGCGAGCAGACCACGCTTGAGCGAGTGGAAGTTCTCGATGATGCCGTTGTGGATCAACGCCAGCTTGCCGTCGGCACCGCCCCGGTGCGGATGGGCGTTCTCGTCGGTCGGCCCGCCGTGCGTGGCCCAACGGGTGTGGCCGATGCCGGTGGTGGACGGGGGCAGCGGGTCAGCCTCCAGCTCGGCACGCAGGTTGGCGAGCTTGCCCGACTTCTTGCGGGTCGAGGTGTGGTCGCCGGTGACCAGCGCGACCCCCGCCGAGTCGTACCCCCGGTACTCCAGACGAGCGAGTCCCTCCATCAAGACGTCGAGCGCACTGTCGTCTTCGGCTCTGCCGACGTAGCCCACGATCCCACACATGGCGCCCAGCCTAAGGGACCGGAGTGGGCCCCCGGGCCAACCCGGGCTCGTGGTGGGCCACAATGGCCGGGTGTCGCAGTCAGCCACAGGAACGGGTGCACTCACCCCCATCCACTCGCCGTACGTCGAGCTCGACCGCGCGGCGTGGTCGCGGCTGCGTCAGAACCTGCCACTCAGTCTCGACGACGATGACCTGACTCGCCTGCGCGGCCTCGGCGACCGTGTCGACCTGCGCGAGATCGAAGACGTCTACCTGCCACTCTCTCGTCTGCTCAACTTCTACGTCGCCGGCACCCGACAGCTGCACCAGGTGACGAGCGAGTTTCTCGGCGAGCGGCCGGCGCGCACCCCCTTCGTCATCGGGGTGGCCGGGTCGGTGGCCGTCGGCAAGTCGACGACGGCCCGCATCCTGCGCGAGATGCTCGCCCGCTGGCCCGACACCCCGCACGTCGAGCTCGTCACGACCGATGGTTTCCTCTTTCCCAACGCTGAACTTGAACGAAGAGGGCTCCTGCAACGAAAAGGCTTTCCCGAGTCGTACGACCGCCGGGCGCTGCTGCGGTTCGTCACCGAGGTCAAGTCCGGGCGCACCGAGGTCACGGCGCCCGTCTACTCGCATCTCACCTACGACATCGTCAAGGACGAGCGCACGGTGGTGCGCCAGCCCGACGTGCTCATCGTCGAGGGCCTCAACGTGCTCCAAGCCCCCCGGCTGCATCCGGTGAGAGGGGCCGGGCTCGCGATCAGCGACTTCTTCGACTTCTCGGTGTACGTCGACGCCTGGGTCGATGACGTGCGCACCTGGTACGTCGAGCGCTTCCTGCGACTGCGCCAGACCGCCTTCTCCGACCCCGACTCCTACTTCCACCGCTACGCCGTGCTGTCCGATGACGAGGCGGTGGCCACGGCGGGCCGTATCTGGCGCGAGATCAACGGCCCGAACCTCGTCGAGAACATCCTCCCGACCCGCTCCCGGGCGACCCTGGTGCTCTCCAAGGGGTCGAACCACGAGGTGCGACGCGTACGCCTCCGCAAGATCTGAGCCTGACGCGGGCGAGATCAGCCGGGTCGGGATCAGTACCAGTGCGGGCTGCGAGACTGCCAGGTCGACCACGCGCTGCACGGGCTGCCGTAGGAGGCCTCGATGTACCAGAGGCCCCACTTGATCTGGGTGATGGGGTTGGTGCGGTAGTCGCTGCCGAACTGCGCCATCTTGCTGGCCGGCAACGACTGCGGGATGCCGTAGGCGCCCGAGCTGCTGTTGTGGGCCGACCACTTCCAGTCGCTCTCACCGTTCCACAGGTTGAGCAGACAGCCGTACTGCGCGTCGCTCGACCAGCCGTGATCGCTCATGAGGGCCTTGGCCGCGGCCCTCGGGTTCGACTTCGCATCGGCGATGACGAACTGCCGCTGCTTCTCGGCGGCCTTCTCCCGGGCCTGTGCCTCAGCGGCGTCGCGCACCTGCTGGGCCGCCTTGGCCTTGGCCACTGCCGTCCTGGCCGCCTGCACTGCGGTGGCCGAGAGCGCGACCCGGGCCACGTCACGCGACACCCGCTGCTGCCCGCGGGTGGCGGTCTGGGTCACCGCCTCCCGAGCCAGTACGTCGGTATGGCTCACCATCGCGACCGACAGGTCAACCGCGCTGCCCTGGCGGGCACTGACCGAGCCGGTCAGACCGAACACCCCGAGGGCGACACCGGCAGCGGTACCCACGGCGACCAGCGGACGCAGCGTGCGCCGGCGACCGCCGTGCTGCGGCTGCTCCCCAGACCGAGGGGTGGGTTGCTGCGACAGAACGGGGGTGGCGATGGGCGCGTTTCGATGACGGCCTTCGTAGCGAGCCATGAGGGGCTACGCCTTCCTGGGTCGGGGGCGGGACTGGGCCGGTGATGCCGGCCATCTGAGCCGTCCCTGCCATCACAGCGATGAACTCGTCACGATCCAACGACAGGCCCTGCGGCCTGGAGGCTTCATAACGTTTCGGTTACTACGGTGCACAGACCTGTCGTTGAATGGCAAATCGCGGGGGGTGCCGTCACCTGCCGAAACAGCCGGTCGGCAGCGCCGGGGATGTCGTCCCGCACAATGAGAACCGCTCCTGCGGCTGGTCGGTCGAGGCTGACCGGTGCGGGAGCGGTTCTCGTCTCGAGAGGTGGTGGCTCAGAACTCGAGACCCTCCAGAAGGTCGGTGACCAGCGCGGCGATCGGGCTGCGTTCGCTGCGGGTCAAGGTGACGTGGGCGAAGAGGGGGTGACCCTTGAGCTTCTCGATGACGGCCGCGACGCCGTCGTGCCGGCCAACCCGCAGGTTGTCGCGCTGGGCGACGTCGTGCGTCAGCACGACCTTGCTGTTCTGGCCGATGCGGCTGAGCACCGTGAGCAGCACGTTGCGTTCGAGGCTCTGGGCCTCGTCGACGATGACAAAGGCGTCGTGCAGTGACCTTCCGCGAATGTGGGTGAGGGGCAGCACCTCGAGCATCCCCCGGTCCATCACCTCTTCCACGACCTCGGTCGACACGAGGGCGCTCAGAGTGTCGAAGACCGCCTGGCCCCAGGGGTTCATCTTCTCGGCCTCCGTGCCGGGGAGGTAGCCGAGCTCCTGGCCACCGACGGCGAACAGCGGCCGGAACACGAGCACCTTGCGCTGCACCCGACGTTCCATCACCGACTCGAGACCGGCGCACAGAGCCAGCGCCGACTTTCCCGTACCGGCGCGTCCGCCGAGGCTGACGATGCCCACGTCGGGATCGAGCAGCAGATCGAGGGCGATGCGCTGCTCCGCGCTACGACCGTGCAGGCCGAACGCATCCCGGTCGCCTCGCACCAGCCGGATCTGCTTGTCGGCGCCGACCCGCCCCAGACCGCTTCCCCGCGGCGAGAGCAGAACGAGGCCGGTGTGGCACGGCAGCTCGGCGGCATCCGCGTGCTCGATGCGACCCCGCTCGTAGAGCAGGTCGAGCTCGTCGGTCGACACCTCGAGCTCCTGCAGACCGGTCCAGCCCGAGTCGACCGCGAGCTCGGCCCGGTACTCCTGCGCCTCGAGGCCACAGGCCGAGGCCTTGACGCGCATCGGGAGGTCTTTGCTGACCACGGTGACGTCGGCGCCCTCGTTCGACAGGTTCTTGGCCACCGAGAGGATGCGCGTGTCGTTGTCGCCCAGCCGGAAGCCGGCCGGCAGTGCCGACGAGTCGGTGTGGTTCAGCTCGACGCGCAGGGTGCCGCCGTCGTCTCCGACCCCGACCGGGCGGTCGAGCCGCCCAGCGGAGATGCGCAGGTCATCGAGCAGCCGCAGTGCCTGCCGGGCGAAGTAGCCCAGCTCAGGGTGGTGACGTTTAGCCTCCAGCTCGGTCACGACCACGACCGGCAGCACGACCTCGTGCTCTTTGAACCGCAGCATGGCGCGGGGGTCGGACAGCAGCACGGAGGTGTCGATCACATAGGTCTTGTGGTCGGGGGCCCGCTCGCGGATGCTGGTGGCGCCTTCGTGAGCCGGCGCTGAGGACGAGGTGGCGACGTCGGACGAGGTCGGACTCTTCGTAGCCAATTCTGACTCCTAGGCGGCGCACACGCTCGGCGTGCGCCTACTCGCTCCCGCGGTGCCGGGTGGTCCCACGACGACGGTGGAGCCGAGCCCGGCCCTCCGCCTCGAGCAGTCGCTCCATCGGGGGGCCTCCTGGCAGTGCCGGACGGGTGTCCGTCACTGCCTCGACGGTACGTCGCCAGACCCCGTCACGTGGTCATCTGGTTGCCGTGTCGCCGATGTTCCCGGGCGGCATCTCGGGCTCTGACCGGCCGGAGCGCTTTGGCAACCCCGCCTCGGTGGTGATGACCAAGGAGCATGCGGACCGCCACCTCGACCACCTCACGGCCCTGATCTCGGCGCTCGTACTCGCCGCCTGCGGAGCCACTGACGTCGCCCACCGGCGTGAGCTACGCCCAGACCGCGTTGACCTTTGACCGGGTCGACATCAGTGGCGGGGTGCTGAGCGGCACCATGACCTGCACCTCCTTCGACGACTGAGCCTCGTCTGGCTGTTGCCGACCACCCCGGTCAGGCTCGCGCCGGCTGACCGCTCGAGGTCGGCCTTGCAGCCGGCCACGGTGTCGGCACCTCACAGCGCAGACAGACCTCGCGGGCTGCCCAGACCGGTCGGCGCGTCGTAGCCCTTCTTCCCTCTGCACAGATAGTCGCCACCGCAGAAGCCGTTCGCGCCTCCGATGACGTCGCGCAGGCCGGAACGGTTCCGGTAGAGGTAGGCAGCGCTGTCGAGCTGCGAGGCGTTCCCGGCGCGTCCGATCATGCCGGCCAGCAGCGGTGCCGACAGGCTGGTCCCGCCCACGACGATCCATCCGTTGTCAGCCCCGAGGCCGTAGGTGTCGTAGACGGCCAGTCCGGTCTCAGGGTCGGCCACGGCGGACACGTCGGCCACGGTGCGCATCCCACAGTGACCGTCCTTCTGCCAGGCGGGCTTGGCAAACCAGGCCGAGCAGCCGCTGCCGGCGCCGCTCCACGCGCTCTCTCTCCAGCCGGCACTCGTCTTGACCAGGCGGGTTCCCCCGGCGGCGATCATCTCGGGGAACGCGGCCGGGACCTGGGCCGGACCGAAACCGAAGTCGCCAGACGACGCTACCTGCGCGACCCCCGGGTGGGTGTAGTACCGCGTGCGCAGTACCCGCGAGCTGGTGGCCTCGTCGCCTCCGTAAGAGTGCGACACCACATCGGCGCCGAGCGCCACGGCCCGGTTCACCGACGTGCCGAGGTTGACGAACGTCGGGTCGTCGGCCTCGACGAGCAAGATCTTGCAGGCCGGGCAGGAGGCGGAGACCGCTTGGATGTCAAGCGCGATCTCGACCCCCCAGCCCGGGTCGCCCTCGGGTGGGATGGAGCCGCCACGCTGGTTGACCTTGCGGAAGCACCCGTTGGCTGTTGTACACGGTGGCAGGCCGAAGGTGCGACGGAACACGGCGAGGTCGGCCTCCGCGTTCGGGTTGTCGTAGGCGTCGACGATCGCCACCGTGGCGCCCGCGCCACCCTTGCCGCTCAGCTGGTAGGCCGACGCGATGTCGGCCGGCCCGTAGCCGGCCGCCGGCCGCGCCGGGGCGGAGGGGTTCGCGCGGTTGGTCGACGTCCCGCCCCCGGTACGCCACTGTGAGAAGCAGCGGAACTGGCCCGGGCCCGACGTCGAGCAGCTCGGATGGGCCCGCTCGGACGGTTTCGGTGACGACGGGGGTCCGGCCAGGGCGGGCTGGGCCGCGGCGGCGAGCACCGCGGTCACCACACCGAACGACAGGAGGGCAGTGCGAATCCGGAGCATGTCAGTTTCCGATCAGGAAGGCGCGGTCGGTGGTCTGGTGCAGGATGCCGCCAGCGGCGTCGGTCGCACTGACCCGCAGGTCCATCACCCGCCCGGCTTCGAACGGCTTGGCGCTGAAGGCGACCCGGTAGTGGCCGGCGGTGGGCGCGGAGCTGACGGGCAGAGTGACCCACGCACCAGACCCGGCCACGGCAACCTCGACGGTCACCGAGGTGACCTTCGCGGCACCGGCTCCCGCCGGGTAGCCGACCTCGACGTCGAAGGCGCGCGAACCGACCGGCACCGTGCCTCGCGTCGTGCCGTGCAGGTCGACCAGCGCCCGCAGCACCGGAAGCAGGGTGACTCCGCCTGAACCGTTGTCGGCGGGGCAGTACCACGTGGCCGGAGCCCTCGGACCGGTGGTCCCGCCCGACACGAAGCTCACGTCGGTCGTCGTCGCGGTCGACAGGAACGTGCCCGCCAGCCTGCGGTCGAGGGTGCCGACGGCGCGATAGGTCGCCGGGGCGGCCCCGGTGTCCACGACAGTACCGAGCGAGTCGTCACCGTCGAACAACGTCTTGCCGTTGCGACTGAGGGTGAAGTGCGCGACCGGCGTGCCGTCAGGCGAACCGAACACCTGCCCGACGTGGGTGGCGACGTTGTCGACCGGCTCGAGGGCCACGAGGAGCGCATCTCTGGTTCGGCAGGCGAGCGACATCGCAAACGTGGAGCCCGCCGGAGTGTCGGGAACGGTCTGCACGATCGGGTTGCGCAACCAGGTCGTTCCACTCGCTTTCCCGGGCGGAATCGCGTGCAGCTCCTGAGTGAACATGCCGGGATCGTCGACGTTGGCGATGTCGGTGTACACCACCTCCGACAGCTGTGTGCCCACCGGCCCGAACGCGTACTCAGCCCGCTGGAGCGGCATCGGCGTGGCGAAGACCTGGGCGAAGGCGAACGACGCACCGGGGAAGAACAGCGCCCTCGACGTGCCACCGATCCGCAGGTCGCGGTCGGTGTAGTAGGTCGTGTCGGTGCGGTTCTGCCGCGCGAGTACCGGAGCCGAATGGTGTTGGGCCACGGGGATACCCACGTCCATCCAACCCCCGTCGAAGCGATAGGCGCCGCCGGGGACCGACGTATCGACCGCGTTGACGATGGTCTGTTCCTCTATGCGGCCGTGCTTCGGTGGCTTGGTCGGAGTGAGCCGGAGCCGGGCGCTCGGCGGAGCCGCGCTGCTGCCCAGACTGAAGCTGGCGAACCCGTTGGCGTCCGTCAGCATGAGAATCACCGAGAGGTCCTGCACGAGAGCCGACTTGGGAAGGCTCACCGACGGGGTCTGGGTGGTCGCCTTGCGGGCGTCGAGGGTCACAGTCTGGTTCTGAGCGGCCACCCGGTAGTCGCTGACGAGCATGACCCGACTGGTGTAGATCCCGGCCGGGCTGAAGGTGTCCTCGGTGGAGACGAGAGCGTAGTTGCCGGTGGGCACGCTGACGCGGGCCTGACCCTGGTCGATCGCGAAGAAGCCGGCGCCCTTACGGCCGTCGTCCATGTTCACGTAGAAGCCGAACCCGTAGCGCAGCGGCGTGCCGGTGTGGTCCACGGCCCTGATGACGAGGGTCTTCATCGGGTAGCTCGGAGTGGCGACGGCACCGGAACCCTCGGCCGAGATCCGGGTCACCGACCCGAACAATCTGCTGTGGGCCGGCCAGCCGTGCTGCGCGTCGGCGACCGCCTGGGAGGCCAGCGCGGCGCCGAAGGTCTGCGCCGACTGCGGCGTGAGGTACCCGGCGGCGAGGCCGTCTCGAGCCGAGGTGACGGTCACGCCGGGCACGACCGGCTTGGTCGAGCCGGAGTAGGCGAGGTTGACCCTGACCGTCGGCCCGGCGGCTGTCGTCGACGACACGTCGAAGAGGGAGGGGTCGAGGTAGCGCCCCAGGTACGGACGCGCCACGGCCGGAACGGCGTACGCACGGTCACCGAGCCGTAGCGTGGTGACGACCGAGCGCACCCCGCTCGTCGCTGCCGGGCGGATCGTCGCGGAGGTTCGGCCGGAGGCCGTGCTCAGCACCACGCTGTCACCCGTCAGCAGTGTCACGGTTCGCGTGGCGGTCTGAGCACCCGTGCCGGTGATGCCGACGGCAGACCCGGTCGGGGTCGCAGCAGAACCCGACGGGGCCAGGGCGACCAGGGCCGCCGCGACGGCCACGGCGAGGGTTGCGGCTGCCCCCCGACGCCGTCGGTGTCGGTGGTGAGGAACCGGGTGGCGCTGCACGAAAGATTCTGTCGACGTCAGCATGGGCCACCCCTGGGCTCCACCGCCCGGCGCCATTGCCGAGCGCGTGTGTGGGACAGAACCTAGAGCCAAACCCGCAGCAGCGGCAACCCTGAGCAGCCGAAAGCCGCCAGGGTGCGATGACTCCTCCTCGATGTCGCTGGCGATGAGCCCGAACGAGCAGAGACACGACGGGTCAGCGGCGGGAGCCTCGGCGCTCTCGGGGGTTGGCGGCCGTGACGCCGAGTCTGAGCGCCCCCAGGAGTGATCGGTCCTGCTCGCCTGTGTGGCCGCTCGGTTCGCCGGGGCCGCCGGGGCCGCCGGGGCCGCCGGGGCCGCCGGGGCCGCCGGGGCCGCCGGGCAGCGTCGCCCCCCTCGTCAGCGCATTCATGCGCGTGAGCGGTGATGCGCTCGGCCGAGGCGCGCAGTGCCGTCGGGTCGACGTCTTTCTTGACGATGGCCAGGCTCTCTCGCGCTCGGTGTTCGTTCCAGAACCGTAGGTTGCCGGGTACCGAGCGGCAATGGGGAGCACTCCCCGCTCGGCCGTCATGGTGGCCAGCGAGCTCGTGCTCTGATGCAGCGCCTCTGGCGCTTCACGGCGGGTGCGGTCGCCGATCAGGTAGCGATTTCGCCGTGGCGGGCCGACCTCAGGAGCCGTGGCGGCGGTGCCGGCCCGCGTAGGCCCGAACAGCGCGCAGGAAGTCGACGTGCCGGAAGTCGGGCCAGTAGGCCTCACAGAAGTAGAACTCCGAGGTGGCGCTCTGCCAGAGCAGGAACCCGCCGAGGCGTTGCTCCCCCGAGGTGCGGATCACGAGGTCGGGGTCGGGCTGACCCTTGGTGTAGAGGTGCTGGGCGATGTCCTCGACCGTCAGGCCGTCGGCGATCTGCTCCAGGGTCTGACCGGCCGCCCCCCGCGAGCGCAACAGGTCGCGAACGGCATCCGCGATCTCACGCCGACCGCCGTACGCGACCGCGCAGTTGACCACCATGCCGCTGACCCCCTCGGTGCTCGCGGCCGAAGCCTGCAGCGACGCTGCGGTCTCGGGGGGCAGCAGGCCCGTGGCCCCGGCGATCCGTACCGACCACCGCCGCGTTGCGGCGAGGTCGGCCACGGCGTTCTCGATGATGCGCAGCAGCGGTCCGAGCTCGGCCGACGGGCGACCGAGGTTGTCGGTCGACAGCAGCCAGAGGGTCACGTACTCGACGCCGGCCTCTTCACACCACTGCAGCAGCGACTCGATCTTGTCGGCACCGGCCTGGTGACCGGATGCGGTACCGGCTCCCCGGGCCTTGGCCCACCGTCGGTTGCCATCGAGCATCACGGCCACGTGTCGTGGTCGCGCCTCCGGGGGCACACCGCGTAGCACCTGACGCTCGTAGGCTCCGTAGACCACATCGCGCCACCCCACCGACACCCTCCTCATCGAGCCTCTCGAGAGCCCGTCAGGGCCGTTGGCCAACCGTACCCCCGCGTCACCACACCTCCTCGGTGCCGCTCGGACGGCTCCGAGGAATCTCTGCCTCCATTCTGGCTACGGCTGCGTAACCTACGGTTGCGTAGGTTAGAATCGGCGCATGAGCAGCGACACCGACGGCCCGACCGGTTCGAGTGGGCACACCGCGCCCGCCACCTTGCAGACCGCCCCTTCGCCGTCGGTGGCCGAAGCCGGCTCCGACCTTGTCAGCGGGCTGGTCGCAACGGTCAAACCGCGGCTTCGGGGGTGGCTGCACCTGGGCATGTTCCCGGTGGCCGTTCTCGGCGGACTGGTGCTCATCATCATCTCCGACCCCGGCTCGGTGCGTACCGCCTCGGTGATCTTCACGGTGAGCGCGGCTCTGCTCTTCGGCGTCTCGGCCATCTACCACCGCGGCACGTGGGGCCCTCGTGCCAGCGCGCTGCTGAAGCGGCTCGACCACTCGAACATCTACCTCATCATCGCCGGCACCTACACACCGTTCGCCGTCACCCTGCTTCCCGCCGACCAGGCGCGCACCCTCCTCACGGTGATCTGGGGAGGCGCCATCGCCGGAGTGCTCTTCCGGGTGTTCTGGGTCGGTGCGCCGCGATGGCTCTACACGGCGCTCTACATCGCCCTCGGCTGGGCCGCCGTCTTCTACGTCGTGCCGTTCTGGCAGCAGGGCGGCCCCGTCATCGGTTCACTCATCGCCGTCGGTGGCCTGCTGTACACGGCCGGCGGCATCATCTACGGCACCAAGCGCCCCAACCCGTGGCCGCGCTGGTTCGGCTTCCACGAGGTGTTCCACGCCTTCACCCTCGGTGGGTTCCTCACCCACTTCGTGGCCGTGATCCTCGCCGTGATCGGGTACCGGGCCGCCGCCTGACCGGGTCAGGCCCTCGCCCACAGGCCCGTCAGGTCGTCTCGTCGTGAGAGCCGCGAGACTCCTTGCGCGAGTGGCGGGGCCGCGACGGCGGGTCGGGTTCGCCTGCCTGAGGGCTGGTCTCCCCCGACAGGGCGGTGCGCTCTGAACGGTCACCCGTGACCGTCTGCTTCTGGTCAGTGGCGGCCGCGTCGCGCTCACGCTCCTGGTAGGCCATCCGGCGCAGCCGGCCGCTCATGTTGCGCACGAGCAGCCACAGCGCGATCGCCATCACGAAGAACGCGACGAAACCCCAGAAGCCCGGCCCGATGGTGTAGTTGCCGTCGCCACCCATCAGACCCGTTCCTTCTGCGCTGAGCTCGGGTTCGGCTCGCCGTCTGCGTCAGCGTCGGTGGCCGGGTCGGCGTCAGCGGTGGTGTCGTTGACTGCGTGTTCGGACAGCTCCGCCGCGTCGTCGATGGCATCGTCGACCGCGTCTTCGACGGCATCCTCGCTGGGGTCATCGGATGCCGCGTCGACCCGTCCGTCGTAGACCATGGTCAGGCCCCCACTCGTGGCCAGGGTGTCGGCGTCGGCGACCGATCCCAGCCCGGCGAACAGATCCGTCTCGTCGTCGGCGACCGCGACGTAGGACACGGCCGGCTCGAACTCCTCGAACCCCCAGACCCGCTGCTGAATCTCCAGCGGCACCCGGAACCAGAACCCCTCCGGGTCGACCTGGGTCGCGTGCGCCAGCAGGGCCCGGTCACGGGTCTCGAAGTAGGCGCCACAGTCGATACGGGTGGTTCTTCCCGGCACCCGCCGGGGCTTCCAGTTCGCCAACCAGTCTGCGTACGGGCTCTCGAGCCCTTCGTCGAGCATGGCCTCGTGCATGGCCGTGAGGCGGTCCTTCGAGAAGCCCCCGTTGTAGTAGATCTTCAGTGGCTGCCACGGCGCTCCCGCTGCCGGGTAGGCCTCCGGGTCACCGGCCGCCTCGAACGCCGCCATCGACACGATGTGGCACATGATGTGGTCGGGGTGGGGGTAGCCGCCCTTCTCGTCGTAGGTCGTCATCACGTGCGGCCGGTACTCACGGATCACCCGCACGAGCGCCTCGGTCGTCACGTCGAGGTCCTCGAGCGCGAAGCACCCCTCGGGCAGCGGCGGCAGCGGGTCGCCTTCGGGAAGGCCCGAGTCGACGAAGCCCAGCCAGGTGTGCTCGCAGCCGAGCACCTCCTGGGCCGCCCGCATCTCGTCGCGCCGAACCTGGGAGAGGTCACGCAGGATGTGCGGGTCGCTTTTCAGCGCCTCGTTGAGGATGTCTCCACGCTCCCCGCCGGTGCACGAGACGACCCTGACGGAGAAGCCGTCGGCGACGTACTTCGCCGTCGTCGCCGCACCCTTGCTCGACTCGTCGTCGGGGTGGGCGTGCACCGCCATCAATCGCAGTCGATCTTGCACGTGACTCCTGTTCGGTCTGTGGTGATGATGTGGTTGGTTCCGGGCTGCCGCGTGCCGGCAACCCGGATCCGAGCTCGTTGCGAGCTCGTTGCGAGCTCGTTGCGAGCTGGGTCGGGGGCTGGCCCGCACCCGGCTCGCGGTCGGTCGTCAGTGGCCGACGCCTGGCGCTGGTGCCCGATGAGAGACACTGGTCAGACTCCCATCCTCTCACCACCGCCGGCGTGCTCGTCGGCCATCACCCCAAGGCCGACCCATGCCACTGCCACGCCCCGCTCCCGGCACGTTGCGATGGTGGGTGATCGGCACGATCGGGGTGAGCATCGGAGTCGCAGGCGCCATCTGGTTCGGCCTCTCGGCCACCCTCGGTCTGCCCAGCTTCCAGACGGTCGGGTACAAGGTGGTCGACGACCAGAGCGTGCGGGTCACCTTCTCGGTGCACAGCCCCGACGGGGCGGCCGTCACCTGCACGGTGCAGGCGCTGGCGCGCGACTTCTCCACGGTCGGAACGCTCGACGTGCCCGTTCCGGCATCCGCCGACGCCGACAGCCAGCTCACCGTGACGTTGCGCACGACGACGAGGGCAGTCACGGGCGAGGTCAGAACCTGCACCTGAGGCTGGTGCGCGGCCGCTGCCGACGGCCCGCGCGGAAGGGGTCGCGGCGCGCGTTCTGGGTGCCCACACGGCGATTTGCTACTCTTGGTGCTTCAGCAGGGCCCGCGACCGTTCGTGCACGTGTCGAGCACCGTTCCGCACAGCCGTCCGTCCGGGCCCATCCTTGTATCCAAGACGTCGTGACACGGCGCCCATGCGCCGCGCGTGGGCGCTCGTTCGCAAGTAGGAGTGCCATCGTGACCGAGACAGCCGCCGGATTCCTGACTCAGGAAGCCTATGACCGCCTCAAGGGCGAGCTCGACCAGCTCTCGGGAGAGGGTCGCCTCGACATCGCGCGCCAGATCGAGGAGGCCCGCGAAGAGGGCGACCTCAAGGAGAACGGCGGCTACCACGCCGCCCGCGAGGAGCAGGGCAAGATGGAGGCCCGCATCCGCCAGCTCACCGAGCTGCTGCAGACCGCGACGATCGGTGAGACCCCTCCCGACGACGGCATCGTCGAGCCCGGCATGCTCGTGACCGTCGAGATGTTCGGTGACCAGGAGACGTTCCTGCTCGGCAACCGCGAGATCGCCGACGGCTCCGACCTGCAGGTCTTCTCCGAGAAGTCGGCCATGGGCGCGGCCATCCACGGCAAGAGCGTCGGCGACTCCACCACCTACACGGCCCCCAACGGCAAGAAGATCGAGGTCAAGGTGCTGGCTGCGAAGCCGTACAAAGCCTGAGAGAGACCGTTGAAAGGGCAGTTCGCGTGACGCGAGCTGCCTTTTCGATGTCCTGGCCCCTTCGCCCGGGCCGTTGGTGCGCTGATCGGGGCCGCCGGGTGGCTATGGCTGGGCAAGGGCGTGAAGGCTACGGCTCGGCTGTCTCTTCGACGGGTGGGGTGGGAGTGGGTCAGAGAATTCGGGCAGCGAAGGCGCGGGCCAGCCTCGGGTCCGAGTCGGCCAGCAACCCCACCGCGAAGAGCAGGTACGAGGCGTCGACGCTCCCGCGAGCGGCTCGCGGGACCTTCCAGCCGCCCTCGTGGTCGGCGAGCACCGCACCCAGCACCCGTTCCCGACCGGCCAGATCGGCGAACCGCAGCACGCCCCCCGAGCCCACCAGGGTGGTCACGTTGGCCAACGGTCGCGGCAGCTCGGTCGGCTGCGGGGCGCGGGCGTGCCGGCGCACCGCGACCAGGGCGGCGAGGCGAGCCAGTTCAAGATCGAGACCACGCTCGTGGGCATCCTGGGGCACCGAGCCCGGCTGCTCGTGGACGGCTGCGGCATACGCCTCGAGCCCGTGGATGTCACCGGTGTCGGCCTCCTCGCCCCGGTCTCGGCGAGGCGGCCAGAGCCGCTCGGCCCGGGCTGCCTCCATGACGCCGAGGGCGTTCCACCGCACGCCGAGGTCACCCTCGACCGTCCGGGCGTGCCAGAGCGGAGCCACGACGTCCTTGCGCAGGCTCGCGTCCTCGCCTTCCGGGGTGAGGCAGGAGTAGACGTCGGTGGTCGCCCCGCCCACGTCGACGACCAGCACGTCACCAGCCACCACGTCGGCCAGCAGCGCGACCCCGCTCAGCACGGCGTCGGGAGTAGGGGCCTCGACCATCGCGGCGAAGGCGGCATCTGGTGACAGACCCTTTCCACCGATCACGTGTCTCAAGAACGCGTCGCGGATCGCGGACCGGGCCGACTCGGGCGCGATGACCCCGATGCGCGGCAGCACGTTGGCCGCCACGACGGTCGGCCGCCGCGTCGTGGCGAGCCTCGCGACCACTTCCTCCCGCACGTCGACGTTGCCCGCCACCACGACCGGCACCGCGCGGGGCCCGTACCCACCGATGGCGGCCTTCGCCAGACGGGCGGCGTTGTGTAGCAGCACATTCGAGTTGCCCCCGTCGGTGCCGCCGACCAGCAACACGATGTCGGGCCGCGCTGCACGGATGCCGTTCACACCGGCCGTCGACAGCTCGCCAGCCGCGACGTGCACGACCTTCGCCCCCGCCGACAGCCCGACCCGGTGACCGGCCTCGGCCGTGACGGCGCGCTCGTAGCCGACCACCGCCAGACGCAGACCTCCCCCGGCGCTGGAGCACGCGTGCACCCGGGCGGTTGAGGGCACGTCGAGCTGCGCGCGCAGCCGGCGGTACCCGTCGAGGATGTCACCGCGCCCCAGGGTTCCCGTGGTCGCGGTGGAGCCCACGACGAGCACTGCCCCGTCGTCGGCGATCAGGGCGCCCTTGGTGAAGGTCGAGCCGAAGTCGACCGTGAGGATCGTCATAACAGGCGACAGACAACCAGACCAGGGTCAGCCGTGGATGTCGAGCGCCTCGCGCAGGTCTGCGATGAGGTCGTCGACGTCCTCGATGCCGACCGAGAGCCGGATCAGGTCGTTCGGCACCTCGAGCTCGGTGCCGGCGACCGAGCTGTGCGTCATGCGGGCCGGGTGCTCGATGAGCGACTCCACCCCGCCCAGGGACTCACCCAGGGTCCAGAGCTGCACGGCCGCGCACGTCTTGACCGCGGCGTCCTCGCCCTTCGCCAGCCGGAAGCTCACCATGCCGCCGAAGCGCTTCATCTGCCGGGCGGCGACCTCATGGTTGTGATGGGTGCTCAGACCCGGGTAGAGCACCTGGCCGACCCCGTCGTGGCCCTGCAGAAAGTCGACGACCTTCTCGGCGTTGTCGCAGTGCCGCTCCATGCGAATCGCGAGAGTCTTCACGCCCCGGAGCGTCAGCCACGAGTCGAACGGGCCAGCCACTCCCCCGATACCATTCTGGTGAAAGGCGATCCGGTCAGCGATGTTCTCGAAGCCCGGCACCGACACAGACGTTGCTGTCACGACTGCGCCCCCCACCACATCGCTGTGCCCGCCGACGTACTTCGTCGTCGACTGGGTGACGATGTCGGCCCCGAGATCGAGCGGGCGCTGCAGGTACGGGGTGGCGAAGGTGTTGTCGACGACGAGCACGGCACCAGCCGCGTGCGCCACCTCCGCGATGGCTTCGATGTCGGCGATACCGAGCAGTGGGTTCGTGGGCGTCTCGACCCAGACCGCCTTGGTCTGGCCGGGTCGGATGGCGGCCCGCACGGCGTCGACATCGCTGATGCGGGCGATCGAGTGCTCGACGCCCTGCGGTTTGGCGATCTGGTTGAAGTAGCGGTAGGTACCCCCGTAGGCGTCGCTCGGCACGACCACGTGGTCTCCCGGCACGAGCAACGACCTTGCGATGGCATCCTGACCGGCGAGCCCCGAGGCGAAGGCGAAGCCGTGGCTGCCGCCCTCGAGGGCGGCCAGGCACGTCTCGAGCGCGGTACGGGTCGGGTTGGCCGAACGGCTGTACTCGTAGCCGCCTCGGAACCCCCCGATGCCGTCCTGCTTGTAGGTCGAGACCTGGTAGATGGGGGTCACCACCGACCCGGTCAGCTCGTCGGCCGCCTGGCCGGCATGGATCGCGCGAGTGGAGAAGCCGTGCTCGTCAGACATGCTGCTCAGCCTAGTCAGCGTCGTCTGCGATGCTCGCGTGGTGCCCCTGCCCATCGACTACTCCAACCACAGCGACCGCCCGACCGGCGCCTTCCTCACCGCCCTCGGGCGGATGCTGCCCGGGGTGCGTGCGGTGCAGCAGCAGGTAGGGCCGTACGCCGACTGGTGGGAGAGCACCAACCGCGAGGCGTCCGACGGCGACGCCCCGCTCTGGGTCGCGATCGGCGACTCGATGACCTTGGGGATCGGAGCCTCAGCGCCCGACCACGGGATGGTGGGGCAGCTGAGCGAGCAGCTGGCGGCATCCGGCTGGCACCACGCAGTGGTCAACCTCGGCGTGAACGGCGCCCGGGTGCAGGATGTTCTCGACCGCCAGCTGCCCGTGCTCGAACGCCTCGCCGACGAAGGGCGAACGGTCGGCCTGGTCACCGTCGTCATCGGGTCGAACGACATCGTGCTCTCCCGGCACCGGGAGGGGGTCGTGCAGCGCTTCCGGTTGCTGCTGGACAAGCTGCCGCCGGGAGCAGTCGTCGCCAACCTGCCCAACCCGCGACGCGAGGCGCGTGAGATCGACGCGCTGATCCGGCAGCGCGCAGCGAGCGGCGAGGTCGTGCTGGCGGACATGCGGGCGGAGGGGCCAAAGTCGTGGCGAGGGCGCCTCGCCGGAGATCTCTTCCACCCCAACGACCTGGGGTACGCCGAGATGGCGACCGTGCTCGAGAATGCCATCGCAGGGGCCGGCCTACCCGTCACGGATGCCGGGTCGGGGAGGTTCTCCGGCACCTGACGCCGGAAAGACTCCCCCACTCACAGGTCCCGCCACGGCAGAGGTGTTCGGGGCGACGCGCCGTGAGCTCGATCCGCGCCATCGTCACGGCCGTCACGAGACCACCTTCTGCCAGTCGTGGCGGTAGCCGTCGGCGACGTAGCCGAGCCGGCGGTTGACCGCGAGCATGGGCCCGTTCGAGTCAGAGTTCCAGGTGCGCACGGCAGTGACCTGCGGCAGCGCCTCCTGCAGGAGCCGCGCGTTCGCCGCCTTGACGCGGAGGCCGAGGGCGTGGCCCCGGTGCTCGCGCAGCACGAGGGTGTCCTGCTGGTAGGCGAGGGTGGGCTCCGCCCCCGAGACCGAGACCCGGGTGAACGCCACGAGTCGACCGGTCGGGGCGTGCCGGGCCACCGACTCGACGATGCGCCGCCCCGACCGCCGAGTTCGGTCGTCAGTGGCACGCAACCGTTCGGCGTCCCACGCCTCCTCCTCGAGAGCCAGGTCGTCGGCCGGCGCGTCGGTGCTCATCCGCTGCTGCAGCACCGCGCGGTCAGCCAGCCACTCGTCAGGCAACCGGTCGAGGACCGACTCGATGCGGTAGTCGTCGCAGCCGTCAGCGTCATCAGCTCGGTCGAGGATGCCGCTGCGCCGGTCTCGACCGGCCGTCAGGTTCAGCGCGCTGCGGAGCATCGTCTGTGCGATGACGTAGCCGTGTCGGGTCGCAAAGCCGTCGGCCAGGTCAGGCGCTCCCATGGCCCCGTCGGCCTCGGCCACGAAGGTGGTGCGCCGGTGGTCGGCGCCGATCTGCTCGGCATCTGCGAGCAGCACCGAGCCGCATCCCCGCCGGCGGTGGGCGGGGTCGACCGACAGCCACAGGGTCGCGAGGGCGAGGTTGTCGGTCAGCGGCATCCCGATCTCTGCGGCGCCCACCATGCGTCCGTCGGCCCACGCCGCCCGGGCGATCCGTTCCGCGTCGGGCGAGCGGTGGAAGGTCTGGATCTCCTCGAGGGTCCATGCGCTGCCCCCGTCGCCGAACAGCTCGCGCTGCACGTTCGCGTGCAGCTCGATCCACCGCGCCGCGTCGTTCTGCTGCGCCGGGTCGAGCAGGTCGACGGGCCGGATCTCGATCTGTCGACCATCCATACCGACCATCCTCACCACGCCGTAACCGCCCCGGCCACCCGTTTTCTCTCAGCCGGCTCGCGCCTGAGCCGTGATCGGGCCGGGCGGCATACCTCGGCGTCGAACGGCGTTAGGAGGGTGTAAGCCAACGCAAGCATGAAGGATGTGACACTGGCATGGTGTTCGGATTCGGCAAGAAGACCCAGATGCCCACCCGTGACGACGCTCTCAGCGGGCGGCCCGAACGGACCTACTCCGTCAACCCCACGCACGTCGTGCTCGGCACTCCCCTCGAGGGCCCGTGGCCCGAAGGGTCCCAGGTGCTCTACCTCGGCATGGGTTGTTTCTGGGGCGTCGAGCGGATCTTCTGGAAGCTCCCCGGGGTGATCGTGACCGCGGCGGGCTACATGGGCGGCTACACCCCCAACCCGACCTACCAGGAGACGTGCACCGGGCTGACCGGGCACGCCGAGGCGGTACGGGTCGTGTACGACCCCACCCGGACCAGCGCCGAGCTGCTGCTCAAGGCCTTCTGGGAGAACCACGACCCGACGACGGCCAACCGGCAGGGCAACGACGTCGGCACCGCCTACCGATCGTTCATCTACTGGACGACCCCAGAGCAGGAAGCCGCCGCCAACGCGACGCGGGAGGCCTTCCAGCAGGTGCTGCACGACAACGGCCACGGCGAGATCGCCACCGAGATCCGCTCCGCCGACGAGGCCGGGCCGTTCTATCTCGCCGAGGACTACCACCAGGGCTACCTGCACAAGAACCCCGGTGGCTACTGCAACCACGGGCCGAACGGCATGACCTGCCCGGTCGGCATCGTGCGGCAGGACCAGCTGCCCGCCCAGCAGGACATCGCCCCGCCCGCCTGAGCCCGTCAGGCAACGCGCCCTCCCGTCCGGTGCTCTCATCGGATGGGAGGATGCGCCCATGGCCAAGGACTTCCGCTTCAGCCGCTCCGCCTCGATCGCCGCCCCGGCTGCACGCATACACGCCCTCATCAACGACTTCCACGAGTGGCCGAAGTGGTCGCCCTGGGAGGGTCTCGACCCGAAGATGTCACGCGACTACAGCGGCGCCGGCTCCGGGGTGGGAGCCGTGTACGCCTGGAAGGGTGACCGTCACGCCGGTGAGGGACGCATGGAGATGCTCGAGTCCAGCGCCGAACACCTCGCGGTCGACCTCGACTTCTCGGCGCCGATGCGGGCCCGCAACCGCATCGACTTCACCCTCAAACCGACCGGCACCGGCACCGAGGTGGAGTGGGTCATGACCGGCCCACAGAACTTCGTGATGGGCCTGATGAGCAGGTTCTGGTCGATGGACAAGATGCTCGGCCCCGACTTCGAACGCGGTCTGCGACAGCTCAGGCAGGCCGCGGAGGCCGAAGGGCAGCGCTGACGGCGGCTGCACGGCATCCCCGCAGGCGGGCGGCGAGCGGCCCCCTCGGGTGGCTGGCGAGCGGCGGGGTGGCTGGCGAGAGGCCGACTCAGAAGATGCGCACCCGCTCGTCGTCGCCGAGCCACATCGCGTCGGCGGGCTGCACCCCGAACGCCTCGTGGAACTCCGAGAGGTTGCGCACCGCGTTGCCGCGGATGTCCTGGGGCGAGTGTGGGTCGATGGCGAGCAGCCGCACGGCCTCGGCCTCACGGGCCTTGCCCTGCCACACCTGCGCCCAGCCGAGGAAGAAGCGCTGCGGCCCGGTGAACCCGTCGAGCTCGACCATGCCCGATGCCTCGGTGGCGATGCGGTAGGCGGAGTACCCGATCTGCAGCCCACCGAGATCGCCGATGTTCTCACCGACCGTGAGGCTGCCGTTGACCTTGTGCGACGCGTCGAGGCCGGCCGGGGTGAAGCCGTCGAACTGGGCTACGAGAGCCTTGGCCAGCGCCTCGAAGCGGGTGCGGTCATCGTCGGTCCACCAGTCGCGCAGGGCGCCCGTGCCGTCGTAGCGCGAGCCCTGGTCGTCGAACCCGTGGCCCAGCTCGTGACCGATCACCGCCCCGATGCCGCCGTAGTTGACCGCGTCGTCAGCGTCGGGGTCGAAGAACGGCGGCTGCAGGATGGCGGCGGGAAAGACGATCTCGTTCATCGACGGCATGTAGTAGGCGTTGACCGTCTGCGGCAGCATGAACCACTCGGTGCGGTCGATCGGCTGCCCGATCTTGGCGAGGTTGCGGTCGACCTCGAAGGCCGTGGCCCGCGTCGTGTTGCCGACCAGGTCGTCGGCGGTGATGTCGATCGATGAGTAGTCGCGCCACCGGTCGGGGTAGCCGATCTTCGGCGTGAACGCGTCGAGCTTCGCGACGGCCTCCTCGCGGGTCGCCTCGCTCATCCACTCGAGCGAGGCGAACGAGCGACGGAACGCCTCGACGAGGTTGGCCACGAGCTCGTTCATCCGCTCCTTGGCCGACGCGGGGAACCACCGCTCAGCGTAGAGCTGACCGACCGCCTCACCCACGCCCCCCTCGACCGCGGACACCCCGCGCTTCCACCGTTCCTTGTTCTCGGGCTGACCAGAGAGGGTGCGACCGTAGAAGTCGAAGTCAGCCTCGACGAGCGACTCGGGCAGCAGCGAGGCGAACTCGTTGACGACCCCCCACGTCAGCCAGGCCTGCCAGTCACCCAGGTCGACCTCCGCGAGCGCGGCCGCGAGCGCCGTGACGAAGCTGGGCTGACGCACGACGATCTTGTCGAACGCCCCCGACGGTGCGCCCAGGGCCGAGACCCAGCTCTCCCACGGGAGCTGCGGGGCGAGCGTGCGTGCCTCGGCGAAGGTGAACGCGTTGTAGGTCTTGATGGCATCGCGGTTGCTCACCTTGTCCCAGTGCGAAGCGGCGAGACGGGTCTCGAGGGCCATGACCCGCGCCGCCTTGTCTGCCGCTTCGGGGATGCCGGCCAGCGACAGCATCCGCTCGATGTGCGCCAGGTAGGCCGTGCGGATGTCGGCGTACTTCTCGTCGCGGTAGTACGACTCGTCGGGCAGGCCCAGCCCGGCCTGTTCGAGGTAGACGACGTAGCGCTCGGGTGAGCGTTCGTCGGGCGCGACGAAGTGAGCGAGTGCCCCGGTGACGCCCAGGCGTTGTAGCCGGCCCATCGCCGCGAAGAGCACCTCGACCGAGTCGACCGTGGCCACCTCCGACAGCAGGGGCGCGAGCGGCGCAAGGCCGAGCTCTTCGACGCGCTCGGTGTTCATGAAGCTCGCGTAGAGGTCACCGACCTGCTGCTGCGGCGAGCCGGCGGAGCCCGGCTCCCCTGCCGCCGCCTCCTCGATGAGGTCACGCACTCGCGCCGTCGACTGCTCGCGCAGCACGTCGAAGGTGCCGTAGCGAGAGCGGTCACCGGGGATCTCGGTGGTGTCGAGCCAGGTGCCGTTGACGAACCGGAACAGGTCGTCCTGCGCCCGGGTGGCGCGGTCGATGTTCGCGAGGTTGATGCCGGACTTCGGGGCCACTGCGTCTCCTGCGTGCTCTCGGGGCGGGCGTGCTCGACCGAGCCTAACCACCGCCACCCCCACCTGACGCACCGATGCGCACCGGTACAGGCAGGTACACGCGGATGCCGCTGGGCCGGCCCAGCGGCATCCGTCTACTCGGCGTCGGCGGGTCGCTCAGCGTCGGCGCCGGCTCGCGACCACCCCGACCAGCCCGACGAGCAGCAGAAGCGCTCCGACCGAGCCGAGGGCGGCGGGCAGGTTCTGCCGCACGTCGAGGTCGCTGCCGCCGAGGTTGTCGATGAGAACGTAGGCGGCCACCACGACGCTGATCAGCCCGAACAGCACCGTTCCCGGGCGAGGCCCTTTCGCCACGGTGACGAGCGGGCGACGGTTCTCGGCCTCCTGCCTGAGCTGCGGCCGGCTCGGCCGCGAGGTCGGCGACAGGGGCTCGGGCGCGACACGGTCGTCAGGCACCGGGGTAGAGGGCTCCACCCGGTAGGGCGCCGACTGCTGGGGCAGGTGGGGCAGGTGCGACGTGACGCTCGGGTCGAAGGCCCGGGTGGGGTCGTTCTGAGCGAGGGGGTCGGAAGGGAAGTCGGACTCGTTCGTCATCGTGGTGTCCTTCTGGCTGAGACGTCGGCTGATCTGGTCGGCCTCGGTGGCCTCGGTGGGCTCGGTGGGCTCGGTGGACTGGGGTGGGGGCACGGCGCTCACGGCGTCGCTCCGGTGATGATGCGGATTTGGCCGAGGCCGACCTCGGCGTCGACCGTCAGCTGGGTGGAGCCGCTGCCGAACGTGTAGCTTTGTGACCAGTTCGTGCCGTCCACGGACTGCTTACCGGCGTTGTCCTTGTTGGCTTTTGCCTCTGCGGGCGTGAAGACGGCCACTTCCCCGACGCGGCCCGCAGCGTTGACCACGACCCTCGTGCCGGTGGGAACGATGATGTCGAGCTGGCCGACGCCGAGGGTGGCGGTGACGACGTCGGGCCCCGGTGTCGCGGCGTAGTCGGCCTGGGTCAGGTCGACCGTCAGCTGCCCGACCCCGAGCTGGTGGGCGTTGTCTCCGGTCAGCGTCGTCACCGACACGGAACGGTCCCCGATGTCCCAGGGCTGGTTGATGCCCGCCGGCACCACCGAGGAGAACGCCAGGAAGGCGATCGCAAAACCCGCGATCGGGTTGAGCACCCCCGAGCGGCGGCCGGCGATCCCGGCGACCACCAGGGCCAGACCGACGACCGCCAGCCCGCCCGCGACACCGATGGCCAGGTGGTTACCGGCCCAGCCGCCGTTCTGCGCGAGCGAGCCGAGCAACGCACCCACCGCCAGAGCGGCGCCGAGCACGACGAGAGTCGCGGCGAAGCCGATCGTGCGCACCTGCACACGGGGGCGGCTGGGTGTCGGTGCGGGCTCGGGCAGGCCGGGGCCGGTCACCGCGGCCCCGGCAGCAGCGGCGGCGTTGCCGGTCGACAGGGCTGACGAGGCTGCGGTCGACGGTGCGGTCGAAGCGGTCGCCACGCCGCCGGTCGAGTCGTTGTCGGTGGCCGCCCGGTCGCATCCGTTACGACTCCACGGAGACGACCTGACCAGCTCGCGCCCGGCGTCGGTTCGGGTCAGGAACCACCAGGCCAGCACCGCTACGACCACGCCCCCGCCGATGCGCACTCCGCGAAAGCCCCCGTCGCCGAACCACGGCCCGCCCCCGAGCACCGAGATGACGGTGATGACGAGCAGGAAGATCGAGCCGCCGTCGCCGTACTTGAGGGCCTTCTCGATGGAGATCTCACCATCCTCGGTCGGCATGAGCAGCCAGAGCACGAGGTAGAGCGCCACGCCCATCCCGAAGAAGACGGCGAACAGGATGAAGGCTCCGCGCACGACCAGAGGGTCGACACCGAGCCAGCGGGCCACCCCGGTGCAGACTCCCGCGAACCACTTGTCGTCGGAGCTGCGCATGATGCCGGGGCGACGGAGGCCGTCGTACAGACCATCAAGACCCTGGCCCGATGAGTTTGTCTTCTTCGTCATGTCACCAGAGTGTCGAGCCGGGGAGCGCCCCGCCATGAGGGTCGACCCTGAGCCGACCCTGACCAGACCCCCAAAGGAGGCGTCGGGGCTCGCCCTCACGGGTCGGGGTGGGCGAGGATGGGCAGGTGACACCCGCACCGGCACCTCTCGAGGCACCCCGACCACCAGCACCGCGGACGGCCGCTGGTGCGGCTGGTGCGGCTGGTGCGGCTGGTGCGAGGTCGTCGCGGGCCCCCCTCCCCGGCCGTCCCCAGCGTCCACCCCTGATGCGCCAACGTGAGGGCCGCGTCGTCGGAGGTGTCTCTATCGGGCTGGCCGAACACCTTCGCGTGCCGGTGCGCCTGGTAAGGCTCGTCTTCATCCTCACCGCCGTGCCGTTCGGGGCCGGGTTCGCGGTCTACATCTTCCTGTGGGCCACCATGCGCCAGGCGCCGCGCGACCGGTCGGTGATCGCCGAGACCGGCGCCCCGGGCGGCATCCAGAGTGGTGCCGGCGCGCCAACCCTCGCGACCCGGCCCGACCTGTCGGGTGTCAAGGCCTGGCTGCGCAGCGGCAACGAGGCCGTCATCCTGACGGTGCTCGGGGTGACCGCCCTCGTCGTCTCTGCGGCGCTGTGGCTGAGCACGGCCGGTTTCGACCTGCACCCTGAGGTGGTGCTGCCGGTCGTGGCCATCTTCATCGGTGCCATCTTCTTCTGGAGCCAGCTCGATGACACCGACGCCCTGGGCTCACGCCGGCCGGTGCGGTGGGTGTGGCTCGTCGTCGGACTCGTGCTCACCACCCTCGGCCTGGTCGGGTTGCTCGTGCGGGGCACCAGCATCGGCGACCTCTGGCAGGTGGCGGGTGCCGTCGTGGCCGCGCTGATCGGCGTCGCGGTGCTGGCCGCACCGTGGATCCTGCGCCTCTGGAGCCGCCTCCGCGAGGAACAGGCCGCCCGCATCAGGGCCACCGAACGGGCCGACATCGCCGCGCACCTGCACGACTCCGTGCTCCAGACCCTCGCCCTCATCCAGCGCCAGTCGGGCGACGCCGTGACGGTGGCCCGTCTCGCCCGTGCCCAGGAGCGCCAGCTGCGCTCCTACCTCTACGACCAGGACGCTCACGCCGACTCGCTCGGCACGGCCATCACCGCCGCGATGAACGAGATCGAAGACCTCCAAGGCGTCGCCGTTCAGGTCGTCGTCACGGGTGACCGGGCCATGGACCCCCACCTCGATGCTCTGGTCAAGGCGGTGCGCGAGGCGACCTGGAACGCGGTGCGGCACGCGAGCCCCCCGATCACCGTCTACGTCGAGGTCGGCCCCAAGGCGGTGGAGGCGTTCGTGCGCGACCACGGCGGCGGCTTCGAGCTGGCCGAGGTGCCCGACGACCGGGCGGGAGTGCGCGAGTCGATCATCGGCCGGATGGAGCGTCACGGGGGCAGCGCCAGCATCCGCCGCCGCCCCGACGGCACCGAGATCGAGCTGCGACTGCCGGTCGAGGCAGCGAACGGTGCGTTTCCTGCTGGCTCCGCCCCGTCTGGTCCGGCCCCGAGCCCCACCGCCCACCCACCGGCATCCGAGCAGCACGGCAGCCGCCACGCGCCGCACGCCGCCAGTCCCGCATCCCCGCCGAACCACCACGAGGAGCCTTCTTCATGACCGACCGGCGCAAGATCCGCATCGTGCTCGTCGACGACCACCACATGTTCCGCACCGGCGTGCGTGCCGAGCTCACCGGCCTGGCCTCGGGCGCGCCGTACGACCTCGACATCGTGGGCGAGGGCGGTTCGGTCGAGACGGCCGTCGCGGCGATCAAGGCCGAGCGACCCGACGTCGTGCTGCTCGACGTGCATCTTCCCGGCGGAGACGGCCGCGGCGGCGCCGATGTCATCCGGGCGTGTGTGGGCGTTCAGAGCCAGGCCGAGGTGCCGGTGCGCTTCCTGGCCCTGTCGGTGTCGGATGCCGCTGAAGACGTCATCGCGGTCATCCGCGCCGGCGCGCGCGGCTACGTGACCAAGACCATCAACGCCAACGAGCTGCTGACCGCCATCGGGCGGGTGGCCGACGGCGACGCGGTGTTCAGCCCACGGCTGGCCGGCTTCGTGCTGGATGCGTTCGGCGCCACGGCCGGTGAGGTCGCCGAGATCGACGAGGAGCTCGACCGGCTCTCGGCCCGCGAGCGCGAGGTGATGCGACTCATCGCCCGCGGCTACCAGTACAAGGAGGTGGCCAAAGAGCTGTTCATCTCGGTGAAGACGGTCGAGACGCACGTCAGCTCGGTGTTGCGCAAGCTGCAGCTGAGCTCACGTCACGAGCTGACCGCGTGGGCGATGGGCCGCCGCCTCCTCTGATGCGGCCACCCCCCCTCCCCCCAGCCGGCTGGGTTGGGTCGGGCGGGTCAGGTGGCGACGAACCTTCGCAGAGCCGTGACGATGATGTCGGGAGCGTCGGAGTGCACCCAGTGCCCGACCCCCTTGATGGTCAACAGGCGTGCGCGGGGGAAGTAGCGCCGCATCCGCTCGCCGTCGTCACGACCGACGTACCGCGAGTCGCCACCCGAGACCCACAGCACGGGGCCGGCATAGGGCGAGAGCGTGTCGACGGAACCTGGCCACCCCGCGATCCGGGACTCGCTTCCCCGCGCCGCGTCACGGGCCACGAGGTCGAGGTTGACCTGCCATCGCCACCCCGCCCCGTCGCGGCGCAGGTTCTGCAGCAGAAACGCCTTGACGCCCTGGTCGGGCTCGACGAAGCGGGCCTCGGCGTCGGCCCGGCTCGTCAGCTCGCTCAGCGGCAGCGCCTGCATCTCGCGGATGTAGCCCTCGAACCGCTCGAGCGACCCGTACCCCTTCGGGGCGATGTCGACCACGACGAGGCGATCGACGAGGTCGGGATGCCGCAGGGCCAGCACCATGGCCGTCTTGCCGCCGAGCGAGTGGCCGACCACCACCCACGACTCGCCACCTCCGACCGAGCGCAACGTCTGGGCGACGGCATCGGCGTACCCCTCCAGCGAGAACTCGGCCGACCAGGCTGACCGGCCGTGGTCGGGCAGGTCGACGAGCAGACATCGGGCGTCGGAGGCGTCGGGCCCGGCCATCGCCTTGGCGATCTGGTTCCAGTTGCGGCCCTGACCGAACAGCCCGTGCAGAAACGCGACTCGCGGCCCGGAGGTCCCTACCGCCAAGGTGTTGAGCGCGGGAGGGTCAGGGACGGACGTCATGAGCAGCGAGCCTACGCGGCGCGCACCGGCACCCGACGTGTCAGAGTTGGGCCGTGCCCCCCAACTCCGGCAGGTTGCCCGTGCTCGTCGCCTCGTCGCACGGCACCGGTTCGCCCTCCGGACGCGGCGCGGTCGGAGGCCTGGTCGCTGCCGTGGCCCGTCGCCGACCCGACCTGCAGGTGCGGTCGGCCTTCGTTGACGTGCAACCTCCGTCGCCCCTGCGGGTGATGAGGGACAGTGACAGTCGCCCCACCCGCATCGTGCCGTTGCTGTTGTCGGCCGGCTACCACGTGTTCGTCGACCTCACGGCGGCCGCCGAGACCTCCGCCACCACCACGCTGGCTCCCGCCCTCGGGCCCGACGTGCGCCTGGCCGGGCTGCTCCGTGACCGCCTCGTCGAGATCGGCCTGCGCGACGACGACGTCGTCGTGATGGCGGCGGCGGGCTCGTCGGAGCCGTCGGCGGTGCGGGACTGTGAGCAGGTGGCCGACGACCTCGCCGCCCTGCTGGGCCGGCCGGTGACCCCCGCCTACCTTTCCGCGGCCTCCCCCCGTCTCGACGAGGCGGTGGCGGCCGCCCGCGCCGGTGGAGCGCACCGGGTGGTGGTCGCCACCTACCTGCTGGCACCCGGCTTCTTCGCCGACCTCGCGACCCGCGCGGGTGCCGACGTCGTGTCTGGCCCACTGCTGCTCGCGCACCAGCCGCCGCCGCCCGCGTTGGTCGACATCGTGGTCGAGCGCTACCTGGCCTGACGGATGCCGACCACCCTCCCCCGACCGTCGTGAACGCCTCAGACGAGACCCCCGGCTATCTGACCCTCGCTGCCTCGACCTGGGCCGAGATCGAGGTCAGGCGGTCGCGCTTCGTCTGCACCGTGGCTCCGGTGAGCAGCGAGGATGCCGCCCGCGCCGCCATCGAGGGCGTGCGCGGTGCCAGCCGCGACGCCGGCCACCACTGCACCGCCTTCGTGCTCGGCTCTGAAGCCGCCACTGTTCGCACCAACGATGATGGCGAACCGTCGGGTACCGCTGGAGCCCCCATGCTCGACGTGCTGCGCGGTCACGGGCTCACCGATGTCGTCGCTGTGGTGGCGCGGTGGTTCGGAGGCACCCTGCTCGGCACGGGTGGCCTCATTCGCGCCTACGCCGATGCGGTGACGGCGGCGCTCGACGACGCGACCCTGCTCCGCCGTGAGCAGCACGAGTCGCTGGTCGTGGCCCTCGACCACGTGAGCGGCCCCCGGCTGGAGAACGCCCTGCACGGCATCCGTGGGGTGCGGCTGGGCGACGTCGACTACTCCCCGACCGGGATGCGGCTGCACCTGGTCGTGGCTCCTCCGAGTATGAGGGCGGTGACCGCGTCGATCGCTGAGATCACCTCCGGCAGAGCAGTGGTGACGCCCGGCCCGGTGGTGTGGGTCGACGTGCCGACCGGGGACTGACCGCCCTTCCGGCCCCACCGGCCGGTGCGCGAGGATGGGACCATGACGCTGCACCTGGCTTCGACCGACGAGGCGAACGACCTGCTCGAGCACGACCCGCTGGCACTGCTGCTGGGCATGCAGCTCGACCAGCAGATCCCCATGGAGAAGGCGTTCACCTCGCCGCGCGTGCTCGCCGAACGGCTGGGCACCGACCGGCTGGATGCCGGGGCCATCGCCGCGATGCCCCCGGAGCAGCTGCTCGAGCACTTCCGCACACCACCGGCCCTGCACCGGTTCCCGAGCTCGATGGCCACCCGAACCCAGCAGCTGTGCCAGGCGCTCGTCAACGACTGGGGTGGCGACGCCGCCAACCTGTGGGCCGGGGTGAAGACGGGCGCCGAGCTCGTGGAGCGCATCGGCGCCCTGCCGGGGTTCGGCGACCAGAAGGCCAGGATCTTCGCGGCGCTGCTGGCCAAGCAGTTCGGCGTGACCCCCACCGGCTGGAAAAACGCCGCCGGTGACTATGGATTGGTCGGCCACCGTTCCATCGCCGATGTGGTCGACGCCGAGTCGCGAGTGAAGGTGCGCGAGTTCAAGCGGGCGAAGAAGGCCGAGGCGAAGGCCGAACAGCAGGGCTGAGCCGACGCGGCATCCGCTCGACGTCGCCCTTGGCTGATCAAACGGCGGATCAGTCTGCGTCGCCGGCGTTGCGGGTCAGCCGGTGATGAAGCCGAGCAGATCGGCCCGGGTCAGCACGCCGACCGGCAAACCGTCGTCGACCACGAGGATCGCGTCCGAGCGCTCGAGCTCGGCGCGCGCGGCCGACACCGGCGAGCCGGCCCCGACCAGAGGCAGGCCACTCTCCATGTGCTGCTCGACCGGGTCGGCGAGGTGCGCCTTGCCGGTGAACAGCGCCTCGAGCAGGGCTCGCTCGCTCACCGACCCGGCGACCTCACCCGACACCACCGGAGGCTCGGCCTTGACGACGGGCATCTGCGACACGGCGTACTCGCGCAGGATCTGCACGGCGTCGCGGATCGTCTCGTTGGGGTGGGTGTGCACGAGCGCCGGCAGCGCTCCCGACTTGCTGCGCAGGATGTCGCCCACTGTCGTCTCATCGCCCGCGTTGAGGAAGCCGTACGAGTGCATCCAGTCGTCGTTGAAGATCTTGCTGAGGTAGCCGCGCCCGGAGTCGGGCAGCAGCACCACGACGACGGCGTCGTCGGGCAGCTCGGCCGCCACCCGCAGCGCGGCCACGACCGCCATGCCACAGGACCCACCCACGAGCAGGCCCTCCTCGCGGGCGAGGCGCCGGGTCATCTCGAAGGAGTCGGCGTCGCTCACGGCGATCACCTCGTCGACCACCGAGGGGTCGTAGGCGCCGGGCCAGAAGTCCTCGCCGACCCCCTCGACGAGGTAGGGGCGGCCGGAGCCGCCGGAGTAGACCGAGCCCTCGGGGTCGGCAGCGATGATGCGCACGGCACCCTCCGACACCTCCTTGAGGTAGCGCCCGACACCGCTGATCGTGCCGCCCGTGCCTGCACCGGCCACGAAGTGCGTGACGCGACCGTCGGTGTCGGCCCATACCTCCGGTCCGGTCGAGAGGTAGTGGCTGTTGGGGCCTTCGGGGTTGTAGTACTGGTTCGGCTTCCAGGCGCCCTCGATCTCGGTGACGAGCCGGTCGCTGACCGAGTAGTACGAGTCGGGGTGGTCGGGATCGACCGCGGTCGGGCACACGACGACTTCGGCGCCGTAGGCCTTCAGCACGTCGCGCTTGTCCTGGCTCACCTTGTCGGGGCACACGAACACGCAGCTGTAGCCGCGGCGCTGGGCGATGAGCGCCAGGCCGACGCCGGTGTTGCCGCTCGTCGGCTCGACGATCGTGCCACCGGGCTTCAGCAGCCCGTCACGCTCGGCGGCGTCGATCATCCGCAGCGCGATACGGTCTTTCACCGACCCGCCAGGGTTGAAGTACTCGACCTTGGCCAGCACCGTGCACCTGACGCCGGCAGCGGCCGCGACCGGCCCGAGCTTGACGAGCGGCGTGTTACCCACGAGGTCGGCGACGTTCTCTGCGTACTTCATCCGGCCATCCTCCCAGACGTTCGAGCCGGGTCCCACCAGGCCGGACTGCCCTCCACGCCGGGACCCGCGCGACGGCCGGACCAGCAGGCGCGGGCACGGGGCGTCAGCCCGGGGCGTTACCGTGATGTCTGGTTCGGAGGGTCATCGGCAGGAGGATCGGTTCATGGGGCGGGCACGACGCGCACGCAAGATCGCGCAGACCGCCGCCTACGGGGGCGGGATCGGGGCGGCAGGTCTCGGGGCCCTCAGCCTGCTCGGCTACGGCCTGATCAAGGCTGAGGCCGTCATCACCCGGCGCACCATCGGGGACGTGCTCGACGGGGCCCCCGACGACCAGGGAACGTACGGCTCCGGAACCGGCACGCCGATCCGCTTCGTGGTTCTCGGCGACTCCACCGGCACCGGGCTGGGCGCCCAACACGCCCACCAGACCGTCGGCGCCACGATCGCCTCCGGGGTGGCCGCCTTCAGTGGCCGGCCCGTCCAGCTGACCAACGTGGCCGTCAGCGGCGCGGAGTCGGCCGACCTCGACCCACAGGTCGACCAGGTGGTGAACGGGGTCAGGGGGCGGGGCCATGCCGCCTCCGGCGAGGTCGACAAACGCGGGGAGCGCGACGCCGAAGACGACCTCAACCCCGATGCTGGCGCGAGCCACCCCGACGTCGCGGTCATCCTGATCGGCGCCAACGACGTGACCCACCGCATCGACCGGTCCATCGCGGTGCGACACCTCGAGATGGCCGTGCGACGGTTGCGGGAGGTGGGTGCCGAGGTCGTGGTCGGCACCTGCCCCGACCTCGGGGCGATCGAACCGGTGCCGCAGCCGCTGCGCCTGCTGGCCCGGCGTTGGTCTCGAGACCTGGCAGCGGCCCAGACCGTCGCGGTCGTCGAAGCCGGCGGTCGGGCCGTGTCGATCGGCGACCTCCTCGGCCCTGAGTTCTCGGCCCAACCGAAGATCCTCTTCAGCGAGGACCGCTTTCACCCGAGCGCTGCAGGCTACGCGCGGGTGGCCGCCGCCCTGCTGCCCTCGGTCAGTGCAGCGCTCGACCTCTTCGGTGAGCGCAGCCACCCGGCGGCGCCCAACCTCAGGCGCGGCGAGAGCGTCGGGCCGGTATCGGTCGCGGCGACGCGGGCGGTGGCGCAGCCCGGCACCGAGGTCTCACCAGCGCAGGTCGGCGGCCAGTCACGTGGCGCCCAGGGGCGCTGGGCCATGCTGCTGCACCGGGTGCGCCCGCCGGCGGTGGCCTCGACCGGCCCGCACTCGCCCGACGGGCCGCCGACCTCTGAGCCGCACCACCTGTCGGCGGCGGCGGGCGCAGAGGCAACGCCCCTGCCCTCGCGACCGCGCACCGGCGACTCCACCGTGGTGTGACCCACCGTGGTGTGACCCACCGTGGTGTGACCACCGCGGTGCGGCGAGCGGCATCCGTCAGCCGGCGTCTCAGCCGATCGAGAACACCTGGTCGGCCGGTGGGGCGGTGACGCCGGGTTGCTGGTTCCAGCGCGAGAACTCGAGCTGACCCGCGTGCGCGGGCGTGCCGACGTAGCGGACGACCTCAGCGCCACCCTTGGAGACGTAGAGAGCGCCGTCAGCGGGCCTGCCGCTCGCGGTCGTGAGCACCCAGCAGTCGATGCCGTCCACGATGGTCTCTGAGAGCGCGCCCGACAGGTCGCTCGCCGAGAAGGTGCCGATGCTCTTGTCGACGAAGGCCTTGAGGGTCAGCTGGTCGAGCACGGGCACCACACCGGCCGGAACCTTGACGAACTGGTCACCGAACAACGACACGAGGAAGGGCACGCTCTGCTGGTTCCAGAACCTCTTGTCGGCCTTCACGTAGACCGCGCCACCCAGCGAGATCAGGTGCACCCGGCCGGCCTTCGGGGCGGCCTTCGTGACGTCGACCGTCGACCCGTCGCGGGTGCCCTTGAACGAGACCTTTGCCTGCTCGCCCTCGTCGTCGATCGTGCCCGTGAAGGCCCCTGACGTGGCGGCCCTGGCGTGGGACGTAGCCGCGGCGAAGATCGCGGCTGGGCTCGCGGGGTCGGCCGTTCCGGCTCCGCCGGTCGACGCGGAACCCGAGCCGAGCGTGCCGACCGAGGAGCCGGCGCCGTTCGCCGGGCTGGTCTCGCCGTCGCCCGTCGAGCAGGCTGCGACGATCGAGAGCAGGGATGCCGCCATGACAGCCCCGGCCGCCCGCCGCAGCTTCATCGTGCTCGTCCGCTGTCGCCACTCATCTTCGAGCCTGTGCAACCGTCGATCAGCCGAGCTTCATGATCTGGCTGGCCGCGGGCGCCTTGATGGCGAGGTCTTCGTTCCACTTGGAGAAGTCGAGCTGACCCGGGCTCGTCTTGGTGCCGGTGAAGCGCACGACCTCGTTCTTGTCCTTGGAGACGTAGAGCGCGCCGCCGTCCTTGCCGCGCTTGTCGGTGACCACCCAGCAGTCGACGCCGTTGACGCTCTCCTCGCCGACCTCGGACGCGAAGCTCGACGACGAGACCGACCCGAACGCCTTCTGCGCGAACGACTTCAGGCTGAGGCTCTGAGTCATCGACGATGCGCTGCTCGGCGCCTTGATGAACTTGTCGCCCGCCTTCTGCACGCTCGCCGGCGCCCCTGCGTTCTTCCAGAACTTCGCGTCGGCCTGAATGAAGGTGCCTTCGGGCAGCGCGATGATGCGGGCCTTGCCCTGCTTGGACGACTCGATCGCGATATCGGCCGTCTTACCGTCGCTCGTGCCCTTGTAGGAGATCTTCATCTCCTCGCCGCTCTGCTCGACGGTGCCGGCGAACTGGGCCGACTTCGCGGCGAGGGCGTTCGACTTCGCCTGGTCGACGATGTCGGCGGCCTTGGAGGTGTCACCTGCGTCGCTCGAAGCCGAGTCGCTCGGGGTCGGTGTCTCGCTCGTGCTCGTCGACGCGGCCGGCGTCGGGCTCGACGTGGTGGTCTGGGACGCAGCCGGGCTCGGCGCAGGGTCTGAGTTTCCGCACGCGGCGGCGCCGAACGAGATCGCGAGCGCGCCGGCGAGCGCGACGATGCGGGTGGAGGTGGTCTTCATGGTGAGTCCCCTGAGAGTGTGTGGTGTCTGCTGGCGGGCGAGCGCGCAGCCGTGCGGCGCACCGCCCCGCACACCCTAACCGCTCCCCGAGACCTCCCTACCCCAATGGTCGGATTTCGGGCGGCCGCCCAGCCGTGTGTCCTGGCCCTGAGGGGGCGGCGTACGATCGGCTTTACTAAGCGCTCGCTTACCCCATCGAGCCGCGACCTCTCGCCGGCCGCGATGCGAGCGATTCCGAGCCATCGACAGAGCTGTCCACAGGAGGACCCCGTGCCCGAAGCCGTCATCGTCTCGACCGCCCGCTCACCGTTCGGACGGGCCTTCAAGGGCTCGCTCACGCACGTGCGGCCTGACGACCTCGCCGCCACGGTGATCCAGGCGGCCCTCGACAAGGTGCCCGCCCTTGACCCCACGACCATCGAGGACCTCTACCTCGGCTGCGCCGAGCCCTCCGGCCGGCACGGGTCGAACATGGCCAAGGTCGTCGCCACCCTGCTCGGTCTCGATGCCACTCCGGCGGCCACCATCAACCGCTTCTGTGCCAGCTCGGCGCAGACCACCCGGATGGCCTTCCACGCGATCCGTGCCGGGGAGGGCGACGTCTTCGTCTCGGCCGGGGTGGAGTGCGTGTCGCAGTACACCGACTGGGCCGGCGCGGGCGGCGCCAAGGAAGACCAGCAGAACGGGCGGTTCGCCGACGCGCAGGCCCGCACGAAGCGGATCGCCGAGACGAACGAGACCTGGACCGACCCTCGTCAGAACGGTCTGCTGCCCGACATCTATATCGCGATGGGCCAGACCGCCGAGAACGTCGCCACGGCTTATGGCATCGGCCGGGACCGTCAGGACGAATGGGGCGTCATGAGCCAGAACCGCGCCGAGGCAGCCATCGCCCGGGGCTTCTTCGACTGGGAGATCACGCCGGTCACCACGCCCGACGGCACGGTCGTCACGAAAGACGACGGCCCCCGCGCGGGCGTGACTCTCGAGGCGGTGCGGGGGCTCAAGCCGGTCTTCCGCGAGCAGGGCACCGTCACTGCGGGCAACTGCTGCCCCCTCAACGACGGGGCGTCGGCCCTCGTGGTCATGAGTGACACCCGGGCCAAGCAGCTCGGGCTCGAGCCGCTGGCGCGGGTCGTCTCGACCGCAGCGACCGGGCTCTCCCCCGAGATCATGGGGCTGGGGCCGGTGCAGGCCTGCGCCCTCGCGCTCGAGCGGGCCGGTATGTCGATCGGCGACATCGACCTCTACGAGATCAACGAGGCGTTCGCGGCCCAGGTGATCGGCTCGGCCGACCAGCTCGGCATGGACTACGACAAGCTCAACGTCAACGGTGGCGCCATCGCCATCGGGCACCCGTTCGGGGCGACCGGGGCGCGTATCACCGGCACGCTCATCAACGCGCTGCGTGAGCGCGACGAGCAGTTCGGCCTCGAGACGATGTGCGTCGGTGGAGGACAGGGCATGGCGGTCGTCTTCGAGCGCCTCAGCTGACCTCGACGTCGACGGTGAACGGCTAGAGCGAGCGGCGGATGCCGCTGAGCCGCTCTGTGACCCACGCCGAGCTCGTGTCGGGCCGACCGGCGAAAAGGTCGAAGACCATCACCTGAAGCTGGTGCATGAGGGTGGCCGGACCAAGATCAGGAACCCGCGAGGGCGGGCGTCTGCGGCATCCGGCCACCTCGTCGGCCAACGACTGAACCACGTCACGAACGGCCGGGGCACGAGAGAGCGCGTGGTCGAGGGGCAGTTGATGCCACCTCGCAACCACGCGCTCGAGCTCGTCGGCCACCTCTCGCGGGATCGGCGAACCCGCGCGAGAGGAGGCCACTGCGAACTGGTGAAAGGTCAGTCGCGCAGTCGCGCGAACAGCCGGACGAACTCGATGTAGAGCCAGACGACCGAGACGATCAGGCCGTGCGCCAGCAGCCAGGAGTACTTGGCCGGGGCGCCCACCTTCACGGCGTTGTCGATCGAGTCGAAGTCGATGGCCAACGAGTAGGCCGCCAGCCCCACACCGAGCACACTGAGGCCGATGCCGAGCATGCCGCTGCCCCCGAAGCCCCAGCCGTCGACCACTCCGGTCATCTGCAGCACGAGCTGCAACATGCTGAAGATGGCGTAGCCGACGATGGCCAGGAAGAACATCCGGCGCGTCTTGTTCGTGACCTTGATGAAACCGACGGCGTACCCGATGTACATGGCCGCAAAGGTGCAGACGGTGGCCAGCACCGCCATGAGCACGACGCCTTCGTAGCGCGGAATCGAGTTGATGGTGTAGCTGAACGCCCCGAGAAAGGCGCCTTCGAGGACGGCGTAGGTCACGATGAGCGGCACCGACACCTTCTTCATGAAGGCGATCGCGAGCCCGATACCGAGCCCGGCGAACATGCCGACGAGCCAGATCGGCCGGGCCAGACCGGGCGAACCCGAGACGAGCAGCCAGGTGACGGTTCCGGTGGCGACGAGCAGGGCGAACAGCCCCAGGCTCTTGATGATGACGTCGTCGAGTGTCACCCGGCCGGTGTCGGTCGGGCCGGCGGAGTCGCGGGCGTAGAGCTCGTTGAGGCTCTGGGACGTCGCGGCATCTTGAGCGGCATAGCCGGCCGTCGCCTGCGGCATTCCCTGCTGCACACCGCCCTGCGCGTTCTGTCTGGACGAGCCGAAACCGGCGTAGCGGTCCTTCTCGATCTGCTTGCTGAGCCGGTCGAAGACCGGGTTTCCACCTGCCATGTGTGCGTGCCTCCCCGACACTGATGGCCACGGGCGTGGCGCTGTGCACAGAGTAAGCGAACGGGGCGGCCACAAAGGTTCCCCACCCGGATGGTGGCGCGTCCGCAACGCGATCGTGACGCGGCAGACCCGCGACTGGGCATACTGGAGCGCTGGTGACGAAGGGCCCCCGTAGCCCAACCGGCAGAGGCAGGCGACTTAAAATCGCCACAGGTGAGGGTTCGAGTCCCTCCGGGGGTACGTGACACGTGAGCCGGCGAAGCGGGGTCACCCTACCGACAGGTAGGCGCGCGTGGCGAGGCGAATCGTGATTTGGGGCGATTCCAACTAGACTCGGAAGGGCAATCGACTTGCCGAGGGCCCCTGAGCGGCGTTCTCTTGAGAGGGCTGCGCCGGTGTGGCGCGTCCAGTTGACACCGAAGGAGCCCACGGGGTGCCGAAGCAGCAGTTCGCCGACGTGCTCGGTCGAGGAGCGGTGGCAACGCCGATCTCTCCGGCCGCCCGGCTGGCCCTGCTGACCGCTGAGGTGAAGGGGGCCTGGGCCAACCCGTTGGCCCGACGCGGCACTCTCGGTATGGCGCTGGTGGCTGCCGGCTCGCTCACACCGGCGTTCCTGCCCAAAGACGCACCGCTGATCGTGAGCCTCAAGCTGCAGTGGCTGAGCGCCGGCACCGGTCGGTTCACCGCCACCTTGCTGCTCGTGGCCGGAATGGCGTTGCTGGTCGACGCCTGGCTGCGACTGCGACCGGGCGTGGCCTCGGCTCCACTGCACCGGCTGACCTGGCTGTTGTGGAGCCTGCCGGTGCTGCTGGCTCCCCCGCTGTTCAGCCGCGACGCCTACAGCTACGCCGCCCAGGGTCAGATCATCGTCCAGGGGATGAACCCCTACGAGGTCGGTCCGGTCTACGTTCCCGGCCCGTTCCGCGACCAGGTCGACCCGCTCTGGCTCTTCACCCCTGCTCCGTACGGCCCGCTCGCCCTCCAGCTGCAGCACTTCGTCGTCGCCATCACCGGCGACAACGCCTACGTGGCCGCTGTGGCGATGCGCATACCGGCCCTGATCGCCGTCGGGCTGATGGCCTGGGCGGTGCCACGCCTGGCCGAGCGGCTCGGCGTCAGCCGCGACCGCGCGATGTGGCTCGGAGTGCTCAACCCCCTCGTGATGATGCATCTCGTCGGCGGTTCGCACGGCGACGCCCTCATGATCGCCTTCGTCGTGGTGGCCCTGCTCCTGGCCTCCCGGGGTCAGCTCGTGCTCGCCAGCATCAGCGTCGCCACCGCCGCCAGCTTCAAGCAGACCGCCGTGCTCGCCCTGATCGGGGTGATCGGCATGGCGATGCAGGCTGACCAAAATTCACCTCGCTCGAAACTGTCGTCCCTGCTGCGAGCCACCGCCCTCTACGGCCTGGTCAGCGCGGCGACCTTCTCGCTGATCACAGCAGTCACTGGCCTCGGCTGGGGTTGGATCGCCAACCTCTCGGTGCCGGTGTCGTTGCGCTCCCTGCTGTCCCCGTCGACGCTCGTGGGGAGCATGGTCGAAGGGCTGATGCGCCTCTCGGGTCTGCCTGCCTCTCTGGTGGCCAAGCCGCTCCCTATCGCCCAGAGCATCGGGCTGGTGGTCGGGGTCGCGGCGATCGGGTGGATCACCTGGCGGCTCGCGCCGCGAAAGCCTGTGCTCGCGGCCGGCCTCGCCCTGCTGGTGCTGTGCGCAGCGGGTCCGGTGGTGCACCCCTGGTACCTGCTCTGGGGTGGCGTCGTGCTGGCCGCGACCCAACTCGGGCGACGGTCCACGGAGGCCATGATCTGGGTCACCCTCTTCCTGGTCACGTACGGCGTCGTCGACGCCACGTTCGCCAACGGCACAGCAGCCCTCGGTGTCACGGTGGCGGTCTGGATGCTCGTGCGGATGCTGCTGCAGCGTCGGGGATCTGATCCCAACGACCCGACCGACCTGCTCGATCTCAACCGCGACCTTCGGGCCAGCCGGCGTCAGACCGTCTCCGGCTCGACCGTCGGCTGACCGCAGCACCTGCCGATGCCGCACCGGCCTGGAACGTGGCCCGTCCCGCGCCGCTGTCCCCGACCTCACGGCACGGGGTAGGTATCATCGCGCCGTGGTCAGGCAGGCGGGGGTGAGCCGCGTTGCGCGCGTGCGCAGATGGGTGCTGAGTCGCTCGTGGTTCGAGCTGACGACGGCCACAGTGCTCGTCGTGCTGCTCGTGTCAGGCCTGTTCGGTGGCCTGCGCGAAGTCGACACCGACCCGGTGGTGGCGCTGCAGGCCGGTCAGGCGGTATCGGCGCAACCGCTCCAGGTGAGGGTGACCGACGCCTACACGACGACCAGCTTCGGCGGCATCGAGAAGAAGGGCGACACCCCGCAGGTCTACCCCGACACCTCCAAGCGCGGACGTTTCATCATCGTGGAGGCAGAGGTCGAGAACACGAGCGACGCCACCGTCGGTTATGACGTGCTGAGCCGCGCCGTCAGCCTCGCCGACGCCAGCGGCTTCTTCCCCCGCGCCGGAGGTGACGCCCTGGTTCCGGCCGACGAGGCACGCCCCTACGCCGTCTACACCATGCCCGAGAAGGCCGTGTTCGGCGTTGCCCAACCAGGCCTGACCTATCGGGTCGCGTACCTCTTCGAGCAGTCGAGCACCACCGCGCCCGGCGCGCGTGTCACCACCGTGGTCAACCGCCACACGTGGCGCGAAGACAGCCTCGACTTCCACTTCGACTGGAAGGACCCGGAGCCGCAAGCCTCCGGGTCGCTCCCGCTGCCCGCGAGAAACGCTCCATGAACGCCACCCGGCAGCGCCTCGGCGCTCGTCTCGGCGCTCGTCTCGGCACCCGGGTCGGCGCCCGGCTGCAGGCTCTCCCCCAACCACGGCGCTCCGCGTTCGGGGTGGGCGCCTTGGTGGTCGCCGGTCTGTCACTGACGCAGGCGCTCGGCTCCTTGCTGCCGTCGACGGCGACCACCGAGTTCGGCGAGGGGTCTCAGCGAAACTTCGTTCGCGCCGTGTCACCCGGCGGTGGTGCGGTCCCGCTGCGCACCGGTGACCTCGCCATCACCGGAGTGGAAGGCGCCACCACGGTCACCCGGCCCTACACCTACCCGGCGAGCACCGACGCCGTCTTCCTCGTGGTCCGCTTCGCCTGGACACCCCGGGCCGAGACCAGCACGATCGTGAAGGCCACCCTCTTCGACGGCCGTGGCCGCCGCTTCACCGTGACCTCTCTCAGCGCGGGTCGCGACGGGGTCACCTGCCTCCGCCCACCGCCCGGCATCACGGCCGACTGCGTGGCCGTCGTGGAGGTGCCACGAGACGCCTTGGCCGGTTCACGCATCCAGCTGTCGACCAATGCCATCGACGACGCCCTGGACGACGTGGCCGAGGCCGACCTCACGGATGCCGTGGGCCCGGGATCGCTCTCCGACTACGGGCGCGGGCGCACAGCGCCGGTCGAGGCGACCTACCGGGGGCTCGAGTGATCGAGGAACCAGGCGGACACCGCGTTCCCACTGAGCCCACCGTTCCCACTGAGCCCGCCGAGCCCGCCGAGCCCGCCGAGCCCACCGAGCCCACCGTGACGCCCACGCGCACGGGCTGGTGGCGGCGCAACCGGCTCGGGTTGGTGCTGCTGCCCGTGGCGATCGTGGCGGCCCTGGCCGGCAACGCCCAGCGACTGCAGACCCTGTGGTGGGAGGAGGGTCTGCGCTCCCCCCAGCGACCCGACGCCTCCGGGGTGGTGCGGTTCGTCGACGAGTACGACGACGGCCACCACCGCTGGCCCATCACGCCCGCCCTCTCGGTGGTCTCGGTCGAGCCGGCAGACACCCTGCCCGGTTACCAGGGCAGACGTGAGCCGCTCACGCTGCCCACCGACGGGATGCTGTGGAAGGTCACCCTGCACGTGGAGGCCGACCCGAGCCTCATCCTCACCGGCTGCACCCTCGCCCTGGTCGACGCTGAGGGCACCCGGTGGCAGAGCGGGTCGCGGGCCTTCACCTCCGAGGGCAGCGAGCCGCCCTCACCGTGCACACCGGCAGACCGCCCGGGCCCGAGCTGGCTGCCCGGTCAGGAGTCGCCGGTCACCGATGAGGGTGAGGAGCGACCGGCTACCTACGACGTCGACTCCTACGTGGTCACCGTTGCCGGTGCCCGCCCCGACGAGGTGTGGGTGTGGTGGGACCGGCCCACGTTCGCGGCGCTACCGGTCAGCCCACGCTGACGCTCACTGCCTCGGTCTGGGTGCGGCGCACGATGATGCGGTCGACGGCCGCGGCGATGAGCCCGACCAGCAGCACCGTGTAGAAGCCGGTCTCGATGAGGTCGAACCACGGCAGGAACGCGCTGCCGGGCAAGACCTCCACCGGCCCGCGCAGCTGTCGCAGCAGCTCGGCCACGGCCCACTGCACCCCCCGAGCAACCGTGAAGACGATGCAGAAGAGCAGCATCGGCACGAGCCCGGCGACCACGAGCAGGCGTACTCCCCCGGCGAAGGTGGCGAAGCGCTCCCGCACGTCGGCGGTGGCGCTGCGCCCCACTCGGCGTAGCGGCCCGGGGAGGCGAGTGGCGACGGCCCCGAGGGCCGGCACGCGACGACGCCAACCGCCCGCGTCAACGCCGGCGGTCGGGCCCAGGTTGGCGCTGCGCCCGTAGGCGACCGCGCCGACGGTGAGCCAGGCGATCGGCACGACCACGAGGTCGGTGCCGTTGGCCAGCAGCCCTGTCACCCACTCGACCACGGCTCGTAGCGGCACCCCGATGGGGCCGAGCACCTCGACCAGCCCGTTCCACCGCTCGAGCACCCACACGCTGAAGGCGCGGGAGTCGCGCCAGTCGGCGAAGAGTCGCAGCAGCTGGTCGGCGCCGTTCGCGAGCGCGAAGATCCAGAAGATCTCGATGTAGGCGGCCACCAGCCCGACGCCGGTGTACTTCTCGGCCAGCTCGAAGTGGTTGATGAGGCGCCGTAGCGCGAACGCCACCACGATGACCCCGACGAGGGCCAGCCCGGTGCCGATGAGAAAGCGGTTGGGGCCCGAGGTGGAGCCGTAGAAGAAGTCGGCGCTCTCGCGAAACTCGTTGAACGCCGCCATGTTGATGAACTGGCGCCGGTCGGCCTCGAGAAAACCCTGCGCCGAGTAGACGGTCAGGAAGGGCACCAGCAGGCTGGCCAGCAGCCCCAGTCGGCGCCCGGCGGCACGGGTGAGCCGTTTGGGCGCCTCCAGCTCGGAGGCCGGGCTCGCCGCGACGTCAACGGCCGCTGTTCCGGTGCCGGTCCCAGCCGGCGCCGCCTCAGTGTCGACCGGGTCGAAGCTCGCGTGCCGCAACGACGGCGACAGCGCCCGCAGCATGAAGATGATCGCGGCGAGGGTGCCGATCGGGGCCAGCGGCAGCAGCAGCTGGGCCAGCACGGGGTGCTCGTCGCTGACGTTGACGGCCAGCCAGATCACGGCGCCGCGCACCGCCGCCCCGAGGAGGAAGAGGGTCAGCAGGGTGGGCAGGTGCCGTGCCACGAGGCGAAGGCCGTCGCTGACGACCGCGAAGGCGTCGCGAAGCCCTGACCACACCCTGTCCACGAAGGGAGTCTAGGGCACCTGTGAGAGGGCGATTCCGTCGAGGATGTCGTGCTCCGACGTGACGACCTCCGTGATCCCGGCCTCGGCCGCCACCCGCTCGACGATGCGGCCCCAGACCAACGCACCCGCCCCGATGACGTCGACCCGACCAGGGTGCATGAACGGCAGGGTGGCGCGATCGGCGCGGGTCATGTGCAGCAGCTCGTCGGCCGCGGCCAGTACGTCTGGCACGCTCGTGCGGGCGAGATGGATGGCCTCCGGGTCGTAGGCCATCAGTCCCAGCACGTACGCCGTGATCGTGGTGACGCTGCCGGCGAGACCTACCAGGGCCTGGATGCCGCTGAAGTCGACCTGCTCGGCGGCGAGGTCGATCGCGGCGTCGACGTCGGCCCGGGCGGCGGCCATCTCATCATCGGTAGGCGGGTCGCTCATCAGGTGCCGCTCCGTGAGGCGCACGCAGCCGATGTCGACGGAGCGCGCGGACTCGACCGAGTCGGTGCCGCGAACGAACTCGGTCGAGCCACCGCCGAGGTCGACCACGAGGTAGGGGCCAAGTATTCCTTTCGCAACGAGGCCACCGGTGGCTCCCGCGAACGACAGAGCGGCCTCTTCCTCGCCCGAGACGACCTCCGGCGCTACCCTCCCACCCCAGTGCTCGTCAAAGGCGGACTGCACTCCGGAGATGAACTCGGCCGCGTTGCGCGCATCGCGAGATGCGGACGTGGCGACGAACCGCACCGACGTGGCGCCGAGCTCACGGCACTCGCGGGCGTACTCGGCCGCGACGCGAAGGGTGCGTGCCATCGCGTCGGGGTCGATGACCCCGGTGCGGTCGACGCCGTAGCCGAGCCGCACGATCTCCATTCGGCGACGGAGGTCGGTGAGCACGCCCGTGCCCGGGTCGACATCGGCGATGAGCAGACGGATCGAGTTGGTGCCGCAGTCGACCGCTCCGACGCGGACGGCATCCTCGCCGTTCCTGCTACCGCAGCTGCCTGGGCGGCCTGAGCTGCTCACGTCGCTGGGCCTGCCGCCATCACCGGGTAGGTGGGTTCAGTCGCCATCGGAGCCTCCCTCGTGGTGAGTGTCGGGCAGGATCTGGCTCTCGGAGTGCAGCTGCGCACACGAGGTGGGCTTCCACCACTCCCGCAACATCGCGAGCGCCTCGTCGCCGAGCGGGTTGACGCCCGGGCCGGACGCGAGGGAGTGCGCGACGAGCACGTGGAGGCACTTGACGCGCGTCGGCATTCCGCCGGCACTGACCTCGTTGATCTCGGGCACCTCGCCCAGCTCGGAACGCCTTGCGAGGTAATGCTCGTGGGCGCGCTGGTAGGCGTCGGCCAGTGCGGCATCCTCGGCCAACCTGGCCGTCATCGACCTCATCACGCCGGCCGTCTCGAGGGTACTGATCGCCCCGGTGAGGCGGGGACAGGTGGCGTAGTAGGTCGTCGGGAACGGCGACCCGTCGGGCAGCCGCGGCTCGGTGCGCACCACGTCGGGTTGGCCGCACGAACAGCGGTGGGCCACTCCGGCAACGCCGCGGGGCGGACGCCCGAGCTGGAGCTCGACGGCATCGAGGTCGGGGCGGGACACCGCGGCGCCCGACTGCTGGTCAGCGCTGCACTCCACCCTTCCGGTGCCGCTCATCACTGCTTCTGCGGAAGCCCGGCGGCGGGGCGGTCGGCAATCTGCACCGACTGCCACAGCTTGCCATACCAGGGCGAGGCGTCGTTGGCCAGCGGGGCGGAGACAACCGGAGCCGGCGCCGTGGCCTGCTTCAACGCATCACGAGTGGGGTCGACGACCGTGTAGGCGCGGTCTCCGATACGCACGAACTTCAGACGCTGGCGGGCCTGGACCTCGATGTAGTCGGGGTCCTTCCAGAGCGCGGCCTGGCGTTCGAGACTCGACACGCTCTCGCGCTGGGCGGCAATGCTCTGCTGGAGCGCTGCGGTGTCGCTGCGCTGAGCGAGCACCGAGCGCAGTGTCGGCACGAGGGTCACAGCGAGCATGACCACGATCCCGAACAGGATGGCGCCGCGCACCCAGGCGGTCGACGGAGACGGAGGGAGCGGCGCCGCCGTGCGCGGACGCGCCGCCAGAGCGGGCCTGGGCTTGCCTGGACCGGTTCGGCCCGGTCCGGCCTTACCGGGTCTCGCAGGACCCGTACGCGACCCGGACCGCGAGCCCGCAGCCTTTCCCGCCGTCGTGCTGGTGGAGCGGCCCGACACTGCACCGCTCGTGCTGCGCGAGGCCGGCCGCTGTGTCTCGGCACGAACCGTTCCCGCCGAGCCGGCCCCCGCAGCCTTCCGGCCGGTGGGGCGCGGCCCCGGCGAGGGCCGACTCGCTGCCGAGCGGCCCTCGCGAGGGGGTGTGTGGTCGGCCACGACGATCAGTGCTTCGAGGTGAACCGTGCGGCGTCGAACCGCGGGAAAGCCCCGACCCCGGCGTAGACCGCCGCATCGTCGAGCTCCTCCTCGATGCGCAACAGCTGGTTGTACTTCGCAACTCGCTCAGACCTCGCCGGAGCACCGGTCTTGATCTGTCCGCAGTTCGTGGCCACGGCGAGGTCGGCAATGGTGACGTCCTCGGTCTCACCGGAGCGGTGGCTCATCATGCAGCGGTAGCCGTTGGTCTGCGCCAGCGTCACCGCGTCAAGAGTCTCGGTCAGGGTGCCGATCTGGTTGACCTTGACGAGGAGGGCGTTGGCGGTCTGGTTGGCGATGCCGCGGGCGAGCCGCTCAGGGTTGGTCACGAACAGGTCGTCACCCACGATCTGAACCTTCTCGCCCAGCAGGTCGGTCATCGACTTCCAGCCGTCCCAGTCGTCCTCGTTGAGGGGGTCCTCGATGGAGACGAGCGGGTAGGCCTCGACGAGCTCGGCATAGTAGGCCACCATCTCGTCGGCGCTCTTGCTGCCGCCCTCGAAGGCGTAGGTGCCGTCTTCGCCGTAGAACTCGGAGGCGGCCACGTCGAGGGCGAGACCGATGTCGCGACCGGGCCGGTAGCCGGCCTGGGTGATCGCCTCGAGGATCAGGTCGAGCGCGGCCCGGTTCGACTCGAGGTCGGGGGCGAACCCACCCTCGTCTCCCAGCCCGGTGGCGAGGCCACGGTCGTGCAGCACCTTCTTGAGGCAGTGGTAGACCTCGGCGCCCCAACGCAGGCCCTCGCGGAAGGTGGGAGCACCGATCGGGGCGATCATGAACTCCTGGATATCGACGTTGGAGTCGGCGTGCGACCCCCCGTTGAGGATGTTCATCATCGGTACGGGCAGGACGTGGGCGTTCGGCCCCCCGAGGTAGCGGAAGAGGGGCAGGCCGGCCGACTCGGCGGCGGCGTGGGCAACGGCCAGTGAGACGCCGAGAATCGCGTTGGCGCCCAGCGTCTGTTTGTTCGGCGAACCGTCAAGGGCGATCATCTCGGCGTCGATGAGCCGCTGCTCGCTCGCGTCGAAGCCGACCAACCGGGGGTTGATCTCCTCGATAACGGCATCGACCGCCTGCTGGACACCCTTGCCGAGATAGCGACCCTTGTCACCGTCGCGTCGCTCGGAGGCCTCGAAGGCGCCGGTCGAGGCACCTGATGGCACAGCGGCTCTCGCGAAGGTTCCGTCGTCGAGACGCAGCTCGACCTCGACGGTGGGGTTGCCCCTAGAGTCGAGGATCTCGCGGGCGCCGATCTCTTCAATGCTGGCCACGGGCTCTCCTGGTTACGTGCCTATGTCGGTCAGGGCGAGCCTAGCCCGCTCAGCCCCCCGGCCGAGGCAGCGACCCGGCATCCGGCCTCGAAATCCGTCCGAGCCCATCGAGATGCTTCACCGCCCCGCTTGTTGACGAAAAAACCGCATTCTGGCCACAGCGTCCCCGACAACCGGCATACTCATGATCGTCACAGGGGGTGACAGAGGAACATCATTCAGCTCGCCGGGGGGTGGGGGTTTAACCATGGGTCAAGCCATGCGTGAATCAGTTTTGCTCGACATCGGTGCGCGGCCGGTCAACCAGCCGCTCACCCGACGTTCGAGATCATTGCGGGCCGTGCAGTTCGGGATCGCAGGTGGGGACCTGCTGATCGTCGTTGCCGCGACACTCATCGCCGGCGCCGGCCGAAAACAGTTAGGTCTCGCGGAGAACAGCGACCTCACCGTCGTCGCGCAGTCGGTGAGCGGCTACATGATTGCGCTGTGGATGCTGGTCCTGGTGGCCAACGGGGCCTACGCCCGCACCCATCTGGGCGTGGGCACCAGCGAGTACGCCAAGGTGATCTTCGCCTCCGGCATGACCGCCGGCCTCATCGGCATCTCGAGCTACCTCGCCCAGTTCAACCTCTCCCGCGGGTTCTTCGTGCTGCTCTTCGCCGTCGGCGTTCCGAGCCTGCTGATCTGGCGGTTCGGTGCCCGTCGACTGGTGCACCATGCCCATCGCCAGGGCCGTCTGACCACGCGGGTACTGCTCTCGGGCGGCGCGTCACACGTCGATGACGTGGCGGCCGTGCTCGGGCGAGAGACCTGGCTCGGCTACGACATCGTCGGTGCCGTGATTCCCGACCACGCTCATCGGCCGGTCACCGACGGAGGGGTGACCGTCGTGGGCAGCACCACAGCCACCTCCGCCGCGGTGCTCGAGATGAAGGCCGACCTCGTCGTGTTCACCGAGGGAGCCTTCCCGACGGCCACCGACTTCCGCCGGATCGCCTGGGACCTCGAGGGCCGCCACGTACAGATGGCCGTCGTGCCCGCCCTCAGCGACATCTCCTCAGGACGCATGGCTATGCGGCCGGTCGGCGGCCTGCCCCTCGTGCACGTGGAGGAGCCGCAGAGCCTCGGCGCCTCGCGCACCTCCAAACGACTGTTCGACATCGTCGGCGCAGCGGTGGCCCTGGTGCTCGCCTCGCCGGTGCTGATCGCCGTCGCGCTGGCCATCAAGCTCGGCGACGGTGGGCCGGTGCTGTTCCGTCAGACCCGGGTCGGGCGCGACGGGCAGTTCTTCGAGTGCCTGAAGTTCCGCAGCATGGTCATCGACGCCGAGAGCAAGCTTGCGAGCGTCTCGCACCTCAACGAGAACGCCGAGGGCGTGCTCTTCAAGGCCATGAACGACCCGCGCATCACCAAGGTCGGCCAGCTCATCCGCCGGTTCTCGATCGACGAGGTTCCGCAGTTCGTCAACGTGCTGCGGGGCGACATGAGCCTGGTCGGGCCCCGTCCGGCCCTGCCCGCCGAGGTGCGCCGGTACAACCCCGACGTCCAACGCCGCCTGCACGTTCGTCCGGGACTGACCGGTCTGTGGCAGGTCTCCGGACGAAGCGACCTGTCGTGGGACGACACGGTGCGCCTCGACCTCTACTACGTCGACAACTGGTCGATGGTGCAAGACCTGAGCATCATGATGCGCACCGTGAAGGCGGTCCTCGGCTCCTCAGGTGCCTACTGAGCCCTACCGGGCCCTACCGAGCCCTACTGGCTCTCTAACTTCATACCCGTACCGTCGAGAGGGCACGAGCTGCCCTCTCGACGTTCAGGTTCGGAGGCCGGCGGCATCCTCGAGCCGGCGCAGCACCGCACGGAGGGCGCCTTCGGCGTCGATACCCTGCGACCGCCCGCGACGCACGAGCTGCAGCAGCTCGGCGCCGAGGCCGTGCTGCTCGATCTCGGCATCGACGAGGTCGGCGCGCCCGGCCTTCTCGAGCCGGCCGACGACCTTCTGGGCGCGAGCCAGCGACGGCAAGGAGGGCGGCACCCCGTCAAGTGGATGGGTGCGGTGCGACTTCTCGTGCGCCTTGATACTGTCCCAGTTGCGTTCTACTGCAGCGGAGTCGGCTGCCTCGACGTCGGCGAAGACGTGGGGGTGGCGGCGCACCAGCTTCTCGACCAGACCGCCGGCGACCTCATCAATGCCGAACGGTGCGCTCTCGTGCTCCTGCGCGACGCGCGACTGGAACGCCACCTGCAGCAACAGGTCACCGAGCTCTTCACGAACGTGGTCGGGGTTGCCCGACTCGATGGCCTCAATGGCCTCGTGGGTCTCCTCCAGCAGGTAGGGCACCAGACTCTGCGCGGTCTGTTCGGCGTCCCAGGGGCAGCCTCCCGGCGAGCGAAGCCGGTCCATCACCGCGACCACGTCGAGCAACCGAGATCCGGGGACGTCGAAGGACCCGACGAGCAGCTCGACCTCGGGTGGTTCCGGCAACCGGGTGACCTCCACCGCGATGGCATCGCTCAGGCCCGGGTCGCCGTCGGACGAGCCGACCCAGACGACCTCACCCGACCCTGCGGCCGAGACCAGGTCGCGGGCCAGAGCTGCTGCGTCGGTGCGATCGCGGGGCTCGACGACGACGCCCGCCTCGAGCAGGGCCTGGGCCTGCGGCTCGTCGACGACGCCCCACACGGCGTCGGCCGCACCGACGGCCAACCAGGCGTCACGGGTGAGGAGCCCGGGCGCGGTGCGCGGCGAGCTGACGAGGATGACGACACGGGTGGTCACGGCTGGCCTCGCGGCGAGATCAGTGTCGCTACGGGGCGGCCGGTGCGGTCGGTGCGGGGCTCGTAGCTTGCGACGGCTTGATCCACGACGGCGTGGCCGGGCCGAGGGCGAAGAAGACCGGGCCGGCCGTGGTGACGAACGACCCGAACTTCGGGTTGACCGACACATCTGCGCTCTTGACCGCAGCCTGGTACTTCGCCTCGACGGCCGGCGGAACCTGCTCCTGCTGCAACACCGTGGCCGCGAAGACGAAGGCCTTGGTCGTCTCGGTCGGGTTCGAGATGGCGGCGAGGGCGGACGCGTAGCTGGCGTCAGGCTGGAAGCCCCCCGTGCTGGCCAGCGCCTCGTCGAGCAACGGAGCCGCGATGAGCCCCGTGACCACGATGCTCTCCGCGGTGTCGAACTTGGCGGCCTTGAGCTGCTTCGCGGTCTCCTGCACGTCAGCCTCGTGGATGACGTGCCCGTTGACGATAGCGGCGGCCTGCTGGCGGGTCTCGAAGCCACACCCACCGAGCAAAGTGGACGCCGTGAGTCCGAGTGCCGCGGTGACGGCCAGTCGCCTCACCGGTCGAGCTGACAGAGCTGACAGAACTGACCGAGCCTTCACTGCTGTTCCTCCTCGGGCGGGTGCGGTGACATCCTACGGGGCGCTCGCTGCTGTCGTTGACACAGCGTGCCCGGCGGCGATGTCATCGAGCAGCACGGCGGTGATCAGCCGCCGGGCCCAGGCCAGCACCTCCACGTCGCGCAACGGCTTGCCGCCCACCCTGGCCGTCATCGGCATGGGTACGAGGATGGTGCCGAGCGCCTCCTTGACGATGGTGCCGGGGTAGAGGCGCATGAGCCGCAGCAGCTGGCTCTCGCGCAGCTCTCTGACCGGCCCGAACCGCACGACCTTGCCCTGGGCGCCCACGTCGCCGATCTTGGCCTGGCGGGCCACGACCCGCAGCCTCGCTACCTCGAGCAGGTTACGCACCGGCTCGGGCAGCGCGCCGTAGCGGTCGCGCAGCTCGGCCTCGATCTCGTCGACGGCCTCGAAGGTCTCGACCGTCGCGAGCTTGCGGTAGGCCTCGAGGCGCAGCCGCTCCCCCGGCACGTAGTCGTGCGGCAGGTGGGCATCGACCGGCAGCTCGATCTTGATTTCGGCCGGCACGTCGGTTGTCTCGCCGCGGAAGTCGGCGACCGCCTCCCCGATGAGGCGGATGTACAGGTCGAAGCCGACGCCGGCGATGTGACCTGACTGCTCGCCGCCGAGCAGGTTGCCCGCGCCGCGGATCTCGAGGTCTTTCATGGCCACGGCCATGCCCGAGCCGAGATCGGTGTTGCTGGCGATGGTGCGCAACCGGTCGTGCGCGGTCTCGGTCATCGGCTTCTCGGGCGGGTAGAGGAAGTAGGAGTAGGCCCGTTCGCGGCCCCGGCCGACTCGACCGCGCAGCTGGTGCAGCTGGCTCAGGCCGAACATGTCGGAGCGCTCGACGATGAGGGTGTTGGCATTGCTGATGTCGAGACCGGTCTCGATGATGGTGGTGCACACGAGCACGTCGTAGCGCTTCTCCCAGAAGTCGCCGACGACGGCCTCGAGCTGGTGCTCGCCCATCTGGCCGTGTGCCGTGGCGATACGGGCCTCGGGCACGAGCTCACGCAGCCGCGCCGCCGCCTTGTCGATGCTGCGCACCTTGTTGTGCACGAAGAAGACCTGGCCCTCGCGCAGCAGCTCGCGGCGGATGGCTGCCGTGATCTGCTTCTCGTCGTAGGCCCCGACGAAGGTGAGCACGGGGTGACGCTCCTCCGGCGGCGTTGCGAGAGTGGACATCTCACGGATGCCGGTCACGGCCATCTCGAGGGTGCGCGGGATGGGGGTCGCCGACATCGAGAGCACGTCGACCGCCGTGCGCATCGTCTTGAGCAGCTCCTTGTGCTCGACGCCGAAGCGCTGCTCCTCGTCGATGACGACCAGACCGAGGTCTTTGAACGTCACCTCCTTGGCCAGCAGCCGGTGGGTGCCGATGACGAGGTCGACCGACCCGTCGGCCAGGCCGGCCAGCACCTCCTTGGCCTCCTTGTCGCTCTGGAAGCGTGAGAGCGAGACGACCTTGACGGGGAACTGCGCGTAGCGCTCGCTGAAGGTCTGCTGGTGCTGGCTGACGAGCAGCGTCGTCGGCACGAGCACGGCTACCTGCTTGCCGTCCTGGATCGCCTTGAAGGCAGCCCGCACGGCGATCTCGGTCTTGCCGTAGCCGACGTCGCCGCAGATGAGCCGGTCCATCGGCACCTGCTTCTCCATGTCGGCCTTGACCTCGTTGATGCTGACCAGCTGGTCGGGCGTCTCAACGTAGGCGAACGCCTCCTCGAGCTCACGCTGCCAGGGGGTGTCGGGGCTGAAGGCATGGCCCACGGTGGCCTGGCGGGCACTGTAGAGCCGGATGAGGTCTGCGGCGATCTGCTTGACGTAGCGCTTGGCCCGCGACTTCGTCTTGCTCCAGTCGCTGCCCCCCATCTTGTTGAGGCCGGGGTCTTCGCCACCGACATACTTGGTCACCTGGTCGAGCTGGTCGGTCGGCACGAAGAGCCGGTCGCCCGGCTGGCCCCGACGGCTCGGGGCGTACTCGATCACGAGGTACTCGCGGGTTGCACCCTGAACCGTGCGCTGCATCATCTCGACGAAGCGACCCACGCCGTGCTGCTCGTGCACGACGTGGTCACCCGGCCGCAGCGAGAGGGGGTCGACCTGGTTTCGGCGTCGTGACGGCATCCGGCGCATGTCCTTGGTCGTCGTGCCACCCCCGGGCTGACCCGTCAGGTCGCTCTCGGCGACCACCGCGAGGCGCTGCGCAGGCAGCAGGAAGCCGCGGCCCAGCGACCCGGTGGTGACGTGCACGATGCCGGCCGCCAGCGGTGCGCCGGGGTCGGCCTCGGACATGGTGACCGGCACCTCGTTCTCACCGAGGATCTCGGTGACCCGCCTCGCGAGGCCGGGACCGTCGACGACGACGAGCACCGACCAACCGTCTCTCGCCCAGCCGGCCAATGCCGATACCGCTGCCTCTGTGTTGCCGCGGAACGCCTCGACGTCGGCCGTGCCGAGGTCGAAGGTCAGGGCGGAGCCGACGGGGGGCACGGCATCCGCAGATAGCCCCGTCAGCTGCGCCAGCTCAGCGTCGGCGGTGAAGCTGGTCAGTGACCACCACCGGGCACCGATGTCGAGCGCGTGGGCGCGCACGTCGGCGAGGCCCCAGTAGGAGGCGGTGCCGAGCACCGACTGAAGGTCGATGGGCACGACGTTGCCGGCGGCCGCGTTCGACCAGCTCGCGTCGAGGAACTCGGCGCTCGTGGCGACCAGGTCGTGAGCGCGAGTGCGGATGCGCTCAGGGTCGGAGAGCAGCACCATCGAGCCCTGCGGGAACGTGTCGAGCATCGACTCCATGCCGTCGACGAGGGCAGGCGCGAGCGACTCCATCCCCTCGACGGCGATGCCCTCGGCCACCTTCTCGAGCAGGTCGGCGACGCCGGGAAGCTGCGGCGCGAGCGCCCGGGCGCGAGCACGCACACTCTCGGTGAGCAGCAGCTCGCGGCAGGGCGGCGCCCACAGCCCGTGCTCGGACACTTCGAGGCTGCGCTGGTCGGCCACCTTGAACCAGCGGATCTCCTCGACGGTGTCGCCCCAGAACTCGATGCGTACCGGATGCTGCTCGGTGGGCGGGAACACGTCGAGCAAGCCGCCGCGCACGGCGAACTCACCACGTCGCTCGACCAGGTCGGTGCGGGTGTACGCGGCCGCGGCCAGTGCGTCGACGACCTCCTCGAGGGGGCGCTCCTGGCCGACGCGCAAGGACACCGGCAGGAGGTCGGCGAGCCCGGTGGCGATCGGCTGCAGCAGGGCTCGCACCGGCACCACGACCACCTCGAGCGGACCGTACGCGCTGTCGTCGGGCTCGGGGTGGGCGACTCGCCGCAGCACGGCCAACCGCCGACCGACCGTGTCGCTACGGGGGCTGAGGCGCTCGTGGGGCAGGGTCTCCCAGCTCGGGAAGGTGGCGATCGTCTGCGGCGGCAGGAACGAACCGAGGGCCTCGGCGAGGTCGTCGGCCTCACGGGTGGTCGCCGTGACCACCACGATCGGTGCGGTCGCCCTCGGCGTGCGCGGCGCGACGTCGGTCTCGAGGCGGGAGCCACCCTGTCGCGCGAGGGTGGCGATGAGCGGCGCGCGGGCCCCACCTGCGACGGTGATGTCGACCAGGGGGTGCTCGAGGGCGCCGAGCACGGCACGAACCCGGTCGTCGAGGCGGAGGGACTCGCAGACGGCGGTCACGGACATGCGCTGAGTGGTTCCTTGTCGCTGAGGCGGCGTCCGGGAGAGAACCCCGGAGCCTCGCAAGCGTAGTTCAGGCCAGGGACAGTGGTCACCGACAGCGAGCACCGGCAGGTCGGCCCCACCACGAGCGGACACAGCGCGCCCGTTCGTTCGGGTCTGCCCGAGCGTCTGACGCGAACATTCTCATTTCACACGTGTTTGGTGTGAGTTGGCGGTAGCGTGAACGCGTTCGCCCGGGTCGTCCGTACCCGCCTGCATCGCGCCCGAGGAGTTTGCACCATTTCCACCCAGACCGACCGACCACAGGTCGACCTTCCAGACGTGCAGGTCGACCACCTCGTCGCACGAGACATCGACCTCGCCCTGCTCAGACTGTTGCCGATCGGGCAGCTGCTGGGCGGGCCACTGGTCTCTGACGAACCAGTCACGACCACGCCGACCGCACCGACCGACGCAGAGACGGTCGTGTCGCTTGACCTCGCTGCCGATCTGGCCGCTGCCGTGCGTGCTCAGGGGGGCATCGTGCTGCGTGACGAGGAGCTCACGCCGTTGGCCCGGCTCGATCTGATGGACGCAGAGCCGGGCGACGGGCAGACCCTGCGGGGAGCCCTGTCCCGCCTGCGCGAGCGAGAGTCGGGCCCCGCACGACGCGATGCCGTCGCGGCCGAAGATCTCTGGCCCGACCAGCCGCGCACCGTCGTCGTCCTCGGCCGCCCTCCGGTGGCCGCAGACGCAGCGCTCCTCCACGAAGCCCTCGGTGGCGGCCGGCACGCCGATGGTAGTGGCGCAGCCGGTCGGTCTGCATCGCTGCAGCCCGTTCTGGTCGTCATCACCGACGACCCGTCGGCGACCGTGCCTCCGCAGGTCATGGGCGACATCGCACGCCTCTGGATCGCCGACCTGGGGCTGACCGACGTGCGGGTCATCTCGGCCCCTCTCGCCTGGCGTGACCCGGCCACGAACACGGTGCTCGCCGCCCGGTTGGGCCAGGCACTGGGCGGGTCGCCGACCCTGTTCCTCGACCCCGACGACGCCTCGCCGGCGACAGAGTCCTGGCTGTCGGTTCTGGCTGAGCTCGAGGTGGGCAACATCGACTCCCCCGCCCTCGAGGCTGTCTCAGAGCCCATCCGTGCTCGACTACTGCGCTGGCGACGCCCCCGCACCGAACGGGGACTGGTGCTGATGTTCAGCGGGCTGTCGGGCTCGGGCAAGTCAACCCTGGCCCGCGACGTCAGTGACTGGGTCACCACGCACAGCGACCGCACGGTGAGCCTGCTCGACGGCGACGTCGTGCGCACGATGCTGTCGTCGGGCCTCGGCTTCAGCAAGGCCGACCGCGAGCTGAACGTTCGCCGCATCGGGTTCGTCGCAGCGGAGGTGGCCCGGCACGGTGGGATCGCCATCTGTGCGCCGATCGCACCGTACGCTGCGACCCGAGCGGCCGTGCGCGCCATGGCTCAGGCCGTCGGCGACTTCGTGCTCGTGCACGTCAACACCTCGCTCGAGGAGTGCGAACGGCGCGACCTCAAGGGTCTGTACGCCAAGGCGCGGGCCGGGCTCATCCCCGAGTTCACCGGAATCTCCGACCCCTACGAAGAACCCACCGACGCCGACCTGGCCGTCGACACCGAAGTGGACGACCGGACGACCGCGCTCGCGAGCGTGGTGCACCTGCTCGAGTCGGGCGGCTGGCTGCCCGAACCGTCCCACCCGTCATCACCACAACTACGAGAGAACTAAGCCATGGACATCGACTGGCTCCTGGTCGCCGCCACTTTCGGAATCGGCGTCGTCGTCGGACTCACGGGCATGGGCGGTGGCGCCCTCATGACCCCCGTACTGGTGATCTTCTTCGGCATCCCACCTCTCACCGCCGTCTCAAGCGACCTGGTCGCTGCCGCCGTGATGAAACCGGTCGGGTCGATCGTGCACCTGCGACGGGGCACGGTGAACCTGTCGCTCGTGAAGTGGCTCGCGATCGGATCGGTACCGGCCGCCTTCTGTGGCGTGCTCATCACCCGGGCGATGGGTGACGGTGAAGCGGTGCAGCACGGCATCCAGATCGCCTTGGGAGTCGCCCTGCTGGTGGCTGCTGCCGGGCTGTCGGTGCGGGCCTACGTGCGCCTGGCCGAACGGGCCCGCCGGCGTGACGGAAGTGCCGAGCGGCTCCCCCAGGATCGCCCGGAGGTCGTCGTGCGCGTTCTGCCGACCGTCGTCGTCGGCATCCTCGGCGGCGTCATCGTGGGCATGACCTCGGTCGGCTCCGGCTCGCTCATCATCATCGCGCTAATGGCCCTCTACCCGGCGCTCAAGGCCAGCCAGCTGGTCGGCACCGACCTGGTGCAGGCCGTGCCTCTGGTCGCGGCCGCTGCGCTCGGACACGTGCTGTTCGGCGACTTCCAGCTCAGCCTGACGTTGTCGTTGCTCATCGGCTGCGTGCCTGGCGCCTGGGTCGGCGCCCGCATCTCCTCACGAGCCCCCGGTGGTTTTGTACGCCGCGCCCTCGCTTTCGTGCTGCTCGCCTCGGCCCTGAAGCTGCTCGGGGTCTCGACGGGAGCGACCGGCCTCATCCTGCTCATCGTGTTGCTGGCCGCCCCCCTCGTCTGGTTCGCCCTTCGCCGCCACCACGGCTTCTCGGGGTTCGTGCGGATCGGACACGCCAAGCGACCCACGTCGGGCGGGAACGAAGGCGAGACGTCCGCCAGTGAGCTCTCCTCACCCAACAGCGGGCGTTGAGACGGGCGTTCGCCCAGCGCCCGATCGGCTCGCGGCACGACGACGGACCGCGCAGGTGGGTGTCAGCTCTTGCGGCTGCCCGCCGTGGCGGAGAGCCGCCTACGCGGTGTTGACTTTGACCGCACCGGTGCGCACGCGGCGCGGGCACAGGATTCCGTTCGGGGCGCCGTAGTCTCTTCGGGGCCAGGGGCTCGTTCTGATCTCGTGTCGCAGGCCAGGTCGGTGTCGACCCGTCGAGGCGACGGGTTGGCCAGCGAGGAGTCGTTCGTACGCCTCACGGGAGGTGCGCCAGCCAAGCAGACCGGTCGGCGCGCACGGTCGGGTAGGTGGGTTTCGGGCAGGGTTGGGCACGTCACCGAGTCCGGGTCGCCCTGGGTGGCGCTGTAGGAGCCGTAGGAGCCGTAGGAGCCGTAGGAGCCGTAGGAGCCGTAGGAGCCGTAGAAGCCGAAGGAGTCGTGGTCGAAGTGCCTCCGGGTGCAACGGAAGCAGTTCTCCTGCCGCCACAGTGAGCCACCACGGACAGATCACCTGTCAGGGTGCGCCGATCTGAGCGGTGGCTACGGGCAGAGTGATGGTGTTGTCCGCAACCCCGCCAGGCATGATCACGGCCGTTCTCGTCGCTGTAGGTCTGTCGGTAACTGGTTCGGGAGCAGCCAGCCCAGCTCACGAGCCAGCGACGGGATCATCAGAGGCCGAGCCCTACTGCCGTCGGTTCTCCTTCAAGTCAAAAACCGAGTCCGGGCCGCAAGGACGCGGGATGCGTGGCGGATCCCTTGATGCGCGGCAACTTCAGGATGTCCTGGACTGTGCCCAGGAGGGTGTAAAGGCTTTGGTCTGAGGCGTCAGTAGCTCCAGGGGTGATGTATGCCGACATCACGACCGTGGGGATGTCGCAGGAGGGGTGCGGGGTGTACCTCGCCGGGTCGGAGCAGTCCTCACCGGCAGTGCCTTTGCCCTCCCCCTCGTCCCAGGTGAGCAGCACCAGGGTGTTCCCGTTCAGGTAGTCCGTCGAGGAGAGGACCTGCGGCAGGAAGCTGCTGAGCCAGCTGTCGCCTGCGGTGATCCGGGTCGCCGAGGTGCCAGGACAGCCGCTCACGTAATGCATGTCGTTGCACTGGTTTGGTGTGACCCAGGAAAAGGCGGGCAGATTGTCGGGGTCGAACTGGGTGAGTGGCACGTCGTTGCTGGTGCAGTGGTTGAGCGGAGCGCGCAGGTCGGTGTACCAGTAAGCCGGGTTATGGCCCGCCTGGTACGGCTTCCTCGAGGCCCCGCAGCTCCTGGCCATGGACTCCTCGTAGGACTTCCAATTGCCATTGAGCTGGTTGAAGATGTTGTTGTAGGAGCTCTTGGCCCCGACGGCAGTAGGCACTCCGGAGGTGGCTGCCATGTAGTTGGGCGCCGACGGGTGGGTCGAGCCGTGCATGTTCTTCTCGGAGCCGCAGGCAGCGATCAGGCTGTGAATGTAGGGTGCGTTGGCGTTGGCGAGTGTGGCCGGTTTGACGTTCTCGTCCATGATGACGACAACGTGCCTGTAGGTCGGCGGACTTGAGCGGTTGTAGACAGCCGCCCGCGAGCCACAGGCGCCAGCCGCGTCGGCATAGCCAGGAGAAGCATTGCCAGCCCCCGCCGCAGTCACGAGCGCCAGGACGGTCGCGACGGTCGCGCTCAGCTTCTTCACCGTTGTCAGCTCCTTGACATCATCGAAATGATAATGCGCTGAGGCTCTGCCTGAGAAGGCTTTGGTAAAACCCGCTGTGCAGACAGGACGTTGTCAATCTGCCTTTGCTGCTGGTCTTTGGTCAGACGGGTTCACCGATAGCTGGGTCACACGGTCCGAACTCGAACGAAGCGGCTGAATTTGGATCGAGTTGATGGAGCCTGCGCCAAGGCCTTCGGCGCGTAGCGCCGTGATACCCATATTTGCCGCTCACCGGGACGGACCGGTAACTGTTGTGACAATGCCGTCTCGGGGTCGGCGTTCGCACATTTCACGAAGGAACTGGTCCTGGTCCACCCTCCGCCACGCCTCCAGGGGCTCGGCAAAGTCGACATCTGGTGGCGAGGAGCTTGATCGGGCGGCGGTTGCCTCCGGCTGAGACCGTGACATGGCGGCGACGGTGGGTGGTCTGCGAGGTGGTAAGCGAGGCGGTTCCAGCTGGTCGCGGCCTTGCGAAGGGTGGCTTTGGGTTGGCGCCCCGCGCCCGGTTCGCTGCTGATGGCGGTCCTCCTCGACGACGTCGGACCCCGGTGGCTGGTTCGCGACGGCCCAGTGGCCGCGCCACCGGGCCGCGGGGGTCTCGTGGTGCTTCGGTCATGGTCACCGAGCTGGTCGTGTACAGGTCTGGAGGGCTCCTACCTTTTTCGAACGTGCAGCCAGAGGGGCCGGCTCGGTGGTGGATCAAAGTCCTGGATCGCATTCTCGGGATGTTGAGTACTCGGTGGTGAATGCCTGCAGACAGTGTGTGTCGACGACGCTTGAAAACGAGGCCATAGCGACGGTCGAAAACGAGGCCACCCA
>NZ_MAST01000050.1 GCF_001758225.1 Humibacillus sp. DSM 29435 | reverse complement strand
GCAAAGGCCAGGTGATGGCCGACACCCTCGTCGAACGCCTCACCGGGCAAGAGACTGCGCAGGATGTTGATGTCGAGGTACAGGTCGTGATCACCGACGACGCCCTCTTCAGCGGCGACGAGACCCCCGGTCAGGTCCCCGGGTACGGCACCGTCCCCGCCGGGTGGATCCGCGACCTCCTCACCCCCAGCGACGACGACACCGACGAGACTGGAACTGAGGACACCGCTGCTGGCCCTGCTTCGAAACCCGCGGCCGGTCGCCGCGGCGGGTCAGGACTGCGTGAACACGCCCGGGTCTGGCTCAGACGCCTGTATGCCCCCCCCACTACCGGGCAGCTGGTCGGTATGGACTCCCCCCGCCGCGTCTTCGACGGCAACCTGCGCAAGTACCTCC
>NZ_MAST01000049.1 GCF_001758225.1 Humibacillus sp. DSM 29435 | reverse complement strand
TGCCGCGGACAGTGCACTAACCGTAGTGGTAGCGGCAGGCAGCGATCCTGACCTGATCGCCAACGACCTTGTACACCAGGCGGTGCTCGTCGGTGATGCGTCTGGACCAGTAGCCGGCGAAGTCATGCTTGAGGGCTTCGGGCTTACCGATCCCCTCGTTGCCGTTGCGTTGGATGTCGGCCAGCAGCGTGTTGACCCTCTTGAGGACCCTGCGGTCCTGAACCTGCCACCACAGGTAGTCCTCCCAGGCGTTCTGGTCCCAGACGAGCAACACCTCAGTCGGTCTCGACCAACTCATGCGCGGTGCCGCGACCCGTCTCCAGTCGCTCCATGGCATCCAGGAGACGTCGCGCATTGGCGGGGGAACGCATGAGATAGGCGGTCTCTCGAAGGGACTCGTAGTCCTCGAGCGAGACGATGACCACAGGCTCGTGACCTGCGCGGGTGATGATCACTTCCTCGCGGTCGTTGGCGACGCCGTCGAGTACCTCGGCGTAGCGAGCCCGGGACTCGGTGTAGCTCATGGTCTTCATGATGTCCTCCTGTAC
>NZ_MAST01000048.1 GCF_001758225.1 Humibacillus sp. DSM 29435 | reverse complement strand
ATGTGCGGGGGTTCGTGTGGTTCGGACTTAGGGGTTTGCGGGCGGTCTCCCCGGGGCCGCGCAGCATGGACGACAGCGATGCTCTGCTGTAGCCTCCGGCCAAAGGAGGACCACTGATGGACAAGGTGTTTGACAGGTTGCGTGCGATCCTCGACCCGTACCTAGACGCCCTGGTCGTGACCGTAGACGGGCCAGGCAACTTTTACCTAAACACCGCCGATGTTGCAAGCAACGGTCGGCCGCGAGCCTTCGGTGGGGTGCAGACCAAGAAGAACTACGTGAGCTACCACCTCATGCCGGTGTACGAGAACCCCGACCTCTTGCGGGACATTTCCCCCAAGTTGCGGGCCAGGATGCAGGGCAAGTCGTGCTTCAACTTCAAAACCGTAGATGAGGACCTCTTTGCGCAGCTGGCCGATTTGACCGGACGCGGCTACTCGGACTTCGAGATGCAAGGGAAACTCTCGAACGGATGAGGCAATGACGGTTAGCGGGTTACGGATCGAGCGCGGCTAGGGGGTGCTCAGGTCGGTGTGGCCGTGTCAACCAAACTTGGCCCCACCGGGACGGGGCAGATTCAGATTCCAGACAACGTCGCAACACTGCTCGACCTCGATCGTGGCCGTCAGCCGGGGGCGTCCTCAACGCGGCATGA
>NZ_MAST01000047.1 GCF_001758225.1 Humibacillus sp. DSM 29435 | reverse complement strand
CACCTCCAGCTCTAGGGCTACGCGATGGCTCGTAGGGAACGTCCTCAACGCGGCAGAGTCGGGCGTATGTCCTGCACGCGGGCTGCGCGCCTTTAGACCTGTTCCCCGCTCAATCCTTGGCTGCTACGCCAGAGGCTCCAGATGTCAGGGGCGACGGCGACGTATCGTTCCATGGGGCCGGCGGTAGCCGTGCCGAACCAGTGCACGAAGGCTTCGTGCGTAAGGGCCTTCACATCCTCAGGCCCCGCAGCACTTGGCAGAGCGATGACGATGGTCTCCGCTTCAGCGTCGTATTCGTCTTTGTTCGTCGCGAAGTTCAGGCCGACGGGGTCCGCCTTGAATAGCGCAGCTGAGATGGCCTCGACCAGATCCCGCTGCGTGGCCGTCTGCGCGAGCCGGTGCTGCTTCGCAACGCGCACCTGATCTTGGATGCGCTCCCGCTCCATCTCTTCCGGTGGGCGCTTCTCGCGACGGAACCACGACATGGGGCAAGCCTCTCATTACACAGGTCAACGTCCGCTATTCGGCAAATCCGTGAAGGCCGAGCCACCAGCGAGGGCGCCTGCCAGGTGTCCCGAGCTGAGGGACAGATGTGTCTTGGTCGCGCTGGCACAGCAGCCCTGGCTGCAACCATGCGACGCCACCAGACCTGCCACCGTGTGCCCGCCTCAGCCGGCGATGAGGTCGGTGAGGTAGCGCTCGAAGGGGCTGAGCGGCGGATCGCTTGCGGGCGCCGTGATGATTCGGGGTTTGGGACAGGGTGTCTTTCCTGGGATGAGGGGTGGCGGCGTGGATTGGTAGGTGTGTCCGGTGGGGGTGGTCAGCTCGACGAGGTGTGGTGCGCCGGGTTGTCGCGGTTCCGGGGTGAGGGTGCGGGCGGTGAAGCCGGGGAGTTGTTTGGTGTGGTTGCACCGCA
>NZ_MAST01000046.1 GCF_001758225.1 Humibacillus sp. DSM 29435 | reverse complement strand
GTTGAGGACGGCTACGCTCGTCCGACTCTGCCGCGTTGAGGACGGCTACGCTCGTCCGACTCTGCCGCGATCCGTGAGGTCGATCATGACGATGTGGGGACGTCGCTCACGGGGACATTAGGTGATTGGTCTTGCCATGATCACGCGCCCTTTCACGCCAACGAGCACGACCTTGCGCTAGGCCTCCTCGTCTATCGCTGCGGCAGACTGCTTGCGCCATCCACGCCATCGTCTGAAGTAGACGCCGGACAAGATCAGCGCGACCACGGGAACGGGGAGCCACTCCCAGCGTGCCGAGGCGATCAGCACGATCGCCGACACAACCGCCATGGCGAGCAGAAAAGGAACCAACCAAGGGGTGTATTGGATGCCGGGGTCGCTCGATTCATTTGGCGGCGCCATGCGCTCAGACTAAGTCGCGCTTGCCTATGCCGTGAGCCTACGTGGAACTCGGCCTGAGACCCGGGTTCGAGGGACGTCCGGTCTTGCCGCGTTGGGTCGGCACGTCCGATCGCGCTCCTGGCCGTGTACCTGGTCGTAGATTGAACCCATGCAGAGCGAGCGAAATGGCCTGGCGCAAACCCCCAGGCAGCTGCGGCTTGGGGCCACCTGCATGGTCACGGTGGCAGTCGCGCTAGGCGTGTTCGGCGTCGCAGCGGGGAAGCCCATCTTCTGGGGTTTCGTCGTGGTGTTCTCTGCCTGGTCGATCCACATGCGAAGGCTCGCAGCGAGATGGTCCAAGGAAGACAACGACACGCTAAGCGACCTGTCGTCATCGTCCTGATCTGCCGCGTTGAGGACGGCTACGCTCGTCCGACTCTGCCGCGTTGAGGACGGCTACGCTCGTCCGACTCTGCCGCGTTGAGGACGGCTACGCTCGTCCGACTCTGCCGCGTTGAGGACGGCTACGCTCGTCCGACTCTGCCGCGTTGAGGACGGCTACGCTCGTCCGACTCTGCCGCGTTGAGGACGGCTACGCTCGTCCGACTCTGCCGCGTTGAGGACGGCTACGCTCGTCCGACTCTGCC
>NZ_MAST01000045.1 GCF_001758225.1 Humibacillus sp. DSM 29435 | reverse complement strand
TGTCGACGACGCTTGAAAACGAGGCCATAGCGACGGTCGAAAACGAGGCCACCCAGACAGATTGGATGGGTGATCTCAGTGGAGGATTGGGCGTTGATCAGGCGGCTCGTGGCGGATGGTGTTCCGCAGCGGCAGGTCGCACGGGATTTGGGGATCGGGCGGTCGACGGTGGCGCGGGCGTTGTCCTGCAACCGCCCGCCGAGGTACGAACGGCCGGCGGTGGCGACGGCGTTCAAGCCCTTCGAGCCGCTGGTCGCTCAGCTGTTGTCGGTGACCCCGGACATGCCGGCCACCGTGCTCGCCGAGCGGGTTGGCTGGACCGGGTCGATCACCTGGTTCCGCGACAACGTCCGGGTGCTGCGTCCACTGCACGCCGCGGTTGACCCGTGCGACCGGCTGGTGTGGCTGCCTGGTGACGCGGCGCAGTGCGACTTGTGGTTCCCGCCGTACAGGGTCCTGCTAGAGGACGGCACCACGGCGTTGCTGCCGGTGCTGGTGATCACCTGCGCGTACTCCAGGTTCATCCTCGCGGTGATGATCCCGACCCGGCACACCGCGGACCTGTTACTGGGGATGTGGGAGCTGCTGACCCAGCTCGGCGCGGTGCCGCGCCGGCTGATGTGGGACAACGAGTCCGGCATCGGCCGCGGAAAACGACACGCGGAGGGGGTCGGGGCGTTCGCCGGGACGTTGGCCACGACGGTGCAACGGCTCAAGGCCTATGACCCTGAGTCGAAGGGTGTCGTGGAGCGGCGCAACGGGTTCTTCGAGACCTCGTTCATGCCCGGTCGGGAGTTCGCCTCCCCTGCGGACTTCAACTCCCAGTTCGCCGCCTGGCTCACGATCGCGAATGCCCGGGTGGTGCGCACCACCAAGGCCCGACCCGTGGACCGTCTCGAGGCCGACAAGGCCGCGATGCTGGCGCTGCCGCCAGTGGACCCAGCGCTCGGGTGGGTCAACCGGGTGAGGTTGGGACGTGACTACTACGTGCGCGTGGACTCCAGTGACTACTCGGTGGACCCGGCGGTGATCGGCCGGTTCGTCGACGTAAGTGCGGACCTGTCCCGGGTGTCCGTGCGACACCAGGGCCGCCTGGTCGCTGCTCATGAGCGGGTGTGGGCGCGCGGAATGACCATCACCGACCCCGCCCACCTCGCCGCAGCGAAGGTGCTGCGTGAGCAGTTCCAGCAACCCCGACCCCCATTGCCGCAGGCTGACCAAGAGCTCGTGCGGGACTTGGCCGAGTACGACCGCGCCTTCGGCCTGACCGACGGTGAGGTGGCGTGATGGCGGCCAAGACCACTACCGCGGCCGCTGAGGCGGTCAAGCAGCTGACGTATCTGGCCGCAGCGTTGAAGGCGCCGAGGATCACCGAAGCAGCATCCCGCCTCGCCGACCACGCCCGCGACGCCGGCTGGACCCACGAGGAGTACCTCGCTGCGGTCCTGGAGCGGGAGGTCGCCGCCAGAAGCGCCTCCGGCGCCCAGCTGCGGATCCGCGCCGCCGGGCTGCCCGCCCGCAAGAGCCTGGAGGAATTCGACTGGGACGCCCAACCCGCGGTGCGTCAACAGGTGCCCGCTCTGGCCTCCGGCGCGTTCCTGGCCGAGGCCCGCAACGTCGTCCTCCTGGGCCCGCCAGGCACCGGCAAGACCCACCTCGCCACCGGCCTGGGGATCGCCGCCGCACACCACGGACACCGCGTCCTGTTCGCGACCGCGACCGAGTGGGTCACCCGCCTGGCCGAGGCCCACCGAGCCGGCCGCCTCCCCCACGAGCTCACCCGGCTACGCCGCTACGGGCTGATCATCGTCGACGAAGTCGGCTACCTCCCCTTCGAGCAAGACGCCGCGAACCTGTTCTTCCAACTCGTCTCATCCCGCTACGAACACGCCTCGCTCATCCTCACCTCGAACCTGCCCTTCAGCGGCTGGGGCGCCGTCTTCGGCGACCAAGCCGTCGCCGCCGCGATGATCGACCGCGTCGTCCACCACGCCGATGTCCTCACACTCAAAGGCGCCAGCTACCGCCTCCGCAACCGCGGAATCGACACTCTCCCAAGCATCAAAACCCAAGAAACGGCACACTAGAACCACGAACCGGCGGCCTCGTTTTCGAGCGTCGCATCGGCCTCATATTGGAGCGACGTCGACAGTGTGAAAGTAGCTGCCGACCCAGTCAGCCGTATCGGCCTGAGACTTTCCAGACCTGCCACGGCCGGGTGCGGATCACTTCCGTTCCGTAACTCGCAAAGTCGATCGGAAGATAGCGTGTCCTTAACAGGCACCGGCCTGGCCGAGCGACCGACGACCGTGCTTTATCCCGGCAATACTCATCGACATTCCACGACTTCTACTGCGTTTCTGGGAGACGCCGGCCCGCTCCCAGTGCAGGCAGGGTGGGCCAAAGCAGAGCCGCGGGCGTGAACACCGCGGCCGCGGGCTAGCCCCTGGGCGAGCCGCGGTCGGGGCTCAAGCGCCGCGACAGTCGACTGGCGGCCGCAAAAGGGTCCGTCTCCCCGTAGGCGAGGAGACGGACCCTCCATGGAGGCGCACCCGACTCCCCAGAAGGGTGAACCTCCGACCCCTGCTTGCCCGCGCTAGCGAGACTTTGGGGCGACCCTGGGACAGCTTCCGCGAATACGTCAGCCGGCCTGGAGCACGAACACGGCGGCGATGCCCTTGGAACTGGCGGTGTCCGTGTTGGCCGTAAGCCCACTATACGTACCTTTCGGAACGAATGCTCCAGAATCTCCCAGAACCTGGGTGATGGCTCCGCCTCCTCCGCCCACCAGGGTCGAACGTGTCGTGACCTCCGGCGGTGTTGACCACGTCGAGGCTGACAGGCTCGCCTTGTCCTGCCACAGACTGACGACCCAGCTGCCGTTGCGCTCCACGTTCACGGAGGGTGTGATGTGGGTGGTGGTCGTGGCTTGCGCCATGCTCGCCGCGAGCGGCGCGACCTGGTCGGTTCCCGAGTAGGCGGTGACCGCGGCCGAGATCTTTCCGCTCAGGCTGAACGGAATCGTGACGTCCCTGCCAGCGTCATCCTGCGTGGCAACTCGCCAGTAGGCCTTGGTCACCATGGCCGAGCCGTTCTTGATCTGCTGTACGAGGGTCCAGCCCTCGGGGTCGGTCGAGGTCGCCGAACCGTTGTTGACGGACTGCACCAGGAGCAGGCCGTCGCCCAACTGCACGCTCGCAGGTATGGCTACCGTGATGCTGGAGGCGTTGTTCGCCTGAAGCTCTGAGCTACCGCGGAAGGCGATCGTGGCGGGCATGGCCGTGGGGCTGACGTCTTTCGACACGGTCGAGCGCAGACCCTCGTTGTCGGTGACCGTCAGAACGACGTGCTGCGAGCCGCTCGACCCGTAGACATGGTTCACGGTCGGACCGGCGTCGGCGGCCGTGGATCCGTCACCGAAGTCCCAGTCGTAGCGTGCGATGGAGCCGTCACTGTCAGCAGAGGCGGACCCATCGAAGGAGCAGCTGAGAGTCTCCTCCGGGCAGGTTGCCTCCATCGATGCTGTTGGCCGCATATTGAGCCGCACCGGGTTCGCGGTGAGCACGAACGTCGCGGTGGCACCCTTGACGCTGGTCGCGTTGGACGTGGCCGTCAGCCCGCCGTAGGCGACGCCGGTCGGGATGGCCGCTCCGGAGTCAGCGACCACCTGCGTGATGGCTCCACCGCTTCCGCCGACCACCGTGGACCGGCTCGTCACTTCCGCAGGCGTGCTCCACGCCGACGCCGAGATGTTTGCCTTGTCCTGCCAGAGGCTCAACGCCATGCTGCCTGGCGCTGTGGGGGTGACGGTCGGTGTGACGTGGGCAGAGGTAGCCGTATCGACCGAGACCGCAGAGGCTCCGACGGGGTTCACCAGGTCGGTGCCCTGGTAGGCCAGCACGGCGGCGGTGATCTTCGCTCTGGCACTGAACGCGATCGTGACCGTCGAGCCAGCGTCCCCGTCCTGCGCCACTCGGGAGTACACCTTCGTCACGAGCGCGGATCCGTTGGCCACGGTGCGAACGAGGGTCCAGCCGGCGGGGTCCGTCGACGTGACCGACCCACTGTTGACCGACTGGATGAGCACGAGGCCATCTCCGGTGTGGGCCTCCGGCGGGATCGTGGCATCGATGCTCGAGGCATTGGCCGCCTGGCCCTGCGTAGAACCTTGGAACGAGACGACCGCGGGGGTCGTGGTCGGGTTCGCGGCCTGAGTGGTGGTGCCGACCGCCCCGGCGTTGTCGGTCACGCTCAGGGTGACCTGGCGAACTCCGCCCGAAACATAGTCGTGGCTGACGGTCGGGCCGCCGTCCGGTGCGGATTGACCGTCGCCGAAGTCCCAGTCGTACTTGACGATCGACCCGTCACTGTCGGTGGATGCCGTCGCGTCGAACGTGCACGCAAGGGTGGTCTCGGGGCAGTTGACACTCACGCGTGCCGTCGGGACGGAGTTGTCTGGTGCGGAGACCAAGAACAGGGATCGAGCCGCCCAGTTGTTGTTCTTGTCGACCTGGACCGCCGTGCCGGTGGCCTTGGCCCCGTCCCACCCGGTGCGGTAGAGGGCGCCGTTCGACCGGCTCGCGTAGTAGAGACTGTCGCCCACCACGAAGGCGCCGGCCACGTCGGTCCACGATCGGCCGTCGACGACCGTCACCTGGGCCGCCATGATCCCTGACTCCGGCACGAAGTACCGGGAGTACATCGTCGAGGCGCCCGTGAGCGTGTAGTAGATGCGGTGGTTGGCGTAGAACATCGACGAGACGTTGACGAACTGGCCGTAGAGGTTCGGCACCACACCCCGGTAGGTCTGCGTGGCACCCGAACCGCTGTCGACCGGGCTCCACAACGCATCGTTGTAGGGGTCGACCCCGACCTCAGGACCGAACGAACCGCCGTCATAGCTGCGCTTGTTGAAGGTCCCGTCCGTCTTGCCGTAGAAGAGCGTCGACCCGACGAGGAAAGCACCACGCGTTGTGGCCCAGTCCATGGTTGCGGTGTCTGTCGTGGCGAGAGAACCGAACGAGCTCGAGCTCGCAACGGTCGAGGCGCGCAGCGCGTGGGGATCGGGTGGCCCGGCAGGCGTCGGACTCGTCTGAACGATCTCGATCGCGTTCACCAGGGGGTTGTTGGTGCCGTGGGTGAAGTCGATGTTGATCGTGCCGTCGCTGACCGCACTGAACTGACGCATGGTTCCGCGGTTGTTGCCCGTGGCCGCGATGATGTCGAAGCTGGACAGCACCCCAGAGCCCTCGACGGCGACGTCGAACTTACGCGACCCAACTCCGGTGGTGCTGCTGGCCCGGTTCGCAAAGTAGAGACGGACGTTCACAGTGGTCCCCGAGGCGACCGGGAACGCCCACTTCATCTCGCCCCCGTCGTTCTTGACGCCGGGGTCGTAGCGTTCCGTGTTGAAGAGCGTGGTGGGCGTGCCCGCCGGGATCGTGCTGTCCAGGGAGGCCGTGCCGGAATAGGTGGCAACCGTGCTTCCGCTGTTGCGGTAGGACGACGGCTCCGAGTTGTCAGCGACCCAGCTCGGGCCACCGTCGGTGCTCACCACGGCCGGCCCGGCCGCATTGACCCGGTACAGAACGTCGTAGCGAGCCGATGCGTCCAACCCGCCGGCGGCCAGGATCTTACCGGGAATGGTGCCTGTCGTGTCAGACGGGATCGCCGACCCGGTGGCGATGGGGAAGAAGGCCACTCGACCGCGGTGGTAGCGGTAGTTCCCGATGTAGTCGGTGTCGCTGCCGGTATAGAGGCCGGTGTCGGTGACCAGAATCGCGAAGGTCCCGACCCCGCGGGGGTTACGGCCAGGGTTCCAGGACAGTGGCACACCCGTCGACGGGTCGAGAGCGGCCAGACCCGGTCGCGGCACGGCCCCTTCCTTCGCGTTGTCGCTACCCAGGGGGTTGTTCATCCAGCGCTCGTGCCCGCCGACGTACACGGCGGCTCCGGACACCGCGACAGACAGGAGGGTGTCGCGACCGGTCAGCGCGACCCACGTGGGCAGAACGCTTGTGCCGGTGGCGTTCAGCTCCCAGCGAGACGCCGAGTCACAAAGGGCCTTCGTGCCGTCAACGTTGTTCGTCCACTGTCCGCCCGTCGCCGCCACGACGAAGTAGGTGCCGGTCGGGTCGATGTCGACGTCGCGAACCCAGGAGTCGAAGGCGTTCGTGGAGCATTGGCCGGTGAACTGAACCGAACGCCAGCTTCGGTTGATCGAGGCCGTGCCCGGACCCAGGTCGATCAGGGCGACCTGGTCTCGGTCAGTGGTCCCGTTCGCGTCGGTGACCGAGGTGAAGTTTCCGATGACCACCATCTGGCTACCGTTGGGGCTCACCACGATCTTCTTGGGAGACAGTTCCGCCTTGGCCCTGCCCGTACCGTGGCGACCGGCGAAGTCGACCTTGAACCAGCTGAGGTCCTTGCCGGTCAGAGGATCCAGAGCGGCCATCTCAGCGTGGGAGTTGCCGCCTGACTTGCTGAAGGAGCCCCCTACGTAGAGCACGCCATCACCAAGTGCTGCAGTGGCGGTGATGTTGTTGACCGAGGCCTTCCACCCCGCGGAGATCGCCCCGGTCGCGCCGTCAAGGCGCACGATCCGGGTCTTGACCCCGTTGACCTGGGTGAAGGACCCCACGACGTAGACCGAGTTGGCGGGGCCGGCGATGATCTGGCCGACCTCGCCGTTGATCTGCGGGACGAAGCTCTGGTCGACGGCGCCCGTCGTGGCGTCGAAGGCCAGGATGTTCGTACGCGCCAGCGGGGTGCTCGAACCCGGGTCACGCACCGTCGTGAAGGTACCGCCGAGGTAGACCCGGTTGCCCACCTTCGCAATCGTCTCGACGATGCCATCGTCGACATCCGGGGTGAGCTTGGATGGTGAGGCATCGACGACAGACACCTGCGAGACTGCCGCCGCAGGGGCGGCGGTCGCTGCTGCCGCAGTCGTCACCCCCGCAACCGCCACAGTGCCGACCAGCATCGCGCGCAGAGCGCGGGCGAGTTCCCCCATTATTTTCCCTCAGAATCTCTTGAGTCATACCCGCGCAAACAGAACACCGCCGCCCCCCGGCGGGGTGGTGATGGACGCCATCGTAGGGTCGGCCACCGGCTCGTGAACGGGTTTTGGAAAACCTGGGTGAAACCGCGCCGAATCGACCAGACCGGCGGGCACTGCACGCTCCGGCTTGCCTCAGATGCGCAACAGGCTTGGCCGTGGGCAGCGGCTCAGCCCAGAGGAACCGTGGGCCCCGTCGGGAGTAGTGAGAGGTCGTTCACGTCATAGCCCCACTGCCGGATCGCGTCGCCGAAGTCGCGCTCGATGAGGGAGCGGTTGCGTCGCGCCAGCAGCCCGCCTGACGCCATCGCGGCCCACTGCTTCTCATACCGGTCACTGTGGGTCGAGCGCAGGGCACCGCTGTCGAGCGGTGTCGACAGACCGAGCAGGTCGTTGACGGGGGCCAGCTGTGACTCCGCGTCGGAGACGAGGTTCTCGTACCTCAGCACGTGCACCCGTTGCAGGTGACCGAGATCTTTCCTGAAGATCTCGTGGGCGGTCAACCAATGCTCCACAAGGTCGTAGTAGGTCGTGTGCATTCGCACGTTGCGAGCAGCGAAGCGGCGCCACTTGTGCGTCGAGAGCGCAACCACGATCGGGTGACGGATGACGGCCACGAACGCTGAGCCCGGAAACAGGCTCTGGAGGAATCGGCCCATGATGAGGTTGGGTGGCGACTTCTCGAGCAGAAAGTCGCGCTCGCGATCCCAGAACGGGGACCACTCCTCGATGAGCTTCGCGGCGTTCCCGGCCGAGACCAGCGACGACTCCTCCGTCAGGTGGGATCGAGGGTCCATGGCGAAGCGGCCCGCGCCACCGTAGGTCTTGGCCTTCGCGTAGACACTCTGCAGGTGCTGGCCCTCGTCCTCCTTGACACCTGTCTCACGGAGCCCGCTGATCTGCGGGTGCGACCCCATCGTGCGAGCCAGGGGCGTGGTACCGCTCCGGTGCAGGCCGGCGACGAAGATCAACCGAGCTGGGTCTGTCATGATTCTCCACTTCTCGAAGTTTCCTGGCGGGGCTGCAGTGCCACCGGCAGCAACGCGAAGGGTGGTGTCCTATGACGGACACCACCCTTCGCTCAGACTGTGGCGAAGTTCGCCCTTACTGGTTCGGCGCCGCGAACAGCGAGCGACCGGTCCAGCTGTGGCCACTCACGGCTGGGTTGTCCACCAGGCTCGGCGTGCCGGAGACGGCACCGTTGCTGAACGCGACCGACCAGAGCTGGCCGTCGGTACGCACATAGTAGAGCCTGCCGCCGTTCAGCGTCATCGAGGTCACGGTCGAGAAGTCGAGTGACGTCGGCGCGAAGCTCTCGATGGGGTAGACGATCCCGCTGTCGGCGTTGAACGAACGGTAGTGCAACCGTGGGTCCCCGGACGTCGAGTAGTAGATACGGGAGTTGTCGAAGAACAGGCCGGTCAGAGACGGCAGCTGGGCCGCGAGGTTCGGGTCGGTGCCGTTGTACGTGCCGCCCGAGCCGTTGCTGATGTTCATCCACAGTGGGTCGTGGTACGGGTTGAGAACCACCTCAGGACCGTAGGTGGTGCCGCTCACGGTACGACGGTAGAGCAGCCCGTTGGCCTTGGCGTAGAACAGTGATCCCCCGATGACGAAGGCGCCCCGGGTGTTGCTCCAGTCGATCCCTCCACCGTTGACAGTGGTCGTGGCGCCGACCGTGCTGCCGTCGTAGGCAGTCTGGGTGACAGCGTCGGTGACCGTCGCAGCCACGGTGGGCACGCTCGGGTCGATGATCTCGATGCCGTTGACCAGAGGGTTCTCGGTGATGTGACCGAAGCCGATGTCGACGGCACCGTCACTGGTGACGGTGAACTCCCTCATGGTGCCCGTCTGGTCGGTGGCGCTCTTGACGATGTCGAAGTTGCTGAGCACCGGGTTGCCGTCGATGGCGACGTTGAACTGTCGGCTGTCTTCAGCGCTGGTGCAGGTGCACCGGTTCGCGAAGTAGAGCCGCACCTTCACGGAGTGACCCGCTGCGACGGGGAAGCTCCACGCCATCTCATCGCCGCCCGACGGATCCCAGCGCTCGCTGTCGAAGATCGCCGACGGGGTGCTGGCCGGAACCGTCGAGTCGACGTTCGGCACGGGTGCGTAACCTGCTGAGTTGCTGCCGCTGTTGCGCACCGGGCTGGGGTCGGACTGGTCCGCCGCCCAGTCGGGCCCACCATCATTCGCAGCAACGGTCGCGCCACCGGCATCCACCCGGTAGAGAACCGGCGAAGACCCAGGGCTGACCTGACCGCCGACCCGTAGACCGGTGAGGCTCGGTTCCGCGGTTGACGGCAGGTTGTAGCCCCCCGTGTAGGGGAAGAACGCGATGCGCGGACGCTTGTACTTGTGGTTGCCGATCCAGGGGGTGTCGCTACCGACCCAGATGCCGGCGTCGGTGGCCAGCAGGCTGTAGGCCCCGGCTCCTCGTGGGTTGCGGCCCGGGTTCCACGACAGCGGCAGGCCGGTGTCAGCAGCGACGGCGGCCAGGCCCGGACGCGGGACGGCGCCCGGTCCGGGTGAGTCGTTGCCCAGCTGGTTGTTCATCCAACGCTGGTGCCCGCCGAGGAAGACGGCCTCGTCGGTGACGGCCAGGCCGTAGAGCGTGTCGCCGCCCGCGTGTGAGATCCAGGTCGGGTGCAGGTCCTGACCTGAGGCGTTCGTCTCGAAGCGCGAAGCAGCATCGCAGAGCGAGCTGTTGCCGCCACCCGTCGCGGTCACGACGAACCACGACCCACTCGGCGCGAACATCACCTTGCGCACGGTGGTGTCGAAAGCACTGTTGTAGCAGAGGGGTTCGTAGTCGTTGGTCTTGAAGTCGGTTCGCACGGTGGCCGACGTGGCGCCAAGGCTGACGAGCGCCAGCTGCGTGCGCGCCTCGGTTCCGACCGTGCGGAAGTTGCCGATGACCGCCATCTGGCTTCCGTCGCCACTGATGTCGAAGTCGAGCGCACCGGTCTTCTCGACGCGGCCGCTGCCTGTGTCGTTGTGCCGGCCCGCCATGTTGAGGTTCATGTAGGGGTCGTTGTTACCCGTGGCCGGGTCGAGCGTCGCGAGCCCGACGTGCTTGAAGCTCTGGTACTTGGTGAACGAACCACCGACGAAGAGACGGCCGCCCGACGTTCGGATGCGCTGCACGATGCCGTTGAAGCCGGCACCCGGCTTGAAGGTCGTGACAGCCTGCCCGTTCGACAGGCTGAGGAGCGCGATGCGTGGTGCCTTGACCCCGTTGACGGAGGTGAAGCTGCCTCCGATGTAGACAGTTCCTGCAGTTGGGCCGGCGGCAACGGTCTCGACGTTGCCGTTGACGTTCGGTGCGAACGACGAGATGGCACCCGTACCGGCGTCAAACGCGAAGACCCGGGTGCGGTTGATGACAGCAGTGCTGCCGGAGGCGGAGACCGACGAGAAGGTTCCACCCACCACCATCGTCGACCCGACCTGGGCTATCGCGCGAACCTGGCCGTTGTTGACTCCGGGCGTGAACGCCGCAGGAACGGCAGAAGGAACGTCGTTTCGCCCAGCCGCGGCTTGAGCGGTGTCCAAGGAGGGCGCCCCGAGCCCCACTGCCAGCGTCGCCGCGACGGCCGTCGCACCGGCCACGGCCCTGCGCCGGCTCCCCCGTGTAACTGAATTGATCGCCATTGAATCCCCAAAGTGACTGTGCAGCCTGCTGTCCGCCGGGTGGCTGACAGCGTCAAGTTATCCGTTGTGTGCTGTGGCCGTAGTGGAATCGCAATTTTCGCGACATCGGAGAGTCTCCTTCTGGCTGCGCTTCTCGAGAGATGCGCCGAAGCGGGCCCGCGACGAAGACCTCTGACTCGAGACTGTGCGATTCCCCACCCCGTCGCCCGTGGTGGCCAAACCCTCGAACGAAGGTCGAGTGTCGACGAGCTCTCCGCGCAAATGGGGCAACGCACCCGCGTGTCCTCGACAGAGTGAGACGAAACCCCCTCAGAAGCCACCAGATTCGCCGAACAGGTACATCTTCTGGGAGAGATGGGTTCAATCCTCTCAACGTCTATGTCAGCACCACAACGATGGAGTCGAAGATGCAGCGGCAGTTCCGGTCAACGCTCGCCAAGGTTCTTTGGGTGGTACTCGCGCTGGGCCTGCTCCAGGTCGCTCCGGCCGGGCAGGCCTCAGCGGCCCCCGGTCAGGACACGATGGTGTCGGAGGTTCCGAGCCCCTGGACTCCGGCGTTCAACAACGGTTCTGTTCTGGGAATCGTGCAGACCGGCAGCACCATGGTTGCCGTGGGCGACTTCACCAGTGTCACGCCTCAGGGTGGCTCCGCTGTCTCGCGAGTCAGCGCGGTGGCGTTCAACGCGACCACGGGCGCTCTCGGAACCGGGTTCAACCCCAGCTTCAACGGCGCGGTCACCGACGTCATCGCCGGGCCAACCGCAGGCACCGTCTACCTCTCGGGATCCTTCACCCAGGTGAACGGTAGGCAGGCGCGGAAGGTCGCTCTCGTCAACGTCAGTGACGGTTCGCTCGTCTCGTCGTTCAACACTCCTGCGATCAACGGCACCGTCAACTCCCTGGCCCGTATCGGAAACCGGCTGTACCTGGGAGGCTTCTTCACCAGCGTTGGCAACAGCACCCACGCCGGCATTGCCTCCCTCAACGCGAACACCGGGGCCCTCGACTCCTTCGCGGGCAACAACGTCGCCGAGAGGCACAACTCCGGCGCTTCAGTGGGTGCCGTCGGAGTCAAGAACATCGAGGCGACACCCGACGGGTCGCGCCTCGTCGCCATCGGCAACTTCAAGACGGTCGACGGCCTGATGCGCGACCAGGTTGTCCTGCTCGATCTGACCGGCCCCTCCTCCGTGGTGCAGGCCGACTGGAGAACCCGTCGCTACGAACCAGCCTGCTTCAGCTTCGCCTTCGACAGCTACGTGCGTGGCCTCTCCGTCTCTCCCGACGGCTCCTATTTCGTCATCACGTCCACCGGCGGACAGAACGCGGGGACGCTGTGCGACACAGCGGCACGCTTCGAGTTCTCGTCGACCGGAGACAACGTTCAACCGACGTGGGTCGACTACGCCGGCGGGGACACGCTGTGGGGCGTCGAGGTGACCGAGCACGCTGTCTATGTCGGCGGTCACAACCGCTGGATGAACAACAGCTCGGGCAGCGACTACGCCGGACAGGGCGCGGTGCCACGTGCCGGGCTGATGGCGCTGGATCCCCAGACCGGCCTGCCCCTGGCCTGGAACCCGGGTCGGAACCCGCGCGGGGTGGCCGTCTTCGTGCTCTACGCTACGCCGGCCGGGCTCTGGATGGGCAGCAACACCGACTGGGTCGGAAGCTACAAGTACAAGCGGCCGAAGCTGGCCTTCTTCCCGCTTGCCGGGGGGAGCGCCAAGGCGTCGGACGCCATCGCTCCACTACCTGGTACCGCCTTCGTCGGTGGATCGACTGCGCAGGACAACGGCAACATCCTCTATCGGGTCAACGCCGGCGGTGCGGCGGCCGGCTCCGTCGACGCCGGGCCCGACTGGCAGGCCGACGACCAGACGGTCAGCGCCTACCGCAACACGGGAAGCAACGTGTCCGGTTACGAGCCGGGGGCCACCAGCGACGGAACGGTTCCTTCCTCCACTCCGAACTCCGTCTTCGACAGCGAGCGGTGGTCGCCCTCCGACGACCCGGCCATGGAGTGGGCCTTCAATGCGCCCGCCGGCGCTCCGCTACAGGTTCGACTGTTCTTCGCCAACCGCTACAGCGGAACATCGGCCCCCGGCTCACGCATCTTCGACGTCTCGATCGACGGGGTCAAGAAGCTGAGCGACTTCGACATCGCCGCGACTGCCGGTGACCAGCGCGGCACGATGAAGGCTTTCGACGTCGTCAGCGACGGTACGGTCGATATCGACTTCGGCCACGTCAAGGAGAACCCCCTGGTCAACGCGATCGAGATCGTGCGCACCGACCAGGCGCCGCCCGCCGCCGGAGCGAACGGGCTGCAGACCGTCCAGCTGAGCGCCGGCGGTGCTCAGCCGGCTCAGACGATCCCCAGCCAGGGGATCGACTGGACGAGCGTCCGTGGGTCGTTCTACGCCGGTGGCAAGCTCTGGTACGGAACGAGTGCCGGCACGTTCAACTCCCGGACCCTGACCGGAGCCACCCTGGGCCCGGTGATCAAGATCGACCCGTACAACGACCCCGCGTGGGCGGGGATCGGCACGGGAAGCGGCTCCAGCACCTACGACGGCAAGCCGGTGGACCTCTACAGCCAGCTGTCCGGCGTCACCGCTATGGCTTACGCGGACGGGCGCCTGTACTACGTGCGTTCCGGCGACTCCAACCTCTACTGGCGCTGGTTCAGCACAGACAGCGGGATCATCGGGTCGCAGTACTTCACGGCGAACGGCGGCCGCGCCTGGGCCGGCACGTACGGCATGTTCGTCGCCGACGGGTCGCTCTACTTCGTCACCGCGGATGGCGCGCTCAACAAGGTGGCGCTGCAGAACGGCATCCCCACCGGCGGTTCGACCCTGGTGGATGGACCCTCCCTGTCGGGCACCAACTGGCGTGCACGAGCGGTCTTCGTCGGACCGTCCTCCTCTCCGCCGGCCAACCAGCTACCGACCGCGTCGTTCACCAGCTCGTGCGTCGGCCTCGTGTGCACGTTCAACGGGGCCGGGTCCAGTGACCCGGACGGGTCCATCGCCGGCTATGCGTGGACCTTCCCATCGGGTTCAGGCACCGGCCAGTCGGTGACGCACACGTTCGCCGAGGCAGGCACGTACTCCGTGCAGCTGCGAGTGACGGACAACCTGGGCGGTCAGGCCTCGGTCGCGAAACAGGTCACCGTCGATCAGGGTGCGCAACCGACCGAGGACATTGCGTTCGTCGACACGGCAGTCGCCAACGGCAACCGGGCCAGCCAGACGCTCACGGTGCCCGCGTCGATCCAGGCCGGGGACACGATGGTGCTGGCCGCCGCCGTGAACTCGACCACCACGGTCGGCGACCCGGCCGGGTGGACCCGTAAGGACGGCGAGGTGCACTCGAGCATGTCGAGCACCATCTGGACGCGCACTGCCACCGCCTCGGACGCCGGCTCCACGGTGAAGGTCAACCTGGGCAAGCGGTCGAAGGTCTCACTGACCCTTACCGCGTATCGCGGCGTGGGGTCGGTCGGTACCGTCACGAAGGCCACCGATTCCAAGACTGCGTCACACGCCACCCCGACGGTCACCGTGCCCGGCGGCTCGTGGGTCGTCTGGGTGTGGAGTGAGAAGTCCGCATCCACCTCCCAGTGGACCCCGACCGGCGGCTTCACTGCTCGCGACGAGGTCTACTCGACGGGCACCGGACGGGTGTCCGGGTTGGTCGGAGACAGCAACGGGCCGCAGACCGGAGTCGTGGGGGGCGTGACCGCCACGACCGACGTCACCAGCAACCTCGGAGTGAGCTGGACACTGGTCCTGGAGCCTAAGGTGGCGTGAACCCTCAACCCACCACGACGATCGCACTGCTCGGTCGCGAGCCTGACGGCCCCGCGACCGAGCAGTGCGAGCAGGAGTCACCTCGGCTGTGCGACCGCACAACCGAAAGGAGTACACCCCCACATGCGTACCTCGACCATCGCGAAGTCCTTCTTCTACGCCGGACTGGTGATGCTGCTGGGGTTGGCCCTCACCCAGAGCCTCTCCGAGGTCATACCCGGCAAGCTGGGTCTGTTCCTCTCGAGGAACAGCGAGGCCTACGTGGCGCTGTTGGTTCTGTGCCCCTGGATCGACTGGGTGCGGCCACGCCTGCTCGGAAGGTCGATCGAGTGGCCGGTCGCCGTGTCCGCCGGCGCCGGACTGCTGCTGGCCGGGCTGGCGCTCAGGGAAGCTCCGTGGGCCCCACAGATTGTCACCCTCAACGAGGCCATGATCGGATGCTCGTTGATCATCCCTTACCTGCAACAGCGTCGTCCGGCCGCGCTCTGGAGCATGCTGCTGGCCGGAGGAGCGATCATGGTCCCCGTCGTCTCGGCTGGGAGCGACGCCTTCGTCACAGACATGGCCGAGGCGTTCGGGATGATCGCAGCCGTGGTGCTGCTGGTGGCGGCGCTCGATGCCGGCCTCCTGCGAGGGCGCCCGGTGAACCGCGTCCGCAGCCTGTGGTCAGCAGCAGCGGCGCTGGTCGCGATGCTCCTCGTGCACCGACTCACTCCCGCAGCGCCGACAGGTGTCGTCGAGCACGTCCTGTTCTTCGTCCAGCGGGCCAACGAGGGTCTGTTGGTGCTGATCGTCATGCTGCTCTACTACGCCAGCCGGCCGGCCCTTTCGCGGCCCCGCGACACCAGGAGCACGTCGGTGACCTCAGTCGACTCACCGCGCGAGGTCAGATCTTCCCACTGACCAGCGCGCCGCTGGGGAGCTACCGGGAGGACTTGGCCAGCGCCAGGCGGTCTGTGAAGGGAGCCATCTTCGCGCTCTTGGCGACGGCTGCCGCCACGCTCGGCTCCTTCTGGAACTCGTAGTTGCACGCCGGGCTCGTTCGGCTGGCCCACAGGGTGAACGCCTTGATCTGCGGATACTTCTGCAGTACCTGCGGTACCTGGCTGTACCAGTCAGCGGTCTTGGCCAGGTCGCCGTTGTACATGACCGACCCGGACTCAGAGATCATCATGGGTTTGTTCGGATCGATTCCCAGGCCGGGGCCCTTGGAGTGCACCCAGTCGTAGAAGGGCGCGAGGGCCTCCGCGAAGGTCTTGTACTTCTCAGGCTTCACCTGGCCGCTGTTGCAGCCAGAGGCGTTGTAGACGTTCCAGCTGATCCAGTCGACCGCATCGTTTCCGGGCCAGAGGCTGCCCGCGCGGTCGAGGTTCTCGGGGGCGCCGGTCATCACCCACGTCCAGACGGCATTGGTCGCCCCTGCGGCGATCTGGACCTCGCGAATGTGCCGCCACGCCGCTTTGAACTGTGTTGCATCACCGCGAACGTCCAGTTTCCGGTGCTGGTTCGCCTCCTGCTCGAAGGTGACGAACACCGGGACCTTGAGGCTCGCGATCCCCCTCCCCTGGGCACTGATCGACTTGTCGTACTTTCCGGCAGCGATGTCCTTGTACGTCACGACCAGCTTCTTGTCGGCGTACTCCCGGGCGGCGATCGACAGGTGCAGGATCCGACCTTCCGCGACAGCCTGCTGCTCCACCTCGTCGGGGATGGTCTGTGCGATGTCGTGGTAGCGGTAGATCATGTCGAAGTTCCGACCGACCAGACTCTCCACCGTAGCGACGCCCTGCAGGGTGGCCGGCTGCGTCGAGATCCCCCAGATCACCCCACACGACGGCACCAGCCTGTCGGAGACGGTGCACGAGTCGCCACCCGATGACGAGGGTCGGATGGCCTGGCCCGTGGAGGATGGGGCCTTGGGCAGGGGCGATGAACCGGCGGAACCGTTCGAGCTGCCTGCGGTTGATGAGCAGGCCGCGAGAAGCGACAAAGCAGCTACGGACACGACGACGGGCAGACGACGCAAGATGTGAGGTTCCGTTCGGAAAAGAGTGGTCGATGGGCTCCCGGCGCTTGACATTCCCCCGGTTCGCTCAGGTTACCCGGGCCTCGGGACTTGTTTGGCCGAGTCGACAAAGCCGACCCGGATGCGTGTCACGATGGGCCCCATGCCACTGCGGAACCTGCGCTCGCCTGCCCGTCCGCCCATTCTCGTCACGGGCGTACCCCGCTCGGGAACGACGTGGCTGGCTCGACAGCTGGCACTCGCGCCCGGCACCGCGCTCGCCGGGCGAGAGCCGATGAACCCCCGCGGATCCCAGTACGGTCTCGGGGGCACACTGCACGCCTGGACCCGGCTCAACCAGCCCAGTCGCCACCAGCAAGCCGTTCTGCGCACGGCCTACCTCGGGCTGAACCCCATGGTCTACAGCCGCTACGGCGTCAGACAATGGGCGGCGCCGGTGCCTGGTGTACGAGTGATCGTCAAGGATCCGTTCGCTCTGCTGTCCATCGAGACCCTGCACCACCAGACCGGCGCGCAGGCCGTGGTGGTCGTACGCCATCCGGGGGCCATCCTCGCGAGCTATCGCAGGATGGGATGGTCTCCGGATCTGGAAGAGCTGGACCCGATCGCGCAAGCCAGGCTCGGCGCCGATCGTGCGCTGTCACCGAGCGGTGACGCCGCAACCGACATGGGCGCCTTCTGGGCTGCGCTGCACGACATCGCGATTGCCGACATCGACGCCACAGGGGCCCTCGTCGTCTTCCATGAGGACATTGCCACGGGTGGCGTCGAGGCTGCCCGGCTGCTGTACGAGCGGCTCGGGCTCCGAATGACCCAACGATCCGAGCTGGGCTGGGCGCCAGTCAAGGCCGAGGCCGCCGATGCCGCTCGACTGCACAACTTCGACCGAGACTCCTCGACTGTGGCGCGCGGCTGGCGCGCGGCGACCGACGAGCACGAGCTGGCCGCCCTCGAACACACCGCCGGATCGACGCTCGAGCACCTGCGGGCCCGTGCCATCGACCTGGGTCCTGGAGCGTAGCGCGGTCTTTCTGGGTCAATCGTGGCAGATCACTGCGAAGCGGCCGGGCTTTGCCTAGCATGAGTCCAGGTGAGAAGCCGATACCCAGTTCGGTCGCGGGCGCAGTGCGCCTGAGTGGACAGAACGCCGACGTGGTGTCGAGGTGCCCTTTGAGGCCCACGAGCCCTCACCTGAGACGTACGAATCCGAATCAATCTTGGGGCGATGGAAAACAGTGAACAGCGTGAGTAGCCAGCCCTCAGACCTTTCTGAGCCCAACCGTCAGGAACGACCGACGGTCATCTACATCGCGGGTGCGGGCCGCTCCGGAAGCACCCTTCTCGAACGCACCCTCGGCGCGATGCCTGGACACGTGAACGTGGGCGAGCTGCTGGACCTCTTTCGGAGGGTGGCCCGGGCCGATGAGCGTTGCGGTTGCGGTGAGCTGTTCAGCGAGTGCCCGTTCTGGACCGAGGTCGGTGCTGTCGCCTTCGGTGGTTGGGACGATGCCATCCTGACGGAGTTCACCGAGCTGCAGGTGGCCGTGGCCCGACAGCGGCGAATGCCGGCTGTTCTCCGGCAGCAGGTGCAAGCCGCTCCTTCTCCTGAGCTGGCCCGGTACCGCTCGCTTCACCGGTCGCTCTACGCGGCGATACTGCAGGTCGCAGACGCTGACGTGGTGGTGGACGCCAGCAAGTGGCCGTCACAGGCTCTTGCTCTCTGCGGCGACGACATCGACCTCAGGGTGGTCAACGTCGTGCGTGATGTGCGAGGCGTGGCCTACTCGATGGGCAAACGCGACGTCATCCGGCCCCAGTCCGGTGCCTCCGGTGTGGTGGAGATGGATCGTCGGGGCGTGGCCGAGGCGGCTGCTCGCTGGACGTTGACGCAGGCTGAGACGAAGCTCGTCTCACGGTTCGCCGAACACCACACCTCCCTCGCGTACGAGGACCTGGTAACCCACCCACGTGAGAGCGTGAGCCGGGTGCTCACGGATCTCGGTGTTCCTTTCGATCCCGAGTGGCTCGCTCATGTCGGTACCGACGCCATCGACCTCCCGAGCAGCCACGGCCTCTCAGGCAACCCCTCACGGTTCGCCCACGGGTCGGTCGCACTGCGCCACGACCTTGCGTGGACCACGAAGATGCCGCGTTCCCAGCGACTTACCGCCACGGCAATCGCTGCGCCGATCCTGATCACCGACCACCTGACGAAAGCAGCCCGAGGAACACCGATGACTATCGACAAGGGTGTGACATCACACCAGTCCCCCCGCCCCGAGGATGCATCTCGCGAGTGGCCACTGGTCTCCGTCGTCGTGACGACGCGGGGACGGCCCGAGCTCGTCCGTGAGACCCTCGCCGGCATCGTGCAGCAGGACTACCCCGGAGAGATGGAGATCCTCGTGGTGCACGACCAGGAGGAACCAGATCACACTCTGACGGAGATGGGCGCTGCAGGACGCACCGTCGAGGTGATGCTCAACACTGCGCACGCCCCCGGCTTGGCGGGCGCTCGCAACAGCGGCCTCGACGCGGCGCGAGGTACCTTCATCGCGACCTCGGACGACGACGACGTCTGGCACCCCGGGAAGCTTCGCGCCCAGGTACGGCTCCTGAGCGACGAGCCTGACCTCCTTGCGGTCGGTTCCGGCATCCGACTCCTGTTCCCCGGCAGGGTCGTGGAGTGGCCGGGCCGGTCACCACGGATCTCCCAGAAGACGTTGTTGCGCAACCGGGTCAAGGAGCTGCACTCATCGACGTTGGTGATGCGTAGGGAGACCTTCGCCAGGGCGGGACAGTACGCCGAGAACCTTCCACACGGCTACGCAGAGGACTACGAGTTCCTGCTGCGTGTCGCTCAGGTGGGCGCCATCGGTGTGGTTCGCGAGCCGCTGGCCGACATCCGCAAGGACAACCAGTCGTGGTTTCTCCAGCGGGCAGAGAACACCAGCGAGGCGTTGACCTTCCTGCTCAAGCTTCATCCCGAGCTCAAAACCAGCCGGCCGGGTCACGCGCGCATCCTGGGCCAGATCGCGTTCGCCCAGTCGTCGTTGGGCCACCGTCGCGCAGCCTTCAAGCTGTCTGGACAAGCCTTGCTGAGGTACCCCGTCGCGCCGCACGCCTACCTGGCGTTGGCACAGGCCACGACCGGTGTCGACCCACGACGAGCCCTGGGGCTCGCCCGCCGGTTCGGCCGAGGTCTGTCATGAAGCCGAGCGGACGGCTGCCGAACTTCGTCTACATCGGCCCCGACAAGGCGGGATCCTCCTGGCTGCACGAGGCCTTGTCGCACCACCCTCAGATCAAGCTCTCGGAGGCGAAAGACCTCTACTTCTTCGACCGCTTCTACTCGCGCGGTGAACAGTGGTACGCCAACCAGTTCCGAGGCACCGAACCACAGCACGTTGTCGTCGGCGAGGTGTGTCCCGACTACCTGGCCTCCCCAGAGGCACCGGCCCGCATGCACCACGTGATCCCGGAAGCCAAGCTCGTTGTGACACTTCGCGATCCGGCCACTCGAGCCTTCTCGTCCTACCTCTACATGCGCAAGCACGGTGAGGGCCCCAGTACCTTTCGTGAGGCGCTCTCGAGCTTCCCGGACCTCCTCGAGCACGGACGCTATGGCACCCAGCTGAGTCGCTTCCAAGAGTTCTACTCCGGGGACTCCCTTTTCGTGGGGCTCTTCGACGACCTTCGGACCGACCCCCAGGGATTCATCGACGGGCTGACCGACTGGTTGGGCTTGAACCGCAATCCCCTGCCCGACGGCGAGCTGGAAGCCAGGCTCCCAGCGAGCCGGGCCCGGGTGCCGCTGCTGGCGTGGCTCGTTCGTCGGAGCGCCGACTTCGTCCGCACCCACGACGGCGCCAAGATCGTCGGAAGGATCAAGCGGTCACGTCTGGTGCACTCAGTTCTCTACGAGCCGCTTGGGGAGGATGCGCCGGTACTGGCCGACGACGACCGTGACCTGGTTCGAGACACCTTGATGGACGAGGTGGTGGAGGCGGAAAGGCTCAGCGGACTTCCGCTGCGCGAACGGTGGGGATGGCCGGTGGCCGGCCGCGCATCGCAGCCGACCACATCGGCTGCACCGGCTGAACGGCAGGAGCGTTCATGACGCCGTCGATCCGCAAGTCGGTTCCGCAACCGCTGCAACGCGCCGGCCGAAAGCTCTACGTGTCAACCGGCTCGATGTCATCGGGCCTTCGCGTCAAACCGGACTTCATCATGATCGGTGCCTCACGCGGTGGCACAACCTCGCTGTTCCGGGCCCTGATGGAACACCAGGACGTGGTACGTCCGACCTTCCACAAGGGCATCAACTATTTCGACCTCAACTACTACCGAGGTCCGTCGTGGTACGCGGGCCACTTCCCCACCCGTAGGGCAGCGTCCCGGAAGGTCACGCCCGGTCACCAGCCGCAGGTCTTCGAGGCGAGCGGCTACTACATGTTCCACCCGTTCGCGCCCGAGCGCATGGCTCAGGATCTGCCTTCCGTCAAGCTGGTCGTGATGCTGCGCGATCCCGTCGAGCGGGCCTACTCCGCTTACCAGCACGAAGTGTCACGGGGTTACGAGCACGAGTCTTTCGACCGTGCCCTGGCGCTGGAACCGGAACGACTGTCCGGGGAGGTCGAGCTGATGCGGCGCGACCCGGCTTACGAGAGCTTCCCCCACCGTCACCATTCGTACGTCGGTCGCGGTGAGTATGCCGCACTGCTCGAACGCTGGCTGTGCCACTTTCCTCGAGAGCAGATCCACGTCATGGCTTCCGAGCTCTTCTTCACCGAGCCCGAGACCACGTTCGAGAACCTCGCTCGCTTTCTGGGACTCTCCCCGCAGCCGGGGATGAGGTTCAAGCGCTACAACGCCGAGCCGCGCAGCGGCATGGACCAGCAGACGATGAAGCAGCTCGACGACCACTTCGCACCCCACAACGAACACCTGGCCCGGCTGCTCGGTGACACCTGGCGACCCCCGCCCTGGCTACAACGTCGTTGAGTCACGCGAGGGTGCTCCACTGAACCGGAGATGAGCCCCGCAGACGAGCAGCTTCGCCCCCGAACCACCGAGCAGCGCCGTCTGGCGCGGTGGTCCGGGGGCGAAGCTGTCACACCTGGCCCGGGCCTCGGTCAGCTCGAACGAGTGCGACGCCGGCCGGCACTGAGCAGGTCCACCAGCGCTGTCTGACGACGCGTCACCCACAACATCACGGCGTAGACGAACCCGCTGACGACGGCGGCAACGGCGAGCGACTGTGCGCCTTGGCCCAGTCGGAGCTGAATGCACCACGGGAGCAGGCCCATGAAGACGGTGGCCAAGCCCATCGAGACCAGAGCCCCGCGCCCGAACGGATGCAGCTTGAAGGCGACCGACACCTGGATCAAGGGAATCAGGTTGGCCGTGACGATGGCGACGGCCCAACCGACAGCCGCTCCCACGATTCCGTAGTGCGGGATCAGCAGCAGGTCCAAGCCGATGTTCACCCCGAAGGCGACCAACACGTTGGCCAGGTTCCAGGTCGTCTTACCGGCCATGGTCAGCACCATGCTCACCATCCCGCAACCCGTGCCGACGATCATGCTCACCGACAGGATGAGCAGAACCGGCCGACCGTCACCGTAGCCCCCACCGAACACGCGAAGAATGGTCGGCGCGAAGATGATGAGGAAGAAGTAGATGGGCCAGGCGCCAATCACCAGCCACCCCGTGGCCGTCTGGTACAGCTCTCGTGCTGATCGCTGGTCGCCTCGACCCAGCGCCTCACCGAGCAGTGGCTGCACCGCCTGTGAGATCGCGCCGTTGGCCAACAGTCCCAACGACAGAAAGCGTGTTGTCGCGGCGTACACAGCGGCGGGACCGACCCCGGCCAGGGACGCGACAAGGATGATATCCAGACGTTGCATCGCCACCTGGGCAACCCCGGAGAGCCCGCGCGGCAGAGTGAACTTCCAGAAGGCCCGGCGGGGCAGGTAGCCGGGGTCAGGTTTCGCACCCCCGGTGGCTCGAAGGCTCATCTTTCGCCACGCCCACCAGGCCAGGACGGCCGCTGGGAGATACGGAATGGCCCAGAACGTCGGCATCTGGTCGGCTGAGATCACCCAGGCGGCGACCGCGACCAGACCGAGCTGAAGCAGGGGACGTAGCAGCTGGTCGAGGATGGCGTTGGCCTTCATGCTGCCGAGGCCTCTGGTGCCCGACAAGGAGACATTCAGCACCGCCGCAAGGGGCACGAAGGGCGCAAGCCAGCGAATCGAGCTCGCCACGGCACTGTCGACCGGGCCGTTGGACATCAGCTCAGCCAGCGGCTGAGCCCACACCCACATCGCAACGGCCAGGGCGACGCCCAGGATCAGAACAGGGCGCATCCCCAGCCGCATGTAGACGCCGGCGTTCCGCAACGACCCTGTACCGCGCGCTCGGGAGATGAAGTAGACCACGCCGGTGTTGGTACCCAGCTGACCGATGTTGGTGGCCAGTAGGAACAGAGCGGTGGTCGTGAAGAATGCGCCCGCCTCAGCCTTCGAATGGCCATTCGTGACCACGGCCGCGAGCGCAAAGGCCGACAGCCCGGAGACGAGTGCACCGGCCAGGTTGAGCGCCCCACCGCGGGCAGCGCGCGCCACGTGCCTCCCCCCAAGGCCCCCGTCCTCGCTGGCAGGGCCCGGCTGAGGGGCGCTCACGCTGGGGGGTTGAGTTCCATCTGCTGCCTGGGTTATCGGCTGGGTGGGCCTCACTTTGTTCAACGCTCTCTTCCTGGCCCGCGTTCATGCAACAGCTGGTCCACCACGGGGAAGAGCCAGTCGTCGAGGCGACCGAGGCGGGCGCCCGCTTCTTCTTGACCGTCCACGGCGTAGCGGCACCCAAGAGTGAGGAGATAGACGAGAGTCGTGATGGTGGAGGTGACCGCATCGTGACCCCAGGGCGCGAGAATCTCCTGACGACGACCCACGTGCTCGGCGGTGACCCGAGCGGCATCCGAGCCCGGAACACGCAGGGATCGCTGGATCTGCAGGTGCAGGGCGTCCATGCCCAGCGGCACGCCCCGCTGTAGGCGCTCCCAGTCCCAGACGTTCACCACGTCACCCGACCACGACATGTTCCACGGGGTCCAGTCACCATGCCACGCTCCGGTGGCGACGCTCAGGTGTCCGAACGACTCTCGCAACCGGTCGAGGGCCCCCACGAGCAACCGGCCCTGTGGTGAGGACAGTGCTGCCGCGTTCGAACGCAGGCCCTGAAGGTGATCGCTGTCACCCACAGCCACAGAATCGGTACCGAGCGCCTCGCTGATCTCGACCATCGCCTGCTGCACCAGCGTGAGTGGAGCCGGCCTGCTGGTGGAGGTGTCGAGGGGCGAAAGACAGAGGATGCGCAGGTCGCCCCAGGTCTCCTCGTGCAGCACCTGCGGAACCTGGACGGCCCGGAGCGGAGCCGCCCCGATGCGAGTGAGGGCCTTGCCCTCAGCGCAGACGAGCGACCGCGTCAAGGGGTTGATGCCCACCTTGACGAAGGCAACCGTGCGGCCGGCGGCGTTCACCACGTTCAGCACCGGCTTGCGGTTGGCCCGTGGCGGACCGAGGTGGATCGAGGTGGTGAGAGTCTCATCGAAGATGGCGCTGAGACGTGCGATCAGCGACGGGGCGCCGGCCTCCTCCGCGATCGCCACGCCGGTCGGAGTGAACCGCAGCAGCCCGGCCCGAACGCCACCGGTGAGAGCCTTTCGGCGCAGTTGACCCATCAGGCCCGCCTTGCCGGCGGCGCCCGACAGCGCGTCTGCGGTCGAACCAGATCGGTTGTCGGGCACCAGCCGGGTGGGCCGGACGGCGTTGGGCAGCACGGCAAAACCCCGCTGCCTCAGGCTCGGCCCGGCTGTGGTGACCTGATGTGGAGGTGGCCAAAGCAGTCGGACGATGTCCAACGTCTCGTCGATGGCCTCGGTGCCGTCAGTCAGTGAGCTCGCGGGCCGATCAGTCACGGAGCGCATGGGAATCTGGAACCGCCGGGGCGCCGACTCGCGTGGAGGCGGCTTTTCGGTGGCTCGTGGCCACCACACGACCGACCAGGAGGAGCCCGAGTGACGGAGCCCCCAGGCGAAGCATGCGCTCGCGGGCCAGGCGGACGCCCGGGACGGTGGAGCGGTTCTCGCTCGCCACCAGCACGGTCGCATCGGCGAGCGAGGCCCCGACATCGCCGTCAGCGGTCCCACAGGGGGCCGCAGCCAGAATGGTGAAGTCGTTCGTGGCCCGCAGCTTCTCCAGGCGAGTCCGGACCTCGGGGTTGTAGAAGTCGTGCGGTTGCCCGTCAGCACGGATGACCTCCACGCCCGCGATCCCAGCGCCGTCTCCGGTCGACTCGGCCGTGGCACCCAGCTGCTCGAGCAGCCCCGGTGCGGACGAGTCCAGATCGACGACGCAGGCGCTGTATCCGGCGAGGGTGAGGGTGGTCGTCAGGTTGTAGGCCAGGACCGCAGTGGGCTTGGCCGGGCGAAGGCTGGTGAAGGCGACCACAGTTCCGCGTCCGGCCGACGTCGTGACCGCCGTGCGAAGCTGTCGGAAGGTCTCCAGGAGCGACTGCATGTCAGCGGAGGCCGCGTCGGAAGGGTCCAACACCTGCATCGGAACAGCGGCGGCCGCCAGGATGGGCAGGCCCTCGACCACCGTGGTGTCAGCGCTGCGGATGCGCTTGTCTCCCAGCTGTCGGGCCACTGCTGCCAGCAGGCCCAGGACCATTCCGAGAATGGCACCGGCCGCGACCAGGACCCAACCGGGAACCCCGTTCTCCGTCGTGGGGAGAACACCGGTGCGGATGACCGTGCCCGGGTCCAGCGAGACCGTGCCCGCTGTGCTGATCGAGTTGTTGAGGGACGCGACGCGCTCGGCGTACAGCTGTAGCTCTTGGGCGGCATAGGAGCGCGGGTCGGTGTCGCTGGCTGCCTGGGCAGCGGCAGTCTTCAGGGCAGCATCAGCGGCCTTCAGCTGGCTCTGCAGCGACTTCGTCTGTGCGTCCGTCGCAGCCTTGGCGTTGCTGGCTCGGAAGCTCAGGAACGCTTTGGCATACGCGTTGGCGCCAGCCTCTGCTCGGGTTGCGGTCGGCGCGGTATAGCTGACCACGACGATCTGCGTGCTCGGTGGCACGGTCGCTGCGACGGCGTCGCCTGTTGCCGGCAACGAGCCACCCGCGAGTGAGCTCGCTTTGGCAGCCACGACCGGCGTGGTGACGAGGGACACCTCGGTGGTCATCGCGATCGTGAGCTGGTTCGCGTTGGACAGCCCGATCTGCGGTGACAAGGAGTTGCCGGGGCTCGGACGCAACAGCACCGAAGCTGATGCCGTGAACGACTTCGGTGAGAGTTTCGAGAAGCCGAAGCCGGCAACCCCTCCGAGGAGGGCGCACACGATAACCACCGGGAAGTACCGACGGACTGCTGCTCTCACCACCGCAGCAAGCGTGGTGGTGTTTGACTCGTCGGATAGCAAGGATTCCTCTTCCATATGGTTTGGGCAACAGGGCGAGTCTAGACGGTGGGCCGAAGGCAAGATGAGCGTTTTGGAATTCTTGTCAAGAGGCTCTCCTGCTGGCCCGGTGGTGTCGCGGTCGATTCCCCGACCACGGCAGTGCTCGTTCCCTAAGATGGGGCGCGAGACTCGCGCGGCCACAAGAGCGGTGCGTCCAGGACGGACCCAGGACTCACCCATGACGTATCAATGGCGCGTCCGTGACGCATCCATGACGCATCCATGACGCATCTATGGCCCACTGAGAGACGAATCGAGATGGAGAGAGTAAGCATGCCGATGGGCACAGAAGATGTAGGGGACGGCAGGCCGTCACGCGTGTTGCTCATCGCTTCGAGCGGAGGGCACCTCGCTCAGCTGCTGGCACTTCGCTCATGGTGGGAGCCGCTGGACCGTTCATGGGCCACGTTCGACACCCCTGACGTGGTCTCCCAGCTGGAGGGCGAGAAGATCGACTTCGTGCGCCACCCAACCACTCGCAACGTGCCGAACCTGCTTCGCAACACCGTGATCGCGTGGCGCCTGTTACAGACGAGACGTCCGGATCTCATCGTGTCGACAGGGGCGGGCTCAGCCATCCCGTTCTTCCTCTTCGCCAAGGTGCTGGGGATCCCCAGCGCGTACATCGAGGTGTACGACCGCATCACCTCACGAACGGTGACCGGGCGGATCTGCCGTCCCCTGTCGTCCGCCTTCTGTATCCAGTGGGACGACCAGAGTGCGCTGTACCCAGGCGCGCACGTGATCGGACCGTTGCTGTGAGCCGGCTGACCATCGTTGAGACGGTGGGATCAGATCATCATCCCTTCGACCGTCTCATCGGCTGGACCGACAGCTGGGCCGCGACTCACCTGAACGACATCGAGCTCAGCGTGCAGCACGGTACGGCACGGGCCCCCCTGCACGGCGAGGCCATGGCGTACCTGCCCCACCCCACCCTGATGCGGCTCATGGAGAGCGCGGACGTGGTCGTCACGCAAGGCGGCCCGATGGGCATCGTCGAGACCCGGCGCATGGGCTTGAAGCCCATCGTCGTGCCACGTCTCAAGGCCTTCGGTGAAGTGGTCGACGACCACCAGGTCGACCTCTGCCGTCGACTCGCCGATCGTGGCGACATCTGGCTGGCCGAGGATGAGCGCGCTTTGCACGCGGCCCTCGACGCTGCCATCGCGGACCCATCTGTACTCCGCTTCGACCCGGTCGATGCCGAGGCCGGCGTCGAAGAGTCCGTCGCTCGGTTTGCCGCTGTGGTGGCGAACCTGCCTTCTCGGTCTGGTCCGTTGGCCTGGTTCACCTCAAGGAAGCGCGGGTCCCGCAGTCACGACTCGCACGAACGGCCGTCACCGCAGTGACCGGCTCAGGGCCGCTGACTCTTTCTTCTTGAGCCCGGCACGCCGCAGCCCCCGGGAGGCATGGTGGCGCAGCAGGGCCTTGGTGCGCTCCTGGCGCGTGGATGCCCGTCCACTCATGAGCACCACATCAGCTGCGCTGTGACTCCCGGTCACGGTCAGTCTGGGAGTCGAGTAGGGGTGGTCATCGCCACTGCTGACCACATCTGAGACGACGCACCCGTTCGTGTACCCGAGGTGGGCTGTCATCTGCCGCACCTCACGCGTCGAGTAACCGAAGGGATACGCCATCGAGGTGACCGGCACTCCGAGACGATCCTCGAGGGTGACCTTGGGCACCATGAGCTCGCGCGCGAGAACCTGGGGAGCGAGCAGGTCGAGCTGCGGATGGGTGTCGCTGTGAGCGCCGACCTCGACGCCACCAGCCGCCAGCGTCTCCAGGTCGGCCCAGCTCAGCATGGGTCGGTCTGCCTCACCCTCAGGAGCCAACCAGCGGCTTCTTCCGCCGATGAACCGCGTTGTCATGTAGAGCGTGGCGGTGAAGTCGTGAGCCTGCAGGATCGGTAACGCATTCTCTGCGAAGTCGAGAAAACCGTCATCGAACGTGAGCGCGATCGTCTTCTCAGGGAGCGCAACGCCGGCCGCTCTGGCCGCAGCGAGGTGCGACATGGTGATGCTGGTGAAGCCGGCGACGGCCAGCGCGTGGATCTGCGTCTCAAACCTTTCCGGCGAGACGACGAAGTCACTGAACGCGGGCGTCGAGCTGGTGGCTACCGAGTGGTACATCAGCACTGCCACGTCTGACGACGACGTCACGACCCCACCACGATCAGTCCCACGGTCTCGAGCTCTGCGGCGGTCGAGCGACGCTCGAAGGCCAGGACGTCCGCGACGCGGGTATCGGAAGGGGCGACGAGCACCACACGGCCTGACGTGCCCGGATCGGGGTCCCAGCTCAAGCCGTCCAATGCGGCTGCCACCTGCAGTGAGTGCGCGTCTCCCAGCGGCGCCAGAACAGCGCTGATCGGCGAGAAGGCGCGCAGCGAGGCCACCGCTTCTGCCAAGGCGGGATCCTGGGGGTCGATGGTGCTGCCGTCGCGGTCGGCAGAGCCGACCTTCACCCGGCTGATGATCGGCACGGCCTCACGCGAGCGCGACCACTTTCGACGGCGCGGGCTGACCCGCCGGAAGGCTCCGTCGAACAGGACCGCCAGGAAGAACCAGATGGCCAACCCGATCGCAACGCCGGAGGCTCCCTTGATGACCCATCCGTCGTAGTTGGGTTGGGCGCTCGTCTCACCCACGAGCTGGCCGACGTCAAGAGAGTTGTTCGCGAGTCTGTTGCGCGTCGTAACGACGTATCGCAGGTCGTTGTTGTACTTGCTCAGCGCGCTCTTAGTCACGTCGATGCGCAGGCTGCGGTCTGCCGGAACGGTCTTGTTCATGGTCGAGACGATCTTGGAGATGTCGGCGTAGCGCTGTTGCAGCAGCGCCAGCTGGGCCGTTTTCGACGCGCTGAGCAGGTCATAGCGTGCCAACAGGTAGGCCTCGCTCGCCTTCTGCGCAGCCAAGGTAGCCCTGGCCTCGTCGGGAAGCGTGACGTGCAGCACCAGGATGCGGGTGTTCGGCAGCGCTGTGACCCGCAGCCGGGAAAGAGCCTCCGCCGTTGTCATCGGAGTTCCGGCCGCGGCCTGGATGGCTTTGATGACTCCATCCGACCTGATCAGCTGGGCCTCCGTGTCGAGGGAGAAGTCGATCGTCGCCAGCTCGCCGCCCGCGTCGGTATCACCGTTGCGGATGTCTCGCACGAACACCCGCTGATGGGCCTCCACCGGGGTGCCTTGCCGCGCTTGCAGACCGACACCCACCAACGAACACGCCAGCACGAGTAGGACCAGCGCCACCCAGTGTCTCTTGACGATCTGGACGTAGCCGTTCAGTGGCACATCCGCACTGACTGGGGACTTCACAGCGACTCAGCCTCCACCCGGGCTCGCCACATGAGTCCGACCGCCGCGAGGATGACGAGCAGTGAGGTGTCGACCGTGTTGTAGAAGGGCGAGGTGATCAGGTGCATGGCCACGGCACTCAGCCCGGCCGTGGCATAGATCGACCTCATCCAGAAGTGTCTGAACAGCTGGTAGAGAAAGAACCCGAGGTAGGCGATCGCCCCACCGAAACCGGACGCGAAGAGCACCAGCCAGAACTGGCCCTGCGTTCCCAACGGCGGTGGCGTGCAGCGAGGGCAGTCGGCGGTTGCTCCCGCAGCGATGGAGACCCAGTTACCCGCTGGGTCGCGGGTCGTGCCGAAGCCCACCACCGGTGAACCCTGCCACGTGCTCTCGAGCGTCTGGGTGCCCAGGTTGGTGCGGCCGGTGTTGCTGTTTCCGTTGTCGAGGCGTACCGCGATCAGATCCCCGAGCGGCGACGCGACAATGATCGACGCTGCCAGCGCGGCAGCCACCAGAGCGCCCACGAGCACCAGCGGCCGGCCCTGCAGCGCCATGCGCACGACCAGCAGGAGACCGCAGAGGGTCAGCGCGAGCCATAGCCCGCGGTTGAGGGACGAGATGATCGGGATGATGGCCAGAACGAGTACGCCGACGCCAACGACCCGTCGCGCCTGGCTGGCGCGGTGAAACCAGCCGACGACGAAGAACGGCAGGGTGACAGCGCAGTTGACGCCCCAGGAGTTGGTGAAGGCGAAGGGTGCGCTCGGTCGGCCTTGCTCATAGCCGAGAAAGTCCTGGATCTGGGCGGCCGTTGGGTGAATGAGGTTCTGGAGGAAAGGCGACTTGCCTTTGCTTCCCAGCACAATCTCCAAAACAGAGTTGAACTCGAACTTCGGGGCGGCCCAGCCGAGCAGTCCCCCAGCAACGATGACGATGAACATTGAGCCGATGACTCTGCAGAACCACAGCAGGCTCAGCTCCTCGCGCATGTTGCCGACATAGAGAAGCACGACGGTTGCCGCGAGAAACCACAGGTAACGGAAGGCAAACGTGAAGTATCTGGCCATGCTCGTGGTGGGAATGGCCTCGGGAGCGGCTACCTGAAGCACCAGCACGCCGACCAGCAGCCAGACGAGAAAGAGCAGCCAGAGGCCGAAGCCGCGAGGAGCCCTCAGCTTTCCTCTGGACCGCAGCTCGATGGCCAGCGGAATTGCGACCCCGATCGACACGAACGGAGCGACTCCCAGAACCCACCAGAGGGGGTAGAAGGTGAACAGCGCGACCAGGGGCCAGCCGACGGGCAACAACCGGCGTCGTGACGGAGCCTCCAGGGACGCCGTCTCGCGGTCTGTCAGCATCTCCCTCAGCTGCAGCCCCGCCCTCGGTGTTGCAACCATTGGGTCGTCGGTTTCCTCTCACGTTGCGTCGGCATCCGTGGTGATCCCGCTTGGTCACGGTACCTCCTCCGCGACCGCTGTCAGGGCGGATGCGGTAATTCGCCCTATACGACCTGCGGGCGCGGATCAGACACCGACGCGCCCCTTCGAAGCCAGGCTTCGAAGGGGCGCGGTGTGGTGCTGGCCTGACCGCTCGCCGTGAGCGGTTCGGCGTCTGGTCAGAGAGTGGTCAGAGACTGACCGAGTAGGGACTGGTGATGAGCGTCCTCATGGCGTTCAGCCGTTCGGTGTCCAGCTCCCAGCTTCCGAAACGGCTGTGCTGGTAGGAGTTGAAGTACGACATCGACACCACGTTGTGGGTGCGGCACCAGTCGAAGGCGTCCCGCATCCAGGCAGCGGCCAGTCCCGGGTTCTTCGGGTCGGTGCGGCATCCGTACTCGCCCAACACGATGGGCCGGCCGTTGGCGTAGGGCAACGTCATCGACATCTTGTCGCCCAGGGACCGCCACTTGAGGCCGTTGGACTGCGACCAGGCGTTGTAGCAGTCGGTGCTGAACACCTTGGTCGTGGTGGGCACCCAGTCGGCGGGCTTGCGCCCTGAGCCGGGGTCGAACGTGAACTGCATGAGGATCGGCACCATCGTCACGTTCGGCGCCACGGATGCGGCCAGCACCACGGCGTGGTCGTACATCGAGCGCCAGTCCTGCGGCTTCATACCATTGCCACCGGTGTCGTTCTCGGGCTCGTGGTGCAAGGTCAGGAAGACCGGCTTCTTGGCCTGCGCCAGCGCGGTGAGCAGAACCCGCAGCCAGGCGTCCTGCTTGCCGGCCGCCATGTTGCCCCACGTGTCGGGGACCTTCGTCGAGACCGAGGGAAGACGACCGTTGGCGTGGTCGTCCTTGACCTGCTGGAGCAGACCCTTCTGGCTCTTGGGCACGAAGTACCCTCGGTGAACGCCGACCTTGTGCTTGAGCTGCGACTCGAGGGTGGACAGACCGTAGCTGGCAACCACGGACGCGCCGTAGTAAAGCTTGCCGGAACCCGGGTCGCCGGCGAAGCGGCTACCGGCGGCCTGCTGGGCGGCCTGCGGGGTGGCCTTGGATGGACGGGCGAAAGCGGTGACCGGCACGGCCGACGCAAGGGCAAGAGTGCCCAAGGCCGTACCGCCGCGCAGCACACCGCGTCTTGTTAGGGGAGTCATGGGCGGCGACAGTATCGGTTAGGTAACGAAACGCACAATCACCTGCGCTTTGAGCGTCCATATGCTGGGACCGACTCGAAGGGTCGGCGACCGGCTGAGGTCGACAGATCGGGACGATCTTGGCCACGCCAAGGTGGCGAAATCGAGGGTATCGACGTCTGCGCCGGGGTATGTTTCGGCTGGGGAAAATTTCTTTCGGCGTTCGCGCCGCGCTCAGGTGCAACGCCCGAACGGCGACGCACCGACTAGTCACTTTGGGGATACGAATGCGCACGAGCAGAACCGTTGTGGGGACCCGGAACGACGGTCATCGGAGGGGGTTGGCGACTCGAGCCGGGGCGCGCGCTGCTGCGGTCGCGCTGGCTCTCGTGCCGCTGGCCTCGGTGACAACGGCCTACGCCGACGACACCCCGTCGGTGTCGGCGGACACCAGCTCGTCGTCCCCGACCGCCGCTGACCCGGTCGAGTCGGCGGCACCGGAGACGGCCCCGGCGGAGGCGCCCGCTGCACCGGAGACGCCCCCGGCGGAGGCGCCGGTCACGACACCGCCCGTCACGACACCACCCGTCACGACACCGCCCGTTACCACCCCCGCCAGCACGCCGCCGACCACGACTGCTCCCAAGCCGACGACCAAGCCGACGACCAAGCCGACGACCACGCCGACGACTCCCAAGCCGACCACCACGCCGACGACTCCCAAGCCGACCACGCCGCCGAAGGCCGCCACTGGTGCGGGTCTGGTTCTCACCGTGAAGAGCTCGGTCTTCGTGGACGCGAACGGCAACCGGCGCACCGACGCTGGTGAGAGCTTCCGGGTGGTCTGGACCGTCACCAACCGCGCCGAGACCAAGGCGTCCGCTCTTGCTCTCAGCAGTGGCACCGGCACGTCGACGTGCGCGGCCAGCACGATCGCTCCGGGCGCCTCGGTGTCGTGCACGACCGTGCGTTCCGTAGGACAGAGTGACGTCGACGGGGGCGCCGTCGCCGTCACGGCGAGAGCCACCGGCACGATCGGGACCGCCCAGTCGACCACCGCCTGGCTCAAGGCCGCCAAGGACATCAAGGCGGTTCCCGGCATCCGAGTGAAGCAGACCTACAACCTCACGCTGGATGCCGACGGGAACAGGCGGGTCTCGGTCGGCGACACGGTCGGCTTCGTGTACGACCTGTCCAACTCGGGCAACGTGACCCTCACCTCGCCGGCCATCACCAGCCGTCTGCTGCGTGACAGGGGGCTCACCATCACCTGTCACTCCGGCTCGCTGAAGGCCAACACCCCCGGGCAGTCGATCAGGTGCTGGTCGCCGGGCTACCGGGTCAAGTCTGCTCAGGCGGTGATGGGCAAGGTCGTGAACACTGCCGTCGTCTCAGCTCGGTCCAAGGACGGCCGGACCACCGCGAAGGCGGTGTCCACCCTGGTGATCTCCCCGATCGCCAACCGGGTGCGGGTCACGCCCTCCAAACCCGTCAAGGTCGACCGGCCACCCAAGGCTCCGCGGGTTCCGGCTCCGAAGCCTGGCATCTCGCTGGTCTCGCGCATCACTCACGTGTCCGATGAGTACGCCATGAACGGTGTGACCGATGTGGGTGACAAGGTCACCTTCCAGTTCGTGGTGAGCAACACGGGCAAGCTGCAGCTGAGCCACCTGTCTGTCACCGACAGCCTGCTGACCAAGCAGTCCATCCGCGTGGTGTGCCCCAGCACGGCGGTTGCGCCGGGGCAGAGCATGACGTGTTCGGGTGACAAGCCCTACGTCGTCACGAGGCAGGACTTCGCCAGCGGCAAGCTCATGACGGTCTCCGTCGCGCGGGCGACGGTAGACGCCACCGGAAAGAGCATCGGGGTACGAGCCAAGCTCTCCCGGCCCCTCGCCGTGAAGCTCGATGAGACCCTGGGGTCCTCCGCTCTGGCCATGACCGGCTCTTCGGCCCTGCCTGCCATCACCATCACCGGCGGCATCCTGGTGCTGCTCGGTGGCGGATTCGTTGCCGTCGGCACTCGCCGCCGGCAGCTGCAGGCCCTGCACGGCTGACACGTAGTGGGCTCCCCTGTCGGGTTCGACAGGGAAGAGGCGCCATCAGGACAGAGGTCCTGCTGGCGCCTCTGTGCTTTTCGCACGCTCGGAGAAGGCTCGGACAGCGCGCAAGTGGGGGGCGCGGCCGGTCGCCAGCCCGGGTGACCGGCCCGATATCAGGCCCGGTGACCGGCTCGGTGACGCGTCACCGAGCCCCTGGGGGCCTGGTGTCCCCGCGGCTGGGCGGCGCACCGGAGAAGGCGACCCTTGCGCTCCCTCAGCACCTCACGGCGGTCGGGTGGCTCGGGACGGAGGCTAACCAGTCCAGCTCCAGCAGCGTTGCGCTGCAGGAGGTCTCATCGAGAACGAGTGCTTCGTTCAGTCGATGGGTCACTCGGTGGCGCGAGCCGTTCGACGACCGGCGGGCATGACAGTGCCCCGGTCAGGTCTCGGTTGGATGGGCGGTCCGCACGCGGACTCGAACCACCCAGTCGAACTGTTTCCTGACCGGGGCACCTCACGACATGCGCGCGAGCTCAGCTGGCCTCGGTGATCATGCCGGCTGCCACCGTGCGGTTGGTGCCCTCGTCGACGAGCACGAAGCCACCGGTGTTGCGGTTGCGCGAGTAGTCGTCGGCCATGAGCGGAACCGTCGTGCGCAGGCGCACCCGGCCGATCTCGTTGAGCGTCAACTCGTTCGCCTCCTCATCGCGGTGCAGCGTGTTGACGTCGAGGCGGTACTGCAGCCCCTTGACGATCGTGCGCGCAGTGCGTGTCGTGTGCTTGATCGAGTACTTGGCGCCGACTCGCATCGGAGCAGACTCGTCCATCCAGCAGATCATCGCGTCGATGTCCTGAGCGACGGTCGGCTGGTTGTTCGGCCGGCAGATCATGTCCCCACGCGAGACGTCGATCTCGTCCTCCAGGCGAACGGTCACCGACATCGGTGCGTAGGCCTCGTCGACCTCGCCATCGGCCGTTTCGACCGAGAGGATCTTGCTGGTGTAACCCGAGGGCAGCACGATCACCTCGTCGCCCTTCTTGAGGATGCCGCCGAGCACCTGGCCCGCGTAGCCGCGGTAGTCGTGCCACTCATCGGACTGCGGGCGGATCACGTACTGCACCGGGAAGCGCACGTCGATGAGGTTGCGGTCACTGGCGACGTGCACGTTCTCGAGGTGGTGCAGCAGGCTCGGCCCCTCGTACCAGGGCATGTTCGCCGAACGCGTCACGACGTTGTCGCCCTTGAGGGCAGACACCGGCATCACCGTCAGGTCGGGCACCCGCAGCTTCGCGGCGAACTGGGTGAACTCCTCCCGGATGTTCTCGTAGACCTCCTGCGAGTAGTCGACGAGGTCCATCTTGTTCACCACGAGCACGAGGTGTGGCACCTGCAGCAGCGAGGCGAGGAAGGCATGCCGACGGCTCTGCTCGACCAGGCCCTTGCGGGCGTCGACGAGCACGAGCGCCAGGTCGGCGGTCGAGGCTCCGGTCACCATGTTGCGGGTGTACTGGATGTGCCCCGGGGTGTCGGCGATGATGAACTTGCGGTTGGGCGTGGCGAAGTAGCGGTAGGCCACGTCGATGGTGATGCCCTGCTCCCGCTCGGCGCGCAGACCGTCAGTGAGCAGCGCCAGGTCGACGTAGTCGTCACCCCGGTCGTGGCTGACCTTCTCGACGGCGTCGATCTGGTCTTGGAAAACGGTCTTGGTGTCGTACAGCAGGCGCCCGATCAAGGTGCTCTTGCCGTCGTCGACCGAGCCCGCCGTGGCGAACCTCAGAATGTCCATCATTTTAGAAGTACCCCTCACGCTTGCGGTCTTCCATGGCCGCTTCGCTGAACTTGTCGTCTCCGCGGGTCGCGCCGCGCTCGGTCACTCGGGTGGAGGCCACCTCGTCGATGACGAGGTCGACGGTGTCGGCCTCGGATCGCACGGCGGCCGTGAGGCTGGCGTCACCGACGGTGCGGTAGCGCACCATCTCGGTGAACACCTCTTCGCCGGGCTTGGGCTGCTTCTTCTCGTGGACGGCGAAGAGCATGCCGTCGCGGTCGAAGACCTCACGCTCGTGGGCGTAGTAGATCGACGGAAGCTCGATCTCCTCACGCTTGATGTAGTGCCAGATGTCGAGCTCGGTCCAGTTCGACAGCGGGAAGACGCGGATGCTCTCGCCCGTGTGGATGCGCCCGTTGTAGAGGTTCCAGAGCTCGGGGCGCTGGTTCTTCGGGTCCCACTGGCCGAACTCGTCGCGGAAGGAGAAGATCCGCTCCTTGGCGCGGGCCTTGTCCTCGTCGCGGCGGGCTCCACCGAAGATCGCGGTGAAGCGGTGCTTCTCGAGCGCGTCGAGCAGCACGGGCGTCTGGATGCGGTTTCGGGTGCCGTCGGGCGGTTCGACGACCTGGCCCGAGTCGATCGCCTCCTGCACGCTGGCGACGATGAGCTGAACCTTCAGCTCGGCGACCCGCTCGTCACGTAGGGCCAGCACCTCGTCGAAGTTGTGGCCGGTGTCGACGTGCATCACGGCGAACGGGATTCGGGCCGGGTAGAAGGCCTTCTCGGCCAGCTTCAGCATGACGATGGAGTCCTTGCCACCGGAGAACAGCAGCACCGGCCGCTCGAACTCTGCGACCACCTCTCGCATGATGAAGATGGCCTCGGCCTCGAGCAGGTCGAGCTGGCTCAGCTGGTAGTCGTGCGCTGGAGAGTTCACTGCTTGACGTCCTCATGAGTCAGGGTGGAAATGGTCGCCAGAAGTCGTTCGGCCAGTTCAGGTCGGCAGATCAACAGGTCGGGCAGGAGCGGGTCGGCCTGGTTGTAGACCAGTGGCGACCCGTCGATCCGGCTGGCGTGCAGTCCGGAGGCGAGCACGACCGCGACGGGCGCGGCCGAGTCCCACTCGTATTGTCCTCCGGCGTGCACGTAGGCGTCGACGTGTCCATCCAGGACCGCCGTCGCCTTGATGCCGGCCGATCCCATCGGAACCAGCGAAGCGCCGAGGGTCTCGGCGAGGCGGCCCACGAACTCGGGTGGGCGCGAACGGCTCACCGCGAGCCGGATGTCGTTGCCGTCGGCCGCGGGAACCGGAGCAGGGGCTGCGGTCGAGAGCGTCGATCCCATGGCCGGCCGGGCCACGGCACCGGCCACCAGCTCGCCGTCCTGCCACAGTGCGACGTGCACGGCCCAGTCCTCGCGCGGCTTCTCGGAGTACTCACGGGTGCCATCGACGGGGTCGACGATCCAGACCCGCGATGCGCTCAGGCGGGCAGCGTCGTCCTTGCCCTCTTCGCTGAGCACAGCGTCGTCCGGGCGGAGCCGGGCCAGCTCGGCCATCAGAAACACGTGCGACCGGCGATCGCCCTCTCGCTTGAGCTCGGCCGGGTCGCTCAGCTGCTCGCGCAGGTCGAGCAGCAGCTGCCCGGCCCCGTCGGCGAGCTCTCTGGCCAGCTCATGGTCATCGAGCACGGGCTCAGCGGCGCCGACTCCGGCGCCGGCAGGCGCCTCGTCTGCGGTGGTCTTCATCAACTCTCGAACTCCTCGTCAACTTCGTGGGTCGTGCCCCGATGGGCGTCCGGCACCCTTTGCGCCATCGCCGCGCGGGCACGACTGTGTCGCGCCCGCCACGATCCCCTTGTTCCGTTCCTTGCTGTCAAGCAGTCCAGCACTGAGGTGGCGTCAGCCTCCCCGCGACGCCGCGACCGTCAGTGCACCGGCGCAGCGCGCGAACGCGTGACCAACTGACTTCCCTCAAGGTATCCAGTGAAATGTGGCCTCGCAGGGAATCGGCGAAATTGGGCAAAAGGACCCCACGTCAGGCTCAGACCTGCACGCTTTCGTCGGCTCAGCGGGGAGCATGGAAGCGTTGCTGAGCGGCCTCCAGCCCCACCTCGATCAGCGCCTCGACGGCATCCGCGGCGTCATCGAGCAGGAAGGGCAGGTTGGCGCGTTCGAGCTTGGAGAAGTCCTTGAGCACGAAGTCGGCAGGGTCCTGTCGACCGGGCGGGCGGCCGATGCCGACCCGCACCCGCAGGTAGTCCTTGGAGCCGAGCGACTGGGTCACCGAGCGGAGACCGTTGTGGCCGCCCTCGCCTCCCCCGCGCTTGAGGCGAATGGCGCCGGCCTCGATGTCGAGCTCGTCGTGCACGACGACAAGTCGTTCGAGTGGCACGCCGAAGTACTTCAGCAGGCCGGCGACCGGGCCTCCGGAGGTGTTCATGTAGGTGCTCGGCACTGCGAGCACGGCCTTGGGCCCCGGTGCGCCGCCCGCGCGGGTGCCCAGGCGCACCTGCGCCACGCTGGCCCTGGCTCGGTGGGCCTTGAACGACGCACGGCTGCCCGCGGCGCCTGAGGCGTCGCGGGCAGCCAGCTCGCCCACGACCATGGCGCCCACGTTGTGGCGGTTGCCGGCGTACTGGGGGCCCGGGTTACCGAGCCCGACGATCAGCCAGGGGTCCATGGTCGGGTTCTCGTTCAGAGTTCTAGGTGATGGGTTCTGTTTCTTGTCACCGGGTCCGGCGCACGCCGGCCTGCGAGATCAGGACTCGTCGGGCTTCTCGGCCGACTCGCCACCAGCACCGGTCGAAGCGCCGTCGGCGGCCTCTGCAGCGTCGTCGTCGGACTCCTCGCGCTCGATGCCGGCTTCGGCCTCGAGGTCGGCGAGCTCGGCCTCCAGGGCCTCTTCCGACACCTGCTGGGTGACGTTGACGACGAGCGCCTCGGCGTCGGTGACCAGCGTGGCACCCTCGGGCAGCTCGATCGCTCCGGCCAGGATCTGGGTGCCGGCGCGCAGCCCCTCGACAGACACGACGACATTCTCGGGGATGTTCGTGGCCAGCGCCTCGATCTCGAGCACGTTGCGGTCGAGGGTCACGTTGGTCTCGGGGGCCGCCTCGCCCTCGAGGTGCACCGACACGTCGACCGTCACCTTCTCGCCCTTGCGCACGACGACGAGGTCGATGTGGTCGATGACCGGCTTGATGGCGTCGCGCTGGACGTCCTTGGCCAGGGCCAGCTGCTCGTCGCCCTCGATGACGATGGTGAGCAGGGCGTTGGCCTGCTTGAGCGCCATCATCGTGGCGTGGCCCGGCAGCGAGATGTGGATGGGGTCGGTGCCGTGGCCGTACATGACGGCGGGGATCTTGTTGGCGCGGCGGATCTTGCGTGCGGCGCCCTTGCCGAAGTCGGTGCGCTTCTCGGCGACGAGCTTGATGGTGTCAGACACGGGGTACTCCTGATGTTCGGGGTCGGCACGAGGTTTGGCCTCGACGCGGGACGCCGCGCGGAGCAGGCCAGGATTTCGAGGGTCCGCACGCAGGGGCGGACCCGACCCAGGGGTCAGGCACCACCGCGTCGATCACGGACCCGGCGCGCCCGCAGAGCGGCCGTGCGTCGTCCCTCGCCGAGGCAACTTCTCGATCCTACGGGAAGCGGCGGGCACCCGTGAAATCAGTGGCTGCACGAGAGCGCCCCTGGGGCGGGCGGTCAGGCAGCGGGCCTGCGCGACTCGTCGGTGCGCACGGCAACCAGGCCGGCGATGATGAGCACGCCACCGACGAGCTGGATCGGGCTCGGCAGCTCGGAGAGCACCAGCCAGGCGAAGAGCACCGCGAAGAGCACCTCGGTGAGGGCCACGAAGGAGGCGACCTTCGCCCCGAGCATGCGCACCGCGACGATGCCGGTGACGTAGGCGAACGCCGCCGCGAGCAGGGCGATGACGAGCAGGGGCACCCACCACGCCACCATCGACCCGGCGAGGTCGACGCGGGTGGCACCCTTGGTGAGGTCGACGATGCCGAGCAGGCCAGCGGACCAGAGGGCGACGGCGCCGACGAACAGCCCGACGCCGGCCAAGGCGATCGGTGGCAGATCGGCGTCGACCTGGTCGGACAGCAGGAAGTACATCGTCAGGCACACCGCGGCCACCAACCCCCACGCCACCCCGATGAGGCTGACCCGGGCGCCGCCGGCAAGGTTGAGAACGAGGAGCAGGCCGATCATCGAGAGGCCGATGCCGGTGACGGTCAGGCGGCGCGGCGTCTGGCGGTGCCGGGCCCACAGCCAGCCGACGATGATCGTCGGGGCGAGGTACTCGAGCAGCAGGGCGACGCCGACCGACAGGTGGGTCACCGCGTTGAAGTAGGCCAGCTGGGCGCCGGCCACCCCGGTCAGCCCATAGCCGGCGACGAGCCACTTGCTGCGCCACAGCACGCCCCACTTGCCCCGCAGTGCCATCAGGGCGGGGACGAACAGCACGAGAGCAGCGAGAGTCAGGCGCAGGGTCGTCACGAGCCCCGGCGACCAGCCGCTGACGAGCAGCGACTTCGCGAACGGCCCGGACGTGCCGAACGCGGCCGCCGAGGCGAGGGCCACCCCGACACCGACGAGCGGATGCCGCACGCCCGCCCGAACCGGGGAACGGCGGGTCATGCCCGTGACTTCTCCACCGGTCAACTCTCCCGTGCGCGACATGATCTCCACCGACATGACACCTCCAACCTCGTGAACGCCCGGAGGCGTCAGGACCCAAACTCGTTTACACTCATGACATTATCGGATGGTCCGGTTAGGAGTCAAAGTGGTATTCGCTCATGACACCGAGGCCGCACTCAGCTCTGCAGCGGCCCTGGTGAACACCCTGCCCGGCTCGGTCACCGGTGACAGCTCCCCCGACACCCTGGGCACCGTGGCCGAGCTGACGCAGTTCTGTTCCGGTCACGGCTGGACGGGCCGCATCGACGCGGATGCCGCTGAGCTGGTTGCGGTGCGCGAGCTGCGGCCGCGCCTGCGTGAGCTCTGGGAGCGTGACGAGCAGGGGGTGGTCGACCTGACCAACGACCTGCTCGTCGAAGGCGCAGCCCTGCCCAGGCTGGTCGACCACGACGGCTTCGGCTGGCACGTGCACGCCACCTCGGCCGACGCACCCCTGGCCACCCGGATGACGGTCGAGGCAGCGATGGCGGTCGTCGACGTCGTGCGCGAGGGCGAGCTGGATCGCCTCAGAGTCTGCGAGGCGCCCGACTGCGACGACGTCGTGGTCGATCTCTCCCGCAATCGCTCCCGCCGGTTCTGCGAGGGCGGGTGCGCAGCGCGGGTTCACACCGCCGCCTACCGAGCCCGAAAGGCCGTCGAGACCCAGGCGCGAGAACCGGCCGGCCCGCGCTGACAGCAGCGTCTGCCCCGCAGGCCAGGAACCTCTCTACTCACAGCGCTCTTTCCAATGTGAGATATCCGCCGCTAAAGTACTTTCGCGGCATTCGCCGCAGAGCTATCACCGTGTCGCGACGGAGCCCACCATGAGCGCGCAGGACGACCTAGTCAACGACAGCCTCGACATCCTCCAGCAGATGCAGATCGGCGGCATGGACTACGAGGACTACGTGCGATGGCAGTCCAAGATCAACGACGTCAAGCATCGCTACGACGACGCCCGCGCGGTGGAGAAGGACGAGAAGCGCAGCGCCGATGAGCGGAAGGCGGCCAAGGACACCGCCGACGCCATCGCCAAGGCGGCCCCCGCGATCACCAAGAGCGTCATCGCCGCGGTCAAGGCGTTCAGTAAGGGTGACGCGGTGACCGGCGCCGCCGAGCTAATGGACATCTGCGCGTCGTTGGCCCCGCTCATCAGCACCTTTCTGGCCGCGGCGGGCCCCGAGGGCATGCTGATCGGAGCGCTCTTCTCGGTGATCGGTCAGATCCTGCGCTGCTTCGGGCCGAAGGAGGAGTCTGACGTCTCCAAGCTCGAGACGTTCCTCAAGGGGCTCGCGGCGCAGACCCAGCTGCAGAACATCAAGTCGGTCCACGACGACGTTCTCACCTACGCCACCACCTTGACCCTGCAGGCCAAAGCCCTGCGAGCCATTCTGGCCAGGCCGTTGAACACCCATGAGGACTACAAGGCCTTCTACGTCAAGCTCGGGGCCAGCACCATCGTGGTGTCCGATATCGGCCCGCACAAGAGCGTGTCGATGTTCGAGCAGTGGAAGGTGCTGGAGTACCTGCAAGCTCCCGAGAACCACAACGATCCGCTCTGGCCTGCCGTGCTCGGGGTTTGCTGCAAAACCTACTCCGACCTGGTGAGCACGACTATGACGATCACAGCGATGACCAACTCCGACGACCTGCTGGCGCGCTTCGACGACGTCGCCCCGGGCTCGTCGAGCAGCCTCTCGGCCGGGGACAAGGACACGCTGGAGCGCAAGCTGATGGATCTGGTCGCCTACGCCGAGGCGCGGATGAAGGAGTACCAGTCGTGCAACGCCAGGATGCTGCGTGCCCTGAAGGGCCTGGCGAGCGTGGCACAACAGTGGGGGGTGTACGCCTGCATCGCGGACAACTACGCCTTAAAGTTTCTCACCGGCCCCCAGAACGTCAAGAGCGGCTCGTGGACCGACCGCAGCGACCGCAACTACTACCACCGCCTCGTGCTGGTGCCTGATGCGGCGTCGACCATCACGAACGGCCAGGTGTCATCAGAGTTCAACTTCAAGCCCGCCTACCACTGTTTCGTGCTCAAGAGCAGCAGTAGCGACTACCCCGGCTCCAGCCACTGGGTCGACCACAGCTGGGCGCACCACGACGACGTGTCGCTCGACCACGGCCGGAACATCCTCGACAACTTCAACCCCGCGCTCACCGATCTCTGTGTGGCCGACGAGACCGACAAAGGCCTGAACCTGTTCGCCGGGACCGCCGAGGGCACGGGAGCACCCGGCAGTGTCATGGCGTGGACGTTGAAACCAACCGACGGCTACAACACGGGCGAGCTCGAGCGAGTGAACTGGTGGCCCCAGACGACCTCACCCGTCGACTCGATCGCCGCGGTCAACGGCCCGGTGGCTCTGCTTGACGATCCCGACAGCGCCGCCATCCCGCCGGGCTGGGGCGACGCGATGATCTACGCGTCGATGCACGGATCAGCACAGATCTACCTCAACACCGGCAACCACGACTACTACCTGCCGATGGTGCCCGGCTGGGGGCCGTGCACCAGAGTGGCGGTCGACCAGAGCTACCTGTGGGTCTACCAGCCGTACGGCTTCGCCCTGGTCTCGCACGCGTCGGTGCGCAGCTACATCGTCGGCACCCGAGCCGCACCACGCTGGATCGCCTTCCCATCCCTGGGTGACGCCGTGCTCGGCGAGCATCTCTCGATGGGCGATGGCGCCCAGGACGTGTACTACAACGGGAACCATGTCGAGACCAAGCCGCCCCTGCTGGGGCTGGTCTCGCTCAGCCCATGCGAGGACGGGACGTTGCTCGCTGCCGTCGTTCATCGCACCATCACGCATGACACCGCCAGCTTCCCGTACAACTGGTACCGCGTGCGAGACACCCGCACGATCCAGACAGCGCCCTACGAGATCGACGGCGCCGCCGGGACGGTGAAGGTGGGTCCCTGGGCCCCGATCCCGGGTGAGGCTCGGCAGGTGCAGAAGCTGCCCATGCCCGGTTGGAAGCTGCTCGCCAACCTCACCGCCGACCTCAGCCGCGGCAGCAAGCCTCAGTAGTCACGCAAGAGCATCCGTCACCGGTGGCGCAGGGTGCGGCGCAGGGCCACTCCCCCGGCGACGAGCGCAACCGCGGCCGATAGCCCCCAGATCGGGAAGCCGGCCGTGGCTGACGTGACGGCGTTCTGGGCGGTCACTTCAAGATCGGTGGTGTCCCCGAGGCCGAGCACCCCGACGATCCCGGCGGTGCCGTCGAAGCGCAGGAACAGCGCGCCGATCGCGATGAAGAGCAGCCCCGAGACCAGTGCCGTGCTGTGCACCGTGACCAGTCCCAGGTGCAGCATCCGCCCGCGCAGCCACCGACGTTCCCCGAGTCGGAAGCGGTCCCAGAGGGCGGCCAGGATGAACAGCGGCAGAGCCATTCCCAGCGCGTAGACGACCAAGAGCAGGGCGCCGCCGACCGGGTTCGACCGGGTCGCAGCCAGGGTGAGGATCGCCCCGAGCACCGGCCCGGAGCAGAACCCGGCGAGGCCGTAGACCGCTCCGAGCACGAGAGTCGAGAGGTAGCCACTGCGACCGGAACCGCGGCCACCGGCCCAGCCCTGCAACCGGTCGGCGAACGGCAGGGCGAAGCTGCCGCCGAGCACCTGAAAGACGCCGATCGCGATGATCGCCCATCCGGCGATGGTGATCAGCACGGCCCGGTGCCCGTAGAACACCTGCGAGGCCAGGGCCGCTCCGGTGCCAAGGGGCACCAGGGTGATCAGCAACCCGAGGTAGAACACGCTGGTGCGGGCCATGAGCGCCGAGCGGCTGGTGAACGCGTAGGCGAAGAACGACGGCAGCAACAGCGCACTGCACGGCGAGAGCAGTGCGAGAACGCCGGCGGCCAGGGCGCCGAGCAGCCCGATGTCGGTCATCGCGCCGCGGCAGCCGCCTGGTCGATGGCCTGCTCGAACACGGCCGCCGGTTGGGCCCCGATCACGGGCTCGCCGTTGATGAGAAAGGCCGGAGTGCCGGTGACGCCGGAGTTCTGCCCCTCGCCGAAGTCCTTCTCGGCCGCGTCCTTCAGGGCCGGGTCGCGCAGGTCCTGGGTGAGCTGGGGCCCGTCGAGCCCGGCCTTGACGGCCACCGAAGCGAGGAACGCCGGGGTCAACCGACCACTGTTCGTCGGCTGCTGCTGGGCGAACAGCGCGTCGTGGAAGGCCCAGAACTTTCCCTGCCGCGCCGCCGCCCGGCCCGCCACTGCGGCCGTCACCGACTCCTCACCGAGGTACGGGAAGTCGCGCCATTCGATACGCAGCACCCCGGCATCCACATACTTGGCAATCAACCTGGGCTCGGTGTCACGGGCGAACTTCCCGCAGAAGGGGCACTGGAAGTCGGAGTAGCTGACCATCACGACCGGGGCGTCGACCCGGCCGATGGCGAAGGGGTCACCAGGGGTGCGCCGAGCCAGCTTCGCCAACGCAGTGACGGCATCCTCACGGTTCTGCGGTGACCCAGAGACGGGCGGGCCCCCGTCGTCGGAACCGTCGAAGGAGGCATCGCCCGACTCCTTGTCGCTCGCGTCCGGCGACACGCCGAGGCCGTCGTCGGACGTGGTGGCTGTCGGTGGCCCGACCGTCGGGCTGGCGCTGCTTGCGGTCGATGTGGGCCGGGCTGCGGAGGTCGGCTGCGGTTCGGGGCGCGACACCACGAACCCGATGACCGCCACAACCGCGGCGACAAGAGCGATGACCGCCGGAGCACGTGCCGAACGGCGCGCGGTCTGCGGCGCCAAGTCAGGCCTTGCCGTCGAAGAGGCTCGTCACCGAGCCGTCTTCGAAGACCTCGCGAATCGCCATCGAGACGAGCGGCGCGATCGACAGCACGGTGAGCTTGTCGAACCGCCGGTCGTCGGGGATCGGCAGGGTGTCGGTGACGATGACCTCCTCGACCTTGCACGACTTGAGCCGGTCGACGGCCGGGCCCGACAGGATCGCGTGCGTCGCCGCGATGATGACGGATGCCGCTCCCTGGCCGAGCAGCGCGTCGGCGGCCTTGGTGATGGTTCCGGCGGTGTCGATCATGTCGTCGACGAGCACGCAGACCCGGCCTTTGATCTCGCCGACGATGCGGTTGGCCACCACCTCGTTCGGCCGGGTGATGTCTCGGGTCTTGTGCACGAACGCGAGCGGGGCACCGCCGAGGCGGCTCGACCAGTCTTCGGCGACCTTGATGCGACCGGCATCCGGTGAGACGACGGCGAGGTCGAGGTGACCGTACTTGTCGGCGACGTGCCTCGCGAGAATCGGCATCGCCATGAGGTGGTCGACCGGGCCGTCGAAGAAGCCCTGGATCTGGGCGGTGTGCAGGTCGATGGCCATCAGCCGGTTGGCGCCGGCGGTCTTGAACAGGTCAGCCATGAGCCGGGCCGAGATCGGCTCGCGGCCACGGTGCTTCTTGTCCTGCCGGGCATAGCCGTAGAACGGCAGCACCACCGTGATCCGCTTGGCCGAAGCCCGCTTGAGGGCGTCGATCATGATCAGCTGCTCCATGATCCACTCGTTGATCGGCGCGGTGTGGCTCTGGATGACGAACGCGTCCGACCCGCGCACCGACTCCTCGTAGCGCACGTAGATCTCGCCGTTGGCGAAGTCGTACGCCGAGGTCGGCACGAGCGTGATGCCGAGCTGAGCAGCCACGTCGTTGGCCAGCTGTGGGTGCGCCCGCCCGGAGAAGAGCATCATGTGCTTCTCGGGGGTCTTGTTGAGGCCGCTCATCGCTGGGCCTCCTTCGCATCGGCCGCGGCCCAGTCGTCGCCGGGGGCCACCGCCCCGGGCTGCTCTGCCAGTTTGGCCTCCGCCGCAGCCGCGTTGGCCTGGTGGGCCGCCTGGTCGGTGCGGGTGCCCGACCGACGCCGTGCCACCCAGCCGTCGATGTTGCGCTGCGCAGCCCGAGTGACCGCGAGCTGGCCGGGGCCGACGTCGCTCACCACGGCGGAGCCTGCGGCCACATAGCTGCCGGCGCCGATGTCACGCGGGGCCACGATCACCGAGTTGCTGCCCACGAAGCTGTACGCCCCGACGTCGGTGTGCTCCTTGGTGATGCCGTCGTAGTTGGCGAAGATCGTCCCGGCGCCGATGTTGGCCCCCTCACCGATGGTGGCGTCACCGCAGTAGGTCAGGTGCGGCACCTTGGCGCCGTCGCCGATCTGGGCGTTCTTCGTCTCGACGAAGCCGCCGATCTTGCCCTCGGCGCCCAGCCGGGTGCCGGGCCGCAGGTAGGAGAACGGCCCCACGGTCGCCCGGGGCCCGATCACGGCCAGCTCGACCTGGCTGCGCACGACGCTGGCGCCATCGGCGACCTCTACGTCGATCAGGGTGGTGTCGGGCCCGATCACGCAGTCACGACCGATCGTGGTGGCGCCGTGGATCTGAGTGCCCGGGTGCACCACGGTGTCGTGCCCGATCGTCACGTCGGCGTCGATCCAGGTCGTGGCCGGGTCGATGACGATGGCCCCCTCGCGCATGGCCGCCTCGACGGTGCGCCGGTTGAGCTCGGCGCCGAGACGAGCCAGCTGCACCTTGTCGTTGACGCCCTCGGTCTGCCAGAGGTCGGCGATGAGGTGGGCCTGCACCGCCAGCCCCCGGCTGCGGGCGATCGCCACGACGTCGGTGAGGTACTTCTCACCCTGCGCGTTGTCGGTGCCGACCTGGGCTAGCGCCTCGCGCAACATGACCGCGTCGAAGGCGTAGAGGCCGCTGTTGACCTCCTGGATGGCGCGCTGCGCCTCGGTGGCGTCCTTCTGCTCGACGATGGCCTCGACCGCGCCGTCGATCCCCCGCACGACCCGTCCGTACCCCGTGGGGTCGGCCGGCGTGGCGGTGATGACCGTGGCCGCCGAATGCGTCGCGAGATGCGCGTCGACCAGCCCGGCGAGGGTGTCGGCCGTCAGCAGCGGCACGTCGCCCATCGTGACCACCACGGTGCCGGCGAAGTCGGCGGGGAGCGCCTGCAGCCCGCATTCGACGGCCCGCCCGGTGCCCGCGATCTCGTCCTGGTCGGCGATGATGACGCCGTCGTCGAGGGAGAGCACGTGCTCTGACACTCGGTCTCGTTCGTATCGGACGACCACCTCGAGGTGAGCGGGCGAGATGCCGCGCGCGGCCCGCACCGCGTGGTCGAGCAGACTTCGGCCCCCGATGGTGTGCAGCATCTTCGGGATGGACGACTTCATGCGTGTGCCCTCGCCAGCAGCGAGGACGATCACGGCGGTCTGCCGCGGATCGCTCACGGGACGCGCTCCTTCAGGTTCAGGTGCAGGTGCGGCGATGAGTCGGACGTTCGCCCGAGCGCGCCGCAGCCATGCTACCTGCGCCGCACCGCTCCCTCGTGACGCGCCGGTGAGGATTCACCTCGCCAGGCCCGCGTTTCCGATGCCGTCGGGTGGGCAGCGGGCACCACGTGCTCCCCGGGTAGGAGTCGAACCTACGTCGCTAGTCCTGATTCAAAGTCAGGCGGGCCCTGCCGGCAGACCAACCGGGGAACGAACCCGGGCCGGCTGCTGCCGGGCCCAGGACGGCACCGGCCACGGGCCGACGCTCGTGGCACAGGCTAGTGCAGATCGCCCCGCCGCCTGAATCGTGTGCGGGCGCGGTCAGAGAACACGGAGTCAACCGGCGAGGCGGTGCGGGCGGGCGCGGGCGCCAGCGAGCCGGCATCCGGCGTCGGTGGGGGCCGAAGCTCGCCGCACCGGCACAATGGCAGCGTGACCGCCGATCGAGCCGACCGACCTGACCGCTCGCGACCCCGCGCCCGGATGTCGGGGCCGGAGCGACGCGAGCAGCTGATTGTCGTCGGGCGCAGGCTCTTCGCCGACAAGGGCTTCGAGGCCACGACCGTGGAGGAGATCGCGGCCAAGGCGAATGTGTCCAAACCCGTGGTCTACGAGCACTTCGGTGGCAAGGAAGGCCTCTACGCCGTCGTCGTCGACCGCGAGATCAGCGCGCTGCTCGGCGGCATCAGCACGGCACTCGACGAGGGCGGCGGGGCACGGGTGTTGCTCGAACGGGCCACCCTCTCGCTGCTGGACTACATCGAGGTGAGCTCTGACGGCTTCCGCATCCTGGTGCGTGACTCCCCCACCGGGCAGTCCACCGGCACCCTCTCGAGCGTGCTCGGCGACGTCGCGGCGCAGGTCGAGCACCTGCTCGCGGCGGAGTTCAAGACCCGCAACCTCGACCCCAAGACCGCGGCCATCCACGCACAGATGCTCGTGGGCATGCTCGCCCTGACCGGTCAGTGGTGGCTCGACCAGCGCAAGTTCAAGAAGGACCAGGTCGCTGCCCACCTGGTCAACCTCGCCTGGAACGGCCTCGCCGGGCTCGAACGCCACCCCCGCCTGGTGTCCACGCGCTGACTGCCGCGATCGTGCCATCACAGTGGACGCCCTGATCGAGCTCGCTCATGGAGCCGACGTGGCGCCCGTGCCCGTGCTGTTTGCGCTGTCGGTGCTGTTGCTGCTGTTGCTACCCGCCGGGGGACATTGAGCGACCTGGTCGAGCCCGGCGGCCGGGTCAGCCCACTCCGGTGAGGTCACGCACACCCCCTCGACGGTGAGCACGCCAGCGCCTGTCGGCTCGGAGGTAGACCCTGGGTCAGCACCTGCTGCCGACGCTGGCGACGCCGACCCGGCTGCCGCCCCTGCCTCGAGAGCGGCCACCACCGTCGACGCCGTCGTGACGGCCCCGGCACCCTTGACGGGTGGGTGGCCGATGGAGGTCGTGATGACGGTGTCGGCAGCTGCCGACGCACTAATGCCGGCCGCCGATGACGATGACGATGATGCCGGAACGCTCGAGGCGCCCGCAGCGGTGGTGTCAGCCATCGCCTGGCCGATCGGTCCGGTCGCGGCCGCCGGAGACGTCGTGTCGCCCGTCGAGGAACCGCCGGCCGAGGCTGCGACCACGGGTGGGGCGGCGACCGGAGCCGCCACCACCGGCGCGACCGGCGCGACCGGCGCGACTGCCGCGACCGGTGCAACCGCAGCCGGAGCCACCACCACCGGTTCAACGACAGGCGGAGCCGCCACGATCGGTGCGACCGGTTCCACGACAGCCGGAGCCACCGACACCGGCGCAACCGGTTCAACGACAGCCGGAGTCACCGACACCGGCGCAACCAGTGCAACGACGTCTGGCGCAGCCAGCACCGGCGCAACCGCGACGACACCAGAGGGTGGCGCGGCCGGATCCGTGGGGAGCGTCACTGCGCCGCTCGGGGCAGACATCGAGCTCGCGGAGCCCGGAACGGTCGAGAGGTCGAGCAGAAGCGGGAGCGCGGTCGGGCTGGAGCTGCTCGCGGGTGACGGCAAGCCGCTGCCGGTGATGGTCGCGTCGACGACGAGACCTGATCCGGCGAGCGCGGACCGGGCAGCGGGCACGCCTGCTGCCGAGACCACCGGAGGCGGGGTCGAGGCGACAGCGACGGCTGGGGCGGCGGTGGCCATTCCCACGCCGAGCATGAGACCCGCCACAGCCCCCGCGACGGGAGTCGACAGGCCGATGCCGGCGGCGACCACCGGCGCTGCCACGGCCGGCAGCACGATGGCTGCGGCTCCGGCCGGCAGCAGGGTTGACGCGACGGCGGTGACCGAGAGGCCCGAGGCCATCCCTGTGACGGCGGCTCCCGAGGAGACCGCGGCGGTGGCAGACCCTGCCGCGCTCGCTCCTGCAGAGGCCAGAGCCGCACCGGTCGAGACTCCTGACGCCGCACCGGCCACCGTGGCGCCGGAAGCGACCGCGGCAGCCGAGGCCGCGCCGGAGGCCGCAGCCGCACCGGAGGCCGCAGCCGCACCGGTGGCAGTGGCTCCGGTTGCCGCCGCTGCTGCCCCACCCATGCCGGCGCTTCCCGTGGCCCCCACCAGACCCGCAGCACCAGCCGTGCCCGCTCCCGCCGCGCCAGCCGAGCCGGTGGCGCCGGCAGCAGCGATGCCCGCTGAGCCGGCGGCTCCCGCGGTAGACCCTGTTGTAAGACCTGTGGCGCCGGCTGCCGCGGCCATCCCGGCGACTCCGCCCGAACCGAGCAGGTGCGGTAGGCCGAAGCCGGCGAGCAGCACGATCGGGCCGACGAAGGCACCGAAGTCGGCGTGCAGGGCACGAAGGTCGTCGGCCAGGCCCGTGGCCAGGACACACCCGGTCAGGTGCGCTTCGAGGCGTCGACGCTGACCGGCGCGCAGCCGTCCCTGCACGTGGGCACCGAGGTGGTCGACCGCCCAGCGGCATTCGTCGTTGTCGCACCGGGACGTCAAGCGGGCCGCGACCGCGTCCAGATAACGGGCGCGCAGTGACTCACGGGCGCGTAGAGCCCGCACACTGACCGAGTTGGCCGACAGCCCGAGCAACGGCGCGACCACCCGAGGAGCGCTTCCCTCGACTTCGGTGTGCCACAGCACCTGCTGGTCCCGCTCGGAGAGGCTCTTGAACGCGGCATGTACGAGGTCGGGGTCGAGCTCTCGATCGTCCATCGCGCCGAGATCCGTGGGAGGGCAGAGCCGCTCGAGCACCTCGGAGTCTGATGGAACTTCGCGCAGCTCCTGTCGAGAACGGTCGACGGCGATGCTACGAACCGCACTCAGGAAGTAGGCGCGGAAGTTGGTCTCGGGCCCTCGTCCCTGGCGAAGCAGGTCGAACACGCGGGTGGCGGCGCTGGCCACGATGTCATCGGCGCTCGTGCGACCTCGGTGTCGGCCGGCCACCATCATGGCGGCCTGCAGGTGGCGGCGCCAGAGTTCGCCGAACGCGTCGGCCGACCCTTCCCGAGCCCGCTCGAGAAGAACGTCGTCGGAGGCGGACGCGAGCGCGTCAGCCTCCCACACCACCGCTTCTGCCGACACCCCGGTCTCCTCTGCAGCCCGCCCCTGCACAGTGTGCCGCGCCGGACGGCCCTGGTCGAGGGACTCGGCCAAAAAACTTCGCTTTCCCGGGTGATCCCCTCCGCCACCCGGGAAAGCGATGCGACGGAATGCGTGCAGATGCCCCCCGGCACACTCTCCCCCGATTCAAGAGAGTTCCACCGTCCGTCACCAGTAAGACGACGACATTGCCGTTTCATGACAGGTGGATCGTCAAGAAGTTCTCCCGCGTTCTCGCGGCCCCCGAACCTGCTGGGCGCGAAACGACAGAGCCGGGCCCCGGTTTCTGACGGGGGCATGGCGCATCATGGCCAGGTGATGCCTCGATGACGCGCCGTTGGCTCTTCGGTGACCAGCTCGGTCCGCACTTCGACGTCGGACGGTCTGGCGTGCTGCTCGTCGAGAGCCGCACTGCGCTCACCCACCGGCGCTACCACCGCCAGAAGCTGCACCTCGTGCTCTCGGCGCTGCGACATCGCGCCGAGGAGCTCGGCGAGAGTGCCGTGCTCGTTCGGGCCGCGACGTACACCGATGCCCTTCGCCAGCTCGGCGAGCCGGTGCGCGTCTACGAACCGAGCTCGTACGCCGCCGATGACCTGGTGCGCCGCCGCATGGTCACCGGTGAGGTCGAGGCGGTCGACCCGACTCCCGGGTTCAGCCTGCCTCGAACAGACTTCGCTCTCTGGGCCGGTGACCGTGGACGGTTGCGTATGGAGGAGTTCTACCGTTTTCAGCGTCGGCGCCTCGACCTGCTCGTCGAGGGGGTCGGTGGCACAGAGCCCGTTGGGGGCCGCTGGTCGTTCGACGACGAGAACCGTGAGCCGCCGCCCAGACACGTCGAGACACTCGACGTGCCGTCTGCCTACCGACCACGTGAGTCCGACATCGATGGTGGAGTGCGTGACGACCTCGACCGCCTCTGTCGTGACGAGGGACTCGAGACCGTGGGCCACGACGGTCCTCGGCTGTTCGCGGTGACCCGCCGCGAGGCTCTAGCCGCCCTCGAGAGGTTCGTCACCGAGCGGCTCGGCGCCTTCGGGCCCCACGAGGACGCGATGCTTCGCGGCGACTGGGCGATGGCCCACAGCCTGTTGTCGGTTCCCCTCAACCTGGGGCTGCTCAGCCCGGTCGAGGTGGCCGAGCGCGCGGTCCGGGCCTACCACGAGGGTGCGGTGCCGCTGGCCTCGGTCGAGGGGTTCGTTCGTCAGGTCGTCGGGTGGCGTGAGTACGTGTGGCAGCTCTACTGGCACTTCGGGCGCGAGTATCGCCACCGCAACGCGCTCGGCGCCGACTCGCGCGTACCCGACTGGTTCGACGAGCTGGACGCCGACCGAGTGGATGCCGCGTGCCTCTCGGACGTGCTCAGTGGCGTGCGTGACCGGGGCTGGGTGCACCACATCCCACGGCTGATGGTGCTCGGAAACTGGGCGGCACAGCGTGGCTACGATCCCGACGCCCTCACCGAGTGGTTCCAGACCAGCTTCGTCGACGGCTACGACTGGGTCATGCCCGCCAATGTCGTGGGCATGAGTCAGCACGCTGACGGGGGCGCCATGGCGACCAAGCCCTACGTGTCCGGCGGCGCGTACATCAACCGAATGAGCGACTACTGCGGTGGATGCCGCTACAACCCGAAGAAACGGGTGGGTCCCGACGCGTGTCCCTTCACGGCCGGCTACTGGGCCTACCTTGACCGCAACGCCCCGCTGCTGTCGGGTAGCAACCGCATGGCCAGGCCGTTGCAAGGTCGGCACCGGCTGGCCGACCTCACCGAGCTGGTCGAGCAGGAGAGGTCGCGGGGCGACGACCCGCCGTGACCGCTGCCCGACCCCTGCCCGACCCCTGCCCGACCCCTGCTCGGCTCGTGCCCAGCTCGCCGCCGTCTCGCCCAGCCCGTCGACGAGAGTCTGCTGTGAGATCTGCGAAACACTGACCGGCCCCGGTGGCCCAGCGCTACCGTCGGCCCTATGAGATCTCGGCGGATGACCCCGGCGGCCGTGCTGGCCGCAGCCATGCTTGCCTGGCTGGTCCCGTCGGCCACCGCGGCCGCACCGGGCTGGACGCAGGTCTCGACCAAGGCCACCGGCGGCATCAGCGGGCTGGCCCCGGCGCCGACCGGTTGGGTGGTCGTTCGAGACAACAAGAAGGCCGGCCAGAACCGCATCGCGTTGCTGAGCGACACCGGCGCGGTCACTGAGCTCAGCTGGCCCGGCGCTCAACCGACAGACCTCGAGGCGCTGTCCTCCGTTCCGGGTCAACCGGGAGGGTATGCCGCTCTCACCAGCGCCGGTTCGGGCTACCTACTGACCGTTAGCGGCTCGGTCGTCACCGTCAACCGATCCTTCACCGTTCCGCGTGGCACGGCCAACATCGAGAGCTTCACGCTGACGCAGATCGGCGACACGACGGTCGCGGTCTGGGCGGTGCGCGGCTCCACAGCCTCTCCGGCCAAGGTCTTCGCAGCCGGCTTCAGCCCGGTCACCGGCCAGTTCGGGCCGGTGGCGACGGGCCGTGTCACCGTCCCCTACCCGACCTCAAACGTGCGACAGATCGCCGACCTGACCACCAGCGGTGGCCGGCTCCTGGGCTCATCGACCTCCGACCCCGGCGCGTCGGGCCCCTTCACCGCCGCCCTCTACGACCTCGGAACCGTCTCCACCACGTCCGGGCGGGCCGTCCTGAGGCTGCAACCGCCCGTCCAGCTGGGTGTCTACGACCACAAGGTCGAAGGTATCGCCTGCTCAGGCACCACGGGGTTGCTCGGCTCTGACGATGAGAAGCTGGGCGGCTGGATGCGAACAGAGTCGTTCTGCGGATGAGCGCACGGTGCGGTGGCATTGCCGAACCCGGCTCGACCCCGCTGCTCGTGACTGAGAACCTGACTCAGACCTCAGCCGCGCGGGCGACCGCGAAGGTACGGGTGAAAGGGAACAAGACACCGAACGGCCGTCTTGGATAGGCCTTCTCAAGCTCTGCCTCATAGTCGGCGACGAAAGCGTCACGTTCTGCGGTATCGGTGAGCACCCCGAGAACCGGGCGCAGGCCCGTTCCCTTGACCCAGTCGAGCACCGGATGGGTACCGTCAGCCGGGGGCGCCAGCACCTGCAGGTAGGTCGTCTGCCAGACGTCGACGTCGGCGCTGACCTCGAGCAGCAGGGCAGCATACGTCTCGGGGAGGGCAGTACCGGCGGCCCGGTCGAGGCCGGGGGCGAGGTCGTCTGCGCGAGAGTGGCGAGCGGCGACCTCACGCATCAGCCGGTGCGACGGGGCGTCGAAGTTCGCCGGCACCTGCATGGCGAACGTGCCACCGGGCGCCAGGGCGCTGACCCACGATGGAATCAGGCGCAGGTGGCTCGGCACCCACTGCAGCGTCGCATTGGTCACGAGCACGTCCACGCAGCCGCTCGCTTCGGCTCCGTCCCAGTTCTCCGCCGTGGCCTGCACCCACTCGACGCGGTGACCGGCATCCGCGGCCCGCGCCGCTTCGAGCATCTCGGCCGAGCTGTCGACGCCCACCACGTGCGCGTCCGGCCACCGATCGGCCAGCGTCAGGGTGAGATCTCCCGGGCCACAGCCGAGGTCGACGACGACCTTGGGTTCGACGGCGCCGATGCGAGCCACGAGCTCATGGAACGGACGGTCGCGAAAGCCTCCGAAGTGGGCGTACTGCGCGGGGTTCCACGCAGACGCCTTCGAGCTTGCCTCGTCACTGCTCTGTCGGTCGGTCATAGCGGCCTTTCATTGTTTGATGTCAAGACTCTTGATGCGCACTACAGTCGATGCATGAGCTTCCATCGACCGCCTGTCGATGACGTGGACGAGATCGTCTCGGCCTGGCGTCGCGAACGGCCTGACCTCGACGTCAGCCCACTCGAGGTTCTCTCGCGGGTGTCGCGGTTGGCCCGTCGGCTCGATCTGGCTCGCGGGTCGGCCTTCGCCGAGCACCTGCTCGAGGGATGGGCCTTCGACGTGCTCTCGGCGCTGCGTCGTGCCGGCGAGCCCTATGAGCTCTCCCCCGGAGCGCTGGTGCAGCAGACGCTGGTGACGTCGGGCACGATGACCAACCGGGTCGACCGACTTGAGCGTCGGGGGTTCGTCGTGCGCCGCCCCGACCCGGGCGACCGGCGCGGGGTGCTCGTGCGGCTCACGGCGGCAGGCCGTGACGTGGTCGACTCGGCGATGGCAGACCTGATCGAGCAGGAGAAGTCGTTGCTCTCGCAGCTCCCCACGGCCGACCAGGCCAGTCTCGCGGCGCTGCTGCGCGCGATGCTCGTTCCCCTTGAGGCCCGCGAGGCCCGAGGCGCCTGACGGCGCCGCGTCGGCGAGCCTGAAGGCGCAGGGGGGCTGCCTCCTGATGGGGGTCGTCATGCCTGTTGGAACTCCACACGGTTGCCCACCGGGTCGGTCGTGTGGAAGCGGCGCACACCGGGGATGTTGTCGTCCCAGGTGACCGGTGCCCCCGACGAGGCCACGCTGGCCGACAGCGCCTCGACGTCGCCGACAGCGATGCCGGGGTGAGCCTTTCGGGCGGGCGCGAAGTCGTCCTCGATGCCGACGTGCACCTCGAGCCGGCCGCCGCGGAACCAGGCGCCGCCCCGGGCGCGGAGGCGTTCCGGCTTCACCACCTCGGTGAGTCCGATCGCACCCACCCAGAACGCGCGCATCGCCTCCTCGCACCCGGCAGGGCCCGACAGCTGAACGTGATGCAGGCTCATCTCCATTGCGCCAAACTATCTTGACGTCAAGATAGTTTCAAGAGGGCGCGCGTCAGCCCAGCAGCTCGGCAGCCTCGAGCCACTCGAGCTCGAGCAGCTCACGCTCGGCCACAACCTGCTGCAGCGAGGTGTTCAGGCCCCGCAGGGCGACGGGATCCGTCGCAGCCGTGGCCATCTCGCCGTGCAGCCTCGCCTCGCGGTCGTCGAGACGCGTGAGCTGCTTCTCGATGCGAGCCATGCTCTTACGGGCCTCGCGCAGCTCACCCGGGCTCGCCGTCGGGCCAGGGTGGGCACCACCCGGCGCCGGCCTGCCTCCGGGGCCGGGGGCCGCCGAGGTTCTGGACGCGGCCTGGTCCCTGGCCTGGTCCCTGGCCCGGTCGGCGTCGTGGCGCAGGCGGAGATACTCCTCGACCCCGCCCGGGAGATCGCGGATCTTGCCGTCGCCCAGCAGGGCGATCTCGTGGTCGCAGACCCGTTCGAGCAGGTACCGGTCGTGCGAGACGACGATGAGGGTGCCGGGCCAACCGTCGAGCACGTCCTCCAGAGAGGTCAGTGTCTGGATGTCGAGGTCGTTGGTCGGCTCATCGAGAATGAGCACGTTGGGCTCGGTGAGCAACAGCCGAGTCAGCTGCAGCCGGCGCCGTTCCCCACCGCTGAGGTCACCGACCCGCGTCTGCTGGCGGCCGCCGGTGAAGCCGAGTCGAGTGGCGAGCTGCCCGGCGCTGATCTCCTTGCCGCCCAGGGTGGTCCACTGCTTGACGTCCTCGATGGCCTCGATCACCCGCCACGCTTCGAACCGTTCGAGCTCGCGAACCTCCTGCGTCAGATGGGCGATCGACACCGTCTTGCCCTGCCTCCGGCGGCCGCCGTCAAGCGGCATCTCGCCGGTGAGGGCGCGGAGCAGCGTCGACTTGCCGGCGCCGTTGACCCCGACGATGCCGACCCGCTCCCCCGGCGCGAGCCGCCAGGTGACCCGGTCGAGGATCGTGCGCTCGCCGAGAACGATGGTCGCGTCCTCGAGGTCGAGCACATCCTTGCCGAGCCGCTTGGTGGCGAACGAGGCGAGCTCGACGCTGTCACGCGGCGCGGGCTCGTCGGCGATCAACGCGTTGGCAGCGTCGATGCGGAACTTGGGCTTGCTCGTGCGCGCCGGTGGACCTCGGCGCAGCCAGGCGAGCTCCTTGCGCATCAGGTTCGCCCGCCGGTCGGCGACCACGCCCGCCAACCGGTCGCGCTCAGCCTTGGCCAGCACGTAGGCGGCGTAGCCACCCTCGAAGTCGCTCACCTTGCCGCTCTCGACCTCCCACGTGGTGGTGGCGTAGGCGTCAAGGAACCAGCGGTCGTGCGTGATGGCGACCGTCGCGTTGCCCGGGCGGGGCCGCTTGCTGGCCAGGTGGTCGGCGAGCCAGGCCACCCCCTCGACGTCGAGATGGTTGGTCGGCTCATCGAGCAGCAGCAGCTCGGGGTCGTCGACGAGCAGCCGGGCCAGGGCCAAGCGCCGCCGCTCGCCCCCCGACTTGGTGCCCACCCTGCTCTCAAGCCCGTCCATCGCCTCGGCCGCGATACCGCCGAGCAGGCCGGTCATGACGTCACGGATGCGCGGGTCACCCGCCCACACGTGCTCGTCGCGGTCACCGAGCACCGCCTCGTGCACCGTCCAGGCCGGGTCGAGGGCGTCGTCCTGCGCGAGCATGCCGATGCGGATGCCGTCAGCGCCGCCCTGCTTGGCGACGCGGCCCTCGTCGGGCTCCTGCAGGTCGGCCATCACCCGTAGCAGGGTCGACTTGCCGCCACCGTTGACGCCGACCACCCCGATGCGTTCACCGGTGAGGACGCCGATACTCACGTCGTCGAGTACGTGTGCGGTGCCGAAGACGAGAGAGACGCGTTCAAGGGATACGAGGTTGGCCATGGCGGAGACGACTCTATGCGGTGGCCCGGGTCGCGCCGAAAACGGTGCGGTCGGTCGAACCCCTTAGCCTGCCTCGAACGCCACCGTAAGGGTCGAACGCTGGGGTAGTGGTCGAACGCTGCGGTAGACCGGCGCGTTCGACCTCGAACGAGTCGTTCGCGGGATGGTGGGCGGGTGGGTGGGGCGGTTTGGGTCAGTCGCGGGAACCGGTCACCACGTGGGCTCCGTGCACCGGGCCCTTGGCTCGGCGCAGGTCTCCGGCGACGTCGGCGGCGGCCAGCGACACCGACAGGTCGAGCGCGGCCTCGTGGCTCGCGGTGAGAAAGGCCACCGTCGGGCCCGATCCCGACACCATGCCGCCCAGGGCTCCGAAGTCGACCCCGGCGTCACGCAGCTCCTTCAGCTCGGGTCGCAACGAGAAGGCGGCCGGTTCGAGGTCGTTGTGCAGGGCGCGACCGAGGGCGACGGCGTCGCCCTGGCGCAGAGCACCCATCAGCTCGGCGTCGATCTCAGGAGACGGGACCCTCTCACCACTACGTTCGCGGAGCCGGTCGCACTCGGCATACACCGCCGGTGTCGACAGGCCCTGGTCACTGACGGCGAAGACCCAGTAGAAGGTGCCCCGAGCCAGCACCGGCGCGATCTGCTCTCCACGGCCGGAGGCCATCGCGGTGCCGCCGTGAAGGGGAAAGGTCACGTCGCTGCCCAGCTCCGCAGCCATCGAGGCCATCTCGTCGCGGTCGAGCCCGAGCCCCCACAGCTGGTCGCAGGCGAGCAGAGTGGCGGCGGCGTCGGCCGACCCGCCCGCCATGCCGCCGGCGATCGGGATGTCCTTGTCGATGCGGATCGAGAGCGACTCGTCGATGTGGCACCGCTCGGCCACCAGCTTGGCGGCCCGCACCGCCAGGTTTCCCTCGTCGGTCGGGATGCCCGCGGCATACGTGCCCGAGGGCACCACCTCCCAGGCGTCCCAACGGGCGACCGACACCTGGTCGTGCAGCGAGACCGCCTGGAACACGGTTGCGAGGTCGTGGTAGCCGTCAGCACGTCGCTGACCGACCTTGAGCTGCAGGTTCACCTTGGCCGGCACCCGAACCGTGACGGTTCCGGGAAGGGTCGGCGCAGCGGTCATGTCGTCACCCTATGCGTTCTTCCGCCTGCGCTTCTTGCCTGTCGCGCCCGCGACGACGCTCTCGTCGGCGCCAGGGTCGGTGGGCACCCGTGACTCGGCAATGCGGGCGAAGTCGGCGATGCCGAGCTGCTCTCCGCGCACCATGGGGTCGACACCGGCGGTCACCAGCGCCTGCTCAGCCAGGTCGGGCGAGCCGGCCCAGGAGGCGAGTGCACCGCGCATCGCCTTGCGCCGGTGCAGGAAGGCGGCGTCGACACACCGGAAGACCTCCTCGCGACTGGCCGTCGTGGCCGGTGCCGCGCGGCGCACCATCGAGACCAGGCCCGAGTCGACATTCGGCACCGGCCAGAAGACGGTACGACCGACGCGTCCGGCCAGCTCGACATCGGCGTACCAGGCGGCCTTGAGGCTCGGCACCCCGTAGATCCGGCTTCCTGGCGGAGCAGCCAGCCGTTCGGCCACCTCGAGCTGTACCATCACCAGCACCCGCTGGATGCTCGGGAACCGCTCGAGGAAGGACAACACGACCGGAACCGAGATGTTGTACGGCAGGTTGGCGACCAGGGCGGTTGGGGCCGGTCCGGGCAGCTTGGTCACGGTGAGGGCGTCAGCGGCGACCAACCGCAGCCGGTCGACATGTTCTGGCTGGTAGGCCGCGACGGTCGACTCGAGGGCACCGGCCAGTCGTGGGTCGACCTCCACGGCGATGACCCGGCTCACCACGGGCAGCAGCGCCAGGGTGAGCGAACCCAGCCCGGGGCCGACCTCGACCACGGTGTCGTCGGCACCCACGCCCGCCACCCGTACGATCTTGCGCACGGTGTTCGCGTCAACGACGAAGTTCTGGCCCCACTGCTTGGTCGGGCGCACCTCGAGTCGCTCGGCGAGCTCGCGCACCTGAACGGGCCCGAGCAGCGCCGCATCGGGGGCAGCGGCTGATGGGGACGCGCCCTTCTTCGTCATGGCGCCACCCTACGGCTCGGGCCGAGACCGTCGTCGTCGACTGCTCGGGGCGGCTGCCATGAACCGTCAGGTCGACGGTTCATGCTCAGCGCGCTGGGCGGTCTCGCTCAGCCACAACCCCACTGGGAGGTGCCACTCGTGGCGTAGAGCCGGTTGGCGACGGTGATCTGCTCGGCGCGGCTGGCGAGGTCAGCCCGCGGGGCGAAGTCGCCACCACCGGCTCCGAGCCACGTCGAGCTCGCGAACTGGAGGCCGCCGTAGTAGCCGTTGCCGGTGTTGATCGACCAGTTGTTGCCCGACTCGCAGGCCGCGATGCCGTCCCACATGCCGGCGCGAGCCAGGTTGATGGCCCCACCCGACCCCCCCGACGGCGGCTTGCTGGCGCTCGGTGTGCTGGGGCGCGGCGCCGGCGCCGGGCGGGTCTTGGTGCCCACCAGCAGAACCTGTTTCGTAGGCGCCTTGGTGACCTTGGCGTCGGACTTCGCGGCTCCGTACGCTGCCCCGTCGACCAGCGTCTGTCGCGTCGTGACGGTGCGAGCGCCGTTGACGCCGCGCACGTCGACCTTGGTGTCGCCCGTGTAGAGCTGCGACGAGGAGGTACGCACCGTGGCGAACGGGATGCTCTCGGTGCGGCTCGTGCTTCGGGTGGTCACCCGCTTGACCGTCACGGTCATGGCGTCGGTGAGGGGAGCGCTGACGGCGGGGGTGACCTGGTCGGCGCCGCCCACGGCGATGCGCAGCTGAACGAGAGCCTCGCCGACGGTGCCGGCGGTGATCGTCTTCTTCGTGGTCTTGCCGTCGGCAACGATGGAGACCTGCTTGGGCGTCACCAGCGACATGGCGAGACCGCTGCGCCCGATGGTCTGGGAGCGCGACACCGACAGACGGCCGCCCTCTTCGCGCAGCCCCAAGGCGGCCAGTGCTCCCTCGACGGTGCGCTCGGTGGTGTTCACCGTGCGGGTCTTGCCGTCAACCGTGACCGTGAGCGGGCGAGCGTAGGCGACGTTGACGGTGTCTCCGTCGTGAAGTGCCGCGCCGACGGCGGGCACGACCCGGTCGTCGGCTCCGATCGTGATGCCCTGGTTCTCGAGCAGGTCACCGACGGTGCTGCCGAAGACATGGGCAGCACGGGCCTGGCCGTCGACCGACAGGGTCACCGCCTTGTCGATCTGGGCGGCTCCGACGCCGGCCGCGGTGAGCAGCAGGGCGGCACCGGCACCGGCGAAGGAAAGGACTTTGGTGTTGCGAGAGAACAAGACACTCCGTAGTTCGAGGGGTTCGAGCTGCGCTACCAGCGGCGGGGGCTTACACAGATCTGACCCGCACCGAGGTCGTTCTCGGCAGGGTCAGGCAGGCACGGCATCCGTGCGTCGATGGACGATCTACGCCCTAGAGTGACGGACCCGCGGGGTGAAGGTCAAATTTCGGTAACGTTTGCGACTCGGAACCGACACGGTTCAATGGCCGTCACCACGGCCCGTAGACCTGCTCGGAGTTCTCGGAGACGGCTCGGCACACGGCCGGCACGTCGAGGCCGAGTACCGCAGCGATGGCGCGGACGGTGTGGGGCACGAGGTAGGAGGCGTTGGTCGCGCCACGATGGGGCGAGGGCGTCAGGTAGGGCGCGTCGGTCTCGACGAGCAGGCGGTCGAGCGGAACCGCCGTCAGGGCGTCGCGTAGGTCACGCGCGTTCTTGAAGGTCACCGTGCCGGCGAAACTGAGGTAGTACCCGCGCTCGACGCACTCGCGCGCCATCGACAGGTCGCCCGAGAAACAGTGCAGCACCGTGTGCTCGGGCGCGCCCTCTTCGATGAGGATGCGCAGCACGTCGTCATGAGCGTCGCGGTCGTGGATCTGCACTGCCTTGCCCGTGCGCTTGGCGAGGTCGAGGTGCCAGCGGAACCCCTCCTGCTGCGCCGGCACGCCGTCGGGCCCGGTGCGGAAGTAGTCGAGGCCGGTCTCGCCGATCGCCCGGATGCGATCGTGCGTCGCGCAGCGCTCGACCTCTGCGTACGCGTCCTCGAGACCACCCGATGCCGCCAGGCGAGGAATCTCGTTGGGGTGCAGCGCGATTCCGCCCACGATCTCCGGATGCCGGTCGATCACGTCCATCGTGAACGCGATGCCGTCGAGGTCGCAGCCCACCTGCACGAGCCGGGTCACCCCGACCGACCGAGCCCTGGCCACGGCCTCGGCTACGTCGAACGGCTCATCCCCCTCGCGGGTGATATCGAGGTGCACGTGGTTGTCGACGACCGACAGCGGCAACGGGTCGGGAGCCGCCGGCAGCCCGTGGCGCCCCGAGGAGGTCGGGCTCATTCGCTGGGCGCCTCGCCGGTCTCCGCCCCGCTCGCCAGTCTTGCCTGCTCGTCGGCGACCACCTGGTCGGGGTCGAACTTGGTGAACACCCCGGTGGGCTTGGCGATGGTCGCCCCGACCTCGACCGGTCGCCGCTCCCAGCGCGGGGTGGCCGAATAGTCGCCGGTGATGACGGGATAGGAGCGGCTGTCGTCGTCGAGGTCGCGAACCACCTCGAGCCGAGGCATCGGCATGAGCTCGCCCTGGCCCCCGATCACCGTGTGCACCCGGTTGGCCGAGTGCGGCAGGAAGGGGCTCATCATCGTGTTGAGGTCGCTGACCACCTGCACGAGCGTGTGCAGCACCGTGCCGAGGCGCTCCCGCTGGTCGTCACTCTTGAGCTTGAACGGTTCGGTGCGGCTGACGTAGGCGTTGGCCTCACCCACCAGACGCATCACCTCAGCCAGCGCCGCCTTCTGACGCTGCCGCTCGAGCAGGCCTCCCACAGCATCGAACCCGGCCTCGACGGCAGACAGCAGCTCGGCGTCGACCGGCTCGACGGCATCCGTCGCGGGGATCTCGCCGAAGCTCTTGGCCACCATGGTCGCGGTGCGCTGCACGAGGTTGCCCCAGCCGGCCACGAGCTCGCTGTTGTTGCGTTGCACGAACTCCTTCCAGCTGAAGTCGGAGTCCTGGTTCTCGGGGCCGGCGGCGCAGATGAAGTAGCGGATCGGGTCGGGGCCGTAGCGAGCGACGACGTCCTGCACGTAGATGACGTGACCCCGCGAGGTGCTGAACTGCTTGCCCTCGAGGGTCATGAACTCGCTGGCCACGACCTCGGTGGGCAGGTTCAGCACGCCGTACTCCCCCGGCTCTCCGCCCTGGTCGCCCTTGCCGGCGTAGGCGAGCAGCTCGGCCGGCCAGATCTGGGCGTGGAAGGTGATGTTGTCCTTGCCCTGGAAGTAGTAGGAGCGGGCGTCAGCGTCATTCCACCAGTCCCGCCACCGGTCGGGCGCGCCTTGCCGTCGGGCCCACTCGATCGAGGCCGACAGGTAGCCGATGACCGCGTCGAACCACACGTAGAGACGCTTGCCCGGGTTGTCGACCCAGCCGTCGACCGGGATCGGGATGCCCCAGTCGATGTCGCGGGTCATCGCGCGGGGGCGCAGGTCGTTCAACAGGTTTCGGCTGAACTTGATGACATTGGGGCGCCAGGTGCCCGACGCCTCCCGACCGTCGAGCCACTCACCGAGCGCGCCGGCGAGGGCGGGCAGGTCGAGGAAGAAGTGTGCGGACTCGCGAAACTGCGGCACCTCGCCGTTGATCTTGCTACGCGGGTCGATCAGGTCGATGGGGTCGAGCTGGTTGCCACAGTTGTCGCACTGGTCGCCGCGCGCCTCCGCGAAACCGCAGATCGGGCAGGTGCCCTGGATGTAGCGGTCGGGCAGGGTGCGCCCCGTCGACGGGCTGATCGCCACGAGCTGCGTCTGCTCGATGAGGTAGCCGTTGGCGTGCACCTGGCGGAACATCTCCTGCACGACGGCGTAGTGGTTGCGGGTCGTCGTGCGCGTGAACAGGTCGTACGAGAGGCCGAGGTCGGTGAGGTCCTGAGCGATGACGGCGTTGTACTTGTCGACCAGCTCCTGCGGGGTGAGACCTTCCTGCTCGGCGAGCACGAGGATCGGGGTGCCGTGCTCATCGGTGCCCGAGACCATCAGCACGTCGTGACCGGCCATCCGCATGTACCGGCTGAAGACGTCGGAGGGCACGCCGAAACCGGCCACGTGGCCGATGTGGCGCGGGCCGTTGGTGTACGGCCAGGCGACGGCAGACAGAACATGACTCATGCCCTGAATCCTAGGTGGCCCCCGGCGGTCGCTGCTCCCGCCTTACCGCCTCGCCTGCGTCCGGCGTCGGGCCAACTCGGGAGCCTAGAGTCAGAAGGTCGCCACGTCGAAGAAGGGCATCCCGATGACCAGGTCGAAGTCCGTGCAGAGGGCGAACAGGCTGAGCCGCTCGTCGGAGACGGAGGCGACGGTCGAGCTCAACCCGTTGTTCGCGCGTGCGGAGGAGGAGTCAGCACTGCCACGCTTCTCCCTACCGCCGGGTGAGTCCCTCGCCGAGACGGCCTACCAGATCGTCCACGACGAGGCCATGCTCGACGGGAACGCGCGTCTCAACCTCGCGACCTTCGTGGGCACCTGGATGGACGAGCAGGCCGAACGGCTCTACCTCCAGGCGGCCGACAAGAACCTCGTCGACAAGGACGAGTATCCGCAGACGGCGGCCATCGAGACCCGGTGCTGGATGATGCTGGCCGACCTCTGGCGTGCACCCGACCCCGAGAACGCGATCGGAACCTCGACCGTCGGTTCCTCGGAGGCGTGCATGCTCGGAGGGCTGGCGCTCAAGCGTCGCTGGCAGCACGCCCGGCGAGCCGCCGGACTGTCGACGGAGCGGCCCAACCTCGTGATGTCCTCCGCGGTGCAGGTGTGCTGGGAGAAGTTCTGCAACTACTGGGACGTCGAGCCGAGGTACGTGCCGATCTCCGCTGCGCACAAGGTGCTCGACGGGCACGACCTGGCCCGCTACGTCGACGAGAACACGATCGGCGTCGTGGCCATCATGGGGGTCACCTACACCGGCATGTACGAACCGGTCCGGGCCATCTCCGACGCCCTCGACGGCATCCAGGCCGCGACCGGTCTCGACGTCAGGATCCACGTCGACGGGGCCTCCGGGGGGATGATCGCGCCCTTCCTCCAGCCCGAGCTCGAGTGGGACTTCCGGGTCGACCGGGTGGTCTCGGTCAGCACCTCCGCCCACAAGTACGGTCTGGTCCCCCCTGGTCTGGGTTGGGTCGTCTGGCGCAGCCAGCACGACCTCCCGGAGGACCTCGTGTTCAAGGTCAGCTACCTCGGCGGCGAGATGCCGACCTTCGGGCTCAACTTCTCTCGCCCCGGCGCGCAGGTGCTGCTGCAGTACTACCTGTTCCTGCGCCTCGGTCACGACGGGTACGTGAAGGTCCAGCAGGCCGCCCAGAACGTCGCGCGACACCTCGCCGCCGAGATCGGGGGCATGCCTGCGTTCGACCTGTGGAACGACGGCAGCGACATCCCCGTCTTCGCGTGGAGCCTCAAGCCGGGGCACACGAAGAACTGGAACCTCTACCATCTCTCCGAGCGGCTGAGGATCAGAGGCTGGCTCGTGCCGGCCTACCCGATGCCCGATGACCTTGGCGACCTGACGGTGCAGCGGGTCGTCGTGCGCAACGGGTTCGGTCGCCCGTTGGCCGAGGGGTTCCTGCAGGACCTACGAGCCGCGGTCGACTACCTCGACCGGCTCGAGTCGCCCATGCCCACCGAGCGCCCGGCCACCGCCTTCCACCACTGACGGCAGAACGCCCGAACGCCGGGCCAGCCGAACCGCGGACTAGCCACGACGATCATCCGGGCGGATGCCGTCAGCCCTTCACACCGCCCTCGTTGGCCCCGCGCACGAAGTACCGCTGCAGCGCGAAGAACAGCACGGCCACCGGAATCGTGGTCAGGAGTGCGGTGCCGAGCTTGAAGGGGTACTGGGTGCCCGAGCCGAGCTGTCCGCTCGTCAGGCTCGCCAGCCCCGTCACCAGGGTCTGGTGTTCGGGGGTGCCCTTGGTGACCACGAGGAAGTGGCTGAACTCGTTCCACGACCCCTGGAACGACAGGATGGTCAGGGTGATCAGCGCGGGCCTGGCCATCGGGAGCACGACCGACCAGAAGGTGCGAAAGATGCTCGCGCCGTCCATGCGGGCAGCCTCCTCGATCGAGATCGACACCGAGTCGAAGAACTGCTTCATGATGAACACCCCAGCCGCATCGACGATGAGCGGCAGGATCATGGCGTAGTAGGTGTCGTAGATGCCGAGGTAGTTGACCATGAGGAACTTCGGGATGAGCAAAGCCACGCCCGGCACGGCCATGACGGCGAGGATCGCTGCGAAGAGGGCACCCTTACCGCGAAACTGCAGCCGCGAGAGGGCGTAGCCCGCCAGCGAGTCGAGGAAGACGCGCCCCACCGTGACGATCAAGGCGACGAGGAAGGAGTTCTTCGTCCACGTCAGGATCGGCACCGAGGAGTCGTTGGTCCCGCCGAACATCCGACTCCACGCCGCCGTGCTGAACGGGTTCGGGACGAGCGACAGCGGGTTGTCGACCGCACCCGCGTCGGTCTTGAACGACGTCGCGATCTGGATGAAGAACGGGTAGATGAACAAGGTGGCGAAGGCGAGCAGGGCGATGTAGAACAGCACCGTCTTGACGGGGTGTGAGCGAGTGGTCATGACCGGCCTCCGCGTCGTAGCGATCGGAACAGCGGGGTGCGTTCGTCCTTGTCGGTGAGCACCCGACGCTGGATGCGGGTGAGCACCACGATGATGACGAAGATGATGAAGGCCATGGCGGCGCCCGAGCCGTACTGGAAGTTCTCGAAGCTCTGCTGGTACGACAGGAAGGCCGGACTGAGAGTGGTGCCCGCCGGGGCGCCCTTGCCCATGACGTAGATCTGGTCGAAGACCTGCCAGGTACCGATGAGGCCGAGCGTGATGACCAGGAACAGCGCGGGTTTGATCATCGGCACCGTGACGAGCCGTAGCTTCTGCCACTGGCTCGTGCCGTCGAGCGCCGCAGCCTCCTCGACCTCGACCGGCACGTCCTGCAGGGCCGCGATGAACATCAGCATGAAGGTGCCCGACGTCGTCCAGACCACGAGGAAGATGATGACGCACATGGCCACCGACGGTCCTGAGAGCCAGTCCCAGACACTGCGTCCGAGGATGTCGCCCTGCGCCCAGGCCGGGTTGTCGACCCCGACCCACCCAAACATGATGTGCAGCAGGCCGCGACTGTCGGAGAACCACTGCGGCGCGTCGATGCCGAAGAAGCCGAGGAAGGCGTTGACCGCCCCGCTGTTGCTGAACAGGAACAGGAACACGGTCGCGATGGCGATCGAGCTCGTCACCGAGGGGAAGTAGAAGGCTGTGCGGAAGAAGCTCTTGGCCTTGAGCATCTTGTTGTTGACGAGCAGCGCGAGCGAGAGGGCGAGGATGGTCTGCAGCGGCACGACGAGCAGCACGTAGTAGAAGGTGTTCCCGATCGACTGCATGAAGTTCGACCGGGTCAGGCCGTCACGGGTGAACAGGTCGAGGTAGTTGCGCGCCCCGACGAACTGCGCCCCCTCCCCACCCGTGAAGGGGCTGCCGTTGCCCTGCCAGTTCGTCAGGCTGACGTAGAGCGCCATGAAGATGGGGATGACGAGGAAGATGCCCAGGATGAGGACGAGAGGCGAGACGAAGAGCCAGCCGGCGATTCCTTCCCGGCCCCGGATGCCGCCGCCGCGCTTCTGCCGTGGGGCTGAGGTCTGTTGTGATGGCGTCATGGCGCCTGCTCCTTTTCTGGGTCGTGCGGCTGGAACGAGCCCCTTCGGGGCGTGAGGCGGGGTGACGGGTGGCGCCGGTCGAGGGGTACCGGGGGGGCGTTCGCCACCCGTCACGTCTGCCGGGTGTTCGTCAGGGAGGGCTCAACCCCCGATGGCGGCCGTTCCGTTCTTCTGCAGCTCTGCCAGCCACGCGTTCGGGTCGCCGCCCTTGCCGAGCGTCGCGAGCTGCGAGTTGAACTTGGCCAGCACGTCGTTGAACCCCGGCAGGTTGACCGGGCCCTGGGCGTAGTCGCCACCCTTGACGAAGGCCGCCGAGTCGGGGTACTTCTCGGCAAAAGCCTTGGCCCCCTCCTCCGTCGACGGCATGACGCCGAAGGCGTCGGCGAACTTCATCTGCTGGTCGGTCGCGAGGAGCGACTTCACCAGGTCGATGGTCTGGTCGTGGTTGGGCGACTTGGCGGCGATGCCCCAGCAGTTGCTGAAGAGCAGGGTTCCCTTGCCGGCGGGGCCTGCGGGCAGCTCGACGACCTTGTACTTCAGGTTGGGGAAGTCCTTCTTGGCGCCACTGATCCAGTTGCCCTCGATGGTCATCGCGGCCACGCCCTTGCCCAGGGCCTCACCGCCCCACCCCGTCGAGGGTGAGGTGTCGGTGTTGAACTTCAGCACACCGGCCTTCATCAGCTTCTGCACCTCGGCCAGGCCGGCCTTGGCCGGCTCGCTGGTGGCGGTCATCTTGGTGCCGTCCTCCGAGACGACCCAGCCGCCGGCCTGCTTGATGAACGCCCCACTGCGGTTGATGTCGTTGCCGATCACCAGACCGGTGACCTTGCCGGTGGTGAGCTTCTTGGCCACCGCCTCCAGCTCCTCCCACGTCTTCGGAACGTCGGCGTCGGTGAGCCCGGCCTTGGCCCAGAGGTCGGTGTTGATCTCGAGCGCGAGGGTCGAGTAGTCCTTGGGGGCACACCAGAACTTGTTGTCGTAGGTGAAGGTCTTGACGAGCGCCGGTAGAAAACCGGCGTCCTTGACCTGGTCGCCGTAGGCGAAGAGGTTGCCCGCCTTCGCGAACGTGCCGATCTGGGCGGCATCCGTGTAGAAGATGTCTGGTGGCTTGGTGCTGGCGAAGGCCTGCCCGAGCTGTTGGCTGAGGTTCGCCGCTGCGACCACCTCGACCGTGTTACCCGTCTTCGTGGCCCAGGCCGCGGTGGCCGCCTTGACGGCGTTCGTCTCGGCGTCACCCGAGCTGCCGATGATCATCGTGAGGTTCACCGGGCCTTTGGCGGTGTTCTGGGGAGCAGCGTCACCGCTGCCGCTGAACCCACCCCCGCCACAGGCGGTCAGTCCGACGGCGACCGTCGCGCCCAGCGCGACGCTCATGATCTTCCGATTGCTGTGCGCGGTCATGATCTTCCTTCTTCTTCTTCGGGGGTGGCCCTCCGGATGGAGGTGGCGCGAACGATGAGGGTGGGCAGGGCGAGCCGACCGTGGGCGGGTGGGTCATCGCCGTCACCGAGGCCGGTGGCCACGGCGACGAGGTGCTGGGCGATCTCCGACACGGGCTGTCTCAACGTGGTCAGGCCGAGAGCCTCGGCCAGTGGGCCGTCGTCGAAGCCGACGACGGAGCAGTCGAGGCCGGGGGTGAGCCCCGCTGCGCGGGCGGCGCGCAGAGCTCCCATGGCCAGCTCGTCGGAGGCGCAGACGATGGCGTCGCCGGGGTTGAGCCGTCGCACGAGCCCGGCAGCGGCGAGGGTGGCCTCGGAGACGTCTTGAACCGACTCCTGCACGAGGCTGGGGTCCTCGATGCCGGCGGCGCGCGTCGCTCGTTGCCACCCGAGTCGACGCTCGTCGCCCGTGGGTGACCCGCTCGGCCAACCCAGGAAGGCGACCTGGTGGGCGCCGCCCGCCACCAGGTGCTCCACCGCTGTCGCAGTCCCCGCAGCGCCGTCGACGTCGGCCCACGCCGTGTGCTCGGGGTCGTCCCACACCCGGCCGAACGAGACGAAGGGGATGCCGCGCTCGCGCAGCCACGCCGGACGAGGGTCGCCCAGCCTGGTGTCGACGATGATGAAGCCATCGACCATCTGACGACGAACGAGGTCGTCGAACTCAGGCTCAGGCCGCTCGTGGTCGGCGCTCACGAACGGCACGATGCTGGCCCGGTGGGTACGGGCGGCGAGCACGCTCTCGACGAGGAACGCTGTGAGCACTCCGCTGACCCGTCGGTTGCCGGTCACGTCGAGCTCGATCCCGAGTGCATGGGCCCGGCGCTGGCGCAGCTGCTTCGCTGCCGCGTTCGGTCGGTAGCCCTGTTCGTCGATGACGGCGAGCACCCGTTCGCGAGTCTCCGGCCTGACCCGCTCGGGGTTGTTCAGCACGTTGCTGATGGTCTGCCGGGAGACCCCCGCGACCCGCGCCACGTCAGAGATCGTGGCTCGCGTGCCGTGCTGACGGTCCATCCGGAAGCCCTCTCGCATCTTTGCGTCATCAGTGATTTGATCGTTCAAATCATGGCAGACTCTGCTCACGTTCGGAAGCCCTGTCAAGAGGCTCCGCCTCCGGGCAGGCAAACTGTCACCGACCGACCGGGCCGATGTGGCGCCACCCGCAGCACCAACAGCAATGCCCGGACATGACCAACGGAGGTTCGATGTCGACCGTCCGACACCACCAGCCCTGGCTGCACGACCTGCAGATCGCCACCCACGGCAACTCCACGGTCCTGAGCGCGCACGGAGGCTTCACGGGCGGCGCCGAGGGGCTGTACGTCGATGACCGTCGCGTGCTCAGCCACCTGCGGGTCGAGACGGGTGACCTGGCCATCACCTCACTGGCGGCCAGCAGCCTCGGGCACCACGCTCGCTTCCTGGGCGCCGTGCGCGATCTGGGCGAGCAGGCCCCCGACCCGACCGTCGAGCTGCACCAGAGCCTCGAGGTCGGCCCGGCCACCCTCGTCGACACGGTCTGCCTCGTGTCGCGGTCGGGGTCACCGGTGACCACGACCCTGCGCCTCGAGATCGGCGGCGACGGTGCCGATCTTGCCGAGGTCAAGCACGGCACGGCGAACGGGCCCCTGCTCCCGATGAGCCGGTCACAGACCGCTGCTGAAGACCCGCGTCCGGCCGACGCAGGGCTGCGCTGGCACGACGCCCGCCACCGCACGAGCGTCACCCTCAGTCCGCCGCCACGGTTGCTCGAGACCGGCAACGAGGGGATGCCGGGCGCCGCAACCTGGGACGTCGACCTGCGGCTGGGTGAGCGGTTCGAGGTGACCGTCACCGTCTCGGTCGAACGGGTCGCGCCGTCGAGCTTCGACGCCGACTCCGGCAGTGCGCTCGTCGACTGGCGCGGGGTGTCAGCGACGAGTCGAGACCCTCGCCTGGCCCGCACCCTCGAGGCCGGCGTGACCGACCTCGCTGCCCTGCTGCTCTGCGACCCGCAGAACCCGGCCGACGTGTTCGCAGCAGCCGGAACCCCCTGGTACCTAACCCTTTTCGGTCGGGACTCGATCTGGGCGGCACGCCTCTCCCTCCCCCTCGGAACCGACCTGGCCCTTGGCACGCTACGCACCCTGGCCCGCCGGCAGGGCACGCGCCACGACGCCGAGACCGCAGAGGATCCCGGCAAGATCCCGCACGAGGTTCGCCGGTCGAGCTTCATCGACGCGGCAGCCGGTCTCAGCCTCGACCCGGTCTACTTCGGCACGGTCGACGCCACCCCCCTCTGGATCTGTCTCCTGCACGACGCGTGGCGGTGGGGGCTGCCCGACTCCGACGTGCTGGGCCTGCTGCCGAACCTCGAACGCGCCGTCGACTGGCTGCTGCACCATGCCTCCCCCGACGGCAGCGGTCTGATCCGCTACATCGACACCACCGGACACGGTCTGGCCAACCAGGGCTGGAAGGACTCCGGCGACTCGATGCGCACCGCCTCCGGGCACGTCGCCACGGCCCCGATCGCCCTCGTCGAGGCCCAGGCGTACGCCATCGAGGCAGCATCCGCCTCGGCCACCCTGCTCGACCACTTCGGCCGACGCGGCGCCGGCGAGGTGCGCGCCTGGGGCAGGGCCCTCACCGAACGCCTGCGCGCCCAGTTCTGGACCTCGGTCGACGGGAGCCCTGTTCTCGCGATGGCCCTCGACGGCGAGGGTGGGCTCGTCGATGGCATCGGCTCGAACATGGGGCACGCCCTGGGCACCGGGGCCCTCAGCCCCACCGAGGCGGCCGCCGTGGCCGCGACCGTCACCGGGCCTCGGCTGCTCGGCCTGCTCGGACTCGCGACCCTCTCGCACGACAACCCGGCCTACAACCCGATCGGGTACCACACGGGTTCCATCTGGACCCACGACACGGCCATCTGCGCCTGGGGCCTGGCCCGTGAGGGTCGGGCCGACGACGCTGCCCGAGTGGCCGCCAGCCTGGTCGACTCCGCAGAGCTGTTCGGCTACCGCTGGCCTGAGCTCTACGCCGGTGAGACGCTGCTCGGCCGGCCCGTTCCCTACCCCGCCTCGTGTCGACCTCAAGCCTGGGCCGCCGCCTCGGCCGTGGCGGTGGTCACTGCCTCGCTCGGGCTGGCGGCCGACGCTCCGGCCGGCCGCCTACGGGTGTCTCCCCCTTCACGCTCGCCGTTCGGTGCCTTTCGCGTCGAGGGGCTGCGGTTCGCTGGTCGGGTCTTCAGCGTGGGCGTCGACGACGACGGGGCGGCGAACGTCGAAGGCGACCTGCCCGGCGTCGAGGTGGTCATCGACCCACCCGCGGCCCTGCAGTCCAGGGCCGCGATGACCGCGTCCTAGAGCACCATCGTCGACCGGCCGGTTCGCGACGCGAGGTCGGGCAGACGCCCTGGGCCGCTCAACCCGTTGACGCGCGACCGTGACGCGCGGACACTCGAACCCGTGCTGTTCCCGCGCCGGCTGGCTGAAGTGACTCTCGTAGCGATCGTGGCGGCTGTCACCTTCACCTCACCCGCGAGTGCGGTGAGCACGGTGCAGTCCCTCGGCGACGCATCGACGTCGGGTCTGCGCGTCGGGTCAGTCTCCTTGCAGCCGTGCATGCTCCAGACGCAGCGCGCCGCCTGGTGCGGCAGCGTCCAAGTGCCACTCGACCGCACTGACCCGTCTGCCGGCGAGATCAGGATCGGGTTCGGCTGGGTGCCGAGCCAGGGTCGGCCGCAAGGAACGCTGGTCGCCCAGGAAGGTGGTCCCGGATACCCCTCCACGGGCACCGCGCCGAGCTATGAGGCGATGGCGGGGTCGCTGCTGCGCCACCGGAACCTGCTCGTGGTGGACGCTCGCGGCACCGGGCGTTCCACGCCGCTGAACTGCGCGCCGTTGCAACAGCTGCCCAGCCCCTCCGACCAGTTTCCCGATGCGGCGAAGCGATGCGGTGAGCAGCTCAACCACACCTTCCGGCGCACCGATGGTGCCTTCGTCCAGGCGTCCGACCTGTTCGGCACCGCGAACGTCGCGAGCGACATCGCCGACGTCGTGGGCAAGCTCGGGTTGGGCAGGGTCGACTTCTACGGTGACTCCTACGGCACCTATGTCGCACAGTCCTTCCTCGCCCGGTATCCCGAGATGTTGCGGTCGGTCGTGATGGACTCCGCGTACGAAGCGCGCGGACTCGACCCTTGGTACACCACCTCCGTCACCACGGCCAGGAAGGCGTTCGACACGGTCTGCCGGCGCACGGCCGGCTGCCCGCCGGGGTCCTCCTGGGCGCGGGTCGGCCGGCTTGCGGCCGCGCTGCGCCACCACCCGGTCACGGGCTGGACGGTCGGTACCGACGCCCGGCGTCATCACGTGTCGGTTGATGTCACCGCACTGGTCAACATCGTCAACGATGCCGGATACGACACAGACCCGTACCGTCAGCTCGATGCGGCGGCCCGGGCCTATCTCGAACGACACGACGGCCAACCGCTGCTGCGCCTCTACGCCCAGGACGTCGGCTACGACTACAGCGACTACGTCGGCACCCGAGCGAGCTACTACTCCGACGGGCTCTACCTCGCTGTTGCGTGCACCGACTACCCGCAGCTGTTCTCGATGCACGCCTCACCGGACGAGCGGCGCGCGCAGCTGGCCAAGGCCGTCGCTGCAGAGCCGGCCGCCACGTTCGCCCCGTTCTCGGTGCGGGAGTGGCTCTCGGTGTTGCCCTACACCGAGACCTACACCGGTTGTCTTGACTGGCCCCGACCGACGCATACGGCCGATCCGGCGGTGCCGCCTGGCCCCTTCAACCCTCGACACGTGCCGGTCCTGGTGCTCAACGGCGAGCTGGACTCGTTGACGCCCGCCGCGGGAGGAGCCCACATCTCCCGCCAGCTGGGACCGTCGGCTCGGGCCTACGTCGCAGCCAACAACGTGCATCTGGTCGCCCTCGACAATGCCTACCCCTGCGGCGCCTCCGTTCTGCAGGCCTTTGTCACCAAGCCTGACGGCGCGCTCGATGCCTCCTGCCTGTCCCGCATACCGGCCATCGACGCCGTTCCCGCATACCCGAGCTCGCTGGCGTCAGTTCAGCCGCTGCCGGGCGACGGTCCGCTCTGGTTGCGCAGGCTGGCGGCCATGGCGCTGCTGGAGGGCAAGGATGCCCTGGTTCGTTGGGACTACGTCGACGGCAACCGAGATCTCGGTCTGCGCGGCGGCACGGTTCGGTACTCCGACTCCGGTGCAGCCACGCTCAACGCGGTGCGCTTCACCCGCGACACGACGGTGTCCGGCCATGTGCAGCGGGTCGGCACCGCAGGTGGGTCCGGCACCGTGAGGGTGACCGGCGGTGGTCGATCCGTCACGATGACGGTCTTGTGGAACGCCGCCGGTGCGGTGTCCTTTCACACGGCGTCCTGAGCGCCGCCCCGGACCCACCGGCTGCCGTTCAGCCCCGGGCCGCGATGGCGGCGTCGTAGAGCGCCTTCTTCGACAGGCCGGTACGCGACGCCACGTCGGCGCAGACGTCCTTGAGCCGCTCTCCCGTCGCCACCCGTGACCGGATGCCGTCGAGCGCGTCGTCGACGGTGCCGACCTCTCGGGGGGCTCCGGCCACCACGATCGTGATCTCTCCGCGCACGCCCTCGGCCGCCCAGTCGGCGAGCTCGGCCAGGCCTCCGCGCCGCACCTCCTCGTAGGTCTTGGTCAGCTCTCGACACACTGCGGCAGGTCGCTCGGCGCCGAAGGCCTGCGCCATCGCGGCCAAGGTGTCATCGAGCCGGTGCGGCGCCTCGAAGAACACCATGGTGCGACGCTCGTCGGCCAGCTCGGCGAGCTGGCGGGCCCGCTCACCCGCCTTCCGCGGGAGGAAACCGTCGAAGCAGAACCGGTCGACCGGCAGGCCCGAGACCGCGAGCGCCATGAGCACGGCGCTCGGCCCCGGCACACAGGTCACCCGGATGCCGGCTGCGACCGCAGCGACGACGAGCCGGTACCCGGGGTCGGAGACCGACGGCATCCCGGCATCCGTCACGACGACGACGCGCTCTCCGGCCGTGAGTCGCTCGACGAGCTCGGGAGTGCGAGCAGCCTCGTTGTGCTCGTGGTAGCTCACGATGCTTCCCCCAGGAGTGATGCCGAGGGCCGACGTGAGCCTCTTCAGACGACGGGTGTCTTCGGCCGCAACAACATTCGCCTTGGTCAGCTCAACGGCCAGGCGAGGCGCGGCGTCGTTCGGGTCGCCGATGGGGGTCGCCGCGAGAACGAGGATGCCGGTGGTCATGGCGTCATCCTCGCAGCCACGGGCACTCAGCGAGGCGGCAGCGTCACTGCTGCTGGTGGCGCAGGTCGTCACCGGCGGCCGGCGAGAGGCACACCACCCGCTCGAACCCGTCTGCCCGGTCGGAGACGGTCGCGACGAGACACCGCGCGTCGACCCAGAACCTCACCGTGACGGCCCCCCGCCCCCGCGTCATCGCTTCACCCGACACGTCGCTCACCGTGTCGACGAACTCGTCGAACGTGGCGGTGGCCCGCTCTCGTCGCTCAACCGTCGCGGACAACAAGCAGGCCTTGAGCCGATGCGGGCCGAAGCTGCGCAGGTCGTCGATCTGCACCGCCGGTGGCTCCTGCTCGAGAGGGTGCAGCATGGCGAACCGTTCCTGCGGCTGCGCAACGGTCATCGGGCCGGGACCGGCGCGGTGTCGACCTCGGGAGCGTGGAAGCGGCTGATCTCCTCGAGGTCGGCGAGGCGGTCGGTGGCGTCGAGCACCGCCGACTCGTCGCCGCGGGCCATGGCCCGCTCGAGCCGACGTTCGGCGCGCTTGCGCTCGTGCTGGAGGGCGGCCGCGAACGCGGGGCTGCTCATCATGCTGACTCCTGGGGGTTTCGTCGGTCAGCCGGCGTGATCGTGGCGATCGGGCTGATCAGCGCGGCGCTGCCGACCGGAATGTCGGCGAAGAGGGTCTCGAGCAGCGTCACCGGGTCGGTGCGCAGGAACCGGGACGGGAACTCCCGGAGGAGGACGACCAAGGCGCGTGGCAACGTCTCGTAGGCGGCGGCGGACAACACCAGCAGCCGGTGCTCGTCATCGACCACGGCCCCACCGACACTGCAGGGGGTGCTCGGCACCAGCTCGGCTCCGGACCGTCCGACGAGCAGCGCCGGGGGCGCGGAGCACGAGCGGACCTGCACACGACGGTCACCCAGGCAGGTGACCGCCGTGAAGCAGGCGTGGCCATCGCCGCCTGCGTCGTTCACAGGGTGGTTCTCATCGCCCACGAACACCTCGACGGCCGGGCGGGACGGGTCGTTCGAGCACCCGGAACCGGCGGCGGGGGTGGCGCCGTCGTCGCGCGCACGGCGCACCTCGGCCGTCGCGTTCGCCTGTTGGAGAAGGGTGATGTCCCACCCCGGTGCCGACCGGCCGCGGTCGCGTACGACCCGGGCGAAGCGCACCGCGAGCGCGCTCACCTCTCGCCGCCCGAAGCCGTCGCGTCGATGGCCCGCAACATGCCGCACCGACGCATGACGCTGAGGTTGCGGGCATTGGGGTTGCACACGCGCATCTCGACCCCACGCGCCAGGCAGATCCGCTTGATTCGCAGCAGGGCGGCCACGGTCACGGAGGAGAGACTGTCGACCGCGCCGATGTCGACGCTGACCACGCCATGGCCGTCGAGCAGGATCGGGGCGAGCTTTCGCTTGATCCCACTGAGGTCCTGCAGGAGGGTCTCCGGGTCGAGGGTCACCTCGAGTGACCGCTCGCCGTGCACGCGAACCGCTTCGACGGTCACCGGTTCCTCCAGAGATGACGGGGGTGATGGACTCCTCACACTGACGGTCGAACATGACGACGGGCTGCTCGAGTTGTTTTCAGTTGTGTGACAACCACCCCTGCACGCGTGGGTCGTGGGGTGGAGGCCCGGTTCTGCTGGCACCATGAGGCCATGTCCCCGCGCCTGCTGCTCCTCGAGGACGACGACGGCATCCGCACTGCGTTGCGACTCTCCATGGAGGACGAGGGCTACGAGGTCGTCGATGCCGCCGACGCCGAGACCGCGCTGGCAGCGGTGCAGGAGTCGGCGCCAGACTTGATGCTGGTCGACCTCATGCTGGGCGGGATGGACGGCTTCTCGTTCATCCGGTCGGTCCGACCGACCAGCTCGGCGCCGATCATCGTGCTCAGCGCGCGTTCCGACACCCATGACATCGTGGCGGCCCTGGAGGCCGGTGCCGACGACTACGTCACCAAGCCCTTCGAGGTCAAGGAGCTGAGCGCCCGGCTCCGGGCACTGCGCCGCCGGCCCCCCGTCGCCGTGGGCCCCGACACCGACGCAGCCCACACCTCCCACCAGCTCGTTCTCGATCGTGAGAACGGGCCGCTCGTGCTCGATGAGGCGGCCGGGCTCGTTCGACGTGGTGACCGTCACGTGCACCTGACGGTCACCGAGTACCGCCTCCTCTGCGAGCTGGGCGCCGCCTCCGGCCGAGTGCTCAGCCGGCGAGCGCTGCTCGAGAGCGTCTGGGACCGCGGCTACTTCGGCGACGAGCGCATCGTCGACGTGCACGTCCGGCGGTTGCGAACCAAGATCGAGAGCGACCCAGGCACCCCTACCCTGCTGGTCACGGTCAGAGGCCTCGGCTACCGGCTCGACCCACGGTGAAAACGGTGGCGACGATGGCGACGGTTTCGATGGTGGCGAGGTGAGGCGCTGGCGGTCCCCGCTGGGTCTGCGCGCGACGGTGACCGTGTCGTTCGCGGCTGGGGCTCTGACGGTGTCGGCGCTGCTGGCGCTCAGCACCTACGTCGCCGCCCGGCACTACCTCGTCGACCAGCGCGAGCGGATCGCGACGCGGCAGGCCTTCGTCGACGCCTCCGTGGTGCGAGACGGCCTGCTCACCGCCGGGGCGCGCGAAAGCGACGTCATCGGCTCGGTGTCGCCGCCGGCGAGCTCCGACATCCTGCTCTACCGCGATGGTCAATGGTTCTCGTCGTCGTTGCGCGAGGGATCGGCCAGCGTTCCACCGGCGGTGCTGAGCGACGCGTTGTCCGGCACCGCGAGTCTCGCCTGGACGAGCACCTCCGACGGCCCAGGCATCGTGGTGGGCGTTCCGCTGCCTGCCGTAAGGGGAGAGTTCTTCGAGGTCAGCTCGACCACCGAGCTGGCTGGGACCCTGTCCACCCTCTCGACGGTCCTGCTCATCTCTGCCCTGGTGACGACCCTCGGCGGCGCCCTGCTCGGCCGCGCCGCGGCCCGACGCCTCGTGGCCCCGCTCGACACCATCTCGGGGGCGGCGGCCAACATCGCGATCGGCAAGCTGGAGACCCGGCTCCCCGGTACCGACGACCCCGACCTGGCCGTGATCGTCGGCTCGTTCAACGCCATGGTCGAGACCCTTCAGGACCGGATCGAGCGAGACGCCCGTTTCGCAGCCGATCTCAGCCACGAGCTGCGCTCACCCCTGACGACCCTGAAAGCCAGCGTCGACGTGCTGGTCCGTCGCCGCCACGAGCTCTCCGACCGCGGGCAACAGGCGCTCGACCTGGTCGAGGGCGAGCTCGAGCGGCTTCGACAGTCTCTCGAGGACCTGCTCGAGCTCGGTCGGCTCGATGCCGGGGTCGCCACCCTCGACCTGGCCCCGACCGACTTGGGGGATCTCGTGCGGCATGCGCTCATGGAGCGACATCGAGGGACCGACCCCCTGCTCATCCTGGCCGGTCCCGTCCCGTCGTCGGGCGACGCGACGCCGCTGCCCGTACTCGTTGACAAGGGTCAGATCCATCGGGCCCTGCTCAACCTGTTCACCAACGCCGACGTGCACGGCGAGGGACTGGCAGCCGTCACCCTCGAACGCGCCCGAGACCAGGTGATGGTGTTCGTCGACGACGCCGGGGCCGGGGTGGAGCCCACCGACCGCGAACGGATCTTCGACCGGTTCGCGCGCGCCGGGTCGCGCGGCTCCCGTCCCGGGAGCGGGCTCGGGCTCAGCCTCGTGGTCGAGACGGTCCAGGCCCACGGTGGTGCGGCCTGGTGCACCGAGTCCCCCACCGGTGGCGCGAGGTTCGTGATGAGGTTGCCGCTGCTCATGGACGACAACGATGCTCCCGACCGCGATTCAGACGCCGGCGCTCAAGCCCGTCCGGGCGACGGGGTCAGCCACGGCCACCCGTCGGATGCCGTCCAGCCGGCGACGGGGCGCAGCTCGTGAAGCTGACTCGCTTCGTGCTGGCGCTGCTGGTCGTCTGCGCGGTGTCCACCTCGTGTGGCCTGCCCGACTCCGGACCGCCCCGACAGATCGACCCGAGCTCTGTCCCCTACCACCTGCTCGGAACCGCGACCGCGGCCCCTTCGACGAAGGCTCAGCCGCTGCGCGCCACGACACCCCGCCTGTACCTGCTGACGAGCAGCAACCGTCTCAGGGCGGTGGAGGCGCCGCTCGAGTCGAGCGGTCCGCCACAGGTTCTCCAGGCCCTGCTCGCCCAGCTGGCGCAGGGGCCCGACGAGGCCCAGCGCGCCTCAGGGCTGGCGACCGCCCTCGGCCCGGGGGTGGCGTTGTCGCTGAATCAGGTGAGAGAGCGAACCGCGGTCGTGCAGCTCGACCTGGGCGAACAGGGCCCGGCAGCGAACCGGCTGCCCCTTGCCATCGGGCAGGTCGTGCTGACCGCGACGTCGGTGCGTGGTGTCGACCGGGTCAAGCTGGTCCGGGCCGACGGGAAAGCCATCGAGGTGCCACTTCCCGATGGCGCGCTCACGGTGGAACCGGTGCAGGCTGATGACTACGCGTCGCTGGTGACCACATCGCCCACGTCATCGACGTCCACAGGACAGGCGCCTCCGAGCCGGCCCGACCCCGGCGTGGGCTCACCGCCCGACCGGAAGGCGACATCGAGTGCGAGCGGCGAACCGGCACGAAGTTGACGAACCCGGCACGCCAGGGCCTAGGTTGAACACCCGACCACAGCTGGGAGCACATCGTGAGCCAGAAAGCCGACCACGAGAAGAACCCGTCCACCAGCCCCGTCGAGTCGCTGGGGCGCGCGCGGTGGTTCATCCCGGCCATCACCTTCGTGGTGGGGTTGCTGCTCGGGGGTCTGCTGATCGGAGCGCTGCGCTCGGGCGACTCGGGTACGGCTCCCCCCGATGCCGCTGCGTCATCGACGGCGTCGACGACCGGGGCCGGGAGCACCGGGGCGCCCACGACGGCCACTGTGGTCGTACCGGCCGAATGCCTCAAGGTCTCCGCCGATGCCGTGGCGCTGAACGACCTCGCCAAACGTGCCGTCACGGCTGCTCGTGACCTCGACGCCAGCGAGCTGAGCTCAGTGGTGCGCGAGATCGACACCGCTCAGACGGCGCTGCGTCAGCATGCCGACGCCTGCCGAGACGTGCAGGCCTCCATCACGGGTGGCACCACCCCCTCGGTGACGACGCTCGAGACGCCGTCACCGACCTCGTAGGTCGACTCACGCCCCTTCTCCACCTGGCCCGTCTACTCCTCTGTAGCGGTCCCGGCCTCGCCGCTCACCATCGGGGTCGGCATCGCAGTCGGCTTCGCCTTCGTGCAGGCCACCTCGCTGCTGCTGAAGGTTCCCCGACACCCGGCTCCGGTCACCCAAGCATGGCGTGGCGCCACGCACAGACGGCATCCCCGGCAGAGCGGCATCCGTGCGGATGCCGTGATCAGGTGGGCGGTGCCTCGTGATCTTTGGGAGCATCCGGTTCTGAGGCCGCAGAGAGACCGGTTGTCTTCTCGTTCGGGCCCGGCCGGTCGTTCTGCTTGTGCCGCTCCACACCCGCCCTTGCGGCTGCTCCGGGAGCCAGCACGGCCGAGGCGTAGAGCGGTAGCGGTGCGTACTCCGGCGGCGGTTCGGGTGCCATCCGATCGGCGTCGACGCGGCGGGGTTGGCCGAACAGGTCTTCGACCCCGGTGAGGTACTTCACGGCTGCGTGCACCGATGCCACGATCGGGATGACGATGATGGCGCCGAAGATACCGCCGATGACACCGCCGGCGGTGAGGGCGAGCACGATCGCGACCGGGTGCAGCGCCACCGCCCGCCCGACGACGAAGGGCTGCAGCAGGTGAGCCTCAATCTGACTGTCGATGAGCAGGATCGCCAGCATCCCCAGGGCGGGCACCGGCCCTTGGCTGACCAGCGCGACCAGAACGGCGAGGCCGCCGAAGACGATGGAGCCGATGACCGGAATGAAGCTGCCGATGAAGACCAACACGCCGAGGGCAACGGCCAACGGCACGTCGAGAAAGTAGAGGGTCAGACCGACGACGACACCGTGGAAGAGCGCGATGAACGCGGTTCCGACCACCCAACCGGACAGTGCCTGCCAGGACCGATAACCGGCGCCCCGGATGCTGGGCTGCACGCTCGCAGGGCACAGTCGCACGACCCAGCTCCAGATCCGGTCGCCTTCCTGAAGGAAGTAGAAGGTGAGAAAGAGTGTCACGATCGCGCCGGTGAGCAGCTCGCCCAGCACCGCCCCGAAGGAGAGAACGCCACCGATCACCGTGTTGCTGTGCTGCTGCAGCCACGAGACCGCACTGTTCTGCAGCTGGGCCAGCTGCAGCGTGTTGCTGCCGCTGACCTGGCCAACGTACCCACGCAGCCGGCTCGCGAGGCTGTCGACCTCCGCGATGAGCTGCGTGTAGCTCGAAGCGGCGCGCGTCCAGACGAACCACCCGACCCCGGCAATCACCACCAGCGCGATCATGATGGTCGCCCAGGTGGCCATGGCTCGCGGGAGGTTCAGGCGCCGCAGCGTGCCGAGCAGCGGGTGCAGGAGGGCGGCTAACAACAGCGCGAAGAAGAAGGGTAGGACCAGTAGGTAGAAGCGGGACGCCAGGATGATGAGACCCAGCCCGGTGGCGGCCACAACGAGGATGCGCCAACACCAGGCAGCCGCGATGACCAGACTGGCTGGTGCGGCTGCTCGCTGTAGGGATGCGGGTTGCGGATGCTGGTGGAGCCGGGGCCCGTGGCCGGCCTCGCGCGCGGGCTCGCCGCCCGGTTCGAGACCGTCGTCGCCCGTTCGAGGTGCGGTCACGGGAGGCTCGTCATCGCTGCCTCGGCAGTGACCACCGTGACGCCGCATCATGATTGGGAAGCCGGGGAGCGAGGTGCGCGAGCTCTGCCCGCAGCGACGGTGAGATCGTCACCAGGCTGGTCCGTCTGACGGTGACGCTCACCAGGTCTTCCTCCCCTGGTGCCGGCTGGCGCGGGTCACTTGATGGTCTTGCCGGAGCGGTCGATGTCGGGCTTGGGCACGTCGCAGACCCGCGCGGTGAGGGCCGTCACCACGTAGGCGTTGCCGGTGATCGCCTCCGCGGCCACCGCATCGAGCCACGGCCCAGGTTTGGCCGGCAGGCCACGCTCGGCGAGGCTCTCGGCGAGCTCTGCGACCACCTCCGCGTGCTGACGGCCCCGAGAGCCTCTGGCGAGGTCGTCGATGATCTGCTGGGTCAGGATGTCGTGCCGGTCGTTGGCATCGACCGGGGACGCCTCCACGGTGGGCTCCTGCTGCTGGGCATCTGTCGTCGGGTCATTCATCGTCGATACACCTCGTTTCGTTGAGCGGTGGGCGGTTCAGTGGTCGGTCTTCCCCAGCGCCTGGCTGGCTTCGAGGAGCAGGGCGTGGACAAAGCCTTGAGGGAGGTTGCCGCGGAGCTGGCGTTGTTGCACGTCGAACTCCTCCGAGAGCAGGCCGGGGGTGCCACAGGCGGCGCGTTGGCGTTCGAACCAGCGATACGCCTCGACGCGGTTGCCGTCGGCGAGCTGGGCGAGGCTCATGGCGAACCCGCACATCAGGAACGCTCCCTCGGCAGAGCCGAGCGGGCGGTCGTCGGGCGCGTACCGGTACAGGTAGCCGTCCTGTGCGAGCTGCTCAGTGACGGCCGCCAGGGTCGCGCAGCTGCGAGGGTCATCTGCTGGCAGGGCCCCTCGCACGGGCGCGAGCAGCAGGGAGGCGTCGACCCCAGGTCGGTCGGGGGCCTGTTTCCAGGCACCGTCCGGCCCCAAGCCGCGTTTGGAGGTCTGGGCCATGATGGCGTCAGCCAGAGAGAGCAGGCGGGTGCTGTCGGTGCCGGGCACGTCCCGTACCGTCACTCGCAGGCCGGCGACGCACGCCAGCCGCGACTGGATCCACCAGTTGTTCTCGAGCTCCCAGACGCCGGCTTCGGGCTCGGTCCAGCGCGAGGTGATCGTCTCGACAATGCTGGCGATGGCGCGTTCGTCGTCGGTGCCCAGGTGCCCGTGTCGCCCCGCGGCGGCGTAGAGCTGGAGCAGCTCCCCCATCGAGTCGAGCTGGAACTGCCCACGCACCCAGTTGCCGGTGACGACCGCACCACCGGGGTAACCGGGCAGGTCAAGGTGCTTCTCCGCCGGCGGCAGGCTGCCGTCGAGGCGGTAGGCGGGGGCCAGCTGGTCACCGTTCTCGAGAACCCGGGCGGTGGTGAAGGCGACGGCCTCGTCGAGCAGGGGCAGCGGCTCGAGCACGCTGACGGCGAGGCCGGCGTAGGCCTGGTCGCGCAGCCACACGTAGCGGTAGTCGTAGTTCTTCCCGCGTTCGGCCCGCTCGGGCAGACCGAGAGTCGCGGCGGCCATCATGCCGCCGCCCGGTGCCGTCAACCCGCGCAGGACAGCGTAGGCGTGCTGGCTGTCGCGCGGCGCGGCCGAGCCCGCGAAGTCAGGAACGCTCTCGTGCCAGTAGTGCTCAGTCTCGGACCAGAGCCGGTCGGGGTCGCCCGGGCCCTCCAGCGGTAGGTCACCGATCTCGAGGAGCAGGTCGCGTCGTTCGCCGGCGGCCAGCTCGAGAGAGAGCCGAAGCGAGCCGTCACCGCCGTGTCGGGCGCCCACGGCACCGGACCAGCGGCAGTGCAGGCCGCCCGTCTCGATCGACCAGACCCCACCCCCCTCGGCATGGATGTCGCTGGGCGCGGAGCCGAACTCGGCGCGCAGGTCGAGCCGCACGTCGATGCGGGCGGTGGTGCGGTCGACGTTCTCGACCCGCCGCAGCAACCTGAGGGTGTGGGGGTCGGACGGCACAGCCAAGGCTTCCCGCGACTCGATCCGGCCGCTCGTCGTCGTCCACCGGCTACGCCAGATCAGCGAGCCCGGCTCGTAGTAACCGCCCCAGACGTAGGTGTCGGCCGGGGAGATGACGTAGCAGCCCCGGCCGCCGATGAGATTGGCCAGAACCGCCGGGGAGTCCCACGTGGGTGCGCAGAGCCAGGAGACGTCACCGCGCGGGCCGACGATGGCGCCACGGTAGCCGTCAGCGAGGAAGGCGTAGTCGCGCAACGCCTGCGGTGGTACCAGCGGCGCGATGGTCCGGTCGTCCACCGTGCCGTTCGTGGTGGTCATGAGCCGGCCGGCGTTGCGTGGGAGGAACGGGCGCGGATGGCCATCCCGGCAGTGGCGCTGGCTACGGCCACCGACGCGGTGACCAGCGCCGGGCGACGACGGGGTGGATCGGCGGCGGCCAGGGCGACCATGGTCGCGGTGTGGATCAGGTCGACCGCGATCTCGAGCCGCTGGAACCGGGTGGGGAAGAACACCTGAACGACACCGGTGGCGAGGTGACGGGAGCCGAGAAACCTCAGGGCGATCTGGTCGACGTCGGTGGGTCCTCGGTCATCGAGGTAGCGCCAGATGGGCGGTCCAGCGGTCAGCAGCGCTGCGCCCCAGGCGATACCGGCCACCCCGAGAGCACGCGCGAGACGGTGGTTGTCGCGGCTGGTCCCCACGCTCATCGACGTCGGCCCACGGCCATGGCCACCCCGGCCGCCCCGGCGAGCACCGCTGCCGCGACCCCGACCTGCGGGTAGCGATGGGCCACCCACTGCTGTGGGCTGCCCGCTCTGGCCTTGTCGTCGAAGACGCCACGGGCACCGAAGTCTCGGCCCTGCTCGCCATCAGCCGGTTCCCAGAGGTTGACCACGTTGCCCTCGGTGCTCAGGTCACCGTTCTGCTGGGAGGCGAAGCCGGTGCGCCCAAGGTAGCGGTCGAGGATGCCCGGCGCGACGGCGTTGGCCAACAGGGTGCCGACGGTGCTGGCACCGACCCAGTACTCGCGACGTCTGGGGTGGTCGGCTGCGAAGACGACGGCCCGCGCTGCGACCTCCGGCTGGTAGATCGGCGGCACCGGTTGCGGATGCTTGGGCAGGCGGGAGAGCACCCACGAGAACTGGGGGGTGTTCACCGCCGGCATCTGCACCATCGTCACGTGCACGTTGCTGTGCTCGTGCAGCAGCTCGCACCGCAGGGCCTCGTGGAAGCCTTGGATGGCGTGCTTGGCGCCGCAGTAGGCGGTCTGCAGCGGGATGCCGCGGTAGGCGAGGGCCGATCCGACGTGCACGATGGTGCCGTGGCCCCGGTTCTTCATCCGCGGCAGCACGGCCATGGTGGAGTAGACGTACCCGAGGTAGCTGACCTCGGTCGCCCGGCGGTACTCCTCGGGCGTGATGTCATCGAACTTCGAGAACACCGAGGTGAACGCCACGTTGACCCAGACGTCGATGGGGCCGAGCTCGGTCTCGATGCGGTCAACGGCATCGGCGACGGCGTCAGCGTCAGAGACGTCGGTCGGCACCGTGAGGGTCTTCGCCCCGAGCTCCTGACAGGCGGCAGCGGCCGCATCCAGCCCCGTCTGCCCGCGGGCGATCAGCGCCACGTGGTCGCCCCGTCGGGCGAACTCTGCCACGGTGGCCCGTCCGATTCCTCCACTGGCTCCGGTCACTACGACTACGCGAGACATCTGTGCTCCTTCGTTGTTGATCTGCTCTGTGGTTCAGCTCTGTGGTGCAGCTCTGTGGTTTCGTTCGATCCTGCTCACACCCCAGCTCGCGCTCGAGCTGTCACCGGGTTCGAGTCGGATCACCTGGTCGCCGCTCTGCAACGCGTTGGGTGGGCCGCTCATGGGTTCGGTACCCAACCCGCGGCGGCGCCGGTCAGGGGCCAGGGTGTCGCCGGTGTAGATCTCGATCACCGGGTACGCCTCATCGACCCACAACGATTTGGCCTGACCGTCAGCGTCCTCGAGCCGAACCCACGCCCGGCCCTGCTCGTCGCGGCTCAGGTCGGTGAAGGCGTCGTCGATGGCGAGGTGGCCGATCTTCCTCCCGTCCCGAAAGTCGAACGGGGTCCCGCTGACGTCCTCGCGGCCGGTGGGTAGCTGCCGCTGCGGGTCGGTCACGATGCGGGTGTCAGCCCGGAGCTGCAGCGTGCAGTCGTCGACCGTGCCCACCCCCGGGGAGAGGTAGGGATGCTGCCCGCAGGCGTACGGGGCCGCCTGGTCGCCAAGGTTGGTGGCCGTGGTCGTGACGGTCAGACCGAACTCGTCGAGGCGGTAGCTCACGCGCACATCGAGCGTGAACGGATACCCCTGCAGCGGGAAGAGGGTGGAGGCCATGACGACGCGGTCCACCTCATGGTCCAGGCAGCTCCACGGTCGCCAGCGCAAGAACCCGTGGATGGCGTTGCTCTTCTCCGGTTCGGTCAGGGCCACCTGGTAGTCGGCTCCGTCAAAGCGGTAGCGGCCGTCACCGAGCCGGTTGGGCCACGGCACCAGCGGGGCCCCGTGGGCTCCGTCGCACATCTGGTCGACGGCGTACGGTTGCAGCACCTCCACGCCGCCGACGTCGTAGGCGCGAATTCCGCCACCGACCTCGACGACGACCGCGTGCTGATCCTCGAAAGCAATCTCGAACTGTGCGCCGGACGGTACCTGAGCCATGGTCGGCCTCTCTGTGTGCGGATGGGCTTCTAGTCGCGGCGACCGAGCCGTGCTCGAACACGTCGCACGACGACCGCCCGTATGGACAGAGCGACCGCGGCGCCCAGGAGAGCTGCTCGAACAGATCGGGAACGCCCCTCTCTGAGCACGGAGTCATTCACGACCGGTTCACCAGCGCGTACGTCTTCGGTCTGCCTCTGGACCAGTGCACGTTCGACCGGCGCGGACACAGAGCCGAGCCACGGCCGGTTGCGCGTGTGGTCGGAGACCTCCTCGTCGGAGGCGCCTGGGCCACGGCCACCGAGCAGCGTGGCCCGTAGCTCAGCGAGCCGCTTCGCAGGCGAGTCATCACGTGGGCTGACGCGAACCTGGGTGCCCGCATCTGTGGTCGTGTTCACAACCTGATTCTGACACAGTCCGTTGCGATATCGCAACCGTTGCGCTTATGCTACGACGTGGTCTGCGCGTGGTCGCATCGTCGGCTGACGTCCCGACGGCCCGCATCAGTGGAGTGCAAAGGAGAAAGCCCGTTGCCCAGTTTCTTCCCGATGTGGGTGGTCGTCACCCACTTCCTCAACCTCTTCTTCATGCTCTTGCTGTTTCGCTCCGGGTTCGAAGTGCTCTCGGCGTTCCCGAAGCTGTACTGGCACGACGACACCCCCCCGGGTCGGGAGTGGGCCCGGCTGTCCAAGAAGGCTTTCGGCGCCGACTCCCGCAAGCCATGGTCGTCTCTGGACGAGGAGGAGTCGTGGTCACCGCTGGTCGCGCTACCGGGTAGGAAGAACCTTGGCCTGGGTCGACACTGGCACTTCATGAGCATCCAGTTCTGGATCCTCACCGGCGCCGTCTACCTCGTGATGGTCTTCGTCACCGGGTACTGGCACTACCTCGTTCCGGCCCACTGGTCGCTGGTCCCCGACTCGATCAGGTCGATCGGCGCCTACCTGCAGTTCGAGCTACCGGCCAAGATCCCTGGTGAGCCGTTCGAACCGGCGCAGAAGCTCGCCTACTTCATCGTCATCTTCATCATGGCCCCGCTACAGATCGCGTCCGGCGCAGCCATGTCACCCTCTGTCCTAGCCCGCTTTCCCTGGTACGGAAGGCTGTTCGGCGGTAAGCAGGGCGCCCGCAGCGTGCACTTCCTCCTCATGTGCGCCTTCGCCGCGTTTACCGTCCTTCACGTGGCCATGGTCGTCATCCATGGCGTGCCCAAAGAGTTCGCCGCCATCGTGCTGGGCGATCCCGGCGGGAACCGGCGCCTCGCCCTGGGCATTGGCCTCGCGGGGCTGTTCGCCATCCTGCTCCTGCACGTGGCCATCACCTGGTTCTCGCTGCGCTATCGCCGACGAACGCAGCGACTGCTGGGCCACATGGTGAACCCTTTCGAGCGCGTCCTCTCTCGCACCTTCACCTCCAGGCAACACTTTGGTCGCGGCGACATCTCACCCTACTTTCGGGTCAACGGATATCCGCCTCCGGGAGATGACTACCAGGCTCTGGCCGAAAGTGACTTCCGCGACTACCGGCTGAGCGTCGGCGGGCTCGTCGAACACCCCCTAGACCTGTCTCTCGAGCAGCTGCGGGCCCTGGGCGAGCAGAGCCAGGTCACGAAGCACAACTGCATCCAGGGCTGGACGGCCGTTGCCGAGTGGGGCGGGGTGCCGCTCGCGCGAATCGTCGACGAGGTGCGCCCGTCACCGCAGGCCCGCCATGTCGTGTTCTACGCCATGGACGACAAGGGACTGACCGAGGGCGACGGACGATACGGGTTCTTCTACGGCACGATCCCGATCCACCTGGCCGACAACCCCCAGACACTTCTCGCCCTGGAGATGAACGGAGCCCCCCTGCCCGTGGAGCATGGCGCCCCCCTGCGGCTCCGGCTCGAGACCCAGCTCGGCTTCAAGATGGTCAAGTGGGTCACCGCCATCGAGTTCGTGGCCGACGTCACCGACATCGGCCAGGGCATGGGCGGGTGGCGCGAAGACCAGCAGTTCTACGCCAACGCCGCTGGGATCTAGCCCCCGGCCTGACCTTGACCCGCCGATGCATCGGAGCTGGCCCTGGGCCAGCCCAGCTTCCAGGCCGACTCCGCATGAGTCTCGCCGGCTGCCTGAGCGAACGAGAGCATGGCGCTGGCCAGGGTGCGTCGGCGTGACTCCGGCATCTTCCCCAGGATGGCGGCAATGGCCGCACGTCGATGCTCGATGAGCTCGTCGATGAGGGCGTGCCCCTTGCTGGTCAGGTCGAGCATCAGGTTGCGACGATCAAGGGTGGAGTCCGTTCGCCTCAGCAGCCCCGCATCGACGAGCCGGTCGCACGCTCGACTGGCGTTGGAGGGGTGCACCCCCATGGCCTGGGCAAGGGCCCCCAGGTTCAACCCTCCCCGGGTGGCGACCAGCATGAGGACACGTAGCTGCGGCAGGGTCACCCGGTCTTCCACCTCGGCAACTCCCTGGGCGGCCACGCCGACCAGAGCCTGCGCAGCGATCATGACGGCGTGCACCTGGTCAGCGGAGACCGGTGCCGCCACACCACTCGTCGGTTGTTTCATGAGTCCATTATGGTGCACGGTTGCCATACCGCAAACATTTACGCTATCATTGCGGTTACGCAACCATTACTCGCCGGCGGGGCTGACATTCCAGTCCCGAGACACCGCTCCGCCGCGAGGCACCGAGAGGATCAGAGATGGCAGCATCATCAACCGCCGCAGTGGCCGAGCCAGTCGTGCATGGGATCGACCGGATGGTTCGAAACATCGAGACCGGTCGTTTCGAGCGCAGCCTGTCGGCCCTGACCGCAGCGGGAGCCTTGGTAGCCGCTGCGGAGATCTTCTTCGAACACGACTCGGCAAGCTTCGGCAACAAGCTGATGTGGCTCCCGGTCGCGATGGGGCCCGTCGGGGCGGTCGCCGGCGTTGCCGGGTTCTGCAGCCACCGAATGGCCAAGACCGCCCTCCCGATCGCCTCGGTCGCCATCTGCGCCAACGGTCTTCAGGGCTTCTACCTGCACGCGCGCGGCATCGCCCAGAAGCCGGGCGGGTGGCGCAACGCTCGGTACAACATGGAGATGGGGCCACCGTTGCTCGCGCCGCTGCTCGTCACCATGGTGGGCGGCATGGGTCTGCTGGCCGCTGTGCTGCGCCGCGAGAAGTGAGCCGTGAGGTGGGTGCCGTGACGCCCTTGAGCAGCAAGCCGTGGTCGGGCCGGTTCCCCGGGTTCGACGTGTTGAACCAGAGCAGCCACTGGGACCCGGTGACCACCGGGGTCGTTCTCGATCGCATCGGCATGGCGCCAGACATCCGCTTCTTCTCCCCCCAGGAGCAGGCCGTCGCCACCGTCCTGTGCGACCACCTGCTGGACCAGCACGACGAGCTCACGCCCGGAGCCAAGATCCCCATCGTGAACCTCATCGACTCGCGGCTCGCCGAGCAACAGACCGACGGTTGGCGCTACCACGACATGCCCGCCGACGGGCAGGCCTGGCGTGACACCTTGGCCGGCCTCGATGCCAAAGCGCACGAACGTTTCGACAGAGACTTCGTGGCCTGCTCTGCAGACCAGCAGGCACACATGATCCAGACCGTTCAGAACCGCGGGGCGGGCCAGTGGCACCACCTCAATGCCAAGCACGTCTGGAGCCTGTGGACGCGCTACGCGTGCACCGCCTTCTACTCCCACCCCCTCGCCTGGAACGAGATCGGCTTCTCGGGCCCCGCCTACCCGCGTGGCTACAAGAACACCGGCGTCGACAAGCTCGAACCGTTCGAGGTGCACGACGCACACCCGTCTGACGACCCCCTACGGAGACAGTCATGAGCTCGGTCCGCGACCGCAACCAGTCGGCATGGCTGCTGCCCGCCGACGGCAAACACGTCAACCACCAGCTCCGCCACGACATGCGCCGCTTCGACGACACCGACGAGGTCGACCTGGTGGTGGTCGGATGCGGCGCGGGCGGCTCGACAATGATCCAGCGCCTGGCCCGGTCGGGATGGCGGGTCGTCGCCCTGGATGCCGGCCCGTTCTGGGACCCCGACACCGACTGGGTCAGCGACGAGGCGGGCTCGCACCACCTCTACTGGACCGAGCCGCGGGTCATCTCCGGTTCCGACCCGGTCCCACTGGGCTCGAACAACTCCGGCCGAGGCGTCGGGGGGTCAATGGTGCACTACGCGGGCTACACCCCGCGTTTCCACCCGAGCGACTTCCAGAGCCACACCCTCGACGGCGTCGGCGCCGACTGGCCCATCGGCTACGGCGACCTCAAGCCCTACTACGAGGCGATCGAGGGCGAGCTGCCCGTCGCCGGCGAGACGTGGCCGTGGGGCGACCCGCACTCCTACCCCTACCGCCCGCACCCCGTCGGCGGCAACGGTGAGATCTTTCTGCGCGGCGCCGAGGCGATGGGGCTGACCGCCAAGGTCGGGCCCGTCGCGATCGTCAACGGCCGCTTCGGCAACCGGGCCCACTGCATCTACCGCGGTTTCTGCCTCCAGGGCTGCAAGGTGAACGCCAAGGCCTCACCGCTCATCACCCACATCCCCGACGCCTTGGCCCACGGGGCCGAGGTTCGCGCCAATGCGATGGTCACCAGGGTCGAGGTCGACGACCGCACCGGGCGGGCCACCGGCGTGCACTACGTGCAGGATGGGGTGGCCCGGTTCCAGAAGGCCAACATGGTCGCGGTCGCCGGCTACTCCATCGAGACCCCGAGGCTGCTGCTCAACTCGGCCTCCGACCGCTTCCCCGAAGGGCTCTGCAACGACTTCGACCAGGTCGGCCGCTACCTGATGGTGCAGGGCGCCCCACAGACCGCCGGCCGGTTCGACGCCGAGGTGCGGATGTTCAAGGCTCCCCCACCCGAGGTCAGCACGGAAGCCTTCTACGAGACCGACCCGTCCAAGCCCTACAAGCGGGGGTTCTCCATCCAGACGGTCTCACCCTTGCCGATCACCTGGGCCGAGCACGTGGCGGCCCAGGGCCACTGGGGGGCCGACCTGCGCAACTACATGAGCGACTACGTGCACTGGTCGTGTCTCGGAGCCCTGTGCGAGTTCCTCGCCCAACCGGAGAACCGAGTGACCCTGTCGGATGAGAAGGACCGGAACGGGTTGCCCGTAGCCAACTTCGCCTACTCGCAGTGCGACAACGACGCCGCGTTGATGAAGGCCGCCCAGGGTGTCATGGAGGACATCCTGCACGCCGCCGGAGCCGACGAGGTGATCACCATCGACCGCTTCGCCCACCTCGTCGGCGGGGCGCGGATGGCCGCCGACGAACAGCACGGCGTCGTCGACGCGAACTGCCGCAGCTTCGCCGTGCCCAACCTCTACATCACCGACGGAAGCGTGCTGCCGACCCAGGGCAGCGCCAACCCGGCACTGACGATCATGGCGGTCGCGGCCCGCGCCGCCGAGCGTCTCATCTCCACCTCACGTCGGGGCAGCTAGACCCAGCGTGAGCGGTGGGCATGAGTGGGTATCGGCGTCCTGGCGCCCGTCCTCCACCTCACCAGGTCCCCGAGCGCAAGGACCGCACCGTGGAACAGATCCACGACGGTCTGAACATCGGCGACCTGAACATCGGCGAAGACCAACCCATCGAGGAGCCCACATGAGCGACACCACCATCAATGTCATGACCGACGCCACCATCGACAGCGTCGAGGTCAGCGCCTACACCGTGCCCACCGATGCCCCCGAAGCCGACGGCACGATCTCCTGGGACTCCACGACGCTGGTCCTGGTCCGCGCCCGCTCCGGCACGACCGAGGGCATCGGATGGACCTACGGCCCCTCTGCCTGCGCCACTCTCATCAAGAACAAGCTCGCCGGCCTGGTGAGACGACGCAACGCGATGGACGTCACCGGAGCCTCCCAGGCCATGATCAGAGCGGTACGCAACGCCGGCCGCCCCGGCATCGCGGGCTACGCCATCTCCGCCGTCGACGTCGCCCTCTGGGACCTCAAGGCACGGCTGCTCAACCTCCCCCTCCACCACCTCCTCGGCGCGGTTCGCACGGAGGTTCCCGTCTACGGCAGCGGTGGCTTCACCACCTACGACGAACGACAGCTCCGACACCAGCTGGGCCACTGGGCCCTCGAAGAACGCATCCCGCGGGTCAAGATCAAGATCGGCGAGTCCTGGGGCACCGATCCCGACCGCGACCTCGATCGGATGCGCCAGGCGAGAAGCATCATCGGCACGCAGACCGAGCTGTTCGTCGACGCGAACGGCGGCTACACCCGAAAACAAGCCATCCGGGTCATGGCCGCGGCAGCAGACCTGGACGTGCGCTGGTTCGAGGAACCCGTCTCCTCCGACGACCTCGACGGCCTGCGCGAGATTCGCGACTCCGTGCCCGCCGACGTCACCGCCGGTGAGTACGGCTACGACCTCTACTACTTCCGTCGTATGTGCGAGGCCGGCGCGGTTGACTGCCTCCAGGCCGACGTCTCACGGTGTGGTGGCATCACCGAGTTCATGCGAGTGGCGGCCGTGGCGGCATCCTTCGGTCTACAGGTCTCCGGCCACTGCGGGCCGCACCTGCACGCCCACGTCGCCGCGGCCACCCCCAACCTGCGCCACCTCGAGTGGTTCCACGACCACGTCCGTATCGAGTCGATGTTCTTCGACGGCACCCTCGACCCGACGGGCGGAACCATCACCCCGGACGCCGACGCACCCGGTCTTGGTTTGACCCTTCGCCTCGCTGACGCCGAGCGCTACCGCGTCGCCTGACCTCGCGGGTGGCAACGGACACTGATGGGAACACGAACAGCCTGAGCCGACGGCTGGGCCCGAACCAGCAGCCGGTGAGCTCCGTTCTGTATCAGCCGTCGTGTTGCTCTCCCAGCCGTGCTTGGGCAGCCAGGCGTCGGGCTCGTTGTCGACGACCGCTTGCGCTCTCGTAAAGCCGGCTCGCGAGTCGAGCCAGCTGCGAACTTTCTTCGCGGCTCCCCCGATCAGCCATGGCTGCCGCCTGCGCCGCCGCCTGCGCCGCCGCCTGCGCCGCGTCGTACAAGTCCAGTGCCGCCGCCTCTTGCTCACGTCTCGCCGTGGCCAACAGCTCCTCCGGATGTGTCCGGCCCTGAGCGCCCGACGAACGGGCCGACTCACCCGCGACTGGGCCGCTGGGCGGCTTGAAGTTCTGGTTCATTCCAACAGTGCAACGGTGCAACCTGTCCGAACGCTACTGCGCCTCTGTGTGACAGCTGTGCGAAGGCCCCAGATCATTCAGGACCCGGCTGTTCGTCACCTGACGCCAAGGGTGTGACCGTCGATCTCGTGAACAGCACACTCCGTTGCCGGCGGCAACGCTTCCTGTCGTTGACCGCAAGACGGACGTCGCCCCGCAGTCCGCCGGCACCAGCGACCCGACCGACTGAGCGTGGGCAACCTCGGGATCGTCTCCGTCATCGCCCTTGACCTGGCGGCGATGAACGTGCTGAGAGGCGAGATAATTATTTGCGCTAAAGCATGTTTGCGCTTAAGCATGCTTGCGGTACCGCAAATATCGGATAGAGTTGACGAACGACAACAGGGTCGTCCGTGGTGCGCGTAAGGGCTCACCAGAAGGGAGAAGCGTCATGGCCAATGTGAGCGATTTCGTCATTCAACGGATCCGCGAGTGGGGGGTGAGTCGGGTCTTTGCCTTCCCTGGGGACGGCATCGGGGAGTTCGACGGCGCCCTCGGCGCAGCCCAGCGCGAAGGCGACGGCCTCGACTACATTCGTCCGACGCACGAAGAGATCTGCTCCCTCATGGCAACAGCGCACGCCAAGTTCACCGGCGAGGTCGGCGTCTGTATCGCCACCTCCTCGCCGGGTGCCTTCCACATGCTCAACGGGTTGTACGACGCGAAGAGTGACAACCAGCCTGTCGTCGCGATCGTGGGCCAGCAGGCGATCAGCTCATTGGGGACGTTCGAGCAGCAGGAAGACAACCTCGAGCGCACGATGGAAGACGTCGCCGTGTACGTACAGACGATCGTGACGCCGCAGCAAGCCCAGGCCGTCGTCGACACCGCGTTCCGAACGGCATTGGTACGCCTAGGCCCTGCCGTCATCGTGCTGCCGCACGACGTGCAGGGAATGGACATGCCGAAACTGGAACCAGCGAACGGAGTATCGCGCTCCAGCTCGGCGGCTCCGTCGATCTCCATCGTTCCCCCGCTAGCAGAGATCGAGAAGGCCGCCGAGATCATCAACGCCGGGGCCAAGGTCACCTTCTTGGTGGGACACGGCTCGAACGGCGCCACCGACGAGGTGCTGGCGGCGGCGAAGCTATGCGGAGCCGGCGTCATCACCGCGTTGCGGGCCAAGCAGGTCGTTCCCTCCGATGTGCCGTTCCACACCCAGCAGCTCGGCTTGCTCGGCACCCGCCCCAGCCAGCATCAGATGGAGGGCTGCGACACCTTGGTGCTGCTCGGCACCAACTATCCCTACTCCCAGTTCCTGCCCGAGAGCGGACAGGCACGCGCGATCCAGGTCGATCTCAAACCGGAACAGATGGGCCTGCGCTACCCCACCGAGCTCAACATCTGGGGCGACGTCAAACAGACATTGCTGACGCTGATTCCCCACCTGCGCCAGAAGACCGACCTGTCGTGGCAGGACGGGATCGCCAAGGACATGGTCGAGTGGGAGAACGAGATGCAGGCCCAGGCGATGCTCCACTACTCCGACGGCGTCAACCCGCGGCGCGTCTACCACGAGCTGAACCAGCGCCTGCCCGCCAAGGCGATCGTCACCTGCGATGCCGGGTCCACCGCGGACTGGTACGGGCACCACGTTCGCCTGCGCGACGGCATGATGGGTGACCTGTCGGGCCGGTTGGCGAGCATGGCGGCCGCGATGCCGTACGCCACGGCGGCCAAGTTCGCCCACTCCGACCGGTGCGTCGTCTGCACCATCGGTGACGGCGCCTTCCAGATGCTCGGGATGAACGAGCTCATCACCGTCAAGAAGTACCTCAGCAAGTGGGACAACCCGCAGTTCATCGTCCTGGTGCTGCACAACAACGACCTCACCCAGGTGTCCTGGGAGATGCGTACCGAAGACGCCAACCCCGTGTGGTCCGTCTCTCAGGACGTGGAGTCAGTGGACTACGCCGGGTGGGCGGAGCTGCTGGGCTTCAAGGGTATTCGCGTCAAGAGCGACGATGACGTCGCAGCGGCTTGGGATGCGGCGTTCGCGCACCCGGGAGTGACACTCATCGACGCCTACACCAGTAAGAACGTGCCGCCGTTGCCGCCGAAGATCACGGTGGAGTTCGCCACGAACACGGCCAAGGCGCTGCTGCACCGAGACCCTGACGAGCTGGACGTCATCCGCGACTCGGCCAAAGCGGTCGCGTCCGAGGGGATCGAGCGGATCAAGGGAAAGCTCAACATCGGCCAGCACAACGACGATCGGTGACGCGAGCGACGGGATCGACGGGTCCGTGGACGACCGTCACCGCCAACGGTGGTCGTGGTCAGCAGGGCGGGCGACGTCGTCGGAGCTGGCTTCTCAACGACGACGACGCCACCCTGCACCGCACATACCCCGTCAGGCCCCGCAGAGGCCATCCGTTGACACGTCGACTTCCCCGGGTCGGCATGAGCCACCCGTCGTTCACTCGCACTGGCCGGTTGTCCCTCCAGCGGCTGAGCGGGTACGACAGTCTGTATGAGCCACGACGAGAAGAGTGAAGTGTCACGAACCGCTGAGGCGCCGCTCGCGCTCGTGCTCGGCGGATCACGGGGGCTGGGACTTCTCATCGGGCGGGAGCTTCTCGAGCGGGGGCACCGCATCGTCATCACGGCCCGTGACACCGTCGAGCTCGAACGTGCCCGAGAGCAGCTCGACGGCTGGGGGCCGGTTCTGGTGCGCACCTGCGACGTGCGCGACCGCCACGGGATACGCCAGCTGGTCGACGAGCTCGAGGAGCAGGTTGGACCCATCGAGGTGTTGGTCACCGTCGCCGGAGTGATCCAGGTGGCACCGTTGGAGTCGCTCACTGTGGAGCACTTCGACGAGGCCATCGAGACCATGCTGTGGGGGCCCGTCCAGGCCGCCATGACGGTGCTGCCGGCCATGCGGCGCCGCGGGCGAGGCCGCATCGCCACGATCACCTCCATCGGCGGCATGGTCTCACCCCCACACCTGCTGCCTTACGCCACAGCGAAGTTCGGGGCCGTCGGCTTCTCCGACGGACTGGCTGCCGCACTGTCGGGAAGCGGTGTCACCGCGACGACCGTCGTTCCCGGCCTGATGCGCACCGGCTCTCAGGATCGGGCGCAGTTCGGGGGTGATGCGCCGAAGGAGTACGCGTGGTTCGCCCCTGCCGCCTCGCTGCCCTTGTTGTCCGTCGATGCGGAAAGGGCTGCGCGACGCATCGTCGAGGCCGTGCTGCGCGGAAAGCCCATGGTGGTGCTGACCCCGATGGCCTGGGTCGGCATCCGGGTGCGGGGCCTCGCACCCGCAACCACGACCCGCCTGATGGGCCTCGCGAACCGGCTGCTGCCCAGCGGCCCCGACCACGGAGGTCAGCATCTCGTTGAAGGTGGCCGGGCGGGAGAGCGGCTCGCCTCGCGAACCGTCCACGCCCTCACCGTTCTGGGGCGGCGTGCCGCAGAGCGCACCAACGAGCACGTCCGGCCCGATCGCCACGAGCACCCCGAGGGGTGAGGTGAAGCGCCAGCCGCCCTCGACGTCGATGGCTCTTTCGGCTTTCTGACGCGCGAGTCGCAGCACACCAACGTCAAGCTGCGCGACATCGCTGACGAGGTCGTTCACCACCGCCGAGAGCTCTGACCCTGGCGACCCGTTGCCCGCGATGTGAGCGTCAGCGCCGCGACTGCCAGAGTCGCTCGAGCAGCGGAGCCGCATCGAGCCGGCTCACCTGAGCACCACGCGGCCACGACCTCCAGGGCGAGGTCGTGAGACCACGCCGTTCACGGTTGGCACCTCTGGTCGTGCGCAGTGCGAAGCCCTCGACCCGAACGGGTGCTTCGGAACAGAGCTGCCGAAGGCTCATCCCCGCGAGAACGACGGGCCCACAGTCGACGACGTAACGCGCTCTGGCCATGATCGCGGCCGGCGGCTCCCCAAGGTGCAGGCGAGGGTCCTCGACCGCCTCGGCGTCCCACCCACGGCATCCGGTCAACCAGACGTGGGCGTCCGACCCGGCCAGCAGCGACTCCACACTCGCCAGCACCGTGGCCGACTCGGCGTTCTGCGCGTCGAGGCGAACCACGACGTCGGGCTGCTTCCACACGAGGTGCTCACCTCGCACGTCACGGTCGGGGAGGCGGCGAGCCAGGGCCAGGGTCTCGGCGTTCTTGGTGCTCACCAGCTGTTCGCGGCCTGCGAGGTCAGGCCCGTCGTGCCACACGACGGCATCCGGCAGATGCTGCACCCCGGCTCCCGCCACGAGGGCCCGGTGCCCGTAGTCCCAGTCCTCACCCCCGTAGGCGGTGAAGCCCTCATCGAACCCCGACAGGTGCTGGTGCAGGTCCCGGCTCACGCTGAGCACCGCCCCGATGACCAGCTGGTAGGTGCGCGCGTCCGGCCGGCGCAGGTTGTCGGTGCGCGAGTAGCCGTCGACCAGCCACTGTGGGTCTTCCAGCTGACGGGGTGCGCGGCCGGAGCCCTCGAGCCACGAGGCGGTGCGGATGCCGTCCCAGCCGTCGAGGTCGACGTGCCGTCGTCGACCGACGGTGACGCTCCACCCAGCACTCGTGTGGTCTGCCACCCGTTCGAGGTAGGACGCCGAGGGCACGCAGTCCTGGTCGAGGAACGCGATGACCTCGGCCTGCGCCGCTCGCGCGCCCAGGTTGCGAGCAGCCCCGGCTCGAAAGCCGAGGTCCGGCTGCGCCACGACGCGCACAGAATAGGGTCTCCGACCCGGCTCGGGTGGTCGAGGTGACCCGTCGTCGGCCACGATGACCTCGAACCGGTCATGGCCGAGAGTCTGCAGCCCGAGAGCCGTCAGCAGCCGATCCAGCTGGTCCTCACGGTCGAAGTAGGGCACCACCACGCTGACGCGCAGCCTCGAAGCGCTTCCCGTCATGGCGTGCCCACGAGGAGTCGGAGGTGCCGGTCTGCGGCCTGCGCCCAGCTCGGGCCAAGACGCACGTCGGCCAGCCAGGTGCTCGCCGGTTCGTCGAGGGCCGCAGAGACCGACCTGCCCAGATCGCGGGTGAGGGTCAGCGACCCGGGGATGCGCGTCGCGAGCTCAGCCGCCCACCCGCCGTCGACCACGACCGGGCGGCGTCCAGCGCTCAGCCACGTACCGATCGAGCCGGAGGCGGAGACGTGCCGGTGGGCGGCCACCGGCACCGTCGTCGTGCGAAGCCCCCGCATCAGACTCGACGCGTCGAGGTACCCGGTGATGGTCAGCTCGACGCCCTGGCGGCGGGCCACGGCCTCGAGGTCGGTCGCATACTGCCGGTGGCCGTCGGCCACGGGCCCATAGTTCGTCACCCGTAGCGGACCCACCCGCCGGCTCAGCCGGGCTGCTGCCGCGATCACGTCCTCGACGCCCTTCCCCGGGTACAGGAAGCCGAGCACGCCGATGTCATCGGCTCGGGTCGCCCTCGTCACCGGTGCTTCCAGCTCGACGGCCTGCTCCAGCGGTAGTGGAACCACGACCGTGTCAGTCTCTGTGTCGGCGACGCCACACTGCCTCAGCAGCATGCGTTCGTGGTCGCTCGCGACCACGACGACGTCGGCGGCCGCAGCGATCTCACGGTAGGCAGCGCGGCGACGAGCGCATCGACCGGCCCCCTCGGCGGGATGAGGAAGATCGTGCAGACACACCACGAGGCTCGTGCTTCTCCCGATGGAGGCGAGCAGGTGCGCGGCGTCGTGGGCGGTGCGGCCGAAGAGCCGGTCGGTCACCTGCACCATGACCCGGTCGTGCCCGGCCAGACGCTCCGCGGTGAGGCCGGCCGGCTCGTCCAGCGACCGTGACGGGAGTCGCACCAACGACGCCGCGAGACCGGCGGAGGCCCGAGCCAGCCGCAGACCGTGGAGCACCACCCCGTGTCGCTCGGGCCCGGCGACGACGTAGGCCACCGTCATGATGCCGTGAGGCTCGAACCGGCCTCGTGGAGTCTGAGGTAGAGCGAGTCGTGGAACTGGCTCACCCTCACCTGCTCGGCCATCCGGGCCGCCCGGTCTACGCCCCGGAGGGTGGGTCTCGGCGTGCCTGTCGGAGGGCGGAGCGGAGCTCGGCGACGTCGGGCTCGCAGCCAGACCCCCAGCCGAACGACAGCATCGGCTGCTGCTCGACCCAGAACCCGGTTCGAGGTGCCACGACGACGGCGCCGAGGTCGTGGCAGGCCTCGACCCAGCCCGAGTGCGTGCCGAAGGCGTAGGGCAGCAGCGACACGTCGATGGCGCTGAGGTAGGCGAACAGCTCGTCGTCGGTGAAGGTGTCGTGCACCCGCAGGTCGAGGCGGCCCGCTCGCTCGTGCGAGCGCAGGGCCTCGACCAGGGTGGGGTCGTGGCGCGGGTGGTCGGCCCGCCAGACCTCGGCGTTGACGTCGACGCGCAGCACCGCATCCGGCAGCTGGCCCACCGCCTCGACAGCGGCCTTCACCATCGGCCGGGCGGCGATGTTCGCCCGCAGACCCTTGAGATGGAGCCCGACGACCCATGGACCGTGAGTCCGGTCTTCTCGAGACCCGATGAGATGGTCGGGCACGACGTGAGGGTGAGGTGTCACCGTCACCGGGCGGCGCCATCTCCTGCGGATCTGGGCGGCTGCTCCACTCGTCAACGTCAGCACGGCCGAGGCAGCCGGCACCAGCACGTCGAGCCGGGCCAGATGATCGCGCTGTTCGACGAAGTGCGGGTTGACCAGGTCGTGCACCGTGAGCACGAGCGGTAGTCGTTGACGCCGAAGCTCGGTCGTCCAGGCCTCGAGATCACGCGGGCTGAGGTGGTCGAAGCCGAAGTGCAGGTGCACCACGTCGACCTCGCCTCCGTGCTGGCGCAGCCACGCCAGGTCCAACGCCGGCGGCGGCCACCACCGACCGGGTTCGCCTCCGGACACGACGGGATCGGGCAGATGCGACACGACGCGCCCGGCCCGGATGCCGTCGGCGCGCAGCCGAAGCGGGTAGCTGTGCTGACTCGGCACCGACAACACCCGGAGCGGATGCCGGTTCGGCTCAGTGCCGACACCGGGTTGACCATCCCCCTTGTCGTGCCCGAGTCCACGTTCGGTCTGCACGTCCCACCGCTCTCTCGACGAACTGTGGCGCTGCTCGAAACGCCGCGCCGAGCCCGTACGTACCCCGAAAGGCGTCGTGGGGCGCGCCCACTGCCGCCTCAGCGCGCCCTCCGCCGGCTCAGCGCGTGCGAGGACGGATCTCACGCATGGTGTCCGGGAGGAAGCCGTGCTGCACCCCCCACAGCACCGCCTGCGAACGAGTGGTCACCCCCATCTTGCGATAGGCCGTGCGGATGTAGGACTTGATCGAGTTGATGCTGAGAAAGGTGTGCTCGGCGATGGTGCGGTTGGCCAGACCCTGGGTGATCAGCGCCACCACCTCCGCCTCGCGGGCCGTCAGACCTTCGGTGCGGCCCGGCCAGTCGCCGGGGTCGGCCACTGGGTCCCGAGGAGGCTCCGACCGGCTGCGCTCGAGGCGGTGGGCCCTCTCGAGGGCGGCCACCAGCTGCTCTGCGGTCAGCCCCTTGGAGACGAAGCCGGAAGCGCCGTCGGCCATCATCCGTTCGATGAGCTCGGGTTCCTCCTCCCAGCCGTAGACCACGACCTTGCCGACGTGACCGGTGCCCAGGATCGCCCGGATGGCGCCGGCATCGCCGCGGGCCGTGCCGAAGGTGTCGTAGAGAACGATGTCGACCGGCTGCGAGACCGTCACCTGGGCGTCGAGCTCGACAAGCTCGATGCGGTCACGGTAGGAGTCGAACATGCGCGCGAGCCCCCGCACCACGACCTCGTAGTCGTTGACCAGGGCCACCCGCAGCAACGCACTGTCGGTCGTCGTCACACCCTCAACCTACTCACCCCTAGGGAGGTGACGCCGCCGCGATCCGGTACCTACGGTGACACCATGCCCGACACCCGTCCCGTGCTGCTGGCTGCGCCCGACCCTGCGCGCCGGCAGCCGCTCGAGCTCTTCGCCGCCCAGGCGACGGCTGCGGTCGGCGACCGCGAGAAGGGCTTCGCGCTGCCCATCGACCACCCGACGCTGTTTCCGCTGCCGGGGCGAGGCTCGACCCGTGCCCTGTGGGAGTCGCTGGCCACCCTCGGGGCGACAGACCTGTCACTGGCGCGGATGCTCGAGCCCCACCTCGACGCCAGGGCCATCCTCGCGGAGGCGAAAGAGCCCAGTCAGACCACGAGGGATGCCGCCCCCGTTCCCGATATCGGTCAGGGCACGTGGGGCGTCTTCGCAGCCGAGGGGGCCGGGATGCGAGTGGTCGCGAGCCGCGAGGGCGACCAGGTCGTGCTGTCGGGTCGGAAGCCGTGGTGCTCGCTCGCCGGGTCGCTCAGCCACGCGCTGGTCACGGCGTGGGTCGACGAGAACCGCCGTGGACTGTACGCCGCGCCGCTGACCCACCCCGGCGTCGAGGTCGACGACGCTGCCGGCTGGGTCGCCCGCGGACTGCGCGACGTTCCCAGCGTGCCGGTGTCGTTCAGTGATGTGCCAGTGGTGCCGATCGGTGAACCTGGTTGGTACCTCGAGCGGCCCGGCTTCGCGTGGGGTGGTATCGGGGTTGCCGTGATCTGGTTCGGTGCGACGGTCGCCATCGCGCGGCGGGTGTTCGAGCAGGCCCACCAGCGCCAGCTCGACCAGATCGGTCAGAGCCATCTTGGCGCCATCGACGCGGCGATCACCGGTGCGCGCTCGGTTCTCGCCAGCGCGGCCGACCTCGCCGACAGCGGAACCACTGACCGAGCCGAGGCCGCGATCGCGGCGCTTCGTTGCCGCCGAGTGGCGGCTGAGACGGCGGAGACCGTGCTGTGGCGCAGCGACCACGCCCTCGGGCCGGCGCCCCTCGCGCTCGAGGAGGAGCACGCCGCTCGGGTCGCAGACCTGCGCCTGTACGTTCGACAGGAGCACGCCGAGCGTGACCAGGCAGCCCTGGGTCGGGCGTTGGTCACCGGGGCCCACGACGCCAGCCCATGGTGAACCACTCCCCAGCCTTCCTGCACGGAGACCCGGGCACCGCCGAACGGCAGTGGGTCGACGACACCAGGTGGGCGGACGTTGCGGCCCTCACGCTCCTCAACGAAGGCCACCTCGAACGCGTGGTGGTCGTATCGGCACATCCCGACGACGAGACGCTCGGCGCCGGCGGTCTGATCGCGGCGGCCGCGGCCGCTGGGCTGCGAGTCGACGTCGTCGTGCTCACCGACGGTGAGGCGTCGCACCCCGACTCGCCCTCGACGACCCCGGCCCGCCTCGCCGCCATCCGGCGGTCCGAGATGCGAGCGGCCGTGCACCACCTGAGCCCCGGCTCGACGGTCATCTTCGCCGACCTCGGCGACGGCCGGCTGACGGTGTCACTCGCCGAGGCTGTGTCCACGCTCGTCGACGTCATCGGTGAGGACGGCCGTAAGACCCTGCTCGTCGCCCCCTGGCGCGGCGACCGGCATCCTGACCACGAAGCGGCCGGGCGGGCGGCAGCCATCGCCGCGGAGCGCACGGACGCTCGCCTGCTGGAGTACCCGATCTGGTTGTGGCACTGGGCCGCTCCCGACGATGCTCCCTGGGCAGCAATGCGCGCCCTTGCACTCCCCCCTGCCGCGCGCACGACCAAGGAGGCGGCCCTGGCCTGTCACGCCAGCCAGGTTCGACCGCTCTCGCAGGCAGCAGGCGACGAAGTGCTCCTCACCGCCGACCTCCTCGCCCACTTCCACCGCGACCGCGAGGTCTTCGTGCAACCCGACCTCGCGGACGGCCCCGAGAAGGTCGACTCCGCCTTCGACGACCTCCACCACGAGAACCACGACCCCTGGTCGGTGATGACCTCGTGGTTCGAACGTCGCAAGCGAGCCCTGACCTTGGCGGCGCTGCCCGACGAGCACTACGGGCGGGCCCTCGAGATCGGGTGCTCGCTGGGCCTGCTGGCCGGTGACCTGGCCACCCGGTGCGACGAGCTCGTCGCCCTCGACCGCAGCGATGTCGCGGTCGAGCGGGCCCGGCACCGTCTGAGTGACGCGCCGAACGTCCAGGTCGAGGCCGCCGTCGTGCCCCGGGACTGGCCCTCACGAACGTTCGACCTCGTCGTGGTCTCCGAAGTGGGCTATTTCCTCAGCCCGGTCGAGCTCGACGGTCTGCTGGCCCGGGTGCGTGACACCCTCGCACCCGGCGGCCACGTCGTGCTCTGCCACTGGCGGCATCCCATCGTCGGCTGGCCGCTCGACGGCGACCGCGTGCACGACCTCTGGAGGGCTGCCTCCGAGCAGGACCCTCTGGTCGCCCACCGGGAACGTGACTTCATTCTCGAGGTGCACGCACACCCTGGGTCTCCCGCACCCGCGACGGAAGGCGAACGGCGGTGACTCCATCAGCGTCGGCCATCGACGCGGTGCACGTCGTGGTGCCGGCCCGCAACGAGGAGCAGCTGCTCCCACGGTGCCTTGACTCCATCGAGGTGGCCGGGTCAGAGTTGAAGACGCAGTACCCAGAGGTGACCCTGTCGGTGTGCGTGGTGCTCGACGGATGCACCGACCGCTCGGAGCGGCTCGTCCGACGACGTGCCGGCGTCAGGGGCCTGACGATCGACTCGTGCTCGGCCGGCGCAGCCCGGCGTCACGGTCTGGACGACGTGGCGAGGCGCACCCTGCGATGGTCGCGCCGCACGACGTGGGTGGCCAACACCGACGCCGACACGCTCGTGCCTCCACACTGGCTGACCCGACAGGTTGCCCTGGCCACGACCGGCCTCCAGCTCGTGGTCGGGACGGTCGTTCCGGACGCCGCCGATCTCGACGCGTCGCTGCTCTCCGAGTGGTGGGCTCGGCACGAGCTCGGCGAGGGGCACCCCTACGTGCACGGCGCCAACCTGGGCTTCACCCTCGGCGCCTACCTTTCGGTCGGCGGCTATCGCGCCCTCCCCGAGCACGAGGACGTCAGCCTCGTTCGCGCTCTGCGCGACGCACACGTTCCCTGGTGCGCAACGGACACGACCCGGGTCGTGACGTCGGGGCGTCAGATCGGCCGCGCCCCAGGTGGATTCGCTCGGTACCTGCATCGTCTCACGTCGCCGGGCGCCCTGGGCGGCGCCGTCGTCACAGGCGGGGCATGATGTCACCGACCGAGCCCCGGCTCCACAGCCGGATGCACGTCGCGACCGCCGACGACCGCCCCCGCCCCCATCGGCTGCGGATCGCGCTCGTGGGCCCGTACCGCTACCCCGTACGGGAGCCGTTCGCCGGTGGGTTGGAGAGCCATGTGCACGAGCTGGCGAACGGGCTGGCCGAGCGTGGCCACGACGTCAGCGTGTTCGCCAGGGCTGGCAGCACGGGTGTCGCCCCGGGCGACGAGCTCGAGTCGGGTTGGACCCCGTCGGTCGCGGCCACCCAGGACGTCTCGATGCCGCACCTCCCGGCGATGCTCGAACACCATGCCTACCAGCGGCTCATGCTGCGTCTCGTTCACGGGGAGGCGCTGCGCCGGTTCGACGTGGTGCACCTGCACGCCGTTCACCACCTGCCCGTGGCGCTGGCCCCGTCGATGCCGGTGCCCGTGCTCGCCACCTTGCACATCCCGCCGACGGCGTGGATGGAGTCAGCCCTGGCCGTCACCGGCGGTCTCGGCGCCAGCTTCACCGCCGTCAGCGACCATGTGTCCCGCGCATGGACCGTGCTGGCCGAACGCCCGGCCGTGGTGCTGAACGGTGTCGACACCGACGTGTGGTGCCCGGGACCGGGCGGGGCAGACCTCGTCTGGTCGGGCCGGCTCGTGCCCGAGAAGGCGCCGCACCTGGCCATCCTCGCGGCGCGAGCCGCGGCGCGGCGTCTCGTGATCGCCGGCCCCCTCTCCGACGGCGACTACGTTCGCCGGCAGATCGTGCCACTGCTCGGTGACGATGTCATCTACGCCGGGCACCTCGGCCAGCGCGAGCTGGCCGGTCTCGTCGGCGGCGCCGCGGCCGTGCTCGCGACACCCGACTGGGACGAGCCGTTCGGTCTCACCGTGGCCGAAGCACTCTCGTGCGGAACGCCCGTCATCGCGTTCGACCGCGGCGGCATCCGCGAGGTCACCGGTGGCTCCGGCTCCGGCATTCTCGTGCCACCGGGCGACGTCGCGGCGATGGCCCAAGCGGTGCCCGTCGCCGAGCGCATCGACCGTCGAGCCGTGCGTCGCGACGCCAGGGCGCGGTTGTCACTCGACCGGATGCTCGATGAGTACGTCAGCCACTACCGCCGTCTCGTCACGGTCGAGCACGACCCAGCGGTGCGAGACCGGGTCATGCTTCGCGAGGCCGAGCCGCTCGAAGGCGCGTAACCATCCCTGCATCGGGAACCACCCCCACCGTTCCTGGAAGTGGTTGGCGTTCCTGACGATCGAGGCAAGGTGTCGGCGAGGCGGAGTCTCGACCTCGTGGTACTGGTGGAACGCGTCTGCGCCGCCGACCCAGTAGAGCACCCCGCCGGTCGCCGCCACCCGCAGGGCGAAGTCGGTGTCCTCCCCGCCATAGCCGCGGTAGCCGGTCGCGAACCCGCCGATGTCGTCCCACTGCAGCGCCGCGACAGCGAACGACAACGACCAGAACAGGCGCAGGTCGGCGGCCCTGACCAACCGGCCCGGTCGAGGGGCCGGGCGGGCAGCGTGCGGCCGAGCGAGCGACGCGAGTCGGCCTGTCGGGTACGTGTCCTGCCCGGGTGTGAGCGGTGGCAGGTACGAAACCGGCCCGCTCAGCAATACCGGCCCACGGTGTCGGCCCCGGGTGCGTCGCCAGGCCCGCTCGTACCGGCCCAAAGCGCCGCTCGACACGAGGCAGTCGACGTCGAGGAAGACGAGCAGGTCGCAGCCCCGGCGGAGGGCCTCGTCGGCGCCGAGGTTGCGGGCCGCGGCGAGCGGCAGCTCCCCGTCGTCGGGTACGTCGACCGCACAGCAGATGACGTCGACGCCGTGACGGGCCAGGGGGCCATCAGCCACCAGACCGGCGATCTCAGGATCACCCATCGAGACGACGACGTGCACGTCGGGCCGCCGAGCGGACCGGGCGAGGGAGGCCAGATGCGCCCGTAGGTGGCGGTGCCGGCCCGCGACGATCGTCACCACCGCGAGCCGGGCCTCACCAGTCACTGCTCCCCCAGCCTTTCGAGCAGGGCCACGGCCCGCGGAATCCCGTCGAGGTCAGACCAATCGCGCCAGCCCTCGCCGCCGCGGTCGCGGGCTCGGGTCAGCAGCCGGGGCCAGTCCTGGTCGGACGGCCAGGCCGAGAGCCCGACCGCGATGCCACCGGCGTCGATGACCCCAGCGGTCTCCTCCTGCTCGCCGAACGGGCGTTCCTCGGCCACCACCACGGCGGGTCGTCGGCCGGCGGCGACCTCCGCCACGGCGTTCTGGCCGGCGTGGGTGACCACGACCTCTGCGCGGGTCAGCTCTGCCCACAGCGTGGCGGCATCCGCACTCGCTGACGGTCGGCGCCACGACCACTCCGGTCCTGAGACGGCCGACGCCCGCTCGAGGTCCGGCCCGTCGCCCTCGCCGCCCCGGCCCCAGAGCAGCAAAACCGAACCGGGCTCCACCGGCTCGGGCACCGCCGCCCGCGCCAGGTCGTCGAGGCGCGAGAACCCCCCGGTGTGACAGGTCTTCTCGACCCATCGACCTGGCCACGTCGCACTGGCCAGGTGCCCGGGCCACAGCGCGATGAGCGCGTCGGCGGCGTCGTAGGCGAGGGCGTGGGCCCGGTCACCCCGGTCGCCGCGCATCGCCACCACGACGACCCGCACGCCGAGCAGACGCACGAGCATGGTCACCTCGACCGACACGTCGACCACGACGAGCTCGGGCCGCGTCTGAGCCACCCATCTCGAGATGACCGCCATCCGATCGGCATAGCCTGCGTGCGCGGTCGGAGCCCAGTGCAGCACTCCCCCCGCGCTCACGTCGACGTTCGGCGCGGGGGGCGGAGTCGCGTCGTGCGGGAGCTCGACCCACGGCCCGGTCCAGTCCGCGGGCCGGGGCAGAGAGCTCAGCCCCGTCACGGTTCGGCCGAGAGCAGCCGCCAGCAACCGGGCCCGGGTGAGGTGTCCCGACCCGTGGTGGTGGACGTAGTAGCCGATCACCAGAGGGTCACCCAGCGCTCGTCACGGGACGAGCACGACCTTGAGGCAGCCGTCCTTCTTCTGCTGGAACGTGGCGTACATCTCCGGAGCCTGCTCCAGCGGCACATGGTGGGTGGCCAGTGTCTCGAGGCCGAGCACGTCATCGGGCTGTGAGGCGATCTCGAGCAGCTCGTCCGTCCACTGGCGCACGTGGCACTGGCCCATCCGGATCTGGAGGCCCTTGTCGAACATCTCCATCATCGGCAGCGGGTCGGCCATGCCGCCGTAGACACCGCTGATCGACACGGTTCCACCGCGCCGCACGGCCGAGATCGCGGTGGTGACCGCAGAGAGCCGGTCGATCCCGACCCGTTCGATGGCCGCCCGCGCCAGGGGACCGGGCAGGTGCGACGCCGCAGTGATAGCGGTCTCGGCCACCGGGTTGCCGTGTGCCTCCATGCCGACGGCCTCGAGAACCGAGTCAGGGCCACGACCGTCGGTCAGCTCGCGCAGGGTCGCGGCCACGTCGTCGACCGCGCTGAGGTCGATCACGTGGGCACCGGTCTGTTCGGCGAGCGCCAGCCGCTCGGGAACGAGGTCGACGGCGAAGACCCGCTCGATGCCCTGGTGCAGGGCCGAGCGAACCGCGAGCTGGCCCACCGGGCCCAGCCCGAGAACGGCGAGCGACCCACCTTCTGGCACTGCGGCGTACTGCAGCCCCTGCCAGGCGGTGGGCAGGATGTCGGAGAGGTAGAGAAAACGGTCGTCGGGCATCTCGGCGGGCAGCTTGATCGGCCCGAAGTCGGCGTGCGGCACCCGGACCAGCTCGGCCTGGCCGCCCGGAACCGCTCCGTAGAGGCTGGTGTAGCCGAACAGGTCGGCCCCCTTGTTCTGGTCGACGTTCTGCGTCGTCTCGCACTGGGCGAAGAGTCCGCGGTCGCACATCCAGCAATGACCGCAGGAGATGTTGAAGGGCACGACGACCCGGTCACCGACTGCCAGCTGGTCGACGGCCGACCCGACCTGCTCGACGATGCCCATGAACTCATGGCCGAGCACGTCGCCCTTGCTCAGGTAGGGCGCCAGCACCCGGTAGAGGTGCAGGTCGGAGCCGCAGATCGCCGTGGAGGTGACGCGCACCACAGCGTCGGTCGGCTCTTCGATGCGGGGGTCGGGAACCTCCTCGATGCGGACGTCCTCGATACCGTGCCAGGTGAGAGCTCTCATCATCCGACCGTATGTCGGCGGCCCGCGGGATGCTTCCACCCGCAGGGGTGGGCTCGGTTCTGCAGCCGACACGGTGAGCCCTTCCGCCCGCCGAAGACGGGTGTGTGCGGGGTTTGAACCATCAACCTTCCGGGTACTACCGAGAAGTAGTCGTGAGCCTCAGCGAAGAGGCCGGCTCGCGGGCACCAGCGGCGAGTCCAGGCTCGACACCGCACCGGCCCTGAAGGAGAACCGAGCTCATGAGCGTCACCCCTCGCGCGAATGTTGCGCCCCTGCGTGTGGCACTGGTCAACGACTACGAGCTCGTCTTGCGCGGCCTGGCCCAGATGTTCCGGCCGTACCGTGATCGCATCACCATCGTGGAGCTCGACGCCCGGATGCCGGTGTCGGGACCCGTCGATATCGCCCTCTACGACCCCCACGGCCGGGCACAGCGCGAACAGCTCGTCATCGAGGAGCTGATGGCCCAGGCCACCGTCGGCAAGGTCGTGGTCTACGGCTGGACGTCGGGTTCCGAGCCGGCTCGGCCGGGTCTGCGTCGCGCGTCCCCCGTGCTGTCGAAGGGTCTGGGGGCACAGGAGCTCGTCGACGGTCTCGAGCGGATCCACCGAGGCGCTCCCCCCGCTCTCACGCTGCCGCGACGCGAACACCGTAGGGCGCTCGCGTGGCCGGGGCGCCACGAGGGCCTGACCCCACGCGAGAGCGAGATCATCGCCCTGATCACCCAGGGCCTGACCAACCAGGCGATCGCCGACCTGACCTACCTCAGCATCAACTCGGTGAAGTCCTATATCCGCACGGCCTATCGCAGGATGGGCGTGACGAGTCGCAGCCAGGCCGTGCTCTGGGGCGTTCAGCACGGCTTCGAACCCGACCACGTTCGGATCGCGTCATGACCGACCCCCGGAGAGTGCTCGTGACCGGCGCCTCGAGTGGCATCGGCCGGGCCAGCGCCCTGGCCCTGGCCCGAACCGGCGCCTCCCTGATTCTGGTGTCACGCTCACAGACGGCTCTGGCCGAGGTCGCCCGCGAGTGCGTCGAGCTCGGCGCGAGCGCGCAGGTCGTGGTCGCCGATGTGTCGGATGCGGCAGCCGTGACGCGCGCGTTCGCCGAGGCCACCCGCAACGGCATCCTGCACGGCGTGATCCACTCGGCGGCTGTGCTCTCGTACGGCCGCTTCGAGCAGGTGCCGGCCGAGGTGTTCGACCAGTCCATCCGAACCACCCTGCTCGGCACTGCCAACGTGTCGCGCAGCGCCCTCGAGGTCTTCGGCCACCAAGGTGACCGGGGCAGTCTCGTGGTCATCGGGTCGCTGCTCGGCAAGATCGCCACCCCCTACATGAGCAGCTACGTCACGGCCAAGTGGGGGGTGCACGGCCTTGTGCGCACGCTGCAGATCGAGGCCCGGTCCACTCCCGGCATCCGGATCAGCCTGGTCTCCCCCGGCGGCGTCGACACGCCGGTCTACCTCCAAGCCGGCACCTACCTGGCTCGGCACGGTCGTCCGCCACCACCCGTCGACCCACCCGAGAAGGTGGCGGATGCCGCCGTCGCAGCCCTGCAGCATCCCCGGCGTGAGCGCTACGTCGGCATCGCGAACGGTGTCGTCGTCGCTGGGTTCCGTTTTCTACCAACGGTCTTCGACACCCTCGTCTCACCCCTGATGAGGCTGGGCGGGCTCAGCGGCTCGCAAGTCTCAGCCACCCCCGGCAATGTCTTCGAGCCGCAGCCTGAGGGCGAGTCGCTGCGATCGGAATGGCGCCGCTGGGGCGGCCGACGGTGAGCAGTTCGGAACCAGGCCCTGAGGTACGTCGTCTCCGCGACCACCGCCGTGGTCTCCGACGTGCCGGAGCCGAGAACCAACCGCTCGGGCGAAGTCGTCGAATGACCGACAGCGGCTTCGTCATCGGCCGCCTCAACGCGTAGGCCCGGCACCAGGTCTACGGCTACCCCGCTGACGGAATCGGAGGGGCGACCCACCTGAGCCCGCGGGCCGGCGCGGTTCCGGCCCCGACTCAGGCCGGGTAGGTCAGCCGCCCGTGGGCGTCGACCGTCGGCGTGGCGCCCCACTCGCCCAGCCGGTGGGGGTGCGGGTCGGCGTCACCGATGATGTGCTCGACGTTCCAGCCCCGCGCTACCAGCGTGTTGGCCACGAGCAGCCGGTGACAACGCCACGGCGTCGGCTCGGCGCACATCAGCACGACGCGCGAGGTGGCGGCCAAGGCGGCCAGTCGGTCGAGCCCCAGCTCGTAGGCGGGGGTTCGGGTGTAGTCGGCGTAGTTCCTGAAGCTGGCGTTCTGCCAGCCCTGGATGCTCTCGTCGGCATCCGGCTGCTTCCTCCGTCGACCCCCGAGCTGCTCGAGGTGGGCGTAACCGACCCCGGCTCGGCTTAGCCAGCCCGGCATCCCGTCACGTCCGTACTGCGGGCTGCTGCGCGAGCCGGGATGCGCCCGGATGTCAGCGACGAGGTCGATCTGCTGGCCCGCGAGCAGCTGGAGGAAGGTCGCCTCCGAACGCGTCCAGTGCCCCACCGTCCAGACCGCGCCCATGACCACCCCATCCGTGACCACCGCATCCATGAACACATTCTCGCCGACCGCGGTTGGACGGTGGTCGGGGTCGGGTACGCCAGAGAGGTCAGCATCTTTCGAGGAGGACCCCGTGGACGAGCCCCGCACCCCACCGTCAGTCGACCAGCCCACCACGGCCCACGAGCCCTTGGCGCCACCACCTGACCAGGCCGCGCCCGAGGTCGTCACGGCGACCGGCAGAGCGACGGGGGCTCCGGCCACCGCACGGGCCCAGTCGGGCGCCTTCCTGACGACCGCGCAGGGTCTTCGCCTGAAAGAAACCGACCACTCGCTCAAGTCGGGCGAGCGCGGACCCACGCTGTTGCAGGACCATCACCTGCGCGAGAAGATCACCCACTTCGACCACGAGCGCATCCCGGAACGGGTCGTGCACGCTCGCGGGGCCGGCGCTCACGGGGTGTTCCGCGGCTACGGCAACGCTGCGACGGTGTGCCGGGCCGGTCTTTTCGGCAAAGACGTCGAGACCCCGGTCTTCACCCGCTTCTCCACGGTGCTGGGCTCACGTGGGTCCGCTGACACCGTGCGTGACACCCGCGGCTTTGCGGTGAAGTTCTACTCCGACGAGGGAACGTGGGATCTCGTCGGCAACAACATGCCGGTGTTCTTCATCCAGGACGGCATCAAGTTCCCCGACGTCGTGCACGCCGCGAAGCCGCACCCCGACCGCGAGATTCCCCAGGCGCAGTCGGCCCATGACACGTTCTGGGACTTCGTCTCGCTGCACACGGAGGCTCAGCACCACACGTTGTGGAACATGTCTGACCGCGGGGTCCCCTCGTCCTTGCGGATGATGGAGGGTTTCGGCGTGCACACCTTCCGACTGGTCGACGCCGAGGGCGCCACCACCTTGGTCAAGTTCCACTGGAAGCCCCGGGCGGGGGTCAGCTCCCTGATCTGGGAGGAGGCCCAGCTCGCCGCCGGCGGCGACCCCGACTTCCACCGTCGCGACCTCGCCGACGCCATCGAGGGTGGCTTCTTCCCGCAGTGGGAGCTCGGCATCCAGACCTTCCCCGACGAACCCGACCAGATGTTCGAGGGCATCGACCTGCTTGACCCGACCAAGCTCGTTCCCGAAGAGCTGGCCCCGGTCCAGCCCATCGGGCTGATGACCCTGACCGCGAACCCAAGCAACTACTTTGCCGAGACCGAACAGGTGGCCTTCCACCTCGGCAACCTCGTGCCCGGCATCGAGGTGACCAACGACCCGCTGCTGCAGGCCCGGCTCTTCTCCTACCTCGACACCCAGATCACGCGCCTGGGTGGGCCGAACTTCAACCAGATCCCGATCAACCGGCCGCACGCGCCGGTCAACGACATGCTGCGTGACGGCTTCCACCAGCACGCGGTGCACACCGGGGTCTCGCCGTACCGCCCCAACAGCCTCGACGGCGGGTGTCCCTTCGTCGCCGGCGAGGCCGATGGGGCGTTCGTCGAGGTGCCCGCCCCCGTCGCCGAAGGAGCGAAGGTTCGGGCCGCTGCTCGATCGTTCGACGACCACTTCTCGCAGGCCCGGTTGTTCTACCGTTCCATGACCCCGGTGGAGCAGCAGCACATCAAGGGGGCGTACAGCTTCGAGCTCGCCAAGTGTTACGAGCAGGCGGTGCGCGAGCGACAGCTGCAGTCGCTGGCCAACATCGACGCTGACCTGTGTGCTGCCGTCGCTCGCAGCCTCGGCCTGCCGGCCCCCGAAGCGACCATCGAGGTGGCCGAGAGTGCACCCAGCCCAGCGTTGTCCCAGCTGGGCGCCACGTACCCGGTCGACGGTCGGAAGGTTGCCGTCGTCATCGACGACGCGACCGACACCGCACTGGCCGGTGAGGTCATCGCGGCCGTTGCCGAGTCGAAGATGGTGCCGTTCCTGGTCGGCCCGCACGGCGGCACGATGGGCGAGCTGACCGTCGCGAGAACATTCGCGACCGCCCGGTCGTTCGAGTTCGACGCCGTCGTCGTGCTGGGCGCGTCGCCCGCCGAGGATGCCGTGCCAGGCCTCGACGCGCGGGCCGGCGAGCCGACGGCCGAGACCGGAGCCGCAGGAAGCGTGGATCCACGGATCACCCTGTTGCTGGGCGAGATGTGGCGGCACTGCAAGGCCGTCGCTGCCACCGGCGACACAGGAACCCGCGCTCTGCCCGAGGTGGCCAGGGCTGGGGACGCACGAGGGGTCGTGGTCGACGACGACCCCAGCGCCGTGGTCTCCGCTCTGGCTGAGCTGCTCGCCTCGCACCGAGTCTGGGACCGGTTCTCGGCGAACGCGCGATGACGTTCGTCAGCCGGGTATGACCACGACGTCCATCGAATCAAGGAGCGCCATGCCTACCGCCTCGACCGACGCCATCGTGCTGCTCAAGGATGAGCACCAGCAGATCCGCGCGCTGTTTCGTGAGTTTCAGAAGTCGGGCACGAACGAGGCCCGCAAGGGTCGTCTGGTCGAGCAGATGATCGAGCTGCTCACGGTTCACACCTATATCGAGAACGAGGTCATGTACCCCCGGGTCCGGCAGCTGCTGCCTGACCTGGAGCAGGACATCCTCGAGTCCTACGAGGAGCACCACGTCGCCGACGTGCTGACCATGGAGCTGTTCGCCATGACACCGCAGGACGAACGGTTCGAGGCGAAGACCACCGTGCTGATCGAGAACGTCACCCATCACATGGAGGAGGAGGAAAAGGACTGGTTCCCGAAAGTCCGGGCCGGACTGGGCCGCAAGCAGCTTCAACAGCTGGGGCAGGAGCTCATCGAGTCACGGAAGAACGCACCTCGCGAGCCCGCCCAGCCCGGTGCCTTGAAGAAGACGATCGATGCTGTCCTGTCCTGACCTCACCGCTACCGACGTGGAGGCGCCATGACCAGCCCGGTGGACGCAGCAACCATCGCGAGACAGACCTCCGCCTCGCCCCGGCAGGTGTGGTCGGTGCTGGCCGACGGCTGGGCCTACACGACGTGGGTGGTCGGCGCCTGCCGGGTTCGCGCGGTTGAGCCGGACTGGCCCGAAGTGGGCCAGCGGATCCATCACTCTTTCGGAACCTGGCCCATGCTGCTCAACGACACCACCGAGGTACTCGAGGCCATCGAGCTGGAGTCGCTGACGTTGCAGGCCCGAGGTTGGCCCGTCGGCGAGGCCACCGTTCACATCACCTTGCAGCCGTGGCAGAGCGGCACGCTCATTCGCATCCGAGAGGATGCCGTCTCCGGGCCCGGCACCCTGGTGCCCAAACCGCTTCGGCAGCTGGCCATCGGCCCCCGCAACCGCGAGAGTCTGCGGCGTCTGACCTACCTGGCCGAGGGCAAGCCGGGAGACCCGACGTGAGCACCGCGGCCGTCCCGCGAGCCTCTGTGAGCTGTGCCGACATCGTGAGACACCTGATGGAGTGGTTGTTGGCCGGCCCACTCCCCGCAGGGCCGGACCCCGACGCCGAGGAACCGCCCGCCCAGGTTCCGCCCCATCCGTCCGCCCCCGTTGAACGCGAGTGACCGGCGTAGACGACGACGCGAACTCACCGTTTCATGACGCCTCTTTGCGGCGGCCTCCTGCGACACCCTGGCCGCGCAGTTGGTGGTCGTAGCCGGCTTGACGGTTCGCCCGGCCGGCACCTCGTAGGTGTCCGCGGTCCCGGTCATCGTCGTGAGGTGACCGGAACCGCAGACTGAGGAACGGCCGCTGCCACCAGGGGGGCCCGCTTCATGGTGGCCGGCCGGGCGGGCGCGAGCCGCGCGGACTTGTCGTCAGGACTCGTAGTGGGCTCGAACGTGCACGGCCCTCAAGGGTTTCACCCCGGCGTGACGAGGACGTCTCGTAAAAACGTGAACGACCGGGTTACTCGCGTCGAACTCATCCCGCAGCAGGTCCGAGTCGCTCAGGATGCCTTCGAGCATCTCGTCCGCGACCAAAGCCCCGCCGACTACTGGCGTCGCCGTGACTGCTCCCACCTCGCTCACCTCCTTGAGGGTGCCTCAGCGCCGGTGCCGATTCGGGCGGTGCCGGTTCAGGCGGTGATGCTCTGCCGGTCGTGTGCGTCGTGACTGGCGTTCGTGATCTCGATCTTGCGCGGGTTGGCCTGCTCGGCCACCGGGCTCTGCAGGGGCGGCACGCCTGCTGCGTAGCCGGCCTCGATCCGCTCGGTGTCGAGGTTGTCCCCCAGAACCAGCTGGCGGGAGAACGCCCCGCGTGGGCGTTCAGCAACGAGCATCTCCTTCTCCCCGTCCAGAGCGGACCCCTCGGCCCGGACGTTCACCACGTTGCGTTCCACGTCCAGATCGACCGAGTCCGGGCTGACCCCGGCAGGTCGAACTCGATGTGGAAGGTGTCTCCCTTGCGCCTGCACGAGACCCGCGGTCTGCTCCGACCCGAGCGCACCCCCGGCGGTACCCGCCGTTACAGCCCCGATGACCTGGACCGGGTCCGGCGCATCGGTCGGCTGCTCACCGACGGGCTCAACCTCACCGGCATCTCCATGGTCTTGGATCTGGAAGAACAGAACACCCACCTGCTCGCGACCAACCAGGCAGGCAGGCAGGCACAGGATAGTTGGACCAGATGACTCCACTGTGGGGTCCCAGTGACTGCGACGCTCCGTGGTGCGCATCTCGGCAGAGATCAAACACCGCAACCAGGCCGCCAGACCCGATGCGTGACGGCATCGGGCCCGGCTCGATCCCGGTGTCCCGAACAGGCGGGGGCGGGACCACTCCCTACGGCAAATACCACCCGGAGCCGGTGCCGGTGCGGTAGCCGCTCGCCGCGGCCGACGCACTGGCGGTCATCGGGCGAGAGAAGTCGTACACCGCGCTGGTGACCGCCTGGTTATCGCCGATGTCGAAGGAGATGACGATCGGGTCATAGGCCTTCCCAGGCGCGACGGCGGCGGTTGAGCGGAGGGTCCAGGTCGTCTCCTTGGACGTGCTGTCGAGGACGGGGTCGCCCACGAGCTGCCAGGCGGAGTTCCCCAGCGATCCGTACTGTCCAACACCGATGAGAGAAGCGATGTGTGCTTTCGGGGTCATCTTCAGCGTGACGGTGGTCACTGCGGGGCGCTTGGCCAGCAGGCCGGACAAGGACACGGGCACCGTGACGGTCAGCACCTCACGACCCGGGTCGGCCTGGGTGATCGGGGTCGTCCGGAAGGTGGCGTAGGTGTCTTCTCGGAAGATTGGGCCCGTCCACTTGTGCCAGTTCGGGTCCGGCGGCGTCAGGCCCCGCGCGGCGGTTCCGAACGGTGACGTTGCGAAGGAGACCGGCCCGAGGGTGCTCGTCGTCGGCAGCCTCGTCAACGCGGCCACCACGAGGCACTGCAGTCGGTTCTTGAACAGGGGGCCGAAGCTCTTCCAGCCGTCGGTCTGGCAGTCCGCGAACGTCAGCGGGGTGGTCTCCAACCGGAAGAAGGCAATGGAGCCAGGGTCGGTACCGTTCCAGATGGTCTTGTTCACGAAGTTCAGGGAGTGAAAGCCCGGCGCCAGGTAGAACGTGCCGTGACTGAGCGTCGGGTCGGTCATCGACGCGTCTGCGCGAGCGATGTCCGAGAGGTAGAAGCGCGGTGAGCAGCTGCGGAGGTCTTCAGGGACGGTCGCGGTGTCACCGAGCTGCCTGCGTCCGTCGACGACGGAGAACGCGTCACCATGGCAGTACGCGTCGGTGACGGTCACCTTGGTCAACGCGCTGCTCCAGAAGGAGTACGGCCCATCCACCGAGGTGCCACCGACCCCACCGTCGGTCTGAAACTCCTGCCACCCGGCATCCGGGTGCACGTCAGACCCGGATGGGTCCGCTGTGGAGACGCCGGCCTGCAGAGCCGCACCAGCGGCGCCGAGGGTGGCGGCCTGCGCCGGTGCGCCAGCGAGGGCGCCAGCAACCATGGCGCCGGCGGCCACGAGCACTCCGGCCCTCAGAGCGCGGGCCCGACGTCGTCGGTACTCGTTCACCCGGCTGCCGCGGTCAACGGTGGACTGGTTGGAGCTGGGCATGGCGTGCGTCCCTTCGGTCCGGGTCAGTGGCGATCCGGGCCGTGACGGCTGGTCATCACTAACGCTAGGAGATGTGGTCTTTAGAGTGGCCCTCTCTCCCAGCCATGTCAAGATCCATTAGCTATAGAATGAGAGCTGTCGTTGCGGCCCGGCAGGTCACCGCGCCCGCGGCTCCCGCGAAGGTGCGGGCCGGGCCACCCGCTGACTGGGCCCACGAGCACGAGCAGGGCAGGCACGAGCAGTGAACGCACGAGGAAGGCGTCGATGAGGATGCCGCACGCCATCGCGAACCCCAGCTCCCGGAAGGGCGAGAGAGGGATGATCGCCAGCATCCCGAAGCTGACGGCCAGGGTGAGCCCGGCCGAGGTGATCGCCCGCGACGACTCGGGAACCGCCTTGATGACGGCCTCGCGCAGCGGCAGGGTTCGGGCTTCCTCCCAGACCCGGCCGACGCCGAAGATGTTGTAGTCGGAGCCGAGGGAGACGAGCAGCACCGCGGCCGCGAAGGGCACGTAGAAGGTCAGTCCGTCGGTGGTGCCGACACCCATGAACACCCAGACCGTCAGCCCCAGTGACGCGGTCAGCGCCAGCACACTCGACGCCAGCAGGAACAGTGGCGCGACGAGGGCACGCAGAAAGACGACGAGCAGCAGCAGGTTGACCGCGATCCCGGCGATCGCGATGCGGTAAAGGTCCTGCTCGGTGGAGGTGACCAGGCCCTCGGCCAGGGCCGTGTCTCCGCCCAGGCTGAGCGTCGCATCCGTCAGCCCGCTGGCGGTGGCGAGCGCGGGCAGCCGGTCTCGCAGCGCGGTCAGGTCGTTGATCGCTGTGGCGTCGAGAGGGTCGTTCTGCAGCACGATGAGCATCCGGGCGGCGTTGCCGCTCTTGGCCAGCACCACGTCGAACGCCTGAGCGGTGAAGTTCTGGGCGGGACCGAGCACCCCTGCGACACCCGGTTCGGCCTCGATGCGGGTCTGCAGGTCGCGAAGCCGGGGCAGCTGCGAGGTCACCTTCGCGCCCTCGATGAGCAAGGTGGTGGGCGAGGTGATCCCCGGGGCGAACGCCTTCGATGCCGCATCGGAGGCGACCTTGACCGGGTTGTCCGACGGCAGCGAGCTCGAGAACGCCACGCCGAGGTCGAGGCCGCGCACGGCAACCGAGGCCAGGCCCAGCACCCCGACGCAGGCCAGCACCACAACCGCGGCAGCGCGCCGGGTGGCCAGGCGTCGCACGAGGTGAAGCCTGGCGAGATGCCCGCGGGCCGTCGTCACCAGCCCCGCGGGCCGTGGCGTTCGGTGACGACCCGCCGGTCGGGTGCTTCGGGGCCAGAAGACCCTGGGGCCGAGGACCGCGAGGGCGGCGGGCACGAGGGTCACCGACACGATGAGCCCCACGAGCACGGCCAGGGCCATCGCCGGCCCGAAACCCCGGAAGAACTCCGACTTCGCCGCCAGCAGAGCGGCCGTTCCGGCTGCCACGGTCACGCCCGCGGCCCCGACGATGGGCGTGTCGACGGCCACCGCCCGGCGTACGGCATCGCGCCAGTGGCTCGCTGCGGCGACCCTCGACTGGAAGGCGGTGACGTAGAAGATGGTGTAGTCGGTGACGACGCCGAGCAGCAGGGCCACGAGCAGCGGTTCGAGCTCGGCCGGGGTCGTGATCCCGGCGAGGCTCTCGAGCCAGGCCGACAGGCGGGTGGTGACCACGAAGGCCAGGGCGGAGCACACGAGCGCGATGCCGGGCGCCACGACCGACCGGAAGGTGAGCCCGACGAGCACGATGATGGCGAGCACCGTGAGCAGCTCGAGGCGAGGCAGGTTCTCGCCGACGAGGGCGGCCTGCTGCGCCCGCGCGGGAACGGAACCGGTCACGCCGACGACGTGGTCCTCGGGCCGGTCCAGGTGTTCGTCGATGTAGCGCCGCGCGGCATCCTGCTGGCTGCTGAAGCTGCTGACCGGGTTCATGAACAGGTAGGTCAGCACTGCCGTGTCTCGTTCGCTGCTGGTGCCGATCAGCGGCAGGCTGTTGGTGATCGGGATCGCCCCGAGGAGCGGCCACTCGAGCTTAGCCCCCTGGTTGATCGCGAGGCCGTCGAGCACCGACTCGGCCTGCACGTAGGGCGACAGACCCGCGGGGTCGCGTTGTACGACGGCGGTGCGGCTCGAGAGCGGAAACCCGAACTCCTGTATCGATCTCAGCTCCGAGCTCAGGGCCGGGCTGTCGAGGGGGATGATGCTGGCGATCTCGTTGTCGTTCGAGGGCGGGGCCGGTGTGAGCACGAGGGCGAGCACGACCAGCAACCAGCCACCGACGATGTACCAACGGTTGCGAACCGTCCAGCCGGCGTATCGCGTGAAGAAGCCGTCCCGCCTGCCCTCCACGCCTGACGGCGGCGGCGAGGAACCGGTGCGTCGTGCGCGCCACGGGGGCCTCATGAACCGGGTAGATCCGACAACCGCAGGCCGAGGCGCCGCAGCTCGCCCGCCGCCAGCCGGTCGTAGCGTCCGGCGGCAAGGTCGGCCTCCGGCTCGCTCGTGATCGTCAGCACCTGCGCCACCGACAGGTTGGTCACGCAGCGGCGCGCCAGCTGACCCATGACGGCATCCCGACGCCTCGGGTCGCCGAGGAGGGCGACGATCTGCGCCACCTCGGCCCGCCAGGCCAGGCGCCCGGGGAGGTAGACGAAGAGCACCGGGCCCAACGGGCCAAGGGCGATCGTCACCGCGAGCAGGATCGCGAGAACCCGGGTGCTGGAGGCGGCCTCCTGACCACCGGTCACGATGCTCGCGCCGCTGGTGACCACCTGCCGGCCGAGCTCGCCGGTGCGATCGCCGATGACGGGAAGCGCCGAGAGGTCTTGCAGTGCCTTACCGGCCGTGCCCAGGGCCCGGCCCGAGTCGACCACCCCCGTGCTCAGGGCTTCGAGGTTCCAGATCTGAAAACCGGCCAGCACGCCGACCACCAGCCAGAACACGACCCAGAAGGCGACGACGCCGTCCCAGGTTCGTACTGAGTCGGCATCCCGCAACCACGACTGGCGCACCTTCATGCCACGCCTGTACCCGATGCCGGCACACAACGCACGGTGACCGGGCCGCGGCAGGCCATCAGTGCACACATCAGTGGGCACATCAGTGGGCACATCAGTGGGCACCGTCGATGATGCCCGGGTCGACCGGATCACGGGTGGGTGAGGCCATCGTTCCGACGCGGGCCGAGATGGCGGCGAGGCGGGCCCGGCTGACATCGTCGAAATCGGCCGAGGCCGTCGTTGCGTCAAGTCGTCGTCGTTCACGGTCGACCAGGCCCAGGTCTGTTGCCGGTACGTTCCAGGCCAGCTCGTCGAGCAGCAGGTACAACCGGCCCATCACGAGCGGGTCTCCCGCCCCGTAGCGCCGGATCTGGGTCAGCGACATCTCGACGAGGTGTTCGAGGTCGGGCCGGTTCACCACCACGCGGGCTCCCTCGTCTGCGGTGTGCTCGACCGGCCCCAGCTCGCAGCCGGCGAGCTGGGAGAGCACGACCGAGATGTGGTCGATGGCATGGATGGCCGTCGTCGGGTCGTTGATGCCCGGCGAGAGCGCCTTGTTGGCGACGTCGGTGAGCTGTCGCAGCCCGAAGCCGACGTCTTGGGCGGCGGTGCGCTCGGGGCCGGTGCGCAGCGAACCACCCACCGTCTCAGCCAGCTCGGTCAGCTGGTCGGCGCTGAGCGGCCCCTGCCGGCCGTGAGCCGACCCGAGCGGAGCACCCTGCACGATGAAGTCGCCGGGAAGGGCCGTGATCTCCAGCACCGCCCCCGCCTGTCGCGAGGCCTTGAGCAGCTCATCGGTGTCGACGCGCAGCAGAAACCCGGAGCTCGTCGACAGCAGGGGCTGGCCTCTGCCCGGCGCCACCGCTGTCGCCGGGTTGCCCTCCCCACGCGGGGCGAGCACCGAACGAACCGTGCCGGCTGCGTCACGGGCCACCTCGTGCAGCATGGTCTCGACGCGGATCTGACGGGTGAGATGGGCCAGGAAGAGCACCAGACCGATGACACTGAGGATGGCGAGCACGAACGCGGTGGTCACGGCCAGGCGCGGCACGAACGGGTCCTGCCCGTCGCCTCCCGAGCGCACCGACCGCAGCACGGTGAGCGAGAAGGCGAAGGTCGACAGGAACAGGGCGAGGGTGCCCTGGACGAAGAGATCCTGGGTGAAGGTGCGCAGCAGTCGAGGCGAGAACTGGCTGCTTGCCAGCTGCAGGGTGACGACCGTCAACGAGAAGGTCAACGAGGTGACGGTGATCAACGAGCTGGCCACAGCATCGAGCACCGTGCTGGCCGCGTTGCCGTCGCCACCGAAGACCACGGCCGTCACCGCGCCGGGCAGCCGGTCGTCGACGGCGGCATCCACCCGCGGCAGCACCAGTCCGAGCGTCACGGCGACGACGATGGCCACGGTCGGCAGCGGCCACAGCTGCGCCCGCAGGGCGTCCTTGGCGCTGCGGGCGACCGCCGCCGGGGCCGAGCTCACGGTTGGGGCCTGCGCGAGAACGACATGTTCGCGACCCTAGCCCGGCCGGCGTGGCCTTCGCGCGTGCCGCGCGAGGGAAGGACTGAGCAACGACCGTCCCCGATGCTGGGACGGGAAACGCGCCGGAAACCTCGAGACGGTACGACTGTGACATGACCTCCTCCGACCGGGCCACGACCGAGCAGCTCCTCGAGGCCGATCGCCGCCGACCCAACGAGGCCACGTTCGCCGGAGGAGTCTCCTCGGCCCAACAACACGCGGCCCTGCGAGCCTCGGTGCGCCAGCTCGGCGCGTTGCTCGGGGAGGCGCTGACGCGGCACGAGGGGCCCGAGCTGCTGGCCCTCGTCGAGAGCGTGCGCAGCCTCGCGCGCCAGCCCGACGACGAGCAGCTGCGAACCACTCTGGCCGGGGTCGACGCGCCGACCGCCGTCGTGCTGGCCCGGGCCTTCACCGCCTACTTCCAGCTGGTCAACGTGACAGAACAGCTGCACCGGTGGCAGGAGGTCACGGCCGGTTCCGAGGGCCCGCTCGCCGCCGCTGCCCTACGCATAGGTGAGGCGCTGGATGCCGGCAGCATCGACCGCGAGCTCATCTCGTCGGTGCTCGGCCGGCTCGAGTACCGCCCGGTCTTCACCGCCCACCCCACCGAGGCGACCCGCCGCACCGTCATCGACCTGCTGCGCCGCATCGCCGACACGGCGGCAGCGATCGAGGACCCCCGGCGACCGGCCTCCGACCTGCCCCGGGTCGAGCGACGGCTGGCCGAGCTCGTCGACCTGCTGTGGCAGACCGACGAGCTGCGCATCGAGCGGCCGGAGCCCACCGACGAGGCCCGCACCGCTATCTACTACCTGCACTCCCTCGCCGCCCAGGTCGTTCCCGACCTGCTGGCCGAGCTCGACCGCACGCTGACCGGCATCGGGGTCTCGCTGCCGGTCGACGCGCGCCCGCTGCGGTTCGGAACGTGGGCCGGCGGCGACCGCGACGGCAACCCCAACGTCACCCCGGCCGTCACGCTGGAGGTCATCGGCCTGCAACACGACGCAGCGTTGCGCGAGCTCGTCGAACACGTCCAAGAGCTGCTGGTGGAGATCTCGTCGTCGACCCGGGTCGTGACGGTGAGCGACGAGCTGCGACAAAGCCTCGAGCGTGACGGGGCCGCCCTGCCCGTCACCAACTCCGCTGTCGAGCGGCTCAACGCCGAGGAGCCCTACCGGCTCAAGCTGAGCTTCGTGCGGGTGCGCCTGCTGCGCACCAGGGACCGCCTCGAGCACGGCACGGTGCACGAGCCCGGACGCGACTACGCCGGCTTCCACGAGCTGTTGGCCGACCTCACCCTCGTTCGCGACTCGATGCTCGCCAGCGGTGACGAGCTGACCGCCGGCGGATCGATCCTTCGCCTCATCCGCGGTGCGACGGCCATCGGGCTGGGACTGGCCACCCTCGACATCCGAGAACACAGCGAGAAGCACCACGCCGCCCTGGCCGAGCTCTACGAACGCATCAGCGAGCTCGACCAACCGTATGCGGCGCTGGACCGTTCGGCACGAATCAGGTTGCTGTCCAACGAGATGGCGTCTCGTCGGCCCCTCACGGGCAGTGGCGCGACCGACCTCGGTCCAGCGGCATCCGCCTCGCTCGAGCTGCTGACCACGATCCGTCACGCGCTCGACACCTACGGCCCCGACACGATCGAGACCTACATCGTGTCGATGACCCACGACGTCGACGACCTGTTCGCAGTGGTCGTGCTGGCGCGGGAGGCAGGCCTCGTCGACATCGGCGCAGACGCCGCCACGACCACGGCCCGCATCGGGTTCGCCCCCCTCTTCGAGACCGTCGCCGAGCTCGAAGCGGCCGGTCCGCTGCTCGACGCCCTACTGGGCGACCCCGCGTACCGCCGCGTCGTCTCGGCCCGCGGGGACGTGCAGGAGATCATGCTGGGCTACTCAGACTCGAGCAAGGATGCCGGGATCGCCGCGTCGCAGTGGCAGATCCACCGGGCGCAGCGAGCCCTGCGTGACGTCGCACGCGAGCACGGCGTGGTGCTGCGCCTCTTCCACGGACGCGGTGGTTCGGTCGGTCGTGGAGGCGGACCTACCGGCGAGGCCGTGCTCTCCCAGCCCTACGGCAGTCTCGACGGCCCGATCAAGATCACGGAGCAGGGCGAGGTGATGAGCGACAAGTACACCCTGCCTGGCCTGGCCCGCTTCAACCTCGAGGTGGCGCTCGCGGCGGTGCTCGAGGCGTCGGTGCTGCACCGCACCTCGTTGCTGCCCCGTGACGTCATCGACGGATGGAACACCACCATGGACCTCGTGGCCGGCCGCGGGCAGAACGCCTACCGCGAGCTGGTGCGCGACCCGGGTCTGGTGCCGTTCTTCGTGTCGGCCACCCCGGTCGACGAGCTCGGCAAGATGAACATCGGGTCGAGGCCTTCCAAGCGGCCAGGTGGCGCCGGCGGGCTTGATGATCTGCGCGCGATCCCGTGGGTGTTCGGGTGGACCCAGTCGCGCATCATCCTGCCCGGCTGGTACGGCGTCGGTTCGGGGCTCGCGGCTGCCCGCGAGGCCGGCCGAGACGAGCTGCTGCAGGAGATGTACGGGTCGTGGGCCTTCTTCCGCACCTTCTTGTCGAACGTGCAGATGAGCCTGGCCAAGACCGACCTCGAGATCGCGGCAGGTTACGTGCGCGAGCTCGTTCCGACCGAGGTGGCCGGCCTGTTCGACACGATCCGCGACGAACACACACGCACGATGGAGGAGGTGCTGCGCGTGACCGGTCAACAACGGCTGCTCGAGCGGGCTCCGGTGCTGCAACGCACCCTTGAGCTGCGCGACAGCTACCTCGCGCCTCTGCACGCCCTCCAGACGTCGCTGCTCGCGCGTTCGCGATCAGTGCCCGACGCAGCCGGGACCGACCCCGACGTGCAACGCGCCCTGCTGCTGACGATCAACGGCATCGCCGCCGGGCTGCGCAACACCGGGTGACGCGACACCCGGTGTCGCGTCACCCGGTCGAACAGGAGGCTCACCCCTTCCCCTCGGCTGCCGGCCGGTCAGCCCAACGACCGGGCGGCCTGAGCCTCACCCGATGACCGCCGCGCGTCGAGCCAGGCCACCACGGCGGCGTGCGGGAACGTGACGGCCAACAGCACCGCCACCTGAGCCTGGATCGTCACGACGCCACTCAGCGAGATGATCACGCCCACCGCGACGAGAGCGACAGCAGTCGGGGCCACCGAGAGCCTCATGAGGTGACGCAGGGCAGCCGCACCGCCGTGGTCCACGCGCGAGACGAGGCCGTCGTGCAGGCGAACCGCATCGACGAGGCGACCGGTGAACCGCACGGCATGCCACAGGCCGAAGTAGACACCGAACGCCGCCAGCGGTGGGCAGGTGGCGAACACGAGGGCCAGCAACACCAGCTCGAACGCCTGGTGCCCTTGTCGACGCCACAGCAGCGCCGCCGTGGCGGCGCCCACGACGACGACGACCGAGGCGAGCCCCGCACTTCGCGAGCTGAGCGCAAGATCAGCCACCGTGGGCGACATCGCCCGAACGATGGGGTCGGTGTCGTCCGGTTGTGACCAGACGATGAGGCCCACGGTCACAAGGCCGACTGCGAGGGCGTGCAGCACCGACACGGGGCTCAGCCCGATCCGGGTTCCCGTGCGGTCGGCCCCTGCGGTCACCTCCCCCCAGCCGAAATGGCCTCCGGCCACCACCAGGAACGCGATGAGGGTGGGGGCCGGAGCCAGCACGAGCAGGATGCCCATCACGCCCGCACTCACCAGGTAGCCCACGAGGAGCAATACGACATCGCGCGCGCCAACTCGGCGGCGCTGGCCCTCACTCGTCTCCGCGGCATCGAGGAACAGCCACCCTGGTAGCAGATGGTCGACGGCACCATGGGGCAGGCCGGCGAGGGCTCCGACGATCGCGATCGGAAGAGTTATCGTTCGAAGCCCTTGCGGCGCAACGGCGTTGGCGCTGAACAGCAACACCATCGCCAGAACGGGAGCCCAGGTGAGCCAGGGGACGTCACGCAGGCTGTCGAAGTCGGCACGGGGCACCCGCTCCCTCTCGGGAGCGGGCACCCCGTGCAGCGTCTCCATGGTGACGACCGTCAGACCGGCGACGGCACGTTCCGGTCGCCCGTGTTGGAGGCGACAGTCGGGCTTGCGTGGTCGTCGTCGTACTCCGGGTCTTCGAGGCCACTCTTGACGCGGGCGATCTTGTAGATCACCAGCCCGTAGGCGGCCTTGGCAAAGATGTCGGCCAGGCTGTAGCCGGTCTGCCTCAGCACGAACCCGCTTGCGCCGCCGAAGAAGTCACCGCCGATGATCGGGAAGAGATAAGCGATCGGGTAGACGCCCCAGAGGGCCAGCAACGAGATGCGCAGCCGCTTGATGCTGGTCTGCACCTGCACGGGCTGACGATCGAGCGACTTGGAGAGCTCGACGAACAGCACGTAGAGCAGGTAGAGGAAGGGGATCGTCGACAGGCCGCCCCACAGCGCACGCGCGCCCATACCCTGGGCGATCTCACCCGGGTAGCCGAGCAGAATCATCAGGGCCGAGGCCGGCACGAGCTTCCAGAGCAGGGTCTTGGAGGCGGCCCGACCGAGCGCCATCACGGCGATCGTCTCGACGAGGAGCAGCGGCACGGTGAGCAGCCAGTCGACGTAGCGGTAGGCCTCGTTGAACTCGATGTTGCTCAGCAGGTGGTCGGCGGCCACCGTGGCCCCCGGGGGGTAGCTCTCCTTGAAGTTCTCGAAGATGCGGAAGTAGTGGTACGCGGCGATGCCGCAGACGGTGGCCGAGACGACGAGCGCGTTCCGATAGCGCGGCGCCACCCTCGACCGGGAGAGCAGGAGGTAAAGAGCGGTGAAGAGCATCGAAGCGATGACGAGCGAGAAGAGGTTGTAGACCGTTGCGAACTGACCGGACGTGAGAGCAGAAATGTCCGTTCCTGAAACCGTGCTCATGGCGTACTCCCGTGTGAGGCGGCATCGTCGCCGCTCGTGGTGGCCGCCGGTTCGCGACCTCTTTCAGCGTACGCCGACTTGGCCTGTCGCGCTCAACTCGTGCAACTTCTACGAGTCACCGGGAAGATGCCGAGAATGCCATGCCGGTCACGACCGGCCGGCCCACGTCTCCACGAGCTGGTCCACCGCACCGGCGAGGCTGTCCGATCTCGCACCGTGAACACTCTGGACGTCAACCCAGCCGGGGCCGGCCAGGAAGAGCCGCAGCGTGCGGTGGCTCTTGACCAGATGAGCCAACTCTTGTTCAACAGCAAGGTCTTTCAGGCTCATCCAGATCAAAACACCGGGCGCTCGGGTGCGTTGGGCAACCCGGGCCAGAGCAGCGACCGGAGTTCGTGGGCCCAACAGACGAGACGGGATGCCGCGTTCCGCGAGGCACGCGCGCAGTGCGTGCAGAGGGAGAACATGCTCTTCGTGGGGACCTCCCGCCAGAAGAATGGCCTTGTCTCGTGGAAGTTCTGGCAAACCTGCCGTGTAGCGGATCAGGGCCATGCTGACGGCCTGGGTCAACAGGTGTTCAACCTCGATACCGGTGCCTGTGTGCTGCCACTGCTCTCCCGCGGAGACGAGAAGCGGTCGCACCACCTCGTCCCACACCGCTACCCCCTTCATCGCCTCGAGAGCCTCCAGCACTCCGTCCTCGACCGCCATCTCGTCAAGCCGGGAGGCTGCCCGGGCGAGACCCCGGGTTCGCCGCCCCGCGCCAGGCACCGCGAGCACGTTGCCACCCGGCCCCCCTGACGATGACGGGATGGGGGCAGCCCCGGTCAGGTCGGCAGCGGCCTGGCGGGGGGACTCCCCCGCGATCACGGCTTGGTGAAAGCGTTCGAGCAGGTCGACGTCGTCGTCGGTGAACCTCCGGTGACCCCCCGATGACCGGGACGAGGCCGTCAGGCCGTAGCGAGTCCCCCACATCCGCACGGTCGACGGGGTCACCCCAAGCCGAGCCGCCAGGTCGCCCACCGTGTGCTCCGTCACGCCTCAGTGTTTCACGCGCGGCCGCTCCGCTGCCCTCGAGACGCGGGGGGTGTCTCGCGGCTCACGGCAGTCGCGTTGCGGCGGCCGAGAGTCGGCGACCCTGCTCGGCCAGCACGGTTCGCAGCTCAGGCGGCTCGATCACCTCGAAGGGCCACGGCAGCCGTCCGAGATTGAGGGCCATGACGCTCAGGTCATGGCCGCCCGCCTCGAGCACGCAGTGGTCGGCGCCATCGGCTGTCACCCTGCCAACAGAGGGCGGGACCTGTTGCTCCACAGCCAGTTTGGAGGCGTGCACCCGCACCCGGGCGACGTGGCCGTACCCGGAGACGCTGATCGCTCGGCTGACGAAGTCGGCCGCATCCGGTGCCTCGCGTGGGGCGTACCGCCATCCCCGTGACCGGGCAGCATCGATGCGGTCGAGCCGAAAGGTGCGCCAGTTGTCACGGTCGAGATCGAAGGCCATGAGATACCAGCGCCGCCCGGTCGCGACCAAGCGGTAGGGCTCGACGCGACGCTCCCCCGTGCCTCTCGGCCCGGTGTAGGTGAAGACGACCTGCTCGGTCTCACGCACCGCCCGGGCCAGGGTGAGCAGCGTGCGCGAGTCGACGATCGGACCGGCCGAGTCGAGGGTGACCGTCGCCTGGTGGATGGCCTCCACCTGCCCTCTCAGACGTGAGGGCAGCACCTGGTCGAGCTTGGCGAGGGTGCGCACCGCGGCCTCACCCAGCCCTTCCACGGTGCCCCCGGCCGCGAGGCGCAGGCAGACGGCCACGGCGACGGCCTCGTCGTCGTCGAGCAGCAGCGGGGGCAGCCGGCGACCGGCCCCGAGCTGGTAGCCGCCGCCCGCGCCGCGCCCGGCGTTGACCGGGTAGCCGAGGTCTCGGAGCCGCTCCACGTCGCGCCGCACGCTGCGGGTCGTCACCCCCAGGCGCTCGGCCAGCTCGGTGCCGCTCCAGACCGGCCTCGACTGCAACAGGTCGAGCAGGCGCAGCACCCGACCCGTCGTCGTCGAGGTGGTGCTGCCGTCGCCGTCGTCCGCCATGCCACGACTCTTTCAGAGCCTGCGGACAGATCCTGTCCTAGATGGCTGCCAGAGTCGAGCCATGACAACGACAACGAACCGACCACTGGTGCTGAACGAGATGCTCGTCGACCAGCTGGACCGGCACTGGCGCCAGCAGCTGCGACCTCGGCTCGAGGGGCTCCTCGACGAGGAGTACCTCTGGGCACCGGCGCCGGGCGCCTGGAACGTGCACCCGCGCGGAGAGGGCCTCACCGAGATGCAGGGCGGCAGTGGCGACTTCACGGTCGACTTCGCTCACCCCCAGCCGAACCCGGCCCCGGTGACGACCATCGCGTGGCGCCTCTCGCACCTCATCGTGGGCGTGCTCGGCGTTCGCGTCCACGCGCACTTCGACGGTCCGCCGGTGGACTACCTGGGGTTCGACTACGCCGGCACCGCCGACCGCGCCCTGGCTCAGCTCGATGAGGCCTACGCCGCCTGGGTGGCCGGAGTCAGGGCCTGGGGCGAAGACGGGCTCGCGCTCGAGTGCGGGCCTGCCGAGGGTCCGTGGGCAGGCCACACGCGCGCCGATCTGGTCGCGCACATCAACCGCGAGGTGATCCACCACGGCGCTGAGATCGCGCTGCTGCGCGACCTGTGGGCGCACCGGGACGACCGGGCGCGGGCCTGACGTGGCGGCCCAGGTTCCACCCGTGGCCGATGAACGTGAAGGCCTGATCGCCTACCTCGACCAGCAGCGCGACGCCTTCGTGTCGGTCTCGTTCGGTCTCACCGAGGAACAGCTTCGGCAGGCTCCCACCGCCGGCAGGCTGAGCCTGGGCGGGCTGATCAAGCACGTCACGACCTGCGAGCGAGGCTGGACCGAGAGAATGGCGGCCGCGCCCGATGCTCCACCCCCGGCCGAGCGGTCGGTCGGCGACGAGAAGCAGGCCTGGGGTGATGACTTCCGGGTCAAAGACGACGACAGCCTCGGCAGTCTGCTGGCCAACCTGGCGGCGGTCGGTGACCGCACCCGAGACGTGCTGCAGCGCGCCGACCTCGACGCGCCCGTTCCGGTGCCGCGCGACGCGCCCTGGTTTCCCAAGGACATCGACGCGTGGTCGGTGCGCTGGGTCGCACTGCACATCATCGAGGAGCTGGCGCGGCATGCCGGCCACGCCGACATCGTGCGTGAGTCCATCGACGGGGCCACGATGTACGAGCTCATCGCCGGTCGAGAGGGGTGGCCCGAGACCGACTGGCTGAAGCCATGGCGGCCGGCCGACTGAGTCAGCCCAGCGGCATCCGGTCAGACGGGGTCAGACGTTCTCGCAGAAAGTCGAGCACGGCGGCCACCGCGACCGGATGCCGCTCAGCCGTCAGGGTGGCGTGGCCGGGGCCGTCGAGCTCGACGCGGCGAAAGCCCTCCCCCAGCTCGCGGGACAGCGTCTCGAAGCGGGTACCGGTGGCCCGGTCGTTCCGGTAGCGCACTCCGAGCACGGGGCATCCGCCGGCCACCCTGGCCCGCACGGCGGCCAGGTCGGCCGGGGCCAGGTTCACGTCGGCCGCGCGCCGGCGGTCGGTCGCCAGTGGGATCGCCGGCTGGGCCACGACGGGCGCCACGACCGAAGGGTCGATCATCATGGCGAGCGCGAAGCTGCCGGTGAAGCACATGCCGATCGCGCCGATGCCCACGCCGCCGAGCTCGGCGTTCAGCCCGGCGGCCAGGCTGCGCAGCCACCCGGCCACGGGCGTGGTGCGCCCCGTGGCCAACAGGGTGAACTCGCGACGGATGCACACCCGGGCGATCACCCCAGCGGCCTCGGTGCGGCTCGGCGCCAGCTCGGCGCTGCCGAAGAAGTGCGGCATCACGACGGTGTAGCCCTCGCGGGTCAGGTCGTGGCCGAAGGTGGTGACCTCGGGGGTGAGGCCCGGGCTCTCGTGCATGAGGATGACACCCGGGCCGACGCCACGACGGTAGGTGTCGAAGGTGAACCGCCCGCTCGTGTGGCTCGACCTCTGCCAGCCCGCCAGCAACGACATCGCCCAACCCTACGGCGGCCCGGCTGCCCACCCCACCCCACCTAAACCTCACCCGTCGAGTGGCCACTTTCGAACGACATCCAGCCGGCGCCCAGGGAACGCGCAGGTCAGGGGCACCTGGAAAAAGTAGGGTTCGACCATGACGATGCCGGAGGCCGGGGTGCTGCGCCGCTTCGTGGCCCATCTCGACGCGCCCGGTCGCGCGCCCATCGGGGTGAGCGACCGGGGAGAGCGCCGCGGCCTGAGGGTCGAGACGTTGCTCGTGCTCGGTCTCAGCCTCGGCGCGTCGGCGATCGGGTCGATCCTCAGCATCATCGAGAAGCTGACGCGCCCGGTGCCGCTGGCGGCGCAGACGACCTCGATGAACAACTCCCAGACCCCCGACCGGCCCTGGCTCGACCTCGCCTACCAGCTCGTCAACATCGCGTTGCCCCTAGTGGCGGTTCTGCTGGCCATCTACCTGCTGAACCGCATCCACCGTCCGTCCCTCGATGTCCGGGCCGGCCGGTTCATCGGGTTCGACCGTCGGCGGCCCGGCAGTGACCTGGTGCGCGGGCTGGGGCTGGCTGCGCTCATCGGTATCCCCGGGCTCGGTTTCTACCTGTTCGCCAAGGCGATCGGCATCAACACCCAGGTGGCCGCCGCCAACCTCACGGCCGTGTGGTGGTCGGGCCCGGTGCTCGTGCTCGCGGCCATCGAGAACGCCGTGCTCGAGGAGGTCATCATGGTGGCCTACCTGTTCACCCGGTGGCGTCAGATCGGGTGGTCATGGCCTCTCGTCATCGGCGTGTCGGCCGTCATCCGCGGCAGCTACCACCTCTACCAGGGCTTCGGCGGGTTCGCCGGCAACATCGTGATGGGGCTCGTGCTGGGGCTGGTGTACGCCCGCACCCGCCGCGTGCTCCCCCTGGTGATCTGCCACGCGATCCTCGACACCGTCGCCTTCGTCGGCTACACCGTGCTGCGATCACGCGGCGTCTCCCTCTGAGATCTGCGCTACCCCCGCCACACGGCCACGGCGGCGGGCCTCTGCGCCCGACTGCGTCCGTCTGCATACGATGGCGCCCATGAACTCGGCCCGGGCGCTGCGCGCACGCCTGCTCGGGCCCCCGGAAGACGACTTCCGCTCAGCGGGCCGCATCCACTGGCTCGGCTGGGGCGGCCCGCTCTTCTTCATGCTCGTCGGCGGCTTCATGCGGTTCTGGCACGTCGGCGCCCCCCACAAGCTGATCTTCGACGAGACGTACTACGTCAAGCAGGGCTGGTCGATGGTCCAGTTCTGGTACGAGGTGAAGAACGACACCCTGCTGCAGAGCGCGAACCAGGTCGACCAGCACTTCACGGCCAACGACCCCTTCATCTACGGCACCGAGGGCGACTTCGTGGTTCACCCACCCGTCGGCAAGTGGCTGATCGGCTGGGGCGAGGTGCCGTTCGGCATCCTCAACTCCTTCGGTTGGCGCTTCGCCGTCGCCCTGGCCGGCACCCTCTCGATCCTCATGCTCGGGCTCATAGCGCGGCGGCTCCTGCGCTCTGACCTGCTCGGCACCGTGGCCGCTGCCCTCCTCGCGTTCGAGGGCCACCACTTCGTGCACTCGCGCACGGGGCTGCTCGACATCTTCGTGATGTTCTTCGGCCTGGCCGCCTTCGGGGCCCTGCTCATCGACCGAGACCGAACGCGCGCCGTGCTGGCCGACAAGGTCGCCGGGCGCACGCGCGAGTCGCTGTCCTGGTGGGGCCCGTGGCTCGGCTGGCGACCGTGGCGGTGGGTCGCCGGGGTGATGCTCGGGCTCTCGGTGGGGGTGAAGTGGTCGGGTCTCTACTTCATCGTCTTCTTCGGCCTGCTCACCGTCTTCTGGGACCTCGGCGCTCGTCGTGCGGCCGGCATCCGCGGTTGGCCCGCCGGCGCCGTCATCAAGGACGGTCTGTTCGCCGTGGTGCAGCTCGTCGGTGTCGCGCTCGTCACCTACGTGGCGAGCTGGACCGGATGGATCCTCAGCAAGGGCGGGTCGTTTCGCGACTGGGCGGCCACCAACCCGAGCGAGAAGTGGGGCTGGCTGCCCGACTGGTGGCGCTCGCTCTGGGCCTACCACCAGCAGATGTACGCCTCGAGCGCCTCGATCAACGACCCCCACCCCTACCGCACCAGCCCCTGGTCGTGGCTGATCCAGGGCCGCCCCACGTCGTTCTTCTACGAGGGGCCGAAGAAGGGCCAGGACGGCTGCCTCGTCGACCAGTGCAGCAAGGCGATCACCTCGATCGGCACCGTGTCGATCTGGTGGGGAGGCACGCTCGCCATCTTCGTGCTGCTGTTCATGTGGGTGCTGCGGCGGGACTGGCGGGCCGGGGCGATCCTCTGCGGGCTGGCCGCCGGGTACGTGCCGTGGTTCTTGCTCGCCAACCGCACCATCTACTCCTTCTACACCGTGGCCTTCGTGCCCTACGTGGTGCTCGCCTGTGTCTACGTGCTGGGCCTGATCATCGGTGGCCGAGACAGCTCACCGACCCGACGACGAGTCGGCTACGCCATCACCGGCGCCTTCGTACTGCTCTCGATGGCGCTCTTCGCGTTCTTCCTGCCCATCTACGTGGCCGACATCATCCCGCTGCAGGAATGGCAGCGACGGATGTGGTTCCCCAGCTGGGTCTGACCCTGGCCGGGCGGAAACTCAGCCCGCCTTCGCGGGCTTGGGCGCCCCGGGCCAGCGCACCAGGTAGCTCGTCGGCTCAGCCCGGGGCGTGAGCGCCAGCCCGGTGTGGTCATCGACGACCAGCCAGGTTCCGAGCGATGTCTCGCGAACCCCGATCACCGCGTCGTAGTGGAAGTCGTAGCGCACGCGCCGGCCAGCATCAAACAGGTCGAGGCGGCCCTGCGGGCCGGCCGTCCAGCGGGCCGCAGTGTCCTCGGGTCGAGGCGAGAAGGCAGCCGACCCGGTGTCATAAGTCAGACCGCTGGCCCAGCGCAGTACCTCCGTGCCGGTCACCGCCTGCTGGCTCACCACCGCCAAGGTCGCCGGATTGCGTTGCACCGCAGTATAGGTGGCCCCCTCGCTCGCGTCGTCTGGCGTCGCCGGCTGGAGCGTCCAGAGCACGCCGGGGACCTTGCCCTGGGCGGCCTCGGCAAGCACCGCCGTCAGCGGCCCGAACTTCTTCTGTCGCACCACCACGCCCTTGGTGCTGACCGCCACCAACCGGCCCCCACGCTCGGCCACGAAGGCCGTGTTCCCCACCACGGCGAGAGTGGGGGCCGACCCTCTTGCGAGCACCAGCACCGGTGTCACCCGAACTGGGGCGCCCTTGGCAGAGCCCCCGACCAGCACGACGCGCGGTGTGGGTTCGTCGGTGAGAGCCACGACCCGGTCACCGAGCTGACGGGCATCGGACACCGCAAGATCGACGACGCGCGTCTGCTGCGTGGCCGGGTCGAAGTGCATCAGATGGTGATCGCGAGTCACGAGCCACATCGTCTGCGCGGCACCGTCGAGCGCGCGCAGCACCCGGCCGTCGATCGGACGCTCCGACACGACGTACTGGTAAGCGACCTCGACCCGGTTCGGATCGCCGAGAAAGACCCGGTAGGTGAAGGTCAGCCCACCGACCACGACGAACGACAGCACGACGATCACGATGTTCAGACGCTGGACGAAGGCGACGTCGCCGCGCAGAAACCGAGGCAGCGCGCTGCTCACCGGCCCCGCCGACGCTGTTGGCCGGTCACGGTCGCTGCCGCCCGCGCTGCCGCGGTCACGCAGCATGGTGACCAGGCCGGACGCGCTCGCACCCTCCCGCGCGGTCACCACGCCATGCACACCCACCACGATTCCGGTCGCGGCCCCGGGGCCCACCGTGACCAGCATGAGCAGGCTCCCGAGCAGAGCGGCGACCCCCAGCAGCAGCGGAAGACCGGCCACCACTCCCACGGCCAAGGTGATGGTGGACAGCGTCGCGCCCACGATGACCTCGGCGAGCAGCATGCCACCGACGAGCAGCAGCGCGACCCGTTCGAGTCGCGACATCCGGCTTCGCGTCGCGAGCACCCACGCGACCGCAACGGTCACCGCCAGCGGGATGCCGTACTGCACGATCGACAGGTACGCGACGGCGAGCGTGAAGTCCGGTGCCTGTGGGTTGGCCTGCGGGCCGGCCCACGCGACGAGCAGCCGCACCCCCCGCCACCCGCCCGTCTCCGTGGCGTAGCTGTGCGACAACCCGAGCACGCTCACCCAACCGACCAGCCCGTAGGCGAGCACCAACACCGAGAGCCCGGCCCAGAACCGCTCGTCGCGGCGCAGCAGCAGACCGACCAGCACAAGCGCAGCCACCCCCGTCCAGGGCGCCGTCCACGGGATGCCGGCCCGCTGACCGGCCACCACCCCGACGACGGCCACGGCCACCACGAAGACGCAGGAGGAGATCGCGACGACAACCGGCCGCCAGGAACGCAACGTGGCCCTCCCCGGGCGCACGAACGAGACGACGACGGCGACGGCCAGCACCGGTACGGCGGCCAGTGAGAGCACGCGAGCGACAGACTCGATGATCGAGGCCACCTCGGGCACGATGTTCCTCCTCCGTTGCCGGCCCCCTCGGGCGATGGTCGCAACCGTAGACGTAGCGTGGGCGGTTTTCACGGGCATCGGGCCTGGTGTTAGAGTTCCTGACGCACGAGGGGCTGTGGCGCAGGTGGTAGCGCGTCTCGTTCGCAATGAGAAGGTCCGGGGTTCGAATCCCCGCAGCTCCACCACGAAGACCCCGCCCGCCCGGCATCTGGGCGAGCGGGGTTTTGTGGGTACCGGCCAGGCATCACTGCTCACGACCCGCCCGCACAGCCCGAGACGAGGGGCTCGAGCCGATGCTGCACGAGATGGCGCTCTTCGCCGGCGTCAGCGAGGTCGGTACACGGCCGGCAGATGGGGTTCTACCGTGGTCTGAGCAGCTCCCCCACCCGATTCCACACGATCCGACCCACCGTGGGGGCCGTGCGACAACCTGAGGGACCGACATGAACCAGCACCGCAGCCCATCTCAGCACCGGCTCACCAGCGCTCGCCGCGTGGCGGCCCAGAACTGGCACGCCACCCAACGAAGCACGCTGACCCCTGGCGAACGGGCCGCCGACACGATGCGCAACAGCATGGGCAGCTGGGGCTTCGTTGGCGGTTTCGTGGCCTTCATGGTCGTCTGGGCGGTGGTCAACAGTCTCACCGCCGGATGGGACCCCTACCCCTTCATCCTGCTGAACCTCTTCCTGTCGATGCTCGCTGGCCTGCAGGGCGCCATCCTGCTGATCGCCGCCAAGCGCCAGGACGCCATCTCGGCCTCGCTGGCGCAGCACGACTACGACACGAACATCGCGGCGAAGACGGATGTGGAGTCGTTGCTCGAGCTGGTGCACGAACAACGGTTCCTCATCACCGAGCTGCGCGACGAGCTGTGCCTCCGGCTCGATACCCTCGGCGAAGGAGCGCAGCGGTAGGGGCGAGCCCCGTTGGCCGGATGCCGCTGGGCCGCTAGGTTCGTGGGGTGAGCCGCAGCGTCTACGTCGCCTCCCCCGAAGGCCTGACCGGCAAGTCCGCCGTGGCGCTCGGCCTGCTCGACGCCCTGATCCGTGAGGTCGGCTCGGTCGGGGTGTTCCGCCCGCTGACCACGCTGGGCGGTAACGGACCCGACGACGAGGTCGACCTCATCATCGACATGCTGCTCAGCCAGCCGGGCATCGACCAGAGCTACGACGAGGCCATCGGGGTGACCTACGCCGAGGCTCACGACGACCCCGACGAGGCGTTCCACGTCATCGTCGAGAAGTTCGGCCACCTCAGTGCTCGCTTCGAGGTCGTCGTCGTGCTCGGGTCGGACTACACCGACGTCTCGACCGGTACCGAGCTGTCGTTCAACGCCCGCGTTGCCGCCAACCTCGGCTCGCCGGTGGTGCTCGCCGTGCACGGTCGAGACCGCACTCCCGACCAGGTCGCCACCGCCGCAGCCAGCGCACTGACCGAACTACGGGCCAACCACGCGAATACCGTTGCGGTGATTGCGAACCGGGTCGATGCCGCCTTGGTCGACGAGACCCGGGCCGAGCTGGCCCGACTCGGCATCCCTGTCACGGCTGCCCTGCCCGAGACCCCGCTGTTGCGAGCGCCCACCTTCCGCGCCCTCGTCGAGGCCACCGACGGCCAGCTCGTGATGGGCAACGAGAGCTGGATGGACCGCGACAGTCTGGGCCTGGTGGTGGCGGCCATGAGCCTGCCGAACGTGCTGTCGCGCCTGTCCACCGACGTCACCGTGATCGCGCCGAGCGACCGCGCCGACCTCATCCCCGGTCTCGTGCTGGCCCATCAGGCGGGCACCTTCCCCAGCCTGGCCGGCATCCTGCTCACCGGCGGCTACGAGATCCCCGACACCATCCGACGGTTGTCGGAGGGCGTGCAGCAGAACCTTCCGATCGCCGTCACCAGCCTCGACACGTTCACGACGGCGCAGCGCCTCATCAAGGTGCGTGGCCCGATGACCAAGGAGTCGATGAACAAGATCGAGACGGCGCGGCGCCTCTTCTCGGAGGGCGTCGACCAACCGGCCCTGCTCGCGGCTATCAACGTGTCGGGCTCCGAGACCCGCACGCCGCTCATGTTCGAGTTCCAGCTGATGGAACGCGCTCGCTCAGACCGCAAGCACATCGTGCTCCCCGAGAGCCACGACGACCGCATCCTCGAGGCTGCCTCGATCCTGCTGCGTCGAGGCGTGGCCGACCTCACCCTGCTCGGCGACGAGAACCAGGTGCGGGCCCGCGGCTCCGTGCTCGGGCTCGACCTCGACGCCGCAAAGATCATCTCGCCCCGCGACACGAGGTTCGTCGACCGCTTCGCCGCCGAGTACGCGCGGCTCCGCAGCCACAAGGGTGTCACGTTCGAGCAGGCGCGAGACACCGTCACCGACGTGTCCTACTTCGGCACGATGATGGTGCACCTCGGTCTCGCTGACGGAATGGTGTCGGGGGCCGCCAACACGACGGCCCACACCATCCGCCCGGCGCTCGAGTTCATCAAGACCCAAGACGGCGTCAAGACGGTCTCGAGCGTCTTTCTCATGTGCCTCGAGGACCGGGTGCTCGTCTACGGCGACTGCGCCGTGATCCCCGACCCCACCACCGAGCAGCTCGCCGACATCGCCATCTCGTCGTCGGCCACCGCCCGTCAGTTCGGCATCGAGCCCCGGGTAGCGATGTTGTCCTACTCCACGGGCGCGTCGGGGTCGGGGGTCGAGGTCGAACGCATCAGGGCTGCGACCGCGATCGTGCGCGAGCGTGAGCCCGACCTGCTCCTCGAGGGTCCGATCCAGTACGACGCCGCCATCGACCCCACGGTCGGCGAGGCGAAGCTGCCCGGGTCGCCGGTCGCCGGCCGGGCCACCGTGTTCATCTTCCCCGACCTCAACACGGGCAACAACACCTACAAGGCCGTGCAGCGCAGCGCGCACGCCATCGCGGTCGGGCCGGTGCTACAGGGCTTGCGCCGGCCCGTCAACGACCTCTCGCGAGGAGCCCTCGTCGACGACATCGTCAACACGGTCGCCATCACTGCGATTCAGGCCCAGGGCCTGCCGCCCAGCCCCCCACCTCCCGGAACGGAATGACCTGCTCGTGAGCTCTGCTACCCGTCAAGACGCGTCACCGGTGCTGGTGCTCAACGCCGGCTCGTCGTCACTGAAGTTCCAGCTGCTCGTACCCGAGACGGCGCAGGTTCTCGCCACCGGCCTCGTCGAGAACATCGGCGAACAGGGCAGCAGCGTGGCCGACCACGGGGCAGCCCTCGCCGTGATGACGTCCGAGCTGACGTCTGCCGGTGTCGACCTCGACCGTGACCCGCTCCGGGCCGTCGGCCATCGCGTCGTGCACGGCGGGTCGTACTTCAGCGACCCCGTGCTCATCGACGACGCGGTGCTCGGCCACGTCCGTGACCTCATCCCCCTCGCCCCGCTGCACAACCCCGGCGCGGTCACCGGCATCGTGGCGGCCCGGGCGAGGTTCGCCGTGCCCCAGGTGGCGGTCTTCGACACGGCGTTCTTCGCCGACCTGCCGCTACCGGCCGCGACCTACGCCGTGCCCCGCGAGCTCGCGGCGAAGCACCGCATCCGGCGCTACGGCTTCCACGGCACCTCGCACCAGTTCGTCTCGGCGGCGGCGGCCGAGCTGGTCGGTCGGCCGCTTGCCGACCTCGACCAGATCGTGCTGCACCTCGGAAACGGCTGCTCGGCGTCGGCAGTGCGGGGTGGACGCGCGATCGACACCTCGATGGGGCTGACTCCGCTCGAGGGGCTCGTCATGGGCACCCGGTCGGGCGACGTCGACCCCGGGTTGCACGCGTTCCTGCACCGCGAGGAGGGCCTCACGAGCGAGCAGGTCGATGCTCTCCTGAACCAGAGATCGGGCCTGCTCGGGCTGGCCGGCGCCAACGACTTCCGCACCCTCGAACGGCTCATGGGTGAGGGCGACGAGCACGCGACCCTCGCCTTCGAGGTGGTCGTGCACCGGATCAAGCACTACGTGGGCGCCTATCTCGCCCAGCTGGGTCATCTCGACGTGCTGAGCTTCACCGCCGGAGTGGGGCAGCACAGTGCCACTCTGCGAGCCGCTGTGGTCGCCGGTCTGGGCGGTCTGGGTCTGCGACTCGATGCCGAGCGCAACGGCGCCCCCTCGTCGGCGGCACGCATCATCAGCACCGACGACTCCCCCGTCACGATCGCGGTCGTGCCGACCAACGAAGAGCTCGCGATCGCCCGCCAGACCGCGGCTCTGGTGCGTTAGCCGTCCACCGAGGGCCAGAGAGTGCGCGGCCCGCTCCAGATGTCGCGCATCACCCACGTCGTCGCCGAGTCGAGCACCGCCGAGCCGCTGGTCAGCACGAGCTGAACCCCGAGCGCGTCGTCTCGGGTGGGATAGGTGCGCGACGCGAGCGCGCGTCCGTTGGCGAACACCTCCAGGGCCGAGTGGTCGACGAGCACCCGCAACGCGACGCTGCCGTCGAGGCCAACCGGCACCAGCCCCTGTCGCTCCAGCGCCTCTACCGCCGGGTCGAGGGTGCTTCGCGACCGGTCGAGCTCGAGCCGCACCTGCCCGGCGTCATCAGCCGTGCCACGAGCCAGCCGGATGACCGTGCGCTCCTCGTCGTCAGGAGTGGCCCGCACCGCCACCTCGACCACCGCGCCCGGTTCGAGCCGCACCACCAGTTCGACGTCGACGGCCACGCCAGAGCCGAGGGCGATGCGCCGGCCCTGGTCGAGCACCCCGACGGCCCCCACGACCGGCTCCGAACGCAGCGACGCCACCTCACGGACCGGCGCCTGCCAGAGCGCGCCGTCGACGCCCAGCGTCACCTCGCGGGGCACCGACAGGGCGCCCGCCCAACCGGCGGCCACGCTGGAGGCCTCTGGCCGCTCCTCCTGGAGCCAGCCGAACATCACTCGCCGACCCCCCTCGTCGGTGAACGACTGCGGAGCGTAGAAGCACGAGCCGCCGAGGTCGAGCCGCTCCAGCGCGACCGGGTCGAAGTGGTCGCCGGCGTAGGTTCCAGTGAGGTAGAGCGCGTGGTGCAGTGACACGTCGTCGCAGGCCGAGAGCACCAGCACGTCGGATGCCGGGCCGCCCGGTTCGAGCGACGGTGGACGGAACAGGTCGACGCACTCCCACATGTCTCCGGTCCAGTAGTCGTCTGTGCGATCACGCTCGTTGGTGTCGCCGACGAGCAGCGTGCCGACCAGGCGCCACTCACGCAGGTCGTCGGAGTCGTAGAGCAGCGCCGTGCCGCCGACTCCGGTGACTCCCGATCCGACCAGCTGCCGCCAGTGACCGCTCTCCCGCCACACGCAGTGGTCGCGGAAGCCGGTGACGTCGAGACCCGGCGGGGGGTGGTCGATCACCGGGTTGCCCGGGTCGGTCACCCAGGTGCGCAGGTCGGCTGAACCGGTCGCCACGCAGGGCAGCTGCCGACCGTCACGGTTTCCCGAGTAGACCAACGTGGGGGTGCCCTGGTCGTCGACGAGGACGCCCGACCAGCAGCCGTCACGATCGGGCCCGTCATCGCTCGGAACCAGGGCCACGGGCTCGTCGTTCCACGTGACCAGGTCCTGGCTGGTCGCGTGCCCCCAGTGGATACGACCGTGCACGGCCGCGTGCGGGTTGTACTGGTAGAAGAGGTGGTAGGTGCCCTGCCACTGACCCAGCCCGTTGGGGTCGTTCAGCCAGCCCCCGGGCGCCGTGAAGTGATAGCGCGGACGCTGCGGGTCGGACTCGGCGCGCTCGACCAGATCTTCGTTCATCGCCGCATCATGCCGCAACCGGGGTGGATCTCGTCACCGGGGCGTGCTGTCCGCGTGGAGACACCTCCCTTCTCGACATACGGTATGAGCGTGAACAGCGAAACCGACAGCGCGCCGACCGACCACGTGCCGACCCTGCCTCCCGACCGCGGGCCTCGACCACCCCTTGAACATGAGCCTGCGGTTCGACCGTCGGCAGCGGGTTCGGTCCCGAGGCACACCGGCGGCTCTTCAGCCGTGCCACCGACGGTGCGGGCGGCCAGTGAGTGGTCGTGGCGTCTGCTGCTCATCGCAGCCGGGATCTTCGTGCTGACGCTGGCCATCCGCGAGGTGTCCGAGATCGTCGTGCCCATCCTGATCGCCCTGCTCCTCACCGCCCTGCTCGGCCCGCTCACGGCCAGGCTACGGCGGCGACTTCCGGCCGGCCCGGCGGCTGGCATCACCCTGGTTGCGTTGCTGCTGGTCGTCAGTGGCGCCCTGACCCTGGTCGGGTCTCAGTTCTCGAGTGGCTTCTCCGACCTGACCAGCCAGGTGGCCAGCGGGCTCGAGCAGATCCGCGACTGGGTGCGCACCACCTTCAAGATCACCGACTCGCAGTTCAACGGCTACTTCGACGAGCTGCGCAACCAGGTGAGCAAGAGCGGCAACCTCGGCGACACCGCCTCGTCCATCGGCCTGACCGCCACCCACTTCGTCGCAGGCCTGTTCATCGCCCTGTTCGCCCTCTTCTTCTTCCTCTACCAGGGCCCGCGCATCTTCGCCTGGGTCGTCCGGCTCTTTCCCCGCGTCGCTCGTGACCGGGTGCACTCCTCGGGCGTCATCGCCTGGGGCCAGCTCTCGGCCTTCGTGCGGGCCACCCTGATCGTCGCCGCGGTCGACGCCATCGGCATCGGAGTGGGCGCCGCCATCCTGCGGGTCCCCTTCGCCCTGCCCATCGGCATCCTGGTGTTCCTGCTGGCCTTCATCCCGATCGTCGGTGCGCTGCTCTCGGGCATGGTCGCGGTGTTGCTCGCCCTCGTCGCGCACGGCCCGGGGGTGGCCCTGATCATGCTTGCCGTCGTTATCGGTGTGCAGCAGGTCGAGTCGCATGTGCTGCAGCCGTTCTTGCTCGGCAAGGCCGTCAGTGTGCACCCGCTCGCGGTCATCCTCGCGATTGCGGCCGGTTCCATCCTCGCCGGCATTGTCGGCGCCCTGGTGGCCGTGCCGTTCGCGGCCGTGCTCAACGCGGTGGGCAAGCACCTCCTCTCAGACGACTCTCCCACTGACATCACGACCGAGCTGGACGAGGGTGGCGACAGCCAAGGGAGCCCAGCCACCGCCTGACCAGCGCCGAGCGAGCGGCCTTCGGCTCACGGGCGCCGCAGCGCTCCAGCGCCCGTGACCTATCCCGACGTCACACAGCCCCTCGCGGGGCAGTCAGCCAGAGACGGCGCGGCGGGTGAAGCGAGCACGCTCGTCGAGCTCGTCGGCCTCGTCGGCGAACTCGGGAGTGGCGAAGACGTCGGCGGGGATGCCGCTCTCGGTGAGACGCGGCTCGGCCTTGGCCTTCAGCGCGTAGGTCGGGCGGGGCACCGGCACCGGGCTCCGGGTTCCCGGCGCGAGCGGCCTTCGGCTCACGGGCGCCGCAGCGCTCCAGCGCCCGTGACCTATCCCGACGTCACACAGCCCCTCGCGGGGCAGTCAGCCAGAGACGGCGCGGCGGGTGAAGCGAGCACGCTCGTCGAGCTCGTCGGCCTCGTCGGCGAACTCGGGAGTGGCGAAGACGTCGGCGGGGATGCCGCTCTCGGTGAGACGCGGCTCGGCCTTGGCCTTCAGCGCGTAGGTCGGGCGGGGCACCGGCACCGGGCTCCAGGTTCCCGGAGCGAGCGGCTCGGCCGCAGCGGCTGGCACCGCGGTCACTGTCGAGACCCCGGCGGCCCCGACCGCCACCGCAGTGGCGGCCTCACCGTCGAAGAAGGACGCGATCTGACGGCGTGCAGCCGGGGCATCCTGCGCACCGACAGTGGCGGCAACGACCGGCGTGGCGACATCCTCGCCCTCGACGGTGGCAGGCGCGGCAGGCCCCGAGGATGCGGCGTAGACGTGGGTGTGCACGGCCTGCGTGTCGTCGGTGGCGAGCTCGAGCTCAGGGTGAGCGGCGTTGCTGCCGGCGACCCCACGAGCCCGGTCGGCCGCGGCCTCGGTGCGCAACCAGACGAGCACGGCCGCGACGGTGAGCACCGCGAACGGTACGGAAAGCCAGGTGAGCACGTTCGTCGCGGCGAGCGTGATCGAGGTCGGAACCCAGACCAGCGCCACAAGCAGCAGGGCTGCTCGCAGTCGTCGCTGGCCCATCGACACTGCTGGCCGTCGCTGCTCGTCGGGGGCGCGCTTCGGTCGATGGGTCTCGGGCATCGGTTCCACCTTGACGTGGTCGGGTTGGGTCGGCGCAGTGCCGGCGGCGGTACGAGCAGGGGTGCCAGCAGGGGTGCCAGCGGTGGTGCGGGTGATAGCGGCGCTGCCTCGGGTCGAACGGGCGGTCAACGGTGAGCCGGCTCGAGCCGACCCCACCGGCTGAGCCCGCTTGACCTCGACCGTCGCCCGGCTGCTGCGTGCCGGGGTGACGGAGTAGGAGTCGGGTCGGGGCTCGGCCAGCTCAGGACCGCGCAGGAACGGGCGCTTCTGCAGCACCCGCATGGCCTCGGAGAACCCGTCGACCGAGCGGGTCGCCGCAGCGTCCTCGCGACGGCGAACCCAGTGCTGCACGAGGTAGGCGGCCCAGACCGCCACGATGACGACGAAGATCAGGCTGCCTTGCACGAGGCCCACCGTAGGACGCTGACGAGCCGACTCCGCGCACATTCGATGCGTGTCGCGCAAGAGGCTGGCGTTACGACCGGGACAGGCGTGCTGTGAGCGTGCCCCGTTCTGCCAGTTCGTCGCTCGTCACTGCGAAGGTGCGGTGGTCGCGCCACTGACCGTCGATGTGCAGGAAGCGCTCGCGCACCCCCTCGTCACGCAGCCCGAGCCGCTCGACCACCGCCAACGACCGCAGGTTGTCGCCGCGGATGTTCACCTCGATGCGATGCAGACCAGCCGGCCCGAGGGCGTGGTCGATGGCCAGCGCCAACGACCGGGTGGCGATGCCGCGGCCGGTGTGAGCGGCATCGAGCCAGTAGCCGACCGCGCCCGACTGCTGGGCGGCACGCACGATTCCGAAGACGTGCACCTGACCGACGATGTGACCGCCCACGTCGATGCACCAGGGCAGGGCCCGGTCTGCCCTCGCCTCGTGGTCGAGGTCACGCACGAACTGCCGGAACGACACCGGACCGCTCGGGTCGGCTCCCGGTGGCAGGGTCGGCTCCCACGGTTGGACGTGGGTCGCGTTGGCCTGGCGCAGGCGCTGCCACTCCTGCTCGTCGGAGGAGCGCAACGGCCGCAGCACGATCGTCGGCTCGTGAAACGACTCACGCAACACCACCGGCCACGTGGCGCGGCCTTCGCGGTGGGGGCGCCACGGCATCCTCATCGCGTCACCACACCCACCATTGCATCACGGCGTCGGAGCACCGGTCGATCACGAGCGCGGGTGGTCGCCACCGGCCACCTGAGAGAGCACATGGGCGAGCACCGGTTCGAGCACTGCGAGGGCGTCGCGCACCCCGCCCCTCGACCCGGGCAGGTTGGCCACGAAGGTCGCCCCGGAGATGCCGACGAGCCCACGCGACAGCATCGCCGTGGGCACGCCCTTGGCGATGCCCGCGGCGCGCAGCGCCTCGGCGACGCCCGGCACGAGCCGGTCGAGCACCGGCAGGGTCTGTTCCGGCGTGACGTCGGTGGGGGTCAGCCCGGTGCCACCGGTGGTCAGCACCAGGCTGGGCGCTCGACCGATCGCCTCGCGGAGGGCCGCGCCGAACGCGTCTCCGTCGGCCACCACCACCGCGTCGTCGACCTGAAATCCCCACTCGCGCAGACGTTCGACGATCACCGGGCCCGAGGTGTCGGAGTAGACGCCGGCGGCCGCCCGGTTCGAGGAGGTGACCACCACGGCGGTGTGACCGGCCCCGACCAGCTCACTCATGCCAGTCTCCCGAGCGTCCGCCCGACTTCGCGGTGACCCGCACGTCGGTGATGCGGGCGTGCTTGTCGACCGCCTTGACCATGTCGACCAGCGCGAGCGCAGCCACGCTCACGGCGGTCAACGCCTCCATCTCGATCCCTGTGCGGTCGGCGGTGCGAACCGTGGCGGTGATGCGCACGCCCGTGTCGACGACCTCGAGGTCGACCTCGACCGCGTGCACGGCGATCGGGTGGGCGAGCGGGATCAGCTCGGGGGTGCGCTTGACGGCCTGGATGCCGGCCAGCCGCGCGACCCCGAGCGCGTCACCCTTGGGCACGTTGCCGCCGCGCAGGGCAGCAACCGCCTCGGCGTGGAGCAGCACCTGACCCGCGGCACTCGCCTCGCGCGCGGTCACCGCCTTGGCCGACACGTCGACCATGTGGGCGGTGCCGTCGGCGCGCAGGTGCGTCAGACCGCTCGGGCTCTCGGATGGCGGCACGTCACGCATCGCTGTCGAGCAGGATCACGTCGACGACGTCTCCGGCGTCGAGCTCGCTGACGTCGTCGGGCACGATGAACAGGCCGTTCGCTCGGGCGAGGTCGCCGACGAAGTGCGAGCCCTGCCCGGCCACGGGACCGGCGAGCAGGGGACCCTCCGGTGACCGCGACAGAACAGCCCGGCCGAACTGCCGCCGCCCACTGAACGAGCGCACCCCTTCGGTGAGGGTGGCCCGACGCAGACGCCGCTTCTCCGGGGCCAGCCGCATCAGGCGCCGAAGGGCTGGTCGCACGAAGATCTCGAACGAGACGAACGACGACACCGGGTTGCCAGGGAGCGCGAACAGCGGCACCCGGCGCCCACCGGGTCCGGTGAGAAATCCGAAACCCTGGGGCTTGCCCGGCTGCATCGCCACCTTGACGAAGTCGACGCCCTCGGTGCGCAAGGCACTCTTGACGACGTCATAGGCGCCCATCGACACGCCACCGCTCGTGATGATCACGTCAGCCTGAGCGACGATCTCGTCGAGGGCAGCGAGCAGCTCGGCGTCGGTGTCGCCGACCGCCGCGCGAATCTCGGCGGAGGCCCCGACCGCGATGCACTCGGCCCACAGCATCGAGCTGTTGGAGTCGTGAATCTGCCCGGGGCCCAGAGAGCCTCCCGGCGAGACGAGCTCTGAACCGGTCGACAGAACGACCACGTGCGGTCGGGCGTGCACCTCGACCTCGCCGTGCCCGCACGCCGCGAGCACCGCGATCGTGCGCGACCCGACGACGTCTCCGGCCGAGGCCACGACCGTGCCCGCGGCGATGTCCTCGCCCCGGCGACGCACGTAGGTGCCGCTCGGCGCCTCGGCCCGACACTCGACCTCGCCCTGGGCTGCCCCATCAGTGTCTTCCACAGCGATCACCGCGTCGGCTCCCGCCGGCATCCGGGCACCCGTCATGATGCGGGCCGCCTCGCCCGGCGAGACGGTGAAGCTCGGGTCGTCACCGGCCGCGACCTCGCCGACGATGCGCAGCCGCACCGCTTCCTCGCCGGCCCCTGCCAGTGAGGGGGAACACACGGCGTAGCCGTCCATCGAGGAGTTGTCGAAGCCCGGGAGGTCGACCTTGGCACGAACGTCGCGGGCCACGACCAGGCCCAACGCCTCGGCCAACGGCAGTGACCGGGTCGGTGACGGCTGGAGGGAGGCCAGGATCGAGCGCAGGTGGTCGTCGACCGAACGCAGGTCTGACACGCCGGGCTCGCCCACCGCGTCGTTGAGCCCACCGAGCACGGCGCTACGGCGCACCCGGCGCAGCCCGTCGATGAGCACGTCTCCGATGCAGCGCACGTCCTCTTCGAAGACGGGGTCACCGATGACCCGCAGGCTCGTGCACTCGGCCAGCGAGGGCGGGCCGTAGGGAAAGCGGGCCTCGAAGCCGGGAACGAACCGGTAGGCGGAGTCGAGGTCGACGTAGGGCTCGGGACCGGGCCGAACGGCCACCACGTGGTAGCTCTCGTCGAGGGAGAAGAAGTCGGAGCGCACGACGAGCAGGTCGTTGGTCGTCTTCACGGGCCGGAAGCGGGTGCGGGGCACGAGCAGCGCTTCCGAGCCCTCGAATACCTCGATCGCGGTGCCCATGGCGGACTCGATCTGGATGATCTCGGGACTGGCAGGGTCGGCCGGGTCGACGGGCTTGCGGTTGACGATGATCGGTAGGCCCAGCACCCCGTCGTGGGCTCTCATCCGCTCGCGGAGTACCTCGAGGTTGATCCAGACGTTGTTGGCGTTGAACGTGCTGTGCCGGGTGGTGTCGCGGAAGTAGCGTTCCTCCCCCTCCTGCACCATGGCGGTGTCACGCAGGATGAGCTGGCCGTCAGCCTTGCGGACGGCCAGGTGCCCACCCTTGCGGTCGCTCCTCGTTCTTCGGCAGACCTCGGCCACGTAGGGCAGGTCGTGCTCGACCATCCAGGCCGCGACGTCGGGGTCGCAGGTCGCGCCGAGGTTGTCGGAGTTGGAGAGGAACGCGAAGCGGATCCCCTTCTCCAGCAAGGCATCGAGCACGCCCGAGGTGACCAGCGAGACGTAGACGTCGCCGTGCCCGGGGGGGCACCACTCGAGCTCAGGGTCTTCGGGCCAGTCGATCGGGGTCAGGTCATCGGGTCGTAGCTTCGGCTCGGCGTTCTGGATGAAGTCGAGTGGCAGCCCCTCGACCGGAAGGGCCGGGTACTTGGCGAGGATCTTCAGCGACTCCTCCGACGTGCGGAAGGAGTTCATCAGCACGAGGGGCAGCTCGACGTCCCACTGTTCGCGCAGCGAGAGCACCTGCTGCGCGATGATGTCGAGAAAGGTGAGGTCGTCCTTGACGACGAGAGCCGACTTCGCACCCGTCATGCCCATGCCCGTTCCGAGACCACCGTTCAGCTTGATGACCGCCGTCTGTGAGAGGGCACTCCTCGCCTCCTCGTGCGACACCGATACGTTGCCGAGCTCCTGAACCTCACCGAGGGGGCGGATCGTCGACTCGGGAACCGTGCCCAGGGCACCCCGTTCGAGCTGGGTGTAGTAGTGCTCGAACACGGCGATGGCCTCCGCGCCGAGCCCACGATCGCGCATGCGCGACACGGCCTCGGCCAACCCCCTCTGACTCATGCGATCACCATACGGGGAGCCTCGGACGCCTTCCGGCGTATGGGATAATCGGGGCGTGCAGAGCTTAGGCGCCAAGCGTGACCTGCGTCACGCCGCCCGGGCTCGGCGCCGGGCGATCTCGGCCGCCCTGTCCGACGAGCAGGTCGCGGCTGCCGGCGAGGCCATCGCGGATGCCGTGCTGGGCCTGGCCGGCCGGCTCTCTGGCCCGGTGCGTGTGGCCGCCTACGAGTCGCTGCCCGACGAGCCTCCCACCGGCCTGCTCATCGAGCGGTTGCTCGCGGCAGGTCACGAGGTGATCGTGCCCGTGACGCTCGCCGACTTCTCACTGCAGTGGCGCCGCGCCGTGGCCGGCACGGTCGCCAACCAGAGCACGGTCACCCGAGGCTCCAGCGCGGCAGGCGCGGGCCGGGATGCCGGGCAGCAGTGGTTGGGCGAAGACGCCCTCTCGAGCGCTGCGCTGGTCATCACCCCCGGTCTGACGGTCGACCGCCGCGGCACCCGCCTCGGCCAGGGTGGAGGCTGCTACGACCGGGCCCTAGGCCACCGCGACCCGTCGACACCCGTGTTGACGCTGCTGCACGAGGGCGAGGCCAGCGAGGTCGACCTGCCGCGCGACGAGCACGACCGCCCCGTCGACGGCTGGGTGAGCACGACCGGCACCGTTGTCACGGTGAAGGGGTGGCCTGGCGGCCCGGCGGACGCAGGGTAAGCTCGGCCTGAGAGGCGGCCTTGACGGCATCCGGAGTGAACGGCCAGGGGAAGCTCTCCCCTGCCGCCCAGGCGTCGATCTGGTCGGTGTAGTTCGGGTGGTAGGCGTGCCCCGACTCCCCCGTGGAGTTGACCCAGACCGAGCGGTTGAGGTCGGCGAGGTCGACGACCATGCGCATCGAGGGCCCGGTCGTGACGTCGTACCCGGGGGCAGCGGCATCCCAGCTGTTGGCGTTGACGATCGCGTTGCCGCCGCCGAGCTCGATGCCGCCGCGGTTGAAGATGCTGCGCACCACGTCGGGCACGCTGTCGCCGCCCAGCACCGGGTGTTGGAGGTCGAGCTGGTGCAGCCGCCCCCAACGCCACGTGGCGGGCACCTTGCCGAGCTTGCGGGCGAGGTCGAGGCGGGCCTCGACGAGGGCCCGCTTGAGGATCTCACCCGACCCCTCGGTGACGCCTGGGGTGGTCTTGTCGTCCCACCAGTCGTTCTTGGGGTCCTTCAGCAGCTGCTCGATGACGATCATCCAGCGGCTGCCCCCGTCGGCGGCGAGGTCGGGTGGCAGCTCGTCGAAGGTGTACTGGAGCAGGTACTTCCACACGGCGTTGTAGTAGGCGGCCGAGGCGCCGTCGCGGCCCTTGTCGCCGGTCTGGGTGCCGTCCCAGTCACGCAGCAGTCCCTGCGCCTGCGCCGTGAAGTCGTCGACCTGCACCTCCAGGAGCCGCTCGATCAGTGACGGGGCGAAGGTGTTGCGCACGTCGCCCTGGATCTGGGTCATCATCTCGGGCGAGACCTTCTTCGCCGAGCCGAGCAACGCGCGGATGCGCTGGGCCCGAAAACCGTAGTCCCACTCGCTGGTCAGGAACGGGGTGTCGCTGGCGGTCACCGCCTGGTTCGCCGTGACGATGAAGCCTTCGGGCGGATCGTAGGAGTAGGGCAGCTGGTCGAAGGGAACCCAGCCCTTCCAGTCCCACTGGCTGTCCCAGCCGGGAGCCGGCCAGAAGCCGGGTGGGGCGCCAGAGGTCGAGCTGCGTCGAACCGGGATGCGGCCCGGGGCCTGGTAGCCGATATGGCCGGCGGTGTCGGCGTAGACGAGGTTCTGCGAGGGCACCGCGAACAGGGCCGCAGCTGCGCGGAACTGGTCCCAGTTCTGCGCCTTGTCGAGGGCGAAGATGGCATCTGCGGTGTTGCTCGGGGTCAGGGCGGTCCAGGCCATCGACACGGCGTACGAGTTGGCCTGAGGTGCGCCTCGCACGACGACCCGGTCACCCGCCTCGTTGATGCCTGCGATCACGTCAGACAGGATCGGCCCGTGCACGGTCGAGCGCACCGTGATCTGCACGTCGGCGGCACCGGCCACCTTGATCGTCTCGGTGCGCTCCTTTAGGGGCACGCTGGCGCCGTCGCGCAGGTAGGTGTTGCCGGTGACCTGCTCGAGGTAGAAGTCGGTGACGTCGGGGCCGAGGTTGGTGAAGCCCCACGCGACCTTCTGGTTGTGGCCGATCACCACCCCCGGCAGCCCCGCGAAGGAGAAGCCCGACACCTGGAAGGGGCACGCCGTGCTGACCGTGCGGCACTGGAGGTTGACCTGTGACCAGATGCTGGGGATGCCGAGTGAGAGGTGCGGGTCGTTGGCGAGCAACGGCTTGCCCGTCGTGGTGCGCGTGCCCGACACGACCCACGAGTTGGAGCCGATGTCCTCGCCCTTGCCGAGGGTGGCAGGCACGGCCTCTACCGCTGCAGAGGCGCGGTCGACCGCAGCCTGACCCGATGCGGTGCGCAGGGCCGGCGGGATCGGCCCGGCCGCCTGGGCAGTCGGCTGGACTGCCGGCGTCCAGTCGTCGGCCGACAGGATGGGCAGGTTCCGCTCGAAGGGGTAGGGCGGGTAGAGCAGGTTGATCTGCTTGACCCCGATGCGGCCGCCCCGCGAGAGGCGGGCCCGAGCGAGCTCGTCGTCGTAGTCTCCGCGCAGGTCCCACGCCATCGCCTTGAGCCAGGCCAGGGAGTCGACAGGGGTCCAGGGCTCGACGCGATAGCCCGGGTGCTGGAGGTCGAGCACGCGGTACTCGAGCGACATCTCCTCGGGCGAACCCTTGGACTTGACCCAGGCGTTGACCCCGTCGGCGTACGCCTGCAGGTACTGGCGCGTCTCGGGGGCGAGCTTGGGCAGCTCCTGCTCTGCGACCCGCCGCCACCCCATCGTGCGGATGACCTTGTCGGCCTCGAGACCGCCCGAGCCGACCAGCTCGGAGAGCCGGCCAGCAGTCAGGTGGCGCCGGTAGTCCATCTCGAAGAAGCGGTCCTGGGCGTTGACGTAGCCCTGGGCGCGAAAGAGGTCGCCGGCGTTGTCGGCGTAGATGGTCGGGATGCCGCGGGCATCGCGCTGAACCTGCACGGTGCCGGTGAGGCCTTCGACGTCCAGCTCACCCCCGGTCTGCGGGAACGACTGACGCACCACGCCGATCGCGAGAATGCTCGCGGCCACGAGGGCGAACAGCACCAGCGCGACGACCGACAGCCCGATACGACGGGCGAGCTTGGAGCGGGACACGCCACGAGACTAGGCCACGAACACCGGCGACCGAGGGAGCCCAAGGGAGGGTGAGAGGGCGTGGCGACCGGTGGCGGGGTGCTGGCGGGGCGGTGGTGCGGCGGACGCCGACGCGGCCGTAGCCGTCGGGATGGTTGGATTGCGCCAGCAACCGCGAGGAGTCGCCCATGCTCGCAGCACCACTGATCACACCGTCGGGGATGACCCTCGACGACCTGACGCGCGTGCTGCTCATCGGCTCGGTGGTGATGCTCGTGGCCGTGGCCGCCGTTCGCCTCTCTGTTCGCTCTGGCCTGCCCTCGCTGCTGATCTATCTCGGCATCGGTCTGGCTCTCGGCAACGCCGGGGCCGGCATCCAGTTCGACTCCGCCTCCTTGACCCGGGTGCTCGGGTACGCAGCACTCGTGCTCATCCTCGCCGAGGGTGGTCTCACGACGTCGTGGAGCAACATCAAGGAGGCGGTGGCGCCCGCCGCGCTGCTCTCGACGGTCGGGGTGATCGTGTCGGTGCTCGTCGTCGCCGTGGCCGCGCACGCTCTCCTACCGCTGTCGTGGACCATCTCGCTGCTGATGGGAGCCATCGTCACGTCGACGGATGCCGCCGCCGTCTTCGCGGTGCTGCGCAACGTGCCGCTGCCCAGACGGCTCTCGGGCATGCTCGAGGCGGAGGCCGGCTTCAACGACGCACCGGTCGTCATCCTCGTCGTCGCCTTCTCAGCACAGGGCGTGCCGGGCGGTGAGTCACTGGGCCCGCTCGAGCTGCTCTGGCTCGCGGTGCTCGAGCTCGGCGGCGGCGCCGTGGTGGGAGTCACGGTCGGCTGGCTGGGCGGTCAGCTGCTCAAGCGGGTCGCGGGCGGGTCGTCGGCCCTGTTCTCGATCGGCGTGGTCACCCTCACCGTGTTCGCCTACGCGCTCGGCGCGGCCGCGCACGTGTCGGGCTTTCTGGCCACCTACCTCAGCGCCCTCGTGCTGGGCAACATGGGGCTGCCCAACCGCACGTCGTTCCAGAGCTTCGGCAACGCGATGGGCTGGATCGCGCAGATCGGGCTGTTCGTGATGCTCGGCCTGCTCGCCGACCCGTTCCGCCTCGACGAGCAGCTCGTTCCGGCGATCGTCATCGGCCTGGTGCTGCTGCTCGTGGCGCGACCGCTGTCGGTCATCGCCTCGACCGTGTGGTTCCGGATGTCGTGGCGCGACCAGGCCTTCTTGTCGTGGGCGGGCCTGCGGGGCGCCGTGCCGGTCGTGCTCGCGACGGTGCCGTTGACCACCGGCACGCCTGACACCGAGTGGATCTTCGACCTCGTCTTCATGCTGGTCGTCATCTTCACCATCGTGCAGGCTCCCACCCTGGGCTGGGTGGCCCGCCGCCTGGGCCTGGTCGAGCAGGTGCACTCGGTCGAGGTCGACCTCGAGAGCACGACCCTCGTGGAGATCGGGGCCGACGTCGTGCAGGTGTCGGTCGGGGCCCACTCTCGGCTGCACGGCGTGGCGGTCTTCGAGCTGCGCCTGCCCAAGGGGGCGAACGTCACGCTCATCGTGCGTGACGGTGAGGGCTTCGTGCCGGGGCAGCACACCACGATCCGTCACGGTGACCGGTTCCTCGTGGTCACCACCTCCAAGGTGCGCGGCCGCACCGAGCGGCGCATCCTCGAGGTCAGCCGCGGGGGGCGCCTCGCGGGCTGGCCGTAGACTTCCCCTGCTCACCTCCCCCATTGACGACCGAGGTCACCCATGCCCACCTACTCCTACGCGTGCCAGGCGTGCCAGCACGCGTTCGACATCCGCCAGTCGTTCACCGACGACTCGCTGACCTTCTGCCCCGAGTGCGGCGAACACTCGCTGCGCAAGGTCATCCACCCGGTCGGCATCTCGTTCAAGGGCTCGGGCTTCTACAAGACCGACTCGCGCGCGGCGGCCGCCAAGAGCGCGAAGGCCGCTGGTGGCTCCGGATCAGGAGGCGGTTCGAAGGAGTCGTCGAACGGCTCGTCGACCACCAACGAGGGCTCAGGTTCGTCGTCCGACTCGTCGGGATCGAAGAGCGGCTCGGGATCATCGGGCTCAGGATCGTCGGGCTCCTCCGGGTCGGGATCATCGGGCTCGGGCTCCTCCGGGTCGGGATCATCGGGCTCGGGCTCTTCTGGGTCGGGCTCCTCCACCGGTTCGACGTCGTCGGGGTCATCCGGCTCGTCGTCCACACCCTCCTGACCACCGCCGCGCCCGTCCACAGGCCACCGTCGTCGAGCGGCAAGGCCGCTCGGCGCACCTAGGCTTCCGGCATGAGCACCACAGCAGAGATCGGCGTCATCGGCGGCTCCGGCCTCTATGACTTCCTCAGCGACTACGAGACGGTGTCGGTCGACACCCCGTTCGGCCGGCCGAGTGACCCGCTCGTCATCGGCGAGGTCGACGGGCGTTCCGTCGCCTTCGTCGCCCGCCACGGCAGGGGGCACCGGTTCGCGCCGCACCAGGTGAACTACCGCGCCAACCTGTGGGCCCTGCGAGCCGTCGGCGCACGTCAGGTGCTCTCGCCGTGTGCCGTCGGTTCGCTCCGGGCCGAGAACGGCCCGGGCACCATCGTCGTTCCCGACCAGCTGGTCGATCGCACCTGGGGCCGCGAGCATACGGTCTATGAGGCCGAGGGCCCGGTCGTGCACGTCGGTTTCGCCGACCCGTACTGCCCGAACGGCCGAGCCATGGCTGTCGATGCTGCCCGACTGGCGGGCTTCGACGTGGTCACCGACGGCACTCTCGTGGTGATCAACGGGCCGCGGTTCTCCTCCCGGGCAGAGTCTCTGATGCACCAGCAGGCCGGGTGGGACGTCGTGGGCATGACCACGATGCCCGAGGCCGGCCTGGCCCGCGAGCTCGCCCTGTGCTTCACCACGATCGCCATGGTCACCGACCTCGATGCCGGGGTCGACGGCGGAGTGGCCGTCAGCCACGACGAGGTGCTCCGCGTGTTCGCAGCCAACGTCGACCGCCTCAAGGGCGTGCTACGCCACGCGATCGGGCAGCTGCCCGCGCACGAAGGCGACGCCGAGGCGACCTGCCCGTGCCGGCGCAGCCTCGACGGGCTCGTACTGCCACTGACCCTGCCCTGATGTTCGCCCGGCACCCCCGCACGACCGGCGGCGATCACGCGGGCAGCTCATCGCCTCCTACATCGGCCGGCCGGCGCCGCTCGGTGTCCAACCCCCGTCGGCGGCGCGCCCGACGGGCTCGGTGGCGGCGGGTCGCGGCTGCCCTGCTGGCCGGGGTGGCCGCCCTCGTGACCCTGTCAGCCATCACCCGAGACCGGGTACCGCCGCCCGGCGCGGCGACGGTCGTCACGGCTCGCGCGCTCGCCGCCGGGTCGGTGCTGGGCGCCAGTGACGTCGAGGTGATCGAGGTGCCGGCACGGGTGCGCCCCGAGCGAGCTTTCCCGACAGCCGACCTCGTCGTCGGTCAGGTCGTCTCTTCGGCGGTCGACGCCGGTGAGGTGCTGACCCCGTCGCGACTGGTCGGCGCCGACCTGCTCGCGGGGCAGCCGGCCGGTCGCGTGGCCATGGCGGTTCCGGTGCTCGACGTCCACGCGACGGGTGCCCGGGCCGGCAGCCACGTCGACCTCTACACCACCGGCTCGGGGGCGCAGGCCGCGTCGAACGTCGTCGTGCTCAGCGTCTCCGGCAACGGCAACGGCAACGGCACCCCATCGGGCTCGACCTGGGGTCAGGGGGCGCCGACGCAGCTGACCCTGGCTCTGACCCCTGCCGACGCCGCGCAGGTGGCCAAGCACCTCAGCGCGCTGGGGGCCGGAGAGGACTTCGTGGTGGCTTTGCGCCCGGGAGGCGCGTAGACCATTATCATCGTCGGTGTCACCGCTCCTACGGCGTTGCACTCAGGTCAACGCCTGACCGAGTTCGCCGGCCGTCTGAGCATCAGACCAGTGCTCTCAGACCCGTGACCCGGATCTTCCGGCAGCCAGCGGCGAACACACCACGCACCGCCCAGATCGGTCGGTGCCGACAGAACAGGATTCACCATGCTCAAGGGATTCAAAGACTTCGTCATGCGAGGGAACGTCATCGACCTCGCGGTCGCGGTCGTACTCGGTGCCGCCTTCACCGCCATCGTCAACGCCATCGTCAAGGGTTTGATCACGCCGCTGATCGCTGCCGTGTTCAGCAAGCCTGACCTCAAGTCCGTCGGCAACTTCACGATCAACAATGCCGACTTCTCCCTCGGGCTTATCCTCGACGCCGCGTTCAACTTCCTCATCATCGCCGCCGCCGTCTACTTCGTCATCGTCATGCCGGTGAACCGGCTGATGGCTGCGCTCAAGAAGGGCGAGGAGCCGGAGCCCGACGCGCCGAGCGCCGAGGTTCTGCTGCTCACCGAGATCCGCGACTCGCTGCGCACCCGCTGACCTCTCAACGTCGAAGGGCACTTCGTGCAGTCTCTGGGGCTCAGGCCCACCAGAGCTCAGCACGAAGTGCCCTTTCGGTCGTTTCAGGGGTGACCTACCGCTCGGGGACCTCGTAGTCCCCGAGAACCCGGGCGAGTGCGAGCGGCCGAGCGGCGTCGTCGTGTCGACCCGCACGCTGCAGGGTGCGCCCGAGCAGCAGATGGGCGTAGGCGTCGGTCGGGCTCTCATCGAGCAACGGCCTGAGCACGGCCTCGGCCCGGGCGAGCTGAGCCGAGTGGTAGTAGGCGCGGGCCAGCAGCAGACGCAGGTCGGTGGTGCCGTGCCGGGCCCTCTCATCAGCTGAACCGCCCTCGAGACCGGCAGAGCGGGCGTCGTCGGCCTCGGCCACGAGCGCGGCCAGAGCCGGCGCCGCGGCGAGGTAGTCGCCTCGCTCGAACAGGGCCTGGGCCCAGGCCAGTCGCAGTGCAAATGGGGACGAGGCGCTCATGACCCGTTCAACACGGCGCCCATCCTTGCCATTCCGGGCCTCAGGAGAAGGCCGTGCGGGTCACTCGTAGTGCGGGGGTCGCTGCTCTTCCAGCCAACGCTCTCGTGCCGTCTCGTCGGCGGGCTCCCCCGCCACCACCGGCTCGGGCGGAGCGTTCGCCGTGTCCGTCGACTCGGTGTAGCCGACGGCGTCTGCCTCGGGGTTGGTGCCCTGTCGGAAGGCCCGACGCCGACGCCCCCGGCTCGCGTTCCCGGTTCTCGGCTCGGCGACGTCCTCGCCGGCCGGCTTGTCGCGCTCTGCGGACGGACCAGGGTCCGACCGGCTCTCGAAGGGGTGAGCGGCATCCGGCCCGGTGGGCGGCTCGACTGATGGGCTCACCTCGGCGGTATCGCTCGGGTCGGCATCGGAGGGGTCGGTGTCGGACGTGACTGTGGCGGACGTGACTGTGGCGGACGTGACTGTGGCGGACGGTGTCGCGGCGCGGGGGCTGACTGCGCTCTCGATGGCCGTCGCTCGTCGCACGATGCCCAGGATGCGGGAGATCTCGCGGGCGGGGTCACGGAAAAGGTCGGTGCTCCAGACCCGTACGTGCGTCCACCCCAGCCGTTCGAGCTGCTCGGGACGTAGGCGGTCGCGGTCGCGCGTGCTCGACAGGGCGGCATAGCGAGGCCCGTCGGTCTCGATGGCGATGAGCGCCCGACCCCGATGGTGGGGGTCCTCGACCGCGAGGTCGACGCGCTGCGCTGCGCTGCCGAACTCCTCGTGCACGGTGAGCCCCTCGCGGCGCAGACGGCGGGCCAGGTCGGCGCGCAGCGGGTCTGCGGTGGGTGAGACGCCTGAGCCCGTCGCGCCCGTGGTGGTACCGCTCGCCGGAGCCGCACCACCGGACTCGGCGTAGGTGAGGAAGTCACGCAGCATGACGGCTCCCCTGGCCTTGAGCCGGTCGGGGTCGAGGTCGGTCGAGCGCAGCGACGACACGACCGTCATGCGTACTCGCGCTCGGGTGATCGCGACGTTGAGGCGGCGCTCACCACCCTCGATGTTGAGCGGGCCGAAGCGGTGCAGCACGCGCCCGTGCGGAGTCTTGCCGTAGCCGACCGACAAGATGATGGCGTCGCGCTCGTCGCCCTGCACCCGTTCGAGGTTCTTGACGAAGAAGCGCTCGTCGGGGTCGCCCTCGAAGAAGGGCGCAGCATCGGGGGCGGAGCGCAGCGCCTCGGTGACCGCGTCGTCGAGACGCTCGGCGTGCTTGATGCCCAGAGCGATGACGCCGAGCGACTCGGTGGGACGGGTACGGGCGTGCTCGAGCACCAGCGCCACGACCCGGGCCACCTCGGCGTCGGTCGTCTCGATCGCGTCGAGCCCGGGCTGCACCTCCGCCTGCCCGTCGACGGCCTCGAACGTGACGGCCGACTCGAGCGAGGTGCCTGGGAAGGTGGTCAGGGCGCCGTCGTACATGGTGGTGTTGGCGAAGGCGATGAGCCGCTCGTCGCGACTGCGGTAGTGCCACGTTAGGCGCCGGGTGGGCAGCGCAGCCGCGAGCACGTCGAGCACCGACTCGAACCCGTCGGTGAGCACCTCGTCAGTCGGCGCTCCCTCGTCGTCGGAGACGACGGTGAAGAAGTTGGTGGGGGGCAGCTGTCGCTCGTCGCCCGCGACGACAACCTGTCGAGCGCGAGAGATCGCCGAGATCGCCTGGGCGGGCTGCACCTGCGAGGCCTCGTCGAAGATCACGACGTCGAACCAACGGCCCGGAGGGAGGGTCGAAGCGACGACGAGCGGGCTCATGGCCCAGCAGGGCTTGATCGCCGTGAGCGTGGCCGATGCCACCGGCATGAGATCACGAAGCGGCTTGTGCCGCCGAGACTTTCCGGCCTCGGCGCGGATCAGGGCTTCGTGGGCCGGGTGGTCGGAGAGCACCTCGCGCACGTTGCGGGCGACCGCGGCCTGCACGCGTTCGACGGTCGCAGACAGGTGGGTCCGGTCGGCCGCCGCGAACTCGGCGGCGTCGCGGCGCAGGCCGGCGCCGTCGTGGGCGCCGTAGGCCGGGTCACGCACAGTGATCTCCTGCGCGAGAGAGGCCCACCAGACGTGCTCGACCTCAGCGGTGACGTCTTCGGTCGCCACCCCGCGCGCCGCGAGGTCGTCGACGACTGCCCCCAGACCGGCATCCCGCACGCCGTCGAGGGCAGCCGATACGTGGGGCAGCACCGCCACTCGCTCGGGCCGGGCGGCGAGGGCGGCCAGCCGTGCACGCAGCTCGTCGAGCGGCAGGTCCATCAGGTTGCTGGCTCCGGCCGGCACAGGCAGCCGGTCAGAGAGCCATTTCAGGTCGCTCGTGAGCCCGTCGAGCAGCGCGATGCCCTCGTCGAGGCGAGGAGAGATCTCGGGGCGTCCGCCACCACCAACCAGCTCGAACCAGTGCTTGCGCTGCTCGCTGGCCGAGACGAGCTCGTCGTGCAGACGTGCCGGCGGACGCCCCGGACGGAGCAGCCGCTTGGTCTGGTGCCGAACACGCCGGCGCGCGAGCCAGCCCATCTGCACGTCACGGTTGGCGCGCCAGTCACGGGTGGCGGTGGCAGCGATGTGCTCGCCCAACGGAAGGTCGAAGACCTCGGGGCGAAACACCTCAAGGGTGCGTCGCACGCTGCTCATCGTGTCGAAGGCGGCGCGCCAGTCGTTGAGCGAGTGGGCCTCTGGCACATGGGATTCGGTCATGATGCCGTTGAGCGCGGCGGCGACGTCGTGCAGCCCCTCAGAGCTGTGACGGTTCGTGACCTCCAGGGCCCTGGCGGCCTCGTCGGCCGTGAGGATGCGGGCGCCGAACCACGGGTCGTCGCCGTCTCGGGTCCAGGCACCGAGGCCGGAGGCGTCACGCAGGCGCCGGCCGAGCTCGACGGCCTTCGCCCGCGGCACGCTCCTGATGGCCTCTGCACGCAGGCGCACGTGCGAGCTGGGTGGGGGTGTGCGGGCGGCGAGCTCGGCCATCGCCTCCTGCACCTGGTGGGCCGAGACCCCCCACGGTTCACGCACCTGGTGCAACGACCGGAGGTGGCGGGTCAGGCGGTCGCGCCGGTCGCGCAAGGTGGCGGCTGTGGTGTCGTGCGGGCTGGGGACGTTCTCGAGGGCGGCATCCAGACCAGTGGCGAACTGCTGGGAGGTCGCGCGCTTGTTGGTGGTTCCGTCGTAGGCGTCGAGCACGAGCCCGCCCAGCCCCACCCGGTCGAGCCGCCCGAGCACCGCGTCGATGGCGGCCCGCTTCTCGGCCACGAAGAGTGTCGACTTGCCCTCGGCCGCGAGCGCCGCGATGAGGTTGGCGATGGTCTGCGACTTGCCGGTTCCCGGCGGGCCCTTGACCACGAGGTGCGCTCCGGCGCGTACCGCGTCGATGGCGGCGTGCTGGCTCGAGTCGGCGTCGAGCACGAGGTACTCGTGCTCGGGGTCGGGGTCGGGCTCGCTGTCGGGTAGGCGCAGGCGCACGGCGGCGAGCGCCGACTCGTCGCCGGCCAAGGCCGCGATGACGTCGTGGTCGGCCAACGAGGAGCCCTGCAGCGCAAGGTCGGCCACCATCGGCAGCTTGGCGTACGAGAAGGTTCCGAGCACGAGCCGCGGCGTGATGGCGAAGTCGGGCACGTGTTCGCAGAGCGTGGTGAGCGCGGCGTACGACGGATAGGGGTCGAAGGAGTTGCCCACGGTGGCGAGGTCGGCGAGCGAGTCGGCATCGATCTCGACACCCTGCTCTGAGCGGAGGTACTCGCGCAGCACCGGGTTGAACTCGACCTCGGGGCCGAGATCGAGCTCGAAGTCGTCTTGCGAGGCACCGGTCGGACGCAGCACGCACGGGCGCAGCAGCACCGGGGATGCCGGTGGGCGGGCAGCCCGCGGCACCGACCACGTCGCCATCCCGATAGCGATGAACCCAGCCGCGATGCCCCGCTCCTCGCGCAGCTCGAGCGCCTTGGAGCGGATGGCGCGGGCGCGCCGTCTGGCCTCACCGAGGGCAGCCGGCTCGCGCACCAGCTCGGACAGGCGCGTGCCCTTGCCCGCCAGCAGCTTCGATACCCCGCCGGGGTGGGCGGTGGTGAGGTCGAGGGTGCCGGAGGGCAGGTCGCGGTACCACAGGAGGGTGTTGCGCCCACCGAGGTCGACGAGGGTTCGCTGCCAGGTCTTGACAGCCGTGGCGACCTGGTCGGCTCGGGGGTCGCCCGAGCTCGACTCGGCCCTGGTGGCAGGGCGCTGCCCGGTGACGTCGGTCATGGCGTCAGGCTAACGAATGTCGGGCTCCTCCCCGTACGTCGACCACAGGGCGCGCCAGCGCGATGCGATTCACGCTCAGGCCCGAGCCTTTGGCACAATGGCCGGGCTCCCCCGCCCTCGTAGCTCAGGGGATAGAGCACCGCTCTCCTAAAGCGGGTGTCGCAGGTTCGAATCCTGCCGGGGGCACATCGCCATCTATGCATTTCAGACGCTGCCAGCAGATGCCGCCAACGACCATCACCGGTGAGCTCGTGCGAACCTGCTGCTGTCGACTTACGCGCGGGCGGTTACCTGGCCTTGACGGCCAGCACCGCGCAGGTGGCATCGAGCAGGATGTTCTGCGCCGTGCTGCCCATCACGACCTTGCCCACCGGTGAGCGCCTGCGAATGCCGATGACGATCAGATCGGCCCCGACCTCGTCGGCCGCCAGCAGGATCGCCTCGGAGGCTGCATGGCCATCGGTGGGCTGACGCACCTCGTGGTCGAGCCCGGCCTTGGCCAGCTCGGCGTCGATGGCGTCCATGTCTTCGGCTGTGGCAAACAGCGCGTCCGCATAGTTGCCGGCACGACCGGTGTTGACCACGATGACCCGGGCGCGGTTCGTCGTGGCGAGCTGGATCGCCGCGGAGAGGGCCGCCGTGCCCTGTGGGGTGGGAATGTAGCCGACCACGATGTTCTGCACGGGGGCTCCTTAGTTGATGCGGCTGGTTGGGCGGAGTTCCATCCCGAGCCCCCTGTTGGACTCCTTGACCACGGGCGTCACCGGCTCGTCGAGCGGGCCAAGATTACCACCGAGTCCCGCTACCGAGCCGACCCTGAAGGCTGGGCACCGACCCAGCACGATGACCACCCAGGTGCAGGACCGGGCCCAGACTGCGAAGTCGGGCCGGTGCCGTATCCGCACGTCTAAAGCGGGTGCCGACAGGTCTGGCCCGATTCGCTCAACCAGGGCGCCATTCGGTCTGGTGCCCGGACTGTCCGATGACCCATGGTGGGGTGGTCGTTGGTGACCGGGCCACAGTGAGGCGGCAGATCGCATGACCGAGCAGATCGACGAGCACTTTCTGGTCGAGGTGCAGGGTTGGTCACGCCCGTTCACGACCGACCGCGAGGCGGGACGCGACGGCGACCAGCGCGCCGAGGCCGTGTCGCCCGAGCTGCTGTTCGACCTGTTCGAGGCGCAGCTGCTCTCGCGCCACCTCGACTTCGCCGCCCGTTCCCTGCAGGCGCTCGGCGAGGGCTTCTACACGATCGGGTCGAGCGGTCACGAGTCCAACGCAGCCGTCGCCCTCAGCTTGCATCCGAGCGACCCGGCGCTCTTGCACTATCGCTCCGGGGGGTTCTACTGCGCCCGGGCCGGGCAGGTGCCGGGTACCGACGCGGCGCTCGATGTGCTGCGCAGTCTGACCTGCTCGGTGGACGACCCGATCTCGGGCGGGCGGCACAAGGTCTTCGGCCACCCGGAGCTCGCGATCATTCCCCAGACATCGACGATCGCCTCACACCTGCCGCGTGCCCTCGGAATGGCGTTCGCCCTCGACCAGCGAGCGCCGCTAGGGGTGAGCACCCCCGTTCCGCCGGATGCCGTCGTCGTGGCGAGTCTCGGCGACGCGTCGGTCAACCACTCGACCGCGGTGGGCGCTCTCAATGCGGCCGGCCACATCGTGCACCGGGGCACTCCCCTCCCGCTACTGCTCATCTGCGAGGACAACGGCATCGGCATCAGCGTGCGCACCCCGCCCGGCTGGACCCGTCGGGCCCTGCAGTCACTGCCCGGCATCCGCTACCTCGCGGCGAACGGGACCGACCCCGAGCAGTGCCTGACCGTCGCTCGCGAGGCGGCCGAATACGTTCGCACCCACCGACAACCCGTGGTGCTGCACCTGAGCACGGTGCGGCTCATGGGCCACGCCGGGTCGGACGTCGAGCTGGCCTACCGCAGCCGTCGTCAGATCGACGACGACGTCGCGGCCGACCCCCTCGTGGCCACCGCCCGAGTCCTGCACGATCGCGGCCTGCTCTCCTCGGGCGGGCTCGTCGACCGGTACGAGCAGGTCCGGCGGCGCGTCGCTGACGTCGTCGAGCATCTGCTGCCGGCGGCTCGTCTCGACTCGGCGGAGGCCGTCATGCGGCCTCTCACCGAGCGCTCCCCCATACGGGTCCGGGCGGAGTCGGCCGTTTCCGCCGACGACCGGCCGGTGGCCTTCCGGGGGAAGCTGCCGGAGGATGCCGGCCCGCTCACCTTGGCCCAGTCGATCAACGCGGCGCTCACCGACCTCATGGCCACCCACCGAGACGTGCTGGTCTTCGGTGAGGACGTCGGCGCCAAGGGGGGTGTCTACGGCGTCACCAGGGGGCTGCGCACCCGGTTCGGGGCCCGGCGCGTCTTCGACACGTTGCTTGACGAGCAGACGATCCTCGGGACTGCCCTCGGTTCGGCCCTCGCGGGCTTTCTGCCCGTGCCCGAGATCCAGTACCTCGCCTACCTGCACAACGCCGAGGACCAGCTGCGTGGTGAGGCGGCCACGCTGCGGTTCTTCTCCAACGGGCAGTACGGCAACGGCATGCTCGTGCGGGTGCCGGGGCTGGCCTACCAGAAGGGGTTCGGGGGGCACTTCCACAACGACAATTCACTCACCGTACTGCGCGACATTCCCGGGATCGTCGTCGCGGTGCCCTCGAGCGCGGCTGAGGCCCCGCGGCTCGTGCGGGCCCTGGCCGCACTGGCCCGGTGCGAGAGCCGGGTCTGTGTGCTTGTCGAGCCCATCGCCCTCTACCACTCGCGCGATCTCCGGCCGGGCGACGGGGCATGGTCAGCGGCCTATCTCCCGCCGCACCACTGGGGCATCGACCTCGCCGAGGTGGGCCGTGGCAGTCTGCACGAAGGCTCGCACGAGAACCTGAACCGGGAGGGTACCGACGTGCTCATCGTGACCTTCGGCAACGGGGTGCCGATGAGCCTGCGCGCGGTGGCCGCCGCGCGGCAGCGAGCCACCTCGCAAGGGCGCTCAGCTCCTCGGGCCGTCGTGTACGACCTGCGCTGGCTGGCGCCGTTGCCGGCCCGCGACCTGCTCGAGAAGGCGTCTCGTGCTGATCGGGTGCTCGTCGTCGACGAGACGCGGCGCACCGGCGGCGTCTCAGAAGGCGTGGTGGCCACGCTCGTCGACGGTGGCTACGGTGGCCGGATCAGCCGGGTCACGAGCAAGGACAGCATCATCCCGCTCGGCCCGGCCGCGGCCACGGTGCTGCTGTCGGAGACCGAGATCGTCGATGCGCTACTGGGAGGAGCCTGATGAGTGCTACGGCCCCGACCCACGCCGACGTCGTCGTCATCGGCGGTGGAGTCATCGGACTCGCGACCGCCTACACGCTGGCCCGCAGCGGCGCCGGGCAGGTCGTTCTGCTCGACCAGGGCTCGTTCGGGTCGGGCTCGACCTGCAAGGCCGCGGGCGGCGTGCGCGCCCAGTTCAGTGACGAGACCAACATCATCATGGGCCACTACGGGCTGGAGGTGTTCGAGCGCTTCGGCCACTTGTTCGACCAGGAGATCGACCTGCGCCAGAACGGCTACCTCTTTCTGCTCGACGACCCGACCGACGTCGCCGACTTCGAGCGGAGCGTCGCGCTGCAGCAGTCGCTCGGCGTCGACACCCGCATGATCGCCGCTGCGGAAGCCCAGCGCCTGGCCCCGATCATCAGCACCGAGGGCGTGCTCGCTGCCGCCTACGGCCCGCGTGACGGGCACTGCACCCCGGAGTCGGTGGTGCTCGGTTACGCGCGGGCGGCCCGGCGCGCAGGTGCCACCCTCATCCCGAACTGCCGCGTCACCGGTGGTGAGGTCACCGACGGCACGATCCGGGCCGTTCACACCGACGCCGGCCGCATCCAGACCCAGACCGTGGTGTGCTGCGCCGGCGCCTGGTCCCGGACGGTCGGGGAATGGTTCGGCGTCGACCTTCCCGTCGACCCGGTGCGCCGGCAGATCATCGTGACCGAGCCGATCCCGGGCCTCGACCAGAGCATGCCGATGACGATCGACTTCTCCACGACCTTCTACTTCCACGAGGAGGGCCCCGGGCTGCTCATCGGCATGTCAGACCCCGACGAGACCGTCGGCTTCAAGCTGAACCGCGGAGACGAGTGGCTGCCGGGTCTGATCGGCGCCGCCGAGCACCGCGTCCCCTCTCTGGCCGACGTCGGCATCGCCAGCGGCTGGGCCGGCCTCTATGAGGTGACGCCCGACCACAACGGGCTGATCGGCGAGGCGCCCGGCGTCAGCCGGTTCCTCTACGCAACCGGGTTCTCCGGGCACGGCTTTCTGCTCGGCCCCGCCATGGGCGAGGTGATGTCGTCGCTGGTTCGTGGCGAGGCACCGTTCGTGGATGTCTCGGCGTTCGACGCCCGACGTTTCGAGCAGGCACAGCTGCACCGAGAGAAGCACATCGTCTAGGACCCCACTCCCCCACGACCGAGATCCCACGATCCTGCTCACCCACCGAGAAGGAGTACCAGCATGACCCCCACCCACGAGCCCGACCGCACCTACGCCCCGGGCCTGCCCACCGCTGAAGACCTGCGGCAGATCGCCCAGGATGCCGCTCGGCGATGCGGCGTCGACGCCGCGGCGCTGCAGGGCGACCACCACGGTCGCTCGCCCATCAACGGTGGCTCCGTCTCATCGGTGCGCTGGAGCTCCCCCGCGGATGTCGACGACGCCGTCGCCGGGGCGCACGCTGCCTTCCGCGAATGGCGTGTGGTGCCGGCGCCGGTGCGGGGCAGCGTGGTCAAGCGGCTCGGCGAGCTGTTGACCGAGCACAAGGACGACCTCGCGACCCTCGTCAGCGTCGAGGTCGGGAAGGTCACCTCCGAGGCCCGGGGTGAGGTGCAGGAGATGATTGACATCTGCGACTACGCGGTCGGCCTGTCCCGTCAGCTGTTCGGCAAGACGATGACCTCAGAGCGGCCCGGTCACCGGCTGATGGAGACGTGGCACCCACTGGGGGTGGTCGGGGTCATCTCCGCGTTCAACTTCCCCGTGGCGGTGTGGTCGTGGAACACGGCCTTGGCACTGGTCTGCGGGGACGCCGTGGTCTGGAAGCCCTCAGAGACCGCGCCGCTCTGCGCCCTCGCCTCGAACGCCCTGCTGCAGCGCGCCTTGACCGAGAGTGGTCACAGCACCGACCTGTCCCAGGTGGTCATCGGCGGGCCGGAGGTCGGTGAGGCACTCGTCGACAACCGCGCGGTGGCGCTCGTGAGCGCGACCGGCTCGACGAGAATGGGCCGGGCGGTCGGCCCCCGCCTGGCGGAACGGTTCGGGCGCAGCCTGCTCGAGCTGGGCGGTAACAACGCCGCCATCGTCGCCCCCAGCGCCGACCTCGACCTGACGGCCCGAGGCATCATCTTCTCGGCTGCCGGCACGGCCGGGCAGCGGTGCACCACGATGCGTCGGGTCATCGCACACGAGTCGGTCATCGACGAGATCACCGAGCGCGTCGCCACCGCGTACGAGAAGCTGCCGGTCGGCAACCCGATGGAGGCCGTCACCTTGGTCGGTCCACTCATCAACCAACAGGCGCATGACGCGTTCGTCGCCGCGATCGAGGCGGCGAAAGCGGCCGGCGGGCAGGTCATGGCCGGTGGTGAACGGGCCCTGGCCGACGCGAGCCCGGACGCCTACTACGTCACGCCGACGGTGATCCGAATGCCGGAGCAGAGCGAGGTCGTGCATCAAGAGACCTTCGCACCGATCCTCTACGTCATGCCGTACACCGATTTCGCCGACGCGGTCGAACTGAACAACGCCGTGCCGCAGGGTCTTTCGTCAAGCATCTTCACCTCCGACCAGGCAGAGGCCGAGCTGTTCATGTCGGCTGTCGGCTCGGACTGCGGCATCGTCAACGTCAACATCGGCACGTCCGGCGCAGAGATCGGCGGCGCCTTCGGCGGAGAGAAGGAGACCGGCGGGGGCCGAGAGTCCGGCTCCGACGCGTGGCGCGCCTACATGCGCCGGGCCACCAACACCATCAACTACTCAGGTGAGCTACCGCTCGCGCAGGGGGTGACCTTCGAGGTCTGACCCGCCTGACGACGACACCACCTGCGCGACGCGCCAAAAGTGTCGGATTTACGACACCACGTGCGCGACGCGCGGCGCGACGCGCCAAAAGTGTCGGATTTACGACACCACCTGCGCGACGCGCGGCGCGACGCGCCAAAAGTGTCGGATTGACGACACCACCTGCGCGACGCGCGGCGCGACGCGCAGCCGGGGTGGGTGGGCGTTCGAAGGCTCGGGATGCCGCTCCGCCGAGCGCGAGCGCTCACACGCCGTCCTCCAGCGAGACCGTGGCACGCCAGCCGACCTCCTCGGCGATGCGCTCACTCGAGGCGGTGACGTGCCGTACAGCAAAGGCGCTCGGCTCCCCTGCAGATCTTCGAGCCGCGCTACGTCTCGATGCTGCGCGACATCGTGCACGGGCAGGTCGAGCGGCTTGCCTGCGCGAGCAGGCCATCACAGTGGTGCCTGCCGCTGAGCTACGGGGTCACGGCATCGCGCCCAGCGCGTCCTCCTCGATCGCGGCCTCACGGCGCGTGTCGTCGATGTAACGCTCGACCTGCTCGGGCACCAGGCGAACCCGCAGCGCGATGACGTAGATGATCGCCGAGAAGACGACGAACACGGGGATCGCGGTGTCAAAGTGCAACCAGCCAAGGCCGCCGTAGTCGCTCATCCACGACAGGATCGCCAAGCCACCGAGCCACGGGACGTACCAGGCCGCGCCGGCGACCCAGTTCCACTCCGGCTCCTCCTGGCCCCGGGCCCGGTTCACGATCATCATGACGCCGAGCAGCACGAAGCCGAGCAGCACGGCGATGAACAGCTTGAGGTCGGTCCCCCAGCCGGTCCAGTAGACGATGAGGTTCGAGGACAGGAAGCCGAGGAACGGGATCGTGTGACCGCCCGGAAGGCGGAACGGCCTCTCCTGGTTGGGGATCTGCCGGCGCATCGCGGCCAGCACCAGCGGACCGGACCCGAACGAGAGCACCGTGGCCGAGGTGATGAAGCCGACGAGCTGCTGCCAGCTCGGGAACGGCAGGAAGAGCACCAGACCGACCACGAAGCTGACCACCAGGCTGACGAACGGCACACCGCGGTCGGTCGTCTTGGCCAGCGACTGGGGGGCGTTGCCGTTTCGGCCCATGGCGTAGGCGATGCGCGAGGTGACCGTGATGTAGATCAGACCCGTGTCGGCCGGTGAGATGATCGCGTCGATGTAGAGCAGCACCGCAAGCCAGCTGAGCCCGAGCAGGCTGGCCACCGCCGCCAGCGGTCCGAAGTCGTTGGCAAAGGTGAGCTTTGACCAGCCCTGTGCGATGTCACCCGGGCTGAGGCTGCCGATGAAGGCGACCTGCAGCGCGATGTAGATGACGGCGGTGAGAAGCACCGAGCCGATGACCGCCAGTGGCACGTTCTTGCTCGGGTTGCTGGTCTCACCGGCGAGCTCGATGCCTTGGCGGAACCCGAGGTAGGAGAACACCACCCCCGACGTCGCGATGGCGGTGAAGACCCCGTGCCACCCCTGCGGCAGGAAGCCCTGGGAGGTGAAGTTGTTGGAGTTGAACTGGGTGAACAGGAACGCGAGGATCACCAGGATGATGATGAAGAGCTTCCACCACACCAGCGCGGTGTTGACGCGCGCGAACCACTGGATGCCGATGTAGTTGATGACCACGAAGACGGCCATGGCGATGACGGCCACGGCCAGGCCCAGGCCGGTCAACGTGTGCACGGTGCTGCCGTCCACCTGGTGCGCCACCGTGAACGGCGCGTACTTGGTGGCGTACTGCAGTGCGCCCTCGACCTCGATCGGGGCCACGCTCATGCACGCGATCCACGTGATCCAGCCGGTCGTATAGCTCGCGAAGGAGCCGAACGACATGTGCGGAAAGCGGACGACGCCGCCAGAGAGCGGGAACATGGTGCCGAGCTCGGCGTAGCACAGCCCGATGAACATGATCATGACCGCGCCGATGGCCCACGAGAAGATGGCCCCCGGTCCAGCGGTCTGGGAGGCGTTCAGCGCGCCGAACAACCAGCCCGAACCGATGATGGACCCGACGCTGGCAAAGAGCAGGCCCACCCTGCCGATGTGTCTTCGCAGCTCATGACCCTCCTGGATGTCCGAGGGTCCTTCCTTTAACGCCGTCATGACATCTCCTCACTCTCGGTGAAGCTCAGCCCCTGCCTTCTCCGAAATTACGCCGCGAACGACCACCGCGCATTCAGGTATCTCTCATATTCGACAGTGATGCTCGTACTCGGCGCAGCGCCCAGCTCGGGTCCAGCACGTTCGGTTCCGGGTGCCCACGTGCGCACCCACCGGGCGCTACCGGCGGCGCAGACCTGTCATTGATGAGCGGCATCCCTCTCTTTGCGGCGGTGAGAACCACCCCGAAGGATGGGCACAGCGGGGTGCCACGGCGTGTTCCATGGAGTCGTCTGTCTAGTTCACGACCCCGAGGAGACAGCATGGTCGAGCTCGCCCCCGACGTCGGTGACCCCCGAACGGCCGAGACCAACGCCCTGCATGCGTCGTTGGCCACGATGGTGAACCGCGACGACTTCCCCTGCCTGGGCGCCCGCTCGGTGTTCCGGCGAGACAACGCCGTGGTGCAGGTCTACGACGAGCTGGGCACCGATGAGGCGACCTCAGCTCTACTGACCGACCTCGCCGCCTTCGCCGACGAGGTGGACGTCGAGGCGGGGTTCGCCTCGTTCGTGGCGATCTTCAGGCGGCCTCGGCTGCACAACGAGCAACACTTCGAAGACCTGCTCTGGGCCCAGCTGCGGATGCTGCACGGCGCCGACGAGCAGGCGTGGAACCCTGACGTGTCAGCTGATCCGACCGACGACCACTTCGCGTTCTCGGTGGGTGGCACCGCCTACTTCGTCGTCGGGCTGCACCCGGTCGCGTCTCGCGATGCCAGGCGTACGGTCTCGCCCACCCTGGTGTTCAACCTGCACGCCCAGTTCGAGGCGCTGCGAGCGTCGGGCCGGTTCGAGCGGATGCGCGATTTGATCCGGCAACGCGACGAGCAGCTGCAGGGCAGCGTCAACCCGATGGTCTCTGACCACGGCATCTACTCGGAGGCCAGGCAGTACTCCGGTCGCGCGGTCGGCGACGACTGGGTGGCCCCGTTCGAGGAGGAATCATGAACAGGCTTGAACCACAGACCGGCACGGGTTTCGCGCTCTCTGCAGGCCAGACGCTGACCGTGGTCGACCCGACGGGCGGCCAGGTCAGTGACCTGTTCGCGTTCGCGGCCGACGACCACGGTGAATGGCTCTCGAGCGGGCGGACCATCGACTACCGCAACGGGATCTACGTCGGGGCCGGTGACACGCTCTACAGCAACCGCAGCCGGCCGATGCTCACCATCACCGAGGACACCTGCGGGCGGCACGACTTTCTGTTGACGCCGTGCAGCCAGCAGACCTTCGACCTGCTCTACCCCGACCTGTTCGGGGCGCCGCATCCGAGCTGCTTCGACAACCTGTGCGGCGGCCTCGCTCAGTACGGCGTCGAGCCCGACCAGATCTCGACCACCCTCAACATCTTCATGAACGTCTGGACCGACCGGACGGGCGAGCTGCACATCGACCCACCGACGTCGGTGGCCGGTGACCGCATCACCTTCCGGGCCGAGATCGACCTGCACGTCGGGCTGACCGCCTGCTCCGCCGAGAAGTCGAACGGCGGAGTGTGCAAGCCGATCGACTACGCGGTCGGGTAGGAAGGCGAGAGTCGCCCCGGCAGCCCAGTTCACCTCACCTCACCTCACCTCACGAGAGCACAATGCCGCTCACGGCCGCTCACGGCATCCTGAGCAACCGGGACCACACCGTCTTGTTCAGCACCCGCTTGACGGTGCATCCTCGGCCGTGGCCCCAGAGCGCGGCCCGGGCGGCGTTCCAGCCACAGGCACCGTGCACTCCACCGCCGGGGTGGGCCGACGCGCCTGCGAGGTAGAGACCCGACACGAAGGTCTCGGGCCGGCCGAGGCCCGGTGTCGGCCGGAACACCAGCTGCTGGTGCAGACCCGACGTGCCCGCGTTGATCGCGCCGCCCACGAGGCTGCGGTCAACGCGCTCGAGATCGCTGGGCGACTGCACGTAGCGCGCCGACACGAGGTCGCGAAACCCGGGCGCAACCCGCTCGACGGAAGACTCCATGCGTTCCACCTGTTGCTCGAGCGTCGCGCCGCTCCAGTCGATCTCGCGTGGCACATGGCTGTAGGCCCACGCCGACTCCGTTCCCGCCGGCGACCGACTGGGGTCTGAGACGGTCATCTGGCCGAAGAGCAGAAACGGTCGTGCGGGCGCTCTGCCGACAGCGAGGTCAGCCGCGAAGTCGACGAATCCGTCGACGTCGACGCCGAGGTGCACGGTGCCCGCCCCACGCACGCCCTCGTTCGCCCACGGCACCGGCCGGTCGAGGGCCCAGTTGAGCTTGATCGTGGCACTGTCCCACTGGAAACGGTCGAGGTCGGCCCGCAGCCGCGCCGGCAGCAGCGCCTCGCCCACGAGATCGCGGTAGAGCGACGGCGCCGGCACGTCGGCCAGCACGGCCCTCCTGACCCCCACCCGGCTGCCGTCGCCGAGCCGTACCCCGACGGCCCGTCCTCGGGACACGTCGATGCCGACCACAGGTGAACCGGTGCGAAACTGCACTCCCACGTGTTCGGCTCGCTCCCGCATTGCCGCCGCGAGCTCACCGGCCCCCCCGGCCGGCACGGGGAAGCCGACGTCCTGGGCGAGCATGGCGAGCAGCCAGCCGAACAGGGCGCTCCCGGCTCCGTCGGGGGAGATGTCACTGTGCATCGCGTTGCCCGTGAGCAGCAGCGCCGGGAGGTCGCCGGAGAAGCGCTCCCGCGCCATTCGACGCACGGGCGAGACCGCGAGACGGGCGAGGTCGAGCGTGCCCGCCGCCCCGAGCCGCGAGAGCAGCCGGGCGGTCGAGGTGACCGGTGGCAGAGGGGTGAAGAGGGCATCGAGAAGTGGGTCACGCACGCGCTGCCAGTGCTCGAACATCTCGATCCAGGCCTGCCCGTCGCCGGGGGCCGACGCCTCGAGACCGGCCGCGGTGTCGTCGACGCGTGACCGCAGCACCGCTGCCCGGCCGTCGTCGAGGGCGTGAGCGAGCGGGTGGGGCGCCGAACGCCAGCGCAGCCCGTGCTCCTCCAGGTGGAGGCCCCGGATGACCGGGCTGGCGGCCGCCAGCGGGTAGAAGGCGCTGAAGAGGTCGGTGACGAAACCGGGGCGGGTGACCTCGGCGCTGCGAACGGCACCGCCGACCTCGTCGTTGGCCTCGACCACCACGACGTCCCAACCGGCATCGCCCAACGCGATCGCGGCCACGAGCCCGTTGGGCCCGGCGCCGACGACAACGGCATCCGCCTGTGCACTCATGTTGCTCTCCTTTGACCTCAGCCGGACTCATCCTCTCCCACGGCTCACCCGTGCGACACCTCCTCACGGGCGGGAGGACTCATGTGGGCACACCGGTAGCCCGGGTCACCGATGTGGGTAAGGGCAGGAGGCATAGCGCACGGAGCACGACGACGAAACGGACGGCAGCAGTGACGAGCTTCGGCTACACCCTCATGACCGAGCAGAGCGGCCCCAAAGACCTGGTGACGTCGGCGGTCGAGGCCGAACGCGCCGGGTTCGACTTCGAGGTGAGCAGCGACCACTACTCACCGTGGCTGACAGAGCAGGGGCATGCGCCCTACGCCTGGGCGGTGCTGGGCGCAGTCGCCCAGGCGACCGAACGGGTCGGCCTGATGACCTACGTGACCTGCCCGACGGTCCGCTACCACCCGGCCGTCGTCGCCCAGAAGGCCGCCACCCTGCAGCTGCTCGCCGACGGGCGCTTCACCCTCGGGCTCGACAGCGGTGAGAACCTCAACGAGCACGTCATCGGTCAGGGCTGGCCCGGCGTCGACACCCGGCAGGCGATGCTGGTCGAGGCGATCGAGATCATCCGCGAGCCGCACGCCGGGGGCTCGTCACCTACCGCGGTGAGCACTTCGACGTCGACTCCGCCCGCGTCTGGGACCTGCCCGACACCCCGGTCGAGATCGGGGTGTCCGTCGGGGGCGACACGGCGATCGCGCGCGCCCACGAGCAGTTCCGCTGGTTCGCCGGCGGGTGGGCCGTCAACGCCGACCTGCCCACCCCTCACGGCTTCGCGGGCGCGAGCCGGTTCGTGCGAGCCGACGACGTGGCGCAGACCATCCCCTGCGGCCCCGACCTCGACGCGGTCGTCGAGGCCGTCCGGCCCTACTGGGAGGCCGGCTTCACCGACATCGCCCTCGTTCAGGTCGGCGGTGCGCCCAGCAGCGCTTTCTCGCCGAAGCCAGGCAACCCTTGCTCGAGCGCCTGCGGGCAGCCGCGCCCTGACACCGCGGAAACTTCCGCCCGGGCCGTGACGGTCGGGCCCAGAGCGGTGTCCTGACTACTGACGGCCCACATCGGCCGACCCGAATCGTCGCCATCCGAGCACGACCCACGCGAACAACCAAGGAGCGAACATGACCGAGAACACGACCGAGGCCAAGCCCACCATCCCGAGCACCACGCAGGAGCAGAACGCTCGCGAGAAGCAGGAGCAGGAGCGTGCCCGCGAGCAGGAGGCGCAGGAGCAGCAGCCCGAGCCCAAGCAGCTCGACGACCTGCACACCGAGCACGGCGACACCACGATCGCCGACCAGGTGGTCGAGAAGATCGCCGGCATCGCCACCCGTGAGGTCAGCGGCGTCTACGCGATGGGCTCGGCCGCGGGCCGCGTCATCAGCAACCTCACCTCGAAGATCTCCTCGTCGAACCGGGCCAACGTCTCGAGCGGGGTGACCATCGAGAAGGGTGAGCGCCAGACCGCGATCGACGTCACCGTCGTCGTCGACTACGGCGTGTCGATCGTCGAGGTCAGTGACAACATCCGCCAGAGCGTCATCGACGGCGTCGAGCACGCCACGGGTCTTGAGGTCGTCGAGGTCAACATCAACGTCACCGACGTGCACCTGCCGGAGGAAGACTCCGACGACGACCAGGGCAGTGCCAACGGGGCCAGCCACCGGCCCTCCGAGCGCCTCGCGTGAGCACGAGCCGCTACGCCGTCATCGTCGGCCTCGTGCTGGGCTACGTGGCCGCCTTCGGGGGCTTCGGCCGCTTCGTGCTCGTCGGCGTCTTCGCTGCCGTCGCCTGGGGCATCGGGCTCGTTCTCGAGGGCAAGCTCGATGTCGGCTCCCTCCTGGGCCGGTCCTCGGATCGTCGCTGATGGCCACCGCTGCGACGACCCGCCCGGCGCCCACCTCCGACAACGGGGCGGCCCTCCCCCGCCCGGCTCTGACCGGTCGAGGCAGGTTGGTGATCTCCCAACACGTGATGGAGCAGATGGCCAGCCAGGTCGCCAGTGAGATCACCCAGGCCGGAGGCACGTCCGGCGGCCTCCTCGGCATCGGCGCCCACCCTGACCTCGCGGCGCGACCCGCCGCGAAGGTCGAGCTGTCGGGCCAGCAGGCGTCGGTCTCGCTCGACATCGTGCTCGGCTACCCCACCCCGCTGGCGGCCACGACCGACCGCGTTCGCCACCACGTGATGACCAAGGTGTCCGCTCTGACCGGCGTCGAGGTGACCCGGGTCGACATCGACGTCACCGGCCTGCACCTGACCACCGGGCAACGAGAGGCCGTCAGATGAGCCGCGGAGCCAACCCCGTCTCGTTGCGGAGGCGGCCGTCGCGAACGGTACCGGCCACCATCGCGGCCGTCTGTGTGACCGCAGTCGGGGTGTCGCTGGCGTGGGCGGGTATCGCCCGCCTCGTCGACGGCGCATGGCCGTCGTTCGTCGGTTGGACCCACCGCCACGTGGGGGACCTGACGTGGGGCTCGACAGCCGCGATCGCCCTCGCGATCGTGCTCGCCCTCGTGGGTCTCGTGCTGCTCGTCAGTGCACTGGCCCCGGGCCGACCCAACGCCTACGTCATCGACGACAGCGACCTCAGCTCCGACAAGGTCGGGTCGACCGAGTTCGTCATGACCCGCAAGGCCGTGGCCAAGCTGGCGACAGCCCACGCCCATCAGGTGTCGGGAGTCGACTCCGTGTCGGCCACGGTGACCGGCCGCGCCGTGCGCCTCACCGTCAGCTCACCCTCCGCCCAGCGCGACGAGCTGGCTCAGAGCGTCACGACCGCGGTGCGTGAGGCGCTGGATGCCGTACGCCTGACGCCCACCCCCACAGTCACAGCGACCGTAAGGACGACCCAGCCATGATCATCTCCAAGAAGGCACCCGACGCCGCGGCGGGCGCGGTATGAGGGTCTTCTCCAGCGGGCTCAACCGCACCTGGCTGGCCATCATCGGGCTGGTGGTGCTGCTCACCGGCGCCGTGGCGACCATGGTCGCCACAGGACTGTTCGCCACGGTGCTGAGCGGCAGCGCCCGCACCTCGGTGCCGGCGTCGGGCGACCACCTCCTCGAACCCGGGGCCACCGACTTCTTCGCCAACCAGGGCGTCATCATCGGCACGGCAGTGCTCGGCATCGTGCTGGCCCTGCTGGGGCTGGCCTGGCTGGTGGCGCAGGTGCCACACACCCGCTCGGCCGCGCCGCTGCGCCTTCGCGACGACGCCGCCACGGGCCTGACCAGCGCCACGTCGGCCGTGCTCGCCGACGTCGTCGTCGCCGACCTCGAGACGCTCCCGGATGTCACCAGTGCCTCCGCGGTGTTACGCGGGAGCGCGAGCCGCCCGCAGCTCACCCTCAAGCTCACGGCATCCGACCGCTCCGACGTGCGAGCGCTGCTCAGCTCGGTGCAGACGGGGCCGGTCTCGCGTCTGGCCGGCGCACTCGACACCACGCTCGAGCACCTCGGTGTGCAGGTCGACGTAAGCCCCGAGCGCCGCACATCCGACAGTGTGACCCTCTGAGTGATGCTCGAGAAGACCGACGACGCCGATGACGCGCCCCGCCCAGAGGCAGCCACGCCGGCAGACCGGGCGCTGCGCGAGTCGACCCTCGTCGTACGCGCTCAGGACGGCGACGTCGCGTCGTTCGAACGGCTGGTGCGCAGCTACGAGAAGGAGCTGCTCCGACTCGGTTACCGCATGCTGACCGACATCGGGGAGGCCCAGGATGCCGTTCAGGACTCGCTCGTGCTCGCCTGGCGTCGGCTGCCCACCCTGAAGGACCCTCAGGCCTTCCACGCGTGGGTCTACCAGCTCATGACGCGGCAGTGCCTCAACCTGCTTCGGGCCCGAAAACGGAGGCGCACGAGCCTGACCCACGAGGGTGACGTCGGGCACGATCCGCACCGTTCGGCAGGGGTCGAGGCCGACCCACCGTCGGCGGCCGCCCAGACCTCGGCCTTAGGCGCGGGGCTCGACGTCGCCCTCACCACCCTTCCCGCGGAGCTGCGCGCGTGCTGGGTGCTCAAGGAGCTGCACCACCTGTCGTATCCGGAGATCGCCTACGCCATCGGCGTACCGGTCGCCACCGTTCGCGGACGCATCGCTCGCGCCCGGCTTCACCTAGCGAGAGGGATGAGCGAATGGCGCTGAGCGAGACCGGGCGGCTCGGCTGCGGCCGCGACGTCGACGATGTGTGGGCCAACATCAACCACGAACCCGACAAGCACGAGGCCACCTGCCCCGACTGCCAGGCGGCTCGTGCCGACCTCGCCGGTCTGGCCTCGGCCACCACGGCCATGGTCGAGACCGACCGCGACGACGACCGCCTGGTGGGCCGACCTGGCGCCCTCGCCGCGATCGTCGCCATCGCGCGCACCGAGGTGCGCCGCGGCAGAACCCTTCCGCTGCTCACGGCATCCCCTGACGCTGCGGGTCAGGTCACGATCAGCGAGCAGGCGGTCGCGAGCATCGTCCGCGAGACGTGCGACGGCTTCGACGACGTCGAGGGGCGCCGCTGTCGGGTGACGGTGGTGAACGAGCAGCCCGGCCAAGCCCCAGCGAGCGGCGGTGGTGCCACCTCACTCGCGGTGCAGCTCTCCCTCACCGTGGGAGGCTCGGTTCGCATCCCGCCGCTCGTCACCGAGCTCCGAGACCGTGTCGCCGTCGCCGTCGAACGTCGAGTCGGCGTGCCCGTCGCGTCGATCGCCATCCACGTGGAGGACCTGCACGATGCCTGAGACTGTCGATGGTGAGCGCTCGCTCGAGGAACGGCTGGCTCTGGCCGCCGGGGCCGTGCTCGGAGTGGCGCGGCTCGAGCCTTCGTTGGCGCAGGCGATTCGGGGGCTGGCCCGGCTGGGCAGCGCGACCTCGTCCGCGGAGGCAGACTCACCCGACGGGGTGTCGGTCACTCGACGCGGGGATGCCGTCGACGTGGCGGTCGAGATCTCGGTGACCGGGCCGAGCACCGCCCTCGAGACCGCCGTCGCCGTGCGTGCGGCCGTGCTGGCCGAGCTGGCGCTCGCCTCGGTGGGGGGCGGAGCCGTGGACGTTCGGGTGCTGTCGGTGGATGCCGCTGTCGCCGGGCACGAAGAAGACGTGCTCGGCACGTCTGCGCGCTGACCTCGACCTCGTGCGGTTGTCGCTGAGCCTGAAGACCGGGCCGACGCCCGGTTCGAGGCCGTCACCAGGCTGCGACCGACGACCGGGAACGACTCAGGCGTCGAGCCACTGCTCGCCCGCGAGCGCGCGGGCCACCAACGGTGAGGGTTGGCGACCGAGGAGGGTGGCGACGGCGAAGTCGGCGGCGATGCCGTCGAACGTGCCGTGATGACGCAGCATGGCGTGCTTTCCGCCGTCGACGGTGACGTAGGCCACCTGGGCGGTGCGGGCCAGGTCTCGGGCCACGGCCGCCGAGTTCGCCGGCCGGGCGATGCGGTCGGCGTCACCGTGCACGATGAGCACCTGCGTGCCGACGAGGTCGATGCGGCCCTCGTCGGGGTAGACCCACGGCGCGAGCGCGACTGCGCTGCGCACCTCGGGTCTGGTGGCGGCGAGAAGGGCGGCTCGGCCCCCCAACGAGTGACCCACCAGGCAGGTCGGAAGGCCGCCTCCGAAGCGCTCGGCCGCCTGGGCCAGCGCCCACTGCACATCGGCGACCGGGGTGTGGTGGGCGTCCCACCCGCGCCGGGAGTTGAGCAGCCGCTGGACGACCAGCTCGTCGGGAGCGAGGTGGGCGATGCGAGCGGCGATCGGCACCATCCGCAGCACCGACAGCTGAGCCGGGCTCACCCTCATCGAATGACGCCGCGACGCCCCTCCATGGAGCACGAGCACGAGGCCCTTCGGGTCAGACGGCACCGACGTGTCGACGATCCGCGCCTCGCTCATCCGCGGGCGGCCTCGGCCGGCCCACCGGCGTCGACGGGAGAAGTGGCTGACTCGTCTCCGGTCGCCACGCCTCGCAGCAAGGCCAGGTAGTCGGAGGCGTCGCGCACCCCGGCCAGGGCCGCATACCCGTTGGCCACCAGCACGGGCACCGACGTGATGCCCAAGGGCCCCGCGGCCTGCTCGTCGCCGCGCACATGGTCGGCGAACTCCTCGCCCGCCAGCACCGACGCGACCCGGCGCTCATCGAGCCCGCACTCAGCACCGGTCCGCTGAAGTACCAAGGGGTCATCAAGCGCCAGACCCTCGCTGAAGTGCGCCGACCAGAACCGTTCGGCCGCGGCCGACTGCAGCGCGTGACCGCCCAGGGCGAGTGCCAGCGCACAGAGCCGGTGGGCGTCGAAGGTGTTCGCCCAGACCGCGCGGCCCCAGTCGAAGACCAGACCGTCGCCGGATGCCGCCTGCTCGACCTTCGCGTTCATCAGCCGACCGGTCTCGGCCCCACCGCCGTGACGGCATCCGAGATGCTCGGCCACGGGCACGCGAGACCCCCGCGGGAAGTCGGGCTCCAGCTCGAAGGCCCGCAGGGTGATGGTCACGTCGGCCGGACGCTCGAAGGCGGATACCGCCGCGTCGAGCCGGCGTCGCGCCAACCACGACCACGGGCAGACCAGGTCGACCCAGAGGGCGAGGTCTATGGGGGTCGTCGAGTCGGCCGCTTGCTGGTTGGTCACACTCATCGCTTCATCCTGTCACTGGAGCCCCGGGTGTCGAGAATCGTCGACGGCTGCACAAGCAGGCTCAGCACTGTGAAGAAAGCCGCCTGACTCACCGGTGGTGCACAACGTCAGGCGCCCGACCTTGAGGGCCGGTTGCCGGTGGCCACGAAGACGCACACCGGCGCATCGGCTGACGAGACGCAGTCGACGTGCCGCACGCCCCGGTCTGAGCAGATCCCGTGGACCGAAGACCGCCAAGCCGCTGTCCACCTCAGCACGAGCGAACCAGCGCAACCCGTGAGCGGTTTCAACCGCAAGGTCAGCTTGCGGCTGTGGTTCAAAGTGACGAACGCGGACGAGGAAGCAGGTGTCGGTCTGCCCGTCCCAGCCAGCCAGCCAGCCATTGGGAATGTACCGGTTATCCGCCATACGGACCCGTGTATGTGGGCATCGTCGAGCCCCAGCTCTTTAGAGAGTCACCCTTGAAGTTGACGAGAAGGACGCTGGTTTCGTCGTCGAGCATCAGTGCCCGGTCGGCTTGCCGAAGACGAACCGCACCCATAGCTGTGTACTCAACACACGGGAAGGAACCTCCGCACGAGTAGCCGCAAAGCGTTCACGGTGGGGATTACCGGGTCACACGTAACCACACGGCGGAGCGTCCGGTGCCCTGCGGCTTCAGGAGCCCTTCGCCCTTCAGCTCATTGAGGACGAGTCGAATGGTCGGATCGCTGATTCCGGGTAGCGCAGCTCTGACATCGGAGATCGCAAAGACGGATGCACCATGGCTCAAGACGTGCTCACGCACGCGTTCGGCTTTCGTGCCTCCAGACCTATCGGCGCCGACACCCTCGGCGAACCGGGCGTAACCGCGCGCAAGGAGCTGGCTGAAGTACGCCAGCCAGGGCCACGGGTCGTTCGCGTGGTCGTTCCAGTCGTGAGTTGAGTCGAGCAACGCCTGGTAGTACCCGTCGGCCGATTCGGCGATGAGCTGCTCGAGCGAAACGTAGCGACCGACCCCATACCCGGCCTCGGCGAGAAGGGCGTTCGTCAGCGCGCGTGCCACACGGCCATTGCCGTCGTCGAACGGGTGGATGATGAGCAGATCAAGGACGAACAGACCGATGAGAAGCACTGGGTGGTGTTGGTTTGCCCTGACGGCATCGACGTAGCGGTCGATGAGCTCGGCCGCGTAGGACTCGGTGCGAGCGGCCGGCACGGGCTTGAATCGGACGGTCTGGACTCCCTCGGAGGACCGGTCGACGACAAGGTTGTCGCTCGCCTTGAAAGTCCCGCCCGTGGCTTTGGTATCCGCGAACAGCAGCCGGTGCAGGTGAAGGAGCAGGCCGACGTTCAGGGGGCGCCAGTCCTCGGCGAAGAGGTAGTCGAGGGCAGAACGGTAGCCGGCGAACTCTTGTTCGCTGCGGGTGCGCAGATCGATGGGCTTGTTGGCGATGATGGCGGCCGCACGGCTGCGGTTCGTGACGATAACGCCCTCGAGGGCAGATGACGCGGTGATGCTCGCCACCCGAGCACGGTTGGCTAACTCGGTGAGCAGGTCGGGCACCTGGTTGAGGTACAGGCCCTCGCTGCCCTGGCCGCGGTCGATGTCGCGCAAGGTCATCACCAGAGGCGCTGGCACAGCGCCGAGAGCTCGGTCAAGATCGACGAACGAGTGCACCAGAAGCCCTCACAGACGGTCTAAACTAGATATTGTGACGGTCACTTATATAGTTTAGGCCGTCTTGATGGTCATTCGGCGACATGACTCCGGTTCATCTGCTTCAGGTCGTGCGGTCATCAGCGTGGAACGTTCACCCCCCATGGCCGTGGATCGTGCGGTAGCGAGGAGCGCCAAGCGTGGTCGACGTCACCCGTTCCGGTGGGGTGCACGTTGGGTTGACTCGGTCAGCCCCGGCGTTGCAACCCACTTCCCTTGATCACACGCCGATGGATACCGCCGCGGAGGCGTAACGCTGCGCTTCATCCAGGAGGTCGACTCCCTCGACGCCGGAAGCCACGCACTCGTTGGTGGTTGCCATCCGGAACAGCAGGGCGCGGGCGACCGCAGCGACAGACACGTCGACGCGGTCCAGCAGAGATGGGTGCGCACCATGCCAAGCGAGTGCGTCCGCGACGACGATGCCATCGGCGTACTCCGGCGGTCGCCAATAGGGCGAGATGTCGATGATGGACGGGACCATGCCCAGGGCGAACAGGACGTTCACCGTCAGATCCCCATGGACGATCTGCGGGGCACTGAGCGGCTCGAGGACGTCCTGCAGGCGTCGGGCGATACCGGCGAACTCGTCGCAGAAATGGATCGGTCGTTCGCCCCAGGCGGCTCGGTCCGCTCGCGCCCACCAGTCGTGTCGCGCGTCGAGGCAGTCCGGTCGGTGCAGGTGCGCGACCGCCCGGTGAAACGCTCTGCCGGCCTCGATGATCTCGACCCAGGTCGAGGACGCCGAGAAGTCCGGCGCGGTGCCCTCGACCCGGTGGGTGGCCGACCAACCCTCGAAGGACCACGATCCGCCCCGGGTGCTCGCCGCTCTGGCGATGCGGACCTCGTCTGATGCGAACTCGACCAGAGCCTGCGCCAGCCACTCGTACGTGCGGCTGGTCTCTGGCTTGAACACCAAGCCACCTGCACCCCACGACGTGCCCTGACCGCCAGTCACCGGGTGGGGTGGCGTGCTCACCGCGAACGCGCTCAGAACGGTCGTGGGAGGCTGGCCAAGGGACACCGTCCACGCCTTTCCTTCTTCGTCCACCTGCAGAAGGCGGACCGTTCGCTATCGAGCGGGCACGGTTCTGCTCGGTCCGGCGATGTGACGGTGCGTCACCGGCGACGCCCAGCGCGCGCTGGTAAGAGCCTTCGACCCCACCGCGGTCCGTGCGTGCTGAGAGATGGCGCTACTCGACGCGGAGTCGTTCGACGAGTTGGGCTCCTGTCTGCATCTCCCGTCGGCACAATCGCAGTGCCGTCGTGTTGGACCACCGCGCGGGGAGACATCTCGCGGCCCGCTCGCCGGAGGCAACAAGCCGCTTTTCAGTGAACTCTGTCATGCGGCCAACCTTGGCCGATTCTCGACAGCGGGTGTTGGAGTGGTCACGCACGACGTCGAACGGCCACGGACGCTGGTGCGTCCGTGGCCGTTCGGCGTGGAGGAGTCGAGCCGCAGGGCGGCTCGGGTCGGCGCCTGGGGCGCCGATCACCGATCAGAAGCGGCCGTAGCCCGAGGGCGCGGTCCAGATGGAGTGGTTGCCCGTGACCGTGCCGGGACGCTGGGCGTCGGCGAGACGGCCGGAGCTGACGTAGATGCCGACGTGGTAGGCCGGGTAGCCGAAGAACACGAGGTCGCCGGGGCGGGGGCTGGACACCCGGGTCGCCGCCCGCTGCTGCGCGCTGGCCGTACGCGGGATCGAGATGCCGGCACGGCCGTAGACGTACTGGGTGTAGCCAGAGCAGTCGAAGCCGGAGGTGCTCGTGCCGCCGTAGACGTACGGAACGCCGTAGAGCGACTGCGCAATGCCGGCGATGCCCGAAGCGCTCTGAGCCCGCACGGGGGCCGGAGCCGGGTTGGACGCCTTGGGAGCGGTGTTTGTGGTGGTGCGCGTCGTCGAACGCGAGGTGACCGCGGTGCGGGTCGTGGAGCGAGACGCACGAGCCTCGGTGGCCCGACGCTGGGCGGCCGCCTCGGCCCGAGCCTTCTCCGCGGCCTGTGCCCGGGCCTTCGACCGTGCTTCTGCCTCGGCCTTGACCTTGGCGGCAGCCTCGGCACGCTGGGTCTTGACGAGGATGTCCTCGATGACGATCGGGGCTGCCGGGCGGGCAGCGGTCGGAGCCACGTAGCCGACCGAGGAGAGCGCGGTGGCACCCTGTGCGGTGGTGGCGGCGACCGGACCGACGGCGGCGGAACCGGCCACGGTGGTGCCGGCCGCGGCGACGAGTGCAGACCCGTTGTCGGCCGCGAACGACGGGGCGGCGAAGGACGCGACGAGCCCGCCAGAGGCAGCCACGATCGCGGCGCCCTTGACAGCCGGCTGTGCGGACTCCTTGGCGATGAGCGTCAGCTCGGCAAGCGGGTTGAAACGACCGGGGGCACGATGGCGCCCGGGAGCGATGTGAGCCACGTTCTACCTCTCGACGCCTACGAAGTGAGCTGTCGGGTTCGGGCTAGAGGTACGTGCCCGGCCCCCGTCAGGGCCCGTGTGGGCCCCTTCGAAGGGCTTCACCCCGAGGACGTCTCGCGACGCCCGAAGAAGTGGTTCCCCCGCTCCTGCCGTGTGGGATTGCAACGAACCTCGGATCGGTGGCAGGACTAGGCGGTCCGATCCAGGCCCTCGCCCGACGGGTGAGCGAGTGGGACAAAGGTAGCGAACGCTTTGGCAAATGTCACGCTGAGGTCACGGTGGGGCAGACACCGGGTCGAGCCAGGCCCGCCGACGACCTCAGACCGGGGCGCAGTAGACGTGAGCGGCGATGTCGTCGGGCAGGGAGACACCGCTGTGCGGGTCGCCACCCTGCCGCACCGCGATGACCCGACCGGCCTCGCGCACCACCTCGACCGTGGCACCCGGCACCACGCCCGCGCTGGTGAGCAGGCCAAGAGCCTCGGGATCGACCTGGACCGGCTCGCCGATACGTCGGATCAGCACCACTCGGGGGGTGTCACCGGCAGCGTTCGCCAGCGCCGACAGGCCGGTGAGAAACTCTTCGGCTCCATCGACCCCGAACTCGGCCAGGCCGGGGATCGGGTTGCCGTAGGGCGACTCGAACCCTTCACCGATGAGACCAAGGATCTTGCGTTCGACCTGCTCAGACATCACGTGCTCCCAGCGGCACGCCTCCTCGTGCGCGAACTCCCACTCGAGCCCGATGACATCGACGAGCAGCCGCTCGGCCAGGCGGTGCTTGCGCATCACGCGCGTAGCGAGCAGCCGACCGTGCTCGGACAGCTCGAGGTGACGGTCTCCGGAGACGGCCACCAGACCGTCGCGCTCCATGCGGGCCACCGTCTGGCTCACCGTGGGACCCGAGTGCTGCAGCCGCTCGGCGATGCGCGCACGCAGGGGGATGATGCCCTCTTCCTCCAGTTCGAAGATGGTGCGCAGGTACATCTCGGTGGTGTCAATCAGGTCGGTCACGGTCCTACCTTCTCAGATTTCGAACGCGTCCTGTGTCGCTCGCCACACACAACGTCCCCAGGGTCGTACCCCTTCCCGCTCACCTCGGAGCGGCCCGTCCGTACGGCCGTGAACGGCATCCGAAAAGTCCTTGCCGACTCAACGGACCCGAGTTACCGTCGACTCACCGAACCCGAAGGGAGGTGATCCGCGAAGTGATTTCTTCCGGAACGTATGAGGTGGCCGCGCGATAACCGCGTCTGCCATCCGTATCCAAGGATGAAGCAGGGCGGTCCGACTCGTCGGACCGCCCTGTTCCTGTTCTCGCCCGTGCTCTGCGTGGGCCCGGATCGATGGGCTTCGCTCAGCGCCGTTCAGGGCTGACGCCGGGAGACCTCCCACGACGAGGCGTCGGCCAGGTCCCCCCGCCCGGTGCGGGTGAACACGAGGCGGTCGTGCAGCCGGTTCGACCGACCGGCCCAGAACTCCACCTCGTCACAGCTCACCCGCCAGCCGCCCCAGAACGGCGGCACGGGAACGTCGGCGTCGCTGCCGGTGTCGGGGTAGCGGCCCAGCACTTCAGCCCACCGGCGCTCGAGGTCATCGCGCCCGGCTGACGGGCGCGACTGGTCTGAGGCCCAGGCAGAGAGACGGGAACCGTAGGGTCGGGAGTCGAAGTAGGCCTCCACCTCGTCACGCTCGATCAGGCTCGCCCGGCCCCGGAACCGGATGGAGCGGAACAGCGCCGGCCACGTGAGGCTGAGCGCGACCCGCGGGTCGGCCTCGATCTCGCGGCTCTTGCTCGACTCGAGGTTCGTGACGAAGCCGGGGCCGCGTTCGTCGAAGAACCGCATCAGCACGGTGCGCACGTTGGGCGCCCCCGAGGCATCGACGGTCGCCACTGACACCGCGGTCGGCTCGGGAACGTCGGCGCGCTCGTCGGCGGCGGAGACCGCGTTCTCGATCCAGGCGCGAGCCTGCTCGAAGGGGTTCGGGAGGAGGTCGCTCTCGAGCAACCCCGCCCCCGTGTAGTCGACCCGGCGCACCCCGTGGGGGCCGGGGCTCTGCGCCGATGTCGTCATGGTCCCAGACTAGGCTTGAGCCGAGCGGGACCGACCGGCGCGGAGCCCGGGTCAGGTTCGCGAGGCAGGAAACGACGCCGCAACGGGTAGGAGCCACGCATGGCAGGCAAAGGAAAGCTGGTCGTGGTCGCCTTCAAGATGGGCGCGAAGTACGGTCCGCAGATCTGGGTGGCGAGCAAGGCCCTACGCGAGCCGGCCAAGGAGGCCGCCGCCAAGCTGCTGACGAGCGAGAAGGCCCGCCGCTCGGCCTTCGAGCACGCCAGGGCTCTCAGTGACGGTTCGGTGCTCAAGGTGCCGCAGACCGGAGAGACCCTCTGGGTCGTGTTCAGCGGCGATACCGCGGTGACGGTCTACCCGGCTTCGAACGTGCCCCTCAGCGCTCTCATCGACCGCGTCGACCTGACCCGGCGCCTCCGGCCGGATGACAAGGTCAAGGTCACCGACCGCGCCAAGGACGCCGCGGATGCCGCCCTACGCCGTGGCGACAAGCCGATCAACCCCGGCCCGGTCCAGCCGCGCCAGGGCTCCTCCGACGCACCCTGAGCACCATCCGGGACCGACCCGGTGACCCGGTGACCCGGCCGGTGCAACTTCAAGCGACCTAGTCGACGACCCGGATGCCGAGCTCGGCCGCGAGCAGGTCGGACAGGTCGATGACCTGCAGCCGGCTCAGGCTGGCGCCGCGCAGGCCGGCGAGACCCCGTGGGGCCCGCAGCTGCGCTCCCGACAGGTCGAGGTCGGCGTAGCGCCCGCGGCCGAACTCCGGTTCGAGCAGGGTGCACCCCTCAAACGTCAGCCCGTCGACCGTCGTCTCCTGCAGGTCGAGCGAGGTGATGACGCAGTCGACGAAGGCCACGGTCTTGAGCTTCGCCCCGCGAAGGTTGAGGAAGTCGATCTTGCCGCCCGTGACCGTGACGTCGCGCCAGGTCGAGGCCCAGGCCGACACGGCGCCGAGCCGGCATCCCTCGAGGGTGGTCTCCACGAGGCTCGCCTCGGGTAGCGACACACTGACTCCGTGCACGCCCTCCCAGGCGCACTCCGACCAGCGCGAACCGTCGAGTCGAACGGCGTCGAGGGTGGCGCCCACCAACGAGCACTCGATGAAGGTGTGCCCTTCAGCGTGCGCTCCCGAGAAGTCGGTGCCCTCGAAGCGCAGCGCGTCGTGATCGCTGTCGAGCTCTCGACCCGACCCGTTCCCGGCGAAGACGCCCGCGGCGTAGCGGGTCTGGTCAGCGGCAGAGGGCATGCGAGCGAGTCTGACAGGTGCGCCAGGCCGACCGAGCGAGCGACTGCGGGCACGGGCGAGTGCCGGCCCTCCCGGTCCACCCAGCGAGCAGTGAGGTCCACCTGTTGGGATCCTGCGGTTCAATGGAAGCGGTGACAAGGGCGTCATCTCATCGCCCAACCCACCGCCACGCATCAGCGACGTGGCCGCGAACCGAAGGTGAACCCGTGACCACAGCTTCCCCCGTTGCCCCGCAGACCCAGCCCGTCAGCATCCCCGCCGAGCTGTTGCCCGCCGACGGACGCTTCGGCTCCGGACCATCGAAGGTGCGTCCCGAGCAGGTCGACTACCTCGCCTCGGTTGCCCATTCGGTGCTCGGCACCTCGCACCGCCAGGCCCCGGTGAAGAACCTCGTCGGTGACGTGCGCTCGGGCCTGCGTGAGCTGTTCGGCCTGCCGGACGGCTACGAGATCATCCTCGGCAACGGCGGCTCGACCGCGTTCTGGGACATCGCGGCCTTCGGTCTCGTGCGCGACCGTGCGCAGCACCTGGCCTTCGGTGAGTTCTCGAGCAAGTTCGGCGCGGTGACGAAGGCCGCCCCCTTCCTCGGCGAGCCGACGATCATCAAGGCCGACCCGGGCACGCTCGCCCACTCGAAGGCCGAGGCCGGAGTCGACGTCTACGCGTGGCCGCACAACGAGACCTCCACCGGCGTGATGGCGCCGGTGAAGCGGGTTGAGGGTGCCGACGACGATGCCCTCGTGCTCATCGACGCCACGTCGGGCGCCGGCGGCCTTCCCGTCGACATCACCGAGACCGACGTCTACTACTTCGCCCCGCAGAAGTGTTTCGCCGCCGACGGCGGGCTGTGGCTCGCTGCGTTCTCGCCCGCCGCCCTCGCCCGCGTCGAGCAGATCGCTGCGACCGGCCGCTGGGTGCCCGACTTCTTCAGCCTGCCGACCGCCATCGACAACTCGCTGAAGAACCAGACCTACAACACCCCGGCCGTGGCGACGCTGGCCCTGATGAAGAACCAGCTCGAGTGGATGAACGGCAACGGTGGTCTCGAGTTCACGACCGCGCGCACCCTCGACTCGAGCACGCGGCTCTACACCTGGGCCGAGCAGACCTCGTACACGACGCCTTACGTGGCCGATCCGGCCGCCCGTTCGCAGGTCGTCGGCACCATCGACTTCGACGACGCCATCGACGCCGCAGCGGTCGCCAAGGTGCTGCGCGCCCACGGCATCGTCGACGTCGAGCCCTATCGCAAGCTCGGGCGCAACCAGCTGCGTGTCGCGATGTTCCCCGCCGTCGACCCCGACGACGTGTCGAAGCTGACCCAGGCCATCGACCACGTGGTCACCGCGCTGAGCTGAACGGCATCCGATGCCAGCTGAGCAGCATCCGGAAGGCGAGAGCCCGGATGCCGCTCAGGCGCCGGCGATGCGCGGTGCCCCGGGGTCGGCACCGCCGTTGGTGGTCGCGCGCAGGAACTCCTCGATGTTCTCGACGTCGGTCACGTTGCGGCGCACGACATCGAGCAGGTCGCGCATCGCGCTGACCTCCTCGACCTGCTCCTTGATGAACCACTGCATGAACTGGTCGGCGGCAAAGTCGTGCTCGTCTCGAGCCACCGCGGTAAGCGCGTTGATCTGCTCGCTGACCCGCTTCTCCTGCGCGAGCGCGAGCTCGACCGGCCCCACCAGGTCGGTGAAGTCGGTGCTCGGCGCCGCCACCCCGGGGATGCGCACCCGGGCGTCGATGTCGAGCAGATAGCGCACCATCATCATGGCGTGGTCGCGCTCCTCGAGAGCCTGCCGGAAGAACAGCGCCGCCATCTCGGGCATGGTCAGGTCGTCGTAGTGCACGGCGATCGCCACGTACTGCTGGTGGGCTGCGAACTCGTGGCCGATCTGCTCGTTGAGCAGGTCGACGAACGTCTGCGATGCCATGGGCCGCTCCTCGGCGTGTGAGGCCGCCACTGTTGCGCGGCCCGTTCGTGCAGGACTGCGACACATCCTAGGGACCGAGCCGCGGGTTGCGCGTTGACCGTTCAGCGTTTGACGAGCGCCGCAACCGCGGCGATCGCCACGAAGAGCACGAGGGCGCCCACGGTGATGCGGTGGCGGAACTTGAAGTTCATCGCACGGCCTCGGGTGTCGCCGATCCGACCGGAGCGACCTGCACGCGCAGGTGCGGTCGGCGCCGCAGCTCGAAGCTCACCGCCAGATCGTCGCGGCGGTGCACCCAGACGGCAACCGCCGCGAGGCTGAGGCCGACCATGATGGTGCCGATGGCAATGGTCCAGCGCGCTCCGAAGGCGTCACCGACCCAGCCGATGAGCGGGGAGCCCAGCGGTGTGCCGCCCATGAAGATCGCCATGTAGAGAGCCATGACCCGGCCGCGCATCATCGGGTCGACGCTGATCTGCACCATGGCGTTGGCGGTGGTCAGCGCCGTCAAGGCGGCGAGCCCGGTCGGCACGAGCATGATCGCGAAGGTGAGGTAGGTCGGGGCGAGAGCGAGCAGACCCGTCGACGCGGTGAAGCCGACGAGCGCCGCGATCAGGACACGCATTCGCGGGGTTCGCCGAGCCGAGAGCAACGCGGCCGCCAGAGACCCCACGGCCATGATCGAGCCGAGCAGGCCGTACTCCCCCGCGCCCTTGTGGAACACCTGGGTGGCCATCAGGGCCATCGTCACCTGGAAGTTCATCCCGAAGGTGCCGAGCACGAAGACGAGGAACAGGATCAGCTTGATGTCAGGGCGGCCCTTGACGTAGCGCAGGCCCTCCCTGATCTGGCCCTTGCCTCGGGCCCTCGGCGACGGCGTCAGCTCGTCGGCGTTCATGCGGGTCAAGGCGAAGAGCACGAAGACGAAGCTGGCCGCGTTGAAGAACAGAGCCTGGCTGATGCCGAACCCGGCGATGACCAGGCCCGCCACGGCGGGCCCGATGAGGCGCCCCAGGTTGAACGAGGCGCTGTTGAGGGCCACCGCGTTCGACAGGTGCTCGTTGTCGACCATCTCCGAGACGAAGGTCTGCCGGGCCGGGTTGTCGACGGCGGTGGCGACACCCTGGATGAACGCGAGGAGGTAGACGTGCCAGAGCTCTACGACGCCGAGAGCCGTCAGCAGCGCCAGCAGCAGGGCGGTCGTGAGCAACGCCGTCTGGGTCAGGAAGAGGATGCGGCGCTTCGGGAAGCGGTCGACGAGCATGCCCGCCCAGGGTGCGAGCAACAGGAAGGGCAGAAACTGCAGACCCGTCACGAGCCCGAGCGCCGTGGCCGAGTGGTCGGTCAGAACCGTGAGCACGAGCCAGTCCTGGGCCACCCGGCCCATCCAGGTGCCGACGTTGGAGACGATGGCGCCCGAGGCGTAGACCCGGTAGTTCCGGATGCCGAGGGAGTGGAAGGTAGGGCTCATTCGCCGGCCACCTTCGCGAGCACGTCGCTGGCCCGGTTCAGCAGGTCGCGCTCGTCGTCGGTGAGGCCCTCCAGCCGTTCGAGCATCCACTCGTCACGGTGCCGGCGCACCCGCTTGATCGTCTTGCGGCCCTCAGGGGTCAGGCTGAGGATCACCTGCCGGCCGTCGGTGGGGTCGTCGGCGCGAGAGACGAGGCCGCGGTTGACCAGGCCCTGCGTCGTGCGGCACATGCTGGGGGCCGACACGTTCTCGATCTCGGCGATCTCACTGTTGGTGCGCGGGGCGTGCTCGAGTCGGATCAGGGCCGAGAACTGGTGCGAAGCCAGCTCGTTGTCGCTCTCGTAGCGGACCCGGCGCGAGATGCGCATGCAGGCGATGCGCAGGTCGTTGGCCAGGGCGACGCGCTCACTGCGGCTCAAGGTCGTGCTGTCGGTGGGGCTCGTGTTCTGCAAGTTCAGGTCCTCGGAAGTCTCGTTCAGATCAGTTCCTTAGCCTAACTCATTAGCACGCCTAAGCATTCCGACGACCACCGTTCGACCCTCCGAACGTGCCCACGACACCACCTGCGCGACGCGCGGCGCGACGCGCCAAAAGTGTTGGATCCACGACACCACCTGCGCGACGCGCGGCGCGACGCGCCAAAAGTGTCGGTTTCACGACACCACCTGCGCGACGCGCGGCGCGACGCGCCAAAAGTGTCGGATTCACGACACCACCTGCGCGACGCGCGGCGCGACGCGCAGAAGGTGCGGGTGGGCGGGTTCGAGCGAGGCTCCGATGGGCGGCCAACCCCTGGCAGGCGGGTCGACCGGCGAAGTCAGCCGGTCAGCAGGGCCTCGATCGGCGACTTCGCGAAGTAGATGACGAACAGCCCGGTCACGACCCAGAGCAGCGGGTGCACGGCACCGGCCTTGCCCTTGGCGATCTTGATGACGACCCAGGCGATGAAGCCACCGCCGATGCCGACAGTGATGTTGTAGGTGAACGGCATCAGAACGATCGTCAGAAAGGCCGGGATGCCGATCTCGAGGTCGTCCCAGGCGATGTTCTTCACCTGGGTCATCATCAGGTACCCCACGATGATGAGCGCCGGTGCGGCGGCCTCGGACGGCACGATCGCGAAGAGCGGCGCAAGAAAGGTTGCGAGCAGGAACAGCACCCCGGTGATGATCGAGGCGAGACCGGTGCGCGCCCCTTCACCCACCCCGGCCGCGGACTCGATGTAGGAGGTGTTGCTGCTGACCCCGCCGGCGCCACCGGCGATCGCGGCGATGGAGTCGACGGCGAGGATGCGGTCGGTGCCGGGAGGGTTGCCCTCGTCGTCGAGCAGGTCGGCCTCGGCGCCGATGGCCACGATGGTGCCCATCGTGTCGAAGAAGTCGGCGAGCAGCAGGCTGAACACGAACAGCACCGCCGTGATGATCCCCAGCTTCTGGAACGAGCCGAGCAGGCTGAACTGGCCGAGGATGCCGAGATCAGGGGTGTTGGTGATCGAGGCCGGCAGGCTCGGCACCGTGAGGGCCCAGGAGTCGGGGTTGGTCAGCGCGCCCTTGTCGTCGAAGACCCGTGGACCGATCTTGGCGATCGACTCGACGACGATGGCCAGCACCGTGGCCGTGACGATCCCGATGAGGATGGCGCCCTTGACCTTGCGGATGAGCAGCACGGCGATGAGCAGCACTCCGACCACGAACACGACGGTCGGCCAGCCGTTCAGGCTGCCGTTGATGCCGAGCTCGCTGGGCACGTTGCCCGGCGAGCTCGGGCGGCGCGCGAAGCCGGCGTCGATGAAGCCGATGAAGGTGATGAACAGCCCGATGCCGACCGAGATCGCCACCTTGAGCGGCCCGGGGATGGCGCGGAAGACCGCGGTGCGAAAGCCGGTGAGCACCAGCACGAGGATGATGATGCCCTCGATGACGACCAGGCCCATCAGGTCGGCGTAGGTGATCTTCTCGCCCGAGTGGGTGAAGATCATCCCGGCGATGAGGGCGTTGATCCCGAGCCCGGCGGCCAGGGCGATCGGGAAGTTGGCCACCACCCCCATCAGGATCGACATGACGCCGGCCACCACCGCGGTCCCGACGGCGACGAGCAGCTTGCTCTGGGCCAGGTCGGTCGTGCCGCCGATCATGTTTCCCGAGCCGTCGACCACCCCGGAGAGGATGATCGGGTTGAGCACGATGATGTACGCCATCGTGAAGAAGGTGACGACCCCACCGCGGATCTCGCGAGACACGGTGGAACCGCGCTCGGTGATGCGGAAGTAACGGTCGAGCCCGGAGCTACCGGGGCGGCCGGGGTTGAGCCGGCGGGCGCGTGTTTCGGTCGACATGGCGCACACCATAGTGGCCATCCGCATCCCGCCACGCCTTACGCTGACCAGGTGAGCGACCAGACCCCGATCGAACCGATCCGTGCGCCGATGTTGCGCATCGTCGAGATAGGGCTGGCCTGTTGGCTCGTCGCGCTCGCCGTGACCCTGGCCGTGCCGAGCCTGCACCAGGGCGCCCGCGACTGGTGGCCATGGACGTGCGTCGCCGGCTTCGTGCTCGGCGGGTTGGGTTGGCTCTACGTGCGCCGGGGTCGGGGCAACGCCCACGACGCCTGACGGCGAACAGCCGCAGCCCGGATGCCGCTGAGCTCAGTCGGCGTGTGCCTCGCCTGGCGAGCCAGCCACCTCGCCCTCCTCGACGCCAACCGCCTCAGCAGCAACAGCGGCCTCAGCAGCGTCGTGAGCCGGCGGGGCGTCGGTGGCCTCGCTGGTCTGCCCGACCGGCTCGGACGCTTCGGGCGGCGCCTCGTCGTTGAGCTCGTCGCTGGGCAGTTCCGTGGGCTCGTGCTTCGGCTGGTTGAGTGCCGGTTCGAGGTCGACCGCGAACTCGTCGACGATCGGGTGCCCGATCGAGACCGGCTCGGGCGCGTCCACCTCGGTTTCGGAGTGGGCACCACAGCCGTGGTCGAGGGAGATGACCCGGCCGTCAGACGGGCTCCACTCGTTCGCGCACACTCCGAACGTGGCTCGGAGGGCGCCCGGCAACGGCAGGAAGTAGCCACAGGTGGTGCAGCGCGCACTGGCCTTGACGGAGACGTCTGACGTCGGCCCGCCCTCACCGGCGTACCAGCGGCTCGCGGCCTCGTCGCGTCCTTCGGCCGACAGCACGCGCGGGCGACCGAGCCCGAGCTCGAAGAAGGCCATCTGGTCGACCTCCTCCTCCCCCGACGCCTCGAAGCCGGCCTCGAGGTAAGGGTCGTCGGCACGGTAGGGCAGGGTGTCGCCGGCGCCGAGGTCGCCCGGCGCCAGCCGTTCGGCGTAGGGCAGCCATTCGGGGGCGAGCACGGCGTCGGCGGTCGGCAGCAGGTTGGTCTCGCAGACCGTTGCCACCTTGCCGCGTGGTACCCGGGCCACACTCACGCCCCAGCGCCAGCCGCCGTACCCGGCGGACAGACAGGCGAACCAGTGCATCCCGAGGCGTTCGCCGAGCGCCTCGAAGCCGAGGTGCTCACCGACCGTGCCGGGCTCGGCGACCGGTTGCAGGGCCGCCCTGGCCAGCTCGACGGCGCCGGCGAGAACGGCATCCTGCTTCGGTCGGGCCGCGGTCGTGGTGATCGTCACCGGCTCAGGCCTCCAGCTGGTCGGCAAGACCGCGCAGGGCCCGGGCCACGTTGGCCCCCATCTTGCGGTCGGGATAGCGCCCGTGGCGCAGTCCCTCACCCACGCCGTCGAGCAGCTGAACGACGTCTTCGATGATGACGACCATGTCCTCGGCCGGGCGCCGGTCGCGTTCGCGCCGGTTGGCGGTGACCGAGACCGCGGGCTCGAGCAACGAGACCGACAGCGCCTGGGCACCCCGGCGACCTTCGACGATGCCGAACTCCACCCGTGCACCCTTCTTGAGGCTCGTGACGCCCTCGGGAAGCACGCTGGAGCTGACGAACACGTCGGCCCCCTCGTCTTCGGCGATGAAGCCGAAGCCCTTGTCGGAGTCGTAGAACCTGACCTTGCCAGTCGGCACAGTGCACCTCGTCGATCGTTCGGGACGAACCGGCACTGGGCACGGTTCGACAGCGCTGCTCGCGCTGGGCTCCAGCCTATCGGCTGACCGCAACCCCGATTCCCACCGCCAGGCTCCGGTCGAGCGAGTCGGTCAGCCGGGTGAGATCCCCCAGGTGCCGGTCCACTCGTCTCCCGGCGCAAGGGTCACCAGGGACGTGCGGGAGTTGAACGCGTCGGCCGGGCAGGTCATCGGCTCGACGGCGATGCCGGCGAGGCCCTTGTGCAGCCGGGCGGCGCCGGTGAAGACCTGCAGCCAGGTGAACGCCGGGTCGGCCCACAGCGTCACCCTGCGGTCGTCGGCCGCCACGCTGACGCGCCAGCGGCCGTCAGCATCTCCGTCGATCTCGGTGTAGGCGGTGTCGAGGTCGGTGCTGCCCACGGGACGAGCTTCGCGGAAGTCGTACTCGGTGTGCTCCACCGGCAGGGTGGCCACAGGCAGAGACCGCTCGTCGACCTCGACCCGCTGGTTCGCCGGGACCGTCAGCGTCACCTCGGACAGCTCGGTGTCACCGATCGAGAGGTAGGGGTGGGCGCCGTAGCCGAAGGGCGCGTCGGCGCGCCCGACGTTTCGGGCCGTCGTCGTGACCACCAGGCCCGAGTCGTCGAGCCGGTAGGTGGTGCGCAGGTCGAGGTGGTGGCGCCAACCGGGTTGCGGGTGCAGGCGGTAGCCGACGGTCACAGACGAGTCGGCGTGCTCGACCAGCTCCCACAGAGCCCAGCGCACGAGCCCGTGGCTGGCGTTGTCGAGCTCGACCTCGGTGAGCGGCAGCTGCTGCGTCACCGTGTCGCCCCAGCAGTAGCGGCCGTCACGGATGCGGTTCGGCCATGGCATGAGCTGTTGGCCCCGGCCCGACTGGCAGGGTTCGTCGGTGTCGTACCCGGCGACCACGTCGACGCCGTCGTGGGTCAGCAGTCGTAGCCCGCCTCCGACCTCGACGATGGTGGCCGCGAAGCCGCCGTGGGCGATGGTCCACTGCTCACCGGTGGGGCTCGGGCCCGGGTTCGACGGATCGGGCGTGGGCAGGCTCATGCTGCAACCGTAGCGGCCCGGGGCTCGGCCGCGGCGGGGCAGAGAGCGGCGGGGCATAGAGTTGACCGGATGCCCACCCCGCGCCGCAGTCTTGCTGACGACATCCGCGGCCGTAGCGACTCCGAGCTCACCGACCTCGTTCTCGCCCGGCCGGATCTGGCGCGCCCGTCGCCGGCCGATCTCACCAGCCTGGCGGCTCGGGCGAGCACTCGGGCCAGTGTGCAGCGGGCGGTCGAGGCGCTCGACCGCGGCCATCTGCAGGTGCTCGAGGCACTCGTCATCGAAGGTGGCGACGTCGGCGACCGGCCCAGCACCGAGTCGCCGTCGAGCGAGCTGGATGCCGCGGGCCGCCGCGACAGCGAGCCGGGCCTCTTCACGCTCCTGGGGGTCGAGAGCACCGGCGACCGGGCCGTGGTCACCGGGCTGGTCGACGACCTGTGGCGCGTCGGTCTGCTGTGGCGCGGCGACGACCGCGAGCACCACGTCGTGCGCACCGTTCCCGAGGTGCTCGGTCCCACGGTGGCCGGGCTCGGGGCGCCGATCGAAGAGCTGCGTCCCTCCCTGACCCCTCGCCACGGCGACCCCGAGGCTCTGCGGGCGACCATCGACGCCGCCCCCTCCCCCGCCCGGGCCATGCTCGAGAAGATGACGTGGGGCCCGTCGCTCGGGGTGCTGCCCCAGGAGCGCGCCGGCTCGAGCAGCGCCCGCTGGCTGATCGAGCACCATCTCCTCGTGCCGGTGTCGGCTGACCGGGTCGCCCTCCCGCGCGAGGTGGGTCTCGCCCTGCGCTCGGGTCGTCTGCACCGCGACACAGTCCTGGTGCCGCCTGAGGTCACGACCCGTGCGGTGTCACTCACCGACGCCGTGGCCGGCGGGTCGGCCAGTGAGCTGCTCACGCATCTCGATGAGCTGGCCGCGGTCTGGGGCGCCGAGCCGCCTCGGGCGGTGCGTACGGGCGGGCTGTCCGTTCGCGACCTCAAGGCGACCGCCGCCGCCCTCGACCTTGACCTCGACCGATCGGCGTTCGTGGTCGAGATCGCCTACGCGGCTCGGCTGGTGGCCGACGACGGCGAGGTCGTGCCCGTCTGGGCGCCCACGTCAGAGGTCGACGAATGGTCAGCTTCGGAGGCCGGGCACCGTTGGGCATCGCTCGCGCTGGCCTGGGCCCGGTCAACCCGGGCCGCCCACCTCGTGGGCCGCAAGGTCGGTTCGGGGTTGTCGGCGGCCAATGCGCTCGGCCCCGACGTGCAGTGGCCGGCCATCCGCGGCATCCGTCGGGAGGTGCTGCGCGAGCTCGCCTCCCTGGAGGCCGGCCTCTCGCCCGACGCCGAGTCGTTGCGCGAGCGGCTCTTGTGGCGCCGACCGCTGCGACCGGCATCGGTGCTCTCCGACGCGCTGGATGCGGTGCTTCGTGAGGCGGAGTGGCTGGGCGTGACGGGTCGCGGCGCCCTCTCGGCACCCGGCCGAGCGCTGTCGGACGCGCTGCCCGGCACAGCCTCCCCGCGAGGGCGAACCGGCACCGCTGACGGCGCCTCCGACAGTGCGGGTCGGGCCGTCGCCGTGGCCATGTCGGCCCACCTGCCGAAGCCGGTCGACCACGTGCTCGTCCAGGCCGACCTCACGGCGGTCGCTCCCGGCCCGCTGGAGGGCAGCCTCGCCTCGTTCATGCGACTGTCCGCCGACGTCGAGTCCCGTGGTGGCGCCACGGTCTACCGTTTCACGCCCGCCTCGGTGCGACGCGCCCTCGACGCCGGGTGGACCGCGGCCGAGTTCATCGACACGGTGCGCCGGTCGAGCCGCACCCCCCTGCCGCAGCCGCTCGAGTACCTCGTGTCCGACGTGGCCCGCAAACACGGTCAGACGCGCGTCGGTGGCGCGTCCGCCTACATCCGCAGCGACGACGAGTCGGTGCTCGAGACCATGCTGGCGGCCCGCGAGCTCGCACCCCTGCAGCTGCGACGGCTCGCCCCGACCGTGCTGGTCTCGGGCGCCGACCCGCGGGTTCTCGTCGAGCTGCTGCGCGACCACGGTTTCGTGCCGATCCAGGAGGGTCAGGACGGCTCGGTCGTGCACGCGGAGGCGCCGCGCCGTCGAGCCGGGTCGCGGAGGCGCGCCGTGCCTCCCGCCGTGTCACCGGTCGACGCCGACTTCACCACGACCCTCGTGGCGGGGTTGCGCGCCGCTGAGGCGAGCGCCGACGAGCGGCGGGCCGTGGAGGAGTCGCGGCCCGGGCCCCGCATCCCGACGACCGACCCGGTCGTTACCCTGTCGCTGCTGCGTGACGCGGTTGCCGAACGGCACGGTGTCTGGATCGGGGTCTCCGACCAGGGCGGTGGGGTGGCTCGCCACCTGATCCACCCCCGCCGGGTCGACGGCGGGCGGGTGTGGGCCACCGACGAGGGTGGGCGCGAGAAGTCGTACTCGGTGCACCGCATCACCGGCGCCACCCTCGAGACCCCCTGACACCGTCGAGAGCACGTTTGGTGACACACGGACCGGGCTGTCGACCGCTACGAGGTGAGGGCGCGAACGACGTTGCTCGGGCTGGGCCGACCCAGCTGCTGAGCCATCCACGCGCTCGTCTCGACGAGGGCCTCGAGGTCGACTCCCGTGCGCACCCCGGCGCCGTGCAGGGCCCAGACCAGGTCTTCGGTGGCCAGGTTGCCGGTGGCCGACTTCGCGTAGGGGCAGCCGCCGAGGCCCCCGGCCGCCGCATCGACGACGGTGACGCCGTCGCGCAGCGCCGCCATCGTGTTGGCGAGCGCCTGACCGTAGGTGTCGTGGAAGTGGACCGCGACGCGGTCGGCGGCGATCCCGCGGGCTGCGAGCGCCTCGAGGAGCCGGTGCACGTGCCCGGTCGTGCCAACGCCGATCGTGTCGCCGAGGCTGAGCTGGTCACAGCCCAGGCCCATGAGCCGTTCGGCGACGTCTACAACCTGACCGATCGGCACCGGGCCCTCCCACGGGTCGCCGAAGCACATCGACACGTAGGCGCGCACCCACCTGCCCGCCTCCTGCGCCCGGGTCACGACCGGCTCGAACATGGCGTACTGGTCGACCATCGAGCGGTTGAGGTTCTTCTGCGCAAAGGTCTCGGTGGCCGAGCCGAAGATCGCGATGGCCTGCACACCGAGCTGTTCCGCCCGGTCGAGGCCCCGGGCGTTGGGCACCAGCACCGGCCGGCGCCGGCTCACCCCCGCGGCGCCCAGCGCGCCGAGCACCTGCTCGGCGTCGCCCATCTGCGGCACCCACGCCGCAGGCACGAACGAGGTGGTCTCGATAGTGGCGAGCCCAGCGGCATCCAGTCGCTCGATGAACTCCACCTTCGTGGCGGCGGGCACGACCGTCTTCTCGTTCTGCAGCCCGTCGCGCGGGCCGACCTCGTAGATGGTCACCTCGGCCGGCAGCCCGGATGCCGTCTCGACCTGTGGCGCTCGCATCCACCCATACTGTCACCACGAAACAGACCGCCGGGGTCGAGGTATTTCAACGCGCTCCGGTGCGTCGGAATACATCGAACCGGAAGGGCGGTTGTGCCAACACGATGACTGACGGACCCCTGATCGTGCAGAGCGACAAGACCCTCCTCCTCGAGGTCGACCACCCGGATGCCGAAGCGGCTCGCCGTGCGATAGCCCCGTTCGCCGAGCTCGAACGCGCGCCGGAGCACATCCACACCTACCGGATCACCCCGCTCGGTCTGTGGAACGCCCGCGCGGCCGGCCACGACGCCGAGGGGGTGGTCGATGCCCTCATCACCTACAGCCGTTACGCCGTGCCGAACGCGCTGCTCGTCGACGTGGCCGACACGATGGCCCGCTACGGCCGGCTGACCCTCGAGAAGGAGGGTTTCGCCGACAGCCCTGAGGGCACTCGATTGGTTTTGCGCACCACCGACCGACCGGTGCTTGAAGAGGTGCTGCGGCACAAGAAGATCAAGCCGCTGACCGGCGAGCGCATCGACGACCTAGCGGTGGTCGTGCACCCGAGCGAGCGCGGCAGCCTCAAGCAGGAGCTGCTCAAGGTCGGCTGGCCGGCGGAGGACCTGGCCGGCTACGTCGACGGCGAGGCCCACCCGATCGAGCTCAACCTCGCCGACTGGCACCTGCGGCCCTACCAGCAGCAGGCGATCGACGGGTTCTGGCACGGCGGCTCGGGGGTTGTGGTGCTGCCCTGCGGGGCGGGCAAGACGCTGGTCGGCGCCGGCGCCATGGCGGCGGCCAAGGCGACGACGCTGATCCTGGTCACCAACACGGTGAGCGCTCGGCAGTGGCGCGACGAGCTGTTGCGGCGCACGTCGCTCACCGACGAGGAGATCGGCGAGTACTCGGGGGCTCGTAAGGAGATCCGCCCCGTGACCATCGCCACCTACCAGGTGCTGACGACCAGGCGGAAGGGCGTCTACACCCACCTCGGCCTGCTCGACGCCAAGGACTGGGGCCTGATCGTCTACGACGAGGTGCACCTGCTGCCGGCGCCCATCTTTCGCATGACGGCCGACCTGCAGGCCCGCCGACGCCTCGGGCTGACGGCCACCCTGGTGCGTGAGGACGGCCACGAGGCCGACGTCTTCAGCCTCATCGGTCCGAAGCGGTTCGACGCCCCCTGGAAGGACATCGAGGCCCAGGGCTACATCGCCCCCGCCGACTGTGTCGAGGTGCGCGTCAGCCTGCCCGACGGGCAACGGATGACGTACGCCACCGCCGAGCCCGAGGACCGCTACCGCCTGGCGAGCTGCTCCGACGCCAAGCTTCCGGTGGTGCAACAGCTGGTCGCCCGCCACCGCGATGAGCCGACGCTCGTGATCGGGCAGTACCTCGACCAGCTGCACGAGCTCGCCGAGCTGCTTCAGGCCGATGTGATCACCGGCGAGACACCGGTCAAGGAACGGCAGCGGCTCTACGACGCCTTCCGCACCGGCGAGGTCAGCACGCTGGTCGTCAGCAAGGTGGCGAACTTCTCCATCGACCTGCCCGAGGCCAGCGTCGCGATCCAGGTGTCGGGCACCTTCGGCTCACGGCAGGAGGAGGCCCAGCGCCTCGGCCGCGTGCTGCGGCCGAAGGGCGATGGACGCACCGCGCACTTCTACACGATCGTCAGCCGCGACACTGTCGACGCCGACTTCGCCGCGCACCGCCAGCGCTTCCTCGCCGAGCAGGGCTACTCCTACCGCATCGTCGACGCCGACGACCTGTGAGCTGGTTGACCATCCGGCTCCCGCCAATTAGGTAAGACACACCTTACCTAACTAGCATTGTCGTCGTGAGCAAGCTCAAGGCCAAGGACCTCACGGCGAATAAGCTCAAGAAGATCAAGCCGAAGTCCAAGTGCTGCAAGAAGAGCACCCGGTGCCTCAAGTGCCCCGTGGTGCTGCATCGACTCGGCAAGCAGGAGTGCGAGTCGATGTGCAAGCGCGACTTCCAGAAGGCGCTCGACACCGCCCGCAAGCGCTGAACGAGCGTGGAGGCAAGTTTCGGGGGATACTCAGGGAACTCCCAGCAAACACGCCGACACTCATCCACGTGGAGACCCAGACGCCAGAGGCAAAGCTGCTTGTCGTCGAGGACGAGCCCAACATCCGCGAGCTGCTCGCGACGTCCCTCCGGTTCGCCGGGTTCGAGGTCGAGACGGCCGCCGACGGGGCCTCCGCCCTGGCGATGGCCGAGCTGTCCGAGCCCGACCTCGTCGTGCTCGACGTGATGCTGCCCGACGTCGACGGCTTCGAGGTGACGCGGCGGCTGCGCGACCGCGGCCGCCTGCAGCCGATCGTGTTCGTCACCGCCCGTGACGCGACGGGCGACAAGATCCAGGGTCTCACCGTGGGGGGAGACGACTACGTCACGAAGCCGTTCAGCCTCGAAGAGGTCATCGCCCGCATCCGGGCCGTGCTGCGTCGCACGCGGGGCGCGGTCGACGACGGGGCCGTGCTCCGCTTCCTCGACCTCGAGCTCAACGAGGACTCCCACGAGGTGCGGCGCGGCCGACGGGTGATCGACCTGTCGCCCACGGAGTTCAAGCTGCTGCGCTACCTGCTGCTCAACCCGAACCGGGTGCTGTCGAAGCTGCAGATCCTCGACCACGTGTGGGACTACGACTTTCGCGGTGAGTCGGGCATCGTCGAGTCGTACATCTCCTACCTCCGGCGCAAGATCGATGCCGACGGCCCCTCACTGATCCATACCAAGCGTGGGGTGGGCTACGTTCTGCGAGTGCCCCCCGAGCCCGCGACGACCTGACGCCCACCTGACCGTGACCGTGACCGGCCAGCGCGTACGCACGAGGCGACCCCGCGTCGCCCGGCTGCTCGGCGCTCCCCGACGGCTACGTGCTCTGCCCCTGCGGTGGCGCCTGCTCGCCGTCGCCCTCGGGCTCATCCTTGTCGCGCTGCTCGCGACGATGGTCGTGGTGGGCAACCTGCTGGGCCGCTACCTGCTCGGACAGGCCGACCAGGAGCTGCGGGTCTACGGGGCCGGCATCGCCCTCAGCCAGGTCGAGCAGGCCAACCAGGGCGCGTCCCCGCTGCCGACCGGCTTCACCCTGCGCTACCTGCCGGTGGGCACCGACGCCCAGGTGTCGCTCGGCGAGGCCGCCACCGAGACCACGCGCGCTGCCATCCCGAACCTGGCGCCCACTGACCCCCTCGTCACAGCGAGAACGACCTTCGTGGTGGGCTCCCAAGGTGGAACCGGCCCCGACTGGCTCGCCCTCGCCCTGCCCAACAAGGGCGGGAACGCCACGTTCGTGCTGGCCCTGCCCCTACGGCAGCTGCACAACACCGTCAACCAGTTCCTCTGGTACGCCGGGGGGATCGGGGCCCTCGTGCTGCTCGCGTGCGGCGGTCTGGGCTGGTACCTGGTGCGCCGCACCTTCCGCCCGTTGACCCGCATCGAGGACACCGCCGCCGCCATCGCCGCCGGCGACCTGACCCAGCGCATCGAGGTGCCCGACACCCACGACGAGGTTGCTTCCCTCTCTCGCTCGCTCAACGCGATGCTGGCCCGCATCGAGCACGGTTTCGCAGTGCGCGAGGCGAACGAGGAGAAGATGCGCCGCTTCATCGCAGACGCATCGCACGAGCTGCGCACCCCGCTCGCCGCCGTCTCCGGGTACGCCGAGCTGTACCGCCAGGGGGCCCTCCCCACCCCAGAGGCTGTCACCGGTGCCATGGGTCGCATCGAGGGTGAGAGCCACCGGATGAGCGGCCTTGTCGAAGACCTCCTCACGCTCGCCCGGCTCGACAGCGAGCGCCCCCTCGAGCTGCAGCCGGTCGACCTGGCCGTGCTCGCCGCCGACGCGGCCCAGGACGCCCGCACCATCAGCCCCGACCGCCACTTCACGGCATCCGGCATCAGCGGGCCCATCGTGCCGACCGAGCTCGTGGCCGACGAGCGTCAGCTGCGCCAGGTCGTGACGAACCTGGTGACCAACGCCCGCGTGCACACGCCGGCCGGCAGCCCGGTCGAGATCCTCGTCGGCCAGGCCGGCGTAGGCCAGGTCACCATGCACGTGCGCGACCACGGCAACGGCATCGCAATGGCAGACAGGGCAACGGTTTTCGAACGCTTCTTCCGAACCGACTGGTCGCGCAGCCGCGGCCGCGGTGGTGGCAACGGGCTCGGCCTGGCCATCGTCCAGGCCATCGTGCACGCACACGGAGGGGTGGTGCGGGTCGACGAGACGCCCGGTGGGGGTGCCACCTTCGTGGTCGACCTGCCGGTCGCGCCACCGGTCAGAGACGAGCCGCTGAGGTCCACAGCCGATTCCTAGGAACTGCACAACATCATCCCAACGTCGACCGGTCTGATGGGGATAACGAACCAACAGAGGAGGAGTCATGACCATGGCGCCGGACAACACCGAACAGATCCCGATGTCGCAGTACTGGAACGGGGAGCCCGGCGACCCGCAACGGCCGGCGTACGGCTCCTACCCCGACCCGACTCCGCCCCCACCGCCGCCCGTACCGCCGTTGGGTGAGGCCAGGAACGAGCGCCCGCGACCGCGGCGACGCTTCGCCGAGACCGCCGGCGTGGCCCTGCTCGCGGCGGTGCTCGCGAGCGGCGGCACGTACGCCGTGACCCAGTCCCGAGCCAACGGCGGAACCGCCGCGACCCAGAGCTCGAGCTCGACGACCAACCCCAACTCCAACAGCTCGCCCACCGTGGTGCAGGGCAATGCGCTCGCGCCCGACTGGTCGGCGGTCGCGAAGGCGGTGTCACCGAGCGTGGTCAGCATCAACGTGACCACGGGGCAGGGCGGGGACGCCGGCTCCGGCGTCGTGTTCGACGGCTCCGGTCACATCCTCACCAACAACCACGTCGTCGCCGCCGCGTCGGGCAACAGCCAAGCGGCGCTGACCGTGACGCTGGCCGACGGACGCACCTACGCGGCCACCATCGTCGGAACCGACCCCTCCACCGACCTCGCCATCATCAAGGTCACCAAGGGGCCGAGCGACCTCACCCCGATCACCCTCGGTGACTCCGAGGCCATCACGGTCGGTGACCCGGTCATGGCCGTGGGCAACCCGCTCGGCCTCTCGGGCACGGTGACCACGGGCATCGTCTCGGCCCTCAACCGCCCGGTCAGCACGGGCGCCGCCGACCAGTCCCCGTTGGGCAACCAGTCGCAGTCCGAGCCGGTGGTCACCAACGCCATCCAGACCTCCGCCGCCATCAACCCCGGCAACTCCGGTGGCGCCCTCGTCAACGCCAAGGGCGAGCTGATCGGCATCAACAGCTCGATCGCCTCGCTCGGGCAGAGCTCGTCGGGTAGCCAGAGCGGCAACATCGGCATCGGCTTCGCCATCCCGGTCAAGGAGGCCAAGGTGATCGCCGACCAGCTGATCAAGTCGGGCAAGGCCGAACACGCGTTCCTCGGGGTCAGCTCTCGCGACACGGTCATCACCGACGGGTCCGCCAAGCGAGCGGGCGCCCAGATCGTCAGCGTGGCGAGCGGAACCCCCGCGGCCAAGGCCGGCCTCAAGAACGGTGACGTCATCACTGCGGTGAACGGCGAGCCGGTCGACTCCGCCACCGCCCTCGTGGGCCAGGTGCGCGAGCTGGCGGCCGGAGACCAGGCCAAGCTCACCGTGTTCCGCGACGGGGCCAAGCAGACCATCAGCGTCACCCTCGCCGTCAAGCCCGACACCGCGAACTGAGTCTTTCGTCCGGAGACTTCGAGACATCGACCTAGGATGCTTCGGTGACCCAGGACGATCCCGACCAGAACGCAACGCCGTCGCCCCACCTCGACCCCGAGGACGTCGCGACGGCGTTGCGCGTGCTGGCGGCCGCCCCAGCGCTGGAGCGTGACGACCCCGACTTCGAGACCCTCAAACGCGCGGCCTCCCTCTTCTACAAGCGGATGAAGAAAGACCGGCGCAACGCCAAGACCTGGGCCGAGCGCAAGGCCGACCGCCAGGTCATCGAGGCCACCGCCACGGGGTCGCGGCTTCGCATCGACGACGAGACCCGCGGCCTCCCCCTGGTGAGCACCGCCAAGGGCGCCTACGCCGGTGAGCTGGTCAACCCTCGCGGGTGCTACATCTGCAAGGCCGACTTTCGCCTCGTCGACGCGTTCTACCACTGGCTGTGCCCCGACTGCGCGGCCCGCTCGCACGCCAAGCGCGACCAGCGCACCGACCTCACCGGCAAGCGCGCGCTGCTCACGGGGGGCCGAGCCAAGATCGGCATGTACATCGCGCTCCGCCTGCTGCGAGACGGTGCCCACACGACCATCACGACCCGCTTCCCCCGGGATGCCGTCCGCCGGTTCGCCGCGATGGACGACAGCGCCGACTGGATCGACCGTCTCAAGATCGTGGGCATCGACCTGCGCGACCCGACCCAGGTCGTCTCCCTCGCTGACGAGGTCTCCTCGGCCGGGACCCTCGACATCCTGATCAACAACGCCGCCCAGACCGTGCGCCGCTCCCCCGGGTCGTACGGCAACCTCGTCGACCAGGAGTCGGCCCCGCTCCCCGCGGGTATCGCTCTCCCCGAGATGGTGACCTTCGACCGCATCAGCGAAGCCCACCCGGCATCCATCGCCGGCGCCCTCGAGGCCCATGCTGTGGCCCACCACGAGGGTGAGTCGGCCGAGCATGCGATGGCCGCCCAGAGTGCTGCGTCGATGACGGCGCTCGCCCTCTCGGCCGGTCACGCCAGCCTCGAGGCCCACCTGGCCGGCACCGCGGTGGATGCCGGTGGGCTGCTGCCTGACCTCCAGCGGTCGAACTCGTGGACCCAACGGATCGAGGAGGTCGACCCGCTCGAGCTGCTCGAGGTGCAGCTGTGCAACTCCACCGCGCCGTTCATCCTCATCTCGCGGTTGCGCCCGGCGATGCGCGCCGCGGTGCTCGGCGGTGCCCGGCGCGCCTACGTCGTCAACGTCTCGGCCATGGAAGGTCAGTTCTCACGGCGTTACAAGGGCCCCGGACACCCCCACACGAACATGGCCAAGGCAGCGCTCAACATGCTCACCCGAACCAGCGCCGGCGAGATGTTCGAGACCGACCGCATCCTCATGACCGCGGTCGACACCGGCTGGATCACCGACGAGCGCCCGCACCAGGAGAAGCTGCGTATCGCCGCCGAAGGCTGGCACGCGCCCCTCGACCTCGTCGACGGGGCCGCCCGGGTGTACGACCCGATCGTGCGCGGTGAGGCCGGCGACGACCTCTACGGCTGCTTCGTCAAGGACTACGAGCCGAGCCCCTGGTGACGGTGTGCTCGCTCAGCGGCGGCGGTTCGGGTCAGTGACGCCGGAGCGCTTCGGCGCCGTTGACCCGCGGCCCCGCTCACTGAGCCGGGCGGGTCGCCAGGGCGTCGTCGATGACGTCGGCCATGAGGGCGATGAGGTCGCGCCCGCGCCGGGCCGGGCCGTTCGCGTAGGTCGAGTGGCCATCCGGTCGCTCGCGCACCCGCAGCGCCTCCTCGACGACCTCGCGATGCTGCGGGAGGGCTTCGAGCGCCCATCGACCCCCGCCCGACTTCGACGTGAGTCGCCCGGTGGCGAGCAGATGGTGCAGACGAGGTGCGCCCAGCCCGCCCCACTCGGCCGCCCCGGGCAGCGCGGCCTCGCGCGGGTGGTGGCGCAGGGCCTCCAGCTGTGAGCTCCAGTAGCCCTCGAGGTTGGCCCGCGTCGCCGCCCTGAGGGCGGCGGCGTCCTGATGGATCGGCAGATCTCGGATATCCTTGCCCCGCAGAGTGATTCCCCGCTCGGCCAGCTCGTGCCAGGTGACCAGGATCTGGTCGCACTGTCTACCGACCGCGAACCAGCCGTCCAGCACGCCGGGAGTGGGCGGTACCGCCTCTGGCGAGCCCGCCAGGTCACTCTCGAGCAGGTAGAACCCGTCGTAGGCCGGCCCCGGCCCGGCCTTGCCGAGCTCGGCGTGCACGCGCCGCAACGCCTCCACGTCGGCCTCACCAGGTCGGCGCGTCAGCGTTGCGACGAAGTCGACGTCGCTGCCCGCGAAGAACTCACCGTCGAAGCAGATCGAACCGTGCAGGTAGAGGCCGTCGAGCAGTCCCGGCGCAGCCTCGTCGACGAGAGCGGTGTGCGACTCGCTGACCGCGGCCACGGCATCCGGGAGGCTCACGAGGGGCCGTGCCACACCCGGCGTGACTCGAGGGCCTCGCGCAGCTCGGCATCGGCGTCGATGAGCTGGCGACGAACGGCGGGCGAGAGGTCGTCGCGGGCCAGAGCCGCGGCGCTGAGCTCGGCGGTGGCGGCGGTGAAGACCTTCGGGAAGGCGACGAGCACCACTCTCGCCAGGGCGTCCTCGCCCACCCACTGCGACATCGCGGGCACATCGGTGAAGTACCGAGGCACGTAGTCGGCGACGAGGGAGTCGGACGGGGCCGACCAGAACCCGCGGGCCAGGTGCACCATCTCGTAGTTCGACCGCCCTCGCTTCTGCGTCAGCTCGTCCCACGCCCACGCCTTGGCGTCCGCGTCGGGGAGGGCTGCGCGACACATGAGGGCGTTCAGCGAGCCTTGGAGGGTGTCGTCGCGGGCCAGGTAGGTGTCGATGTCTGCCGCGTCGATCAGGCCCCGGCCCGCGAGGTTGCGCACGACGATCCACCGGAAGTCGCCATCGTCGGCCAAGCCCTGAGGCAGCTCGTGTCCGGCCGCCCAGGACGTCAGCATCGACTCGTCGTCGCTCGCGGCGGCAGCCAGGCGGGCCGCCGCCAAGGCCTCGGTCGTACCGTCGCCCGCCGTGGTCAGCATCTGGGCGGCCACCTGGGTCAGGCGCCGCAGCGCGGCATCCTGCTCCGCCCTGGGCACGAACCACGCGATGATGCGGTGCTCCGCGTAGGCGGCGACCCGGGTCAGGATGGACGAGTTGGTCTCGTGGGGCCAGGCGGCGTCGAAGACCTCGAGGAAGACCCGCGGGTCGACGGTGGCACCGTGCACCCCGTCGAGCAGGGCCGACCACACGACCGCCCGCGCCTGCGCGTCGTCGACGAGGGGAAGCTGCTCGGCCAGGTGGGCCAGGGTGCTGTCGGACAAGCGAACTCGTGCCCAGGTGAGGTCGCTGGCGTTGGGCACGACCAGAGCTGGAACCGGCTGGCCGACGAGCCCTTCGATGGTGGTCTCGGCCGCGTCGACGGTGAGCTCGATTCGCGTGGTCTCGCGACCGTCGGTGAACCCCGCCACGTCAAACGCGTGCGGTCGGTTCGCCGGCCGCTCGGCCGGTGTCTCGCGCCGCATGGTCGCCGCCGTGACGGTTCCCGTGGCGCCTTCGAGCTCGACAGCCAGCGTGTCGCGACCGGCGGTCAGCAGCCACCCCTGAGACCAGGTCGCCAGGTTCTGCCCGCTGGCCTGCTCGATGGAGCCGAGAAAGTCGGCGAGCGTGCCGTTGGCGTAAGACTTCTGAGTCAGGTACGCCTGCAGGCCGGCGACGAAGGCCTCGTCGCCGACGTAGGCGATCAGCTGTCGCAGCGCGGCCGCGCCCTTGGCGTAGGAGATGCCGTCGAAGTTCTGCAGGGCACTCTGGGCATCGAGTGCCTCCACGCCGGCCACGGGGTGGGTCGACGGCGAGCGCTCGGCGCCGTAACCCCACACCTTGCGCACGATCGTCGAGTCGACCCACGCCTCGGTGTACTCCGTGGCACCGGCGAGGCAGCGATGGGACATGTACTCGGCGAACGACTCGTTGAGCCAGAGGTCGTCCCACCACTGCATCGTCACGAGGTCGCCGAACCACATGTGCGACATCTCGTGCGCGATGGTGTTGGCCCGGCTCAGCAGCTCGTCACGGGTCGCCGCCCCGCGGTAGAGATACTGGTCGCGAAAGGTCACGCAGCCGGGGTTCTCCATGGCGCCCGCGTTGAACTCGGGCACGAACACCTGGTGGTACTCCCCGAACGGGTAGCGGATGCCGAAGAGGTCGTGGAAGTAGTCGAACGACCGCCGGGTGATGTCGATCATCTCGGCTGCGTGACGTTCGAGAGGTTCGCGCAGCGAGGCGCGAGCGTGCAGCCCGAGGGGGATGCCGTCGTGCTCGTCGAGCACCGACACGTAGGGCCCGGCGCACACCGTCACGAAGTAGGTGGCCAGCGGCTTCGTCGTCGCGAGGGACCATCGCCCTGGCTCGGTCTGGGTGGCCGCCCCGTTACCGATGACCATCCACTCGGACGGCGCCGTGACCTTCACGTCGTAGGGAGCCTTGAGGTCGGGTTGGTCGAAGCAGACGTAAACGCTCGGTGCGGCGTCGAGGAAGAGGTGACCGTAGACGTAGTCGAGGTCGTCGGCCGGGTCGGTGGCCCGGTGCAGGCCCTGGCCGTCGTGGCTGTAGGCCATCGTCGCCTCGACGACGAGCTCGTTGTCGAGGGCGAGGCCGGGCAGTGGTAGCCGCCCGTCGTGCACGGAGGCCGGGTCGAGGGCTGTGCCGTTGAGCGTGATGGAGCCGATCGCGACCGCCTTGAGGTCGGCCCAGGTCTCGGCGTTCTCGAGTCGGCTGGCGAACCGCACGGTGGCCCGCGACCCGAAGACCTCCGGGCCTCGGTCGAGATCGAGGTCGACGGCATACGACGTCACGGTCAGGAGGTCGCTGCGATCGCGGGATTCGGCAAGGGTCAGACTGCGCATGCCCCTGAGCCTGCCAGATCGCCTACGGCAGCGGCGGTCAGGAGCGGCGCGGGCCGCCCGCCAGGTTCTCCAGTCGCGCGATGCGCTGGCTCATCGGGGGGTGGGTGGCGAAGAAGCGCGAGACGTCTTTGGCCCGGAACGGGTTGGCGATCATCATGTGGCTCGCGTTGACGATCGCCTGCTGAGGCTGCAGCGGCGCCCGAGCCACCCCGGACTCGAGCTTGCGCAGGGCCGAGGCCAGTGCCAACGGGTCACCGGTGAGCTTGGACCCGTCTTCGTCGGCGTCGTACTCCCGCGTGCGACTGATGGCCATCTGGATCATCATGGCCGCGAAGGGGGCGAGCAGGCTCATGGCGAGCAGCGCGAGCGGGTTGGGGCGGTTGTCGTCGGAACCACCGCCGGCCGTGCCGCTGAACAGGCTGGTGAACATCAGCATCTGGCCGACGGAGGTGATGACGCCGGCCACCGCGGCGGCGACCGAGGCGGTGAGGATGTCGCGGTTGTAGACGTGCATGAGCTCGTGACCGAGCACCCCGCGCAGCTCTCGCTCGTCGAGCAGCGAGAGGATGCCCTCGGTGCAGCAGACGGCGGCGTTACGCGGGTTGCGCCCGGTGGCAAAGGCGTTCGGCGCTTGGGTCGGAGAGATGTAGAGCCGGGGCATGGGCTTGCCGGCCCTGGTCGACAGCTCGCCGACGATCCGGTACATCGCGGGCGCCTGAGCCTCCGAGACGGGGTAGGCGTGCATGGCCCTGATGGCCAGCTTGTCGCTGTTCCAGTAGCCGTAGAACGTGGTGGCGACGCCGATGAGCGCAAAGAGCCAGATGAAGCGGCCGCCACCGATGATCGCGCCCAGACCGAGCAACAGGGCCCAGATGCCGCCGAAAAGGGCAGCGGTCTTCAGCCCGTTGAAATGGTTGTGCATGCCGGTTGAACGTGCGACGTTCGGTGCCCGTTCCCAGCGCTCTCGCGGGGGCCCTCAGCCCAGCACGCCGAGCAGCAGGTCGGGTTGGACGCTGACCACGAACAACAGCGCCGCCGAGATCACCAGCGCGGCCACGAGGGCGCCCCGTCGGACTCGGAGGCTGGGTGGGTTGTGGGGACTGCGCGAACCGCGGGGACTGCCGCCGGCGACCAGGGCCGCCTCCGACGCCGAGGTGACGGTCACCGACTCTGACGCCTCGTCGAGCGAGGTGACGACCGGGCGCAGCCACCGCAGGTAGACCGCGACCCCCAGCACGGCGTTCGCGGCCGCGATGACCGCGAGCCATACCCACCCTTCGGAGACGACGGGGCGCAGGGCCACGATCTTGCCGACGAGACCGATGATGCCGGGCGGTAGACCGGCCAGGGAGGTGAGGGCGAGGCCCAGGGCGCCGGCCCGCCAGGGGTGGCGGCGCCACAGCCCGCCGTAGCCGACCAGGGACCGCCCGGCGACCCCGGCGTCACGCATCGTGAGGGCGACCACGGCGAAAGCCACGAGGGTGGCCGCGACGTAGGTCAACAGGTAGGCCGCTGAGGCGCGGGTGCCGAGCGGCGAGACGCTGATGAGCGGCAGCACCACCCAGCCGGCCTGCGCCACGGTCGACCAGGCGAGCAGCAGCACGACGTCGTTCTGCCGCAGTGCCATGAGGTTGCCGACGGTCATGCTGAGGGCCGAGAGCACGCCGATGGCCACCAGGCCAGGGGTGCCGAGCACCGCCACGGCCCTCAGGAAGACCAGCAGCGCGGCGAGGGCCCCGATCTTCGACACCGTGGCCAGGAAGGTCGCGACCGGCAGAGTGGCACCGGCGTAGGCCGTGGGGGTCCACGCGTGGAACGGCACCAGCGAGAGCTTGAACCCGATGCCCGCCACGACGAACACGACCGAGAGGGCCAGCAGGGACGCCGATCCGGCGCTGTCGAGGGCCACGGGAGAGCCGGCCGCGCCGCCCGCGGCATCCGGGCTCAGGAACGGGCTGCCGGTGGCCGCGAACCACAGAGCAGCGCCGAGCACGAGCAACGCGAACGAGACGAGCGAGGTGACGAGCAGCTGCACGGCCCCGACGATGGAGCGGCGGCCCCCGGCCAGCGCCACCAGGGCGATGACCGGCAGGGTGGCCAGCTCGAGGGCGACGAGCCACGTGCCGAGGTCGCGGCTGGCGGCGAGCACCACGGTTCCGGCCAGCGCCGCGAGCAGCAGCACGGCCTCGACCGGTTCGCGGGTGTGCCCCGACCGCGGCGGCATGGGCCCGCCGCCGGGTGCGGCATCCGCCCGGGTTCGCGTGGAAGGCCAGGCGAGCAGAAGGCACACCACGGCCGCCAGACTCGCCGCGAGCTGGAGCCCGCTGGCCAGGGAGTCGGCCTGCCAGAAGCAGCTGTCGGTCAGGTACGGCGGAGCCGCCGTGGAGGAGAACCATCCTTGCTGTCCCACGCAGAAGCTCGACCGGCTCGAACCGGCTTCCTGAAGCACGCCCGGCAGCGAGGTCCAGGCGCCGAAGCCGGCCGCGACCACCGCGACGGCGAAGGGGGCCTGCCGCAGCCGCGGCGAGACGAGGTCGACGACGAGAACCGCGATGATCCCCAGCAGAGGGAAGAGCGCCGGCCACAGGGCGCCCACGTCGATGACGACCCCGTTCATCGGCCGGCCCCGCCGAGCACGGCGACCACGTCGAGCTCGGAGATGCTCAGCAGCAGATGCGGCACGACACCGAGACCGACGACGGCGACGATGAGGGCGACCACCACGCCCCAGCGCGGGCCGGCCGAGTCGCGCACGGCGTTCGCGGCATCGCCGGTGGCGGCATCGCTGCCTTCGCCGGCCCAGACGATGCGCAGCACCCGAAGGGAGTACGCCGCCGCGAGGGCGATGCCGACCGCGCCGACGACGACACACGTTCTCAGCACCGCCACCGACCGGCCGGGGGCCGGTGACCAGGCGGCGTAGAGGGCCAGGAACTCGCCCCAGAAGCTGACCAGACCCGGCAGGCCTAGAGCGGCTGCGAAGCCGAAGACGAGCGCGACGCCGAGGCGGGGTGTCTTGTCGCGCAGCGCTGCGCGCGCCACGGACAGGTCGGCTGAGCCCCACCGCTCCTTGAGGTCACCCACGACGAAGAAGAGCAGCGCTGACACCACGCCGTGGGCCACGTTGCCGAAGAGGGCAGCCTGCAGGCCGGCGTCGCTGCCCGACGCGATCGCGAGCACGACGAAGCCCATGTGGGCCACCGAGCTGTAGGCGACGAGCCGCTTGAGGTCGCGTTCGACGAGGCAGGCCAGTCCGCCCCAGATGATGCCGGTCGCGCCGAGGATCGCGAGCGCGGGGCTGAGAGCGGCGACGCCTTCGGGCACGGCCGGCACCGCGAGCCGCACGATGCCGTAGGTGCCCATCTTCAGCAGTACCCCCGCGAGCAGCACCGAGCCGGCCGTCGGGGCGATCGTGTGCGCACTCGGCAACCAGGTGTGCAAGGGCCAGATCGGCACCTTGATGGCGAGGCCGGTGAGCAGCACCGCGGCGATCGTCACCTGGACGGGCCGAGAGAGCCCGTCGCCGTGCAGGCCGGCGAGCGTGTCGAGATCAGAGGTGCCCTGGTACCAGACGAGCAGCAGGATGCCGATGAGCATCAGGGTCGAACCGAAGACCGTGAACAGCACGAACCGCCCGGCGGCGTCGGCGCGGCGGTCGTCGCCCACGTGGTCGTCGCCGAAGCGGCGGATCAGCACCCACATCGGCACGAGCACGACTTCGAAGGCGATGAAGAACAGCACCGCGTCGCGGGCCAGGAAGGTCGCGAGCGCCCCGGTCTCGACGAGCAGGATGGCACCCAGGTAGGTCGATCGAGAGCCGCCTGGTGGCGTCGGTCCGGAGAGGGCGTGCACCACGACGGCGACCGTCAGCAGGGCGGTCAGCAGCACCAGGGCCGCCGACAGACCGTCGACGGCGAAGTGCCATCGGATGCCGAGTGACCGGATCCATGACACGTCCACCCGGTAGGAGCCCGTGACGACGAGCACCGCGAGCACCGCGGTCACCAGCGAGCCGCCCAGGGCGATCCCGCGGTCGCCACCGCTGGTGGACGGCAGGGTGAGGAGCGCCACAGCCGACAGCAGGGGAACGAGCAGGAGCAGCGTCATGACGGTGGCACCCAGGGTCACTGCCACACCGTCACCCCCAGCACGGCTACGACGACGATGCCGACGACGACGCCCAGCAGGGCACTGGCGGGAACGGCCCGGTGCACCCGCACCCCGACCCGGCCGAGCTGGCGGGCGGCCACCGCGGGCGCGCGCGGGGAGGCATCCACCACGTCGCGGTCGAGCACGACGACGAGGCGCGCCAGTGCGGTGACGCCGGCACCCACCCGTGCGTAGGCGGTGTCGGCGCCGAACCCCACAACGGCGCCGGCCCGGAGCCGCGACGGAAGCCTTTCTGCGGCGTCGCGACGCCCGCGATCGCTCCATGACCAGGCTGCGAAGCACCCTCCGGCGATCAACAGCAGCGACACGATGGCCGAGGCGAGGCCCACGTGCACGGCCCCGTCGAGCCCCATGAGGAGCAGGGTGCCGAAGACCGTCAGGGCGGCCAGGGCGAAGACCGACAGGGATGCCGTCAACGTGATCGGCTTGTGATCGCCGTGTGCGGCCAGCACGCCCGGCTCGCCCACCGCCAGCGGCGTGGCCGGCATCGCGTCGTCGAACGCGCTGGTGGTGAGCGAACGCGCCGGTGCACCACCGTGTTCGACCTCGAACGAGTCGTTCGCGGCAGAAGGAGTGAGGGTGGGAGTGGGACGGGGGGTGTCGAGCAGAAGCCAGGCCCGGGTGCAGTAGGCGGCAGTCAGGGCCGTCGTGGCGAAGAGAGCGACCACGACGACCCAGGCCCGTAGGCCCTCGCTGCCGGTGGCGCCCTCCAGGGCGGCGTCGATCGCGGTGTCCTTGGTGAAGAAGCCGACGAGCGGCGGCACCCCGGCCAGCGAGGCGAGACCGATCGCCATGGCCAGGCGCAGGGCTCGACGGTCGCGAGCGCGGCCGCGCAGCGTCTCGAGAGCCGTCGCCCCGACGAGAGCGGCGAGCCAACCGGCTCCGAGAAACAGCAGCGCCTTGAAGAAGGCATGGCCGACCAGGTGCGAGACCGCCGGCACGGGGCCGACCTCGGGTGGCGCGGCCGCGAGGGCTCCGAGCATGATGGCGACCTGGCTGAGCGTCGAGTAGGCCAGCAGCCGCTTCAGATCGGTCTGCGCGAAGGCGAGCAGGCCGGCGTAGACCATCGTGACGGCGGCGAGGACGGCCAGCACCGTGCGCGCGGTCTCGTCGGTCGCGTAGAGGGGGAAGAGCCGGGCGATCACGTAGGTACCGGCCGCGACCATGGTGGCGGCGTGGATCAGGGCGGAGGCCGGGGTCGGGCCCTCCATCGCGTCGGGCAGCCAGTCGTGGAACGGCACGAGCCCCGACTTACCGGCCACCCCGATCACGACGCAGATGAGTCCGACGGTCAGCACGGCATCGGCGCCGGGCAGCATCGGCACCGTGAGCACGTCGAGCAGGTCGGTGCTGCGGGCCCGTACCGAGAGCGCGATGAGGCCCACCACCATGGCGATGTCGGCGACGCTCGTGACCAGAAATGCCTTGTGGGCCGCCCGCCGCGCCGACCGACGTTCGCTGTCGTGACCGATGAGCAACCACGAGCACCAGCCCATGACCTCCCAGCCGACGAGAGTCAGGGCCAGGTCAGCCGACGCCACGACGAGCAGCATCCCGGCGGTGAAGAGCGACACGGTGGCGGCGAACTGGGCGTAGCGCGGGTCCTCCCGCAGGTACCAGACGGTGAAGACCTGGATGGCGAGCACGACGAGAGCGACCACCAGCGTGACCACCGACGAGAGCTGGTCGGAGAGCAGGTGCAGCGGCGCACTGAGGTTGCGCAGCGGCAGGTCGCCGACCGAGTCGATGTCGGCCGTGTTCATCGGTGAGACGGCCAGGGCCACGGCCAGGGCCAGGGCCGACACGACCACGGCCGAGCCGACGGCGATGGCCCGGGCCGCGACCGCAGAGCGGCGCGCCAGCAGGCCGGCCAGCCCGGCGAGGGCAGGTAGCAGCACGACGAGACGCACCACCTCGATCATGACGCCACCTCGTTTCGAGGTGAGTCGCGATCGCCGGTGGTCGCGTAGTCGGGGTCGTCGGCAGGGTCGGCGGCAGGGTCGTCAGCAGGGTTGTCGGTCAGCTCGGGGTCGGCGGTGAGGTCGATGTGCCCCAGCCCGCGGAACATCGCCAGGATCACCGCGAGCGCCACACACACCTCGGCCGCCGCGATCGTAATCACGAAGAGCGTCAGCACCGGCCCGGCGGCGAAGGGGGCATCAGGCTGCGAGCCGACCGTCACAAGAATAAGGTTCGCGGCGTTGAGGATCAGCTCGACGCCGATGAGCACCAGCACGGCATTGCGGCGAGCCAGCACCCCGAAGACGCCGATGCCAGCGAGCAGGGCGGCCAGGGCCAGGGGGTACTGCAGGTGCATCACGGGGCGTCGACCCCCTGACGGATCACGAGCCGCGACACCGCGAAGGCACCGATCAGGGCGACGAGCAGCAACACCGAGAGCAGCTCGAAAGGCCACACCCAGGTGCCGAACACGGCCTGGGCGATCTGCAGGGTGCCGCTGCGGGGTCGATCGAGGTCGACGGTGACCCCAGACAGCACCGGAAGCAACGTCGCCGCGAGCAGGGCCGTGGTGGCGCCACCCAGCACGACGGCCACGACCCTCTGCCACGGCGGGGTGCTGATGTCAGGGTTGGGGCCGATCGGTGCCCGCGTGAGCATGAGGGCGAAGAGCACGAGCACAACGATGGCGCCGACGTAGACCAACAGCTGCACGAGGGCGACCAGCTCCTGACCCAGCACGAGGTAGCAGCCGGCGAGCGACCCGAGCGAGACGAGCAGCCACAGGGCGGCGTGCACCACATGGCGGGTCGTCACGGAGAGCAGCGCAGAGAGTGCGGTGATGGCGCCGACGACGACGAAGACGATGTCGCGGGTCGTCACTCGCGGCCCTCCCCCGGGTCGCTCGGCGCATCGGTCGGCGGATCGCTCGGCAGGTGGCTCGGTGACCCCGGCCGCACGATCGGCAGCACACGGGTCGGGTCGACCACCCGTCGGGGCCGGGCCGGGGGCGGGCCTGCTTCTGCACCATCGGCATGGTCATCACGGTCATCACGGTCGTCACGGACGGTCGGCTCGGGCACGCCGGTGCGTTCAGCGCCGCCGACGCCGCTGGCATCATCGCCCCGGTCGGCTTCGTCCTCGCGCGAACGGGTGGCCGCCGCGGCCGCCGCTCGCGCGGTGGGTACCGCTCCAACCGGCCGCGTGGCGGGCGCCGCTCCCGCAGGTCTCACCCGTGCGGGCCGAGGGGCGGAGCCGGCGGCACCGGCTCCAGAGCCTCGGGGCGGTTTGGCCGCGGCCGCCACCTCGGCCGGGTCGGCGCTGCCGGCGTCGAGGGCCGACGGAGGAGGCACCGTCGCCATCCAGGCCCCGAGCCGGTCCTTCTCGTGCAACAGGTCGCGAATGTCGGTCTCGGCGTACTCGAACTCCGGGCTCCAGTGCAGCGCGTCGAAGGGACACACCTCGATGCAGATGCTGCAGTACATGCACAGCGAGAAGTCGATGGCGAAGCGATCAAGCACGTTGCGCTGCCGGGCCCGCCCGCCGGGGGTCGTCGGAGGCAGCTCCTCCTTGTGCGAGTCGATGTAGATGCACCAGTCGGGGCACTCCCGGGCGCAGAGCATGCACGAGGTGCAGTTCTCCTCGGTCAGTGCGATGACGCCCCGCGAGCGAGGGGGCAGCGCCGGTGAGACGTCGGGGTACTCGGCCGTGTGGGCGTGCCGGGTCAGAGACTTCGCCGTGGTCGCGAGCCCCTTGATGAGCCCGGGCAGGATGCCGTCAGCCATGGTCTCTCCTCGTCGCGCCGGGTTGCAGCACTCCTTGCGCGTCGCGCCGCGCGTCGCGCAGTTGGTGTCGTGGTTTCGACACCGGTTGCGCGTCGCGCCGCGCGTCGCGCAGTTGGTGTCGTGGTTTCGACACTGGTTGCGCGTCGCGCCGCGCGTCGCGCAGTTGGTGTCGTGGTTTCGACACTGGTTGCGCGTCGCGCCGCGCGTCGCGCAGTTGGTGTCGTGGTTTCGACACTGGTTGCGCGTCGCGCCGCGCGTCGCGCAGTTGGTGTCGTGGTTTCGGGTGCAGGTGGGTCGGGTGGGTCACGTGAGTCATTGCGTCATCACCACGACGATGGCTGTGAGGGCGAGCTGGGCCAGGGCGATCGGCACGAGCCACACCCAGGCCAGCCGCTGCAGCTGGTCTTCTCTCATGCGCGGCCACGACACGCGCAGCCAGATGACGACCACGGCGACGGCGAAACCCTTGAGCAGGGTCCAGAGCCAGCCCAGCCCGTCGGCGTGCCAGCCCGCCGGCCCGCCGAGGTAGAGCACCGCGAACAGCAGCGACATGACGACGATGCCCGCGTACTCGGCGAGCAGGAAGAAGGCGAACCGCAGGCCGGTGTACTCGGTGAAGGCGCCGAAGACGATCTCGGAGTCGGCCACCGGCATGTCGAAGGGCGGCCGTTGCAGCTCGGCGAGCGCCGAGACGAGGAAGACGAACCCGCCCGGAAGCTGCCAGAGCAGCCACCAGGGGTTCCAGGCGGCGGTGATGCCGATCAGTGACAGGGTGCCGGCGGCCAGCGCTACCGAGGCGACGGCCAGCACCATCGGCAGCTCGTAGCTCACGAGCTGCGCCCCGGCCCGCATGGCCCCGAGCAGCGAGTACTTGTTCGCCGAGGCCCACCCGGCCATCAGCGTGCCGATGATGCCGACCCCGATCACGGCCAGCACGAACAGGGCGCTGGCGTCGACGTCGGCCCCGACCACGGTGGGCGAGAGCGGGATGACCGCGAGCGCCACGAGGTAGGGCACGAGGGCCACCGCAGGCGCGAGGCGGAAGACCCACCGGTCAGCCCGGGCCGGGGTGACGTCCTCCTTCTGCACGAACTTCACGCCGTCGGCCACCAGCTGGGCCCAGCCGTGGAAGCCGCCGGCGTACATCGGGCCCAGCCGCCCCTGCATGTGCGCCATCACCTTGTGCTCGGTCTGGCCGACGAGCAGGGGCAGCACGAGAAAAGCCGCCAGCACGGCGACCGCACGCAGCACCACCTCGAGCCAGGGGTCGATGGTGAGGGTGAGGTCGAACGGCAGGCTGAGCCCGGTCATCGCGGCCCCCAGTCGGGGCTGGGCACACCCGGCGCCTGCACGCGGCGCCGGCCCGGCGCTTTGGTGCTCTCGTGGCCCTCGCCGGGCTCCTTGGCGCCGGGCCAGGCCTTCGAGGCGCGGGCGGCCAGCATGAACGACTTGCGCAGGGGCGTGCCCTCGAACCCGTCGGGGAGCAGCAGGGGTCGCAGGCCGAGGCCGGTGCCGTCGTCGAACCCGTCGAAGTCGATGCCGAACATCTCGTGCGTCTCGCGCTCGTGCCAGGCGGCGCCCGCGAAGACCCCGGTCAGTGACGGCACCGCTGCGCCGTCGGCGGCGCGGGTTCGCAGCAGCACCGAACGCAGCCCGCGCCCGTCGGCCGGCACACCGACGTCGATCAGGTGGCACACGAGGTCGAAACCGGCATCCGCCTCGGCGTCGGTCTGGTCGACGGCGCTCAGCCAGTCGAAGAAGGTGAAGCCGTCCTCGCGCACGGCCAGCACGGTGGCACTCCACTCACCGAACGGCACCTCGCGCACGTCGGTCACCTTCACGCCCGACCACCGTCACGGGGGGCGGATGCCGTTCCGCCCGAACGCGCTTCACGTCTTGGGCTGGGCTTGCCGACCAGCGGTCGACGCAGGTCGCCCGCGTCTCCGACTCGGGTTCCGGCGTACTTGCGGCGCAGCTTCTGGGTCGAGAGCCGTTCGTTCGCGATCTGCTCCTGGAGACGGATGATGCCGTGCAACAGCGCCTCCGGCCGCGGCGGGCAGCCGGGCACGTACACGTCGACCGGCACGATCTGGTCGACCCCCTTGGTGACGGAGTAGCTGTCCCAGTAGGGCCCGCCCGAGTTCGAGCACGCGCCGAACGAGATGACGTACTTCGGCTCGGGCATCTGGTCGTAGAGGCGCCGGATCGCCGGGGCCATCTTGTCGGTGACGGTGCCCGACACGACCATCAGGTCGGCCTGGCGCGGGCCGGGAGCGAACGGGATCACGCCGAGACGGATGAAGTCGTGCCGACCCATCGAGGCGGCGATGAACTCGATGGCACAGCAGGCGAGGCCGAAGTTGAAGACCCACAGGGAGTAGCGCCGCCCCCAGTTGAGCACCACCCGGATCGGTTTGGGGGCGTGCTCTGCGACGACGCCCATGCTCGCGTCGGGGTCGACGGGCCTCAGTACGGGAAGCGGGAGGTCAACCGCGCGCCCGCTGGTGCTCCCCGGGCCGGATGCCGTCATCACACCCACCTCAGCAGTCCGCGGCGGGCGGCGTGTCCCAGACCGAGCAGGATGACGCCGATGAAGATCGCCATCTCGACGAGGCTGGCCGAGCCGATCTCGGGCGAACGGAGCACCAGGGCCCACGGGAAGAGGTAGACGGCGTCGACGGCGAAGATCACGTAGAGAAAGGCAAAGACGAAGTAGCGCACCTTGGTCTGAGCCCAGCCCTCACCCACAGGGTCGACGCCCGACTCGTACGTGGTCGCCTTCATGGCGGTGGGGGCGCGCGGCGCGAGCAGGCGGCGCACGGTCATGGCGGCCACGAAAAGGAGTACTCCGGCTGCGAGCACTGCTGTGATCGTCACGTAGCCGGACATGCGGGCCAGCCTAGTCAGTCGGGCCCGGGAGCAGGGTGGAAGGGCGCGGTGACGAGGGCCGGGTCGGCGACGACGAGCTGGACGACCGGCATCCAGACCGCGGTGGTGTGCGGACGCCAGCCACCCCCGGCCGCCGGTCCGACCCCTGAAGGCGGACGTGCCGGCGAGGCACCGTGCAGCCGCCGGGCCCGGGCTGAGAAGTGCCTTCGTGCGGAACAACCGTCTGCCTCACGCCAGGCGGGTGCCTACACGAGCGGTTGGACAGGCCGCGCGCTCCGGGGCGGTCGCCCGCCAGCCTCGTCGAGCCCTCCCCCTTCGAAGCAGCTGCGTGTCCACGACGTGACAGCCTCCACGAGTCGAGCCCAGACACGGAATACCATGGAAATTGCTCGCGTTGCGAGGTATGAGGCAGAGAATCGGCAGTGAATCGTCGATCGCGCCTCACATCGGCAACTCGTCGGCAACACAGTGAATCGGTCGGAAGTTCGAGGGCGTCGCATCGCATGAGCACCAAACTGGTCCAGCAGCTCGATCGCGTGGTCATCCGCTTCGCCGGCGACTCCGGCGACGGCATGCAGCTCACCGGCGACCGGTTCACCTCAGAGACGGCACTGCTCGGCAACGACCTCTCCACGCTGCCCAACTTCCCGGCCGAGATCCGGGCGCCCCAGGGCACGCTGCCTGGCGTGTCGAGCTTCCAGCTGCACTTCGCCGACCACAGCGTGCTCACGCCCGGCGATGCCCCCGACGTGCTCGTCGCGATGAACCCCGCCGCCCTCAAGGCGAACCTGAGCGACCTGCCCCGCGGCGCGACGATCATCGTCAACACCGACGAGTTCAGCAAGCGCAACCTCTCGAAGGTGGGCTACACGATCAGCCCGCTCGACGACGGGTCGCTCGAGTCGTGGCACGTGCACCCGGTGGCCCTCACCTCGATCGCTGTCGAGTCGCTGGCTGCGTTCACCGAGCTGAGCCGTAAGGAGAAGGAACGCGCGAAGAACATGTTCGCGCTCGGGCTGCTCTCGTGGCTCTACACCCGTCCGACCGACGGCACTGAGGCCTTCCTCAAGAGCAAGTTCGCCGACAAGCCCGACATCCTCGAGGCCAACCTGACCGCGTTGCGGGCCGGCTTCAACTACGGCGAGACCACCGAGGACTTCTCCGTCTCCTACGAGGTGGCACCGGCGACGATGGATGCCGGCACCTACCGCAACGTCACCGGCAACGTGGCGCTCTCGCTCGGCCTGGTCGCCGCCGCGCACCGCGCCGGCCTCCCCCTGTTCCTCGGCAGCTACCCGATCACCCCGGCATCCGACATCCTGCACACCCTCGCCGGGCTCAAGCGCTACGGCGTCGCGACGATGCAGGCCGAAGACGAGATTGCTGGGGTAGGGGCGGCCCTGGGAGCCAGCTTCGGCGGCGCCCTCGGCGTGACCACCACCTCCGGCCCGGGTCTCGCGCTCAAGGCCGAGACGATCGGCCTGGCCGTGTCGCTCGAGCTGCCGCTCGTCGTCTGCGACATCCAGCGCGGCGGGCCCTCCACCGGTCTGCCCACCAAGACCGAGCAGGCCGACCTGCTCCAGGCGCTCTTCGGGCGCAACGGCGAGTCCCCGGTCGCCGTGGTGGCGCCCTCGACCCCCTCCGACTGCTTCGACATCGCCGTCGAGGCGGTGCGCATCGCGACGACCTACCGCACGCCGGTGATCGTGCTCTCCGACGGCTACCTGGCCAACGGCTCCGAGCCGTGGAAGCTGCCGAAGACGAGCGAGCTGCCCGACATCACCGTCGAGTTCGCGACCGAGCCGAACGGGGTCGACGCCAAGGGAGCCCCGGTGTTCCACCCCTACCTGCGTGACCCCGACACCCTCGCGCGACCGTGGGCCATCCCCGGCACCCCCGGCCTCGAGCACCGCGTGGGCGGCATCGAGAAGGCCGACATCACCGGCAACATCTCGTACGACCCCGACAACCACGACCACATGACCAGGCTGCGTCAGGCCAAGATCGACGGCATCGCCGACACCATCGCGCCGCTCTCGGTCGACGACCCGACCGGTGACGCCGAGGTGCTCGTGCTCGGCTGGGGCTCAACCTACGGCCCCATCGCCGCCGCGGTGCGGGTGGCTCGGGCCAGCGGCGTGAAGGTGGCACAGGCTCACCTGCGCCACCTCAACCCGTTCCCGGCCAACACGGGCGAGGTGCTGCGCGCCTACGAGCGCGTCATCGTTCCCGAGATGAACCTCGGCCAGCTCGCGATGCTGCTGCGGGCGAAGTACCTCGTCGACGTCGAGTCGCACACCTCCGTGCGCGGCCTGCCCTTCCAGTCGGGCGAGCTGGCCGACGTCATCACCGCCGCCGTGACGTCCGTATCGAACGAGCCCCTGAAGGAGTCCGCCACATGACCACCGAACTGGGGATGCCGCTGCGCTCACCAGACGCCCATGGCACAGCGGGCATCAATAGCCTCACCGGAACAGCGGGTGTGCCGCGGCTCGGCGACGACGTCACCCTGACGAAGAGGGACTTCACCTCCGACCAGGAGGTGCGCTGGTGCCCCGGCTGCGGTGACTACGTGATTCTGGCCGCCGTGCAGGGCTTCCTGCCCGAGCTCGGGCTCAAACGCGAGAACATCGTGTTCGTCTCGGGAATCGGGTGCAGCTCGCGCTTCCCGTACTACCTCGACACCTACGGGATGCACTCGATCCACGGCCGGGCCCCCGCGATCGCCACCGGCCTCGCCTCGACCCGGCCCGACCTCTCGGTGTGGGTCATCACCGGCGACGGCGACGCCCTGTCCATCGGGGGCAACCACCTGATCCACGCCCTGCGCCGCAACGTCAACCTCAAGATCTTGTTGTTCAACAACGAGATCTACGGCCTGACGAAGGGCCAGTACTCCCCCACCTCGCACGTCGGGCAGGTTACGAAAAGCTCACCGCTCGGGTCGGTCGACCGGCCGTTCAACCCCGTCTCCCTCGCGCTGGGCGCCGAGGCCACCTTCGTGGCGCGCACCATGGACTCCGACCGCCAACACCTGACGGGCGTGCTTCGCGCCGCCGCTGAGCACCGCGGCTCGGCGCTCGTCGAGATCTACCAGAACTGCCCGATCTTCAACGACGGGGTGTTCGACGTGCTGAAGGACCGCACTGAGGCCGCCGCCCGCATCCTGCACCTCGTCGACGGTGAGCAGGTGGGCGCCGGCGAGAACGTCGTCGTGCGCGACGACCGGGGTTTGCTCTCGTTCGTGCCGCGAGCAGAGGCCGACCCGACCCGGATCGTGGTGCACGACCCAGGCGCCGACGACCCCTCTGCTGCTTTCGCGCTCTCTCGGCTCGACAGCCCCGACCTGGGCCACGTGCCGATGGGCGTGTTCCGCGACGTGCAACGCCCAACCTACGACGACGGGCTCCGCGAACAGATCGCGGCGTCACGCACCGGCACGGTCACGGACGCCGACATCGACGCCCTGCTCGCCGGGAGGGACACCTGGACCGTGGGAGCGTGACCGCCCGCCACACGCTGGCGTCGGCCACCGCCTCGGCATCAGGTGCGCCAGGTGCGCCAGGTGCGCCATCGAACGAGGTGGGCAAGGGCACACTGTTCGGGTTCGCCGCTTACGGCCTGTGGGGCCTCTTCCCGCTCTACTTCGACGCCCTGAAGCCGGCCGGTGCCTGGGAGATCCTGGCCCACCGCATCCTGTGGACCCTGCTCTTCTGCGCGATCGTGCTCGTCTTTCGCCGGGACTTCGCGTGGGTCCGGCCGATGTTGCGGCGCCCGAAGCTGATCGCCGGCATCACGGTCGCCGCGATCTTCCTGGCCGTCAACTGGACCGTCTACGTGGCGGCCGTGACCTCGGGCAACACCAGCGACGCCGCCCTCGGCTACTTCCTCAACCCCCTCGTCACCGTCGCGCTGGGGGTGGTCGTGCTCGGCGAACGGCTGCGCGTGCTGCAGTGGGCCGCCGTCGGCGTCGGCGTCATCGCCGGCGTCTACCTCGGCGTCGTGGGCGGCAAGGTGCCCGTGGTCGCCCTGACCCTCGCCATCTCGTTCGCGACCTACGGCCTGATCAAGAAGAAGGTCGGCGCCACCCTCGAGGCGCTGCACGGGCTCACCATCGAAACCGTCGTGCTGGCCCCGGTCGCCGTGGTCGTGCTCGTCGTGGTCAACCACACCGGCGGTCTCGCCTTCGGCCAGCACGGAGGCGTGCACACGGCGCTGCTGGTGGGCTCGGGCATCGCCACGGCGATCCCCCTGCTCTGTTTCGCGGCCGCCGCTCGCCGCATCCCCCTCGTCACCATCGGGTTGCTCCAGTTCATCACCCCGGTCATGCAGCTGCTCTGCGCCGTGCTCTTCCTGGGTGAGCACATGCCGCGCGAGCGCTGGATCGGCTTCGGCATCGTGTGGGTCGCGCTGGTCGTGCTGACCGTCGACTCTCTCGTCGGGGTGCGGGCCTCCCGACGCGCCGCCGTGCCGGTCGAAGGCTGCCCCCGCTGACCCAGCCCGACCGTCAGCACCTGACTCGAGCAGCGTAGGCCGCCCATCCCCGGGGGATGCTCCCACCTGAGATCGGATGCCGCTCGAGCCCGACCGGGTCCGAATGCGGCATCTGCGGCATCTGCGGGGTTCGCACGCAGACGTTCGCATCGAGTATTCGCGATTCCCACGCGGCCAGGGTCGCTGCGAACCTATGGTTCGCACCAGATGGGGTTGCCAACGACGGCAGCTTACGGTATACGACCGAAAAGTCGGGAAGTCGGTAGCGATGAGGGTTTTGCGCGATATAGGAGTAGGTGTCACATCCGTTGCCATGGCGCTTGGAGGTGCCCTCCTCGTGACCCCGGTGGCCCAGGCTGCGCAACCAGGGGTGGGCCAACCGGTTCCACAGCACACGACGCTCGCGCCGCAGACCCCCCGCAAGGACACGCCACGCATCAGCTCCGGTGAGATCTTCGACATGGCCTACATCGGCAACCGGGTCTTCATCGCCGGCACCTTCACGTCCTTGCAGAACACGACGGGCAACGGTGCGGTCGTCAACCAGAAGTCGCTGGCGGCCTACAACCTCGACACCGGCCTGATCGACACCTCCTTCCGCCCCACCATCGCCGGCGGCCAGGTCAACACGGTCGAGGTGTCACCCGACGGCACGAAGCTCTACATCGCCGGTGCGTTCAAGACGATCAACGGTGTGAGCAAGAAGAACATCGCGCTGCTCAACCCCACGACCGGTGCGCCGGTCACCTCCTTCACCGCCACCCCGAACTCCTCGGTCGACGCCCTCGCGGCGACCAACTCCACGCTGTACGTCGGTGGGCGGTTCAAGACGATCAACAACGTGCCCATGGTCGGACTGGCCGCCGTCAACGGCGCAACCGGCGCCGTCGACACCGGCTTCAACAACCAGCTGAGCGGCGGCATCGGCGTCAACGGCACCCTCACCGTGCACATGCTCAAGCTGACGCACGACAACGCCAAGCTGCTCGTCGTGCACACGGCTCGGCAGATCGCGGGCCAGGACCGCTACGGCGTCGGTCTCATCGACACCGCGACCAAGTCGCTGCTGCCCTGGCGGACCCGGCTGTGGGACGAGAACCTGCCGTTCGTCGGCGGGATCCAACGCCTCTACGGCGGCGACATCGCCCCCAACGACCAGTACTTCGTCGTGTCCAGTGCCGATGGCGGCGACCGTCCCCCGATCAGCGACACCGCGGTGGCCTTCCCCATCGCCGGCGGCGACATGACGCAGCCGCTGTGGGTGCAGCGCTCGTTCGACTCGATCTACTCGGTCGCCATCACCGAGCAGGCCGTCTACATCGGCGGACACTTCAACTGGAACGAGTCGCCGACCTCGCCCGACCCCTGGCCGGGTCTGGACAACGTGGGCTACGGCAACGGTCAGGGCCTCTCCGGCTACGCCCTCGGTGACGCCGTCGTTCGGCGCGACCACCTCGGCGCCCTCGACCCGGCCACCGGCAAGGCGGTCGAGTGGAACCCCGGCTCCAACTCCTTCGAGGGCAACAAGGCCATGCTGGCCACGCCCAACGGCATCCTCACCGGCGGTGACGGCATGCTCCAGGGCGGGCTGAAGACCGGTCGGGTCGCCTTCTTCGACCTCCGGACCCTTCCGGCGGCGACCCCGACCGACACGACGGTCACCGAGCCGATCCAGGGAAGGGTGTTCACGGCGGGGCAGTCCGTCACGATCACCGGTACCGCCAAGTCGGCCTCGGCGATCAAGCGGGTCCAGGTGGAGATCCAGGACCGGAGCTCCAAGCAGTTCCTCCAGGACGACCTGGTCACCTGGCGCTCGACCAACAACAACGTCTACGCCACCCTCGGCACCCCCTCCGGTGGAGTGACCCCGTGGTCGGTGACGTTGACCTTCACCGGCAGCCGTCAGCTGCAGGTCATGGCCAAGGCGTTCGGAACCAACGGTACGAGCGACCCGGTCAAGGACGTCAAGAAGTTCGAGACCTTCAGCTTCGACGACCAGACCCCGACGACCTCGGTCACCGGTCCGTCCGGCTCGATCATCAGCTCCACGAGCTTCACGGTCACCGGTAGCGCCCAGGACGACCACGGTGTGCGGCGCATCTCGATGTGGATCCGCGACGAGAACCTCAACTACCTTCAGGCGGACGGCACCCTGTCGTCGAACTTCGCCAGCTTCAGCATCGACCCCGACACCGCAGACGCGACGAGCACCACGTGGCGCTACGACGTGACGGTCCCCCACGAGGGCGTATGGCGAGTGGCCGCCACGGCCATCGACACCGCCGGGCAGCAGGACCTGCGCAGCGGTATCCGGGACTTCAACGTCACGAGCTCGGGTGTGGCACCGACGGTGACGATCACCTCGCCGGTGGCACAGACGCCGCCGACCAGCGCGTTCCCGGTGACCGTGACGCCCGGCGGCACGATGACCTTCGCCGGCACGGCGAGCGACGACCAGCAGCTCAAGAGCGTCGAGATCTCGTTGCGCAACAGCACAACTGGTGAGGCGCTCGCGTCTGACGGAACCTGGGGCCGCGACGTGGTCGCAGGCAACTTCCGAGTCTCTCCGGTCAACCTCAACGCGGCCACCTACAACTGGAGCTGGACGACGCCGTTCACGTTGAAACCGGGTACCTACAGCTTCAGTGTCCGCGCTACCGACAACCTCGACCTGAGCACGTCCGGCAGCAACCAGGGCCGCCTCACGATCACCGCCCAGGTGGACGGCGACGCGTTCCCGAACGGACTGCTGGACTTCACCGGCACCGACCAGTCCCTGGAGGCCCTCCACCTCGACCTCTCCGGCACTGCGACCGACGACGTGGGCGTCAGCGCCGTCAAGGTCTCGCTCCAGGACAGCGAGACCCGGCGGTACGTCCAGCCCAACGGCACGATGGCGGCGAACTTCGCCACCCTCAACGCGAACCTCGCCACGCCCGGCGGCACCAGCACGACGTGGACGCTGCCGGTCGACCTTCCGGCCTCCGGCAACTTCGGCGTCACGGCCTACGCCGTCGACACCGTCGGCCAGCAGGACCAGTCGACGAGCGGCGCCACCGCGCGCTACCTCGTGTTCCCCGGCGACGCGGACCCCTACCTCAGCGACACGCTCCGGCAGCCCGTCGAGGGGTCGTCGTTCACCGACGGCCGGATCTTCGTCAGCGGACGCGCCTTCGACGACGTGGCGATGGCCCGGCTCGATGTGGGGATCTCCAACAGCCTCGGTCAGTTCATGAACAGCTCCGGCTCGTTCAGCACCGGTGAGCGCTACGTCACGGCGTTCCTCACCAGCCCGGGGACCCCCGGCTCGCAGTACTCGTTCACCTCGCCGGTGCTGCCGGCCGGCTCCTACAAGGTGCGCGTGCGGCCGGTCGACAACCACGGCCAGTACCCGCTGGTCAACCCCGACGTCAACGTGACGGTCACCCAGCCGAGCAACCAGCCGCCGGTGGCCAGCGCCACGGGCTCCTGCTCGGCGAACGTCTGCTCGTTCGACGCTCGCGGCTCGACCGACGAGAACGTCTCGACACTGACGTACTCGTGGAACTACGGCAACGGGCGCACCGGCTCCGGGCCGCTGCCCACGTACTCGTACTCGACGCCGGGCGCCTTCACGGTGACCCTCACCGTCAAGGACGAGTACAACGCCACGGCGACGACGACCCTGCCGGTCACCATCACCGAACCGGCCGGCAACCAGGCGCCGACCGCCGTCATCTCCCCGCCGAACTGCCAGGCGCTCGTGTGCAACTTCAGCGGCGCGACCTCGGCAGACCCCAACACCGGTGACACCTTCACCTACGCTTGGGACTTCGGTGACCTCACCGCGCAGAGCACCTCCTCGGCGCCCAACCACACGTACGCCGCGAGCGGCACCTACACGGTGACGCTCACGACGACCGACGGCTGGGGCAAGTTCTCGACGAGCACGAAGACGGTGACGGTGGGCTGAGTGGGCTGAGTGGGCTGACTTAGTCAGGGGCCTTGCGGATCGTAGAAGCTCGTCGATCCGCAGGGCCCCTGCTCGCGTCTGTGCCGTCACGGAGCAGGCGACGGTTCTGACGGCATCGGGCCACTCCCGCCGATGTGGTCTGGGCCACGGCACCCGGACACAGCGATAACGCTTCCCCGTTTCACGGCCTCCGACTGCCCCATGCCCGAGGTGATCCTGGCCGGCGCCGCGAGGCATGATGGGGGCATGAGCGAGCAAGCCGCGTCGGCGCAGCCCCAGTTCCGTACCGAGCACGACTCGATGGGTGAGGTGCAGGTTCCCGCCGCAGCCCTGTGGGGGGCCCAGACCGCCCGGGCGGTCGAGAACTTCCCCATCAGCGGGATGCCGGTGCCGCCCGGCGTCGTGCATGCGCTGGCTCGGCTCAAGGCCGCCGCGGCCGAGGTCAACAGCGAGCTGGGGGTGGTCGCGCCCGACCTGGCGCGGGCCATCGCCGCCGCCGCCTCAGAGGTGGCCGACGGCGAGCACGACGACCAGTTCCCGATCGACGTGTTCCAGACCGGGTCCGGCACCTCGACGAACATGAACGTCAACGAGGTCGTGGCCCGGCTCGCCCACCTCGCCACCGACCTGCAGGTGCACCCCAACGACCACGTCAATGCCGGCCAGTCGAGCAACGACACCTTCCCCAGCGCCCTGCGCATCGCGGCCACCCTGGCCGCCCTCGACGACCTCGCCCCGGCCCTCGACCACCTGGCCGGGTCGCTGGCGAGCAAGCAGACCGAGTTCGCCGACGTCGTCAAGGCCGGGCGTACCCACCTGATGGATGCCGTACCGGTGACCCTCGGTCAGGAGTTCGGCGGCTACCGTCGACAGGTCGAGCTGGGCGCAGCCCGCGTGCGGGCCGCCGCCGACGCCACCCGCGAGCTACCTCTCGGCGGTACCGCGGCCGGTACCGGGCTCAATGCCGCCCCGGGGTTCGCGGCGGCGGTCATCGCGAAGGTCTCATCGGTGACCGGCACCGACTTCCGCGAGGCGAGCGACCACTTCGAGGCGCAGTCGGCCCAGGATGCCGTGGTCGAGCTCTCGGGCGCGATCAAGGTGGTGGCTGTGAGCCTGACCAAGATCTGCAACGACCTGCGCTGGATGAGCTCCGGCCCTCGCACCGGGCTCGGCGAGATCCACCTTCCCGACCTGCAGCCCGGGTCGAGCATCATGCCGGGCAAGGTCAACCCCGTGATCGCCGAGGCAACCCTGATGGCCTGCGCCCAGGTGATCGGCAACGACGTCACCATCACCACGGCCGGCGCGGCCGGCAACTTCGAGCTCAACGTCATGCTGCCGGTGCTGGCCAAGAACGTGCTCGAGTCGATCACCCTGCTCGCATCGTGCGCACGGCTGCTGGCCGACCGCTGCGTCGACGGCATCACGGCCGAGGTCGACCACGCGCGTGAGCTGGCCGAGAGCTCACCGAGCATCGTCACCCCGCTCAACCGCTACATCGGATACGAGGCGGCCTCCGCGGTCGTGAAACAGGCGGTCAAGGAGCGACGCACCATCCGCGAGGTCGTCATCGAGCACGGTCACCTCGAGAGCGGAGCCCTCACCGAGCAACAGCTCGACGAGGCCCTCGACGTGCTCTCGATGACGCGGCCGGCAGGCTGAAAACCACCGGCCGACCGGGGCTGAGGCCCTCCACGGGCATCAGGAACCAGTGCCGGCGCACACACACCACCCGCACATGCTCGAACGGACCGTCGGTGCTCTCGAGCACGCTCCGGTCCTGAATCTCGGCTGGTGCCCCGCACTCGGGACACTGCGTCAGGTCGATCATGATGCCCTCCTTCGTGACTACTGCTGCACCTAGGAGGGCGGCCTCGGCCCGCTGATACGGTCCATTGCCGCCGGCGTGGGCAGAGGCGGCGGGTCAGGGGCCCAGAACGCGGCGCAGGTAGGGGTTGTCGAACCGTCGCTGCGGGTCGACCCAGTCGCGCACCGCCACGAAGGCGTCGAAACGTGGGTAGGCGGCCTGCAGGTAGGCGGCATCCCGGGTGTGGATCTTGCCCCAGTGCGGCCGACCATGATGGTTGGTCGCGATCGCCTCGAACGCGGCGAAGTAGTCGCGGCGCACCTGGCGGTGGTACTGGTGGATGGCCACGTAACAGCTCTCGCGTTCATGAGCGGTCGAGAGCCACACGTCGTCAGCGGCCGCCACCCGGCACTCGACCGGGAAGGAGATCCGCTCGTCGTGGGTGTCGACCCAGTCGCGCAGCTCGAGCAGCACGTCGCGCAGAGCGTGCCGGGGAAAGGACCACTCCGACTCCACGAACCGCACCTTGCGGGACGACACGAACACCTGATGCGACCGTTCGGTGAACTGCCTCGCGCTCAGTGCCCGAGCGGCGACGGCGTTGATGCCCTTGGTCGTTCGCGGCAGACTGGTCGCAACCCGGTTGGTCAGCTCGAACACCCTGTTGCTCAGCAGATCGTCGTCGAGACGGCGTCGCCACGCTTTCCGGGGAACCGCCGCCGTGCCCGCAGCAACCCGGTTGTTCCGCTTCGTCAGGGCGCGGTCGGTGTGCGGGAACCAGTAGAACTCGAAGTGGTCGTTGGCCTCGGCGATCTCGTCGAGGTGACCGAGCAGCTCGCTCATCGGCTCGGGTCTCTCGACGGCGTGGAGCAGGAAGGCGGGCACCACCGCCACCGTCAGCTCGGTCACGACGCCAAGGGCTCCGAGCCCCAACCGGGCAGCCTGGAACAGGTCGGGTTCGACCGTCTCCGAGCACTCGACGACCGAACCGTCGGCCAGCACGATCCGCAGGCCCCGGATTCCCGCCGAGAGGCCGGGTAGCCCGAGCCCGGTGCCGTGCGTTCCGGTGGCCGTTGCCCCGGCCAGACTCTGCTCGTCGATGTCACCCAGGTTGGGCAACGCCAGGCCGAGCTGCTCGAGCTCGTCGCTGAGCACCCGCAACGGCGTGCCGGCCCGCACGGTGACCTCGCCGCGCGTGGGGTCGATGGTCGTGACACCCGACAACGCACCGAGCTCAAGCCCCACCCCGTCGGTGACCGCCACCCCCGTGAACGAGTGGCCGGCCCCGATCGCCTTGACCCGTCGGCCTTGCCGACCCGCCTGCCGCACCGCCGCCACCACCTCCGCCTCGGTGCGCACGCGCGCCAGACTCGCGAGCCGGGCCCGTTCGGTGCCGGCCCAGTTGCTCCAGTCGACCCCACGACTCTGCTCAGCCAAAGCACTGTCCTTCACCGCGATAGGTGGACGCGGTTCCGACGACCTCGTCACCGCGCAGCAGGGCGAAGTCGGTGAACCGTTCGGCCAGCTCGCCGGCCTTGGCGTGGCGGAACCAGACCCGGTCGCCGAGCGACAGCTGGTCGCCGGCCCTGCCCCGCAGCGGGGTCTGCACCTCGCCGGTTCCCTCGGTCTTGGTCAGGGCGAGGCCCTGACCGTCGACCGGTGTGGCCACCCGGGACCATCCGGGTGGGCCGGAGGCGACATAGCCACCGCCGTAGGTCGTGACCACGCCTTCGGCGGGTCGACGCACGACCGGCGTCGCGAAGAAGGCGGCCGGCACGAGGTCAAGGCCGTCGTAGCCGTCGAAGAGGGTTGGGGCATAGAGGCCCGAACCCGCAGCCAGCTCGGTCAGCGACGGGTCCTTTCCGGTGACCTCGAGGCTGCCGGTGCCGCCCCCGTTGACGAAGTCGAGCCGGGTGAGTGCCCGCGCTGCGCTGACCACCTGCGTGCGTCGGTCGCGAAGATCTCGGTCAGACCAGGCCTTCACCCGACGCACGGCGATCGACGAGTCGGGCAGCCCGGCGATCTGGGCGTCGTAGAACATCAACCCGACCACGTGCAGGCCACGTTCGAGCGCTCGTCTGATGACGGTCTCGACCTCGCCGGGTGTTCGCGTCGGTGAGCGGCGCACGCCGAGATGGGCCCCGGCAACGCGCAACGAGGCATCGACGTCGACCGCGACCCGCAGACCCTCATGGCCCGCGACCTCGCGAGCAAGGAAGTCGACGTGTTCGACGCTGTCGATCATCACCGTCACAGCGGTCGTCAGGGCGTGGTCACCGGCCAGAGTCGTGAGCGCCGCGACGTCGACACTCGGGTAGGCCACCATGATGTTGTCGTGCCCCGACCGGGCCCACCAGAGGGCCTCGCGCACCGAGTAGCACATCAACCCCTCGAAACCCGCACGGCCCAAGGCTCGCTCGATGAGAGGGCGGCTGCGCAGCGACTTGGTGGCCACCCGGATCGGATGGCCGTGCGCTCGCCCGACCAACGTGTCGGCGTTGCGGTCGAAGGCATCGAGGTCGACCACGGCCAGGGGTGCCGGCAGCAGGGCCGTGGCCCTGTTGAGACGACCCGCCACCGACCCGGTGGCGCCAGAGGACATGTTCCGCACCTTACGCATGCTCCGCGTCAGGTCAACCAGTGCGTTGCACGACCGACAGGGCCAGGCTGCGCAGCGCGGCCTTGGCGTCACTGTCGGGAAGGGGGTCCAGCAGGGCCTGGGCTTCGCGGGCCACCCCTTCGGTCTCCTCGGTGGCCAGGGTGAAGGCGCGGTGGGAGCGGAGCAGCGACAGGGCCTCGGCGAGGCCGTCATCGTCGTCACTGAGGTCGCTGCCCAGCAGCTCGAGCAGGCGGGCGTCCGCCGGCACCGACGGGTCGGCGATCTGCTTGGCCCGCAGCACCACGAGCGTGTCGACACCCTCACGCAGGTCGGTTCCCGGCTCCTTGCCCATCTCTTCGGCGTCTGAGGACACGTCGATGAGGTCGTCAGCCAGCTGGAAGGCGATGCCGACCTTCTCGCCGTAGCCACGCAGGATCTCGACGGTCTGCGGCGAGGCTCCGCTGAACATGGTGCCGTAGCGGCCGGCGGTCGAGATGAGCACGCCCGTCTTGTCGGCCAGCACGTCGAGGTAGTAGTCGACCGGGTCCACGCCCTCCGGGCACGGCCGGTCATCGCGGATCTGGCCCGAGCACAGCCGCACGAACGCCTGCGCCTGGATGAGCACCGCCTCGGCTCCGAGACCCGCCACCAGTTCGGACGCCTTGCCGAAGAGCAGGTCGCCCACCAGGATCGCCGTCGAGTTGTCGTAGGCCCGGTTGACCGAGACGACCCCTCGACGAACGCTTGCCTCGTCCATGACGTCGTCGTGGTAGAGCGAGGCAAGGTGGGTCAGCTCGACACCGGCGGCAGCACGCACGACCTGCTCGTTGATGCCTTCACCGACCTCCGCGGCCAGCAGGGTGAGCAACGGACGGAACCGTTTGCCTCCCGCTTCCACGAGGTGGGCCGACGCTCCGGCGATGAAGGGGTCGTCGTGGTCGACGACCTCCCGCAGCAGCGCGTCGACCTGGCCCAGCCCGTCCTGTAGCCGCGCCGTCAGCCGCGGGCTGGCCCCGGGCACGGCCAGAACGGCCGGAGTGGCGTGCGTCGTCATCGAGTACCTGGGCCGGCGTGCGTCAACGCACGAACTGGGAGGCCCGGTCGGCGAGGTCGAGCAGAGCCGACGGCACCACCCCGAGCGCGAGGGTGATCACGGTGCCGATGGCGATGGAGAACGTGGTGGTGACCGAAGGAACCACCACCTCGACCGCGTTGGCGGCGTCTCCGGTGTCGCCGGGTGGGTCACCGAAGTACATCAGCACGATGACGCGAGCGTAGACGAACACGGTGATGGCACTGCACAGCACACCGACGACCACCAGTACCGTGCCGGTGGCCCCTCCGGTTCCGACCGCAGCCGAGAACACCGCGAACTTCGCCATGAAGCCCGAGGTGGCCGGAATACCCGCGAAGGCGAGCATCAGGAAGGCGAACGCCCCCGCCACGAGCGGGTAGCGCTTGCCCAGTCCCGCCCACTGCGACAGGTGGGTGGCCTCACCGCCGTTCTGGCGGACCAGGGAGATGATGGCGAAGGCGGCGATGATCGCGAAGCCGTAGGTGGCCACGTAGAAGAGCACCGCCCCGACGCCCTTGCTGTCGAAGGCGAGCACCCCGACCAGCACGAAGCCTGCGTGGGCGATCGAGGAGTAGGCCAGCAGTCGCTTCATGTCGGTCTGCGTCACCGACAGCACCGACCCGACGACCATGGTGAGCAGGGCGATGACCACCAGGGCATTGGTCCATTCCCACCGCCCGGTGTCGAGACCCACGTACGCCAGACGAAGGATGGCGCCGAAGGCTGCGGCCTTGGTGCAGGCCGCCATGAACCCCGTCACGGGGGTCGGGGCGCCCTGGTAGACGTCTGGAGTCCACGCGTGGAAGGGAACGGCCGCCACCTTGAAGAGCAGCCCCACGAAGACGAGGAACGCCCCCGGAACGAGTAGACCGTTCATCTCGATCGGGCCCGTCGAGATCGCCTTGCTGATGTCGCCGAGCACGAAGGAGCCGGAGTAGCCGTAGAGCAGCGCGCTGCCGAACAGGAAGAACGCCGAGCTGAACGCTCCGAGGAGGAAGTACTTGAGCGACGCCTCCTGCGACAGCAGTCGCCGCCGGCGGGCCAGACCGCTGAGGATGTAGAGCGGAAGCGAGAGTACCTCGAGAGCGACGAACATGCCGATGAGGTCGTTGGTCGTGGGAAAGAGGATCATCCCGAAGATCGCGAACATCGTCAGCGGGAACACCTCGGAGGTGAGGGCGCCCGCCCGGGAGGCGTTCGTCTCGAACGGCGACCCCGGCGTCGAGGCACCACTCGGGGTGAACGCATCGGGCCCGACACCGCCGAGACGCTCGGCCATCGTCAGCACGCCGAGCACTCCGAGCAGCAGGATCGTGCCCTGCATGAACAGCGCCGGGCCGTCGATGGCGAGTGCGAAGAGGCGACGGTCACTGGCTCCGTCGGTGATCCCCATGGTCAGGCCCTGATGTTTCGCGGCCACGATGACGGCCACGAACGCGGCGAGCAGCCCGACGACTGCGAGACCGGCCTGCACCATGTGACGTCGGTCTCGAGGAACGAACGCCTCGACGAGCACCCCGACGATGGCCACGCCGAAGACGATCAGCAGCGGCAGGATCGCCAGATAGTCGATGGTCGACTGCTGAAAGACAGCCGGCAACCCCTGCGGGGCAACGGAAGTCACTTCGAGCTCCCTTCGGCCGCGGCGTTGCCGGCGGCAGGCGTGAGCACGTGCGACAGCGACTTGTCGACGGCCGGGTTGATGGGGTTCAGGGCCAGGTTCGGGTAGAAGCCGAGTACGAGGATGACCGCGATGAGCGGGGTCGCCAGCAGCTTCTCGCGCGTTGAGAGGTCGCGCACCAGTGACCGGCGGGCATGCTCGGGCTGCGCCTGTTCCTCAGCCGTGAGACGGGCCAGAGCCCGTTCACCGATCAGGTCGCCGGGTGGCGGTCCGGTCATGATCTTCTTATACATCAGCAGCATGTAGAGCGCGGCCAGGATGATGCCCGACGTGGCGATCACCGCAGCAGCCGGCCGGGTCGGGAAAGTGCCGACGAGCACAAGGAACTCGGAGACGAAGGTCGAGAGTCCTGGTAGCGCCAGGGCCGACATGGCAGCGATCAGGAAGATGCCGCCGAGGGCGGGCGTGACACTCTGCCAGCCACCGTAGTCGGGGATGCGTTTGCTGCCCCTGCGGTGCACGAGCATGGCCGCGAACAGGAACAGCGCAGCGGTCGAGAAGCCGTGGTTGACCATGTAGAGGGTCGACCCCGCACTGCCGACGTTGGTGAACGCGAAGATGCCCAGCACGATGAAGCCGAAGTGGCTCACCGAGGTGTAGGAGATCAGTCGCATCATGTCGGTCTGCCCGATAGCGAGCAGGGCCCCGTAGATCACGGAGACGACCGCGAGCACCACCACGACCGGGGTGGCCCAGTGGCTCGCCTCGGGGAAGAGCTGCAGGCAGAAGCGGATCATCCCGAAGGTGCCGACCTTGTCGAGCACCCCGACGAGCAACGTGGCCGTCGCTGGGGTCGACTCGGTGGCGGCATCCGGCAGCCAGGTGTGGAACGGCACCATCGGCGCCTTGATGGCGAAGGCGACGAAGAAGCCGACGAAGAGCAGCCGTTCGGTGGTGGGATCCATGGACAGACCGGTCAGACGCTCGATGAGGAAGCCGTCACTGCCACCGGGGCCCTGCAGGTAGAGGGCGATGACCGCAACGAGCATGACGAGCCCGCCGGCCAACGAGAAGAGCAGGAACTTCATGGCGGCGTACTGGCGACGGGCCCCGCCGAAGCGGCCGATCAGGAAGTAGATCGGGATGAGCATCGCCTCGAAGAAGGCGTAGAACAGGAAGACGTCGGTGGCGGCGAACACGCCGACCATGAACGTCTCGAGCACCAGCAGGAGCGCGAAGTAGGTCTTCACGTTACGAGCCCCGCCCGCCTCCGCCGTCTCCTCCTCCACGTCGTTCCAGGCCGCGATCAGGCAGATCGGGGTCAGCACGAGGGACATGAGGATGAGCACGAGCGCGATGCCGTCGACGCCGAGCGAGTAGCTGACGCCGAACTGAGGGATCCAGGAGGCCTGCTCCCCCAGCTGAAACTGCTTGGGCGAGTTGATCTGGAACTGGAGCGCCGCGACGATGCCGACGACGAGCGTGGCCAGCGAGAACCCGAGCGCCAGGCGTTTGGCCATGAGCGCCGAACCCGGGGCGAAGGCGACCACGAGCGAGCCCACGAGGGGGATCAGGCCCATGATCGTCAGCCAGGGGACGGAGGACATTTCGGTCATCAGGAAATCACCCACAGTGCACCGAGGATGGCAACGACACCGGCGAGCATCGTCAGGGCGTACGAGCGTGCGAAACCGTTCTGCAGCTTGCGCAGCCGGGAGGAGCTGCCGCCGATCATGGCCGCGAGGCCGCCGGCCGCGCCGTCGACCCCCTTGCTGTCGGCAAAGACGAGCGATCGGGTCAGGTGGACACCGGGCCGCATGAAGAGTCCCTCGTTGATCTGGTCTTGGTAGAGGTCCTGGCGGGCGGCCTGGGTGACCAGGCTGCCGGTCGGCGCGAGCACAGGAACGTCGTCTCGGATGTAGCGCAGGTACGCCAACCCCACACCGGCCACGATCAGCAGGAGCGTGACCAGCGTAATGATGATGGGCGCCACCACCGGGTGCTCCTCGGCGGTCTCGGCGATACCGAAAGCCGGGTTGAGCCAGCCCGTGATGAAGCCGGTCGGAACGAGCAGAAGACCGAGGAACCCCGAGCCGAGCGAGAGCACCATCATGGGGATCGTCATGGTGAGCGGCGACTCGTGCGGGTGAACGTCGTCGGTCCATCGCTTCTTGCCGAGGAAGGTCATGAAGTAGAGCCGCGACATGTAGAACGCGGTGACACCCGCACCGATGAGGGCGGCCAAGCCGAAGACCCACGGGCGCCAACCCACCCCGATGAAGGCGGCCTCGATGATCTTGTCCTTGGTGAAGAAGCCGGACAGCCCCGGGAAACCGATGATGGCCAGCCAGCCGACCCCGAAGGTGACGGCGGTGATCTTGGTCAATGAGAACAGTCCGCCGAACCGCCGCATGTCGACCTGGTTGTCCATGGCGTGCATGACCGAACCGGCGCCGAGGAACATCCCGGCCTTGAAGAAGCCGTGGGTGAGCAGGTGGGCGATCGCGAAGGCGTAGCCGACCGGGCCGAGCCCGGCCGCCAGCATCATGTACCCGATCTGGCTCATCGTCGAGGCGGCCAGTGCCTTCTTGATGTCGTCCTTGGCGCAGCCGACGATGGCCCCGAAGAGCAGGGTGATGGCGCCCACGATGACCACGACCGTCTGGGCGTCGGGCGTCGCCTCGAAGATCGGGGCCGAGCGCACCACGAGGTAGACACCGGCGGTGACCATGGTCGCCGCGTGGATCAGTGCCGACACCGGTGTCGGGCCGGCCATGGCGTCACCGAGCCAGGCCTGCAGCGGGAACTGCGCCGACTTGCCGCAGGCGGCGAGCAGCAGCATCAGCCCGATGGCGGTCATGAACCCCTGGTTGACACCGTTGACGGCCTCGGCCCCGGCGAAGACGGTCGAGAAGTCGACGCCGCCGAAGTGGAAGAACATGATGAAGATGCCGATCGACAGACCCAGGTCACCGACCCGGTTCATGACGAAGGCCTTGTTACCGGCCGTGGCGAACGCGGGGTTGTAGTGCCAGAAGCCGATGAGCAGGTAGGAGGCAAGCCCGACGCCTTCCCAGCCGACGTAGAGAAGCAGGTAGCTGTCGGCCAGCACGAGCAGCAGCATCGCGGCCACGAAGAGGTTGAGGTAGGCGAAGAACCGCCGCTTGTCGGGGTCGTGCTCCATGTAGCCGAGGGAGTAGACGTGGATCAGCGACCCGACGAAGGTGATGAGCAGCACGAAGACCAGCGAGAGCTGGTCGAGCAGCATGCCGGCGCTGACGTTGAACGAGCCTCCGGCCACCCAGTCGAACAGGTGCACGCTCTTGGGTCGGTCGCCGTCGTCGCGGCCGAGCATCCCGATGAACAGGATCGCCCCGACCAGGAAGGCGCCCCACGAGAGCGCCGTAGCGAGCAGCGGCCCGAACTTGTCGGTGCGGCGGCCCCCGAGCAGCAGCACGGCTGCGCCCACGAGGGGCAGCGCGACGAGCAGCCACGCGTACGAGGTGAAACCCGTGGCGGCGTGCGCCTCACCGTCGTGGGTCACGACTCCGGCGGCATACGTGCCCGCCCCGTTGGCCAGTGTGGCCAGTGTCTCCATGCCAGATTGCATGCCCGGCGCTCCTTACAGCTTCAGCAGGTTGGCGTCGTCGACCGAGGCCGACCGGCGGGCACGGAAGATCGCCATGATGATGGCGAGCCCCACGACGACCTCGGCGGCGGCCACGACCATGATGAACAGGGCCATCACCTGTCCGTCGAGCTGGCCGTACATCCGCGAGAAGGTCACGAGCGAGAGGTTGGAGGCGTTGAGCATCAGCTCGACTCCCATGAAGACGATGATCGCGTTGCGACGGAGCAGAACCGTGGCCGCGCCCACCGAGAACAGCAGGATGGACAGATAGACGTAGTACATGGGGTTCATCGGGCGCTGCCCTCCTCGATCTCGCGCTCGAGGTGTCTCTCGACGTCTCTGATCCCGTCGGTCGTGGCCACCTGGTCACGGGCGACGAGCACACGCGAGACCGACAGGTCGCTCGGGCTGCCGTCGGGCAGCAGGGCCGGGGTGTCGACCGCGTTGTGGCGCGCGTACACGCCGGGGGCGGGAAGACCGGCCACGTTCTTGTTGTCCTTGATGCGCCGCGCAGCCCACTGGGCCTGGGTCACCTTGGGGCTGAGGCGCTCGCGGTGGGCGAGCACCATCGCGCCGAGGGCGGCGGTGATGAGCAGGGCCGAGGTGACCTCGAAGATCCACACGTAGGGGCCGAAGATCAGCTCGGCCATGCCCGTGATGTTGCCCGTCTCGGTGTTGGTCGCGACCAGCTTGTCGAGGCCGGCCTGCACCTTCTGCTCGTCGAAGACGGCGGAACCGATCGTCGACAACAGCACACCGGCAAGCCCGACGACCAGCACGAGCGAGGCCCAGCGTTGCCCCTTGATCGTCTCGACGATCGAGTCGGAGGAGTCGACACCGACCAGCATGAGCACGAACAGGAAGAGCATCATCACGGCGCCGGTGTAGACGAACACCTGAACCACGCCGAGGAAGTCGGCCTTCTGCATGATGTAGAAGATGCCGATGATGATCATGACGAGCGCGATGCTCATCGCGGCGTGAACGGCCTTGCGGGCGAAGAGCAGCCCCAGCGAGGCGACGACCGCGAGGGGCGCGAGCAGCCAGAAGCCGACGGCTTCGGCGGTGGAGGTCACAGGCCGGCCCCCTCTCTGGTGTTGGCTGCGGTCGGGTTCTCGGTGTGCGACACGTCGTGTCGGCCGGGTGCGTGCGCGCCGACGTTACCGGGTGCGTCGGGGTTGCCGTCGCTCTGCCCACCGAAGGCGCCATCGGCGTCGCCCGCCAGGTCAGCGGCGTGGGCGTCGACGTACTCACGCTGGCCATCGGTGGCGCTGGCCACCTTGCCCTGGTAGTAGTCCCGCTCCTCGAGACCCTCGGCCATCGGGAAGGGCGGCGGCAGCATGCCCTCCTGCAGGGGCGCAAGCAGCTGGTCCTTGGTGAAGATGAGCTTTCCACGGTCGTTGTCGGCGAGCTCGTAGAAGTTCGTCATCGTCAGGGCTCGCGTCGGGCACGCCTCGATGCAGAGCCCGCAGAAGATGCAGCGCAGGTAGTTGATCTGGTAGACGCGGCCGTAGCGCTCGCCAGGCGAGAACCGGCCGGTTCCGCCCTGCTCGACCGGCGTGTCGTCGTTGTCGGCGCCCTCGACGAAGATGGCGTCAGCAGGGCAGGCCCAGGCGCAGAGCTCACAGCCGATGCACCTCTCGAGCCCATCCGGATGCCGGTTCAGCTGGTGTCGACCGTGGAAGCGCGGCGCCGTGGGGCGGGGCTTCTCGGGATACTCCTCGGTGGCGACCTTGCGGAACATCGTCGAGAACGACACTCCGAACCCGGCGACCGAGGCGAACAGCCCCGGAGGCGCGTTGTCGTCGCGCTGAAAGCCGCCCGGGTCGCTCTTCTGGACGTCCTTGCCGGATGAGCCGGCGGTGTCGTCAGCCATGGGTTTCCTCCTTGACGACGGTGGTGCCGCCGCCGGTAGAACTACTGCCCGAGAGCACCGGCTCTTTGGAGCCCGGTGCGGTCTCGATGAGGGTGCCGGGTTGGCTGCCGGGCTCACGCAGGCGCTGGCCCGGGAGTGGCGGCACGGGGTAGCCACCCGCGAACGGGTCGATCTCGTCGGGAGGGGCCACGTCGGCCGCCTCGAGCCGGGCCGCGCGCTTGTCGTCCCAGATCCACGCCCCCGCGAGGGCGATGACGGCCACCACTCCCACGATGGTGAGCGTGGCGACGCCGATCTCGAACCGGCCGAAGAGCTGGATGCGGCTGTCACCGAGGAAGCCGAGCTGGGCTCCACGGATGAACGCAACCGCCACGACCCAGGCGAGCGTGATCGGGATGAGGAACTTCCATCCGAAGCGCATGAACTGGTCGTACCGCGTTCGAGGCAGCGAGCCACGCAGCCAGACGAAGACGAACAGGAAGCTCCACATCTTGCCCGTGAACCACAGCAGACCCCACCAGCCCCCGTTGAACATGCCGTCGTTGATGGCGGCGATGAACGGTGGCGCCTTCCAGCCGCCGAGGAACATCGTGGTGGCCAGGGCCGACACGGTGAACATGTTGACGTACTCACCGAGGAAGAACATGGCGAAGCGCATCGAGGAGTACTCGGTGTGGAACCCGCCGGTCAGCTCGCCCTCTCCCTCGGCCAGGTCGAAGGGCAGTCGGTTGGTCTCGCCGACCATGGTGATCACGTAGACGGCGAAGCTGAAGAACGCCGGCGCGATGTACCAGAGCGAGCTCTGCGCCGCCACGATCTGCGAGGTCGACATGGATCCGCTGTAGAGGAAGATCGCGACGAGCGAGAGGCCCATGGCGATCTCGTAGGAGATCATCTGGGCGGTGGCCCGCAGCCCACCGAGCAGTGGGTAGGTGGAGCCGGAGCTCCAACCGGCCAGCACGACTCCGTAGATGCCCACCGACGCGACGGCGAGCACGAGCAGCACCGACACCGGCACATCGGTCACCTGGAGCGGGGTCGTGTGGCCGAAGATCGACACCGTGCCACCGAGCGGGATGATCGAGAAGGCGACGAACGCCATGGTCGCCGTGATGAGCGGCGCCAGGGTGTAGATGAGCTTGTCGGCCTTGTCGGGAGTGATGTCCTCCTTGAGCATCGACTTCGCGCCGTCGGCCAGGGTCTGCAGCAGCCCGAAGGGGCCATTGCGGTTCGGGCCCGGACGCTGCTGCATCCGACCGATCACGCGGCGCTCGAACCAGATGACGAGCAGGGTTGACACGAGGAGGTAGACGAAGACGGCCACCGCCTTGAGCAGGGCCAGCCACCACGGGGTGTCGCTGAAGTCGGCCGACGGGTTCTCGGTGGCGGCGGGCAGGGCTGTCACCAGGGCGGATGCCGCCGGGTGGGCAGTCATCGCCTGGTCGACGAGCAGGTGCAGGCTCATGCCGATCCTCCCTTCGTGACGGTGACCACATGACCGGCATCGGCTCCGAGACTGGTGCGCACCGCACACTCCTTGGCGTTCGTGGGCAGCCAGACGACACCGTCGAGCATGCCTTCGGTGACGGCCACAGGCAGCGCGACACGCCCAGCCGGGCCGTTCACGGTGACGAACTCGTCGTCGGCCACCTGCAGTGCAGCCGCGCTGACGGGAGACAACCGGGCCACGGCCCGTGGCGCGGTGCCGGCCAGGAACGGCTCACCGTCCTGCATCCGGCCGGCATCGAGCAGCGTGGGCCACGTCTCGAGCAGGTACTCACCGCGAGCGACATCGCTGACGACGACGGCCTTGGCGGCCCGCAGGCTCGCCGTGTCGAGGACGACGTGGTGGTGACCTTCCCAGGCACCGAGCGCCTCGAACTGAGCGCGGATCTCACGCTGGGTGCGGGTTTCGAGGAAGAAGCCCATCTCGTTGGCGAGCATGTCGAGAGCGCGGTAGTCACTGACCGCGTTGCTGGTCACGGCCTGCTCGAACTCGCGCACGCGGCCTTCCCAGTTGACGTACGATCCGACCTTCTCGGCCTGGGCCGCAACCGGGAGCACCACATCGGCGACCGCGGTGACCGGCGACTCGCGCAGCTCGAGGGAGACGACGAACGCCCGCTCGAGAGCGGCCATGGAGTGCGCCGACCCGATGTCACCCGGGTCGACTCCACCGACCACGAGCGCGTCGATCTCGCCGGTGACAGCCGCTTCGATGATGCCGGCCGTGTCTCGGGCCGGGGTGTCGGGCAGGCTCGCGACCTCCCACACCCCCGCCACCTCGCCACGAGCGACCTGGTCAGAGACCGGTCGTCCGCCGGGAAGCAGCGAGCCGAGGGCGCCCGACTCGAGAGCGCCGCGCTCTCCGGCCCGGCGAGGCACCCACGCGAGGCGGGCGCCCTTGGCGGCCGCGAGGTCGGCAGCCGCAGACAGGGCCCCCGGAGAGGTGGCCAGACGCTCACCGACGAGCACGATGCCGCCCTCGCCGAGACCCTCATCGGCCGCCCGACCGAGGTCGGTGGAGGTCAGGTCGACGAGCACGTCGGCCTCGTGGCCAGGGAGAGCGGGGATCAGGGCGCCGCCCATCTTGCTCAGGCCCCAGGTCGGGACCGACCCGACCGAGAAGATCTTGGTCTGGTGGTTGCGGAAGGCCTTGCGCAGCCGCAGGAAGACGATCGGGCTCTCGTCCTCGGGCTCGAAACCGACGAGCAGCACCGTCTTCGCCGCCTCGAGGTCGGCGTAGGTCACCGAGCCGCGCTCGGCGCCGGTGGCACTGGCGGCCGGGCCGGTCGCCACGACGTGCGTGGCGAGGAAGTCGACCTCCTCGAGCGAGTGCGGACGCGCGCGGAAGTCGATGTCGTTGGTACCGAGCACTACTCGCGCGAACTTTCCGTAGGCGTAGGCGTCTTCGGCGCTGACCCGTCCACCGACGAGTACGCCGGCCGCTGAGGCGCGCGACAGCCCGGCGGCCGCGGCCGCCAGAGCCTCGGGCCAGCCCACGACCTTGAGCTCGCCGTCGGCGTCACGCACCATCGGCAGCTCGATGCGGTCGGGCTGGGTGGCGTAGGTGAAGGCCCAGCGGCCCTTGTCGCAGTTCCACTCCTCGTTCACGTCGTTGTCGAGAGCCGCCATCCGGCGCAGCACCAGGCCGCGACGGTGGTCGGTGCGCATCGAGCACCCACTCGCACAGTGCTCGCAGACCGATGGCGTCGACACGAGGTCGAAGGGCCGCGAGCGGAACCGGTAGGCCGCGCCCGTGAGAGCCCCGACCGGGCAGATCTGCACCGTGTTGCCCGAGAAGTAGCTCTCGAAGGGCTTCTCCTCGTAGATGCCGATCTGCTGGAGGGCACCACGCTCGACGAGGGCGATGAACGGGTCACCGGCGATCTGGTCGGAGAAACGCGTGCACCGAGCGCAGAGGATGCACCGCTCCCGGTCGAGCAGCACCTGCGAGCTGATGTTGATCGGCTTGGGGTAGGTGCGTTTGACGTCGTCGAAGCGCGAGACGGCCCGCCCGTTGCTCATCGCCTGGTTCTGCAGCGGGCACTCGCCACCCTTGTCGCACACCGGGCAGTCGAGGGGGTGGTTGATCAGCAGGAACTCCATCTGGCCGTGCTGCGCCTTGTCAGCCACCGCCGAGGTGTTCTGGGTCTTCACGACCATGCCGGGCGAGACCGCCATGGTGCACGACGCCTGTGGCTTCGGCATCGGCCGGACGTTCCCGTCGCGGTCGGGCATGGCCACCTCGACCAGGCACTGTCGGCAGGCGCCCACAGGCTCGAGGAGCGGGTGGTCGCAGAACCGCGGGATCTCGATGCCGACGGTCTCGGCTGCGCGGATGACCAGCGTTCCCTTCGGAACGCTCACCTCGACGCCGTCGATGCTCAGGGTGACGTCATCGGGACGGGACGGGGGCTGCGCGTCGCCGCCGTGGTCGACGGCCTTGCCGCCAGGCGTCGGTGAGCTCGTGACGGTCATGCGGTCACCATCCCACTGGCCATTCCGGTGGAGTCCCTGGAACTCGAAGGCGCGATGTCGAAGAGCACCGACTTCTCGGGCGGGAAGAGCACGTGGGCGGGGGTGTGCATGCCGGCCTCGAACTCCTCACGGAAGTACTGGATCGCCGAGGTGATCGGGCTGGTCGCCGCGTCGCCCAGGGCGCAGAAGCTGCGCCCCAGGATGTTGTCGCAGATGTCGAGCAGCTTGTCGATGTCGTCCTGGGTGCCCTCACCGTTCTCGATGCGTTCCATGATCTGACGCAACCACCAGGTGCCCTCACGGCACGGAGTGCACTTTCCGCACGACTCGTGGGCGTAGAAGTCGGTCCACCGCGCCACGGCGCGCACCACGGACACGGTCTCGTCGAAGACCTGCAGGGCGCGGGTGCCGAGCATCGACCCGGCGGCGGCGACCGCGTCGAAGTCGAGCGGCACGTCGAGGTGCTCGTCGGTGAAGATCGGCGTCGAGCTGCCGCCCGGGGTCCAGAACTTCAGCAGGTGACCTTGGCGCATTCCTCCGGCGAGGTCGATCAGCTCACGCATGGTGATACCGAGCGGAGCCTCGAACTGTCCCGGGTTGGCCACGTGGCCGGAGAGGCTGAAGATGCCGAAGCCGGTCGACTTCTCGGTGCCCATTCCCTTGAACCAGTCGGCACCCTCGAGGATGATCCCCGGCACAGAGGCGATGGACTCCACGTTGTTGACCGACGTGGGCCGCGCGTAGAGGCCAGCGGCCCCGGGGAACGGCGGCTTGAGGCGCGGCTGGCCACGGCGGCCCTCGAGCGAGTCGAGCAGCGCCGTCTCCTCACCACAGATGTAGGCGCCGGCACCGGCGTGAACGGTGATCTCGATCTTCAGACCCTTGCCGCCGACGTCGTCGCCGAGGTAGCCGGCCGCCCGGGCCTCGTCGACCGCATCGAGGAGCCGACGGTAGACGTGGACCAGCTCGCCGCGCAGGTAGATGAACGCGTGCTCGCACCCGATGGCGTACGAAGAGATGGCCACCCCCTCGATGAGCGAGTGTGGGTTGGCCATCATGAGCGGGGTGTCCTTGCAGGTCCCCGGTTCTGACTCGTCGGCGTTGACGACGAGGTAGCGGGGGCCGCCGTCGGGCGGGCTCATGAACGACCACTTCATGCCGGTCGGGAAGCCGGCGCCGCCGCGTCCGCGGATATTGGAGTCCTTGACGGCGTTCAGCACCGCCAACGGCTCCATCTCGAGCGCTTTGTGCAGTGCCTTGTAGCCGTCGTAACGCTCATAGGTCTCGAGCGTCCACGACTGCGGCTCGTCCCAGAACTTCGTCAGGATCGGAGTCAGGGTGTCGGTCATCGGGCGTCCTTCCCGTCGGCGCCGCCATGATCGGAGTCGGGGCGGTCGTCGCTGCTCGCACCGAGGCCCGGGAGGGGCTCCGGCTTCAGGCTGGAACGGCGCACAGTAGCGGCGTCCGCTTCGTCGGTCTCTTGGTGGTCGACCGGTGGGTCGGCCTGCAGGTCGGCGCGACGCACCGTGCGCTCGTCGGCTTCGTCGGCTTCGTGGGGGTCGGCGTAGCCAGGAGCATCCGCTGCGGGCGCAGCGTCGGGGTTCCAGGCCGGCATCCCGGTGATGAGCGAGTCACGACTCGTGGTCGCCGCCTCCGCCTCGTCAGCCTCTGCAGCCGGGGCAGAGGGCTGGTCAACAGACTCGTCAATGGGCTCGTCGACGGGCTTCGTTGCGGGCTCGCTGTCGCTGCGTCCCGCCTCGCGGCTCGGGCCGGCAGCGCCGGTCTCCTCGGCTGCTGTCGGGCCGGCGTCCTCCGCCCCGGCAGGGGCCCCGTCTGGGGCTGCGGCGGGAGCGGCATCCGGTGGGGTGCTGGCCTGCGAAGAAGTCTGGGTGGCTGGCTCGGCGGCTGACTCGGTGACTGACTCGGTGGGCCCCTCCGTAGTGTCGGAGGTGGGCTCGCCCGCCACGCTGCCGTCGCGGTGACGCTCCCCCGGCGCCACCCAGTCGCGCTCCTTGGCGATGCGCAGCCCCAACAGGGAGGCCGGGCCGGCGCCCACACCCTCTCCGCCTCGGCCGTCGTTGAAGCCGGCGAGCACGCGCGACATCGCCTTGAAGCTCACGACACTGTCGGCGCCTCGGGTCGGCTTGGCCGTCGCACCGGCGCGCAGGTCGTCGACGAGCGCCATCGTGCTCTCGGGTGTCTGGTTGTCGAAGAACTCCCAGTTGGCCATGACGACCGGGGCGTAGTCGCAGGCGGCGTTGCACTCGATGCGCTCGAGCGTGACCTTGCCGTCTTCGGTCGTCTCGTCGTGTCCGACCCCGAGGTGCTCGGAGACGCGTTCGAAGATCTGGTCGCCGCCCATGACGGCGCAGAGGGTGTTGGTGCAGACGCCGACGGTGTACTCGCCGTTCGGGTGGCGCTTGTACTGCGTGTAGAAGGTCGCGACACCGCTCACCTCGGCCTCGGTGAGATCGAGCTGCTCGGCGCAGAAGGTGACCCCGCGGCCTGTGACGTAGCCGTCGACCGACTGCACCAGGTGCAGCAGCGGCAGCAACGCCGACCGCTTCTGCGGGTAGCGCGCGATCACCACGGCCGCCTCATCGGCCAGCGTGGCCAGCACGTCGGCGGCGTAGGGAGCCTTCGACTCCGCGTCGACGTGCAGAAACCCCGACGCTGTCATGTCGTGCCCGCTCATACCTGGTCGTCCTCTCGTGCCCCGGCTGAACTCGTCATCGCGCTCTCCGGTCGCGCGACAACGCACCCTCCGGTGCTTGCGCGCTGGCGCTCACTGCGATCCTCACGCGCTACCGCGCTCATCGGTCGACCCCACCCATCACCGGGTCGATCGATGCCACCGCGACGATGACGTCGGCGATCTGGGCGCCTTCACACATCGCGGCCACGGCCTGCAGGTTGTTGAAGCTCGGGTCGCGGAAGTGCGCCCGGTAGGGCCGCGTGCCGCCGTCGGAGACGAGGTGGCAGCCCAGCTCGCCCTTGGGTGACTCCACCGCGACGTAGGCCTGACCGGCCGGCACGCGGAAGCCCTCGGTGACGAGCTTGAAGTGGTGGATCAGCGACTCCATCGAGGTGCCCATGATCTCGCGGATGTGGTCGAGGCTGTTGCCCAGGCCGTCGCCGCCGAGCGCCAGCTGTGCGGGCCAGGCGATCTTCTTGTCCTCGACCATGATGCCGCCCTGCTCGCCCTCGCTGGCCTGGAGGCGGTCGCTGCACTGCTCGACCAGCCGGAGCGACTCGTACATCTCGTCGATGCGGATGCGCAGGCGCCCGTAGGCGTCCATGCTCGTTCGCGTCTTGACCTCGAAGTCGTAGGTCTCGTAGCCGCAGTAGGGGTCGAACTTGCGCAGGTCGTGCGGCAGCCCGGTCGAGCGCAGCACCGGGCCGGTGATCCCCAACGCCATGCAGCCCGCGAGGTCGAGGATGCCCACGTCGACCATGCGGCCCTTGACGATGGGGTTCTCGTTGAGCAGGGCTTCGAGCTCGGCCAGCCCACGACGCACCTCCGGCACCATCTCGCGCAGCGCGTCGATGGCACCGGGCGGCAGGTCCTGGGCGACCCCGCCGGGGCGGATGTACGCGTTGTTCATGCGCAGACCGGTGATCATCTCGATCACGCGCAGCAGCCGCTCACGTTCGCGGAAGCCGACCGTCATCACGGTCGTCGCGCCCATCTCCATGCCACCGGTGCCGAGGGCGATGAGGTGACTGCTGATGCGCGTCATCTCCATCATCAGCACCCGGATGACGCTGGCCCGCTCGGGGATCTGGTCGGTGATACCGAGCAGCTTCTCGATCGCCAGGCAGTAGGCGGTCTCCTGGAACATCGGCGTGAGGTAGTCCATGCGCGTGCAGAACGTGACGCCCTGCACCCATGTGCGGAACTCCATGTTCTTCTCGATGCCGGTGTGCAGGTAGCCGATGCCGGCGCGGGCCTCGGTGACGGTCTCGCCGTCGAGCTCGAGGATGAGCCGGAGCACGCCGTGGGTCGACGGGTGCTGCGGCCCCATGTTGACGACGATGCGCTCCTGCTGAAGCGAGGTGGCCTCGTCGACGAGGTCGTCCCAGTCGCCACCGGAGGCGTTGAGAACGTGAACGCCCTCCAGCCCGTCGTCGGCCGACGACCCTGCGTAGGGGTCGTTCGGCGCCTGTTCGGCGGCGACGACGTCGCAGTTGTCGCCAAGATCGGTCGGGTCTTCGGTGTGCGTGCTCATCAGTTGTACGACCTCCGCTGGTCGGGCGGCGGAACCGTTGCGCCCTTGTACTCGACGGGGATGCCGCCGAGGGGGTAGTCCTTGCGTTGCGGGTGGCCCGGCCAGTCGTCGGGCATGAGGATCCGAGTCAGAGCCGGATGGCCGTCGAACTCGATCCCGAACATGTCCCAGGTCTCCCGTTCGTGCCAGTCGTTGGCGGGGTAGACCGAGACGATCGACGGGATGTGGCGGTCGTCTTCGGGGCACGAGACCTCGACGCGAACGCGCTTGCCGTGGTTGGTGATCGACAGAAAGTGGTAGACCGCGTGCAGCTCTTCACCCACGCGGTTCGGGTAGTGCACCCCGGAGACGCCCGTGCAGATCTCGAAACGCAGCCTGGGGTCGTCGCGCAGCACCTGGGCCACGGCGACGAGGTGCTCGCGATTCACCGTGATCGTCATCTCGCCGCGATCGACCACAACGGCGTCGATGGCCTCTGCGAAGGAGGCCGTGCCGCCGACGAGGCCACGTTCCAGGTCATCGGCGAGTGCGTCGAAGTAGCTGCCGTAGGGACGTTCGGTGGAGCCGGCGATGAGGATCGGGCGGCGCAGCCCGCCGTAGCCCGAGGTGTCACCGCCCTGCGTCGCGCCGAACGAACCGCGGCGCATCCCGACGACCTTCGGCTCGCTGGCACCGGGGTTGACGACGGCGGTGGCCTCGGAGTCGGCCGATCCGGCGCTCATGGCCAGCTCGTGCGGCGAGAGGCCGGAACCCTGGTCCTTGCCTTCGGCAGGCGTCTTCTGTTCACCCTCGGTCATGCCAGCAGACCCTTCATCTGGTGCGTCGGGGTGGCCACCAGCGCGGCCGCTTCGGCAGCCTTGGCCGCCTTGACCTTGTTGACGCCGAGCGGCGTCGACTCGATCTGGTGGTGCAGCTCGATGATTGCGTTGAGCAGCATCTGCGGGCGTGGCGGACAGCCGGGCAGGTAGATGTCGACCGGGATGATGTGGTCGACCCCCTGCACGATCGCGTAGTTGTTGAACATTCCGCCCGAGCTCGCACACACCCCCATCGAGATGACCCACTTCGGGTTGGCCATCTGGTCGTAGACCTGGCGCACGACCGGGGCCATCTTCTGACTGACGCGGCCCGCCACGATCATCAGGTCGGCTTGGCGGGGGGTGGCCGCGAACCGCTCCATGCCGAAGCGGGCGATGTCGTAGTCGGGGGTGCCGACCGCCATCATCTCGATCGCACAGCACGCGAGCCCGAACGTGGCCGGCCAGATCGAGGCCTTGCGCATGTAGCCGGCCAGTCCTTCGACCGTCGACAGCATGAATCCGGCGGGCAGCTTCTCCTCGAGACCCATCTTCTACTCCTCGTTCTTTGCGACGTACTTGGCGATCGTGGTCACGACGCGCTGTTGGCTACGTGCCCACCTGAGGGCTTCAGGCCCAGTCGAGGCCCCCGCGGCGCCAGACGTAGGCGTAGGCCACGAAGACGGTGAGCACGAAGAGCACCATCTCGATCAGGGCGAACAGCCCCAGCTGGTTGAACGCGACAGCGAAGGGATAGAGAAAGATCGACTCGACGTCGAAGATGATGAACAGCATCGCGGTCAGGTAGTACTTGATCGGCACCCGGCCACCACCGGAGGCCTGTGGCGAGGGCTGGATGCCGCACTCGTACGCCTCGAGCTTGGCCCGGTTGTATCGCTTGGGCCCCACGACGAGGGACGTACCCACCGACCCCGCGGCGAAGACGAAGCCGAGGCCCAGCATGAACAAGACGGGAACGTAGGGCTCATTCATCCCTGCGTCACTTCCTTTCGGTCACGGCATCCGTCGGGCAGGCCCATCTTATGGGCGCACCGCGCGATTGTGCTCAGCGTCACATCCTGCACCACTCGGCATCCGCTCATGCGCTCGGGGCGATCCGCGAGAGGCCGTTGATGATGCGGTCACCGGCGCCCTTGCCACCCGGTTCGGCGAGGTTGGCCATGATCTTCAACAAGAACCTCATCATCGTGGTGCGCGGCAGGCCGTACTTCGTCGCGAGGCGCATGACCTCCGGATTGCCGATGGCGTGGGCGAACCACCGGCCGAGGGTGAAGTAGCCCCCGAGCTGGTCCTTCATGACCTTGGGGTACGCCGCCAGCACGCGCTCACGCTCGACGTCACTGGGGCGCGCCATCGCCTGCGCCACGAGCTCGGCGCCGAGCCGAGCCGCCTCGAGTGCGTAGTCGATACCCTCGCCGTTGAACGGGTTGACCATGCCGCCGGAGTCACCCACGAGCATGAGCCCGTCGGCGTAGAGGGGCGCGCGGTTGAAGCCCATCGGCAGCGCCGCACCCCGGATCGGGCCGGAGGCCTCGTCGTGCTCGAGGTGCCAGTCGGCGTCGATGTCAGCGACCCAGCGGCGCATGACGTCCTTGTAGTCGGTCTTCTGGAAGGCCGAGGTCGTGTCGAGGGTGCCGAGCCCCACGTTGGTGCGGCCGTCTTCCAGGGGGAAGAGCCAGCCGTAGCCGGGCATCAGGATGCGCTTACCCGCGTCGTCACGCGTCCAGAGCTCGAGGTGGCTCTCCATATAGTCGTCGCGGCGGGGCGTGCGGTAGTAGGCGCGCACGGCGACCCCCATGACGCGGTCCTCGCGCTTCGGGCGACCCACGGCGGTGGCCAGTCGGGAGGAGACGCCGTCGCTGGCGATGACGACCGGGGCGCGGTAGCTGACCTTCTCACCGGTGGCGCGGCCCTGCCCGTCGACGCGCTTGGCGACCACGCCCACCACCCGGCCGGAGCCGTCACGCACGGGCTCGGTGACACTGGTGCGCTCCTGCAGCAGAGCGCCCTTGCGCTCGGCGTGTCGTGCCAGGGTCTCATCGAGCATGGCGCGGGTGCGCACCATGCCGTAACCGGGGAAGGCGTCGTTCTCGGGCCAGTCGAGCTGCAGGGTGTGGCCGCCGCCCTTGATGCGCAGGCCCTTGGTGCGTTGCCAGCCCGTGGTGTCGACCCCGAGAGAGATCAGCTCCTTGGTCGCACGAGGGGTCAGACCGTCGCCGCAGATCTTGTCGCGCGGGAACGCCGACTTCTCAAGCAGCACCACGTCGAGGCCATGGTCGGCGAGGTAGGCGGCGGTGGCCGATCCGCCCGGGCCGGCCCCGACCACGATGACGTCTGCGCGGTGCGCGACGCTACCTGTGGACTCGGCGCTGGACATGCTGGGACTCCTTGTGAGGCGGGGCGGAGGTGACGCTTGTGAAGAAGTTCACGAACTCTCATCGGAGTCTATTCCGGGGCCTTCGGACTTGTCAGATAAGGAGAGCCTTACCGGCTCGGCGGAATCCGACGACAGGAACCCCGCCACGGTCCGATTCCCGCGGCCCACCCGGCATCCGAACGACAGCAACCCCGCCACGGTCCGATCCCCGCGGCCCACCCGGCATCCCAACGACGGCAACCCCGCCACGGTCCGATCCCCGCGGCCCACCCGGCATCCGAACGACAGGAACCCCGCCACGGTCCGATACCCGCGGCCGGATGCCGGAACCCACCCGAGGAACCCCGCCACGGTCCGATTCCCGCGGTCCCAGGCGCACGGAACCCGACAAACCCCACCACGGTCCGATTCACGCGGTCGGATGCCGGAAACCACCCGACTAACCCCGCCACGGTCCGATTCCGGTGGTCGGATGCCGTCCCGACGGCGGCGAACCCCGCCACGGTCCGATCCCCGCGGCCCGACGCCGGCATCCGGACGCCGACCCTGCTTCAGCGGAAAGAGTCAGCGCTTGGTCGCGGTGTGCAGCGCGACGACACCCCCGGTGAGGTTCGTCCAGCCGACCCGCGTCCAGCCCGCCCGCTGGATCGTGCCCGCGAGCTCGCCCTGCGGTGGCCAGGCCCGGATCGACTCGGCCAGGTAGACGTAGGACTCGGGGTTGCTGGAGGTGCGCCGCGCCACGGAGGGCAACGCTCGCATCAGGTAGTTCGAGTACACGGTGCGGAACGCCTTGTTCACGGGCTGGCTGAACTCACAGACGACGAGCCGCCCGCCCGGCTTGGCCACCCGGAGGAACTCACGCAGGGCCAGGTCGATGTCGGCCACGTTGCGCAGCCCGAAGCTCATCGTCACGACGTCGAAGCTGGCGTCGGCGAACGGCAGCCGCATCGCGTCGGCGGCAGCGAAGGCCATGTCGGGACGCCGACGGTTGCCCACGCGAAGCATCCCGAGCGAGAAGTCGGCAGCCACGACGTCGATCTCGCGGTCGGCCCACGGTTCGCTCGAGGTTCCGGTGCCGGCCGCGATGTCGAGGATGCGCTCCCCCGGCACGGCAGCAACGGTGCGCACGACCGCCCTGCGCCACGCCCGGTCCTGCCCGAGCGAGAGCACGTCGTTGGTCAGGTCGTACTTGTCGGCGACCGTGTCGAACATCGACGCGACATCGACCGGCTTCTTGTCCAGCTGCGCTCTCGTCATGGTGCAATCCTCGCACCCGTAGAATCGTCGTGATGTCCTCCCCGCCCGCACTCCCCCCGTTCCGAGGCAGCTCCGAGCGGCCGGGCGCGGCCGGCTACCTCGAACCCGGCGCTTCGTCGCCGAGCCTCGCCGTCGTCGTCGTGCGCACGGTCCCGCTGCCCGTTGACGGCTCCCTGCTCGCCCTCCTGCCGCACGACGTTCCGCACGACCAGGTCGTGTCGTGGGTTCGGCGCGGTGACGGGCTGGTCGGCTGGGGCACGGCTCTCGCGTTCGAGGCGCGCGGCCCCGAACGGTTCGCCGCAGCGGAGGCGTGGTGGCAGCAGATCGGGGCGAGTGCTGTCGTGCGTGACGAGGTGTCGGCTCCCGGCAGTGGCCTCGTCTGCTTCGGCACCTTCCCGTTCGCCGACGACTCGGCCGAGACCGCGCGGATCGTGGTGCCCACCACGATCGTGGGTCGCCGCGACGGCCGGAGCTGGCTCACCCAGATCTCGCTCGACCCGCAGCTGACACTGCTGGGGTCGCCGGAGGCCGCGGCCGACCCCGAACCGCCGACCGACGTCGCGTTCGCCGATGGAGCCGTCTCCCCCTCCGACTACGCCCATGCCGTGGCCGAGGCGGTCCAGCGCATCGCCGCAGGCGAGGTCGACAAGGTCGTGCTGGCCCGCGACCTGCTCGCCACGTCATCGACGGCTATCGACCCCCGCTGGCTGCTGCGCCGCCTGGCCGAGCGCTACGAGAACACCTGGGTGTTCGCCGTCGACGGGTTCGTCGGCGCCACTCCCGAGCTGCTCGTGCGCCGCGACCAGGGCCTGATCACCTCCCGCGTGCTGGCCGGTACGATCCGGCGCACCGGTGACGACGACGCCGACCTGGCGTTGGCAGCATCGCTGGCCCGCTCGTCGAAAGACCTGGAGGAGCACGAGTACGCCGTCCGCTCGGTCGCCGAAGCCCTCGAACCGCACTCGTCGTCGATGAACGTTCCGGAGGCGCCCTTCGTGCTGCACCTGCCCAACGTCATGCACCTGGCGACCGACGTCGCCGCCGTCAGCTCCGACAGCGCCAGCGCGCTGACCCTCGCGTCGTCTCTACACCCGTCGGCCGCGGTCGGGGGCACCCCCACCGACCGGGCCCTGTCCCTGATTCGAGAGCTCGAACACATGGACCGCGGCCGCTACGCCGGCCCGGTCGGCTGGATGGATGCTCACGGTGACGGCGCCTGGGGCATCGCGCTGCGCAGTGGCGCCATCGACCGCGACGACCCCCGCCAGATCCGCCTGTACGCCGGGTGCGGCATCGTGGCCGGTTCTGACCCCGAGTCAGAGGTGGCCGAGTCGACGGCCAAGCTGATCCCCATGCGCGACGCGCTCGCGGGCGACTGAGCGGCGGTGGTGACCGTGGGCAGCCCGGCATCCCAGACGGCGCTGGCCCTGGTGCAGCAGCTCTGGCTCGGCGGCGTGCGTGACGTCGTGCTCTCTCCGGGGTCGCGTTCGGCCCCGCTGGCCCTGGCGCTCGACGCCGCCGACACGGCCGGTGACCTTCGTCTGCACGTGCGGGTCGACGAACGGTCGGCCGGGTTTCTCGCGCTCGGGCTCGCGACCGGCTCTCGCCGCCCGGTTGCCGTGGTGACCACCTCGGGCACCGCCGTCGGCAACCTCCTGCCGGCGGTCATGGAGGCCCATCACAGCGCGCGGCCCGTCATCGTGGTCAGCGCCGACCGCCCCGACCGGCTCCGTGGCTCCGGAGCGAACCAGACCACCCAGCAGGCCGGGCTGTTCGGCGTGTTCGCGCCGTGCCACGACCTGCTTCCTGGTGTCTCCCCAGACGAGCTTGCCGTCGCCGTGCTCACCGCCTGCACCGCGCACGGGCCGAGCCAGCTCAACGTGCAGCTCGACGGCGACCTGCTGCCCTCCGGGCCCGACCCGAGCGGCTGCTGGCAACGCCCGCGGCCGGCCACCCGTTCCGAGCTCGAACCCGACCCGCTCTCCCTACCGGATGCCGGCAACGACCCGGAGACGCTGCCCCCCGGCCCACGCACCGTCGTGGTCGCCGGCGACGAGGCGGGCCCCGCCGCCCGCCTGTTGGCCGAGGCCGGCGACTGGCCGCTGTTCGCCGAACCGACCTCGGGCGCCCGCATCGGTCGTCAGGCCCTGCGCACGTACCGGTTGCTGCTCGGCACCGCGCTGCGTTCGCGCATCGAGCGGGTCGTCGTGGTCGGGCACCCCACGCTGTCCCGGCCCGTCACCGCGCTGATCAGCGACTCCTCGATCGAGGTGCTGTCGGTGCGCGGCCCGGCCGGCGTCGCCACCGACCCGGGCCGCGTGGCGCGGGTGCTCGAGTCTGTGCCGCGAGCAGCCTCTCGTGGCGACAACGAGTGGTTCGCATCGTGGCAGCGCGCCGACCAGCAGCTGTCGGCTCTCATCGACGACAGCGTTGCAGCGCAGCACTTTTCACCGCTGGCCGTGGCAGCGGTGGTGGGTCGTGCCGTGGCGGCCGACACCACGTTGGTGGTCGGCTCGTCGAACCCGGTGCGCGACCTCGACGTCATGGCGACCCCCTGGACACCCCACCAGCGCCGCTTCGTCGTCGGCAACCGCGGCCTCGCCGGGATCGACGGCATGGTCTCGACCGCGGTCGGCGTCGCCCTGGGGCGGGCGCACGCGGCCCGCAGCATCGCGTTCGTCGGCGATCTCACGCTGTTGCACGACACGAACGGGCTGCTCATCGGCCCAGGCCAGCCTCGGCCCGCTCTGACGATCGTGGTGCTGAGCGACGACGGCGGCGCGATCTTCGCCACCCTCGAGCAGGGCGATGGTCGTTTCGCCCACGCTTTCGAACGGGTCTTCGCCACCCCGCACGGCACCGACCTGGCGGCGCTCTGCGCGGCCCACCACACCGAGTACGAGCGGGTCACCGACCTCAGTCGGCTCGAGGCGGCCCTGGCCGAGACTCCCGATGGCATCCGGGTGCTGGAGGTGCCGGTCGAGCGCGGCGGCCGTCGGTCTGAGGCTGCGGGTCTGCGTGATCTCGCCCAGCTCGTCGTGACCCCCAACGACCGCCACGGCTGACCCTCACCGACGCCCTGGGTCAGCCGTTCGAGGCGGGCCAGCTGGCCAGCGCACCGCCGGGCATGCAGACGATCCGCTCGCCGTGCGGCCCGGTCAGCTCCCACGCCTCGTAGTCGGGCGACGCCCGCACACTCAGCTGTGCGTCGGCGAAGTTCACCGCCAGGTGACCGTGCTCGGCGACGAGCACCTCGGTGATCTCAGCGCCGACGAGCTCGGCGAGAACGGCGGGAAGCTTTTCCTGCGGCGTGCCCGAGTCGATGACGTGCATGCCATCGGGGCGTAGCAGGAAGCCATCGCCGTTGAGGTCGAGCTGCCAGTTGTCGGTCGTCCACATCTTCAGCGCGTAGTCGAGACGAATCGAGTGCACGATCTTGCCGGCGAAGCTGGGGATCACGGGTTCCATCCTGCCGGAATGTCGTAGGTGCCGTCCGGACGTATCGGGAAATGTGTCTCGGGGCTCTTGTCGGGTCCCGGTTTGCCATCGATCTTGAGGGGGTTGCCGTTTTCGTCGCAGTAGCGCACGTATCCGTCGGGGTACCGATCCGTCCCCTCCATGATGCGCACCGAGTTGGCGTTCTTGGGCGTGCCCGGAGGGGCGTTGACGTTCTCAGGGTTCTGCCACACCTCACCCTTGCCGTTTTTGGCCACGCGGCCCTCCCACGAGCCGCCCGACGTACTCGGACGCTGCTCGTCCGGCACACGGTCGCCCGGCTGCGGTTTGCCCTCGCTCGGCCCCTTGGCCTCGTTCAAGACGTGGTTGTCGTTCTTGCTCGCGTTGCTCGCCAGGTCGCCGGCGCCGGCGGTCATGGCCAGGGCGCCGGTGGCGATGAGCCCGGCCGACGCGACGTTGATCGGCACACCGGCCACGGCGCCCACCCCGGTGGCGTCGAGGGCCACCCCGCCCACCTCACCGCCGGCGCCCAGCACGATGGCTCCGGCACCGAGTGCCATCGAGAGCACGTCCTCCGGGTGCTCGACCATCGCCTGCCCGACGTCGGCCAGTCCGTTGACGGTCGGCACGACACTGTGGTTGTAGGTCCAGGCGCCGGCATCACCCAGCATGTCGCCAGCCTTGTCCCACCAGTGCTGCTGGGGTCGCGGCTCCGTGTGTCCGACGGTCGGCGTCGGCGTCGGCGTCGGCGTCGGTATGGGCGCGCCACCGGGGCCGTTGACTCCGTGGGCACTGGCGCCGCGTTGCTGCTGCGCGTTGGTCGACAGTCTTCGGCTCAGCTCACCGAGGTGCGTGCCCAGCAGGCCCAGCTGAGCGTCGGCCGCCGGCCAACGGCCCCGCAGGGCCTGGAAGTCGCCGCCACCCCAGTGGCCTTCGAGCGCCCGGATGGCGTTCGACGCCTCGCCGCGAGCCCGTTCGCACTCGCGCGAGTAGTCGAGCAGCAGCCGACTGCTGCGCTCGAGCGCTTCGGGGTTGGACCCCTTGGCGTAGATGACCATCCGTTACCCCTGCTCCTGTGGCTGACTGCGCACAACCACCCTGCACTGACCGCCGAAATCCCGCCATGGGGAGCACTCCCCATGCGTCCGGTGCGCCCGGTCTCAGGGTGCGCCCGTCGTGGCCGGCCGCCGTCGCGACCCGCAGAGATCCTTGGGGTTCTGGCTCAGCCGGTGAGAGGCAGGCACCGGGAGAGCCGCTGACGCCACCAGGCCTGACGATCCGGCGGGGCCGAGAGCTTCGCCAGGGCGGCGGGATCGGGGCGCACCCGTGCGGGCAGCAGGATGCCGTCGACCGGCAGCAGGTTCGGCCTGGCGACGTCGCTGGTGAACAAGCCGACCGTGCCCAGACCGCAGGCATGCTCGAGCTCTGGTAGGGCGGCCGCCAGGGCCACTCCGGCCGAGATGCCGACGCTCGTGTCGAGGGCCGACGACACCACAGCGGGCAGCCCGCAGGCCTCGACGATGTCGAGAGCACGCCTCACTCCGCCGAGAGGCGCCACCTTGACGACGATGATGTCGGCCGCGCCGAGCCGGGCCACCCGCAGTGGGTCGTCGGCCTTGCGAATCGACTCGTCGGCCGCGATAGGTACGTCGGTTCCGTTGCGGCTCAGCGCTCTTCGCAGCTCAGCCAGCTCTTCGACGGTGGCACAGGGCTGCTCGGCGTACTCGAGGTCAAAGTGGGCGAGCCGGGCCAGGGCGTCCAGCGCGTCGTCGACGCTCCAGCCGCCGTTGGCGTCGACACGGATGCGGGCCCGCTCCCCCATCACGGAGCGAACGGCCGCGACCCGGTCGAGGTCGTCGGCCAGCGTCTGGCCGGGCTCTGCCACCTTCACCTTCGCGGTCGTGCAGCCGTCGAACCGGGCCAGCACGGCCGGCACCTGGCCCGGGGCCACGGCCGGCACCGTCGCGTTGACGGGTACGGCATCGCGAACCGCTACAGGCCAGGAACCGTAGGACGCCTCGAGGGCAGCAGCCAGCCAGCGGGCGGCCTCCGCGTCGCCGTACTCGACGAACGGCGCGAACTCGCCCCAGCCGCAGGGCCCGTCGATGAGCAGAGCCTCGCGGGTCTCGACGCCGCGGAACCGCACCCGCATCGGGATCGACACGACGTGCACTCGGCCCTGAAGCTCGTTGAAGGTCGGCCGGTCGCTCACGGTTGCCTCATCCGCTGTCACTCACCGAGCCGAACCTCGGGGGCGTTGGCGACGGCGCAGGCGATGCGTTCGGTGGAGCGCGTGCTCATCTCGGGTAGCGCGTCGAGAGGGAACCACGCCGCCTCGCTGGCCTCGTCGTCGCCCGGTGTGGGTTCGCCCGAGACCCATCGGCACCGGAAGGTGTGGTCGAGATACTGGGCGTGGTCACCGTTCGGGTGCACCATGGGTGGCCCGGAGCCGACCCACACGAGCCGCTCTACCCGGGCCACCACGCTGGCCTCCTCGAGCACCTCCCGCTCTGCTGTGAGGTGTGGCTGCTCACCCGGATCGGTGATGCCGGTGACGGGCGTCCAGGCGCCGGTGTCGGACCGCTTGATGAGCAGCACCTCGAGCGAGTCGAGCGAGTCGATGGCGTCGCCGGCATCTGTGGTCTTGCCGGTGCGCGGCGGCCGACCCGGTCGTTCACGCAGCACGACGGCCGTGATGCCCGGCATCCACAGCAGGTCGTGCCCGATCTTGCGTCGCAACAGGGCGACGAAGGGCGGGATCGGCATGCTCCGACCCTAACCGTCGCCTCCCCCCTCGCCGTCGGTTCGAGGTGTTCCGCGTCTACCGGTGACCGCGGAACACCTCCAACCGACGGTCACTAGGCTCGCAACGTGACTACTGAGCGCGTGTCCGACACCTTCGACCCGTCACAGTGGGCGGCTGTGCCGGGCTTCGAGCTGACCGACCTCACCTACCACCGACGCCGCGCCGTCCCCGGAAGGCCGCACGCCGACTCGGGGGTCGTGCGCATCGCCTTCGACCGGCCGGAGGTGCTCAACGCTTTCCGGCCGCACACGGTCGATGAGCTCTACCGAGCCCTCGACCACGCCCGGATGACCCCCGACGTCGGGGTCGTGCTGCTCACCGGCAACGGCCCGTCGGTCAAGGACGGCAAGTGGTCGTTCTGCTCCGGCGGCGACCAGCGCATCCGCGGGCGATCTGGCTACCAGTACGCGACCGCGCCCGACGCCGACGCCACCGCAGCTGGTGTCGACGAGGCGAGGGTCAAGGCCCAGGGTGGGCGGCTGCACATCCTCGAGGTGCAACGGCTGATCCGCACCATGCCGAAGGTCGTCGTCGCCGTCGTGCCGGGGTGGGCGGCCGGGGGCGGCCACTCGTTGCACGTCGTCTGCGACCTCACCATCGCCTCGCGCGAGCACGCTCGGTTCAAGCAGACGGATGCCGACGTGGGCAGCTTCGACGCCGGCTACGGCAGTGCCTACCTGGCCAAGATGGTGGGCCAGAAGTTCGCCCGCGAGATCTTCTTCCTCGGGCGCACCTACTCCGCCGAGGACATGCAGCGGATGGGCGCCGTCAACATCGTCGCCGACCACGCCGACCTCGAACGCGAGGCCCTGCAGGTCGCCACCGAGATCATGGGCAAGAGCCCGCAGGCGCAACGGATGCTGAAGTTCGCGTTCAACCTCACCGACGACGGACTCATGGGCCAGCAGGTCTTCGCCGGCGAGGCGACCCGCCTGGCCTACATGACCGACGAGGCGGTCGAGGGCCGCGACCAGTTCCTGCAGAAGCGCGAGCCCGACTGGTCGCCCTTCCCCTGGTACTACTGACCGGGCGTAGCCACCAGCTCAGAGGCTCATCTCACGCTGATGTGGGGCCAGGAGCGTGGCTTGGAGGGCGGTCGCCATTCCCGGCAGCGGCAGTGCCGGTCGTGCTGGTCGCGCCCTCGATCGTCACCACGCCACTCTCGACGGCGGCCAATCCTACGAGGCCGCGGCGCCGGCCGACGACATCCTACGAACCACGCGCAAGGCCGGTCACCGCCCGTGCTCCGCGATGGACGACCAGCCCTCGGTGACGGACAGTCGGCACCGTTCCGGCTCGTCTCCAGCAGCCAGAAACACGCCCAGCGTCAGGGAGGCGCCATGCGCGGCGGCGGACGTGGCGGGCAGCACCCCTCGGAGCACGAGGTCAAGCAGTCCGTGACCGGCGATCCACTGCCGGATCGCCACGTCGACCGGCTCGGACCGGAAGCGCCCGTCAGCTCGGGCCCGCTCGGCCGCCTGGGTGAGCCGCAGCAAACCCTCGGCTGCGACCTCCTCGTTCTCCAGGCCGGTGCCGGGGTCGAACATCGCACGGTAGAGGTGCGGGTGCGCGATCCCATGCCTCACGTAGGCCGCGCCGAGCGCGGCCAGGTCTCGAACCGGGTCCTCGGTGTCGTCGATTCCTTCCAGTCGGGCGACCAGACGGCGAAATCCCTCGTTGCGCACGGCCTCGCGGAGCCCGGGCATGCCGCCGAAATGCGTATAGACCGCCATCGTCGAAGTCCCTGAGCGCTCGGCGACCGCACGCAGGGTGAGGGGCTCATCGGTGGCGAGCAGGGCCGCGGCCTGCTCGATGAGCTCCACGCGGACGCGGTGATCGCTGGTCCTTGCCATGGTGCACAGTCTGCCATAGCATTGCCATAACAACGATATGAAATGAGGCACAGATGACCATCGAACTCTTCAACCCACCTGGGATCCCGACTCCAGAGGCGTACGCCCAAGTCAGTGTCGCCACCGGCGCCCGCACCGTGTACGTCTCGGGCCAGGTGGCTCGCAACGCAGAGGGGCAGCCGGTCGGAGCCGGAGACCTCGCCGCTCAGGTCGAGCAGGCATACCGGAACGTCCATGCCGCGCTCCGCGGTGTGGGTGCCGGCTTCCAGCACGTCGCGAAACTCACCGTCTACGTCGTCGACTGGCACCCCGACAAGATGCCCGAGCTGCTCACCGGCGCCATCCGCGCGGCCGAGGACCTGGGTCTCGACATCGTCAGGCCCATCACCCTCATCGGTGTCGCCGCGCTGGGCGAAGCCGACATGCTGGTCGAGGTAGAGGCGGTCGCGGTCATCGACTGATCGCAAGGCCCTGGGCTCGGCCGCCCCGTGTCAACCAGGACCATCGGCCGCCGCTGAGCGCGCCGCGGCCCCCCTGGCCCCCCTGGCACCCCTGACGGCGCGTGAGGTCAGCGACCAGCATGAGGCTCAGTGGGGTCAGAGGGACTGCATCAGGGTGACGGTGGCAGCGACGATCTGCTGCTGGGCCTTGTCGCGGCTCACCGAAGGAGTGCCGTCGCCGGGCTGAGGGCCGTAGTCGCCGAAGAAGGCGTGCACACTGCCCTTGACCGGAGTGAACACCGTCGACCCGGGCAGGTCGGGCCTGCTCGCGTCGATGTCGGCAGGAGTGGCCAGCCCGTCGTTCGTGCCCGAGATGGACGCCACCTTCAACGAGGTGTCGGCCAACGAACCGAGCGGGTACGAGGCCCAGAGCACCAGGCCCTGCACCGTGTCGAGGTGCCCACCGGCGAACGAGGAGGCCACGACGCCACCGAGGCTGTGCCCGGCTAAGGCCCACGACCGCACCTCCGGATGCGCGGCGATGATCGGACCGGGAGCGCCGATGGCCGTGAAGCCGATGTCGAAGGGCTGCTTGACGATCACGACCAGCACCCCTCCACGGCTGACCTGCGTGAGCAGCGGCACGTACGCTCGCGGGTCGACCCGGGCCCCGGGCTGGAACACGAGACCGCGGGCTGCCGGCTGGTTCTGGGGCTCGAGGGCGATCTGGGTGGGTGAGTCGACGACGCGCACGCCGGGGGCACCCGCCATCGCCGCGATGGCGTCGGGAGTGGCGCTGAACGGCCTGAGGTAGACCAGTGCGACAACGGTGACGACCGTGGCCAGCGCCGCCAGAACCCGCCCGACCACGCGCAGCGCCGGGCCCCGGCTGGGCGCTCTCGAACGCCGGCGAAGGCGGAGCGCTCGCACGATGAGCAGGAGGCCGACGAGCGCGACCACGCCCAGGGTGACCAGGTGGGCGGGGTGACCGGCCACCAGCACCGACCAGCTCGCGGCCGCGAGCACGATGGCCGTGACGAGCCAGACGACGCCCAGCACGCCGGCCCATCGCTCCGACCATCGGCGCACCCTCGCGCCGTTACACGGCTCAGCGACAGTGGCGGAGGAGGCCGTCGAGTTCGTCACTCCACCGAGCGTATCCGCCGGGTGCTGGCAGCGTCAGAACGGCCGGCTGCATCACCACGAACCTCCACCGGCCGTGTTCTGCACCGACTGTTCACCCCAAGAGGGCAAGATGTCGGAGTGAGCTCTCCCGACGACCGCGACCTGCCGGACGCCTCGAGCTCCCCCCTGCGAAGAGCCTCCTTCGAAGGCACCCTCGACGGCATCCCGATGGCCACGGGGCCGGCGAGCCGGCGACCTGAGCCCACCACCGCGGTGCCGATCTCACGCACCCGCCGCGGGGGCCCGGATGCCGTGCCCGATGCGGTGGACCCGAAGACCCCGGGCCCGACGGCATCCGAACGCACGACGACCGGAGGCAGCGACGACTCCGCGTCGGCCGCCCCTCCTGCCCTACCTCCCCTCGGCGCCTCGTCGTCGGGCCGTGGTGGCGCCACCGTCCGCACGGTGGGCCGTGGGGTCGGTCGCGCCACGCGCGGCAGCGCCCGTCTCACGGCGCGCACCAGCCGGTACGCGGCGGCGAAGTACCACGGCTACACCCACTCCGGCGGGGCGGGAGCCAGTGGTCTGGCCCGGCTCACCGAACTGCACGCCAGCCACGCCGCCGGCGACACGGCGATGACCCTCGCGCTCGCCGGCACCCTGTTCTTCAACCCGCAGACGGCCCAGGCGCGCGGGCAGGTGGCGCTCTTCCTGTTGTTGACGATGGTGCCGTTCGCCCTCACGGCTCCACTCATCGGGCCGCTGCTCGACCGCTTCAGCCACGGTCGTCGCTGGGCCATCGGCACCACCCTGGCCGCCCGCGCCTTCCTCTGTTGGGTGCTCGGTGAGGCGATCACGGGCGGCAGCGGGTGGCTCTTTCCGGCCGCCCTCGGTTGCCTCGTGGCGTCGAAGGCGTACACCATCGCGAGAGCTGCCGCCGTGCCCCGGCTGCTGCCACCGGGAACGACGCTCGTCAAGGCGAACTCGAAGGTGTCGATGGCCGGCGTGCTCGGTGCCGTGATGGGTGGCGTGGTCGGCGGCGCCGCCCTCTGGGTCGGCCCCGCCTGGGCCCTGCGCGCAGCCTTCGTCATGTTCGTCGTCGGCACCATTCAGGCGATCCGCCTGCCGAGCCGGGTCGACTCCTCCTTCGGTGAGCGCAACCCGGAGGAGACCGCCCCGATCCCCGTGCAGAGCACCGGAAGGCGCTCCGCAGGGTTTCCCGCCGACGCCTCGCCCCACGACACCGTGACCATCGACTCCCTCGGGCCGATCGGCCGCTTCCGGCGTCGGGTGCGGGCCATCCCCTGGCCGGTCATGCACGCCATGTGGTCGACGGGCGGCACCCGGCTGCTCACCGGCTTCCTCATCATGTTCATGGCCTTCCTCGCCAAGGAGCACCCCATCGACGGGGTGCGAGGCGAGCTCGTGCTCGGCCTGCTCGTGCTCGGTATCGGCGTCGGCAACGCCCTCGGCAGCATGCTCGGCAACGTCATCAAGGACTACCGGCCCGAGAAGGTCGCGATGGTCTCGGTGCTCGCCGCGACGGCGACGTGTGTCGCCACGGGGATCTGGTACAGCGTGTGGACCCTGATCATCCTGGGCCTCGTACAAGGACTGTCGGCGCAGCTGTCGAAGCTCTGCTTCGACGCGCTGGTTCAGCGCGAGGTGCCCGAGAACGTGCAGGCGTCGGTGTTCGCCTGGAGCGAGACGATGCTGCAGATCCTGTGGGTGGTCGGCGGCTCCCTGGGCATCATCCTGCCGCTCAACCCGCACGTCGGCTTCCCGATCTGTGCTGTCGGCCTGCTCGCAACCGTCGTCATGGCGGCCCGGCAGCGCAGGCTGGCGGCGCCCTCGACGGCGCGCCGTTCCCGATCGCGTGGTGAGGCCCCCGGCGCACCGGCCTGAGCCTTAGAACGGCATCCGGCCGGATGCCGCTGGGCTGTGGAGAACTTCTCGGGCTCGCTTCGCGACCCGGTTAGGTTCTCGTGCCATGGCCTACGCGATCGACACCGACGGCACCCGCTCCGTGGGTACGACGGTGCTCACGACCGGCGAGGCCCTGCGCGACTGTGCCACCGGGCTCGCCCATGCCGGCGGGCAGGCGCGAAGCGCTGTCGGAAAGGGCCAGCCGGTGCTGGGCCCTGCCCTCGAGGCCTTCCTCGCGGCCCACCAGCGTGAGGTCGGCACGCTCGCGCTCGCCTTCTCCGCCCTGGGCCGCAACCTCGACTGGGTCGGCATCTCGACCCTCGACGTCGAGATGACGAACGCCGCAAGCCTGGGTTCTCGCGGGCTTCCGGTGCCGGCCGGCGCCGTGAGTGGGGGCCGCGCCCCGTGATCCCGCGCGACACCATCACGATCGATCTCGACGTGCCCGACGGCGACCCCGAGATGCTGAGAGTCGCAGCTCGGCGCCTGCGCCAGCTCTCAGACCACGGGCTCGCAACGGCCGGAGTCCGCGGCAACGCCGGGGCTGAGCTGGCTGGGGTCTGGTCCGGCCCGAGCGCCGCCGAAGCCACCACCGAGCTGGCGGCCCTCTCGAGCCGGGCCGGCCGGGTGCTCGCCCAGGTCGACGACGGCGGCCGGGCACTCGCCGCCTACGCCGGCTCTCTCGAGGCAGCGATCGCCGCCGCTCGAAGCTTGTCTGCGCAGGCCGGGCGCGCCGCTGACGAGCACCACCGCACGCTGGCGACCATCGACATCACCCACGCTGGTGACCCCGTGCTGCAGCTGGCGGCCAGCACGAGGGCAGAGCGGCTGCACCACACCGAGCTGACCGGCATCCACCGGCGGTACGGCGCCGCGATGGACGCCCTGACGACGTCCGCCACCCGATGCGCGCGAGCGCTCGCCGGGCTCACGCCCAGCGTCATGTCGGCCAGCCCCGTCGCCGCGACACCGTCCCTCGACCCTGGCCTCGTCTACGACCTGCCCTTGGTGCGTGGTCAGCTCGACGCGGCCGCGGCGGCCGGAGTGGGCCAGCGTGCTGTCCAACCAGCTCCCCGCGACGAGTCGAGCTGGTTCGGCAGCACGCTGGCGGCCGCGGGAACCGCCGGCGCCTGGGCCTACAACCACACCGCGGTGCCGTTGGTCAACGGCGCGGCCGACGTGGTGCAAGCCGCCGCTGAGCACCCCGAAGACGTGGCCCAGCTGGCGCTCGGGGCCGGGATGATGCTGCTGGGGGCCGGCGGTGAAGTCGGCGGAGTCGCGCTCGACGCCACCGGCGTGGGGGCGGTCGCGGGCGTGCCCATCGGCGTCGTCGCTGCCGGTGCCATCGCCGGCGGAGCGACCGCCGCCGGCGCCGGAGCCGGCAACCTCATCCAGCACGCCCGCCCCAACGAGAACCGACTCCTACACGAAGCTGACGCGCCGAAGCCTGGACGCGGCGAGGCGGGCGACCCGATACCCGACTCGATGCGACCCGACGCAGCCGGATCCACGTGGCAGGGACGAGTGGCCAACAACAAGAACGGTGAGGTCTGGCAAGCGCCGGACAAGGTAGATCCCGCACCCGGCAAGGCCAAAAACGCTGACGCAATCCGGATCGAAGATCCGGATTCGAGGTACGAGTTTGGGTGTGTTCGGTTCTACAACTCCGACGGACAACCGATCGACCTGAACGGCAATCCCACGTCCAATGCGGAAACTCATATTCGTCGTCGTGCAGACGGCAGTTTTGATCTTCCGAGAGGATGGGGTCCGTGACACCAGATCTGCGCGACCAGACGATCGACTCTGCTCGACTCGGATACATGCTTCGCCTCTTCACCAGCGGCGACTGGCAGATCGACATCGAAACCGACGTGGTCGCGACCAGGTCGAACGCTGACCCGACCCCGATCCGGATGAACGTCCCCGACGCAGAACTGCCCGAGCACCTGGCCTGGCTGCTTGGGTCAACGATCACCGAGGTTGCGGTGGCCGACAACGGCGACCTCACCATCGTGCTCGACACTGGGCGACTCACGGCCGAGGCGCTATCCGACTACGAGGCGTGGCAGATGTACGGGCCCAGAGGCGAAATCGTCGTGTGCGGTCCAGGCGGGCGCTTCACCGAGTGGGGTCCACGTCACGGGTGACCTACGCTGCGGCCGCCGAGTACACGGCTTGGCAGCTGAGCGGCCCGCGCGGCGAGATGGTGGTCTGCATGCCCGGGCGGTGAGCTGGCGGGCTCTGCGTGCGGTTCGCAGCACACCAGCGGGAAGGGGCATGGCCACCGGGGCACGCACCGAACGAGCGCAGCAGGCAGAATGAGCCCATGAACAGTGCGGCTCTGCTCCCGCTTGCTGTCCCTGCCGGGCCAGAGCTGCTGACGATCCTGCCCGCACTCGAGGCTGCCTTGGCCGGTAAGGCACCCGTGTTGCCCTACGCTGCCGCCTGCGACCGCCCGGTCATCGACAGCGCAGACGGGGTCGACCTCCCCGATGACCTGGCGGTCGTGGTAGCGACGTCGGGTTCGACCGGCAACCCCAAACGAGCGCTGCTCACCGCCGGAGCCGTCGAGCGCTCTGCCTGGGCCACCCACCAGGTGCTGGGTGGCAGCGGCGCCTGGCTGCTCGCCATGCCCGGGCACCACATCGCCGGTCTGCAGGTGCTGTTGCGCTCGATCGCCGCCGGTGTCGCCCCCGTCGTGCTCGACCTGCGCGACGGGTTCTCGAGCGCCGCCTTCGCCGCCGCAGCGGGCAAGGTGACGACGACCGCCACCGCTCGTCATCGTTACACCGCCATCGTGCCCACCCAGCTCGCACGGCTGCTCGACGACCCGGAGGGCACCAAGGCTCTGTGCGACTTCGACGCCGTACTCGTCGGCGGCGCCGCCACCCCCGCACCCCTGGTCGACAGGGCGCACCGAGCCGGTATCCCGGTGCGACTGACCTACGGCATGAGCGAGACAGCGGGCGGCTGCGTCTATGACGGCGCCCCGCTGCCCGTCAGCCGGGTACACATCGACAACGACCACCACATCGTGCTGGGCGGCGACACCGTGGCGCACGGCTACCTCAGCGACCCCGGCCGCTCCGCCGACGCCTTCGCGGTCGATGCCGACGGCATCCGCTGGTTTCGCACCGACGACCTCGGGCACTTCGACGATGACGAGCTGCTCGTGGTCGACGGTCGCGCTGACGACGTCATCAACAGCGGTGGCGTCAAGATCACGCCCGGTGTGGTCGAGGACGCGATCCTGCGCCACCTTCCCGAGATCCTCGACGTCGTCGTGGTCGGCCTCCCCGACCGGGAGTGGGGCGAGATCGTCTGTGCAGCGGTCACGCTCGTCGACCCTGCCGACCAGGTGGCCGAGCGGTCGGTTCGCGACCGGCTTCGCGGAATCCTGCCGGATGCCGCCCTGCCGCGACGGGTCCTGGCGCTCACCTCGCTGCCGCAGCAGGGCCCTGGGAAGCCCGACCGAGAAGCCGTCCGCCGGGTGATGCACGATCTGACCTGACCCGGTGGCAAGATGAGACCACTGTTCCAACGCAGTTCCCGAAGGAGTCCAAGTGCTACGCGTCGTGTTCATCGCACTCGTGGTGTTCGCGACCATCTACGCCTTCGTCGACTGCCTGCAGACCGACCGGCGGCAGGTGCGCATCATGCCGCGTGTCGTGTGGCTGATCGTCGTGATCGTTCCCGTGGTCGGCCCGGCCGCCTGGCTGTTGGTCAAGCGAGAGGGAACCTCCGGCGGCCGACCCCCGCAGCGGCCGCGACGGCCCCCTGGGCCACGTGGCCCGGATGACGATCCCGAGTTCCTGCGCAAGCTCTGACCCTCGAGCGCGCTCAAGCCTGATCGAGCCCTCCGACCCTCGAAGGACCCATGGCCACCTTGAACCAGTGGATCGAGGGCGCGCGCCCGCGCACACTGCCCGCGGCCGTCTCTCCCGTGCTTGTCGGCACTGGCGCAGCCTACGAGACCGGACATGTGGTCTGGGCCTACGCGATCCTGGCTCTGGCGGTCTCGGTGCTGCTGCAGATCGGCGTCAACTACGCCAACGACTACTCCGACGGCATCCGGGGCACCGACGCGGTGCGGGTCGGCCCGGTGCGGCTCGTCGGCCAGCAGCTGGCGGCGCCGCGAACCGTGAAGTTCGCGGCCTTCACCTGCTTCTTCTTCGCCGGCCTGCTGGGACTGGCCCTCGTGGGCCTGTCGGAGCTGTGGGTGATGGTGCCGATCGGCGCCGCCGCCATCGCTGCGGCCTGGTACTACACCGGCGGCAGCCGGCCCTACGGTTACCTCGGGCTCGGTGAGGCGTTCGTCTTCGTCTTCTTCGGACTGGTCGCCACCCTCGGCACGATGGCCACCATGACCCCGCTCACCGCGGCCGGGTGGTGGGGAGCGATCGGGGTCGGTTCCCTGGCCTCCGCGATCCTGGTGGCCAACAACCTGCGCGACATCCCCACCGATCGGGAGCATCGCAAGCTGACCCTGGCCGTACGAATGGGTGAACGGGGCACCCGCGCCTTCTACGTAGGCCTCGTGGCCATCTCGTTCGTCATGGCCGTGCTGGCCTCTTTCACCTCACCGCTCGCACTGCTCGCCGTTCTCGCCGCGCCCCTGCTCGTTCGGCCGATGCGAGCGGTGCTCGGCGGCGCCGAGGGTCGCGGGCTGATCCCCGCCCTCGCCGGCACGGGCATCTTCCAGCTCGCCTGGTCGGCCCTGTTCGCGCTCGGGCTCGGCCTGGGTCACCACCTGTTCTGAGGGTCACCCGTAGTCTCGTGACAATGTCGACTCGGTGCCGGCGCGGTGCCGGCTCGATGCCCGTTCTCGGTGCTGGCGCGATGCCGGCTCAGGGCCTTCCGAGCTGCGACGGCCCAGCGGGCTGAGACCTCAGCGGTCGCGTTCGATCTCTGCGTCTTCGGCGAGCTCGTCGTCGCCGTCGTCGAAACCCTCGGCCTTGGCGCGAAGGCGGGCCTCGTGACGTTCGACGAGCTTCGCCGTCATCTCATCGCGCATGCCTCGCAGCAGCACGTAGGACACGGCGGCTGAGGCGACAGCGGCCGATCCGACGAGCACGAGTCGACCCATGTCAGAAGTGTCACGAAGGCCGACGAGCCAGAAGAGCAGCACGAAGCCGAAGAAGATCAGCAGACGCAGCACGGTGTAGCGGACCACCGCTGGGTCACATCCCCGAGTAGTTGTGCATACCCACGAAGGTCGAGACGAGGTTGACCAACGTGAAGTTGACGATCACGCACACGAACCCGGTCAGGGCGAGGTACATCGACTTGCGGTGGTCGACACCGGCCGTGGCGCGGCTGTGCATGTAGGCCGCGTAGACCGTCCAGATCACAAAGGTCCAGATCTCCTTCGGGTCCCACTGCCAGTAGGCGCCCCACGCCTGCTTGGCCCAGATGGCCCCGGCGATGAGGGTGAAGGTCCAGAGGATGAAGCCGACCATGTTGACGCTGTAGGCGGTGCGCTCGAGCGAGGCCGACGAAGGCAGTGACTCGATGAAGCTGGGCTTGGTGTCGGGGTTCTGCTCACGGCGCGCTCGCACGAGATAGAGCACGCCGATGGCGAAGCCGATGGTGAAGAAGGCGACGGCGATGAACGCGACCGAGACGTGGATGCCGAGCCAGTACGACTTGAGGGCGGGCATCAGCTCGCCGGCGTCGGTGTAGAGCACTGCGACCGCCAGGCCGAGCACGAGCAGGATCGGCGTGACGATGAACACGCCCAGCCACTGCCAGTTGTTCTTCTTCGCGAGCAGGCAGAAGGCCAGTCCGACGGCGGATGCCGCAGCAGTGGCGAACTCGTACATGTTGCCCCACGGCGGCCGCGACACGGCCAGACCCCGCATCAGCACGGCTGCGAGAAGCAGTGCAGTGGCGAGGTAGGTCAGCATCAACGCGATGTTGCCGCGCTGACGGCTCTTGGCGCTCTCGTGCTCGGGCAGCTCAGCGGCATCCGGGAGCGTTGACGATCCCCGGCTGGGGGCGCCCGAGCCGACCAGCACGCCTTCGCGCTCGTACGCCCTGGTTCGAGCTTCGGCGACGTGCGGGGCCCGTGCCGACAGGTGCCAGCTGAACGCGAGCATGGCGAGGGTGTACACGATCATCGACGAGTAGAGGGCCACGTTCGCGTTGGCGGCGAGGTTCACGATCGGTCTTTCCGTTCTGCCAGATGGTCGTGCAGGGCGTCCACGATGGAGGCGAGCCCCGCGTCGGAGTCCTTGGAGAGGCCGCCGATGGTTACCACGGTAGCCGGTGTGGCCTGGTCACCGTCAGGGCCACCGGCCGACGCGACGACCGGGCGCACCCGAACGAAGACCCGGCGGCGTTTGATGGTAAGGCCGAGGATGAGCCCGCCCGTGGCCAGGATGGCGCTCACCAGGCTGATCGGCGCGCCGGGGTCGGTGCGCACCGACAGGCCGGCGAACCGCTTGACGCTCTCGAACGTGATCGACCCGCGACCACCGGGGATCTGGTAGGTCTCCCCCGGCTTCAGGCGCACCAGGGCCGGCGATCCGTCGGCCTTGGTGACCTGCTTCATCTGGTCGGTGTCGAGCGTGTACACGCTCTGCGGTGCGTTGCCCGGGAAGAGGGTGCCCTCCCAGATCGACAGGGCGACCTCGGGGTTCTCGGTGTCGGGGAACAGCGAGACCGGCCCGTTGACGAAGGTCGGTTCGGCGGTGGGCAGGAAGAAGCCGGTGATGCCGAGCTGCTTCGGGGTGGGCAGGGCGCTCACCTTGATCACCCCGACCGAGCGGTAGTCGGCGTCCTGGGGCAGGAAGGGGGTGGCCTCCCGGTAGAGCACCTCGCCCTTGGCGTTCTTCACCGTGATGACCGGGGTGTAGCCGTTGCCGAGCAGGAAGATGTCGGCTCCGTCGACGGTGAGGGGGTGGTTGACCGACACCGACTCGGGCGTCGCCGGCTGCCCCGGTCCCGGCGAGAGGGAGGTGTACGCGGTGAACTCGCGCGGCATCCCGAAGCCTTTGCCGGGCACCTTGTTGAACTGCACGTCGAGCTTGTCGAGGCCGAGCACGAACGGGGGCAGCTGCTCGTCGTTGACCCACGGGCCTGGCGCGTACGTGTTGTAGGTGCCGGCCGACGACGCGAACTTCTCACCCTCCGGCAGGATGACGTCGCCCCGCCAGCCGAACAGGTGCCCCACGGCCATGCCGACGATGATGCCGGTCAGCGAAAGGTGGAAGATCAGGTTGCCGGTCTCCCTGAGGTAGCCCGACTCACCGCTCAGGCTGACGTCGTCGTGCGAGTGCAGCCGGAACCGCTTGCGCTTGAGCAGCTCTCGAGCCGCGGCCAGGGCCTCGTCAGGCGACAGGTCAGTGGTCAGCTCGGCGTGCTGGTCGAGGCGGCTCAGCCGGGCAGGGGCCCTCGGGGGCCGGGCTCGAAGGGCTTTCAGGTGCACCTTGGTGCGGGGGATGATGCACCCGACGAGCGAGACGAAGAGCAGCAGGTAGATCGCCGAGAACCACGGTGACGAGAACACGTCGAAGAAGCCGAAGCGGTCGAGCCACGGAGCCGAGCTCGGGTGCTGTGCAATGTAGTCGGCGACCCGGCCGGCGTCGATGTTGCGCTGCGGGAAGATCGAGCCCGGCACTGCCGCGATCGCGAGCAGGAGCAGCAGGAACAGGGCCGTGCGCATGCTCGTCAGCTGGCGCCAGACAAAGCGCAGAGAACCGAGCGCCCCGAGCTCGGGCAACGTCGGCTCGGCCCTGCGACCTGGGTTGTCAGGGTTCTCGGTGGCGAGATCGGTGGAGGTGTCGGTGCTCATGTCAGAGGACTGTCGTGAAGGAGTTGACGAAACGGGTCTGCAGCCAGACGACGACTGTCTCCCACCAACCTGTGAGCAGCAGCAGGCCCACGACGATGAGCATGACGCCTCCGGCGATCTGGATGGCCCGACGGTGGAGTCGCAGCCAGGAGCTGGCGGCGCCGGCCCGCTCCCACAGGGCGGCCATGAGGATGAAGGGCAGCCCGAGTCCGAGACAGTAGACCGACGCGAGCAGCACCCCCCGGCTGACGCTGCCGGCCCCGGCACTGAGCGGGGTCGCCATGGCGAGGATCGCACCGAGCGTGGGCCCCTGGCACGGCCCCCAGCTCAGGCCGAACACGACACCGAGCAGCGGCGCCCCCGCCAGCCCGGCCCGGGGCCGCCAGCCGAGCTGAGCGGCATACCCCTTGCCGGCGCCGAGGAACAGCACCCCGGTCACGATCACGATGACACCACCGACGCGCATCAACGCGGTGCGGTGTTCGGCCAACGCGAGACCCACGGAGGAGAAGGCGACGGAGACGAGGATGTAGACGGTCGAGAAGCCGAGCACGAACAACACCGCACCGAGCACCAGCCGGCCTCGCGAGCGTCGTTCGATCGAGACGTCGGACAGCCCGGTGACGTAGCCGAGGAAGCCCGGAACGAGCGGAAGCACACAGGGGGAGGCGAACGAGACGAAGCCGGCCGCGAGAGCGACAGCGGCGGCCACCACCAGCGAGCTGGTCGCGAGGTCGGGCCCGGCCGCCGTGATCATGGTCTCAGCCCTGCTTGTCGAGCACGTCGTCGATGAGCCCGAGCAGAGTGCTCGTGGTGACCGGGCCCGCAACGCGGGCCGCGACGCGGCCCTGAACATCCAGCACGAGGGTGGTGGGCGTGGCGGCTGCCTTGCCCTGCAACGACAGGATCGGCACGCCGCCGTCGTAGGCCAGCGACGGGTAGGTCACGCCGTTGGCCTTCTTGAACGCCAACCCGGTCGCCGGCTGCTCGAGCTTGTCAAGCCCGACGAAGGCGACCTTCTTCTTCGCCTTCTGGACCTCTTGCCAGGCCTTCTGCAGAGCAGGAGTCTCCTCGATGCACGGCGGGCACCACGAGCCCCACACGTTGACGACGAGCACCGAGCCGGCCACGTCCTTCATCGACCACGGCTTGCCCTCGAGGGTCGTACCCTCCAGCGTGACGGCTGCGCCGCGCTGGTCGACGGGGAGCAGCTCGATGGTGCCGTCTCCGGCGACATAGCCCTTACGGTCGCCGTTCTGAGCCTGCCCCGCAACGGAGTTCGGGTCAGACGAACAGGCGCTCGTGGTGGCCACGACCGCTGCCGCCACCGCGGCACCCGCCCACCGCAGCACGGTTCGCCGGTCGGCGTTCGCCATCAGGCGCCCACACCCTTGCTCGCTCGGGCGAGCAGAGCAGCCGCCGGCTCGGAGTAGGCGATCGAGCCGAGCTCGTCGCCGCGATAGGTCAGCGAGGTCAGCGACGCCAGGGTGCACTCGCGGGCCCGCGGGTCGTGCCAGAGCCGACGGTTCTCGAGCTTGTTCCGGGCCGTCCAGACAGGCAGCTGGTGGCTGACGATGACGGCCTCATGACCGGAGGCCGCTCGCCGGGCTTCGTCGATGGCACTCAGCATCCGCGCCCCGATCTGCTCGTAGGGCTCGCCCCACGACGGCTTGCGCGGGTTGACCAGCTTGGCCCAGTTGCGCGGTGCGAACAGGTCTTTCTTGGCGACGGTTCGCCCCTCGAAATAGTTCTCGGCCTCGATGACGCGCTCGTCGGTCGTGACCTGAAGACCATGGGCCACGGCGATGGGGGCGGCGGTCTCCTGGGCACGTTCCAAGGGCGAGGCCACGACGTGGGTGATGTCGTTGAAGGCCAGGTGGTCGGCCACGACCTGAGCCATCTCGCGCCCCAGCTCAGAGAGGTGGTACCCCTCGAGCCGCCCGTAGAGCACCGCCTGCGGGTTGTGCACCTCACCGTGTCGCACGAGGTGCACGACAGTCGTCATCGGCTCCTCGGAGGTGGCGCTCTCGGTCATGACCTCAGTGTCTCAAACGCCACGCCCCCCACCCAATCCGCCCGGGGTGAGCCTGACCACCATCGGTGCCGCCGCGTCAGCCTGAGGTGTTCACGGGTCGCGACGGCGGTTTGGCGTGGCCACGCGAGCGCGGCGGCTCAGTCCTCCATGCGGAAGCCGAGCTTGACGGTGACCTGCCAGTGGGCCACTTCACCGTCGATCAGCTGACCGCGCACGTTCTCCACCTCGAACCAGTCGAGGTTGCGAATCGTCGTGCTGGCCTTGGAGACTGCGTTCTCGACCGCCTCCTCGATGCCGTCGGGTGACGTTCCGACAACCTCAGAGATGGCGTAGACGTGGTTGGCCATGGTTCCTCGCTTCGAACGAAGGCACCCGGCCGGTCCGAGTCGCCGGTTTCACGCTAGACCTGATGGTCCAGCGCGTCGAGATCTCGTTCGGCGAACAGTCGGTGGTGCCACTCCTCGTTGAGCACGATCAGCAAGCACTGGCGCACCGGGTAGCTGCGCGACTCCGGCCAGCCGGGGCCGTCGACCGGCTCGGTGTGCGCCGCGAGCGACTCATCGGTCAGCCCGTCTACGAACGCCCGCACCCCTACCACCCGGTCATGACGAACCGCGAGCACCTCATCGAGGGTGGGCCGCGCCGCACGGTCACGGGGGATGCCAGGGGTGTCGGGCATCTGGTCCCACGGCAGGTCGAGCGGATGCCACGGTGACGGGTCGCCCTGGATGCCGCGGCGAACCCAGGCATCCGTCGCAAAGCTCAGGTGTCGCAGCGTCTCGATGAACGACCATTCGCCGTTCACCGACTCGTGCAACCGGGCCGGCTCGAGGCCACGAGCCCGCTCGACCGTCGCCGCCCAGAGGTCGTCGAGGATCAGCCAGGCTTCTCGGAAGCCGGCCGGGTCGGTGGGCCGCATCTTCACCCGCAAGGGCTCGCGCCGGTCGAGCTCGCCCTCGACCAAGGGCCCGACGTCGACCCCGTTGATCGTGAGGTTCTCGATCTCCCCCTCGATGCTCACATCGAGCAGCTCGACGCCGCGCATGACCACGCGGTGGAGGTCGGTGCTGCTGATGAAGGCATCGCTGAGGGAACAGGACTCGAAACGCGAGCCGCTGAGATCGACCGAATCGAAGTGAGACCGCGTGAGATCCTCGTCGGTGAAGGTCGCCATATCGTCACGCTAGCCGCGGATGCGGACGATGCGGCGCCTCATCCGGCCACCTCAGTCGGCGTTGGCTGCCGCTCGTGCGGCGGCCGGCAGAGCGTTCAGCACGTGTTCGACGGCCGCGTCGTCGTGCGAGGCGGAGACGAACCACGACTCGAAAGCACTGGGCGGCAGGTGCACCCCCTGGCTCAGCATCGCGTTGAAGAAGCGCCGGAAGGCAGCGGCATCCTGGTCGCGGGCGTCGTCGTAGTTCGCCACCCCTCGGTCGCGGAAGAACACCGAGAACATCGACCCGGCCCACTGCACGGTGTGCGGCACAGAGGCGGCCGACAGGGCCTCGGAGGCGCCGTCGGCGATGGCCCGTGAGACGACGCCCAGACGGTCGTACACCTCGGGGGTGCAGCCGCGCAGCGTGGCGAGACCGGCTGCCGACGCCACCGGGTTCCCCGACAGCGTGCCGGCCTGGTAGACCGGCCCCTGCGGGGCCAGCATGGCCATCACGTCGGCCCGGCCCCCGAAGGCGGCGGTCGGAAACCCTCCGCCCATCACCTTGCCGAAGGTGAACAGGTCGGGAGCCCCCCCGGCCGGTGGCCCTTCGAGGCCGTACCACCCCGACGACGAGCAGCGGAAGCCGGTCATCACCTCGTCGGAGATCAGCAGCGCGCCGTGTGCGGCGGTGACCCGGCGTAGAGCGTCGGTGAATCCCGGGGCGGGCGGCACGACGCCCATGTTGCCTGCGGCGGCCTCGGTGATGAGGGCCGCGATCTCGTGTCCGCGCTCGGCGAAGGCTGCCTCGAGGGCTGCGACGTCGTTGTAGGGCAACACGATCGTCTCTCCCGCGCTCGACTTCGGCACACCGGCCGAGTCGGGCAGTGCGAACGTCGCCACCCCTGAACCCGCCGAGGCGAGGAGTGCGTCGACATGGCCGTGGTAGCAGCCCGCGAACTTCACCACCACGTCGCGACCGGTGAAGCCGCGAGCCAGCCGCAGGGCCGACATCGTCGCCTCCGTGCCACTGTTGACGAGGCGCACCTGCTCGACCGGATCGACGCGAGACACGATCTCCTCGGCGAGCAGCACTTCGTTCTCAGACGGGGTGCCGAACGAGAAACCTTCAGCCGCAGCATGGTTCACCGCAGCGAGCACGTCGGGGTGAGCGTGGCCGAGGATCATCGGGCCCCAGGAGCAGATCAGGTCGACGTAGCGGTTGCCGTCGACGTCGGTCAGCCAGGGGCCCTTCCCGCTCGCCATGAACCGCGGTGTGCCGCCCACGGCCCGGAAGGCACGCACCGGCGAGTTCACGCCTCCGGGGATCACCGCACTGGCTCTCGCGAGCAAGGCAGCGGAGGCAGGGACAGCGGAGGCGACGGGTTCGGTCGGGGTGGGCGAGCTCATGCTCCCAGTGTCTCAGCCGGTCGTCGGGTACCGCCTCGCCGGGTGGTGGCCGACCACCGCAGCCCCGCCACGGTCCGAGCCCCGCGGCTTTGGCCGCCTACCGACCGCAGCCGCCCGGCCACGGCCCGATCGGAGCGGCCACCAGGGATGCTGCGGGGTCAGCGACCGCTCGTCTCCTCGGGGTCGAGGTGGTCACGCACGAGCGCCATGGCGTCACCGAGCGCCTGGAACTGCTCGGCCGTCATGATGTCGAGGATGTTCTCGTGCACGCTCTGGACGTGAATGCGTGACATCTCCTGAATCTCGCGCAGCCCCTCGGTCGTGAGCACCAGCTCCACCCCGCGCCGGTCGTCGAGGCAGGCCTCGCGCGTCACCCAGCCCCGCTGCTCGAGACGCTTGGCCGTGTGGGTCAGGCGGCTGCGGGACTGAACGACCATCGCGGCGAGGTCAGACATCCGCAGCCGGTTCGACTCCGACTCGGAGAGCATCGAGAGAATCTCGTACTCGCTGAGCTGGATGTCGTGGGCGTGCAGCGCCCGGTCGAGCGACTGCTCCAGCAGACGGGTGCCCCGGAGAACGGCACGCCACGAAGCCTGTTCGGCCTCGCTGAGCCACACTGCATCACCGTGTGACCCCTGTGACGCGTGCGACGACTTCGTCGACCCTGACGGCTCGTTCGACATGTGTACCTCCTCGGACGAGACGATCCTAGTGCTCGCCGGCGAGCCAGCCGGCACAGTCGAGCGCAAAGTAGGTCAGCACGATCTGGGCGCCGGCCCGGCGGATGGCGTGCAGCGACTCGAGAGCCGCCGCGCGGCCGTCGATCCAGCCGTGACCAGCGGCCGCCTGGATCATCGAGTACTCCCCCGACACCTGGTAGGCGGCAACGGGAACCGAGGAGCGCGCAGCGGCCGCCGCGACGACATCGAGGTAGGCCATCGCCGGCTTGACCATGATGATGTCGGCGCCCTGCTCGATGTCGAGGTCGATCTCACGCACCGACTCGACGATGTTGGCCGGGTTCTGCTGGTAGGTGCGGCGATCGCCCTGGAGGCTCGACTGCACGGCCTCGCGGAACGGGCCGTAGAAGGCCGAGGAGTACTTCGCGGCGTAGGCGAGAACGACCGTGTCGTGCAGGCCCTCGCCGTCGAGGGCGGTGCGGATGACGCCTACCTGCCCGTCCATCATTCCCGACGGCGCCACGACGTGGGCCCCGGCGCGAGCCTGGGCCACGGCCATGGCGGCGTAGACCTCGTTGGTGGCGTCGTTGTCGACCCGGCCGCGTGCATCAAGCAGACCGCAGTGGCCATGGTCAGTGAACTCGTCGAGGCACGTGTCGGCCATGACCACGAGCTCGTCGCCGACCGCCTCGCGCACGACGCCGAGGGAACGGTTGAGAATGCCGTCAGGGTCGAGGGCTCCGCTTCCGGTCGCGTCCTTGTGCTCGGGCACGCCGAACAGCATCAAGCCGCCGAGCCCGGCTGCTACTGCCCGGTGAGAGAGCTGCACCAGCGAGTCACGCGAATGTTGCACCACCCCAGGCATGCTCGTGATGGGCCGTGGCTCGTCGAGACCCTCAGCGACAAAAACCGGAAGCACCAGCTCACGCGGATGCAGGCGGGTCTCGGCGACGAGGGCCCGCATCGCCGCTGACTGACGCAGGCGCCGTGGTCGTTCGATCACCGGATGCCGCTCAGCGCGCGCGACGGCGCGAGGCGGGACGCTTGTCGCTCGGGCGCTGCACCGGCTGGCCGGCTTCGGCAGCCGCGACGGCGAGACCGACGCCGTGACCGGCCAGGGCGTCGACGAGACTGAGCGCCGAGGCCTCGGCCGCGAGCACGTCGACCCGGAGCCCGTGCTCCTGGGCGGTCTTGGCGGTGGCCGGCCCGATGCACGCGACGACGGTCGCCGTGTGCGGCTTGCCGGCAATGCCCACGAGGTTGCGCACGGTCGAGCTCGAGGTGAACAGCACGGCGTCGTAGTCGCCACCCTTGATGGCGTCGCGGATCTCCACCGCCGGAGGCGCAGCGCGAACCGTGCGGTAGGCCGTGACGTCGTCGACCTCCCAGCCGCCTTCGCGCAGCCCCGCCACCAGTGTCTCCGTGGCGATGTCAGCCCGTGGCAGCAGCACCCGGTTGATGGGGTCGAGCACCTCGTCGAACTCGGGCCACACCTCGAGCAGACCAGCCGCCGACTGCTCGCCCGTCGGCACGAGGTCGGGGTTGATACCCCAGTCGCGCAGCGCGGCAGCGGTTACTCCGCCCACAGCAGCCACCTTGAGGCCGGCGAAGGCGCGCGCGTCGAGCCCGAAGTCCTCGAACCGCTCCCGAACGGCACGCACCGCGTTGACCGAGGTGAAACCGACCCACTCGTAGCGGCCCGTCACCAGGCCCTTCACGGCCTTCTCCATCTGCTGCGGTGTGCGCGGCGGCTCGACCGAGATGGTCGGCACCACGTCGGCGGTCGCCCCGTAGCCGGAGAGCCGATCGACCATCGACCCCGCCTGCGCCTGGGTGCGCGGCACGAGCACCTTCCAGCCGAACAACGGCTTGGTCTCGAACCACGACAGCTCGTCGCGCAGCCCCACGTTCGGTGACACCACCGCGAGCGAGGTGTCGTCGCTGCTGGTCAAGGTCCGCTCGGCCTGGCCGAGCGTGGTGGAGACCGACGTCTGGGCGAACGTGGTTCCGCGTGAGGTGAGAGACACAAGGGCCTCAGCCGGGCGACCGGCGGCCAGCAGCGCGCCGAGCGCTGATCGGATCGAGTCGGGTCGGCCGAGCAGCACGAGCGTGTCGGTGTCGGACGCGTACCGCGACCAGTCGTGGCCCGACTTGTCGGTGCTGACGATGTGTACGGCCGAGGTTCCCTTCGTGGTGAGGGGGATGCCGGCATACGTGGGCACGGCACTGACGGCTGACACGCCCGGAACGATGTCGAAGCTGAGCGACGCGCGGTGGCAGGCGTGCACCTCTTCGACCAGACCGTTGAAGGTGCCCGGGTCACCGTCCATCAGCCGCACGACGAGGCCACCGGGACCGACCGCCTTGGCGGCCTTGACGAGCAGCCTGGCCCGCACGGCCTGGGTGAGCTCCTGCCCCTGTTCGCCGTGGCCGGCGTCGATGACCTCGACGTCGGGTCGCGCGAAGGCGCGCACCACGTCGTCACGGGTGATGCGGTCGAGGATCACGACGTCGGCGGCGGCGAGGAGGTCGCGGCCGCGCAGGGTGAGCAGCCCGGGGTCACCCGGGCCGGACCCGACGAACGCGACGCGCGACGGCGTCGTCGTCGTGGCCGTGGGGGTCGACGCCATCTGCTCTGACGGCTGGCGAGAACGAGTCACGAGTCATGCTCCGAACGGCTTGTGGCGGGTGGTGAGACTGACTCGAGGTCGGCGGCGCCGTCCTCGAGGAGGATCTGGGCGAGCCGGGCGCCGAGCGCCTCAGGTTCTGTGTACGTGCCCACGAGGGATCTGCGCAACTCGAGGGTGCCGTCGTCGGAACCTGCGAAGGCCCGCAACGACAGCTCGAGGCCGTCGTCACCCTCGACGACCTCGGCCAGGGCACCGATGGGGGCGGTGCACCCCGCCTCGAGGCTGCGCAACAGCTGGCGCTCTGCGGTGACACAGGTTCGCGTGTCGGGGTCGTCAAGCGGCGTCACGGCGGCGATGACGTCGAGACGGTCGGACCGGCACTCGACGGCGAGGGCTCCCTGGCCCGGCGCGGGCAACATCTGGATCGGGTCGAGCACCTCGGTGACGTCATCGAGGCGGCCGAGCCGGGCCAGGCCGGCCCGCGCCAGCACGACCGCATCGACGATGCCGTCGGTGACGAGCCTGATGCGGGTCTCGACGTTGCCGCGGATCGCCCGGACGTCGAGGCCGAGGCCGAGTGCGGCGAGCTGCGCCGCCCGGCGGGGGGCCCCTGTGCCGACCACCGACCCCACTGGAAGCTCACCGAGCGTCAGGCCGTCGCGGGCCACCAGCGCGTCGCGACAGTCTTCACGAACCGGGATGGCGGCCACGACCAGTCCGGGTTCAGCGGCGGTGGGCAGGTCCTTCAGCGAGTGCACGGCGACGTCGATGCGACCGTCGTGCAGCGCCCGACGGATGGCTGAGGCGAACACTCCGGTGCCGCCGATCGTGGTGAGCGGCTCGGTCGAGAGGTCACCCTCGGTGGTGATCTCGACGAGCTCGACGAGGTGCCCGGCCGCGATCAGGCGGTCAGCCACCCACCGCGACTGGGTGGTGGCCAGCCTGGACCGACGGGTGCCGAGCCGCAGCGTGGTGGGCGTGCTCATGCCGTGCCCCGGTGCGGCGGCGCCGAGACGTTCGCGACCTCTCGGGGCTCCAGGTCGAACAGCTCGCGCAACGCGGTGGCGTAGCCGTCTCCGCCCTCTTCCAGCGCGAACTCCTTGACTCGCACCGTCGGGGTGTGGAGCAGCTTCTCGACGATGCGGTGCACGGCCAGGCCGACCTCGGCACGCGTGGTGTCGTCGAGGTCGGGGACGCGCTGGTCGAGCCGCGCCATCTCGGTCGCGACGAGGGTCGCCGCCCGAGCCCGGAGGGCGGCCACCGTGGGGCCGACCTGCTTCTCGACGCGTCGGGTGAGGTAGGCGGCCACCTCGCCGACGATCATGGCGCGCACGTGGGCGACGACAGCCGAGTCAGGGTGGGCCGCGAGCGCGGCTCCCAGGCCCTGCAGGTCGATGACGGTGAGCCCCTCGACCGGCTCCGGCCAGGTCTCGGGGGGCTCGATGTCGCGAGGCAGTGCGAGGTCGACCACGACCTGAGGGCGACCGCCTCGTCGAGCCGCGCTGCGCGCCAGGTCGGCCCGGTCGATGATGTGCCCCACGGCCCCGGTGCAGGTGATGACGACGTCGCTGTCGGCGATGACGTCGGCCAGGTCAGCCCACGCGCGGGTCACCCCACCGGTGGCGACGGCCAGACGCTCGGCGCGCTCGGGGGTGCGACCCACCACCGTGAGGGTGGAGACCTCGGACCGGCTCGCGGCGGCGGCCGCCAGTCCGCTCATGCCGCCGGCGCCGACCACCGCCGTGTGCTGTTGGTCCAACGGGCCGAGCACCTCGGCAGCACGAGAGAGTGCCATCTGCACCAGGGACACACTGTGCTGGTCGAGGTCGGTCTCGGCGTGAGCCCGCTTGCCGATGCGCAGAGCCTGCTGGAAGAGCGAGTTGAGCGACTCGCCGGCAGAGCCGGTGGCCTGCGCGACAGCGAGGGCGTCGCGTACCTGACCGATGATCTGAGCCTCGCCCACGGCCATGGAGTCGAGCCCGCAGGCCACGGTGAAGGCATGGGCGATGGCGTTGTCGTCGAAACGCACGTAGAGGTGGTCGGCCAAGCCGGCTGCGTTGAGCACGAGCTCGGCTCGAGGGTCGGTGGGGCTGGTGTCGGCCAGAACCGGGTCGAGCACGTCGCCGCGGGTGACGGATCCCGCCGCGACGGCGAGCGCCTCACCGATCGCGGCCACCGCGGGGTGAAAGGCCGCCACCTCGGCGTAGACCTCGAGGCGGTTGCAGGTCGAGAGCACGACCACTTCGGATGCCGTGGCCGACGCGAGCACGTCAGTGGCGATGTCGGTGGCGCGGCTCTCGCGCCGAGACAGGTTCTCGAGCACCGACAGGGGCGCCGTGTGATGGGACAGTCCGATCACGAGCAGGCTCATCGCGTGACCGCCGATCGCAGGTCAGCCGACGCCACAGTCCTGCGCTGGGCGTGGAAGGCCAGGATCTGCAGCTCGATGGACAGGTCGACGCGGCGCACGTCAACGCCGGCGGGGACGGTCAGCACGGCGGGGGCGAAGTTGAGGATCGAGGTGATCCCCGCCTGCACCAGTGCGTTGCAGACGGTTTGAGCCGCCGACGCGGGTGTGGCGATGACGCCGATCGCGATGGGGTCGGCGGCGTGCGACCGCGGCAGGTCGCGCAGCGGGCGGATCGCGGTGCCCAGCACGTCCTCGCCCTCGACGGACGGGTCGTCATCGAAGAGCGCGACGATACGAAATCCCTTGGTGACGAAGCCGGAGTAGGACGACAAGGCCCGGCCGAGATTACCCATCCCGACGATCGCGACCGGCCAGTCGACCGTGAGACCCAAGGCTCGGGAGATCTCGAGCGCGAGCATCGCGACGTCGTAGCCGACTCCGCGCACACCGTAGGAACCAAGGTGGCTGAGGTCTTTGCGCAGCTGGGCCGAGCGCACACCGACGGCGGCGGCCAGCTCTTCGGACGACACCGAGGGAACCCCGTCGTCGGCGAGCGCAGACAGGGTGCGAAGGTACTCAGGCAGCCGCGCGACGGTTGCATCGGGGATCTCTCGACGCAGTACAGGATCGGCGGTCACGCTTGCTCACCGGCTCCTCTCGCTGAGGCGCTCTCCCGAACGCGGAGCACTTGGGGACCAGTCAAGGCTAGACGTTTGTGAACGCATGCACAAAGTCAAGACACTCGCTGTCCCGTGGTTCGGCTCACCGCGTGACCTCGGTCACTCCACGTGGGTCACGTCGGCCCGTCGCCTCGGTACCGTCACGACAGGGCGCGCCTCAACCTCGTCTCATCGACCCGCCAGAAGTCGTGCTGTCGACCGTCGACGAAGGTCACCGGAACCTGGTCGCCATAGCGAGCCAAGAGGTCGGGGTCATCGTCGACCGACCGCTCCTCCCACGACACACCGACCTCTGCGGCGACCCGTTCGATGACCGAGCGCGCCTCGTCACACAGGTGGCAGCCCGGTCGACCGAGCAGCAGCACCCGGCCGGCCATCAGAAGAAGACCGACTTGCGCTGCATGAGCAGGCTGTAGAGAGTCTGCTGGATCGTCTCGCGCACCTGGTCGGTGAGGTCGAACACCAGCATCGGGTCGTCAGCGGCGTCGGGACCGAAGCTCGTCGTCTCGATCGGCGGGCCGAACTCGATGAGCCACTTGCTCGGCAACGGGATCATGCCGAGGGGGCCGAGCAGCGGCCAGGTCGGCGTGACCGGCGCGTACGGCATCCCGAGCAGACGGGCCACCGCGGGCATGTCGCCGATGATCGGGTAGATCTCCTCCGCACCCACGATCGAGACCGGGATGATCGGCACGCCGGCGCGCAGGGCCGCGGCCACGAACCCCCCGCGGCCGAAGCGCTGCAGCTTGTAGCGCTCGGTGAACGGCTTGCCGATGCCCTTGAACCCCTCCGGCCAGACCCCCACCAGCTGGCCGCCGCTGAGCAGCCGCTGGGCGTCGCTGTTCGCGGCGAGGGTGGTGCCCGACCGCCGCGCCATCGAGCCGATGAACGGCGTCTGGAAGACGAGGTCGGCCCCGAGCATGCGCAGGTGACGCCGCTTCGGGTGCTCGTCGTAGACGGCGACCTGGGTCATCAGCGAGTCGAGGGCGATCGTGCCCGAGTGGTTCGCGACGAGCAGGGCACCACCGACGTCGGGGATGTTCTCCACGCCGCGCGTCTCGACCCGGAACCACTTGCGGTAGAAGGGCCGCAGCAGCGGCAGATGCACGTTGAGGGTGTAGTCCTCGTCGAAGCCGAACTCGTCGACCACGTAGTCGCCCGTCAGTCGCCGACGCAGGTAAGCGAGCGTTTCGGCGACCTGGCGCTCGACCACCTCGGTCGGCACGCCGGCGGACGAGGCGGCCGCTCGCAGCACGTTGACCGCGAGCTCGACGATCTCGGTGGGGCCGGGTCGCGCTTCCGAGTTGAACTCCGCGGCCTCGAGCACTGCACCGACGAGACGCTCGGCCCGCGACTGTAGAGCGGCCGTGACTCCGGATGCCGCATCACCGGCAGAGGCGCCGCCCGACGAGCTCGAGAGGTCGGTCGTGAACTCGGTGCTGAACTCGGTGCTGAAGGCCGGGATGTGCTCTGGCGGCGACGCGGAGCCGCCGCTGCCCGGCCCTACCGGGCCGGCCGGGCCGGGGTCTCGAGGTGCCGGCACCGAGCGCAACCGCGCCGGTGAGCCAGTGGCGGCCAACCGCTTCGCTCGTTTGGCCCGGGCTTGCGCAATGTCGGCCCGGCTCGGCCGCGACGACGGTGGCGATGACCCGGACGGCGTCGGCGGCGTCGGCGGCGTCGGCGGCGTGGTCGGCGTGGCTGACTCGGGTTCCGTGGCGCCCGAGGGAGTCGGTGCCGGTGGTCGGGCACCCGGGTTCTGCCCTACCGCATCCGGCGTCGCGCCGCCGACGAGACGTCGTGCGGGGCTGAGGTCAACGGGGTCGTTCGGTGAGAGCAGTGGAGTGCCGCTGCGACGACGGCGCTCCCCACTGGCCCGGGCCGCTCCGGCCGCGAACGACCCACGCGCGCCGGCCGAACGGTCGGCGCCTGACGGCGCGCGGGAGGATCGTGCGCTCGTCGCCGTCTGCCTGGTGGTGGCGCCGGCGGTCACGGCCTTCTTGGTGGCCTTCGAGCCGACCTTCTTGGTGGCCTTCGGGCCGGCCTTCTTGGTGGGCGTGCCCATCGAGGCGCTCTGCGCTGCAACCTCGGGGGTCGTTCTTGTCGACGCCGAGGTGTGCGGCGTCGAGGTGTGTGGCGTCGACTTCGGCGCTGCCGACTTCCGCGCTGCCGACTTCCGCGAGGCGGACTTTCGCGCCGGAGACTTCTGGGCTGTCGACTTCGGCACTGCCGACGGCTGTGTGGCAGACGTGCCTGCCGGCGTCTTCGTCGTGGACTTCGTCGGGGGTGAGGTGTTCACGTCGGTCACGGCTGGATCCTCTCGAAGACGCGCGAGAGCGCGCCGGCCGTTCCGCCGGCTGCGGTGCCCACCGCTCCACCGACACTGTCAGCCGTGGACGCCAGTGGTCGCAGGTGGCGGGCGAACTCCTCGAAGGTCTCGCGCGTCGAGTGCTTCGGTTCGAAGCCGAGCACGGCGGCCATCCGGTGGGTGTCGAGCCCACGCCCGTAGGCCAGGAAGATGAGCTGCTCGGAGGAGAAGTCGGCCAGGCCGCTGCGTTTGACCAGGTTCCCGATCACGCCGGCGGCCGAGAGCGGCACGGGCAGGATGGGCCGACGGGCGATGGCCGCGCACTGGAGCACGGTGAGAAAGCCGGCGCCGGCGACGTTGACGATTCCGACCGAGGTGCCGGTGGTGGCGAGCGTCAGGGCCGTCATGGCGTCGTCTTCGTGGACGAACTGGAAGCGGGCGTCGAAGCCGGCGGGCACCGGGATGACCGGAAGGGAGAAGTAGTCGGTGATGGCGGTGCGGATGCTCGGCCCGATGATGTTCGCGAAGCGCAGCATCGTGATCTCGACGTCGGGCCGGCGCCGGGAGAACCCGCGCACGTAGCCCTCGACTTCGACGGAGTCCTTGCCGAACCCCGTGCGCGGCAGGGACTTGGGGTTCATGTCCTCGCTGAACATCGCCGGGTCACGAGGCGAGCTGCCGTAGATCGCGGCGGAGGACTTGACCACCAGGCGCTGGACCGACTCTGACTTCTGGCACGCTGCGAGCAGCTGCATCGTGCCGATGACGTTGATCTCCTTCTGCGTCACCCGCCCGCCCGTGTCCTTGGGAGTGGCGATGACGTTCATGTGCACGACCGTGTCGACGTCGGCCTGAGCCATGATGCGCCCGATCATCGGGTTGCGGATGTCGGCGCGCACGAACTCTGCGCGCCCGATGGAGTGCTTGGGGGGAACCACGTCGACCCCGAGGATCCGCTCGATCGAGGGGTCGAGACTGAGGCGTCGAACGAACAGGCCGCCGAGGTAGCGAGAGACCCCCGTGACCAGCACGACCTTGGGCATCGGCTCCTCCTGTCGTTCGCCATCTCGTCACTGAGAGACGATCGTCTCTCACGCACGTGCGAGCCCACCACTTGGGGGGCAGCGTCTTCGCAGTGCAGCCTACCCAGCCCTCCCGCGACCGGGCGGCCGGTGGTCGAGAAAGCGAACGACCCCCACCCAGAGAGGGCGAGGGCCGAGAGCGAGCAGGCGCTGACGACTGTTTAGCAGTCAGAGCCCGCCTGAGGTCACTTCTTGTTGCGACGCTGGTGACGGGTCTTGCGCAGCAGCTTGCGGTGCTTCTTCTTGGCCATCCGCTTGCGGCGCTTCTTGATGACAGAGCCCATAGTTGTCCTTGATCCGATTGACTGATGTTGACTGGTGAGGTGTGCCGACCTTAGGTCGACGCACCGTGAGTCGGTGGGTCGAGGTCCAGAAGTCGAACAAGGTGCTCAGAGTAGCGTGTGCGCGGCCCCGACCTCAAAATGGCCTCGCCGATGGCGTTGGGCACCGCTGGTCGACGGCCGCAGCCCAATGGGCACTGGGTGGCCCGGCCGCTCGGCCGAGCCACCCGTGGTTGCGCCTGGTGCGCGGGGGCAGTATCACGATGCAGCCGCCCCCGAGACTCACGCGGTGTCGATATAGGCGGTCTGCAGGTACTTGTGCACCGCATCCTCCGGAACCCGGAAGGAGCGACCGACGCGCACCGCAGGCAGATCTCCGCCGTGCACGAGCCGGTAGACCGTCATCTTCGACACCCGCATGATCGAGGCGACCTCGGCGACGGTGAGAAACCGCACCTCGGCGAGCTTGCGCTCATTCGACATGTGCTACCCCGATCTGTAAGGAGCACCCGCGCGTCACCGGCTTCCCCTCCGGCGAAAAAGCACGCGGGTACAGAAGGCAACACTAGGGGCAGTTGTGACTCAAGGGGAAGGAATGAGTACGGTGAAAACTGTGAGCGCAAGGCGACACGCCGGTGAAGACCCTGGATGTCTCATGAGTGCGGCGTGTGATCACGGTGACAGGCGAGACAGGTCCCGGGGGAAGAGCGCCACCTCACGGATGTTCTCGGCTCCGACGAGGCGACCGACCCACCGCTCCAGACCGATCGCGAAACCGCCGTGGGGCGGCATCCCGTGCGCGAAGGCCTCGAGGTAGCCGGCCAGCACCGACGGGTCGGTACCCGTGCGCGCCATTGCCGCCACGTAGTCGCTCGGGCGGTGCAGGCGCTGTCCGCCGGTGGTCAGCTCAAGCCCGCGGAACAGCAGGTCGAAGCTGTTGGAGTACCGCGCCGTCGCCACGCCAGGGTGGTCGTTCGGGGGGCCTTCGGATGCCGGAGCTCCCTCAGGGTGGGTGTAGAAGGGCCGCTTCGCCATCGGATACCCCTCTACGGCAAGGAAGTCGGAGTCGTGCGCCTTCGCCGCCCACTCACTCAGCGTTCGTTCGTGAGCAGGGCTGAGGTCGGGCTCGTCGGGGTCGGCCCCGACCATGACGAGCGCGTCACGGAAGTGGATGACCGGGAACTCCTCCGGCACCCGGGGTAGCTGCACGCCCAGGAGCGCAGCGGCCTCAGCGGCATCCGTCTCGATGGCCGCGACCATTCCCGCAATGGCCGTGCGCAGCACCGCGAGCACGTCGCGGTGGTCACGGATGAAGCCCATCTCGGCGTCGAGAGAGGTGTACTGCGCGAGGTGTCGAACGGTGTCATGGGTTTCGGCACGAAACACCGGACCGACCTCGAACACCCGCTCGAAGACTCCCACGAGCATCTGCTTGTAGAGCTGCGGGCTCTGCGCGAGGTAGGCCGTCCGGCCGAAGTAGTCGACCGTGAACACGGTCGCCCCCGACTCGGTCGCCGCGCCGACGAGCTTGGGCGTGGCGATCTCGGTGAACTCGAGCTGCCCCAGGGCTGAACGGAACCCGCGCATCGAGGCGCCCGCGATCTGCCAGGCCGCCCGGTGTCGCGGATGCCGCAGGGTGACCGCGGCGTGGTCGAGCCGGGTCGGCAGCCCGGCTTCGAAGGTCGGGCGCCACAACGGTGCCCGCGGGGCGAGCGCGGGCTCGGTGAGGGCGCTGAAGGTGGGGTCGACGAGCTCGGCTCCGCCCGGGGCCGACGCGTTGGCGCACACCGTTCCGGTCACCTCGACGACGGTCTCCTCCGGCAGGGCCTGCACGGCATCGATCGCCGCTGGGCTCTTGACGACGACCTGGGCCAGGCCAGAGCGGTCGCGCAGCACGACGAACGTCACGCTGGCGAGCACTCGGCGTCGGTGCACCCAGCCCCTCAGGGTCGCTGTGGCGCCCGCTGGCACAGCCGCCAGCTCGCGCGCGAGGACTCGGGCGTCGGGTGTGCTGCTGGGTGGATGGGTTGGCATTGAGTCACCTCCGTGGGATCGTGCCCCGGAGGTGTGGGCGATGGGGAGTTTCGCTGTGCCACCACACCTTCGCCGGCGCAAGATGGCGCCGGCCTCTGTTCGTGCTCGGCTCAGGATCGTCAGGCCCGTCGTCGCCGTGCGCCCACCCTAGGTCGGGATGGCTCAACCGGTCCACTCCATTGCGCGCCACCCCGCAGCCCCGCACTTGCTGCGCGTCGCGCGGCGCGTCGCGCAGATGGTGTCGAAAAACCAGCACTTCCTGCGCGTCGCGCGGCGCGTCGCGCAGATGGTGTCGAGAATCCAGCACTTCCTGCGCGTCGCGCGGCGCGTCGCGCAGATGGTGTCGAGAATCCAGCACTTCCTGCGCGTCGCGCGGCGCGTCGCGCAGATGGTGTCGAGAATCCAGCACTTCCTGCGCGTCGCGCGGCGCGTCGCGCAGATGGTGTCGAGAATCCAGCACTTCCTGCGCGTCGCGCGGCGCGTCGCGCAGCCGGTGTTGTCGTCGGGCGGTCGGTCGCGTCAGTCGAAGTGGACGTCGAGGCCGTGCAGCGGGAAGACAGCAGTCCTCGTGGCCATCACCGACCGGTCGACCTCGCTGGACGGGTCGTAACCCATGTCCCAGGAGCGCCACCACAGCGGGCCGTCCTCAGCGGACAGGTCTCCCATGCGGCGCGGCCCAGGGCGACCGGTCAGCTGCTCGACGTGGTCGAGCCAAACCTGGGGAACCGCCTCGGTGACCTTGATGGGGGCGTGGGCGGCGATGGCCGTCAGGTGGGTCCACGTGCGCGGCACGACTCCGACGACCTCGTAGCCACCACCGCCAAGGGCCACCCAGCGGCCGGCGCACACCTCGTGGGAGAGACGGTGCAGGGCATCGGCGGCCGAACGCTGCGCATCGACGCTCATGGCGAAGTGTCCCAGGGGGTCTTCGGCGTGCGTGTCGCAGCCGTGCTGGGAGACGAGCACATCGGGGGCGAAGGCTCGCACGAGCGGCAGGGCGGTGGCATGGATCGCACGCAGCCACCCGGCATCCGACAGTCCGGGAGGCAGCGACACGTTGACCGCGGTGCCCTCGGCGCCCGGGCCCCCGATGTCGGTGGGCCAGCCGGTGCCGGGGAAGAGGGCCCGGCCCGTCTCGTGCACCGAGATGGTGAGCACTCGGGGGTCGTCCCAGAAGATCCGTTCGACGCCGTCGCCGTGGTGCACGTCGATGTCGACGTAGGCCACCTTCTCGGCGCCGTGGTCGAGCAGCCACTGGATGCCGACCGCGATGTCGTTGTAGACACAGAACTGAGGTTGACCCCATTTCGTGGACATCTTGATCGTCAGGTTTCGGCCTGGCAGGGAAGGATGTCCTCATGGGTGCCACGAGGAAGAGCTACACCCCGAAGTACCGGCAGGAAGCTGCTCATCTGGTCATCGACACCGGGCGCA
>NZ_MAST01000044.1 GCF_001758225.1 Humibacillus sp. DSM 29435 | reverse complement strand
GCCGCATTTAGTGCTCGTTGCTGAGAAGTGGCGTTTGCTGTCGGGGATGCGGCTTCCTGTGGGCGACCCCAGCAGAGATGCTCTCGACTAACAGGGGCCGTTGGTTACCGGCATGCCACGGAGTGGAACGTGGAGCTCGGTACGCGAGGGTGGCCCGTGACGTCGGTGTAGAGGACGGTGTCCACGTCGAGTGACTCCAGGTCCGCGACCGTGAAGTCGACCTGGCGCAACTGGGACTGGTGGCCTTGCCCCGAGGCGATCATCAGGTCTTCCGGAGCTGCGGCCGACAACGAGGACCCGGGCCGCGCGGACCAGGCGGCGGGCGGGTGCAGAATGTCTAGCAGGACACTTGAGGTGACGGGCAACGCGGCGTCGAACTGGGCGAGCACCGTGTTTGGTTGCCCTTCACGGTGGGGCCCGTTGATGGTGACGGTCGTGGTGCTACCGCGGCACACTTCGACGACCAGCACCGGAGACCCGGTGGCCGACACCGTGACCCCGACCTGCCCGTTCAGGCCCGCGTCCGGGTCAGCAGGCTCGACGACACTCACCACGACCCAGCCGACAGCCAGGGCACCGCCCAGCGCGAGTCCGATCCAAGAACCCACTCCCGGCAGGCGGGCGCCTCGATCACTGCCCTCACGCCTTCGGAAGTTCAGGGCGACCAGAACGGCTCCGGATGCGGCTGCCACGATCGCGAGGACGAGCAGGGCGCCACCGCCGATGTTGGGCCCACCCCAGGCCAAAGGAAAGTACCCGCGCAACAACCGATCCGCGATGAGCCAGCCCAAACCCACGAGCAGGAGCAGGAATCCACCGAAGCGTGCCCGCCCACGTGACTGATCCGTATCGCGCCTCGCGCGCCCTGACCCGCGGCGAATCATACCCACGCACCAATTCCTACCATCCCCACGCACCAATCCCTACCATCCCCACCTAGCACCACCGGAGTTCACCAGCGCGTGGCCGGGCACCTCACTGTCGATCTGGTTGACACTCGCACCGTGGTGGGTTTCAGTCCGCGTGATGGTCTAG
>NZ_MAST01000043.1 GCF_001758225.1 Humibacillus sp. DSM 29435 | reverse complement strand
AGGGCGGTGCGGATCCCGGCCGCGTACGGCGCGGACGGGTCGATCACGACCAGCTTGACACCATCACGGAACGTCGGGGTCTGTAGCGCCAGCCACGAGCTCACGCAGGCCCCTGAGCGTCCCGGCGTGAGCCCGAGCAGCCGCCCCGACACGGCCGGATCGGCGTTCACGAAGGAGGTCATCCAGGGGTCTGACCGTTTCCACCCGGCCTCTTCCAACACCCAACGCACCGACCGGGCGCGGGTCTCATCGATGCCGAGCACCCGAGTCGGCTCCGGCTCGGGCAGCCACCGGGCCGCCAGGGCGATCAGCGCCCGGTGCGCCGTTGCCCATGCGATGCCGTACTCGCCCGCGACCTCGCTGACTGCGCGGTTCCCGGCCGCGATCGCGGAACCGATCTTCTCCCGCAGCCGCGTCGTGAGCCGCGACCGGGCCGGTACCGCGATCGACTGCTGCGTGAACGTGCCCGTCGCGCAGGCCGGCTCGCGGCACACCAGGCGCCGCTTGAGCCACCACAACTCGGTGCGCTGTCCCGAGGCGGGAAGGTCTTTCACACCGACCAGCGGTCGTTCCTTGACCCTCGAGGTGAGCACCCCACAGCCCGGGCAGGCGCCCTCCCGATCGATCACCTCGATGACGACACGGACCCTGTTCGGACCAATCCGGTGGAGCTGAAGGACAGCGAACTCGTCCTCCAAACCGAACAGCACTGACGTACCCTCGTTCATGCTCGTGGCCTCGCTGTTGTCGCGTTGTAAGAGACCAACAGCATGTCGGGGTCACGAGCCCCATCAACTACCGGGCGCCCCGCTCAAGTTCCAAGAGCCCCGTAAATAGGTGCTGCTGGGGCTGGTGTGACAATCGTGGCTTGATGGCCGATTTACAGCCCGGAACGGGCGCCCCCGCAGGGGGCACTGGGGCTATTCGGCGGTCCGGAATCGGGTCCGCTCAGAGGACGCGAATGGACCCACCACGGCCGATGCCGGCAGCAAAGGACCCCTCGGGACACTCACGCCCTCAATTTCGGTCCTATGCCTAGCCCGGAGATTTCATCGACGGGTGCTGCGGGGGGCTGTCGCGTGGGCTGAAAA
>NZ_MAST01000042.1 GCF_001758225.1 Humibacillus sp. DSM 29435 | reverse complement strand
CCCGGATCTTGCATCGGACCTCGGGGTGAGGTGGTCGGCGGCGTAGCCGCTGCGTTCGGTGGTGATTGTGGCGTGGGGGTGTGACAGAGACCGCGATGTCGCGCGCGGTGGGGCGTCGGTTTCCACTGCCGAAGGGCTGGGAGGTCGTCGGGTCGGGCACGTACGCCGAAGATCAGGTCGGTGTGGCGAGCTCGATCAGCCGGTGATGCCCGGCGACGACGAGGCCGGCCCAGGGTGCGGTGTCCTTGACGTGGAGGCGGATCCGTCGTCCGTGCCGGGCCAGGGTGGCGGGGATCGTGAACAGCCGCAGCCGTAGTCGTTTGGGTTCCCACCGGCGGGCGGGGTGCCCGGGAGCGACAGCGAGCAGCTGGGTCCACGCCGTGAGGTCGGTGGCGAGCATGACCAGGGCGCACCAGATCCGGTTCTGGTCGAACCCGTGCAGGGGAAGGTTGCGCAGGCCGGAGTCCTTCGCGATCCGGATCCGGTCCTCGCAGCGGGCGCGGCGCCGGTGGCGCAGCTCGAGGTCGGCCAGCTGAGGGCCCTTGGGGCGAACAGCGTTGGTGGCGAACGCGGTCAGCCGGTACCCGTCGACGTCTTCGAACCTTAGCTGCGCCCCAGGATGGGGCCGTTCGCGGCGCACGATGACCCGCATCCCGGCCGGCCACCCCACCAGGTGGCCGTGGAAGGCCAGGACATCGGTCAGGTCGACCACGTCGGCCCCGTCTCGTACGTCGCCGTCGGCGTTGACCGCGGCCTGCCACGCCGACGCCGGGACCATCTTGTACAGGCTGGGCGTGGTGCCGGGAAGGGTGAAACCGATCGAGTACGACAACCCGCGGCGGGTCAACCACGAGAGGAACTCCTTCGTCCCGCCACCGCCGTCGGCGCGGATCATCACCTTCCGCCCGGGCCGTGACGGGTTGATTCCGGGCAGGCCGGCCAAAGCCTCCCGGGTGACAGCGATGTGATCGGCCGCGGTGTTCGAGCCGGCGTTCCCCGGTCGGAGCCGGATCGCGAGAGCTTCCCCGGTCCCGTCGGCGTCGTTCCTGCGGTGGTCGACGAACGCGCACAACGGGTGAAAGCCGAACCCCCGTTTGAAGTTCGGTGCCGCCTGCTCCTTGTCACAGTGCGCAGTCACCAGCGTGGCGTCGAGGTCCACGATCAACGGATCATCAGCGGTGACACCATGATTCGGTGCGTGTTCCCCCGCCAGCTCCCACGCTCTGGCCCGGGCCGCTTTCCGGGCGGCGCCGACCGCGGCAAGGACCCGGTCGGCGTCGCGAGCCAACATCGTGATGGTCCGTGAGACCGGCGCCTCTGACGCGACCCGACCGTAGATCCCCGGCTCGCACCGCAGGACCGCGGCGTCAGCGAGGCAGTCACCACCCAACGCGAGCGTCACCGCGAGATCGGTGAGCACCTTGGCCGGGTCGTGCACCGCGGTCGGCTTCCGCCACCGCGACACCCCCTCCCGCAGGGCCACGCTCAACCCCGTCACTTCTGAGGCCGTCGTCAGCAGCACCCCACCCGCGGAACCGACCGCCGCGATCGGCGCCGAGTCGACACGAACAGACGGATAGAACCCGGTAGTCTTCTTCACCTGGAAGGTGCTCCTCGAACTGCTGCTGATAGAGACGTCGCAATCCCTATCTTCCCAGTTCAGGGGCACTTTTCAGCCCACGCGACAGCCCCCCGCAGCACCCGTCGATGAAATCTCCGGGCTA
>NZ_MAST01000041.1 GCF_001758225.1 Humibacillus sp. DSM 29435 | reverse complement strand
CACGATGGCTGCGCCGGCGAGGTAGGCACCACACCCCAAGGACTCAACGTCCGCAGCCGCGTTGAGGACGGCTACGCTCGTCCGGTCTTGCCGCAAACCGCGAGTCGCAAAGGTCCTATTCGGCCCTCCCGGGGGACCCCTATGGCAGGTCTGGGAAGTGGATGCCGTGTGACCGTAGCGTGCGCGCCACCACCCCTCTGTCCCGGTTGCGGTAGCGGAGCGACGCCGTCTGGATATCGCGGTCGCCGGTTGGCAGGAGCTCAGGCTCGCCCCATCCGTCCCCAGGCTGGCCCCACCCCTCTGCGTTCGATGCAGTGTCCACCCTGGTGATGACCCCCAGCTCGGCGAGCTCAGAAACGAGGCGAGCCACCTCCACCTCGGAGCCACCCCACCCAAAACCGGTCTCCATCGCGGCCCACCGTCTCCGGTCGAGCATCACCACTGCGCCGAGCGGAAAAACGCCGAGAACGGCCCCCCATCCGCGCGGCCGGGCGATCGCCCCAGCCGCACCGACGCCGACAGCCGCTGCCACCAGGCAGGCGCCGAGCAGCGCAGACCACCCGACCACGTTGAGCTGCGCCGTGCGCAGCCACGAACGGCGTCTGCCCCGATGATGTGGCCACGGACCTGCCGCGTAGGAGAGGTAGCCTCGCGATCTGACCATGACCCCTATCGTGACAGGCCCTCGCGCCGCAGAGTGGCCGCGTGGGGGGATATCGCCGTAGGAGGGGCTCGGGCCCTCGCCCGGCAGGAGACGTTTTGCAACGCGTGTTCTTGTCGCGAAAGACGCGGACTCGGCCCAGCCCAGGCGTCCGCTCATCAGCGTGAGGCGTTTACCGCTTCTTGCCGCGTTGAGGGCGACTACGCTCGTCCGACTCTGCCGCGTTGAGGACGGCTACGCTCGTCCGACTCTGCCGCGTAGCGGGAAGGTGCAAACACCCGAGCTGATCGTCGCAACTAGATGGTGAAGCCACCTCGGCGATGGCGGGGCTCAGCCGGCCCACCGCTGACCGCGGCTCGATGATCTGCCCAGGCACGTGAAGAGCCGAGTCTCATTTTCCCCGACAGCAGCTCGTCTCAGAATCCGCGATCCGTGCCCCTCGAAGTCTCGAAATTGTTCGTGCCGGACATGTCAGCGGCGAAGGATTTTGAGAAATACTCGCGAGTTTGAGACTGCGTGAGACAGATCGGCACTTCAGCGGCGGATTTTGAGACTTTTCACACGGATTTTGAGACAAGAGGCGCCGAACTCACCCGCCCCGCGGCAGTAGCGGACGTGTGCAAGGCCGGGGGAGGGCCGTCACCGGCGCGGCATTGGGCACCCTTTCTTCGGCAGCGGGCACGACGAGCGATCGAGCCAATCTCTATCGCGGACATTGTGGGGATCCCGCTGCGGTGACGCCAGCGACCGTGGAGGTGTCTGATTCGTCCGGCGTGGTCGTCGCCGGTTGTCGTTGGCGAAAGGGGTCGGAAGGAAGTCGCGACAGGCCGCCGATAGGCGGTGTGGAGTGTGCTCTATTGGGCGTCGCGTTCCAGGATGACCATGACCTCAGAGGTCATGCTTCTCCAGGTGCTGCTGACGACGTGCCAGCCGTCGGCGGCATTGCTATTGAGAGCTGCCTCCAAGTTCTGCGGGTTGAAACTGCCTGTCAAGCGGCGGCCTTTCTCAACGTGCACCTTGTACTGCTTATCTGTCATTTTGCTTCTCCCATAGTTGTTGTGTTGGTGCAACCTGCGTCTTAGCGGCGTAATCGCATCGAGCTGAGCTCCAGGCAGAGGCGGAGCTACAACTCTCTAGTCTCCCCGCTGCTCGAGCGCAGCGGTCACGAGCTGTGCGCTGTTCGGCTGTGAGCGGACGCACGTGGTCCTAGCTAAGACGCTGATCGGGTGGTGGCACGGCGCGACATCACTGCGGGCACCGCCTACTCGTGGCCTGGGGGTCGTCCCTTCTGTTAGCTCCGAGCGCGGTCCAGGATGCGCCGGCCCGCGGGCCCAAGACGGCGCTGGACAGGATGAAGCCTCCAATGAGCACGAAGAGAAGGTAGGTGAAGTCGCTACTCGCCTTAATCACGGCTACCACAGCTGCGAGCATCGTCACGACCCACACCAAGGACATCTGCAGGATAGGTCGGCCGTAGCTGCACTCAACTGCTCCCGGGGGCCACGCGGTGGTCCATCGACTTGCGCCAGGGGTGGTCCCCATGACGGTGGCAGGCGGCACTACTACTGCCGTGATCGGCGCGCCTCAGGTGCCCGGACTGCCGTCGACTGCGGAATGCGTCGGCTCGTCCTGGCCAGCAGTTTGCAGACCATGTCCGGCTACCCGACCGGCCACAGACCCGCCCGGGCGACGCGCCGCGACGCGAACCTCCACGGCGCGATCAAGGCCTGGGCTGAGGCACTCAGGTCTTGGGTCGCCGCCACCCCATCGACGTCGGTTGTGGCGCCGCGTATCGGCTTCTTCGCCGACTCGCCCCCGACCGGGACCGGCGCCACCGCCCGGGATCTGGCGGCGTGGCTGAGCCCACGGGACTGGGCCGAACTGCTACGAGCTGCCGTGGAGGGCAACGGACATCACGTGCGCGGTCGGCAATGGCATCTCAGCCCACCGATACCGCGTCGCCGACCTCTCCGAAGCGGCCAAACTGCGTGGCTACCGCCCTGTCGACGACGCTTGGGCGGACCCGTGGCCGATCTGCTTCCGGAGGATTCCATGCACCGAGATCCGTTCCGTCGTCCCAGGTGCGCGGTAGCGTGTTGAGGCGCCGAAGAGGAAGATGCGAGCATGGCCAACACGTACCGCCTCGGTCCGATGCGGCGCGGTATCAACATCGTGATGTCCACGATGATCCGGGTCGGGGTTGGCGCCTCGTCGAGTTACTTGCTAACCACCACAGGTCGCAAGACCGGTAGCCCTCGGACAACACCGGTGACGCTGGTCGAGACTGACGGCGACCGGTGGCTTGTTGCCCCCTACGGAACGGTGGGATGGGTTCATAACGTCCGATCGACCCCCAAGGTGTCGCTGCGGCGGGGCAGGAGGACCTTGGCGTGTTCGGCCGTTGAGGTGGACGCCGAGACCGCCGGTCCGGTGCTACAACGGTACGTTCACGACGTCCGCGTCACAGCACCGTTCTTCGATGCGAAGGCCAGTGATCCGGTCGAGCTGTTCGTTGAGGAAGCGCCGCGTCACCCGGTGTTCCACCTCTCGGCCGCTGAGTGAGAACAGCGCACGACTGCGCGGCTGAGTGGCGCCGCTCTACCCTGCCTCGATCGCACAAATCTTCACTCTTTCGTACAGGGCACGCGCAGAGTCCTGCGGAACAAGACCATGCGGGCTCGTTGCTTCAGGACAGAGGTCGCAAGCCGATCGGCCAATGGGTTGGCGGCTGGCCGGTGTCGCCAGGCAGTTGAGGTGATTGGGCCGCCCGACTGGGTGGTCGTACGCTGCCGCCATGTCGCCACTGCGCCTTGGACTCATCTTGGCAACTGTTTCCTCCGTGATCTTTGGGGTGATGGGGATTGCTTTGCTTCTGGAGGGAGATTCGTCCACAGCGAGAAGCACCTTCGCAGTGGGCGTGATCGTCGCGGCCACGAGTGGCACTTCGGTGATCTATCAAGTTGAGCGATGGAACCTGTCAGCTCAATCGGCGATCCATTTTACGATCATGCTGTTCTGAGGTTGACCCCATTTCGTGGACATCTTGATCGTCAGGTTTCGGCCTGGCAGGGAAGGATGTCCTCATGGGTGCCACGAGGAAGAGCTACACCCCGAAGTACCGGCAGGAAGCTGCTCATCTGGTCATCGACACCGGGCGCA
>NZ_MAST01000040.1 GCF_001758225.1 Humibacillus sp. DSM 29435 | reverse complement strand
CCAACATGGACAACTACCGAAGGCGCATCATGGTCCACATCGCCCTCACCCGAGGGCAGAGACCAGCAGCATGAATCAGGTGCCGCCCCGCTCAAATGCGGAGAGCCCGTTAACCTCATACTTCACGTCGACAGACACGGTGAATCGAGTGATCCCCATTTCCCCTCCTGAGTCGAAGAGCGTGTGAGCATTGCCCTGTGCTCGCACACTAGCGAGCGGAGCGGGCCAGAGACATCCGGGATGTCCCTGAGCGACCCCCTGCATTCAGTCGGGGTCGGGGTCCGTCAGTTGAGAGTGGGCCTGGCACGTCCGGTCTATGCCACAGATCGGTCGTGCCGATGAGGGTGAGTGCACAGACGGTCCGGCCGTCAGTCGGCGATCGTCCGGGCGAGGCGGAAGCCCACGTCATCAAACGCAGCCTCAGGGCTGGTCTTGCGTCGGACTCCAGCCCGGCAGCCCCAATGCGGGTCGCTCCAACCGCCCCCTCGGATGACGCGGTAGGACCCATACACCTCCGCGTCGTATTGGTCCCAGCACCACTCCCACACTCCACCCAAGGTGTCGAACAGGCCCCACGCGTTGGGCGTCTTCCTTCCCACTGGGTGCACGCACCCATGGGAGTTGTTCTCGTACCAAGCGATCTGGTCCAGGTCGCCATAGCGAGGGCCCGTTGAACCTGCCCGACAGGCGACCTGCCATTCGGCGTCCGTCGGTAGGCGGTATCCGGTCGCCTCTCGGTCCCACGCGACGCACCAGTCGTCAGGTGCCGGTTCATTGTGGGGAGTCCAGGTGGAGCGTGTCCGAGGTGGCGGATCGATCGTGGTGATGGTGTAGGCCGGGGCGAGTCGGTGCCGCAGGGACATGTCGTTGCAGAACGAGACCGCTTGCCGCCAGCTGATCTCCACCTTCGGGAAGTCACACTGGCTCGGTTCGGTCTCCGTGCCGAGCAGCGCGTTCCACTGTCCGACGGTGACTACGGTGGTGGCGATCTCGAACGGACCAACCTCCACTGTCCAGGTGCGCCCGCTTCGGCGGTCCACCATCACCTCGGCGACGGGGAACCGGGCTGGGACCTGGACCATAGTGATCGGCATGTGACCATCCTCGGGCACCGAGCACCACACGAGTTCCGTCGCCCTTGACCGCACGTGAGGTCCGCACACCCCCGATGAGGGCGGTTACGCGCCTTTCTATCAGCCCATGACGTTTACCGGATTTGGCACCCCTCTGTGTCAAGTTGCGGGTTGGAGGCGGTTTCGAGGGTTGGTCTGGTCTCTCGCGGTGGTGGCCGGTAGCGTCGTTGGGGCGGGTCCGGGACGTGGCTGATCCGAAGTGTCGACGTGCGGGTGGGAGTCGGCCGCGCTGGATTTTTGAGTCGCCCCGCAGTGCCCTCCCGGGCCCGCGTCGATGAGTGCGCCAGCTGGTTGCTGGCTGGCTCGCGCGTCGGCGAGCAGGCGCTTGAACACGACGTCGGACAGCCGCCGTTTGAGGCAGCGGATCGCTTCCATCGGGGTCTTCCCGGCGGCGAGCTTGCGCCGGTAGTACGCCCGCCCTGGGGTGTCGTGGCGTAGCTGGACGATGGCCGCGATGTGCAACACGTGGTTCATCCGCCGGTTCCCAGCCCGAGAGAGCCGATGCCGGATCTGTTCCCCAGAGGAGGCGTCCAGCGGGGCTGTGCCTGTCCAAGAGGCGAACTTGTTGCGGTCCATGAACCGGGCAATGTCCCCGACATCAGCCAGGATGCGGGCGGCGCCGGCCGGGCCGACCCCGCAGATGTCCATCAGCGAGGACCCACGCCCGGTGACCGCTACCTTCAGCTCGGCCTTGATCCGCTTCAGCTTCGAGTCGACGGCGACCAGGTCGGCGATCTGATCGACCGCCATCGGGCGCCGGGTCCGACCGGCGATGTCCCGCGGCCCTACCGAGGCCACGATCGCCTTCGCCTGCAACGCTGACAGGTCCCTCTTTCGTTGCCCAGGAACCAGTTCCGAGAACAACCGCTGTATCCGGTTCACCGTCTGCACTCGTAGCTTGGACAGCTCGTCACGCCGGTCAGCCAGCATCCGTAACGCCTCCAGCTCCCCGTCCAGGGCCAAGACACGGAGCCCGGTCGTGCGTACCGCGACCATCGCGATCGAATGCGCATCCAACGCGTCGGTCTTGCGGTTGTGGCCGGTGTCGAACAACCGCGCCCGCGCCGCCAGCTTCGCCGGCACATCCACCACCTGCTCGCCGGCCTCGAGCAGACGCTGCGCCAACGGACGACCGGCACCGTTCGCGCCCTCCACCGCCCACACCCGGTTCGGCCACCCCCTCACGTACCCGCGCATCGCCGCGTACCCCGCTTTGTCGGTAGCGAACCGGCCCGACCCCATCAGCTCACCACCGGTGGTGACCACCTCGATCGTGGCTGACAGCTTGTGCGGGTCAACCCCGATGACCACTCGATCAATGACCGCCATGAACACTCCTCCAGCACTGGTAGGAACCCGAAAGGTGACGAGGTGGGCAGTGCTACTACGAGCAGGGCAGACCCCTCTTGAGCCACACCATCGCCGACGGTGCCCGGCAGGCTGCAGTCCAAATGAGAGCCACACCAACAAACGGTGGACAGCCGCGAATGAGAGCCTCCTACCGGACACCTAGACCGAGTCTGGCCAGACACCGGCCCTACCGGAAGTCTCCTAGTAACCGCGGACCGCTCGGCCGCACCGATAAGCAGACGTTGCCCGATCGGCACAGGTGGCGCCGCCCGCGGTGGAGGATCATGCGTGCCTACCGTGCCAGCTTTGCTCCCGTCCAGGCTTCCTCATTGCTCACGTCCTCGAGAACATCGAGCCATGCCGGGACGAAGTCTGAGGGCTTGTCGTGGTCATCAATCTCCGCGATGAGTGTCCCGTCCTCGTGCTCGTCGATAGCGACGAGCAACCCGTCGCGGCCGATCAGGTGTCGCCGCTTGCGGAGGAGCCGGGCCGGCAGAGCCGCGAGCAGAGCCCACTCGTCGTCGTCAAGGTAAAAGTTTGTGCAAGCGACTTCAGCAGGTCCGTCAGTAAGGCGCACCTTGTGGCCAAGTTTGCGAGTCACGGTCCCATCGACGTCTCGCACCTCACGGAGTCTCAGCCGTGTCCCGGTCACGTACCGATCGAAGATGTCCCGCGTGCCGATGACACCCTCCGGAAGGCGCGCCAGGATGTAGCGCCGCTCCCGCTCGACAACCGCGTACTTCAGCGAATCAGACACAAGCCGCAGGATAGTCGCAACTTCCTGTCATCAGCGTGTGGTGTTTAGTGTCAAGGGGCTGGGGCGGGTGCCGGTGTCTCGTCGTCTGTCCCTGCATTGAGGTTGACCCCATTTCGTGGACATCTTGATCGTCGGGTTTCGGCCTGGCAGGGAAGGATGTCCTTATGGGTGCCACGAGGAAGAGTTACACCCCGAAGTACCGGCAGGAAGCTGCTCATCTGGTCATCGACACCGGGCGCA
>NZ_MAST01000039.1 GCF_001758225.1 Humibacillus sp. DSM 29435 | reverse complement strand
TCCCACAGCTCGTCACTGATCACACCATCACGAAGCATGAGTGCCACCATTCCCGACCCAACCCCGAATCTTTAGCAGACACGCCCTAGTCGACCTCCCGCGCGCGGTCTCTTCCGGGCGGGCCCTGACCGCTCCTGATCGAGTCCGGCCCGGCACCCTGGGTGACGCCTCCGAACTACCGACCCTCGACGTGCCCGTACTCCTCTCGTCGAAGGCTTACACCAACGACGTGGACGAGGTGGTCGTCGAGAAGCTAGGCCCGCAGGGTGTCGCCCTGATGACTACTGGCGGTAACTCCAAGCAGCGGCTCAAAGCCTTGACCCCGATACCGGGGCAGGTCATCTCACGGACGAAAGTCGACTCCCAGGCGGCTCTCGCCGAGCTAGGAACCCTGCTGAGCCGTTCCGGCGGCACCGAAGTGCGTAACTACACTCAACCCGGCCCGGTCGCCTTTAACAGCGGTGCGGGCGGTGTTCTCACCGCGGAGCCGGTCCCCGCCGACCCCATCTCGAAGCTTTCTGGCGAACAGGTCGGGCAAGTAGAGCAACGGCGGGTCCCTTTGGATCTAAAAGATACCTGGTTTCGGAAGGTGGCCAACCGAGATAGCGACACCTTGACCAATGCCAACATCCCGGTCCCCCGTGTCAAGCGTGTGGGGTCGTTCGACCCGGGCAAGCTCGATCTGGGGCCGGTGCTCTCGCGGATGCCGACCTCGTATGAGGCGCCCCCGGTCTCGGGGGCGGACGAACGGTCCAAAGCCTTGTTGAAAGGGCAGACCCTCGCGCCGAACGAGAACATCGCCGGGTACGTCCAAGCCCCACCGCTGATGTTGACCACGATGGCCAGCATTGACGCGTTCACCAACCCCACCTACTTACCCCCCAACCTGCTCTCGACCTCGGGGGTGGACACGAATACCCACCCGATCTCCGCTATCCGGGTCCGCGTGGCCGGGGTGACCGGGATCGACCCCGTCTCGCGCGAACGGGTCCGGGTTGTGGCCCGGCGTTTGGAGGCGCTGGGGCTGCGGGTCGACATCACGGTCGGGTCCTCGCCGGCCCCGGTGCGCACCACCTTGCCCGCCGGTTCCTTGGGCCGCCCGGAGCTGGCGTTGGCGGAGAACTGGACGAAGAAGGGCGTCGCCGTAGAGATCGTGAAGGCGGTCGACACCAAGAGCGTGGCCCTGTTCGGCCTGATCCTGCTGGTGTGCGCTCTGACCGTCGTGAACGCCGCCTCCGCGGCCGTGCGGGCCCGGCGCACCGAGCTGGGGGTGTTGGCATCCATCGGGTGGTCCCCACCCCGCCTGGCCGGGATGGTGCTGGCCGAACTGGCCCTCATCGGGGTGGTCGCCGGCACCGCCGGGGCGGTGTTGTCCTTCCCGGTGGCGTGGGTCAGCGGCCTGGACATCTCCCCAGCAAGAGCCGCCCTGGCAATCCCCGCGGCGACCGGTTTGGCGATCCTGGCCGGGATCATCCCCGCGGTCCGCGCCGCCCGCGCTGACCCGGGCGCGGCAGTCCGCCCGGCGATCGCCTCGACCCGGCGGGCCCGCCCGGTCCGGGGGGTGTTCTCCCTCGCGGTGACGAACCTACGCCGGGTCCCGGCCCGGAGCCTGCTCGGCGCGGCCAGTCTCGCGGTCGGGGTCGCGGCCCTGGCCGTGCTGGCCGGGATCACCCTCGCGTTCCAGGGCGCCGTCACCGGGACCCTGCTCGGGGACGCGGTCACCGTCCAGGTCCGCGGGGTCGACGTCGCCGCCGTGGTCGCGATGGTCGCCCTCGGGATCTTCTCCGTCGCCGACGTGGTCTACCTCAACCTCAAAGAACGCGCCGCCGAGTTCGCGACCCTGCGGGCGATCGGGTGGGGTGAAGGGCCCCTGTCCCGGCTCGTGGCCTACGAAGGGCTGCTGATCGGGCTGGCCGGGTCGTTGGTCGGGGCCGGGGCCGGCCTCGGGGTGGTGCGCCTGCTCGGCGCCCCGATCACCCCCACCCTGCTGGCCGCGTTCGCTGCGGCTGCCGTGGTCGGCACCCTCTCCGCGGCCGCCGCGACCCTGGCCCCCACCCTGGCGCTGCGCCGGCTGCCCACCACCGAAGTCATCGCCGAAGAATGACCCCCACCCACGCGCGCTGACCCCGTTCCGCACCCACCATCGTCGTCAGGGAAGGAGACCCCACCCATGATCGGTCTGCCACGACGGAACCCTCCCGCCACTACCGGCACCCAGCAGCCCAACCACCCCGAGGGGGGTGAAGACGCTGCTGCTCGGGTGGGCAAACCCGCCGTAGCCGCGGGAGCCAGGGTGGTGGTGCGGGGGTTGGCCAAGCGCTACCAGCTCACCCCCGAGGTCACCATCACCGCCGCCGACGGCATCGACCTAACCGTGGAACCCGGCCAGATCATCGCCGTCACCGGCCCCTCCGGGTCAGGCAAGTCGACCCTGCTGCACCTCATCGGTGCGATCGACCGCCCCGACGCCGGCACCATCACCGTCGATGACACCGAGGTCACCACGCTGACCCGGGGCGCCCTGGCCCGGTACCGGCGCGGCATCGGGTTCGTCTTCCAGCGCTACAACCTGCTGCCGGCCCTGACCGCCCTGGACAACGTCACCGCCGCCGTGTTGCCCTACCCCACCGACTTCGACAAGAAGACCCGCGCCGCCGCGCTACTGGCCCAGGTCGGGCTCGCCGGCCGCGAGAACTCCCTCCCTTCCCGACTGTCGGGCGGGCAGCAGCAACGCGTCGCGATCGCCCGCGCCCTGATCGGGCGCCCCCGCCTGATCTTGGCCGACGAACCCACCGGCAACCTCGACTCCCACACCGGCGCCGAAATCCTGGCTCTTCTCCTCGGACTACGCGACACCGAAGGCGTGACCATCATGATCGCCACCCACGACCCCACCATCGCGGCCCAAGCCGACCACACCATCCACATCACCGACGGCCAGATCACCCCAAGCCACCCCGCCGGCGCCACCGCTATCGGCACAGCGCGACGGTAATGGCCTCGAGCCACCCGCACGCTAGCGAGCCCGAGCGGTGGTGCAGCGAGGCCGCTCGTGTCCCCCCGGGTGCGCCCCAATCTCAGCGACAATCTGAGCCGCCAAAGACAGTCATGTGGGGCCAGCTTTCCCCGTCCCTGTGGGTCCAAGTTGGGTTGACACGGTCATCGCGGACGTTCTCGAGCACGTCTCCCCCGGCGGGCACCAGGTCTACCCCCTGCCAAATGCTCGGCACGCTCACGTCGGCGATGCTCGCGGCGGATCGGCTCGAGAGGGCATCGGCTAGGCCAGCCACATCAGCAGGCAGATTCTCTGCGCCGAGAGCGTCGGTGAGGTTGCCTTTGCGGGTCAGCGTCGACGACGAGCACCCGACGGCCCAGCTGCTACGTCGACAGCGGGGGCAAGTTTCTTCCTGGCACGGGTGGGGCTAGAAGTAGCGGTGGCTCTTGGCCGAGTGCCCCTTGTCGCGAGTGCAAGCGCGGCGGCTGATGGCCCGATGCCCGCACAGCCCGGCTTGCGCAGGTGCGGGAACGGGCCCTGACAACTCGCCTGGGGTGGGCACCTTCCTCTTTGCCTCCGGCGCTTCGCTGGGCTTTGCGGCACTTGGCCTGGGGGTCTCGTAGCGGGCTTCGCGCATAGCGCGCATGTCATCCAGCTTGCTCATCGACGGGTCACCTGCGCGACTCTAGTGCGGTCTCCGCACGGACACGCAGGCGCGGACAGTTAGTAGTCTTCGCCCTGCTCGACCCGGCCAAGTGGCGAACAAGTAGTGCCCGGAGTAACCCAGTTCGCAGGGCGTCGCGCTGAGCCTGGGTGTGCCTCGTGGTGGCGGTGCCGACGAAGCGCGGCAGTAGTGTTGGGAGTGGCCGTCAGGGGTAGACCATGGGTGCCAGCATGCCAACCGGCCCTGGACGGGGCTAGCGCAGGGAGGGGCCTCTGGTGATGGGTCCGTCTTTGCGGGGGTCGTGTCGGCGTTGTTTGTCGCGGCGTCGTTTCTCGGCCCGGCGGGCGTCCTCAGCCGCGGCCGCGGTGGTCTGGTCGTCCGCGCCCTGGGCGGGGGTGCGGATGGCATCGGCGACGGTTTTGAAGGCCTCGTCACGGGCCCGGCGGTTGGCGAGGGCGGCTTGCCGCTGTCCGAGGCGGGCGGCGAGGTCCGCGAGTTTGACTGCGGCGGTGCCTTGCTCGGCCGGTGGGTGGTGGTCGGCGGTGAAGTCGTAGTTGATGGCGGCGGCGATGACTTCGGTGTATATCATCTGCACGGGCCGGTCTTCGCCGATCCGGTTGGCGGTGTAGGCGACTTGGTCGTCCCACTGTTCAGGTGGCAATGCCGCGATCACGGCGGCGCAGTGCCGGGCGGCGCCGAGGCGGGCGTGGACCCACTGCTTGTCCAGGTCGGCGCCCCAGGCGTTGATGCGGGTGTCGATCAGGGACTGCGCCAGGCAGGGGGCTTGTTCCCCGAGGTCGAGCATGGTGGCCAGCAGGTCGGGGTGGTGTTGGTAGAGCTCGGCGGGGTCGTTCGCGCCGGGGATGACCAGGGTCCGGGGGTCCGCCCCGCGGGCGGTGAGCTTCCAGTAGTCCGCTTCCGCGGCCTTGCGCCCGGCGGCGTCGTTGTTGGTGGCCACCAACACCCGTCCGGTGGTGCGGTAGTCGCCTCGGTTCTCACGGGCTCGGGTCCGCCATCGTTGACGGCGGTGGGGCCGGTCTTGCTGCTCGCCAACCCGATGGCGCCGGCGTCAGCGTTCGGCCCCTCGGTGGGTCCCGCGTGGGTGTACTGGGCCGCCACCGTTGTCGTGACGTCAGTGGCACTGGTTCCGGTTCTGTGGTTCTGGCGTCGCCGATCCACCTCCCACACCATGCTCACGGGCTGCGCGTCAGGCGCCCAGGTAGCGGCCGCGGCGGGGCGGCGTGCTCTGCTGCGCCGCGCGAGTGTCCTGCGCCCGGCATTGGCGTCGGCCCGCCCCCAAGACATCGGTTACCGGCTCGGCTCTTCACGTGGCGTGGCGGCCTATAGCGAACAGCCGACGCAACTTGGTCCGGGCGGGTGCCTGGCCCGCGCCGGCTT
>NZ_MAST01000038.1 GCF_001758225.1 Humibacillus sp. DSM 29435 | reverse complement strand
CTCAACGCGGCAGAGTCGGACGAGCGTAGCCGTCCTCAACGCGGCAGAGTCGGACGAGCGTAGCCGTCCTCAACGCGGCAAATCCGGTAAACGTCTCACCCGGATAACCGGGCGGGCGTAACCGTCCTCAACACGGCGGATGCGCGCACACTTGGAGCCATCGTTTCTGACGCGCCTGCGTCACCGTCATGAACATGCGCAGATGCCAACGAGAGAACGCTGCGAAGCGGGCCCTCGAGCCCTGAGCGAAGCGGGACCCCCTGCACCACCGGCTACAGTCATGTCGCGACCCTGCGCCTGGGGCGCCCGTGAGCGAACGGGAGATCTGCAGTGGTACCAAAAATGGTCTGCGCGATGCTGCTCGGGGTCGTGGCCCTCACTGGATGCACCACGGGGCCCGAGCCGGCTCCGAGTAGTGCAGTGAGCCAGGCCGACAGCATGTGGCAGAGCCGCACGGCTCACCTGGGTGAGAACTCCAAGGTCATCGCCCTCACCGCTGACGCCGGGTTCGGTGCCATGGGCACGCAAACGCTCACCCTGCACACCGAGTCCACGCCGTACGCGCTGACGGTGGCCTACACCGCCCTGGACAAGCCGTTCAACACCGTCGACTTCACCCCGCAGGCCACGCTGCTCCTCGGGACGATCGCCAACCTCGACCGGGTTGAGGTCACCGCCGGCACCGACCGTTTTGCGCTGACGTCCACACAGGCCAGCGCCAACCTCGGCTTCGATGTCAAAGAACTGGGCCGGAACAAAGACAAGCTCCTCGCATACTCGCGGTCTCTGGCCGACTGACGCGCGGACGGGTGCCGTCGGCCGCAACTTCGGGTGCCCAACAGCGGGATGGGGCGCAGTCGCTGGCGCCGGTTGCACCCGCTCCGCGGCAATAGCGGACGTTCCCGTCTCCGCGGGTTCAGGCGAACATTGCCGTTCCCAAGTCGGAGATCCCAACACCAAGGACCCGGCCCGGGGAGCGATCGTCTAACCCGCACTGGCCGCCCATCCCAACGCTAACCTCTTGGCATGTCAGCAACGAGGTCTCACTGGTCGCGCTGGGCTGTAACCGTTGGGCTGTTGATCGCCGCGGGAGCGTGCATCGCCGCGATGAACTGGTACAACATTTGGATGTCCTTCGCGCAACTGGACATTGATTCCAGTCGAGCGACAAGCCCCGTGACCCTGGAGTCACAGGCCACCTTCCTACAGTGGGTCCTCGTGACGCTGATCTCCCTCGTGGTCTCTACCGCAGCCATGGCGAGCACGTGGATGGGCCGACCCAACGCCGACGCCTCCGATCGCGGCTTCGTGCGCGGCGAACGCCTCGAGGCACCGAACCAATAAGGGCGACCTCTCACCAAACATCGGCTACCAGCGGTAACCACTCAGGACGGTTCTTGGGACGCGGCCGTGCGGGCGGTGGCTACGTCAACCCAACGTGGATCCCCTCGCACCGGTGAAGCTGGCCCCACGTGGCACTCCACGCCAAACGCACCCGCTCCGCGGCATGAGATTGAGTGGGTGTGCCTGGTCAGATGAGGTCGACGCGGAGTGACGGGAATGCCAGCAGATCCTGGTCGGTCGGTGCTGAGGGGCCAGTGATCTCGGTTCGGAAGGTGACGCTCGTCCCGCTCCGCACGCGAGGCTCCAAGGGTGCGAGCTCTTCGTCAGGGATGCCGCGACGGTAGGTCTGGGACCACGATCCGTCGTTGCGGTGGTTGTCGTGAATCAGTTCGCTGCTGAGCGCCGCGACCGTCGACATGCCCCATCGCGGGAGGCCATCCGGGAGCAGGGGGGAGCCAGCAGGATCGGCGAAGCGCACGTCGGCGGTGGCCATGACGGGCTTGCGAACAATCCGCCCGTCGCTGTCTCGTCGTGTATCGGTGCCTCGACCATCGTCGTCAATGGTGACGTGCCCGTCGGCGTGCAGGATCACGGTGGCGTGGCCGGTTCGACTCTGGCTGTGCGCCTCGTCGTTGGCGTAGGCCAGCACTTCGAGGATGAGGTGGCGCCGGCCGCCGGCCGCGCCGGGTTAACCGAGTCGGCGCCTCACGTCGGCGAGGTGTTCGGGATCGACGTCGCTCCTCCACTCGTGCGTGGTGGTGGTCCAGGATGATCGCTCGCTCACCGTTCGAGCCTAGGTTCTGAACCGCCCCAACTCAGAGGCCACGTGGCCCGCACTTCGTGGCCTTTCACCCGCTCCGCGGCAAGATCGGACGAGCGTAGCCGTCCTCAACGCGGCAAGATCGGACGAGCGTAGCCGTCCTCAACGCGGCAAGTCGGACGTTCGACCAGGGCGTGTTGGGCCTCGCCGTTGACCATCCGGCCCATCCGGCGCTTGGGGTGCGCCGCCTGTTGTTGCTTCGACGTGGCCGCGGGCGACGCCGTGAGGGCAGCGGTGGAGTGCGGCCTGGTTAGTGCTCAGCACTGCGAGTAGGGCTTGGTGGTCGGGTTCGGCGTCGCCGGTGTCGGAGTCGGCTTGGTCGGAGTGCAGGTGCCTCTGTTGGCCTTCGGCACGGGTGGTCTGATGGTCTTCTCGATGAGCTCGTGGATCTTGTCGTAGTCGGGACGGACCGAGTCGACTCGCTGAAGGGATCGGGAAGTGGCACCGTCAACTTCGCTCAGGTGCTGCGATCTACGTATCAGGCGGGTGTTGTCGACACGCTGCTGCCCGGCTGGGCAAAGACTGTGATGGTTGTAGGGCCGGTTGTTCCGGGGGCGAGTGTCCCGATGCCCGTTCGCGTGCCAATACTGGTGTCATGAGCCAAGGGCGCACCGTAGAGACGGCACATGAGGCGTGGATGCGCCAGCTGTCCATCTCGATGTGGTTTCGCACCTCCGGCCGAGATGAGTCCCTGATCTTGGCCGACGAATGGACTGACAGGATCGAAGCCGCGCTCCGTGAGAATTTCCCGCCTTTCGATGGGAACGACGTCGGTGAGGTTGGTCGGCTGGTGCTTGTGGCGCCCCCGAACAGTTTCCGAGTCACCGGCAGCGTCCTGGAGCCAACCGTAAGTTTTTCCCGAGCGCTCAAGCGACGGAGAAACGTAATCGGCGGCAACAGTTACCGAGAGATTCGAGGTGTCCCATCAATTTCCATCGACTTTGAGATTGGTTTGATTCCAACCGATCTGGGTGAGACTGCTATTGGGCAAGAACTTCGACTGGACTGCGCTCTCTGGGCGCTCCCTAGCTTGGCGCGCGAAGCAATCTATAGGATCGCCGATAACATTGCTTCAGCGCGCGACCTTACGTATGGGCAGGTAGGACACGCGGGACGCCTTCCCAGTTTCGCAGAAGACCACCATGCACAACTGGGCCCGAACCAGGGCTGGCAGATGAGACAGTTGCGCGGTTACGACTGGATGACGTGGGTCCCGCCGCGACTCGCTGCACAGATGAGTGCCGGTCACCGCGCCTATGCCAAAAGCCACCTTTTTGAGGTAGTGGAGTGGGAAACGGGTCTTTTGCGTCTACGCGCCACGGATCGGCCGGAGACGTTCGACGAATCCTCCTTGCGACACCTGTTCCATTCGATCGCTGAGTTGCTGCCAGACGGTCCGCCGGAGCAGTTCGATGACGACGATCTGCTACCTGCCTCAGTAAAACCCATGCTGGTTTACGAAGACGCCCGCGACCACCACTGAACTAAGCCCTGTCATGTCGGAGCCACATTCGGGTTTGCGGGTGAGCGGATGAATCGATGAGAGCCAGCGTGACCGCCAGCGTGACCGCCCTGAGAGGGGCAACCTCCTCAACACAGGATCCCGAAGGTGACGACGGAATGCCCGCTGCTTATGTGGCTCTCCGTATTTGAGCGGGGCGGTACTTGATTTCATGCTGCCGTTCTCTGCCCTCGAGTGAGGGCGATGTGGACCATGATGCGCCTTCGGTAGTTGTCCATGTTGCTGAAGCCGCACCCGACACGCTTGGTCTGCTTGATGATCCGGTTGAAGCCCTCGGTTCTGGCGTCCGTCACGTCCTCGGTCAGCGCGACCAGCACGGCCGGCCACCACGTCTCGATCGTGCCGGCGAGGCGGGTCGTCTCTTCGGTGTCAGCCCTGGCTGCGGCGTCGTAGAAGTCGAACAACCGGGCTCGGATCTTGACCGGTTCGGACTCGCCGAGCAGCAGCCGTAGGCGTTCCTTCACGGCGTGCGCGGCGCCGATCTCATTGGTCGGGTCTTCCGCGGCGAGGGCGGCGTTGAACCGGGCTCGCTGGCGCACGCTGAGGTGTTCGAACCCGGTCAGCAACAGCTGCCTCGAGGCCCAGACCTTGTCGGTGGCGACACCGCGGCGCCCGTGCAGCTGCCGGGCGATCCGCTGCCTCACTTGGGTGACCATCAGGTTCGCGAGGGCGACGAGGTGCCACTTGTCGACCGCGATCCGCGCACCCGGCAAAGCGGTGCGGATACCGGCCGCGTACGGCGCGGACGGGTCGATCACGACCACTTCGACACCAGCCCGGAACGCCGGGGTTTGTAGCGCGAGCCACTCGATCACGCACCCCCCGGAGCGTCCCGGCGTGAGCCCGAGCAGCCGCCCCGCAGTCGTGGTGTCAGCGTTGACGAAGGAGGTCATCCAGGGGTCTGAGCGCTTCCACCCGGCTTCTTCCAGCACCCACCGCACCGACCGGGCGCGGGTCTCATCGATGCCGAGCACCCGGGTCGGCTCCGGCTCGGGCAGCCACCGGGCCGCCAGGGTGATGAGCGCTCGATGGGCCGTCGCCCACGCCACCTGGTACTCGGCGGCGACCTCGCTGACCGCGCGGTTGCCTGATGCAATCGCGGAGCCGATCTTTTCCCGCAACCGGCTCGTGAGCCTGGCCCGGGCCGGTACCGCGACCGACTGCTGCGTGAACGACCCTGTAGGACAGGCCGCTTCGCGGCAGAGTAGGCGCCGCTTGAGCCACCACAACTGCGTCGCCTGGCCGCAGGCGGGCAGGTCTTTCACCCGCACCAGGGGCCGCTCCTTGACCCTCGAGGTGAGCACCCCACAGCCCGGGCAGGCGCCCTCCCGATCGCTCACCTCGATGATGACGCGGACCGTGCTCGGATCGATTCGGTTCAGCTGCAGGACGGCGAACTCGTCCTCCAACCCGAACAGCACTGACGTACTCTCGTTCATGCTCGTGGCCTCGCTGTTGTCGCGTTGTAAGAGATCAACAGCATGCGGGGCCACGAGCCCCATCAACTACCCAGCGCCCCGCTCAAGTACCAAGAGCCGCTTATGTCCGTCGGCAGGGTCGGCTGCCTTCTTCCGGAAGGGTCCGGGTGGACGAGCGCCGATCGAAAACGCGCCTGCACGTCCTGGCTACCCTCTCCGAGGTGCACGCTTACTGACGGTCACCTGGGTCGGTTGTGCGCAGCCGACCATCGGCACCCGACTACTGGTCAGCAGAGACCGTTGGTGGCATGTGGCTGACCCGAACGGCCCAACGGACTCTCGACCAACGTCCGCTCATCGGCATGTCCGGAAACACGTGCCTGCTGAGGATCCGGACAAGTTAGTGGGCCGACAGCCGTCCCGGCATCTCGCGCTGCAGGTCAGGGCTCGCCCCTGTGACAGGTCGGGCGGGAACCTACACACTTGTGGGATCCGGATTAACTTGTCGTTGTCTCGGCTTTCTTGTCGCGAGGGTGGAGCCTGTGGGTGTGAGCCGGTCGCCGCGAGGCGAGGTGGAGTTTCGCTACACGTCCTGCCAGGGCGAGGACGTCGTTGGCTGCGGCCCGGCCCGATCTGGTGGCAGCTGGGCTCCCCGTGCGTCGGTTCGGCTCGTATACGGGGATGCGGCACTACCCGGGCTGGTGGTGGTCAGCGACTACCGGTGACCTGGTCGGCCACGAGAGCCTGTCGGAGCGGGACCGGCTGATGCTGGCCGACTTCGACCGGGACGTGGTCGCGATCGCCAGCCAACCGTTCGGTATCACCGGCGATACCGGCGACTCGAGCCGCCGGCACGTGCCGGACTACCTGCTGCGCCTGGCCGCCGGAGCCGTTGTCGTCGTCGACGTGAAGCTACGACGGGCCGGCCCTGAACCTCTACCGGGGCCGGCGCTCCTGCCACGGCGGGGCCCACCCGGGCAAGTGGCCCTTGCTGGTCGACGTCGATGACGGCCGCCGGGAACGCAACCTCGCCCTGCGCCTGGCCTGTCAGAAGAGCGACCGGTCTGACGAGGACGACGCGCTCTCAGCGACGGATCGGGCGTCACTGCCTGGGGTCATCGACCTGATCAGCCGACTACCGCTCCCCGACCCCACGCAGCGGCCCGGGCAGGGAACGGTCACGCCGATGACCTGGACGTGTTCGAGCGGTACTACGCCGAGCACCCCGAAGGGGCCGGGTCGGGGGTGTTCGAGGAATGAGCAACCCGCGGGCGCACTGGCTGGCCTGCAACGGTCCGGGCTGGTTCGTGCTCTCCTCCTTCCGTTGCGGCCGAACGCACCCGCCCTGCGGCAGTTCCGAATATTGCTGCTCGTGCCACCGGTCACACGCTCGGGGGCGTTTCGCCGTAGATTCGGCGCGAGAGCCACCGCGGTCGTTGCGGCCAGCGAGCTTCCCATTCGTCCCTGAGCAGGGCATTGGCGAACGCGACTCGATCCGTCGGAATAGGAACGCCCACCATCTGGGCGTAGCGCCTGATTCGGAACGTGAGGTCGCCGCTGTCGTTGCGGCCGGTGTCGGTCAATACGACCGTCTGGCCAGCCGCAGAAGCCTCGATGACGTTGCCTTGGTCGGTGTAGATCGCCGGGTACTCGGCCGCCTCGACGTCGACGGCCTCCATGTAACCGGCCGCGTCCTCCAGGCTAGGGAACGCGAGAAGGTCCTGGTCGGCCGTGAAGACGAAGATGGCTCGAACGGGTGTCATCTCCTCATTCTGTAGGGCCGCTCCTCAACCGACACGCGGCCGAGTCGGACGTCCCGTCCTGCTCGTGGCAGCATCATGCGCTCGTCTGGCCGTTATTCCTGTGGTGGGTGAAGGCTCCCGATGGGGATGGTCGTTGTGCCCGCGGGACAGTCCCACCGGGCCGCTGAATCGGTCTCTCCGAGGGGGGAATGCCCCTCGCTGCTTGTCGTGAGGTCCGAGCGCTGCCGCACGTAGAGGGGGTGTCGACCATGTTCCGGACACACCGGCCAGGTGGGGTCCAGGCCCTCCCTCCACAGCAGCACCTGAAAAAGGTCCTGCGCTGAGAAGGCGATACGGCTGGTGACCTCGGTGCGGCTCCCACTGTCGGGCCACAGTTCCGTTGGCCTGGACGGTGGATGGATGGCCAGACTGTCACCCCCATTGAGGTATCCGAGGGCATCCCATACGGGGGGCTCTCCGATGGGTGCCGGTTTCGTGAACGACGGCGCCGATCCCGTTGTGAGGGTCGGGGTTGATCGACAGCTCGATGCTCAAACTGGTGGTGGCGGCCAGGTCGCGCACGACGGCCTCGGAGCATGAGCGCATGAACTTGCTGTCCGACACGCCCCGAGCCTCTCACCGCGCCAAGGTCTAGTGGTGGCGGCAGTCTCTTCGTTCCTAGGAAATGCTTTCGGCGTGCGGGGCACCTATCTTGAACATCCGCTAACTCGAAAATAGATGCGGGTGAGACTGGTGATGCTGATGGTGCATTTTCAGCCCGGAACGGGCCGCCCGCCAGGGCGACAGAAGACTAGTCCGTAAATGGCTCTCCGCATTTGAGCGGGGCGGTACCTGATTCATGCTGCTGGTCTCTGCCCTCGGGTGAGGGCGATGTGGACCATGATGCGCCTTCGGTAGTTGTCCATGTTGGTGAACCCGCATCCGACACGCTTGGTCTGTTTGATGATCCGGTTGAAGCCCTCAGTGCGGGCGTTGGTCACATCCTCGGTCAACGCGACCAGCACGGCCGGCCACCACGTCTCGATCGTGCGCGCCAGGCGGGTGGTCTCCTCCATCTCAGCTCGCGCGGCCGCGTCGTAGAAGTCGAACAACCGAGCCCGGATCAGGCGTGGTTCGCACTCGCCCA
>NZ_MAST01000037.1 GCF_001758225.1 Humibacillus sp. DSM 29435 | reverse complement strand
TGGTCCAGGCCCTCACCCAGAGCGGGCACGACCTGGACTTCCGGCTCTTGGCGGAGCTTGGTGTACGTGACCTCGGCGTACACCAAGATGTCCGGATCCGACGCGACGGAACGCAACGGCGGAGTCACCTCTTCCGCGTCGATCGACCATGCGCTTAGCCTCAATCCACCGATTGACAGGGTGAGTGAGCGCGTCTGAACAAGAGAATACCCTTAAGTGGCAGGAGAATTGGGCTTACGACGGTCTGATTCCCGTGCTCACGAAAGGGCATCTCGTAGATGCAACTCTCTCATACCCGCCCGGTCATTTCAGCGGTGTTCGATGACCGAACCTCGTGGCGGTCGCGGGCCTGGTCCCGCTGGTCAAGCTCGCCCAGACAGCGGGCCTGACCGAGCTGGCCCAAGACCGGCTCACAGTGCCTACCGACAAGGCGCGAACGCCGGCATGAAGGTTACCTCGCTGGCGGCCGGGATGGCCGCCGGCGCGGACAGCATCGATGACATGGCGGTATTGCGTCACGGCGGGATGGGCCGGGTCTTCACCCGGGCGTACGCACCCAGCACGCTCGGGCAGTTCCTGCGCGCGTTCACCTTCGGGCACGTGCGCCAGCTCGACGCAGTCGCCTCCCGGTTCCTGCTCAAGCTGGCCGGGCTGACCCCGCTGCTCGGTACGGCGCACGGCCGCGGACCCGAGGACAGTGCTGACCGCGGTGCCCCGCGGCCGGCCCCGTTCGCGTTCCTCGATATCGATGACACGATCATCGAGGTCCACGGCCACCAGAAACAGGGCGCCGGGTTCGGCTACTCCGGCGTCCGCGGCCTGACGCCCTGCTCGCTACCCTGAGCTGCGACAGCCCGCCGGTGATCACCGGCCAGCGGCTGCGCAAGGGAGCCTGCGGGTCACCACGCGGGGCGAAACGGATGGTCGCCGACGCCCTGACCACGGCCAGACCTCGTCCGGGCCGGACCGGCCGGTCCTGGTGCGGGCCGACTCCGCGTTCTATGGCGCCGAGGTGGTCATGGCCGCCCGCACGGGCGGCGCCCAGGTGTCGATCACGGTGCGCCGCGGCCCGGCCGTGAAGAAAGCCATCGACGCCATCCCCGCCGACGCGTGGACCACGATCACCTACCCGCACCCGATCCTGGACCCGGCCACCGGGGCGTGGGTGTCGCGGGCCGAGGTCGCCGAGAGCACCTACACCGCGTTCTCCTCCAAGAAGAAAGCCAAGCGGGTCGCCGGGCGGCTCGTGGTGCGCCGGATCCCGGACGCGAACGCCGCCCGGAACCAGGCGCCCGGGCAAGGGACCTTGTTCGACCTGTGGCGCTTCCACGCGTTCTTCACCACCACCGACCCCGACGTGCTCGACACCGTCGCAGCGGACCAGACCCACCGCGGACACGCGATCATCGAACAGGTCAACGCCGACCTCAAAGGCTCTGCCCTGGCGCACCTGCCCGTCGGGAGAGTTCACCGCCAACGCCGCCTGGTTCGTGCTCGCCGTGATCGCGTTCAACCTCAGCCGAGCCGCCGCCACCCTCACCGGGGCGGCCGGGCTGGCCAAAGCCACCACCGCCACGATCCGCCGCACCCTGATCCACGTCCCGGCCCGGGTCGCTTCCTCGGCCCGGCGCCTGGCCTTGCACCTGCCCACCGCTTGGCCCTGGGAACACGCCTGGACCGAGCTGTTCATCCAAACCTGCGGCCCCCCGCCCGCGACCGCACGGACCTGACCACCCCAGCCGGCGACGGCGCACTCACGGACCCACGGAACACCCCCGGCAGCGAGGCCGGGCCATCACCCACGCCCAGCTCGCATCCTCAGCCCACGAGCCCGATCCGGCCGTCCCCCACCAGCCCATCGGTGGATCGAGGCTAAGACCCCACGGGCGTTCTTGGGGGCCGCGAGGCTGAGGTGGCGTCGTTGCCCTTTCCGTTCGTCGTGCTGCTGCGCCAGGACCGCGCCGACGAAGTGGATTATGTCCTCACGGCAGGGAAGGATGCCCACGACGTCAGGAGGCGGAGAATCGTGTGGGTCTCCACCGACGACAGCGTCGACGACCCCCGGCATAGAATCGAATCCATGTGGGGTGAAGAGCTGGACTCAGGCTTCTGATCAATCGGCTTCCGGCGCGGCAGGGGATCCTTGGGTCAGTCGTGGCCCAGTCGCGGAGAAGAGCACCAGCACAAACCCCGCGACGACGCCGGCGTCACCGCTCAGGGCTTCACGCTCCGGATCAGCACGACGACCAAGGGGTGGGACTTCCACGTGGTCACCAGCTGGGACCTCACTTGGCCATCACCGGGGACTTTTCCATGTCCAAGGACACAACGAGGCAAGGCAGCCGTGGCCGGTGGCGCTCACATAGCGATCGTGGATGAGCCCCCGCGGCCCATCCGCGGCACCGTGACTATGATCGGAGCGATTATCCGGACCAAGCACTGAGCCCGCCATGACGTCCAGGGAGGCATGCGATGGAGCTTGTGGAGTACGACCGGCACCGCCGGACCGTCGACACCCAGGCGGGGGAGATTGGTTACGCCGAGTTTGGTACCGGCCGCACGGCCTTGTTCGTGCACGGTGTTGGAACTGGCGGTTCGCTGTGGCGGAACGTGATCAGCGCACTGGAGGGCGAGCGGCGCTGCTTGGCGGTGGACCTGCCACTGCACGGCCGCACCCCGGCGGCGCCAGGCCAAGACTACTCGCTGACGGGTCTCGCTGCCTCAGTTGAGGCGTTCTGCGTTGCCCTCGGGCTTACTGACATCGACCTCGTCGGCCAGGACACCGGCGGCGCGGTCGCCCAAATTGTTGCCGCTCATCGGCCTGAGCGGCTAACCACCCTGACGCTGACCAATTGCGAGACCCGAGGAGACGTGCCGCCGAGGGCGTTTGCGCCAACCGTCTGGCTGGCCCGGGCCCGACTACTCGCCCCGCTGACGAGCCGAGCCCTGACAGACTTGACCAAGACCCGCAAAAGGCTGTTCGGCACCGGCTACCAAGACGTTGAGGCGCTTCCGCTAGATGTGCTGCGCGATTGGCTAGAGCCGCTGCTCGGCACCCCGCTCGCCCGGCGGGAGTTTCAACGCTGGGTTGCCTCGCTGCGCGACCGGGACCTCGTCGCTGTTGACTCGGCCCTGAGGCAATTGACCGTCCCCACCCTGCTGGCTTGGGGAACCGACGACAGGTTCTTCCCGCTGAGCCGGGCGCGCAGGTTGCGAGACACCATACCGGGCGTCCGCGAGCTGGTGGAGATAGACGGAGCCAGATTGTTCTATCCGGAAGAGCGCGCAGCGGACCTCGTGCCGCATCTGCGCCGCCACTGGGCCGCGTACCCCGCCGGCTGACCCCACCCGGCCTTGTGAGCCGTCGGCATCAACGCTCGAGAACAGGAGCGGCGCACAACAAGACCGAAACTAGCGAACGCTGACGTCAAGGTGAGAAGTCGGGGTTCACTGGCTGCGGCCTGCGATTCGGACCAGGGTCGCAGAACACCTGATCACCTCTGGCCAACGCCCGCCGGATCCTGCCTAGCCGGCGGGGAGCAGCATGAACGCGACGAACCCGGGTAGCGACAGGTGAGCCAGCCAGAGGTTGTCTACCGGGCGATGATGCGGATCAGGGCGGGGTGGTTGGCCCCCATGATGTAGATCTGCAGGAGACTGGTGGCGTAGGCGCCAAACTCGGGACCTACGTGGATCAGTGCGTCGTCCAGGCTGTCACCGGCTGCTGCCCGACCAGGACGTCTAAGCCTCGATCCACCGATGAGCTGGTGGAGGGCGGCGTGATGGGGTTCGCGGGCTGACGTTGGGGTGAGGGAATGGGGCTATCGCCCGGCCTTGCTGCCGGGGTGTTCCGTGGGTCCTCGGGTTGCGCCGTCTCCGCGGCGGGGTGGTCAGGTTCGTGCGGCCGCTGGTGGTGGCCCGCAGCCGAGCGTGAAGAGCTCGGTCCACGCGTTCTCCCAGGGCCAGTCCTTCGGCAGGTGCAAGGTGATCCGGCGGGCGGAGGACGCGATCCGGGTTGGGACGGTGATCAGCGTGCGACGGGTCGTCGCGGTCGTGGACTTGGCCAGGGCGGGTTGCCCGGTCGTGGTGGCCGCCGCCCGGGTGAGGTTGAACGCGATCACGGCGAGCACGAGCCACGCGGCGTTCGCGGTGAACTTCCCCGACGGCAGGTGCGCGAGGGCGGAGCTCTTCAGGTCGGCGTGGACCTGTTCGATGATCGCGTGGTGGCGGTGGAGCTGGTCCGCGGCCACGGTGTCCAGGGTGTCGGCGGGGGCTGTGGTGAGGAACGCGTGGAAGCGCCACACGTTGAACAGGATGTCTTGCCCGGCGGCGTGGTTCCGTTCGGCGTTCGCGTCGGGGATGCGGCGCACGACGAGCCGGCCGGGGACCTGGTACGCGGTCTTCTGGGCGGCGAACGCGGTGAAGGGGATCTCGGCGACCTCGGCTCGGGAGATCCACGCCCCGGTGGCCTCGTCGCGGATCGCGTCGGTGTACTCGATCGTGGTCCACGCGCCCTCATCGATGGTGGCGATCGCAGCCTTGGTCGTGGCGGTGAGCCGCACGGTGACGGAGACGTCGGCGCCGCTGGCCCGGGCGGCCCGGACGGCGGGGCCACCGAAGAACGCGGAGTCCATCCGGAACAGGACCGGCTGGTCCGGCCCGAGCAGGCGCCGGGCTTGTTTGACGGCGTCGCCGATCAGCCGGGCCGCGCCCCGTGGGGAGCCGCAGGAGCCCTTGCGCAACCGCTGAGCGACGATGACGAGCGCGTGTCCAGCGGTGGTGAGGGTGGCCAGGATCGCGTTGAGCCCGCGGACCTTGGAGTAGCCGAACCCGGCTCCCTGTTTCTGGTGGCCGTGGACCTCGATGATCGTGTCGTCGACATCGACCAACGCGTACCCGCCCGTGTCCAGGGCAGAGGCGCCCGAGGTGGTGGAGGCGACCGGGCCGCTCACCAGGGGTGACAGCCTGGCCAGTGCGAGCAGGAACCGGGCTGCGACCGCGTCCAGTTGTCGCGCGTGCCCGAAGGTGAACGCGCGCAGGAAGGACCCGAGCGTCGAGGGTGCGTAGGCGGCGTTGAAGACCTTGCTCGTCCCGCCGTGGCGCAGCACGGCCATGTCATCGATGCTGTCCGCGCCGGCGAGCATCCCACCGATCAGGGAGGCGATCTTTAGCCCGGCGTTGGCGCCCTTGTCGGTGGCCACGGTCAGGCGCTCATCGGTGAGTTTTCGCAGGCCGGCCGCGTCGGCCAGAGCCATGACGGGGACGAGCCCGGCGGACGACACCAAATTCGGGTCGTCGAAGACCGCGGAGGTCCGGGTCAGGGTGTGAGAGAGTTTCACCTACGAGATGCCCCTTGTGTGCGGCCTGAGTTGTTGCCTGAAGAACTCCAATTCTGTTGCAGCACAGGGGCATTCTCATGTTCCGACGCGCCGGATCACCTCACCCCGCCGGCCCCATCGGTGGATCGTGGCTTAGGGCGGTCCTTGGTAGCCGTCTGGCGGTGTGGTTGGTTGGTAGGGGGCTTGGGGCGGGGTTTGGGCGGTGAGGAAGGCGCGGATCGCGTTGATCACGGCGCCGGGCTGGTCCTGGTAGGTGTTGTGCCCGGCGCCGGGCAGGTAGATCAGTTCACTATCAGGAAGCGCTTGGCGGTAGGTGGTGGCCGAGTGCCAGGACAGGTAGTCGCAGGAGCCTTTGAAAATGAGGGTCGGGGTGGGCAGTCCGGTCAGTGCGGGGCGGATGTCGCGTGGCGGGTGGGCGGTCGCCGATTGGGGGTACTGCAGCGCGTAGAACCCACTTCCGTGGACCGGGCTGACCAGCTGCGGTGAGCAGTGCAGGGCTGGGGCGGTGATCGTCAGGATGGTGTCATTACGGGCGTCGGCCTCAGCATCGCCGAGGTAGGCGTGGGCGGCGACCGGGTTGACCTGCAATAGGGCGTAACCCAGTAGCGCCCGCGGGGCCAGGGCTGCGACGTAGCTGCGCAGCCGGGGGCCGACCTCCAGTCCGGCGGTAGCCCGGTCACTGCTGCGGTCGGCGGGGTCGATCGGCGCGGGTGAGCTCAAGACCAGCTTGGCGACCCGGCCCGGGTGGCCGGCGAGGTAATGCGCCGCCAGCCCGGCCCCGTAGGAGTGGCCGATCAAGATCATCTGCTCGGCGCCGATGACACGGCGGATCTGTTCCAGGTCGGCCACGTCACGGTCGATGCTGTACCCGGTCGGGCCGGTTAGTCGCGTCGAGCTCCCCGCGCCGAGCTGGTCGTAGACGTACACGTCGAAACCAAGGCCCGCGAGCTGACCGAAGAAGGCCACATCACCGGCCATGTCGGGGATACCGGGCCCGCCGTGCAGCACCACGACCGGCGTCGAGCGCACCGGGCCGGTTCCTGCCCGTTTCACATACGCCAGCCGTGAACCGGTGTCTAGCTGCCAGTACGCCAAGCCCGGCACCGGCGGTGGCGTGGCGGGGTGATCGGGCAGTGAGGTGGTAACCGCGAGAGTGGTCACCACCAGGAGCAGCGCCGCGCTCAGCACGGTTGAGCGGGCCCGCCGGTGTCTCGGCTGCCCCCGCAGGACCAGCCAGCACCCAGCGGCGGCCACCACCGTCACGAGCGCCAGACCCGCGGGGAGGAACACGGCCGGCCGGGGCGCTAACCGGGCGGCACCGAGGGTTGCTCCGAAGCCAGCACCGATAGCGGCCAGGACCAGGAGGAGCACCCGGGCGCCACGGCGCAGAATGCGCACCAGTCGGTGCACGCCAACCCGGGTCACGCTCACGTCCTGGCTCGTTGGTCTGGGACCGTCCAGCTGGCGGACCGGTTGCGGCTGTCACTTCGGCGGACTTGGCCGACGGCTCCTCGACGCTGCCCACGGCGAGGGTTGCACCAGATGTCGACCGGGCGACTGCCGGGTTGCTGACTCGTGGTCGAAAACGAAGGCAAGTCACCACTATCGACTGCGCACAACCATCCGTTTGTTACCGAACCAACCAGGTGAAGAGGCCGCGGCGCCGCACCGGCAGCCGCAGGGGCGGTCACCACTTCACACCCACCATCGGCCCGGGGCCGTAGGGATGCCGTTGACGGTGCGGCCGATGCCGACGGCGGGGCGTGTCGGGGTCTTGCTTGCCGCCAACTCGCGTCGATGGCCTGTTTACACACGCAACCCCAGCTCATACCAGGAGCCGGTTCAGAACGTCCCTGACGATCTCGGCCCGGCGGTGGCGCCCCTGCTCGGCGGGAATCAGGTGGTCACCGATCCGGATCGACATCACGACCAGGCAGCGGGCCTCCACCTCGATCGCCTCCGGGCAGAACTCGCTGAACAGCGAGCGGAGGTAGTCCATCTGCCGGCTATCGACCCGACGCAACCGGGCAGCGACCTGGAGATCACGCCGCGCCCAGTCGCGGATCGCGAGGTCGACCGCTACCCCCATGGTCGCATGCTCAGCATCGGCGATAGCGAACAGCCGACGCAACTTGGTCCGGGCGGGTGCCTGGCCCGCGCCGGCTTCCACTTCGCTGATCACGGTCTCGGTAACCTCGCACTCCCACGTCGTGAGCATCTCCTCCAGAAGGGCCGCCCGGTTGGCGAAGTAACCGTAGAAACCGCCCTTGGTCACGCCCAAAGACTGCGCCAGCACCTCGACCCGGACCGCGTCCGGCCCGCCCTCCGCCAGCGCCTGAAGTCCCTGATCGATCCACGCACGGCGTGGGGTCCGGGCATGAGCCACAGGTGGCCTCCTGTTCGTAACATCACGAGTTCAAAGTTCTATACGGTTACGCATACTCCGTGCTAGCCTCAGCCATACGGTACCGCATAGACAGAGGATGTGAGATGCGACTTCTACCCAGCGAGCACACGGACCGAGCGTGGCGTATTCACGCACTGGCCCCGG
>NZ_MAST01000036.1 GCF_001758225.1 Humibacillus sp. DSM 29435 | reverse complement strand
CCCGGGCACGGGCAGCACCGAGGGCGTGATTTTCCATGCTGACCGCGGCTGCCAGGGCGGATTCCAGTGGTCGTCGCAACACCTCGATGGTGGAGGTGTTCTTCGATGGCAGAGCCACGCAGACGGCAACGTGCGGATAGGGCGGTCCGGCTGGTCTTGCGTTCGCCGGGGAAGCCGCCGCTTCGCCGGGAGGTCGAGCGGGGGTTCTGGCGCCTGATCGCGAACGGTGCCGCCAGTGAGGAAGCGGCTGTTGCGGTGGGTGTGTCGGCGCCGGCGGGCTCGAGGTGGTTCCGCCACGGTGGTGGCATGTCACCCATGAGCTTGGTAGAGCCGTCGGGCCGGTATCTGTCCTTTGCCGAACGGGAGGAGATCGGGATGCTCAGGGCGGGCGATCTGGGCGTCCGCGAGATCGGGCGGCGGTTGGGCCGCGATCCTTCAACGATCTCGCGTGAGCTGCGGCGCAACGCGGCCACCCGGTCCGGGAAGCTGGACTACCGGGCCTCGGTCGCGCAGTGGAAGGCCGAGATCGCCGCGCAGCGACCCAAGACGCGGAAGCTCGCGAGCAACGACCGGCTCCGTGACTACGTGCAGGAGCGCCTCGCGGGGGTGGTCACCGACGTCCAGGGCCGCCCGGTCCCGGGGCCGAACGTGCCGTGGAAAGGACGGCGCCACGGCCGCCGCGCGGACCGGCGGTGGGGCACGGCATGGAGCCCGGAACAGATCAGCCACCGGCTGGTGGTCGACTTCCCCGAGGATGAGTCGATGAGGATCTCGCACGAGGCGATCTACCAGGCGTTGTACGTCCAGGCTCGCGGTGGCCTCAAGCGGGAGGTGTCGGCGTGTTTGCGGACCGGGCGCGCGTTGCGGGTGCCGCAGGCCAGGACCCGCGGTCGGGGCAAGAAGTTCGTCACTGAGGACGTCTTGATCGGCAACCGCCCCGAAGAGGTCGATGAACGGGTCGTGCCCGGGCACTGGGAGGGCGATCTGATCATCGGTTTGGACAAGTCTGCGATCGGGACGCTGGTCGAGCGGACCAGCAGGTACACGATGCTGCTGCACCTGCCCCCGATGGAAGGCCACAGGGCCGCCTCGCCGGTCAAGAACGGTCCTCCCCTGGCTGGGCATGGCGCCCAGGCCGTCAACGAGGCCATCGCTGGCCAGTTCGCGACCCTGCCCGAGCAGCTGCGCAGGTCGCTTACCTGGGACCAGGGATCCGAGTTGGCCCAGCACGCCCAGCTGCGGATCGACACCGGGCTGCAGATCTACTTCTGTGACCCGCACTCACCCTGGCAGCGCGGCAGCAACGAGAACACCAACGGGCTGCTACGCCAGTACTTCCCCAAGGGCACCGACCTGACACGGTGGGCGCCGAAGACCTCGCCGCGGTCACCGCGACCCTGAACAGCAGGCCCCGTAAGACCCTCAAGTGGGCCACCCCAGCGGAGGCCCTGGACCGGCTACTCTCAACAGGGTCAATAGGCAGCGGTGTTGCATCGACCCCTTGAACGTAAGCAGTACACCTCCACCCAGCTCGCCGAGGTCGTTGAGGAGCTCGGGGTGCGGTTGTCGGTCGGGCGTACCGGGGTGTGCTGGGACAACGCGCAGCAGGAGAGTTTCTGGTCAACCTTGAAGACCGAGCACTACCACCGGCACAGTTTCGACACCCGAGCCGCGGCGATCCGCTCCGTCAGCTCATGGATCGAGGCCGTGTACAACCGTCGCCGGCGTCACTCCGCGCTCGGCCAGATCAACCCGGTATCGTTCGAGAACCGGCTCACCACTGCGGCCACGGAAGCCGCTTAACCGATGTCCACGAAATGGGGTCAACCCCAGGACCAAGAGCGCGGTCTATCGGGCACTCAAACGTGCCATCACCCGCGAATTCTTCTCCGCACTCACCGGTCACTGCGCCGTGTCCGACTACACCGACCTGCGGCCGGCTCGCCGAGCCAAGAACATCACCCTCACTACCGTCGCCGCCGCACTTCACGTGTGGCCAGCGCGGGTCGGAGAGCTCGAACTCGGCCGCCGCCGCGACGTCGACTTCGCCGACCGCTACCGAGCCTGGCTCACCGCCGCTTGACAACGCATAGGAGCATCAGTCCCAGCGATTTAGCTATGAGCAGCCCTGGACCTCGGTCCCCGACGGGCCACGCTCGACCTCTAGACCAGCGGACGCTCCAGCCGAACAGCCCGTCCAGCGGTAGCCAACCCGCGCATATCAGTCTGACCGCGCGTCGCCCTGACACGCACGTCGACATGGTGCCGGCCGACCCCTTGACCAACAACGTCGATGAAGACAAGGTTCTTCGGCGAATTCAGCGCTGTCCCTTGAGAAGCAACACCTCGATATCAGCTAAGGCGCGTTGACGGAGAAGCGGACGACGCCAGGAGACTATGATTGAACATGATTGTCACCCTCGTCGGGACGCCGACGGGTACTTCGTGGGTCGACCTGACGTACAGCTCGGTGGGTTTCTCGGTTCGGCACCTGATGGGCAAGGGACGCGGCCGGTCCGGCGAGGTTGACGGTCAGATCGTTACCGGTCCGAGCCTGGGTGACCGCGGGGCCCTGGACATCTGCACGCTGCCCGAACGTGGTTGAAAGGATGATGTGATGCGTGACATTGCGCCGCCGAAGATTGTGGCTGGGGAAGTTGAGACGTGGACCGTGCTCTACCAGTTCCAACGAGAGTCGTTGGCACGCAAGCTTGTCGGGGTTGATGAAGAGGCTGCCCGACACTCAATAGTGCCAAGCGGCATCTCGCTACTTTGGATCGTCAAGCACTGCACCCGGGCCGAACGCCTCTGGTTCTTGGACCGATTCGTCGCCCGAGAAGAGTTGCCCCGCATCGACGTCGTCTTGGAAATGGACACGATTACTTCTGTCACGCAGGCGTTCCAGCGCCAATGGCTGGAAATCGAAGACGTCGTGTCGATCCACGACCCAAGTGAACTCGCCAAGCGAGTCGACCCGGGGGACAAGCCAGTAACGTTGCGTTGGATTCTCGGACACCTGCTGGAGGAAGTCGCACGCCATGCCGGGCACGCTGACATATTGCGAGAGCTTATTGATGGTCAGGTCGGGCGCTGATCGACGAATGAAGTCCTTTGGTCCTCAATTCAGCCCGGATCCACCGATTGGTGGGCGGGTCTAGCGGATCGTGACGCGCGGATGCCCCTGTGGGGCGGGAGGATTGGACTTGCGACAGTTCGATCCAACCGGCTCCGAAGGGGCATCTGATAAATGCCAGCATCGCACAAGGTCTCCACTGTTTTCGATGACCCGAACCTGATCGGCTCGGCCGGGCTGGTCCCGGTGATGCGCCTGGCTGAACGCGCCGGCCTGCACGAGCTGCTCGAGTCGCAGGTGAGCGTCGGATCGCCGAACGCGGCCGCGAAGACGACCGGCGTCATCGCCGGGATGCTCGCCGGCGCCGACAGCATCGATGACCTGGACGTGCTGCGCCACGGCGGCATGGCCAAAGTCTTCGGTGGGGTCCGGGCGCCCTCGACGTACGGCACGTTCCTGCGCGCGTTCACCTTCGGGCACGTCCGCCAGCTCGACGCGGTCGCCGCCCGGACCCTGACCGGGTTCGCCGGCATCGTGCCGCGGTTGCTGGCCGGGACCGAGGCGATGGCGTTCATCGACATCGACGACACCATCCGGCAGGTCCACGGCTACCAGAAGCAGGGCGTCGCGTACGGCTACTCCGGCGTCAAGGGTGTCAACGCCCAGCTCGCGGCCCTGTCCTCCCCGACCTGCGCGCCGGTGATCGTCGCAGCCCGGCTGCGTAAGGGCAACAGCATCTCCGGTCATGGCGCGGCCCGCCTGATCGGGAACGCGATCAGTACCGCCAAGGCCGCTGGCGCTACCGGGAAAGTGATGGTCCGGGCCGACTCCGGGTCCTACCGGCGTGACGTCATCGCCGGCGCCCTCGCCGCCAAGGTCCAGTTCTCCGTGACCACACGGATGGATCCTGCAGTGAAGAAAGCGGTCGCGGCTATCCCCGAGGACGACTGGGCCACGATCAAGTACCCCAACGCGGTCTGGGACGAACAGGAACACCGGTGGATCTCCGAAGCAGAGATTGCCGAAACACCGTTCACGCGTTCACCTCCCACCCCAAGAACCGGCAGGTGCTCTGCCGCCTCGTTGTGCGCCGCGTCAAGCGTCTCAACCCCGCCGCGGCGGCCGGGCAGGGCGAGCTGTTCAGCCTGTGGCGCCACCACGGGTTCATCACCAACACGACGCTGGCCGCCGTCGACGCGGACGAGACCCACCGCGACCACGCCATCATCGAGCAAGTCATCGCCGAGCTGAAGAACGGCCCCCTGGCCCACGCACCCTCTGGGCGGTTTCAGGCCAACGCCGCCTGGCTCGCCCTGACCTGCCTCGCGTTCAACCTGCTCCGCGCCGCGGGCGCGGCCGCCTCGGCCCGGCACGCGAAAGCCCGCTGGGCCACCCTGCGGACGCAACTGGTCGCGGTCCCGGCCCGGGTCGCGACCTCCGCCCGACGACTCGTGCTGCACCTACCCAAAGACTGGCCCTGGGCCCCTGCGTGGCAAGACCTATGGACCACCGCCACCACGACCTGACCACCCCGGCCCGAACGGCCCCGAAGAACAACCCCCAGTGGAAGAGCCGGACAGACCGGCCGATCCACCACGCCCACCCAACCGCCAGAGCCGCATCACCCGTCGAAATCGGTTCAACAATCCCCCGAATCACCCTCGGTGGATCAGGGCTCAGGAGAGCCGGTTACGTCTGCTACCGGCGGGGAGTACAACGCGGCAAGCGCCACCGAGTGCGCATCGGCCTGGACGGTCTTACGCGCTCGTCATTAGTGGTCTCAGGTGCGGCAGAGTGTCGCGCACCGGCGCTCGGGCTCCGCGACGACGAGTGAGACGGCTCCGCAGATGACTGGTAGGGCGCCGAACTGAGCGGGCAATACTCGCGAGACAGGGCGCCCAGTTCGTGTTTAGGGTGGCACCATGTCATCGGTTCAGGAGTTCCAGGTGACCTTCGACTGCGCCGAGCCACAGCGCGTCGCCCGCTTCTGGTGCGAAGCGCTGGGATACGTCCTCGCGCCGGGCGCCGAGCAGGAGACCTCGCATTCGGCCTGTGTCGACCCCACGGGGACGGGTCCACGGCTGTATTTCCAGCAGGTGCCGGAAGGGAAGACGGTCAAGAACCGGGTGCATCTCGACATTCGCGTCGGAGCCGGGCTCGTCGCGCAGGAGCGGGTAGCGGCGCTGGAGGCGGCCGAGGCCCGGTTGCTCCCGCTGGGCGCGCAACGCGTGAGGCTGATGTTGGCCGACGAAGAGAACGAGTCCTGTCTCGTGATGCAGGATGTCGAAGGTAACGAGTTCTGTCTCGACTGATGCATAGGAGCCTCAGCAGGAACAGGGCGGGGCGTCGTGGCGGCTGGGTCGTAGTGCCGGCGCCGCATGCTGTCCCATTTTTCAGTGCTGTTCAGCGTGCTACGCGACAGTGTGGGACCCCCCACCGGCATGGAACTGGTTCGTAGACGGAGAGCGCTACCAGTGGGCTCGAGTCGCCACCCGCTAGCCCAGCTACGGCTCTATGAGACCGCGCGGATAGGTCATGGTCGGCGGGTTGGTCTGCTGTCCCAGCGGTGGGTGGTCCAGGCGCATCGGATCAGTCGGCGGGTGACGATCACGACGTTGGCCAGGGCGATGCTCGGACACGTGACCCCGGAAATGACCATCCGGTACGCCACGCTGGCCTCCCCGACCCTGCGAGCCGCCTACGACCAAGCGATGGGAGCGATGCGTCGCCAGCTGACGCTCACCCCGGTCGGACGACCCATCGTCCCGGACAAGATCGCCTGGATCGCCTCCGAGATGCTCAAAACCCCCGTCGCGCACGGCTACTGCTCGCGCCACGAAACCCAAGGCACATGCCCCTACGCGAACATCTGCGAAACCTGCGACAACTTCACCCCCGCAACCGAGTTCGCTCGCGCGTTGGCCGAACAGGTCACTGACATCCACGCACTGAAGTCAGACACCGAGCTCCGCGGCTGGACCGACGAGGCTCAACGACACGACCGCGTCGCACAGGCCCTGCAAGGCCACCTCTCGACCGGGTCCGACCACGCTGACCCGGTCTCCACGGGCTTGCCCCGACCCCCAAGGCCGGTTAAAAGATCGTCTCAACCGGGAGATCCGCCGCCGGACCGATGTCGTGCGCATCTTCCCGAACCGGGAGGCCGTGATCCGGCTCATCGGGGCCGTCCTCGCCGAGCAGCACAGGATGGGCCGAACAACGCCCTACCTCGGCCTGGAGGCCCTGACCAAGGCCCGCGGCGTCCTGACCGCCCGCACCACCACCGACCAGCCTTAGCAGGTGAACACCGACCTGATCGCCGCCACCATCACCGCCTAAACGAACAACCCCGACGGATCACCCTCGTACACCACCGATCCGGACTTGACCTTGGCTCAACTCGCGTGGTGCTCACGGCCAGCAGGGCATCCATGAAGGTACGGGTGATGGCGGGTGCCGACCGCGATTCCGGGCCGTCTTACGGGCAACCGGGGGTCTGATCAGTTCCTGAAGGAACTTTGACCGCGCTACCGGAGTGGAGCGATCTCGCGTGGTTTCGGTGGTCGCCGCGCCTGCGTTGTGAGCAGGCCCAGGGCGAGGACCGCGATACCCGCCGATAGCGCAATTTTGGCGACGGCAGCGAAGACTAGGAAGGGGGATGCGAGTGATGGATGCCAGGCAGCAAGGGCCAGGTAGTAACCGCCCCAGGTCGTCATGGCGCTGGTGGCGACCCAGAGGCCCAGGACCGCATACCGACGGCTGGTGCTCGTGGCTCGTTCGCGGGTGAAGGTGTGGATGCTCGCGGCCGCAGCGAACGCGAACCCGCCGTAGACCGCCAAGGTGACACGGTCAACGCCTGATGGTTTAACCGTCGGTTCGGCGAGGCCAAGTGACCAGCACCAGTAGCAGACGCCGAGGGTGGCGCATGCCACCCCCGTGACCACCGCGACTGCGCGCAGCGCACTTCCTGCTTCGGCCGGTGGTGGTAGTTGAAGATGCCCCCATCGGGTGCGCGCATAGAGGGCGAAGGCCCAGAGTAGGAGCACCCCCTGGGCTACGAAGCCCGCATAGACCAGGAGGTAGACCCATCCTTCAAGACCCGCCCGTGCGGCGCTGTCCGAAACCGCAAAGGGTGCTGCCAACGGCGCGAGCACCACGATCACGGCGAGTAGCCCGGTGGCCACCCACATCGGGACCAGGACCAGCCAGGCGGGCAATCGTTGGCCGAACTGGCGGGTCATCGCGAGCGTTATCGCGATCGCGACCAGCTCGGCGCCGATGGTGAAGCCGTCGGCCAACCGGTACACCGGGTCGGTGAGAAGGTCGGGGTCGGTGATCCCGACGTCGCCGCCGAGGGTCCAGTTGACCTTCAACACCAGGTACGGCATCGGTGCGAGGATGCCAGCCCAACCGATCGCGACCCGCCGCTGGTTAAGGGTGGACGCCGGAGAGTCCCCGGTGGGGTGCATCAGGCCCCGGCTCGAGCCCAACGGGCGGTGGTCCACAGGATGTCTTTGCGCACCAGGCCGCTGGCGGGTCGGATGGCCGCCCAGTACCACTTGAACCGCCGCCGCGCTGCAGCGTCGGTACACACCCCGCGCGTCACCGTGACCAGGCGGGTCCCGTGGCCGGTTGCGATGAGACGAAAGTCGGTCAGGTACTTGACCCACCCCGGTTCGGTGAAGCTGGCGAAGTCGCTCAATGAAGCGGGTACCCGTCTGTCTGGCCGGGGCTGCCACGGCTTGGCGATGGCGCCACCGACGGCGTAGCAGGGTGGGTCAGTGCGCAACATCGTCACCGGGCCGTCCTGGAACAGGCTGCTGCTCATTTTGGTCCCCGACGAGCCGAGATGGCGAACGGCGACCAGCGGGCGGGTCAGTGTCAGATCCTCCAACCTCAGCGTCGTCAACGCTTCCCACACCTGGCCCGGCTGGGCGTCGATCCAGCGACTATGGCGTTCGGTGAAGTCCCACTGCGGCAGGGTGTCCTCGAGCTGGGTCATTGGCAATCTCGTTTCGGTACGGGGAATGTCCGGCAGGAATCCGTGGCTGCCACAAGGGCTCGGGTTACCCGATGTCCGGGGGCAGAGACTCGTCGTTAGACAAGAACAACCACGCGAATACGGTCCTGATCTGGTGTCGGTAGGGACCACACGTCCTCAACGGCGAAGCCCGGGGCCAGTGCGTGAATACGCCACGCTCGGTCCGTGTGCTCGCTGGGTAGAAG
>NZ_MAST01000035.1 GCF_001758225.1 Humibacillus sp. DSM 29435 | reverse complement strand
CTGGGCGGTGACCGACGGTTCGGCATGCACATCTTCGACGCCGAGAACAGCGGGGCCATCCTCTGGCAACACCTGTTCTGGTTCTTCGGCCACCCGGAGGTCTACATCATCGCGTTGCCGTTCTTCGGCATCATCAGCGAGGTCATCCCGGTCTTCTCCCGCAAGCCGATCTTCGGCTACAAGACCCTGGTCTTCGCGACGATCGCCATCGCGGCCCTTTCGGCCAGTGTCTGGGCCCACCACATGTACGTCACCGGCCAGGTGCTCCTACCGTTCTTCGCCGTCATGACGATGCTGATCGCGGTTCCAACCGGCGTGAAGTTCTTCAACTGGATCGGCACGATGTGGGGCGGCAAGGTCGTCATGGCCACCCCCATGCTCTGGGCCATGGGCTTCCTGGTCACCTTCCTCTTCGGTGGTCTGACCGGCGTCATCCTCTCGAGCCCGGCGCTCGACTTCCACCTCTCCGACAGCTACTTCATCGTCGCGCACTTCCACTACACCGTGTTCGGCACCGTGGTCTTCGCGATGTTCTCCGGCTTCTACTTCTGGTGGCCCAAGCTCACCGGTCGCATGCTCGATGAGAAGCTCGGAAAGATCCACTTCTGGATGCTCTTCTTCGGCTTCCACATCACTTTCCTGATCCAGCACTGGCTCGGCATCGAGGGCATGGCCCGTCGCTACGCCGACTATCTGCCGGCAGAGGGCTTCCAGCTGGCCAACCAGATCTCCAGCTGCGGCGCGTTCCTGCTCGGCGCCTCGATGATCCCCTTCACCTACAACGTCTGGCGCACCTGGCGCTATGCACCCCTCGTCGAGACCGACGACCCCTGGGGCTACGGCGGTTCGCTCGAATGGGCCACCTCGTGCCCGCCGCCGCGGCACAACTTCACCACCTTGCCCCGCATCCGCTCCGAACGGCCGGCGTTCGACCTCCACCATCCTGAGGCCGCCCCTCCCATGGGCCCACCCCCCGACCCGACCACACTGGACGAGGTCACGCGCCGCCAAAGTTGACGGTTGTGGGCCGGTAGCAGCAAGTCGGCCGCGAACGTGACCCGCAACGACGGCACCAGCACCCACAGAGACTTCCTGTTTCGTGGGCGACGAAGCGGGCCCCTTCCTCGCGGGGAGGTGATGTCGCGCGGTTCACGCGGTGTGGCGTCGGGACCCGGAGTGTCAGAGCCCCGAGAGGCGCCAGGGGAAGGGGCTCACGGGTGGCTCGGGGAGGCCGGAGCATCGTCGATCTCGAAGAACAGCTCGTCGGGATAGCACCACCACCAGTCCTCCCCCGGTTCGTAGGAGCGGATGATCGCGTGGTCGCGGTGCGCCGTCCAGTGCGCGGTCGCATGACGGTTCGGCGAGCTGTCGCAGCAACCGACCTTCCCGCAGTGCATGCACAGGCGCAGGTGCAGCCAATGCCCGCCTGTCCGCAGACAGTCCTCACACCCCGGCGACGACGGTTCGACGTCGGCGACCGTCGCCAGGTGGGTGCACTGCACGTCGGCTCGGTTCATCGTCTCGTCCGTTCCAGATCGGGCGGCGGGTTCCGCTCGGCACCAGCCTGTCGTCGAGCGCCTCGCGTCGAGTCCCGTGACGCGCGTAGTCGGCCGTCAGACGCGGTCGACCGCCACGAAATGCTGCACGACCGGGTCCCCGACGGCGAGGTCACGAGCGAGAGCCAGCAGGGCGATGTCGTCTCCGGTGTGGCGAGACTCGTGCTGACTGAGGTGCTCGCGCCACGACCCGAGCATGAACGCCTCCACCAGCTCGGCCGGGTGCTCCAGGTCGGTGTAGAGCTGCCACTCGCGCGCTCCGGTGCGTCGTCGACTGCGCTCCACCAGACGCATGTGGGCGATGAACTCCACGCGGCGGCTCTCCGGAACGGCGTAACGCACCAGTACGAGGGTGTGGCCCGCACCGGTCACGGGCGTCATCTGTCCGGCGAAGTCACCATCGTCCATCGTGGCGTGACCCTCGAGATCGTCCGGCTCACTCACGGTGACGGTGGGCAGGTCGGTGAGCGGCAACGCCACCACAGCCCGGTCCCGGTCGGCCGTCGTGAGCAATGGGCGCACCAGTAGCACCCCGCCACTGAGGATCGCGAGAACACCGGCCAGGGTCACGGTGACGGGGACTCCGATCGCAGTGCCGAGGGCGCCTGCGATGGCGGAACCGAGCGCGGTGCAACCGAAGAGCGTGACCTGGTAGACGGACAGTCCACGCGCGCGCACCCAGCTCGGCAGGAACGACTGAACGACGCCGTTGATGGTGGCGATGACCCCGATCCAGGCCACCCCGACGACGACGAGCACCACCAGGGTCACAACCATCGAGTGCGAGCGCGAGACGAGCGCCATGCCCGCGCCGTAGACAAACGACGAGACCGTCACGATCATGCTCGTACCGAGCCGGCGCCGGGCCGCGTTGATGACGAAGGCTCCGACGATGGCGCCGGTGCCGACCGCGAAGAGCAGCAGTCCGTACCCGTTCGAACCGACGCGCAGCTGCGTGCTCGCGATCACGGGCAGCAGCGCCCAGAGCGCGTTGGCCGGAATCATGAACAACGCCAGCTGCACGTACAACCGCCGGACCACGCCGGCGTAGCGCACGTAGCGCAGGCCCGCCCGGGCAGCATCGAGGAACGGTTCCGCCCGCTGTCGTGGCGGGCGGTAGTCGCGCCAGGCGACCAGCACGACGAGGAACACGGCGAAGGAGGCGGCGTTGACAGCGAAGACGAAGGGCACCCCCAACCGGGCTATCGCGATGCCCGCGACAGCCGGGCCGACCGCCCGGGCGATGTTGACGCCGATCGAGCTCAGCGTCGCGGCATCCGGGATCAGCGGACGCGGCACGATCTCTGGGACGAGCGCCATGTAGGCCGGCAGCTGCAGGGCGTTCGCAGAACCGATCAGGAAGGTGGCCACGAGGAGCAGCGCCGGGGTCATCTCGCCTGCCGCCGTGAGCGCGGCGAGACCGACCCCGACACAGACCTGGAAGGCCTGTACCCCGATCAGCAGACGTCGCCGGTTGAACAGCTCGCTGATCACGCCGGCCCCCAGCCCGAACAGCAGCACGGGCAGGGCCGCCGCCGTCTGCACGAGTGCGATGAGGGTCGGCGAGCTCTGGTTGTCGACCAGGAACCACTGGGCGCCGACGGTCTGCATCCAGCTGCCGATGTTGCTCACGACGGCCGCGATCCACAGCCACCGGAACACGGTCAACCGGAGCGGGGCCAGCGCGGATCGGGCCGCAGCGGGTGCGGGTTCACTCATGGGTTCTGCTCCAGACTCGCGAGAAGCCGCCGGCGACGCGACACCCATCGTCGCCGTCGAGGGCGCGGGTCGAGTCCCGTACCTCGCGTAGTCAGCCCGCGAACCGACGACCCGCGATACGACAGAACAGCGGCATCCTCACCGGGTCTGGATCGACACCGGCAGCGCCTCTCGCAGGCGGCGACGCGAGGTGATGCCGAGCTTCCGGTAGACCTTGCGTAGGTGGTAGTCGACCGTGCTGGCGCTGACGTAGAGGCGCTCCGCGATCTCGGCGTTGGTGGCTCCGGCCGCCGCGGACCGCGCGATCTGCAGCTCTTGGGGGGTGAGATCGTGATGGGTGTCGGCAACCCGGCGACGCGCCCGCTCGCCGGTGGCGGCCAGCTCGATACGGGTCCGCTCGGCGAAACCCAGGGCGCCCATCGCAGTGAACGCCTCGAGCGCTGGGCGCAGCTGGGCCCGGGCGTCGACGCGCCGGTTCTCGCGACGGAGCCACTCGCCGTAGAGCAGCTGCGACCGGGCCCGGTCGGCGACCATGGGGGTGCGGCCGAGGTGGTCGAGCGACTGCCGGTACTCGTCCTCCGTCGTTCGCCGCTCACCCAGCATCGCTCGACAACGGGCCGCGCGGCCGAGAGCCCAATGCGTGCCGCTGGCGTCGGCCTCGGCCACGAGCTGCTCGTAGGCAGGGCGCGCCACCCCCGGGGTGCCGAGGTGCGTGGCCGCTTCGATCAGCTCGATCGGGGCCCAGGCCCCGCCCGTCGGTTCCCGCAACGACGCCTGGGCACTCGCCAGAGCCAGCTCGTAGCGGCCGTGGCCGTTGTGGAACACCGCCCGGCTGTAGTTGCCGAACGCAATGACATTGCCTTCCCCCCGGTCGCTGCCCTCGGCGATGACTCCGTCGATGAGGTGCTGGGTGTCATGCTCGCTCGCAGTCCACGCCGCGATCAGCAGCCGCACGTAAGGGCGTGGCGGAACCCCGGCGACGGCCACCACATCGTCGTGATCGTTCATGAGAGCGGCCGCGGCAGCGAAGTCGCCCCGGAGAGTGAGCAGGCCCGCGAGGAACTCCAGGCCCACGGGCAGGTGGGCCAGGGCCGCCGACTGTCGCGCCGTCGACACGGCTCGCCGGGCCAGCACCTCCCACGACTCGTCGTCGCACAGGTAGATGCACATCCGCAGGGCGGTCCAGATACACGGGCTCTCAAGATCGTTCCGGACGTGGGCGATGCCGGCCTTCAGCGCCTCGATGCCGGCCGCCCCGCCCTTTAGCTGGCGGGCCGCGACCCCGTCGAGCAGGAGGTCGACCGCACGCGGCGGGTCGGGAGCCCTGGGCGCCGCCAGGGCCGCCCTTGCCACGTCGTCGAGCGACCCGGCCGTGCTGAGCCGACCGGCGAACCCGGCAGCCTCGAACGCGTCGAGGTAGGCCTGTCGAGCGGCCAGGGGGTCGCTGGTCTCGAACCAGCGCGCCGCCTCGAGGTAGAGACTCACGGCGTCAGCCCCTCGCACGGTGAGGAAGCTGATCTGGGCCCGCAGCGACTGCACCTGCCCGCGACGCAACGAGTCGGCGGGACACCGCTCGACGAGCGCGAGCAGGTCGAGCGCGTCGTCGAACTCGCTCGCCGTGACGGCGGCGACGGCGGCAGCCAGGGCGCGCGTGCCACGCCGGGACGGATCAGGGGTCAGCATGGCCGCGCGCTGCAGAAAGAGCGCGGCCGCCCGAGCCCCACCCCGGCTGAGGGCGCGGTCGGCCGACCGCTCCAGGGCACCCGCCAGCGTCTCGTCCGGTCGGGTGGCCGCCCGGGCCAGGTGCCAGCTGTGGCGATCAGGTTCGGCGTCGGCGTCGATCGAGTGGGCCAGCGCACGGTGCACGCGCTTCCGGTCGCTAGGTGGGGCCTCCCGGTACACGGTGGAGCGGATCAGCGGATGCCGGAAACCGACCACGTCGCCGATGCGCAGCAGCTCGTCGCACACCGCCGGTTCTGCTGCGGCCTCGTCTATTCCGAGACGAGTGGCCGCCGACCACAACAGCCCGACGTCGCCGGTCAGGTCGGCCGCCGCGACGAGCAGCAGCAGTCGGGTGTCGGGCGGCAGGGCGGTGATCCGCCCGGCGTACAACCGCTCGACGGGTGTCCACTCGGTGACGTCGCCGAAGTCGAGGTAGCCGGTGGCCAGCCTCGTGCGCTCGATGCCGTCGCTGACCTCCTCCAGCACGAGCGGGTTGCCTCGCGACTCGAGCAGGATGCGGCGGATCATGGCTTCGTCGAGCAACCCGGCCCGGCGGCGCAGCAGCTCGGCCCCGACCGCGTCGGGAAGCGGGCCCAAAGTGAGCTCGTCAAGGCCGTCGAGCTCGGGTACGCGGTGGGGTCGGCGCACGGCGTAGACCATCGCCACCGACTCGGCGTGCAGGCGTCGACTGGTGAAGCCGAGGGCCTGTCTCGATCCCCGGTCGAGCCACTGAACGTCGTCGACAACACAGAGGATCGGCTGCTTCTGCGAGGCCTGCGACAGAGCAGTCAGCAGAGCCAGTGCCACGAGAAACTGGTCGGGAACGGGACCGTGGGCGTGACCGAGCGCGACCTCGACCGCGGCAGCCTGAGGGCCCGGCAGGTCGATCGCGCCCGTGTCGAGCTGGCTCCACAGCGCACCGAGGCCGGCCAGCGGGTACTCCATCTCCGACTCGATGCCGGTGATGCGTACGACCCGAAACCGCTGGGCCCGTTCTTCGGCGTAGCGCAGCAGAGTGGTCTTACCGAGGCCGGTCTCACCGGTGACGACCAGAGACCGGCTGCGACCGGAGAGCACGTGGTCGAGCAGGCTCTCGACCTGCGCCCGCTCGCGCTCTCGACCGAACATCGCTGTTGCTCATCCCTTCGCGTGGCCATCGGGAGAAAACGGCGCAGGTGCCATCTGGGTCCACTGACCACGGATCGGCACCTTCCGCCCTCGACTCTACCGCCGACGCCAGGCCGAGACGGGGCTCGGAGGCTGCCCGCCTGAGCGCCTGCATGAGCTCTACCTGGGCTTCCTTGCGCGCCGGGGCGCACGTTTGCGGCATCCGCGCGTCAGACCCGGTCGAAAGTTCGGGACTTTAGACCTCTTACCCCCGTTTGCGGCTGCGCCCTAGGTTGCGTTGACATCAGATGTCGCCGGCGTACTCGCCGAAACCCGGTAGCTCCTGGCGGTGCGCCGCCGACCACTCATCGGGCCCTGACCCGGCATCTGCCACTCGAAGGGGAGCCTGATGGCCACCGACACCACCTCCGCCCAGCAGGCCCCGGAACCGCCTGAGACGCCTGTGCGACGGCCGATGCTCATCGGCAAGGGCTGGGTGCAGGCGGTCGCCATCGTCATGCTCTTCGGGTTCTTCGTCATGGGAATTCTCGCCTACCGCACGTACACCGACTCGATGCCGCAGCCGGTGAAGGTGGTGGCCGCTTCCGGCTCAACGGTGTTCACGACGGAGGACATCACGGCAGGGCAGGAGCTGTTCCAGGCCCGGGGACTGATGCAGTACGGCTCGATCCTCGGTCACGGCGCCTACCTGGGTCCCGACTTCACCGCCGACTACCTGCGCCGCTCGACCGAGATCGCTCGGTCGCAACAGGTCGCCGCCGGCACGCCGGACCCGAACGGGGCAGTCGTGCAGGAGTACCGCACCAACCGTTACGACGCCGGCACCGGCACGCTCACCTTCACCGACGGTCAGGCCAAGGCGTTCACCGCCCTCAAGGCGCACTACGCCCAGTTCTTCGGGCTGGACTCGACGGCGAACGGACTGGTGCCGCGGGTCATCACCGACCCGCAGCAGATCCACCAGCTCACCTCGTTCTTCGCCTGGACGGCCTGGGCGGCCGCCGCCGAACGCCCGGGGCACTCCTACTCGTACACCAACAACTGGCCCGCCGAGCCGCGTGTCGAGAACGGGCCCACGGCTGACGTCATCGTCTGGAGCGTGCTGTCGCTCATCGTGCTGCTGGGCGGCACCGGAGCCCTGTTCGCCGTCTACGGTCGGTGGAGCCGCGACATCGGCTGGCACAGCGCCGAAGCGCCGATCATCGCGTTCCGCCAGCCCGGTACGGTCGGGCTGACGAAGGCCCAGCGAGCCAGCGCGTGGTTCTTCTTCGTCATCGCGCTGCTCTTCGTCGCCCAGACGCTGCTCGGCGCCGCGGCCGAGCACTACCGGGCCGACCTGCTCTCCTTCTTCGGCTTCGACCTGGCGCAGTGGCTGCCCTACAACCTCGCCCGAACCTGGCACCTGCAGCTGTCGTTGTTCTGGACGGCCGCGGCGTTCCTGGCCGCGGGAATCTTCCTGACCCCGTTCATCGCCGGCCGCGAGCCACGGCATCAGCACACGCTCGCCTATATCCTGCTCGGCGCCGTGGCCGTGGTGGTCTTCGGCTCGATGGCCGCCGAGGCACTCTCGATCCACGGAGTCTCGTGGGCGAAGGGCCCGCTCTTCGCACAGCAGTGGGAGTACCTCGACCTGCCCTTCGTCTTCCAGTGCCTGCTCGTCGCGGGCCTGTTCATCTGGATCGCGATCATCTACCGCGGCATCCGCGGCCGGCTGAAGCGAGAGTCCAAGGGCAACATGCCGTGGCTCTTCTTCTTCTCGGCCCTGGCCATTCCCGCCTTCTACGCGGTGGGCCTGCTGGCCCGCACCGACACGACCTTCTCGGTCGCCGAGTTCTGGCGGTTCTGGGTGGTGCACCTGTGGGTCGAGGACTTCCTCGAGCTCTTCACCACGGTGATGGTGGCCTACATCTTCGTCATGCTCGGCGTCGTGCGCGAGAAGATTGCGCTCGGGGTGATCTTCCTCGACGTGATCCTCTACTCCGCCGGCGGCGTGATCGGCACGATGCACCACCTCTACTTCTCCGGGACGCCGGTGGAGCACATGGCGCTCGGCGCGTTCTTCTCGGCGGCAGAGGTCATTCCGCTCACGTTTCTGACCGTTGAGGCATGGAGCTTCCTGCAGCTCGGCTCTCGGCAGGAGTCGCGCTCCGGAGCACCGTTCCCGCACCGGTGGGCGGTGATGTTCCTCGTGGCCGTCGGCTTCTGGAACTTCCTCGGCGCCGGGGTCTTCGGCTTCTTGATCAACCTGCCGATCGTGTCGTACTACGAGATCGGTACCGCCCTGACCGCCAACCACGCACACGCCGCGATGATGGGGGTCTACGGGATGCTGGCGGTGGGCCTGGCCATGTTCGCGCTGCGCTACCTCATTCCCGCCGACAAGTGGCCTGACAAGCTGGCCAAGATCAGCTTCTGGTCGCTCAACATCGGCCTGGCGTGGATGGTCTTCGCCACGCTGCTGCCGCTCGGCATTCTGCAGCTCTACGAGTCGGTGGGCAAGGGCTACTTCGAGGCGAGGTCGCTCGGCTTCATCACCACCCCGGGCAACGCTCTGCTGGAGTGGGCCCGGCTGCCCGGAGACGTCGTGTTCATCGTCGGCGGCGCCCTGCCGTTCCTGTGGATCACCTGGCTCGGCCTGCGCAACTTCCGCACGGGCGAGACCGTGACGGAGCTGCCGGAGGACGTGCTCTTCACCGAGCTCGTTCCCGAGCCGACTCGGCCCCGCGAATGACGAGGCCCTCGGATGCCGCTCTGCTCGTGGCGCTCTACGCGGTCTTCCTGCTCGGGGTCGCCTACAGCTTCGACCGGTTGGCCCGTCGCACCTCCGCTCGCTCGGCGAAGTGGCGCACGGGGTCGTTCACCTACCACGCCGACCATGACGCGTGGCTCTGCCCGGAAGACCAGTGGTTGTGGCCGCAGACGTTCGACCCCGACCAGCGGGTCATGCGCTACCGGGCCAAACCGACGGTCTGCAACGCCTGCCCGGTGAAGAAGAGCTGCACGAGCTCACCGAACGGGCGCGAGGTCACCCGCGAGGTCGACCCCTGGCCGCACTCGGAGGCAGGTCGGTTCCACCGCGGGATCGCCTGCTGCATAGCGCTGTTGGCCGTCGTGCTGCCCGCCGGGATGCTCCTCTCCGGCCCGGGGGTCAGCGACACCTTGCTGCTGCTGATGACCGTGGCCACGGCCGTGGCGGCCGGCATCCCGCTGGCCCGCCACCTGTGGCGCACCCCCTCCGGGTTTCCCGAGCAGGTGCCCCACGTGCGGGCCGGGGCACCACCGGTGACGGACGACCGGTTCGCGACCCGCTGGGGGTCGTTCAGCGTGACCGACGTGAGCGGCAGCAGCCGCCTGCGCCGCACCGAAGAGGAAGGCAAGCACTCGTGACCTGGACTGTCATCGCGGTCATCGTCGTGGTCGTGGTGATCGTGCTCGCCGCGATGTCAGTCAAGGTGCTGCGGGAGTACGAGCGCGCGGTCGTCTTCCGGTTCGGGCGGCTGCGACCGTTGCTCGGCCCCGGCCCGCACCTGCTGCTGCCGCTGGTCAACCAGCTGGTGCGTGTCGACCTGCGGATCGTCACGCTGACCATCCCGCCTCAGGAGATCATCACGCGCGACAACGTGCCGGCGCGGGTCAACGCGGTCGTGCTCTTCCAGGTGCTCGACCCCGAGAAGTCGGTGATGGCCGTCGAGAACTTCGCGGTCGCCACCTCGCAGATCGCCCAGACCAGCCTGCGCTCGGTGCTCGGACGGGTCGAGCTCGACACCCTGCTCGCACACCGCAGCGACCTCAACGAGGACCTCCGGGCCACCATCGACATTCAGGCCGTGCCCTGGGGGGTCAGCGTCAAGGTGGTCGAGATCAAGGACGTCGAGATTCCCGAGTCGATGCAGCGGGCGATGGCGCGCGAGGCCGAGGCCGAACGGGAGCGTCGCGCGAAGATCATCAACGCGCACGGTGAGCTGCAGGCGTCGGAGGAGCTGCGCCAGGCCGCCGACACCCTCAGCCGCAGCCCGGCATCCCTGCAGCTGCGCTACCTGCAGACCCTGCTCGAGCTCGGCGCCGACCAGAACTCCACCGTCGTGTTCCCGCTTCCGATGGACATCATCGGTCCGTTCATGCAGAAGTTCACCGGCGCACCCGTCGCCCCGCCTCCCGAGAACCGCTCGCCCTGAACCCGTAGGTTCTGGGCTCGCGCCCTGGCGACCCACATCGACATCCGCGTGGCCGGCGAGGGGCCCTCTTGGACCTGGTGGACCGCGCACCCTTCCACCGATCTGTCACCGACCACCTGAACGTCCTGAAGTCGGCTGCGCCTCGCAGCCGACGGCCTAGCGTGGGAGCCATGAACTCCAAACCCCTTCAAGCGCTCGACACCGACGTGGCGTGGATCCACGGCTCACCTCCGGGCCACGGGCGGACCGACCCCAGCCTGCAGGTGCAGACACTTGGGCCGGGCACCGTGCTGATGCGCCAGAGCAAAGACCTCACGTACGAGGCCCCGTTTCTTCTTCTCCTGCTCGGCAGGTCGCGCGCCCTGCTCGTTGATTCTGGCGCCGTCGACGGAGCGGTGCTGCGGTCGACCGTCGACCACCTCGTCGCCAGCCACCTGGCCGAGCGCGCCTCCGGAGCCGACGCCCCGTACGAGCTGGTGGTGGCGCACAGCCACGCTCACGGTGACCACATCGCAGGCGACGACGCCTTTCGAGAGCGGCCGCACACCACCGTCGTCGGAACCACGGCGCCCGCCGTGGGCGCCTTCTTCGGCATTCTCAACTGGCCCAGTGAGATCGGGCAGCTCGAACTTGGCGGCCGCACCGTCGACGTCATTGCGATCCCGGGTCACGAGGAGTCGTCCATCGCGGTGTACGACCGCACCACCGGGTTGCTCCACACCGGGGACACCCTCTACCCCGGTCGAATCTATGTCGAAGATCCTCCTGCCCTGAGCGACTCCCTCGAGCGCCTCGTCGAGTTCGCCGGCACCCACGAGGTCACCCGACTGCTCGGAGCTCATGTGGAGATGACCACCACCGCCGGGCGCGACTACCCCCTGGGCTGCCGGTACCAGCCCGACGAGCCGTCACCTTTCATGCCGCCCCATCAGCTGCAGGAGGCGCGTGACGCGTTTCGTACGGTGGCGCATCGGACCGGCATCCACCACTTCGACAATCTCATCTTCTGCGTCGGGAACGGTCCACGGGTGATCGTGCCTCTCTACGCGCGAGGGGTGATGGACCGGGCCCGCCAAGCCGCTCGACGAAGGTATCGGCGTCCTCCGCGGTGACCGCTTCGATCTCGAACCGAAGCGCACGGAGGGCTCCCGGCAATACTCCGGACGTGCCGCCTCGGGCGACCCAGCAGCTCGTCATTCTGAACTCTGGACGCTCCGGCTGGTAGCGGTTGGCGGTTCTGGGTACGACCCCTGTGCGGATCCGCACTGAGTAGAACGGTGGTGGGGTCGTAAGCAGCACGGCCCCACCACCTGACTCACCCGTTGGCGACCCACCCATCTTCAGTGGGCAGCCGGAGATCAGCTCAGCGGCTGACGGAGCGGCGACCGCCCACGCGGTTCCAGATCAGCAGGGCGATGATCGCCCCGATGACCGAGCCGATGATGCCGGCCGGCTGCAGGAGCCCGTCAGCCGAGTCCTTGCCGAAGAGCAGGAAGCCCAGGAAGCCACCCACGAACGATCCGACGATGCCCAGCAGGATCGTCATCGGGATCGACAGGTCCTGCTTGCCCGGAACGATGAGACGAGCCAATGCGCCCGCGATCAGACCTACGACGACCGCACTGATGATGGTGCCCAACATGATGAATTCCTTTCGTTGACGATATTGACTGGGTCCAGACTCTCACCCCTAGGGCGCTACCGGCACACCCCTAGGTGGGTTTATCGTCGAGAGATGAGACCTGCCCCTCGATCCCCCGGTGGAAGCGGCCGCCGCAGCGGCCGGAGCGCCAACCCGTACACCGTTCCGGTGCCCGCGTGAGCAAACCCATCACCATCGCCCTGGTCGACGACTACGACGTCGTGCTGCTCGGAGTGGCCCACATCATCGACCGTTACCGCGACCGGGTTCTCATCGCCGAGATCGATACGAACAAGCCCCTGCACGACAGCGTCGACATCGTGCTCTACGACTCCTTCGCCCAGCCCGAGTCCGACCACGACGAGATCGGGGTGCTCGTCAAGAATCCCAACGCCCGACACGTCGTCGTCTACACCTGGACCTTCCACCCTGACCTCATCGAGCGAGCGAAGGAGCAAGGGGTGCGCGGCTACCTCTCCAAGGCCCTGCCCGCGCGCGACCTGGTCGCCGCCCTCGAACGAGTCCACGCCGGCGAGCTCGTCATCAGCGACCCACCGGGGCGGGTGCGACCCAACCCGGGCCTGGACTGGCCCGGACGTGGCGAAGGCCTCAGCGACCGCGAGTCCGAGATCCTGGCCCTGATCACGCAGGGCCTCGGCAACGCGGAGGTGGCGACCCGCACCTACCTCTCCCCCAACACCATCAAGTCCTACATCCGCACCATCTACCGCAAGATCGACGTCGCCAGCCGCACTCAGGCCGTGCTCTGGGGAGTCGACCACGGCTTCTCCCCCGACCACCGCCGCATCGACCACTGGCGCGGAGGCCCGTAACCGGCCCATGAACCCGCCAGCTGCTCACGGCCTGCAGTGATCGGATTCCACTGATGTGAGGAGAGATTCGTGGGCTCAACGTCTGGCGCAAGCTGACCAAATCAGGTAGAATCGAACACATGATCGATAGTGCGAGTGGGGTGACGACCGGGGAGCTTG